>CAVTUR010000022.1:0-393347 GCA_963737945.1 Blastocatellia bacterium | reverse complement strand
CTCTTGGCCAGTGGAGCGAACCCATCAGAATTCCTCCCTATGCCGATCCCCTCCCGGCGGCAGAGGAACGGGCCGCATCCCAGCAAATCGTAAGCTCCCAGGTCGTCTCGGTTCGCCAACAGGGAGCGAACCGATTGATCACCGCAAGAGCCGGCATCAATGTTCTCGATGCAGGCGGCCCGACCCTTTTTGGCACCGTCAATGTGCTCCTTAGCTTTGATGAAAACCAAAGCTCGGCAGCCAAGCTGCGCCGGTTGATGTGGCCGCTAATGTTGCTGGCGATCATCTCGATCACGTTGATGACCTACTTTCTGTTCCGTCACCTGGTCTACAAACCGATTGACAGCCTGTTGCTGGCAATGTCGAAGGCTGAAGAAGGCAATCTCGCGGTCGAGGTCGCGCCCGCATCTCCTGACGAGATCGGGCTTCTGACTTCGAGGTTCAATCGCATGCTGGGCCGCATCCGCCAGATGACCGAGCAGCTAAACCTGGAGCAACGCCGTCTCGAAGAGCGCGTTCACGAAGCCACCGCCGAGATAGCCGATCGTACGGGGCAGCTCGAAGATGCAAACCTTGGCTTGTTTGAAATGCAACGGCAGTTGACCCAGCTCGAACGACTGGCGGCGGCCGGTCAACTTGCTGCGCAGTTTGCCCACGAGGTTGGCACTCCGCTCAACCTGATCTCGGGTCACGTTCAGTTGCTGCGCGCGCGGGCGCGAGATGAGCGAGTGATAATGCGACTCGACGTGATCGCCGGGCAGATCGAGAGGATCACAAACATAGTTCGGTCGATGCTTGATTCGACACGAAGACCCGTCCCTCACTTCGAGACTGTTGATGTCAATTCGCTGCTCGCACAGATACTTGACGCAACCCAGCCGACGCTCGCGTCGCGCAACGTCCAACTTGACACTGAAATGAGCGAAGGGCTTCCATCGATCGAGGCTGATTCGGATCAATTGCAGCAGGTCTTTATCAATCTGATAAACAACAGCCTGGATGCGATGCCACTTGGCGGGAAGCTCAGCGTATCAACAGCTGTCGGTGTGGACTCGGTGGTGATCGTTCTGGCCGACAGCGGCGAAGGGATCGCCAAAGAGGAACTCGATCTGATCTTCGATCCGTTGTTTTCGACAAAGCAAGGGCGGGGCACCGGCTTGGGTCTCACGATCGTGAAACAGATAGTCTCCGAGCACAATGGGTACGTCGAAGTTGAAAGCGAGCCGGGCCGGCGGACAGTGTTTCGATTAACCTTGCCGCTTTGCGCATCGGGATCTCGCGCGGGGGGACAGGAGAGGCCGTCAACTGCCGCCGACAAGGCTGCCGGCGAGGCCGTCGAAGACGCTGACCTGACGGTCAAGAGCTCGGCAACTGGTGAATGAATGAAGCGAATCCTCGTCATCGACGATGACCTTGAGACCTGCAACTTCCTCACCGAGATTTTCGCCGAGGAAGAATGGCAAGTCACCTCCAGCCAAAGCGCGGAGGCAGCACGGGAGGAGGTCGGGAAAATTCACTTCGACCTCATCGTCAGCGACATAAATCTTGGCGGGCGCACAACCGGCGTCGCCCTTCTCAAAGAGTTTAAGTTGGTCTCTCCGGGTTCAGAAGTCATCCTCATAAGCGGATTCGGTACGCTCGAAACGGCCGTCGAGGCCGTTCGCGAGGGCGCGTTTGACTACGTAAGCAAGCCGTTCAACGTAAATGAAGTGATCGCGACCGCGCGCCGTGCGCTCAAGGGGCGAGACGCCGGCGCGCCCGCTGCCGTGCTTCTCAAAGAATACAGCGAAGCCTCCGGCTTGGTCGGCCACAGTCACAAAATGATCGAGCTGTACAAACAAATTGCGCTTGTCGCCGCCGCGCGGTCGACGGTCCTGATAACGGGCGAGTCGGGAACTGGGAAAGAACTGGTCGCTCGGGCGTTGCATCGCAACAGCCCCAGATCTCAAGGGGCCTTCGTGGCTGTCAACTGTGGCGCGATCACAGAAACGCTGCTTGAGTCCGAGTTGTTCGGCCACGTCAAGGGCAGCTTCACCGGCGCGACGGGCGACAAACACGGGCTGTTTGAAGAAGCAAACGAAGGGACAATCTTTCTGGACGAGATTGGCGAGACGAGTCTGGGCGTACAGGTGAAGTTGCTTCGCGTGTTGCAGGAAGGCGAGATACGACGGGTCGGCAGCGCCCGTCCGGTTCGCGTCGACGTGCGCGTCCTTGCCGCGACTAACCGCGATCTCGAGCGCGAGGTAAAGGAAGGCCGATTCAGAGAAGACCTCTTCTATCGGTTGAGCGTTGTTACGCTCCGCGTTCCTACTCTACGCGAGCGAACCGAGGACCTGTCGCTCCTGGCTGCGAACGCTCTCAGACAAGCACGAGAGGCCGGAGCGCGCGGGACAACTATTTCTGAAGAAGCACTGGCAGTGCTCAATCTGTATGAGTGGCCGGGGAATGTGCGAGAGCTCGAAAACACAATTGCCCACGCCGCGCTCTATGCCCGCGGCAATGTGATAACCCCGGAGGATCTGCCTGCAAAGGTGCGGAGGGAGGCTCGGGCGGTCGAGCCGGAGAACAAGACCCAGGCGATGTTCAAGGATCTGCCGTCGCTTGATGAACTCGAGCGACGCTACGTGATTCACGTTCTGCAGACGGTGGGTGGCAGTCGAACCCGCGCGGCCGAAGTGCTCGGCATCGACCGACGCACTCTCTATGCGCATGGCGGAACGCTTTGGGATCAACCTGAAGGAAAGCGGTGAGTAGCACTTGTCTGAGGATTGAGGCGGGTTCAAAGTAGAAGCCGGGTTCAGAGTAAAAGCTTTAGCTTGCTTCAGTAGTTCGCTTGTTACCCAATCGCAAGTTAAAGCTTGTACTCTGAACTTTGTGGCTCTTTTGTTTGGTCTGACAAAACGGCCACAACAAAATCAATCCGACCGCTTCCATCATTCGTCATCGTCCGAACACTAAAAGAGCCTGCTCTTGGACTTAAGTGGAAAGGAGCTGATTCAAAGGGCGCGGGCACGGTCCTTGCAGTGTCAATCGACGACTTGCCCGGCGAGAATGGCTCCTGGCCATATTCCATCGAGCCTGCGGCAAGAAAAATTTTACGGAGGAACAATGATGAAGAGAATCCTGATCAGTTCGGTTTTAGCTTTAGCTCTCGCCGGGACAACTGCGTTCGCGGCTAAGAAGACTGCCCCGGCCAAGAAGGCGGTGGCGAAGCCAGCCGCCACAAGTACCATGACTGAAACGGCCGCCAAGAAACCCGCCCCTAAGAGACACAAGAAACACAGCAAGGCCAAGGCGAGCTCCACGATGGCGCCGAAGGCGGGCTCCACAACGACGCCCAAGAAGCCGGTATCCAAGTAGGGCAACTCTAACAAGTAGTCGTTTTGAAATACGTAACTGCTTGTCGAGCGGGTTGGCCTCGCATAGGGGCCGACCCGCTCTAATTCTTTTGGTGGAAACAGCGCAGAGCAGCTCGGCAGCTCGAGCGAACATCGCCGATAGATCGTTGAACGGCAATCAGGCCGGGTAGAGTCATGAGCAAGTTAGTTAGAATTCTTAGCGTGATCCTCATAGCGTTCGCGTTGTCGAGTCTTCTGGTGTACCGGCTTCGCCTCTCAGGTTCATTGCTGCCCTCAATTCAAGACCAGCCCCCGACACATCTCGTGGAAAAGACGGAAGTCATCGAGGGAGAGATTCAAGCAATCGATGCGGGATCGAGAACGGTCACCCTTATGAACGAAGGTGGGGAAGTGATGCTCGCCTTTGATGAGAGAACCTCGATTTCAGAATCGGGTCGGCCCGTCCAACCTGCCTCGATCACTCTGGGCACTCCCGCAACCGTAAAATACGCGCAACGCGGCGGGAAGAAGTGGGCTCGGAGAATAGAATTGATATCCGCCGATCCTTCGGAATCGACCGATGGATATTGACTCCCCGAAGTCAGTTGCTCACGCCTGAAAGAAAATCGGATCTACCCTTGCCTATTGAACCCCAATGTCCTCGGTAGAATCGTCACCGCAGGGACCAAATCAATCCGGTGACGGCGTCAAGGTTGGACCAGTCATGATAGCTGCTGCTATATTGACTGGGTCCGCTTCGAGTGATTTTCGTCTGAACTCTTCATTGCAAGCGATTCGAGGATCCGCATCATGAACCACGTTATTAAGCTCTCCCGTGAAAACGCCGCGCTCGCGGTGATAGACATGCAGGAAGCTTTTCGGCCGGTGATGCCGGACTTCGGCGAAGTGGCTTCGCGGATCGCGCTGGCAGTCGAGGGCGCCCGACTGCTCGAAGTCCCCGTGATCGTTACCGAGCAGTATCCGAAGGGGCTGAAACATACCGCTGGAGAGATCATCAGCCGGCTGCCGGTGGAGCTAAACGCGATTGAGAAGTCTTGTTTCAGCTCGTGCGGCTCGGATGACTTTCTTTCACGCCTCACAAGCCAGAACATCAAACAGGTATTGGTCTGCGGCATCGAAGCGCACATCTGTGTCCTGCAGACGTCGCTCGATTTGCTCGCGAGGGGCTTCGATGTCTTCTTGCTTGTCGATTGCATCACTTCTCGCAGATCCGAGAACAAACAAGCGGCACTGTCGAGGCTGACGCAGGCAGGAGCGATCCACTCAACCCTTGAAATGGCGCTGTTCGAGATGATGGATACCGCGGATTCACCGCAGTTCAGGCCGATACAGAATCTCATCAAATAGATAAGACGTGATAAGTGATAAGTGATTAGTGACAAGTGACAAATGACAAGTGGAAACTTGGAGAATTGAATGAAGTAAGACAATTTTGGTGGTCCGCGGAGATTTTCCATTTGTCATTTTCATTCCTCATTTCGGATCAAGCCGGTATTCTATGAAGGATCTCAACTCTCGGCAGCTGGAAGCGGTACAAACGATCGAGGGTCCACTCCTGGTTTTAGCGGGCGCAGGCTCGGGTAAGACTCGCGTCATCACCAGCCGCATCGCCCACCTCATCGAGCAAGCGCATGTGCCGCCCTGGCAAATACTCGCCGTCACCTTCACCAACAAAGCCGCGGGCGAGATGAAATCTCGCGTTGAAGGTGAGCTTAGTTCGGATCTACGCACGTCCTCGCCGCTCATCTCAACGTTCCATTCCCTTTGCGTGCGAATCCTTCGTCGCCACGTCGACGCGCTGAAGGCCGACTATACTCGAAACTTCACCATTTATGATCAGGATGACCAGGTCCGTGTGGTTCGCCAAATCATGAAGGACCTGGATATCGATGATAAGTCCTTGACCGCGCGGCAGGCGCTTGGCGCGATAAGCGGCGCGAAGAACCGAGGTACCTCCCCGGCCGGCTTTGCGAATCAGGGCGAATATGTAACCGATCGCAATGAAAAGATCGCGCGGATCTTCAAGCTCTACGAAGAACGGCTTAAGAAAGCAAACGCGATGGACTTTGACGATCTGTTGATCAAAGCAGTCGATCTGCTTCGCCGCGTCGACGAAATCCGCCAACAATACCACAATCGCTATCGACACTTGATGATCGATGAGTTTCAAGACACCAACGGAATCCAGTATGAGCTTGCGCGTCTGATTGCCGTCGGCTCCACAAAGACAAATGGCGCAGGTGATTCCGGAGATCTATGGCAGGAACGCAGCCTGTGTGTCGTAGGCGACATCGATCAGAGCATCTATTCCTTCAGAGGCTCCGATTTCAACATCATCCTCGGGTTTCAGAACGATTTCGTCGGCACGAAAATCATTAAGCTTGAACAGAACTATCGCTCGACTCAAACCATCCTCGAAGCGGCCAACAAGGTGATCGAGTGCAACCGACAGCGTCTTCCCAAGACACTTTTTGCTACGCCTGAATTGGGTCAGGGTGAGAAGATCCGCTATTACCAGGCCTATGATGCGGAGGGCGAGGCGGCATTTGTTGCCGATAGGATCGTCGAGCATCAAAGGCAAACCTACGGCGTTCGCTCGGTCGTGCTATATCGCACAAACGCACAGTCGCGGTTGTTCGAAGAATCCCTGAGACGGCGGGGCATTGCTTACAACATAGTTGGCGGGTTCTCGTTTTATGATCGCGCGGAAGTAAAAGACATCATCGCTTATCTGAAACTCGCCATGAACCCGCAAGACGACATCGCTATGGCGCGAGTGATCAACGCCCCGCCGCGCGGGATCGGCAAGACAACGATTGATATCCTTCAAAGCAAACAGCGGGAGTTGGGTCTGTCGATGTGGGAAACGATCGATCTCGCCGTTTCCAATCGAGCCGTCGGTCCTCGCGCGACGACCGCGCTTGAAGGCTTCAGGCGCATCATCAAAGCGCTGAGTGATCGTGTCGCTCAAGGCCAACCGCTCTCGGAGATAGTGCGCGCCGGCACGCTGGACACCGGATATGTGCGTTCGCTTGAAGAAGAGAAAACTGTCGAAGCCGAGGGGCGGTTGCTGAACATCGAAGAGCTGGTGACTGCGGCGGTCGAGGCCGAAGAGCACGGCGAATCCCTGCAGGACTTCATCGATCACGCGGCCCTGGTGGCCGACACCGATCAGTACAAGGCGGACTCACGGGTGACACTGATGACCATGCACTCGGCGAAAGGACTCGAGTTTCCACTGGTATTTATCGTTGGGTTGGAGGAGGGTCTGTTTCCTCACTCGCGGGCCTCTGCCAGCGAAGAAGATTTGGAGGAAGAGCGACGGCTCTGCTACGTAGCAATCACCCGAGCTCAGAGGGATCTCTACATCACCCACGCCATGCAGCGACGTATATTTGGAGAGGAAGATATTACCGAGCCGTCGAGATTCTTGAACGAATTGCCGCTGGAGCTTTTGCAAAACCTGTCATCGGGGCCGTCGTGGCTGGGATTTGCCGAGCGTCCCGAGACTCGAAACAATCGTCAGGCAGCGGCTGCGATGCGACACGACGCTCCGCGGGTGGTGAAGAAGACCTCAAACTACGCGGGTAAGACTTACAACTCGGTCGATGGGGTGCGCGAGTTCTTTAAGAGCCGAAGCGGGTCGGGAAGCGTACAGCGTGGGGGCACCGGGGAACAAAGAGGCAGAGGAGCAGCAGAGAAGAGGAGCGGCGAAAACGGCTCGGGTCCTCACGCGGGTCGACGCGGTGCATCGGATTCGCAGGGCGAGTTTCGGGTCGGCGCGCGAGTGAAGCACGCTAAATATGGAATCGGGGTCGTGCTCCGTTCAGACGGCGCCGGAGATGATGCGAAGCTCACTGTGAGCTTCCCGGGTTACGGGCAAAAGAAATTCATCGCAAAGTTTGCCGCGCTCGAAAAGGCTTAGCGCGAGCCGGCGGGCTTCGCTTCGAGGCTGCAACGTCGGTGACCCACTTCTGACAAGTGCGTAGTAGAATGTCCGTGGCTCCGAACACAAACGAAGATCCCTGCGACAACCAAAGGCCCATCTCTAATGATCATCAAAGGAGCAGCAGTTCAAGCAGCGCCGGTCTATATGGATCTGGGGCGCTCGGTCGAAAAGGCGCGGGCTCTGATATCTGAAGCGGCGTCAGCAGGAGCGAGGTTGATCGCCTTTCCCGAAACGTGGCTGCCTGGCTATCCGGCGTGGCTCGATTGCTGCCGGGACGTTGCGCTCTGGGACCACGAAGCGACAAAGCGAGTCTTTGCCCGGTTGATGGACAACAGCGTCGTTGTGCCCGGACCGGTGACCGAAGCTTTCGGCAATGCGGCGCGCGAGTTTCAGATCGTACTTAATATCGGCGTGCACGAACGTGTCATCAACGGCCCCGGCCGCGGCACGCTTTACAATACAATGCTGACGTTCGGATCGGACGGAGCGTTGCTCAACCGCCATCGCAAGATAATGCCGACCTACACCGAGCGAATGATCTGGGGTCAAGGCGAAGGGTCCGGCTTGCGTGCTGTTTCAACCGATCTTGGAAGACTTGGGGGACTGATCTGCTGGGAGCACTGGATGCCGCTCGCGCGCCAGGTGCTGCATCAATCGGGCGAAGACATTCACATTGCTGCGTGGCCGCAGGTTAAAGAAATGAACCTTATCGCAAGCCGCCATTACGCGTTTGAAGGCCGGTGTTTTGTGATCGCCTGTGGTGCTGTGATGAGAGCAAGCGAGCTTCCTTCCGAGCTCGAGCCGATCGAATCGCTAAAACAGTCGCCCAATGCGTTCTTGCTCAACGGCGGCAGCGCGATCATTGCGCCTGACGGAGCGCTGTTGGCCGGCCCGGTGTTCGATGAAGAGGTCATTCTTACTGCGGATCTCGATCTATCACGTATCGCCGCGGAGAGTCTCGCGCTTGATGTCACGGGACACTATTCCCGCCCGGATATCTTTGATCTGAAGCTAAGGTCTTAGTCTTTCGTAAACTCAACAGCCACGGCGTCGCCCGCGAACTTCGACTGGCCAGGCACGGGTTTGAAGTAAATAAAAGCGATTTTGTTGACGCTGCCACAATTCACTTGTCCTTCAAATTGAGGGTCCTGACTGTAAAACTCCAACTTGTCTTTGTCGCTCACCGTGAATCGCAACAGATCATCCCTGGTGTTGACCACCAGCGTCCACTTTCCGGCCTTGCATTCAATGGATGCAAGCACGCCGCGGATCGTCTGCGTGCCTTCACGCATCAAAGAAGGCCTCCGAACGAGTCGCGGAGGACTCGTCTCACCGTTAGCGGTCGTTTCGGGCCGAGTATTGCTGCCCGCCTCGGTCGCGGATCTAGCGGGCTCGGCGAGTGTGGGTGCCGGCCGCGAGGAGTAATCAATCATTTTCATCATCGACTCAGCCGAGGCTCTCAGCCCCGGGTCCGCGTCGGCGGCAAGCAAAGGTTCAAGCGTCTTCTTCGCGGAGTCGTACTCCTTCAGTCGCGCCTGAAGGCTCGCGAGGTTAAGAAGGAGCCCCTTGTTCTGAGGCGCAAGTCGAATCGCCATCTTCAAGCTCTCAGCCCCCTCGATAAAGTTCTCCCCCGTAGCCAGCGACAAGTACCCGAGAGCCGCGTGCGAATAAGCAAATCCAGGCATCAGCCTGATCGACGCGTGCAGCTCGGCCGAGATGGTCTGAGCGAGCTCAGGCGTAATGCGGCCGCCCGCCTGACGCTGCAGCGCTTCCGCATAGTAGTAGTGCGCAAGGTGATTCTTTGAGCCGCGGGTGGCAGCTTGTTTGAATTGTTCGAGTGCCTCGGGGAAGTTGGTGCGGCGCATCGCGACAAAGCCAAGACCTTCGTACGGACGCGGCAGATCGGGCTCGAGCGCGACGGCCTGCTTGAAGAGAGCTTCCGCCTCGTCCAGTCGCTTTGTGCGCGCGAGAAGGTTGCCGAGATAGAACTGAGCCTCGCCCTCCGAAATTGGTCGTACCGCGATCTCTTTTTCGCCTTCGGTGCTCGCGAGGTTGTAGACATTTATCGTATACGTGCTTCTGCCGATATACGATCGAATCTGCTTTTCCATTTCCGCCGGGGTCATCTTAAACGCCTGGGAGAAGGCGCGGTCATCGGGTACGGCCTGATTAATCAGGTTGGCGAACTCCGCCATCTGGGGGCGGCGAACGTTCTTGTCACCAAACATGAGATAGTGGCAAAGCGCCCACGATTCTGCGTAAAAGATGCCTTGTTTGTCGCGCTCGTTGTAAATTGGCGAACCGTGGCGAACGCCCAGGAGATCCTGGAGCGGTATGAAAGTTTTGTCACGCAGCAGCATCACGTGCCGCGATATAGGCGAGCCCAGGGTTACCTTGTTGTCGTCGACCTCGAAACTCGAGTAAAGCTCTGCAAGGCCCTCCTGTAACCAAACCGGCCACTGACGCGGCGTTGAGCTTGTGAGCAGGTGCGTGTACTCGTGGTAGATGACGGCCATCGGGTGTTCCTGGTTGGCGCTGATGTCCAACGCGATGATGTTCTCATCCTGGCCGGACTGAAAATAACCCGAGAGGTTTGCCGGTTTCCCGTTGTACAGAGGCTTGAAGGGTTTGAAGGACGCGTCGTGCTTGAATACCATCACCGTTGTCGGTACCGCGCGTTCGAGGGGCAGATTGAAGAGTCTTGAGAACACAAAATGAAACTGTTCCAGCTTAAGCGCAAGCCTGCGGGTTGGGCCCTCGTCAGCATTGCTGATGATATTGAAGTTCCTGGTGGTGAGGTTGATCCACTTGTCTTTGGCCTGAGCGGGAGTCGCATCGAGAGCTACCACCAGGAAAGCAAGCAAGAGCGCTGCTTTGAGACGGATGCTTTTCATAAAGTACTCCAGGAAGCGCTTCGCAGGATGTCGGGTTGACAGTCCTGAGCGGTTACCGATCGAGGGGTTGACCAATGGTTGTATTAACTACTTGTCGCCGGAGGGATCACTTTTACCGCCGCGCGACGATGAAGTCAACAAGAAACATGTCAACAACCACAAGCTGCGTCGCCACCGAAAGTCTGTAGTATTGCACCCGTGTCATCGACGGAGGCGCGTCGACCGGGTGCGTCGACCGGGTAGTTTGGAATCAGCGGCAATCGGGTCTATTGACGTTCCTGAACAGCGAGACTAGCCTAAGCGTGTGGAAGAATCGGGCGACCAACGGAGGGACCCCTCTCGCGACGGAAACGCTGACGTGGCGCGGGTGCTCCAGCAGATCGCCGATATGCTGGAGTTCAAAAACGAGAACCCGTTCAAGCTACGGTCGTATCAAATGGCTGCCGAAACGATCGGGTCAATGGGGACGCCGATCGCCGAAATAGCCGAGCGCGGGGGCGCAGCCGAACTCCAAAAGATTCCAGGCATCGGCAAAACCATCAGCACGCAGATTCTTGAAATCGTACAAACCGGGAAGTCTTCATACTTTGAAGAGTTGACCCGGGATGTTCCCGCTACCGTGCTCGATCTGCGTCGAGTGTCAGGCATCGGTCTGAAGACCGCGCAGTTACTATACCGTGATTTTGGCATCAAGAGTCTGGCGGAGCTAAGGTCTCTCGCCGAAGGCGGCGGGCTGACATCTGTGCCCGGCCTCGGTGAGAAGACTCTTTCGCGCATTGAAAAGTCACTTTCGCGATTGCTGGAAGGTGCGGCGACTACTGAGCAAGAGTAGAGAGGTGATCTGAGTCGCTGCTGACCCACTGCAAGCGGCTCGCGGACTGTTGCTGATGTAGGAACGTCTGCGTTAAGGAGTGAGCGAAGACAAGCAGTCAATTACAAAAGCCGATCTTGAAGTTCCTCGACGATTCCTCATCAAATCTCGGTTCCCGGCGGATAGGCGAAACCACACCCTGCGATTTGCCAGCCTTCCGGGTTGCGAACAAGTTCAAGATTGATGATGTATCCGCAATCCAGCAACGCGGTTACCCCGGGTGGAAACACGATCGGCCACACGCGCTCCTCAGAGATAAGCTCCTCCGCTTCGACCCATGAACCTTCAACGCGGATTATCTGAAAGTAGCCGTCGATGCCACCGACGTTACCAGGAACATCGATGTCATACTGACTGCTGCCACCCTCTTCGAAGGATGTCAGAAATTCGGGGAAGTGGAAGGCGCCGCCGCGTTCTCGAAGCGCGCTCGATAGCGCGTTGGTTATCGCCAGGGCGCGCGGCAGGCTGTGGCGCAGCTCGATCAGGATCGGTGAGATTTCCGGAGACTGCTTAGCAGCGTCTTGCTCGGCCCACTTGAAGAACTCCTCAATCGAGTCCAGGAGTTCGATGGGTTCCAGGACTTGATCAGTCCGCTGTGCGTTAAGATCATCGAGAATCGGACCGGCCGTCGATTGGCCGCCGTGTTCAACCGCATTCGAGCTACGAGGCTTCGAACCACATGCCTTTTCAACGTACCATCTAGAAAGAAAATCGCGAAGCGCCGAGGGTCCGATTTCACACATCGACGCATTGGAATGGAAGCAGCCAGTGAGAAGCGACAGAGCCTGATGAGTAATGTGCGGCTGAAGGCGACGGCAGGAATTCGAATCGTCTTGATTGGCGTCGAGAAAGCGTTCTGTCGCTTCGGCGAGAGTCATCGCTTTTTGTTGGCCGGTGTACCCTTGGCCGAACTCTTTTTTGTGGACGACGCCCCGCGTCCGGACGCTGCCTTGCCGGCGCCGGCCTTTCTGGCAGGTTTCGTCCCGGGTGCTAAAACGCGAGCAGTCGCGCTACTGGTCGTCGGACTCTTCTTTGTTGAGCTTCGTTTCGCGGCTGATCGGGGCTTTGTCCGCGCAGCTTTGGCGGAGCGCGGCTTTGGTGAATGGCCCTTGGTCTTGCCGGTTTTGGCTGGAGGGGTGTTACCGTTGAACAGGTCCCACAGATGCTGATCGTCTTTCAGATCTTCGAGTCCGTCCACCGGTTGCTTATAATGCAGCAGCACTGCGTATAGATGCTCGAGCGAAAAATCCTTATCCCCGATCAGCGATCGGATCACCTTCTCAACGCGGATAGGGAACAGCTCAGCTACTCGCTCAAACGCGACTATTGGGATCTCGGGATTCTTGATGTAGGTCCACAAGAGGTCACGCCACTCAGGAACCTGTCGGTCGGGCTCGGCGCTTTCGAAGACTCGTTTGAACCTGTTGAAATCCGGAAGGAGAACGATGCCATCGAAATCGTCGCAGAGAATTGTGACTTCGCCGGCGCCGGCAACGGGTTGAGGAAGGGGCGGGAGATCCGGCACGGTCAGATCTTGACCAAGTTCCTTTCGAAACCGCTCCGCCGGCGTCATCCCGGTCTCCGGATCGCGCCGTTCGGTTATCAGATAGCGCTGAAACCTTTCAAGGGTTGAGTTGAGCTTGCTTGAAGCAACCGTTAACTCATCGCAACCGAACAACTCACAGAACGCCGCGACTTGCTCGCGCTGAGCCTTCTCGACGGCCTCGGGTGAATCAAAAGCGTCAACGGCGCGACGCATCTCGAGCCACGCAAGCGCGGACTCGCGGTCCGGCATCAGAAACTGCAGCCCCGAAAAAATAAGATCATCGCCAAGCGGTAGGAGTCTTGCGATTATGAACTCGCCACGCTTAAGGGGCGCAAGCTCCAGGCGGGTCTTGACGGTGTAAACGTCGGCACTCTCCAGTTCTTTAAGCCGGAGTGAGTTCTTGCTTATTGAGCGAATCTCAAAGACGCTGTTTATCGAATCCTGCCAATCCAGCAGTATCTCGCGGTCAGCCTCGTCGAGGACGAGGCCGGTGTCGAGGTAGCGGGTTATCACGCTCTCGCCGGCTTCATCGAACCAGTCGAACAGGAACCAGTCGAGCACGCTTTCGCTGTCGTTCTCGTCATCGGGTCCGGCAGCCTCGAAGAAGAGCTTATGCTCAACCTCGTATTCCTTCCTGAGCGCACCTTTTGTAACAAACTCTACCAACTCGATCTTGAGCCGATCGGCGCGGTCGAATTGAAGGTCCGCGCTTGTTGATCTCGAGACTGATGACATCAAGTTCTCCTGGTTCAATGTGAATGACAGCGCGATCCCAAATTCTATTCCCCAGTTTCAAACAACGTCAATGAATGTTCTAGTTTCTAGTTTCTAGTTTCTGGTTTCGGTTCCCGTTTCCACTTAGGCACTAAACCAGAACCAGAAACCAGAAACCAAAAACTAGAAACTAGAAACCACCCCTCCTACTTCTCGATCATCCTTATGGAATCTAACGCAGCCTGGGCGAGGTAGGTGTCGTGATCACGGCTGGCTCGTTCAAGCGCCGGGAGCGCCGAACGATCTCCGATCGCTCCGGCGGCGGTCGCCGCCTGCCGCTTTACCTCAGCGTCGGGGTCGGAGGCCAGCAGCTTGATGAGCGTGGGAACGGCCTGTGCTGCGGCGCCTCCGTTAACCCCGAGCGCACGTGCGGCTTGCGCGCGGACAAATGCGCTCTTGTCGGCAAGCGCGGCCGTCAGCGGCGCAAGTGCCGCCGGATCGGGGTGGTCTCCGAGCGACACCGCCGCGGCGCCGCGCACCTCCGGATCCTTGTCCTTGAGACCTGTAATAAGCACCGCCGTACGCTCGCCTCCCGAGAGCGCCCCTAACGCATACGCCGCCGTTTTGCGCACGAACGCGTCTTTGTCTGAAGTCAGGTGAGCTGCCACAAGAGGCACGACCGATGTGTCCATGCGCTCGCCGAGACCAGCAAGGGCAACCGCTCTCACGGCCGCCGAAACATCGGCCAGAGCGGATTTGAGGGCCAACAGCGCCGCATCTCCATCGAGGCTGGACAGCCTAACTGCAGCGTCGAGGCGTTCTTCCTGATTCGATGATTTGAGCTGAGCAGACCAGTGCGCGACCTCCACCTCCGCCTCACGGAAATGTCGCTGATTTACCTGAGAAGGCGAGGCACGGGAGGAAAGGCTCGATCCATCGATTCGAGCAAGGCAGGCGACGACCAACAACCCCGTGATGAATTGCATGTGTTTTCGCGATCGGCTGCATCCTGGCAGTGCAGCTACATCAGCTTCCGTGACGCTACAAACGAAGAGGCGTGATTGTCTGCCCTGCGCCTCACTCGATCCCATTCAGTTACGACACGCGCGCGCCGATTCTCGAGGGCATCCGCCAGCAAGTTCATGAGTTCGTCATCGAACAGGTCAGGCTTGTTAGCCTGCTCGCGCAACGCCTCCATGATGTGGATGTAGTCTAGAACTTCGGCGATTTCAGGCTCCGATAGACTCTCGGCCTTCTGTTTGAGCATCTGGCGATTCGTAATCCGGTCTCCCATCTCGCACCTCCCTGGAGCTACGCGGGAGATCAGCCACGGTCAGGTGTGAATCAACCCGCTGGAGGACTTCCGTTGATTGTTCGTGAGACGCAGCCCACGAGTATTGTCATATTCCTCGCTTGTTCCTGCCCTGTATTGCTGTTCGACGGGGCATAATAGCCCAGACAATTTGCCTAAATCAAGACACACCCGGGTTCGTATGATACCAGCTGTCGGCAATGCAACCTGTCTATTGACAAGGTTATGGTCTATAACTAATTTGACTGTTATCGAGACTCCTGTCTCGACCGGCATGCGAGGCGGACTGTGAATCCGAACAAACCAGTCACTGACTCTGACACAATCGGAACCGGCGCCGTGAATGAGGGCGGTTTGATCGGCGCGACGATTGATGACAAGTACCGCATCGAGTCGAAACTGGGTGAGGGCGGCATGGGCGCGGTCTACCGCGCTACTCGCCTGATGATCGGCGATGAAGTCGCAATCAAAGTTCTGCATTCAGCGCAAGTGTCTGATTCACAGGCCATCGAGCGATTTCGACGTGAGGCCCAGGCGGCCGCCCGACTCAAGCATCCGAACGTAGTGACCATTCACGACTTCGGCGTATCCAACAAGAATCTGGTTTATCTTGTGATGGAACTGGTCGAGGGCGAAAGCCTCAGCTCGTTGATCAAACAGCAGGGCGCGCTGGCGTCTTCAACCGCAGGCGAGATCATATCTCAGGTATGCGCGGCGTTAGGCGAAGCCCACCGACGCAACATAGTTCATCGCGACCTCAAGCCCGATAACATTATCGTCACCACCTCGCCAACCGGATTGCGAGTCAAAGTGCTCGACTTCGGCATTGCCAAATTGCGCGATCTGTCGCTCACGGCGTCTAACCTTACTCAGACGGGCACTATCCTGGGTACGCCGCGATACATGTCCCCTGAGCAGTGCATGGATGAAGAGCTGGATGGACGCTCCGACATTTACAGCCTGGGCATCGTGCTCTACGAAATGCTTGCCGGGACCGTGCCATTCAATTCGCCGAGCCTGGCCGGACTCTTGATGCAGCATGTCAATCAGACTCCACCATCGTTGCGCGCAGCCAATGCTCACATCTCCGAAGCCGTGGAAAGAACAGTAATGCGCGCGCTCGAAAAGCAGCGCCAGGCGCGGCCGCAGACCGTGGAGGCGCTTGCGAAAGAGCTGAGAGACGCCATCTACGATACGAACCGTGCTGAAACCTCAGGTAATCGCCAGGCTCCCACCAATCCGGTGCCGGCAATGGCAACGTCGAGCCGGGCAAACGCCGGGCTTGCTACGACCGTCGCAATGGCGATACCGGCCACTACGCCGTCCCCGCGATCCCCAGTGACGACTACACACAGGGCAAGTAACCGTTCAGTTCCACTATTAATTGGGGGCGTACTGATCCTGTTGTCTGCGCTCGGAGCAGCTACGTGGATTCTGTTTGCTCGGGGCGGCACGGTCCCGATTGCCAATACGGGGAAGCAAGATTCACCTGCCACCGATACAAGGGGCACCGGGAATCCTGATTCCTCTCTTGCGTTGCGAGGCGAGGATAAGGTCCTGGCGGGCGATGCGCTATCTGAAGGCGATCTTTCAGGGCTGTCGCTTGCGGACATCAGGCGTCTTCGCAACACTATTTTTGCCCGGCACGGCCGCATATTCGAGACATCGGAGCTGCAGGCCTACTTTGCCAGTCGTCCCTGGTATAGACCCATGAGTGACTATAGTGATGCGAATCTAACGTCTAAGGATCGCGAGAACCTTAGGGTGATTCTCGCGGCGGAGAATCGAATGGGAAGTTCTGAGTCATCAAAAGACGCTGGGTCTGATGTCACCTTCACCGCAACCGCATCATCGGTGCGGAGCCCCTTTCGGGGGATCAGCTACGGGCCGGAGAAGGCGCTGGATGGTAGTCTGATGACTGCCTGGGTTGAAGGGGTAAAGGGTCCTGGCATCGGCGAGTGGATTCGCTTTGATTTTGCTCGAGAAGTGAAGCTCCACCGAATCTTCATCGCTCCCGGGTACTTTAAGTCTCGACAGATTTGGCTCACAAACAACCGACTGGCTGTCGCCGTTTTCTATTTCTCGGATGGCACTTCCCGCGAAGTCCGGTTTCCTGATCAGATGGAACAACAACAGGTAGACATAGAGGACGTAAGAACTAGTTGGGTTCGAATCGAAATCAAGCAGATATATCTTGCGCAGAGTGACTCGGAGGATACTGCGATATCTCAAGTGAGATTTGATTTGGAGTGACTGGCAAAGAAAGTGTCGGAAAACAATCGTTGCCGGCACTCAACCGCGTGGCTGCCCCTACGACCAGCGATTCGCCGGCCTTACCAATCGGTTGACACTCTCTCGGACCGCCACCTAGAATTAACTACGCACAAACAATGAAGGAGTACCCATTGCAACCGAGAGACGCTCTGACCGAGAACCTCGCGACCCATTTCACCGACCGCAGCATTACATTCGATGAGCCAAGGCGATTCCCGCTGGCATTGCGCGGACTTGCGATTGTTGTGGCCTGGCTGGTTCCCGGCGCCGGCCATTTGGTGCTGGGAAAACGCGGGCGCGCGCTGGTTTTTTTTCTCACAATAGTGGGAGCTTTCGCAATCGGATTGATATTGAATGGGCACTTGTACTGGCCGACACCAGATCAAACGGCGGCGCTTCACGTCGATTTGATCACGGTGTTGTGGTTCTTTGCTCAGATCGGCTCGGGGCTTTGTTATGGTGTCTCGTATCTGCTGGGTCTGGGTACTGAGGCGATCCCACAGGCGGCCGCGTCGCCGACGTTCGAGTACGGAAACACGTTCATGTTCCTAGCGGGACTGCTCAACTATCTCGTAATCCACGACGCGTTTGACATCGCGGCTGGGAGGAAGCGCTGATGCACGTGATGATGATGTCGATGTATGCGGCATTGGCGGCGGTAGTGCTCGCCGCCGTGGACCCGAGGTCTGATACTACGCGCCAGCGAGTCGTGCACGGACTAAAGATCTTTGGCTCGTTTCTTGGAATTGGCTTGGTGCTATCGTGGATTCTGTTTCCCATTCCGTGGTAAGTCGGGCAAACCGCTACATTCCTATTTCCCTGCAAGTTTCGGAGCCCTCCCCGTTATGCCTTCTTTGCCGACCCCATTCCGGTGAGCGGTCAGTCATTGCTCCTGCAATTCCAGACAGGCGCTGACGCCTGTGCTACGGGAAGGCCGCCGGCCCCGAAACCCATCTTACTGTCTTGCTTTTGCGATTTAGGTAGGCATAGAATTCGGCTGAACTTGGCGGCATCCTTTGCGGAGGTTTCATCAATCACATCGGTAGCAACCGCGTAACCCGTGGACCTCTGTTTTTCAATAGGTTCTTGCGCGGGTCAATGGGAGATCGGCAAAGGTGCTCGAACTGGCGTTACGACACAGGATTGGCTTGGCCCGGCTACGGTCTGGGACAAGTGGGACCATAGTTGACAGACGGGAGCGAGGGTTCTCACAATCGACGGTGCACGCCTCCGTTTCGCTCGGCCCTGAATCTTAACCATTTACAAGGAGACTAGCATGGAGCGCATTGTTCTTAGACATCTGAGTGGCTCGAAGGCAAATCAGGTGGAGGAGTTCCCTCTGGCGCACTTCAGAGAACTCATGTTCGGACGCGATCCTTCAGCTTCGGTCAAGTATGATCCCAACGTAGACGATCTCGTCGGACGTCAGCACGCGAAAATCACACAGGACCCTTCCGATCCAAACCAGTTTGTTATTAACGATCTCAACAGCAGAAACGGTACGTTCGTCAACCGGCAGAGAATCGGGGGCTCGGCGAGGATCTCTCCCGGCGACATGGTGCAGTTTGGCGCCGGTGGACCGGAGTTTCAATTTGACGTCGAGCCACGGCCGCAAGTGGACATGCGTGCGACTCGTCTGGAGGGAACCACGGCCAGTTACGGATCGAGCCCGATTACAACGCCTCCGACGAGGATGGGTTCGGGGCCTGGACCGATGATGCCGGTAGGATCGATGCCGATGGGGCCGGGACCGACGATGCCGGCGTCCGGCACTGTTGGTAAGGCTACCGTCGAACGCATGATCGCTCAGAACAAGAGCGACAGTCGGAAGTTTGTTTTCATAGGCGGGGCCGCCCTGATCTTGATTGTCATGGCAGTGGCGGGCTTCTTGATTTATCAGCAGATCACTTCGAACAGCGATACGAAGGCTGCGTTGAGCGCAGTCGCCGCAAGCGCCCCATTGACTCCCGCGGATATTGCGAAGAACAACACGAATTCTGTCGTTTACATCGAAGCGGGATGGAAGCTCATTTACACCTCGAACGGTGGGCAGGTGTATCACAAGTTCATCCCGAATCAGTGGAGGGATTCACAAGGGGCTTTGCACTACATTGTAAACGATGGTCGGTCTTCTGTTGCTGCATACGTGCTCGTGGGGCAGAACACCGTTGAGCCATTGCTTACCCTTGACAACCGAGGGGGGCCACCCATCGGCGGTGAGCATAGTGGAACGGGGTTCGCCGTCACCAGCGACGGCTTTATTCTAACGAACCGCCACGTCGGGGCTACCTGGCGGACAAGCTACCACTTTCCGGCGGCGGCGACACCGGGTGTGGTGATTAGCAACGGGGGAATCTCTCTCAAACCAGACGGCACGCCGTTGTTGGTTGCCGCTCCGGCCGATTGGGTGCCGTCGGAAACCAAACAGGCCGGGCAGACCCTGCAGGGTGGATTCGACGGACGCAACGATTACCTGAATGTCACCTTTGCCAAAAACGAGCTGCGCATTCCAGGCAAGCTCGCGCGTGTCTCTGACCGTCACGATGTTGCCATGCTCAAGATCGATGTCCCCGACTCGGTCCCTAAGGTTGAGCTGAACGACAACTACGACACAATCAAGCCCGGCGACGCTTCAATCGTATTGGGCTACCCGGGCGTGTCACCACCGGTCTACGGTGTCATCAAGTCTCAGGACGTCTTCAACCGGGAAGCGCAACTCAAGATCATTCCCGATCCGACGATCAGCGTTGGAAATATTGGCAGAGTGATACGCGGGCAGGATGCCAGTGGCAGCAGCAAAGATGTGGTTTATAGTGGATTCGGCGACGCATATCAGTTGACGATAAACTCGACCGGAGCCGGGAACAGCGGAGGTCCGGTGTTTGATGAGCACGGAAAGGTGACCGGAATCTTCTTTGCGGGTGGAAGCCTTGGCGGAGCTTCCGTCACCTACGCGGTTCCGATTCGCTATGGAAAGGAACTGATGAGCGTCAGCGCGCCGCGCTGACCCGCTTCATTCTGCGCAGTGCGGTGGTTGGAGCGAGGGTGTGCTAGACGGCGCCCGTGAGTGAAAAAGACATGAGCAGGACGAGCCTCATCAATTCAACGATCGGTGAATATCGCCTGATAGAAAAGCTCGGCGAAGGTGGCATGGGCGAGGTCTACCAGGGTGTTCACTCAAAAATAGGCAGGGTCGTTGCCGTCAAGATATTGAGCCAGGCGGTTCACGGCCCTGAGTTTGTTGAGCGGTTCCTCAATGAAGCTCGTATTCAAGGCGGGCTTCAGCACAACAACATCGTGACGCTCTATGACTTTCTCGAATACAACGGTCAGCCCTGCATCATAATGGAGTACATAGAAGGGCTAACGTTGACCGACTGCATCAGAGCGTGGGGTGGCCTGCAACTGGCCGATGCAATTCGCTATTTCCAATCAATCGTCGACGCCATTGACTACGTTCACAGCCGGGGAATTGTCCATCGGGACATCAAATCCAACAACATCAAGATCACGCCGTCGGGCCAGGTGAAAGTACTGGATTTCGGGATCGCCAAGTCCGGCGCCAGCCCGGCCCTGACTGTGACCGGCGCGTTCGTTGGCACGCTTCAGTATCTCTCACCTGAGCAACTGGTCGGCGGAGTTGCGGACACCCGTTCGGACATTTGGTCGCTTGGCGTGTTGCTATATGAAATGACGACCGGGCACTTGCCGTTCGACGCGAACACGATCGGCGAGCTTTGCCAGAAGATCACCAAAGCGAGCTATACGCCTCCTACGGTAATGAACCAGAACGTGCCGCGGGAAGTGCAGAATATTATCTCCCGATGCCTGAAGAAGAATCCTTCAGACCGATATCAATCGGCACGCGAGCTTCTTCAGGACGTGACCAACGCGGCGGTGGCGCTCTCGTTGGCCTCCACCCGGCTTGCAAGCTCTGCTCCCATCACGGCCCCGTCATATCGTGAGCCAACATCTCCCGGTCAGCGACCGAGCAGTGGCGCACAACCTCTTGCCGCAAAACCCAAATCCGCCGTCCCGGCGATCTTGGCCATTGCTGGAGTTGTCCTACTGGTGGTTGCTGTCGGTTTATACTTTCTCTTGAGGGGCAACCCGGAACCAACAACTGCTGCTACGCCTTCGCAACATTCGGGGGTCCAGCCCGCCCCAGCGCAGAAGCCGGTAGCCGCTCCACCGGTGCAGGAAACCTTCACTGTAGATGTCGCGGACGGGCGCGCCGATGTTTATCGCGACGGAAGCCTCGTCGGCACGACACCGTACCAGTTTCATACAAAGGCCGGTGAGCAGCAGGTTGACCTTGTGCTGAAGCGCGATGGTTATTTGGATAAGCCTGTTCGTCTTTCTACGACTGAGACCAAGAAAACATACACCTACATGCTGGAAAAGAAATATTGACTAATATGTTCAAGACAAAAAAGAAGTCGAAGAAGGAAATGGAAAATGTCGGCGCAACTGTAGCGCTCGTTTCTCCCGGAAGATTTGACCTGGTTGTCGGTATGTTGAGCGACGTGGGTTGTGTGAGGGAATTGAATGAGGATTCCTGTACTTACGTTCAGCCGGATGATCCGGCGCAGTTGGAAAGCAAGGGACTCCTTATTGTAGTCGCGGATGGAATGGGCGGGCATTCCGCCGGCGAGGTGGCAAGTCGCCTCGCGGTTGACGTGATTGCCCGCGCTTACTATCAGGAGACCGGGGATCCGCGCTCGGCATTGGAGAATGCCTTTCACGAAGCCAACCTCGCCATTTACGAGGCGGCGGAAGCCGACTCCAGCAAGAATGGCATGGGCACAACTTGCACCGCGCTGGTTCTGCAAAATGGGACGGCGATTGCGGCTCACGTCGGCGACAGCAGACTCTACCTGGTGCGCGAAGGGTCGATCTATCTAATGACTGAAGACCATTCGGCGGTAATGGAGATGGTCAAGGCGGGGTTGATTACTCTCGAACAAGCGCGGCATCATCCCGAAAAGAATGTCATCCTCCGGGCCATGGGCAGCCACGCTGAAGTTGAGGTAACCACGTGGCAGGAGCCGCTTCCCGTCAGGGCCGGCGACCGGTTTCTGTTGTGCTCCGATGGACTCTATGATCTTGTAGAAGACGAAGAAATCAAGCGGATAGTGCTACTTAGTGCTCCGCCGATCGCCTGCCAGAGTCTCATCGCACTTGCAAAGGAGCGCGGCGGGCACGATAACATCACAGTGGGAATTGTAAACCTCAAACCCGAGGGGGAGGGTGATCCCGGGTCCGTGCCGGAAACACGACAGGCGGAGGCATTTCAATGATAGGCAATGTAGTCGGGAGCTATAAGATCGTCGAGAAAATCGGCGAAGGCGGAATGGGCGCCGTGTTCAAAGGCATAGACATGATGCTTGAACGTGAGGTGGCCATAAAGATGCTTCGCCCGGAGCTTGCAAGCCAGCCACAGGTGGTCGAGCGATTTCGCTCGGAGGCGGTGACATTGGCGAAGCTCAATCATCCCAACATTGCCACGCTCTACAGCTTTATCCGCCAGGGCGAGGACTTCTTCATGGTGATGGAATTCGTTCGCGGAGAAACGCTCGACAGCTTGATCCGAAGATTGGGGGCGATGCCCTGCGACAAAGCCATCGCGCTGTTTTGTCAGGCTCTGGAAGGAATGGACCACGCCCACCGGATGGGAATCATTCATCGAGATATCAAGCCGGCGAACATGATGTTGACCGAGGCAGGTACGCTAAAAGTGATGGATTTCGGTATTGCTCGGGTTCTGGGCACTTCTCGAATGACCAGGCAGGGCAACATCGTGGGTACGATTGAATACATGTCGCCCGAACAGGTCCGTGGGCAGGAGACCGACGCCCGTTCGGATATCTACTCGCTTGGTATTCTACTCTATGAAATGTTGACGGGTCGCGTACCGTTTTCGTCCGACAGCGAATACGACTTAATGCAGATGCAAATCGAAAGCGCGCCCCAGCCACCTCGCGTGTTTTCGGCGCAAATCCCTCCGATGGTAGAGCAAGCCATAATGCGAGCTCTCGCGAAGAGGGGCGAGGCTCGATTTCAGGGTGCCGCCGAGTTTCGCAATGCCCTGCTGGGGGGCCGCAACACGGCCCCTTCTCCTGTGTCCGGCGTTCAACCGGTCTCGCTGTCAGAACCAACCCGGATGATTGGTTCTCCGGTCATAGCGCCGCCGATATCCGGCTCTGCACCCGCAGAGACCAGGCTCGCGGGTAGGACTCCTGCCGGTTCGTCCGCGGATCAGATGAAACAAACGCGGCTGGCCCCGCAAGGCAATGCGGCATTCGCTTATGGCGCCAGTCAATCGGTTGGTATGTATCCGCCGGCTGCGATGCCTCCGCCCGCCAAGTCGAATGTTAAACTGTTCATCGGCATTGCAGCCGCCTTGCTCGTCGTAATGATCGGAGGGGCGGCCGTTTTGTTCACCGTTTTGATGAAGCCGGCCGCCGGGGCAAAGGAGCCAGCGAGCCCGCCGGCCCAGTCGATAGCTCCTTCCACTGCTCCTTCGGCGGGGGCTGGTGCGGATCAGCCTTCGATCCCCGTTCAGGCGCCGGCTCAATCGACTCCTCCGGTCGACCTCGCGCGGCCCACAGGTGATAGCCTGGCCGGGGGCACAGTGCCGGCGGGTGAGAACACGAACACCCGCAAGGCGGTGAAATCGGTTAGTAAGGAAAGCAGTGCTGAGGCTGCCGCTCGCAAAGAGAAAGAACGCAAAGCGGCCGAAGCCAGGAGGCTGCTAAGTCAGTGAGGGGGCAACTACAGCGCGCGATGGGGTATCATAGCGATCACGGAGATTCAACGATGACGACTCGATCAAAACCACTGCAAGGCTTTTTGGCTGTCCGAGTGATCGTCGCGGCCGCAACAACGATCGTATTTGCAATCATGACCGCGAGCGTTGCTGAAATGCAGGCCAAACAGCCTTACGACAAAGACAAGTTGCTGAGGGTCGTGCAACTGAATGCGTTGCCCACAAGCGAGGTCGTTCAGGCAATCCAGCAGCGCGGAGTTGATTTTCGAGTGACCTCAGATGTCGAGTCGCAGTTTCGACAGGCCGGCGCTCGCCCGGAGGTGATCGACGCTGTCAGGAGCAACTATCGCGGGGGCGCCGGCAGCCCGCCCCCAAACAATCCACCAGGCAATCCCCCGGCCAACCCCCCAAACAATCCGCGGCCAGGCTCCAATGTTCCGGCGGGTCCGCCGCTGTCCAAGAATGAGATCATCACGCTATTGCAGAGCGGCGTCCCAACAACAAAGGTCGAACAGTTTGTCGAGGTGCGGGGTATCAGCTTTAGCATCACCCCTCACATCGCGCGAGAGATCAAAGACGCCGGCGGCAGCAACGCGCTCATCGGCGCCATAACCTCGAAGGCAAGCGAGCCCCCGCCATCCGCACCCAGTCGTCCGGGACCGGTGCGTCCAGGGCCTGCCGCGCCGGACTACGACGACCTAACCGACAAAGCGTACGCTGCGATGCATGCAAACAATACCAACGGGGCGATAAGACTCTTGCAGGAGGCGATTACTCTTGAGCCCTCGAGGCCGCAGGCGTACGGGCTGCTCGGGTTCGCACAGCTTTACGGGAATAACGACGTCAGTGCAGCCGAACGCTCGATGCGCGCAGCGATCGAGCGCGGTGGCGGCGCACCGTTTCGCGTCTTTCACGATCACGACAAGTTCTTTAACACATATTGCAAGGGATCTTTGTTTGTCACCAGGACCAATGTCACCTTCAAAGCCGATGACGGAAATCACACGTTCGAGGCGACCCGCGCGGATATAAAAGAGGCAAAGATCAACGGTTTTGTCGGAGCCCAATACAATGCGTACCATCTTAAGGTAGGAGCGGGTAAAGGAGAGACCTATAACTTCGCTCCTTTTAATAGACAGAAGTCGGAGGCAAATCTGGTCATAAGTTTGATTCAGAGTTATCAGTAGAAGTGAGGTGGACAATGATAGGCAGCGTAGTTGGGAATTATAAGATCATCGAGAAGATCGGCGAAGGCGGAATGGGCGCGGTCTTCAAGGGTGTCGACCTGATGCTCGAACGCGAGGTCGCCATCAAAATGCTCCGCTCCGAGCTGGCGCGACAGCCCAACGTTGTCGAGCGGTTCCGGACCGAAGCGGTGACCCTCGCGAAACTGAATCATTCAAACGTAGCAACGCTCCATAGTTTCTTCCGGCAAGGCGAAGACTTTTTCATGGTGATGGAATTTGTGCGCGGCCAGACCCTTGATGACATGATAAGAGAGCAAGGCGCGATGGAATGCAAACACGCGATAAAGTTGTTTTGCATGGCGCTCGAAGGTATAGATCACGCCCACAAGATGGGTATCGTCCACCGGGATATCAAGCCCGCGAACATGATGCTGACCGAGACCGGCTCGATCAAGGTGATGGACTTTGGCATTGCCAGGGTGCTTGGCACCGATCGAATGACCAAAGTCGGACACCTCATCGGAACGGTCGAGTACATGTCGCCAGAGCAGGTACGCGGCGAAGAGGCTGACGCTCGTTCGGACATTTACTCGCTTGGCATTTTGCTTTATGAAATGCTGACCGGCCGCGTGCCGTTCAACAGCTCCAGCGAGTACGAGTTGATGCGATGTCAGATCGAGGACGCGCCTGAACCGCCGCGAAGTCACGCACCCCACATACCGCTGCCCGTCGAGCAAGCGATCATGCGCTCACTGGCTAAGAACCGGGATGCCCGGTACCAAAGCGCAAGCGAGTTTCGCGCAATGCTGATGGGGGCAAACATAGCACTGGTGACGACTCCTCTCGCCAATCCGGGCGCTCGCACCGGCGGTTATGCCGCGCCCGCCACACAGGTGGACCACGCGATGCGGATGGCTCCTCCCTCCGGCGACGTTCCGAAGGCGACGCGGCTCTCAGGGGAACAGAACTTTGCGCCGGTTGCCGCCGGCAGTGAAATAAAAGCGACGCGGCTTATCCAACCCAACGCGTCGGTGGCCTACCCGCAGGGGACGTCCGCATATCCGCCGTTCGTAGGGCAAGACGCGCCGGGACAAGCTTCCTTCCTGAGCAGGCTTACCTGGAAACACTATGTGGCGGCTGGCGCAGTATTTTTTGTCATGGTAGTCGCCGTGATTTCCGGCGCGTTCGTATTGCTTAGAGACGGCGGAAAGCCGGATGAGGTGCAGCCGGCTACTCAGATGGCCACTCCACCCGAGGCAGAGAGCCCCAGCGCTCCTCCTGCTCAGAGCGAGCCCCCACCGGCTCCAGCGCAGAGTGTCGAACAGACTCCGATCCAAACCGCCCCGGTCACTTCCGGTAATCAGACACCGGTTGCCGGATCGACCTCGCCCGGAACACCGAGTGGACGCACGCGTTCCGGCACGCCCAGGACCGTCGATGTGCCCTCAGTAACTCAGCAAACCCCGCAAACCCAGCCCCCTCCGCAGGCTCAGCCCCCGACGAAGCAGGAAAAGGTCGCCGTCACGAAGCCGGAGACCGAAAAGAAAGAGCCTGAAAAGAAACCGGAGAAGAAAAAAGGCCTGTTTGGAAAGATAAAGGACGCGCTTACGGGAGGCGACAAGAAGAAAGACCCTAAAAAGCCTTAGCAGACATAGTCCGGGAATCCGCTCCGATGGAGGCAAACCCTATTACTTCATCGTCAAGTCTGTCTCATCTTATGCCAGTTATCGCGGATACTCGGGTCCAGACGAATGCATTCATTGAGCCGGAAGGCCGACTCGATCGAGCAGGCTCGCGAAACGCGGGTCGTCGTGAAGCCAATCAAATCGCGGATCAACTCTCAGGAACACAAGGTAATCCGCTCGATCCTCTAACGCGCGTTCGAGTGATCTAAAGGTCTCGTCCTTGTTTCCTAGGCCTGAATAAACCAGCGCGATGTGGTAAGGCGAGATGTAGCGATCCGTGGCAAGCCTTTGCAGGTCCAGAAGGATTCTCTCCGCTTCATCTTTTTTGCCGGCGATCGCCAGTGTGTGGGCCAGTTCGGCACGCATAAGCGGCGATCCTCCTGAACCGGCAACCGCTTTCTGAAATTCGGAGATTGCCTGCTCATACTTGCCCTTCTGCGCGTATGCCTGTCCCAGGTAACGGCGCACGGCAAAGAACGTCGGGTCCAACCCGAGTACCTTCTGACAGGCCGTGATCGAGTCGTCGTAGCGGTGTGCAAAGAAGTAGACAAACCCAAAGTGCGAGTTGATGATCAGGGAGGTTGAGTCCAACCCTTGGGCCGTCTTTGTG
Source organism: Blastocatellia bacterium (assembly GCA_963737945.1). Taxonomy (GTDB): domain Bacteria; phylum Acidobacteriota; class Blastocatellia; order UBA7656; family UBA7656; genus Onstottus_A. The sequence continues at coordinate 366,177 of CAVTUR010000022.1, read as the reverse complement.
TGAGCGATGGCTTCATCGGCGCGCCCGAGCGCCACAAGAAGGTTCGAGTACCATTGATGCGCTTGCGCGGATCTCTGGTTGATAGCAAGGGCCGCGCGGAACTCCCTCTCGGAGTCCGCCCACTTCCAATCCCCCCTGAACAGAGCGTACGCCAGCGAGATGTGCGCTTCGGCGAGAGTATCATCAAGATCGAGCGCCTTGCGCGCTTCGTCCTTCGCTTTTGGGAATGCTTCGGCGGGAGGCTTGGCCCCGTAAGTCGCCAGCATGTTGTAACAGTCTGCCAAACCCGCGTGTGCTACGGCGTAGTCCGGCTTGAGCGCGACGGCCCTTTCAAGATACTCGACACCCTTGTTGAGCCCTTCGGTCGTTCGCTGGTTCCAATAGCTGCGCCCCGTCTCGTAAAGCTCTTCGGCGTCGAGTCCGTTCCGCTCTGCGTCGCTCAGCTTTAGTCCGAGCGTTTCGGAGACGCCGCGAGCAAATCGATGGAACGCCATAGTCAGGTCTGAGAACTTCGGCTTTTCCTGTGCGCTCCAAATGCGAGTCTTGTCGCGGGCATCGATAAGTTCGGCGTTCACTGTGAGAACGTCGTCCCGCTTGCTGATTTTTCCAATCATCACCGCGCTGACTCCCAGCTCCCGGCCAACGGCGTCAGCGTCGAACTGTTGCCCCTTATACTGCGCAACCGAAGCGTACGAGATTACCCTGAGCTTGTGAAGCTGATGGAGGTGGCTGATGATTTCTTCGGTCATTTCGTCACTGATCGATTCCATCTTTGGGTCGCCGGTTAGATTCGAGAACGGGAGTATGGCCACGGAATCGATCCGGCTCTTTCCCGCCAGGAAAGTCATAGAGATTGCGGCGACTGCCGCCACGGCAAGTAGCAACCCGGTCGCCTTCTTGTGACGCCTGATTCCGGTGATGAGGTACTCAGCGCTCGACGTGCTGCGAATTGATTGAGACCGTGAGTCGAGGCCGACGATTTCCGTGACAGCGAACGGTGATGCCTCACTCCGGCGGACGATAGCGGTCTCAGGCCAGGCGTCGGGCGCCGAGTGCTCGATCTCCGCTTCGACAGCAAGGCGCTGCATCAATCGCTTAAGATCGATCAGCAAGTCTTTGGTTGTCTGGTAGCGTTCGTCGCGGTCCTTCGCCAACGCCTTGCTGACTATGCGTTCCAGCTCGCGCGGTACATCGGGCGCGAATCGGACAAGCGATAACGGCCTCTTTGCCAGAATGCCGGTGATCACGTCCCCAAAGGTAGCGCCCTCGAATGGAACACGGCCGGCAATCATCTCATACATCACGACGCCGAAACTGAAGATGTCGGTTCGGGCGTCAACAGTCAAACCGCGCGCCTGCTCCGGAGACATGTAACTTATCGTGCCCATGACGACTCCGGGGTCAGTGTCGATAACTTTCTTTGTGATTCCAGTCGGATCGAATTTGGAGTCGCCGGGTGCATTTGTCTCTGTGAGTTTGGCCAGTCCGAAATCCAGGACCTTAACAACACCATCGGGGCGTACCATTATGTTTTCAGGTTTGATGTCGCGATGGGTTATTCCTGCTGCGTGGGCAGCGGAGAGCGCGCTTGCGACCTGAACGGCGATCTCGCAGATCTCGGCAATCGGAATGCGCGATAGCGTGATCCGATGCCTGAGCGTTTCGCCTTCTATGAACTCGGTTGAGATAAAATGAACCGATTCGACCTCGCCTATCTCAAAGATGGTTATCAGGTTTGGATGATTGAGCGCGGAAGCCGCACGAGCCTCTTGCTGAAAGCGGCGCACCCGTTCTTCGTCTTTGGTGAATTCGGCGGACAGGAACTTGAGCGCGATCTTCCGGCCGAGCCTCGTATCGCGCGCCAGATAGACCTCACCCATCCCGCCCGCGCCGAGCGAATCAAGGACCTTGTATGGACCGATTGTGCTACCGGAATCGATTGCCACGACAGCGACTGCCTCCGAACATCTCGGGGTTCTTTAATCGTCCAGGGCCGGGCATGTCTACGGCGCGGCCCCGGGGACTACGATTGGCCCGCAGAGCTTATCACTTCGCGGTTTCGGCTTTCAATTGCCGCCGATTTGATCACTTGGTGTGAGCTTCCCTGCGCAAGGCCACGAACGTTGACACTGTCCTCAGCGCTAACCTATCATCAGGTTTACTTGTCTTGGATACATTCCGCTTGTGTGCCAGGCCTTAGGAGAGCTCAATGAGCACAATCAACCTGACCAATCCTCTTCAAGAAGCTGAGCGCGAATGGCAAGAACGCACCCTCGATCCGGCGTTGAAGCGGTCGCCGGAATCCAGGAAGACTTTCAGCACCGTTTCGTTGACGCCGGTCGAGCGATTGTATACGCCAAACAGCGTCCCTGATTTTGACTACGAGACCGAGCTCGGATTTCCGGGTGAGCCGCCCTACACTCGAGGAATTCACGCGACAGGCTATCGCGGCAGGTTATGGACGATGCGTCAGTTCGCCGGCTTCGGTTCGGCGTTCGATACCAATCAGCGATTCAAGTATCTTCTCGAACAAGGTCAGACCGGGCTCTCGGTCGCGTTCGATCTGCCGACCTTGATGGGATACGATTCGGACCACCCGTTCAGCGAAGGAGAAGTCGGAAAATGCGGCGTCGCGATATCGAGCCTCGCCGACATGGAAGTGCTGTTCGATGGCATCCCGATCGAACAAGTCACCACGTCTATGACGATCAACGCGCCTGCTTCGATGATCTTCGCGATGTTTCTGGCGGCTGCCGAGAGTCAAGGGGCGGATTGGAAGAAGGTCGGCGGTACGCTTCAAAACGACATACTCAAGGAATACATCGCCCAAAAGGAGTGGATATACCCGCCCCGGGCCTCGATGCGGCTGATCACCGACACAATTGAGTTCTGCACAAAGGAAGTGCCGCAATTCAATCCGATTTCGATCTCGGGCTATCACATTCGCGAGGCGGGCTCGACCGCGCTCCAGGAACTCGCATTCACTCTGCGCGACGGTATCGAGTATGTGCAGTACGCAATCGACGCGGGGATGGACGTGGACGATTTCGTCCCGCGGCTGAGCTTCTTTTTCAATGCGCACAACGATTTCTTTGAAGAAATCGCCAAGTACCGCGCCGCTCGGCGAATCTGGCATAAGGTGATGACTGAGCGGTTCGGGGCGAAGAACCCGCGATCGTGGATGCTCCGCTTTCACACACAAACGGCCGGCGTGTCGCTGACCGCGCAGCAGCCTCTGAACAACATTGTGCGGGTGGCGATTCAAGCGCTGGCCGGCGTGCTTGGAGGCACGCAGTCGCTTCACACGGATGCTTATGATGAAGCGCTCGCGCTGCCGTCGGGTGAAGCTGCTTTGATTGCGCTGCGCACTCAACAGATCATCGCTCACGAGTCGGGAGTAACCAACACGGTTGACCCGCTTGGTGGTTCGTATTTTCTCGAGAAGCTAACCCGCGATATGGAAGATGGCGTCTTCGAGTACTTCCGCAAGATCGACGACTTCGGCGGGATGGTCGAAGCAATTGAGGCGGGGTTCCCCCAGCGCGAGACTCAGGATTCGTCGTATGAGTTTCAGAAAGCGGTCGAGCGCAGGGACAAGATCATCGTCGGCGTCAACGACTACGTTATGCAGGACGAGCCGAGGGTATTGCCCCTCCTTCAGATCGACGAATCGGTGGCCGCGCTCCAGGGGCAGCGATTGACTAAGCTGCGAGGCGAACGCGACAACGCGCGAGTGGAAGCGACGTTGAAGACTCTTGCGGAAGGCGCACGAGGCCGTGAGAACACGATGCCGTTGCTGCTGGACTGCGTGCGGGCGTACGCAACGCTTGGCGAGATGTGCGACGCACTCCGACCGGTGTTTGGAGAATATCAAGAGCCCGCATTTTGACAGAAAAGGGCATCTCCGCATTGAGCCCACACCGCGTGTAGGTTCAGAGATGTACCTCGTCGGCCAATTTGAAAGGAGCACCAGTGAAACAGATGACGAACCGCCTACTCTCACTCTCCCTGGTGAGCTTGCTGGTCCTGACGGCTAGCGCGCAACAGGCGAGAAAGGTCAAGGTAGATTTCAAGGACGTCAAGCTAAAGAACGGCCTGCGCGTGCTACTGGTTGAAGATAACAACGCGCCGGTTGTTTCGATCGCGATCACCTACGATGTGGGCTCGCGGAACGAGCGAAAGGGCCGTACGGGTTTTGCGCACTTGTTCGAGCACATGATGTTCACTGGCTCGGAGAACGTGGGCAAGAATGAGTACTCGCTGCTGATTGATACGAACGGCGGCGCGAACAACGCGACGACGAACGAGGATCGGACGCTGTACTTCGCGACGGTGCCGTCGAACCAGCTAGACATGATTCTATTCCTTGAAGCGGATCGCATGCGCAATCTGGACGTAACCCAGGAAAACCTCGACACGCAACGCAACGCGGTCCAGGAAGAGCGAAGGCGCGGGATGGACAATCAGCCCTACGGCAAGACCGGCGAGAAGTTCCAGGAGACCATCTACGACAACTTCGCATACAAGCATTCGGTGATCGGTTCGATGGATGATCTGAACGCGGCCAGCCTGCAGGACGTCACCGATTTCTTTCGGATCTATTACGCGCCGAACAACGCTGCGCTTGCACTGGTTGGGGACTTCAAAGCCGATGTCGCGCTGGCGAAGATCAAGAAGTATTTCGACGCGATCCCGTCACAACCAGCGCCTCCGCCGGTGGATACGGCCGAACCCGAGCAGACGGCCGAGCGCCGATTTACGCTTGAAGACCCGCTGGCTCGCCTGCCGCAAATCGTGATGGGCTACAAAGGGATTGTCGATAACACGCCGGATTACTATGCGATGCAGGTGCTGAATCAAGCTCTGGCCTTCGGCCAAAGCTCGCGGCTCTATCAGAAGCTGGTAAAAGAGAAGGAGCTGGTTGCTCGAATTTCTGCCTTCACCAATGCAATGCGCGGGAACGGGGATTATGAGATCACCGCAACAGTCGCGCCGGGCAAGAAGGTTCAAGATGTCGAGGCGGCGATCAATGAAGAGATTGCCCGGATACAAGGCGAGCCAATCGCCGACTGGGAGCTCGCGAAGGCAAAGAACTCTGCAAGGCGGAGCTCCATCCAGGGGTTGCAAGGCTCGCGTGGAATCGCGATCCGGCTGACGCAGAATGCGGTGTTCTATAACGATCCGGATCTCATCAATACTCAGTTCGATAAGATCGCGGCTGTCAGCAAAGCGGATGTGCAGCGCGTCGCCAACAAGTATTTGAAGGCTACAAATCGCACCGTCGGGATCACCGTTCCGACCGCAAAAGCGACCAACGCAGGGGCAGCGGCGAACTGAGGCAATATGAACGATCGTAGGAGTTGCTCGGTCTTTCGCAAGCTAATGTTTGTACCCTGAACCTGTGTTGAGGGGAGAGAGGGCCTATGAAACGAATGATCTCGAAATCGAATCGCTTGGTCGTGTCCGTTGTCGTGATTGCGCTGGCGGCAATGCTGGCGGCCGCGCAGGCTACCAAGCCAGATGCAAAGTCAAAAGGGCTGGTGGTAAAAGGCAGAGCGCCGATTAGCAAAGAGGTGCTGAAGGTGACGCTGCCAAAGGCTTTCGAGGCCAAACTGAGCAACGGACTTCAGGTCATCGTTCTCGAGCAACACAAGCTCCCGACCTTTAACATGCAAATGATCGTGTTGAGCGGCGGGCTGGCCGATCCGCAGGACGAACATGGCGCCGCGCAGTTTACTGCCGCCCTGCTGCAAGAAGGAACCCGGACTCGCAACAGCAAGCAGATCGCGGAGCAAGCCGATTCGCTTGGCGCCACGCTGGGAGCAAGCTCGGGGCTTTCGTCGACAGACACCAGGGTCGTCGCCTCGGGGTTGACGGACAACTTCGATCAGATCATGGAACTGTTTGCCGACATCATCCTCAATCCCAGCTTTCCAGCCGATGAGTTCAATAAGCTGAAGACGCGTTCTCTGGCGCAGCTCCGTCAGCAGCGCTCGCAGCCCGCCTTTCTCGCGAACGAAATGTTTGCGAAGGTGATGTACGGCGCGCATCCTGCGTCGAGAGGGTCACTCACCGCAGAAGAGATCCAGCGAATGACCCCCGAGGTTTTGCGAGCGTTTCATGCTTTGAACTACAAGCCGAACAACGCCGTCTTCGCAATCGTCGGCGACGTCAAACCGGCGGAGATCGTCGCCAGGCTCGAAAAAACCTTCGGCGCGTGGAAGCGCGGGGATGTGCCGCACGCTACAATTCCGAAGGTTAGCGCGACTGGCCCGGCGAAGATATATCTGATCAATCGCGCTTCGTCGGTGCAGACGAATCTGCTTTTAGGAAGTCTCACCATAGAGCGGACGGACCCCGACTACTACGCGCTCGACGTAATGAACGAGGTCGTGGGTGGCGGCGCGAGCGCTCGACTGTTTTTGAACCTTCGCGAGGACAAGGGATACACCTACGGGGCGTATAGCCGGTTCTCGGCGGGCCGGTATCTGGGAACCTTTCGAGCAAACACCGAGGTACGGACAGAAGTGACCAAAGGCTCGATGGACGAGTTGATGTACGAGCTGAAACGCATCCGCGACGAGAAGGTTCCGCAAGAGGAATTTGATAGAGCCAAGCGCACTATCATCGGCAGCTTTGCCTTGCAGTTGGAATCGCCCCAGGCACTGCTAAACAACATCATCACGCAGAAGCTCTACAATCTGGCTTCTGATTATTGGGATACGTACACCCGGAAGATTGCGGCGTTGACTCCGGATGACGTTCAGCGGGTGGCGAAGAAGTATCTCGATCTGAGCCATCTCCAAATTGTCGCAGTTGGGGATGCGAGCAAAATCACCGATGTGCTAAAACAATACGGGACAGTGGAGATTTACGATACCGAAGGAAGGCGCGAAAAATCATCGGGAGGAGCAAAATAGTTATTTTCCATTTTTCATTGATGATTTGTTGTTTGTCATTTTCGGAGGCGAGTGCCGGAGTCTCGCGAGGACAAATGACAAATGGAAGATGAACAGTGACAAATAGCCAATGTGTGATGTCTGAAGAACGAATAAGGGTACTGCTCGCAAAACCGGGTCTGGACGGACACGACCGCGGGGTAAAAGTCATTGCGCGAGCTCTTCGCGACGCCGGAATGGAAGTCATCTACACAGGCCTGCGCCAGACGCCCGAGCAGGTTGTGGCGGCGGCGGTTCAGGAAGACGTTGATGCAATCGGCCTGTCGATTTTGTCCGGCGCTCATATGACGTTGTTCCCGCGCGTCGTAGAACTCGCGCGACAGGAAGGACTCGATGACGTGATAATCTTCGGCGGCGGCATAATACCGGATGAAGACATCCCCCGGCTGAAAGAGCGCGGGGTTACAGAAGTCTTCACACCGGGGGCGAGGATGGAGGACATAATCGAGTTCATCCGGAAGAACGCCCGCCACGCTGTGGAGATAGAATAGTAGTCGAATGACCCCCTCATCTCCCGCTGTCACCCCTCGGTTCCGGGAATATCCCGAAATTTTCTTGTGTAATTAAGGCCCACCTATAGTAGAATGCCAAACGTAGGAGAAAACACCCATCCTGCGCCGGTATCACCAGAGCAACACCGCAGAGAGCTGCTTGCGTGGCGGAAGCCGATCGCGAATTCTTCAAGAGGGCGAGCGGACCGGATGTCCGGCGATGCTCACCGGTCGCATCGGGAGCCTGATTGAATCCTGGTACCGAGGGTAGGTGTTGACGGCATTGTCCGACTGAGAATGCAAAGAGCACTAAACAACAGCCTTATTTTCACGAACCTCTCCGCCCTGGAGCAATTCAACGAAAATCAACCGCGTTCCGGTGACGCGGCATTTTGTCAGGCAGTTGGCGTGCGGCTGGCACGGGAAGCGCACTCAAATCGCCTATTAAGTGATGTGGGTGACAATCTCGTGGCCCTGGCTGAACAGGCCTACGGCATTCGTCAGGCGGACAAGCTCGGGGGTCTGAGCCAGGCGTTGCTTGCATTGCCGCTGCCTCGTCAGTACAGAAGCGCTGCCCGATACTTTCGCGGCCTGGAACTTATCCGGCGAGGGGACCTTGACGCAGCGAAGGCAGTTCTGGAAGGAGTGGCGGCGGAACCCCCTCACCGATATACCGCACGGGCGATTGAATCGTTAGGTGCAGTTTCCAAATGTGTGGAGATTTTGAATCGCGCTCTGAAGCTATATATCGAAGCCGGTTGTCGCGCCGCCGAGAACGGAAGCGCCGATCTCCTGACTGCAATCTTTGCGCAGAGGAATGTCGCTGTCCTCAAGTGCATAGATGGTGATCATAACGGAGCCCTTGCCGATCTTGAGCGAATGCTGCCGATCGCGCGCGCGGTTGGATCGGTTCATCCTCCGGTATACTACGACTACCTGAACAGCCTTGCTGTAGAGTTGAGCGAACTGGGACGTTTGGACGAGGCGGCGCGGGCCTCCCGGATCGCGCTATCGTCTCCGATTGCTGCCGCGTATCCGGAGTGGCGTCAGACGTTCGATGAGATCGCTTTTAAACGGCGGCGCGCTTCGCATTCGCCGGTCGTAGTTCGACCGCCAATGGTTCGGAGGCGCAGGCTCCAAGAACCAGTTGGCGAAACACAAAATCTCTTATACCTGCCGCTGACGCGACGCTCCACAGCGGAGTCAATGGGCCAGGATCCACAGGGCGGACGGGCGCGCGTTCTCAGCTTCCAGCAGTGGAAATCGGAAATCAAAGAATCAGGTCGTGCGAGTGCTAAAGGGATTGCTCTGGAAGAACGGAGCCGCTTAACCACCGGGCAGAAACTGATCAGGCTTGTGGATCTGATCTCGCGAGATGGCACTGATGATGAGACGATCGACAGAATTCTGGAAGCCGTGGAACGAATTGTTCCGAAGTGTCGAGGCGAGAAGCTCGATTGACTCCCTTCGGAGATGCTCCCTAACGCTACCTCGCACTTTGTAACAATCCCCACCGATTAGTCGAGCCGGCGCGCCGTGCGCTACGTTGTGGTTAACCTCCTGGATTCCTCGACGTACCTCAACGACGTGCGTTCCCTAACAACCCATCAACACGGAGGTCCTATGAAACGCATTTTTGCCTGTTCACTTCTAATCCTTGTGGTGCCGATTGTCACCGCGATGCTTCAACCTGACGCGAGCAGCAACGCGCCGTTTGCCTCTACCGCGTTCGCCGGACACACCCTCGCCGGCGGCTATTGCTCTTGTGGTTGCCCGGGTTGCCTCTGCGATCCTGGCGAAGAAATTGACATGTGTTTCCCGGGAGCGAAAGACGCGGAGGGGATCGCTGTCAACGGATCCGGCGCGCCCGCCCGGTCCTCACAATCTGAGGTACCGGCCGCCGCGTTCTTTGTCGGAACCGGCCTTCTGATCTGGAAACGCATTCGTCGTTAACACGCACGAATCGCTGTCGTTGAAGTTGGCATAGCGCCCTTCAACTCCCGCTACGAGCGAGCGCGTCACCTGGTTGACGCAACAGGTATCCGTTAAGGTGCCGCGCTCGCTCGGCGGACATAGGGCGCGATTCATGCCAAAATCGGCTCCAACACCGCGTGTGGCCGGGGCCTGGGAGAGCTGTGCCTGCCGGTTACACGAATGCGGGTTCTCGGGTTCCAGTCGTGAAGCTGATTGAGGTTCAGTTCATCTTGATGAAATGTATGACCGGGTGTTGCAGGGTTCTGTTGGGCAAGCGAACTCGAACGGCCGCAGCGCCAGATTAGGCCGACCTGCGCTTGCGCTGCGTCTTCCGATCTGTCTTGCCGACTCTGTTCACATATTGAAGCACAACCGCGCGCTCGGCTGGCGATAGCTTGATGACCGCCTGAACGATTTCGGCAACGTCATTGCTGATGAAGGTCTTTTTGTTGATGTCGAGGAGCAACAGGTTGTGCGAGTGATCGGCGACTCCCGCGGGCAGGCGTTCGTCAGACAACCCGAAGGCCACGCGAATCAATTCGATCGGGCGCACCCTGAGACCGCGAGCCAGCGCCTTGAGCTTGTCGACGCTCAGGTTTGTTGCGCGGCCTTGTACTATCGCGCTGACATAGCCGTCGGTTATCTCGCCGCCGGACCTCAGCCTGACGTCTCGCCGAGAAAGGCGTTTCTCGTTAATAACCCGCTCGACATAGCGGCTCAAGGTGTCCTTAGGCATGAGTACGGCTCCCGATAGCAAGTATTATTTTAGTGGCGCCCCGTCAAAGCACTGTTGGCGGCGAGTCAGCATTCTAAACTAAATGCTCCTCGCCCCCACAATCGCATTTTGCCCGTTGGATGGTCAAGCGGTACGCGGGCAGGCTCGGCTGACTGGGGTTCCCGGCCTTTCGTGAACAGCCAGGAAACTGAGGTAAAACAGCCAAAAATTGACGCTCTCAGAATCCCGGTGTTAGACTGACTCTCTCAACAAAGGAGACACACAGATGCCGGTAAGCGAGAGACTTCTTGAGATACTCGCATGTCCGATATGCAAGGTGAAGGTTGAATTGAAGTCGGATGGCAGCGGTCTGAAGTGCGCACAGTGCAAGCGCGTCTACCCGATAATCGACGACATCCCGGTGATGCTTGTTGACGAGGCAGTGATTGAAGAGTGAAGCCGTTTCCTCACCGGCCAACGCTGGGCCTCCCTTTGACTGGTCGCGAGTTCATAGGGTTCTGCTTATACGTCTGCGGTCAATTGGCGACACCGTTCTAATGACTCCGTGTCTTGGGGCACTCAAAGCCTGGCGTCCGAGTCTGGAAATCACCGTAGTATCAGAGCCACTCGCTGCGCCGCTCCTTGAAGATCATCCTCTGGTCGACGAACTGGTAGTCGCAAACGACACCTCCATCAAATCACGCGTGCAGTTGATTGCCGGGTTGCGACGAAACCGTTTTGATATCGCCTTCAACATGCACGGCGGCTCTACGGGCACGATGATCGCTCGTCTGTCGCGCGCCAGGCACTCTGTTGGTTATCGAGGCTTGCCGGTATCGTGGCTCCTGAGCGATCGCGGCCCCGCGCCCGATGTGATCCTCGGGCGCACCACCATCCACAGCGTGGAACAACAGCTTGCGCTCCTAAGCTGGTCGGGCGTGCCCTGGCCCGAGTCTCGACCCCGCCTGCGTTTGGCCGTGAGCCCCGAGGTCAAAGCACGGGTTAAGAAGAGACTTCAATCTCTGCGCGGGCACGCCTTGAACGATGGCGGAGTCGGCGGCCTCGGATGCATCGTTCCCGGAGCGGCTTTTGAGTCAAAGAGGTGGAGCGCCAAAGGCTTCGCAGCAGTGGCGGATCACTTGCGCGAACGCTGGAACCTGCAGACCGTAATCATCGCGGGACCGGGTCAGCAGGAGATCGCGCGCGAGGTCGCCCGTGCGGCACACGGGGAGGTTGCCGTGCTGGATCAGCTAAGTCTGAAGGAACTGATCGCGTTGCTTGAGATGGCAAGCGTGTTTGTCGGAAACGACAGTGGACCGATGCACATAGCTGCCGCGCTTGAGCGTCCGGTTGTCGCGGTGTGGGGTTCGTCCGACGCGACCGTATGGCATCCATGGACTGAAACCCCGTGGCGCATAGTTGACGGAAGAGGATCCTCGTTCGACGGTGGACGCCCGCCGATTGGTCAAATTCCCGACAGCGAAGTGGTTGCTGCCGTTGATCAAGTCCTCGAGCTCTCTCTGGAGGCCACTCACAAGGCTGGCGTGTTGAATCAAGGCTAGCACGCCACGATAATCTCGTGACCGGGATCGCAACAGTCAGGGACCGCCGAGAGGGGTGACGTGGCCATCTGTCGCCGGTTATCGGTCGGGCGGCGCGGGTCAATACAAGATGATCAAAGAAATAACTCAGGAACGCGCCAGAACAATAGCCGATGCTTTCGCCGGCAAGCGAATCATTGTGTTAGGCGACCTAATGCTCGACGAGTTCATCTGGGGCCGAGTGCGACGGATCTCGCCCGAAGCTCCTGTCCCGGTCGTCGAAGTGGATCGGCAGACGCTCGCCCTCGGCGGCGCCGGCAACGTGGTCTCGAATCTGGTGGCGCTGGGTGGGGCGGCCACTCCCATTGGGGTACTCGGCGATGACCCTGACGCAGCCCGGTTGCGCGGCGCTTTCGGTGAGTTGGGTGTAAGCACGGTTAGACTAGTAGTCGATGCGTCCAGACCCACTACCGTAAAGACGCGTATTATCGCTCACAATCAGCAGGTGGTGCGAGCCGACCGCGAAAGCCGCGCGCGGATCGACGCTGCGATCGAACAATGCGTTGCCGAGAGTTTTCTCCACGCGATCGAAGCGGCTGACGCCGTAGTGGTTTCAGACTACGGTAAAGGATTGTTGACACCGGGCCTGCTTTCCCAGGTGCTCTGGGCGGCGCGGGAACGCGGATTGATTGTTTGCCTGGATCCAAAAATGCACAGCTTTGTTCACTATCAGCCGGTCACAGTAATCACACCCAATAATCAAGAAGCGTCCGATGCGTCTGGCATTCCGATTGAGGACAAGGAGAGTCTGACCGAGGCGGGGCGGAAGTTGCTGGACTCGATTGACACTCAAGCACTGCTGATAACCAGAGGAGAAGAAGGAATGTCTCTGTTCACCGCCAACGGTCCGGGGGGCGCGGAAGTCACGCACATTCCGACAGTTGCGCGCGAGGTTTACGACGTAACCGGTGCTGGCGACACGGTCGTTGCCACTCTGGCGCTCGCGCTATCCAGCGGTGCCTCGCTTGAGGAGGCGGCGGTTCTTGCGAACCACGCGGCGGGGGTGGTAGTTGGCAAGGTGGGAACAGCATCGCTCACGCGCGACGAGCTCCTCGCCACGATCTGAGTGACACCTTAGACGCAGCGTTCTTTCCTGCCTCTCTTGAGGAATCACGCTCGGCGAAAAACGCGTGCGCCCCAGGCGGTGGTTTAGTATTCTGTGGTTTAGTATTCTCTTGACGAAGCGGCAGGGAGGTTGTTTTATACCAAATGGTCCCTGCCTCTTGGAAAGATCATCACAAAGCAGACAAAGAACGGGGTTGGATACGTATGAGCAATGAATTGCGAGACAAGCTAAGCGAGCGCCGCGCCGTCGTTGGGGTAATAGGGCTCGGCTATGTGGGACTGCCGCTCGCGGTCGAGTTCGCGCGCGCAGGCTTGAGGGTAATTGGGTTCGATCTCGACAAATCACGGGTTGACTTGATCAACAGCGGCAAGTCATACATTCCCGATGTGCCCACGGAGATGGTCGCAGGACTGGTCGAAGAAGCCAAGCTCCTGGCGGCGACCGACTTTTCGCGCCTGTCGGAGACCGATGCGGTAATCATTTGCGTGCCTACACCGCTCCGCAAGACAAAGGAGCCGGACATCTCGTATATTCTGGCCGCGGCGGAGCAAGTCAAGACCCACCTTCATTCTCCGCAGCTCGTGGTGCTGGAATCGACAACCTATCCCGGCACGACCGACGAGGTGTTGCTCCCGATGCTCAAGGAAACGGGGCTGACCCTCGATCGGGATTTCTATCTCGCGTTTTCGCCCGAACGCGTCGATCCCGGAAACAAACACTTCCAGACTCACAACATCCCGAAGGTAGTTGGGGGTGTCTCAGCGGTGTCGACAGAGATGGCAGCGGCGCTCTATAAGACAATAGTCAATGAGGTGCACAGGGTTTCGAGTGCTCGTGTCGCGGAAACTGCCAAGCTGCTCGAGAACACTTATCGCTCGGTCAACATCGGGCTGGTTAACGAAATGGCGCAGCTCTGTTATCACCTCGGCATCGATTCCTGGGAGGTTATCGAGGCGGCGGCGACGAAACCGTTCGGCTTCATGGCCTTCTATCCGGGCCCGGGCATAGGCGGTCACTGCATTCCACTCGACCCTCACTATCTTTCGTGGAAGGCGCGCCTGCACGGATTCGAAGCGAGATTTATCGGACTCGCCGAAGATGTGAATTCGCACATGCCCGGTCACGTTGTACAACTTGTCCAGGATGGCCTAAATTCGCACACCAAAGCCGTGAAGGGCTCGCGGATTCTTATTGTGGGTGTCGCCTACAAACGCGACATCAACGACGTCCGCGAATCGCCGGCGCTGGGGATCGTCGACCAGTTGATGCACAAGGGTGCTACCGTCAGCTACTTCGATCCATTCGTTCCCCAGATGGTGGTGGACGGTCGAGGCCCGATTGCCTGCGTCGCTCTCACCGACGAGGTGCTGTCCTCCTGTGACTGCGCAGTGATCGTGACGGATCACTCGGATGTGGACTACGCTCGTATTCTGACTCTCGCGCCGCTGGTGGTCGACACGCGCAACGTGACACGCAAGCTGGGAATGCCCGAACACGAGGGTAAAATAGTTCGGCTATAAGGCCTAACATGATCCAGGCGGTGCGGCACTAGCGTCGGGCTCTTCTCTGTGTGCACCGCAATGATGTGACCATCCGGAGCGTTGGTGCGTCTTTGTTATTGTGTATAGCATTTACCTGTGCTCAAGCGCGATGCGCGCGCAAGACTTGCAGCAGGAGAGGTTATTGGATGAAAAGGAAGTTATCCCTGGTCGCATTCCTGATGACGGTTGCACTCGCTATGCAAGCCTCCGCGGGACTGCTTCGAACCGCGAAGGCCCACGTCAAGTTTGCTGAAGGCGCCGAGGTTGCTCAGGGCGTGTCAGGAACTACGGACCAAATCGCGGCGATCGTAGAGCTTGAAAGTGAGCCGGTGGGGACGCATCAGAGGTTGACCGAGCGAATACCGCGCCGAGAGCTCGACTTTGAATCGCCCAGCGCCCGGAGCTACGAGGCGCAACTCGAGAACGAGCACGCGAATTTCAAAGCGCGGGCGGCCCTCATTTCCCCCAACCTGCGCGTAAGAGCGGATCTTCGCAAACTCGCGAATGCAGTCTCGATTGAGGCGTCAGCGACCGAACTGACCGCCATCGCGGCGATGCCCGGCGTAAAGCGCATCGAGTTGGTTAAAGAAGTTCATGCTCTGCTCGATTCGAGCGTTCCTTTGATCAACGCGCCGGCGATTTGGACTCAATTAGGCGGCATCGGAGCCGCCGGTCTGGGAATGAAGATAGCAATTCTGGACACGGGAATCGACATCACCAATCCTATGTTCTCCGATGCCGGGTTCACCATGCCGGCTGGCTTTCCGAAAACAAACAATGCGAGCGGCGCTCTCACTAACAGCAAGGTGATTGTGGCTAAGTCTTTCCTTCCGACACCGTCCGACGCGCGAGACCAGAACGGACACGGATCCAACGTCGCAGGAATCGCCGCCGGCAGCGTGACCTCCTCACCGCTGGGCGTCATCTCGGGCGTGGCTCCGATGGCCTATCTTGGCAACTACAGGGTGCTCGCCGCCAACGGCTCGGGTTCGACCGATCTGATAGCGCAAGGAATCGAGCAGGCAGTGGCTGACGGATTTGATGTCTTGAGCATGAGTTTCGGAGCCGATGGGGGGACCCTCTCTTGATATCACAGGCACAGCGGCAGAAGCCGCCGTGGCTGCGGGACGTGTGGTGGTGATCGCTGCGGGCAACAATGGAGACGGAGGCGCCCAGATGACGATCACCTCGCCAGGGAACGCGCCTTCAGCCATCACCGTTGCCGCGACGACAAACGCTCATGTGGTGGGGCCGGTTGTCAGTGTCACAGGCCCCGGTCCGGTTTCTGCGGTTCTTACCGGCATCGGATCAACCCTTGGCGGCGGCAGCACCGTGGTTTTCGATGGTACGCCGGGGCCATTGCAGTGTGTCGACGCCGATCCTCAGGGCAGGGCATGCCAGGGGATTTCGAGCGGATCACTAACCGGCAAGATCGCACTGATAGAGCGTGGAAACTGTACTTTTGCGTCCAAGATCAACAATGCGGCAGCAGCAGGCGCCAGCGCGGTCATCGTATTCAACAGGGACTCGAGCGAGGATACACCTGGCAGCACCGGTGGCGGAGACAACCTGTTCACGATGGACACGACCGGCACGACGATACCGTCGTTCTTCATTATCCGCAGCAAGGGGCTGGCGTTGCGCGATTTCGTCAAGGCCAATCCCGGCGCAACCATCAACGTAGCTCCGTTCGGTTCCGGGAGCTTCACACCTGATGTCCTGGCGGATTTCAGTTCGCGAGGGCCTTCGACCCTTGAAGGTCTCAAGCCGGACGTCGCTGCCCCGGGTGTAATCATCTATTCGGCGGCCATCAGGACCGGTCCCTCCAGTCGTGTCGTCGATCCGAGCGGCTTCCTGGCGATCAGCGGCACGAGCCAGGCCACTCCTCACGTGGCGGGAGCCGCTGCGCTAGTTAAGCAACTAAACCCCTCGTTCACGCCCGCGCAAGTCAAGTCTGCCTTAGTCAACTCCGCAACAATCGATGTCTTTACGACCGTGGATCAGACTAGTCGAGTCGGTGTGCTCGATGCCGGAGGAGGGCGCATTGATCTGGCCCGCGCGAGTTCAGTGAGCGCAACGTTCTCACCGGCGAGCCTGAGTTTCGGCATAAGGAAGCTAAAGAAAAACGATGTAGATGCGAGTCTCGATCTCAGTATTACGAGCCTTGTGGATGGTGAGAACGTGTTTACCGTCGACATGCAACAGCTCGATCCAGGGGACGGCGTCACCTTCGCGCCTTCCGCGAGCAGCGTCTCGCTAGCTCGCGGGCAAACCGGCACGGTGACAATACGTAACACGGCTATCGTTGGCTCTCAGAGGCGCGACTACACCGGTTATGTGGTTGTCAGCGGCGGCGGCCAGACTCTTCACGTGCCCTACTGGGTCCGCTATGTGAAGAAGAAGAACTAGAAATGAGTGATGAGTGATGAGTGAAACGTGAAAACGTAATAAAGCGCGTGTCCTGATCACGTTTCACTCGTTACACATCACGTTTCACTCGTTACGTTTCACTCGTTACACATCACGTTTCACTTACGGTTTCCTTCGCTTTTGCTTTTCTCTCTCCTTTTCCCTTTCCTTCTCCAACTCTCGCTGTTTGCGCTGTTCTTCCTCGATCTCGAGTATAGAGGGAGGAGCCGCGGCAAAGGTCAGTTCCTCCCGGTAAGTCGCGAACACAGGTTTTGCGTTCAGGAGGGCAGGCGAGAACTTGTATTGCCGAAGGGCCTCGACCGCTCGCTCGTCAATGACCGGATCGAGTGACCTCAATACGCGTATGTTGACAATCTTGCCCTCGGGAGTGACCACTCCTCCCAATAACACCGCTCCTCTGACGGATCGCCCGGATTCAAACTGAGGTGCCACTCGCTCGAGTGGAACAGGCGGTGTAAAGCGGTCGGCTGCGGTGATCTGAATCGGGCCGCCATACTCATCAACCGGGTGAGATATCTCCCCCGGCCGGTTACGCAGGTTTGCGACCGGGACGATTTCCGGGGTTACGGAAATCAGCAAAGTGCGTTCGACAGGCACACTCTCCTGACGACCGCCCCCGCCGACGAAGTACTTAACGCCGAACATGCCTTTGTCCCCGCGGAGCAATACAGTTTCGAAGTTACCGAACTCAACGCCCCTCACATCGAGCAGCGGTTGATTTGCATAGCGAACTCGAAAATCGAGCTTCAAATAGCCGCGGGCAACATCGTGCGGAGTTAGAGTGAAGACCATGTATTCCGGGCCCAGCAGGACCGCGTCGTTGAACGTCTCGCCGCTCAGCAGGCCAACCGCCCGGACGTGGCGGTTGGCTAGCTCCTGGAGTTTGTACTTGTCCTTTACGTATGCGATTTCTTCCTGAGCAGTCGAGTACGTACCGGATAGACGCGTCACCTCTTCCATCGAGGGCGAACGAGAGGCGTCGTACTGGTAGACGGCGAAGGTGAGGTTTGCGGCGTATTCACGGCCCCCAGACCGTACGCCACCGGCTCCGCTTTGTGCCATTGCGTTTGCGGCAACTCCTAACGAAAGGAACCACACCAACCACAGGTTTCGCCGAGAAGACCACACACACAGGCCGCCGTGCTCCACAGCGCTCCCACCGATTCCGTGTTTTGATAGTCGAGTTGATAACTTCATCGGGTTACATACTCCTTCCACGCTCGGCGATCATCAACCTGTACGCATCGCTTTTGCTGATCCCACGCTCGCGAGCGATTCGTTTGAGCGCGTTCTTCTGGTCGAGTCCTTCAGTGCTCATCAGTCGCTCGATGTCTTCTTTGATTGTTGATGTCGCTGCGCCGGCGGATTGCCGCGGAGGACCCTGAGGCGGAGGACCGATCAGCAATACGATCTCGCCGCGAGCCGATTCTTCGGGCAGTCCCAATTGAGAGAGCGAACCGCGCACAATCGTCTCGTGCATTTTCGTAAGCTCGCGTGCGATGACGGCTTCACGATTGCCTAACACCGCGCTCGCGTCAGCGATTGTCTCTTTGATCCGGTGCGGGGCTTCGTAGAAGACAAGTGTCGATTTGATATCCGCAAGCTCCTTGAGCCGTGCTCTTCGGGATGCGCGCCGCGCGGGCAGGAATCCAAAAAATGCGAACTCAGAGGTCGGAAGCCCTGATACCGACACCGCCGCTATCAGCGCCGATGGACCGGGAATCGGCACAACCGGAATTCCCCGATCGATTGCCGCGCGAACGATGCGAAACCCGGGATCCGAGATCAGCGGCGTTCCCGCGTCGGATACGAGCGCGATGTTCAGCCCTGCTTCAAGCTTCTCGATGAGGTGAGTGCTGCGCTCGCGTTCGTTATGCTCGTGGTAGCTGATGGTCGGTGTCGCGATTTGGTAGTGTGCCAGGAGCTTGCGCGTGTGCCTGGTGTCTTCACAGGCAATGAGATCGGCTTCTTTGAGCACGCGGAGGGCACGCAGGGTTATGTCTTCGAGATTGCCTATCGGAGTAGCGACAATATGGAGGATGCTTGTCATCCGTGTCCGCAAAATTCACCGTCATTCAACAGCAGGCTACAAGTGAACCAACTTCATTCATCAGTATAAGCTATGAGCGTCGCTTTGGGGCAACGGGCTGTTTACGCAAAGTCTGTCCGTCACAACTAGCCGGTTTCTATCAAAGACACCCTCCGAGGATTGAAAAAGGCGGACGAAACAACTGATGACTTGTGCGAATGCGCGATGCCGCTGTAGACTCCTTCCCGATAAAGTAATCCTCGGGACGCTGGGACTCGGTTCCCATTGATTGTCCCGGTAAGAACGGCGGCTTGTTGGTTTCAAAAACGATATCTTTGCAAAACAGCCAGGTATTATGATTGAAGAAGAGATCGGACTCGATCGATATTTTGCAGCCGTCTGGCGAGCTAAGTGGCTTGTCATTGTTGGGGTAATCGCTGCGGCGGCAGTCATCGCGGCAGTAGAATACAGCCGGCCAACGATGTACTCCGCAACCGCGGTCCTCAAAGTCGGCCAGGTGTGGAAGGAGCCGTTGCAGGACCCCTACGTCACTACGGAGATCGCCAATAACGATGGATTCCTTCATGCGGTCGCCACAAGAGTTGGCAAGGACTCCAGCATGCTCAGGCACCAATTGCATGCGGAGACCATCACCGGCGGACCGGCTCGTCTGCCATACGCCCTGCTTCTACGCTTTACTGCCGTCACTGAAAATGCGGATGATTCGGTTCGAATCGCTCAGGCCGCCGCCGACGAAATTCTTGCGCGCCACGAGAAGTTGTTCGATGAGGCTCTTGCCCCTCGGCTCTTGCATCAACAACTGCTCGAGGAAATGATCAGGCAAATGCCCGGGTCCACAAGTGGAAAAGCGCTGGCCGAGACTGAACGGCCGGATTTGGGAGCCTATCCCAGAAAGGTCCAGAAGGTATTGACGGCTATGGCCGGAGGCCAGTTGCTTCCGAACGCGAAGCTTCTGCGGGAGTTTTCAGACGACCAGCTGTCCAACACCTCGCCGACGCAAACTCACAAGACCGAGCTTGTCGACCCTGTGGTGCCGGGGGCAATCACAAAAGCCCCGATGGGGCGCGAGGCTCTGGTCGCAGGTCTGATCGCCGTACTCGTCTATATTGCAGCAGCCCTGGCGTTTGAATACTTTTCAAAGATGACGTTCCGCAAGCGATCACCTATTGTGTCGCAGGTTGCAGCCGGTACCCGCAGCCAGCCTGACGCCACTGGCAGCTAATTCCGCCGTATCCGGCGCGAGTGTTCGGTTCGATTCATTCCTGCTTCGACGTGGAACCCCGATCACAGACACACGAACCTCAGGAGCGGCGCGCAACATGCACCAGAATGGTGTAAGACTCTCCGTTGGTTTGTACCTCGGCCTCGGCGTCGGCGCTGCGGTGGTTCTGGCAGTGTGTCGAAACACAAATGCGGCAATCGGGGGGGTGTTCCTTCTTGTCGGTGGTTTTGCAGTTCTGACCCGTTACTTGGATTCGAGGTCAATGGGGACGCTGGCTCCGACCCTGGTTGGAGTGCTGCTGCTCGGATGGTTCGCCACGACGCCTTTGATATCGTTTTGGTTCAGGATCCCTTTCGAGAGATCAATAATCACCTATGACCGCGCGGTCTTTGCGTTGCTTTTGACGATCCTTCTGCTGCGGCGAACGCAGACATACGCCGCTGGTCAGAGCTTCAAGGTCACAAGATTCGAAATAGCCTGGGGGCTGCTGTGCGTCGCGGCGCTGCTAAGCGTTGCGGCAAAGTCTATCAACATCGGTTATGCGACAAAGATTGCCGTTGACTCTTTTGTGCTTCCGTTGATTGCATTCCACCTGGCTCGGAATCACTTTGACTCCGATCGCTATGCAAAACCTCTCCTGTGGGCTCTAATCATTCTTGTACTCTTCTTGTTTATGACGGGTGCCAACGAGTACACATCCGGTGTAAATCTTTTCCACTACAAGGGTTCAGAGTTGATTCGCGACGGGGAGTACAGGGTCAACGGTCCGTTCGCTTCTGATTCGTCATACGCGATCATATCTCTGCTACTAGCCTTGTTTCTCAGCGCGGCGCCAAATGTTCTAAGGATTCGGCTTGACAACAGCGCGCGGTTTTTGCAGATCTGCGCATTCGCGGCCGGGCTTGGGGCATCGTTGTTACCGCTTTTCCGTATCGTTGTCGCGGCACTCGTCGTTTCCTGGATCGTTCTTGAGGCCGGGACAACACGGTTCCGGGCCCGTCTCCAATCAACAGACGAGAAGCGGGGTCTCGGACAGGAGGAGGGGTCATCCCCCCCGTTTTCGCAGAGCTTGCGCGCAGGTAGACGTCTGTGGTTGATTGCCGCTCGTGTGATTGTGGCGGCGACTCTGATTACATTCGTGCTGGCTAAGTGGGACGCTGTATCCGGTGCGGCATCGGCCGAGCAGCGACTGGTTAGCGCAAACAGCGTATATGGCCGTCTGGCAACCTGGGGCGCAGCAATCACCATCGCCGCCAACCACCCCTGGTTCGGAGTGGGGCTATGCAACTACCCGGAATCGTTTAGCGCCGAATATAGTGATGAGGCTCAATTGATTTGGGAGGATTCAGAGCTGGCCGTCGCCGACAGCCCGCACTCAAACGCGCTATGGATCGCTGCTGAGCTGGGCTTCCTGGCATTAGCAGTATACCTAGTGGCGAACTTCTACCTCTTCCGGATGGGTTGGCGGGCTCTAATCCGCGGTTCAGATTCGCAAGCCCGGGCATCAGCCGCTTGCTTTTTGGCTATGGTGCTCGCGTATTCGATACCGGGGCTCGCGCTGGCAAGCGGTGCCTACTCCGACCTCAATTTGTATTTTTTCTTCGTGCTCGGATTACTCTCGCGTAGAATGAGTCGGCAATTTCAGGATTGATCTGATACGAGACTTGGGTTGGCCGGCCGCGCCTCGAGAGTTATTCGCCGTACGGCAGAAGCCAGACCTGCCATCAACCAAAGGGCCATCACGACCTCTCCGTCGCCGAAATTCCAATGGACCAGCGAATTCACGTTGAAGACCACTAGTGCGCCGGTTGTTCCGAGCGCAATCCCCCAGACTCTGCGGTCATTGTTGGCCTGAGCTAACCGGCTCATCTTCCAGCCTTCGAGCAGAAGAATAGACATTAACGACGCGTAAAAGGCTAGCGCCGGCAACCCCCACCATAAAGCTATCTGAATCGGACTGGAATGAAAATGACCGGGCGGTAACCTGCCGTGATCGAACAGACCGAACTTCTCTTTGAGTGCGCCGTCGCTCCCTTTGCCTATTCCCACCACCGGATCTTGCCGAATCAGGTTTAGCGCCTCGCGCCACACGACTAACCGGTAGGCGGTGCTGCCGTCGTTAGGATCGATAAATGAGATGCCTCTCGCGCGTAGAATTGTAAATGACGCCAGTGGCGCGATAACCAGTATACCAAGGACGACGAGCACTGTGACGCGAACCGGAAGGCTCGACAGAGACATGACAACCGTAGCAGTCGCCAACGCCACCATCGCGGCCCGGGTCGATGTCATCAGCAGTGCCGCTATAAGCGAGAATATAGAGAATAACAGGAACGCGCCTGCCGCAGAACGCTTGCGTGGGTGCGCGATCAGCAGGCCAATTGCAAGCGCAGCGATCAGCGCGAGCACCTCGGCATACGATTCGTAGTGATTGTAGAAGCCTGTTATTCGGAAGTTTCTGCCGGTCGATGTCTTTATCCCCAGGCGTTCAACCCCTGCGCCCTTCAGGGTCGTGGTAGTCTCTCCGGACAGGCTGATCGCGCCAATTGATTCCTTTCTCTGGTATGTGACCAGGAGTTGATCGCCGCCGGAATCCAGTTGACTTGTAATGTCTTCCAATCTCTTTACCGGCTGTCGATTGGCTTTGAGTATGATATCCCCGACGTCGAGATGGATTTCTTTTAGCGGACTGTCCGGTTCGATGCTGTCGATTTGGAGACCGCGTCCGATCGCAACCTGCACCGCGCTGTAGCCAATATTGATGAGGCACGATCCAACCAGCGCGAAGGCAAGCACCCTTGCAAAGCGCAGGCTGTTTATCTTGTTACTAATCAGGTAGAACGCGAGAAATAAGGACGGGCTCCGAAGCCCCCTGATGCTTACAAATGGCACGTAGGACAGAACCGAGGAAATAATGCAGCAATTGAAAAAGCCAAGCAGCGCGAGATCGACGGGCGTCCTCGAGGGCCAGTACCTGCGAGTTGTTACCAGCTGCACCGACCAGGCTACAAGACCAATGATATAGGAGGTTTGAGTCAGGGCAATTGAATGCGGCGCAAAAAGGACATACAGCACAAGCGAAACTTGAATTATTCGTTCCGTGACGAGGAGTATTCGCCGTGTGCCGGCATCAGCAGGATCGGCAACAGAATTTGCTGTCAAAACTCGTAACCTTCTGAGATAAGGACGCCCTCGAGGCTCATTGTGGTACACCGTGCGACGCCCATTATATGACTAACACCAGCAGTCAGTCATGGGGATTCTGATGAACCGAGGAGAATTTGACAGCGCTTACCCTCTACACTATAGTGTGCTAGGTTTTCGGAACGAGCCTATAACTTGGGGTTGCCCCCGGCGGATCGGCAGGGAATAGAGGATGTTTAGACTAGAGAAACTTGAGATAAGCGGCTTCAAATCTTTTGCCGACCGGACTTCCCTTGTTTTCGGCGAAGGCATAACAGGAGTGGTCGGCCCGAACGGTTGCGGGAAGAGCAATATCGCCGAGTCGATCTCGTGGGTGCTGGGCGAACAGTCCGCCAAGAACCTTCGCGGCGGCAAAATGGAAGATGTGATCTTTAACGGCACGCGGGACCGTAAACCCACGGGAATGGCCGAGGTGCTGCTCACGTTGGTCGCCATGGACGACATCGCCTCCCGCGACGGCGAAGACGACGAGCAGGAATATGAAGACGCGCTTATCAACGCGGAGCACGCATCCAACGCCGCGCGCTCGCTGGTTCAAAACCCGCCGGCACCTGCCGGCGAGGTTGAGGGCACGCAGCCTTCGTCGGGGGGGCTTACTCAAGCCGAGCAGGCGCCGCCACCGGAGCACGTTGACCCGGCTGGTGACGACAGCGAACACTATGTTCCTGGGTCCGAGGGACACGACACAGAACAACGGGAAAATCGGCGTCGCATCGATGCCCTGTCGAATGACGTAGCGAACGAAGATCCGGGCTCTCCCGATGCCGCCGGATCCACCGTTGATATCTCGGTTCGCGTAAACAGCGACCAACCGGCGGCGCAGCTCCAACCCGAGGGACATGCCGACCCTGATGTCAAAACGGCCGATCGCAAGCGGAATCGTCACCCGCGCAAGCGCCGGACAATAGCGATTTCCGCCGGCGAACGCGTAACGGTTGGACGCCGCCTCTATCGCTCCGGCGAGAGCGACTACTTCATGAATGGTCGCTCGTGCAGGCTTCGGGACATCCACGATCTGTTTGCTGGAACGGGCCTCGGCGGTTACCACTACGCGATCATCGAGCAGGGCCGAATCGGCCAGATTCTCTCGTCCAAGCCGCAGGATCGCCGCGGCCTCATCGAGGAGGCCGCCGGCATCACCAAGTTCAAGACCCGTAAGCGCGCGGCCGAGCTTCGTCTCGAGTCCGCGCGGCAGAATCTTACCGCCTGAACGACATCGTCTGGAGGTAGAGCGTCAGATTGCGAGCTTGAAGCGGCAGGCGGCGAAAGCGCGCCGCTACCGTCGGTTGCGCGATGAGATGCGCTCGCTGCTGAAGGTAATATTTACGGCGGATTACTACCGCTTGAGCGAAGCGATCGAGAGAGTCGCAGCGGAGCTTGAAGAAGCCGGGCGCAATCAGACGGAATTGGATGCGCGGCTAAAGGATCTCGAGGGCGAAAACAGGGCCGCGTCCTCCCAGGCGCGGGCTGCGGAAGATCAGCTGGCTGAGTTGCGCGAGCGCGCGGCGGCCGTCGAGCTCGAGGCGGACAGAGTTCGCAATCGCCGAACCTTCGAGGAGCAACAGATCAAGGAACTGGCCGCTCGCATCGAAGAGCTTGATCGCGATCAGCAGTTGCTGGACCAACGGCTCACATTGCTTGAATCCGAATCGCAGCGGCGAACGGCCAGCTTGCAGTCGCTTGAAGCCGAGGTTGCCGCCGAACAGGCGGACTTGCTCGCGCGCGACGGTTCATATCACGAAGCACTCAGCGGGCTGCGAAACGCCGAAAGTGAGATCGAGCAGATGCGTCAGCGCATGCTCAGCGAGATCGGCATCACCGAACGGCTCCGCAACCTGAACGCCAATCTCGAAGACGCGCTGAAACGCCTCGAGTTGAAGGAGGTAAGCCTGGCTGGCGAGCTCGACCGGGCGACCGCGCGCCGCGGCGAAGCTGCGAGCGAATTCAACAGGGTGGGCGGGGAAGTTGAGGTTGACGCTGTGCTGTTCGCGGAGCTCAACGCCCGAATAGCCGAACGCGGTTCCGATCTGGATGCGCTCCGCAATCAAGTGTCGGTGTTGCGCTCACAGCTTGACGGAGTTCACGCCAGACGCGAGGCCGTTACCCACCGGCTGACCTCGCTCGAAGACCTAAATGCCCATCACGCGTACTATTCCGACGCGGTGCAACAAGTGCTCTCGCGTGAGCAGGCCGCTCGGATAAATGCGCTCGGGACGCTTGCGGATTTTGTCGAAGTTGAGACTCAATACGAGCCGCTGATCGAAAGCCTGTTTGCTCGTGAGCTTCAGAGTGTTTTGGTGCCCACGATCGACGATGCGCTCGCCGGAGTTGAGTACATCAAGACTGAAGGGCTTGGACGCGGGGCATTCCTCGTCGTGGGTCTGCACGGCGGCGAAGGCGATCCGGAATCTGAGCAGGGAACGGATGACGACAAGAATGCTGGGGCAAGCGACGAGACGACAATGCCCGCCAGCTTGATTGAGACCTGGTTAGTGACTGGCGAAGCTGAACGGGAAGCATATCCGGAGTACGTGCCCGAAGAACGGCAACTGCCTCCTGCCGATCTCTCGTCAATTGACGCGATCGTCATTCAGCTCAACGCTGATACTCAACTGTTGATATCAGATTCTCACGTTGGAGCCGCTGCAGCAGACGACCGGGCCGCCGCGATGCAGTTTGACGAACAGGCGACCGCACACGCCTCGCGGTTTCAGCTCGACGTGCTGCGGGGAATCGACCTGCTTGGCATAAGACCCGAGATCAAGGCTGTTGTTGAGCGCGCGTTCCCTGAAAAGTGTGCGGCGGCGGTTGTACCGGACATCGAAGCTGCGCTCCATCTGTCGATCGAAAACGCGTCATTGATATATGTAACCTATGAGGGAGAGCAGGTCGTCAATGGCCGGCTGATTGTGACCGGTGCGCAGGCGGGCCAGAAAGGGACGTCGCTGCTCGGACTGAAACGCGAGATCAAAGAGCTTCGCGAACAGACCGAAAGCGGCGCCGAAGAAGAGCAGCGGATGTCCCGGGAGATGGGGGTTGCCGAGGATCGGTTGCGGATTGTCGAAGAGGAAACATCGGCGCTCGACCAGCGTCTTCGTGAGCATGAGAAATCGGCTGCCGCGCGCACGTCGAATCTGGAAGGTTTGGCGCGCGACCTGGAACGCGCGGCGCAACACGTCCGGGTTGTTGAAGCCGAGCTGGATCAGTCGACCGCGGAGCGTTCGGAGCTGGAGCCCAGGATTGAGGAACTGGGCGCGCAACTCGCCGCTGCTGAGGCTTCGAGCGAGGCCGTACAACGATCACTCGACGAGGCGGGGTTGCGATTTGTGGAAATGCGGGCGGGCGTCGAGGAGCTGTCGCAACAGGTCTCTGCTGTCCGCGCGTCTGTTGCCGCACGTGCGGAGCGACTGCACGCGGCCAGAGCGGAGGTGCGCCGGACGGAAGCGGAAGCCGAGGAGTTGCTATCGAGGCTAAATCGAAACCGGTTGGAGTTGTACGATAGTCACGGCCGCACTGATGCGCTGACGACCTCGCTGGAAGAAAGTGCAGGCGCGGCACTGCGGTTGGAGAACGATCGGGCCTCGCTGGGCGGGTTGATCAACGCCGGCAGTGAAGAGCTTTCATCTGCGCGAAGCCGATGCGACGAGCTTGAAAAGATGCTCGGCGAGTTGAGACAGATGGCCGCCGCCGCGCACGATCGCAAGGGTCAAATCGAGGTAGAGCGCGCGAGGATCGAGTCAGAAGCTGAGCACCTGACGAAGGCCTGTTTCTCGGAGCTGGCGATGTCACTCGATGATGTTGTGACGAGCGTCGCACTGACGAATTCAGAGGTAAAAGGTCAGACGTCAGAAGTCAGAGATGAGATGTCAGATGAGCAATCAGACGCCGAACAACCGACCCCTGACATGACATCGACATCTGAGCTGACCTCTGACTTCCGACCTCTGACCTCTGACATTGATGCGGCTCGGGTCCGGCACGACGAGCTGCGGGTCAAGCTCGACGAAATGGGGCCGGTCAACATGATGGCGCTCGAAGAACTCGAAGAATCGGACGAGCGGTTCCGTTTCCTGACCGAACAGCGACGCGACATACTGGACTCGATCAAGATGACCGAGGAAGCGCTTACGGAGATCAAGCGGCGCTCGCGTGAACGGTTCCGGCACGCGTTCTTTCAAATAAACGAGAACTTCCAACGCATGTTCGTCGAGTTGTTTGGCGGCGGCCGCGGCGAGATGATTCTTATCGATGAAGACGACGTGCTCGAGTCAGGGATAGACCTGATTGCGCAGCCGCCAGGCAAGAGATTACAAAACGTGCTTCTGCTGTCGGGAGGCGAAAAGGCGATGGCGGCAATTGCCCTCGTGCTGGCGATCTTCGAGTATCGGCCCTCGCCCTTCTGCATTCTCGACGAAGTAGACGCGCCGCTTGACGAAGTCAACGTCGGCCGCTTCGCCGGGAAAGTGATAGAGATGAGCAGCGGTACGCAGTTCCTGGTCATCACCCATAACAAGCGCACGATGGAAGCTGCTCGCGCGCTGTACGGGGTCACGATGGAAGAACCGGGTGTTTCGAAACTGGTTTCCGTAAAGTTCGAGTAGGACATTGCAAACAGGGATGGACAGGATAAGCGGGATAGACTTTAATTGTCTTTGCTTATCTTGAACGTCCCTGTTTGAGTTTTTGGCGAACGTATGTGCATCAATCGCTTCATCCAGCTGATTCTTGTTCTGTTGTTCACGGCATCCGGTGTGCTCGCCCGTCAGAAGCCGCAGAGCATAAGCGGCGCACCTGCCTCCGGCGAGACGAGTTTTAGCTATAAGTTTGAGAACCCGCGTTTCGACACCCGGATAATAGAGATCGACCTCAACTCGATCGGTGCGGGCGAGCTGAGGTTCACCCGCGGGACATCGGACGAGGTTTTGGACTGTAAGATCAATCTCTTGCCTGCGACCATCGCGAGCATACGCGACCTGTTTGAAACCTCGGGCTTTCTCGCCTCGGACATTGATTATCAGGACAAGAAGGACCGCTCGCATATGGGCTGGGTTACGCTGGGTGTAAGGCAGGGAGCGGTCGAACGAAAGACGCGGTTCAACTTTACTACCAACGTACAAATGAAGGTGCTCCAGGATATTTTCCGCGCCATAGCGACGCAGGAGATAGCGTTGTTTGACATCGATAACGCCGAGCGGTATCAGCCCCTCGATCTGCCTAAGCAGCTTGAGACCCTTGAGAGCTATTTGAGGCTCGAGTGGATAGCCGAGCCTGAACGGGTGCTGACCGCTTTGAATGAGATCGCCGGTGACGATACTCATCCGTTAATCGCGCGGAATCACGCAAAACGAATCATTGACGCGATTAAGAAAGGGAAGTTCAAATCGCCGGTGACCGTAGTCCGCAGTCAATAGTGTTGTTCCGTGGTCCGGACAACGGACCACGGAACACGGACCTCCTTCAATGTTCATTCCTCCCGGAGAAATCATCCACGAGAGCCTGGCGACGAGCTACGTGCTCCTGGACGCGCTTGTCGCCGATCTTTGTGAAGGCGGCTTTTCAGGGTTTGTCGAGGTTGTGCTGCGCGACGCTGACAGTTTCATCGTCATTGCCAGCGGCAATGTTGCCGCCGCTTTCGATAAGCGCGGCGACGGCGCGCCCGGCGGTCCGATCAGCGGTTACACCAGAACGACGGTTGAGCAACTTGCGGAGTGTGCGCGTCGGGAACGGGGACGCGTTTCAGTCCACAGTTACTCGCCAGAAACGGCAAACGCCGTAGCTGGGCGCGTAAACGCTAAACCGCTGTATGTAGGGTTGAGCACCGAGTTCACCGATCTTGAGAAGATGATCTGCAAACTCGTTCGCGAGAGCGATCGTGAATGGTTCATTGAGATAAACACCGAAAGCGAACCGGCCGCGCTGATCCACGTGAGGGACACCGAATGCCGGGTCGTCGGCTCAACCGGTCACACGGACTCTGGCGCGCTGGATCTGGCCAGTAATCCGGTACTCGGCCGTCTGATCTACGAATGCAACCGGGCCCGCGGAACGTTCGACGTATACTTCACGAAAACGGAAGACGAGGCAGTTGACGAGCCGGAGGAGCCTGCGGCTGAGGCGATATCGGTGGCTCCGCCGGCAGATGACGCCACCGCGATCGACGAGCCCGTCGAATCACACCTCGCGCGTTTTCAATATGCGTCGTCCGAATCGCTACCTGCGGATGAGTTTACGGCGAACTCAGACGAGAATCCCCAGGAGGAGATACTCACCTCTCCGGATCCGGGCGAATCAGATCCCGAGCTACTCGAAGGCCCCGTTTACGGAGGGGAGGCAGTTCCTGAGTACAAGTCCGACCTCGCACCGCCGGCAGAGCTCGAACCACCCCCGCCTCTCACCGATGACTTGATCGAGCCGAAAGCGCCAGACCTGTCGATTGTAAGGGACGAGCTTCCCCGCCAAGTGCGGACGCCGAAGCGATGGCCGAGATAAAGCGGCTGATGGGCGAGATCGCCAGGGTCATCGAAGAGGCGGCGCAAGCGGTCGGCCGGCCCGATAGGTTCTCTATGTCATTGCGCGCCGGGCAACTAAAGATCGCCGAGCGTTTCCCTTTCCTCGATCCATTCGCGGGCGACTTCGAATACCTGGCGGGTGAAATCGTTTTCGTGGGACAGGCGACCGCCGAGGAGTTTGTCGAAGGTCTAACCGAAGCGCTTAGGCTGGCAATGGAGGCTTTGGCGGGCTCGAACGCATATGCGGATAGGTTTCGTTCCTACGTGACTGACGATCTCCGGAAGTTGCTCACGCGCGAGGGCGCCGCGTTTGACGCCTACGGCCTTGATCAGGTGATCCATCAACTATTGAACGGCGACCGCCCGGGGAGCGACAGCCAGTAATCCGGGACAATCGGCAGTCACCGTTGATCGGTCGTCGCTCCCCGGCAGTCTGCTGTTAACGCGCGGTTCGCTTCCTCAAATGCATCCACCTCATCTCCAAATCTATCTATCCACTTCACTCCCGGCCACGAGCGCCACCAACTGAGCTGCCGTTTGGCATAGTGGCGGGTGTCGAGCTTCATTTGATTCAACGCGTCTTCGCGAGTTCGCCTGCCTTCCAGATACTCGACCACCCGGCGGTAGCCGTGAGCTTGAAATGCCTTTGCTGTTGGCGGAATGCCTGAGGAAATCAATGACTCGACTTCTTCGACCAGCCCGCCTTCGAACATCTGATCCGCGCGGTTGTTGATGCGAGCGTACAGCTTGTCTCGAGGCGGGTTGAGTGCGATCACTCGAATGCGCGATGCGAACGCGGGCGCGGGCGGCATTTCTGGTTGTGACTCTGAAATGCGCCGGCCGGTTTGAAAGTAGACCTCCAGCGCTCGCATCGTGCGGGGCCAGTCACGAGGACCAATGCTAGAGGCCGCCGGAGGATCAACGCGCGCCAGCATTCGGTGCAGTTGCTCCGCGCCCCGTCTGTCGCGCAAACCGGAGAGTCGCTCGCGAAGCTTGATGTCGGTCGGTGGTCCTTCAAAAAAGGGCCTTACAAGAGCGCGCAGGTAAAAACCCGTCCCGCCGACGAGTATCGCGGTGTGATCGCGAGCTTCGACCTCTCGAATCGTTTGTTCGGCTAGACGCGCGTAAGCCCCAGCGGTGAAGTTCTCAGTCGGCTCAGCAATGTCGATCAGGTGATGACGCACGCCCTGTTGCTCGCCTTGGGGGACTTTTGCCGTTGCAATATAGATGCGGCGATAGACCTGAACGGAATCCAGGTTGATGACCTCTCCGTTGCGCGCGAGCGCCAGATTGATACCAAGCTCGCTCTTCCCGGACGCAGTGGGTCCGACGACAACGGGGATTAATGTCGGTTCGCGCTTGGGACTCACGTTTCGATGTTAGCAAGGCGGTGGTGAAGATTGAACTCGGATTTCTTCAGAGAGGGGGAATGGTTTCGTTCGGCGCTACCAGTTGACCTGCGCTGTCGGGGATTCGATTGAGAGGACCCCAACAACACCTTTCTGACGAAGAGCTGACGACGCCGAGTAATACCGTCAAGCTCGTCCAATCCGCTCACCCGATCTGTCACCCCGTCGCCTGATGCCGAGCCGCGAGTTGACCGCAAGCCGCTGAGATATCCTGGCCTCGTGGACGGCGAATGAACGATGGCAAGCCGGCGGCGATCAGGATCTTTTGAAACGCCAATATTCTCTCAATCGGAGAAGCCTCGTAAGGAAGCTCCGGTGCGGGGTTATGAGGAATTAGATTCACCTTCGCGCGAATACCCGACAGCAATCCCACCAGCTCACGCGCCTGCGGATCGCTGTCATTGACCCCGTCGAGCATCACGTACTCGAAGGTGAGATACTCGCGCATCCCGGACGGGTATCGGCGGCACGCTTCTATCAACTCGGCGAGCGGGTACTTGCGGTTGATGGGAAACAACCGGTCGCGAAGCTCGTCGTTCGAAGCTGTTAACGAGATCGCCAGCCGCGGCCTTACTTCTTCCCTCGCAAGATCATAGATTCGCGGGACTACGCCAGCGGTTGAAAGCGTCAACGTGCGAGGTGGAATTGCGAGACCTTTCTGGTCGAAGAACAATCGCACAGCCTTGATAACCTGATCGTAGTTCAACAGAGGCTCGCCCATGCCCATCATCACGATGTTGGTCCGATGCGGAACCTCCGCTCCTTCGCCGTAGACCTGATTCAGAACGACGATCACTTGCGAGACTATTTCGCCGGCGGTTAGATTGCGTTTGAGTCCGAGGACTCCGGTCATACAGAAGCTACAGGCGAGCGGGCATCCGACCTGACTCGATATGCAGATTGTGTCGCGGCGCTCCTCGGGCATGAAAACTGACTCGACTTCAAACTCATCGGCGAGCTTCAGCAAAAACCGTCGGGTACCGTCCGATGATAGAAACTCGCTTTCGATCCGTGTGTGGGTGACGATGGAATGATCGTGGAGAATCCGCCGCAGCGTCTTTGGCAAATCAGTCATTGCATCGAAGCTGGTGATCCGCCTGCGATAGATCGCGTCATAAAGCTGCCGGGCTCGATACGGCTTCTCGCCAAGCGCTGACAGGAATAGACGTGCTTCATCCTCTGCGAGACCGAGAAGCTCAGTTCTTTGTTCGGTTGGAGTGCTGGTCATCGAGAGGATTATTGCAGCGGCGCTTGTGCGCGGCAAGAAAGGCGGGAAACGGATGGAAACCGCGCCAGCTTCTCTGGCGGTATGAGAAGGAGCCGACCGACGACCTTTGTTGGATCCTACGACAACGCGGCTGCCTCTTCGTCTATCGCTGGCTCTGGCTCGAGCGATGAGGCAAAACTCTGCAATTCATCCAACATGGCGAAGAAGGCATCGTGTGTTTCATCCGATCCGGGCGGCAGTGGTGTCACCGTCCGGTCGGCGTTAAAGGCAATCTGTCCTGAGGCCGAGGCTGCAGGAATCGCCTGTTCACCGCTCTTCTGAACAAGAGTCGGTTCTACTGTCTGTGGCATCGCGCGGAGATCACCGTCAGAAGGTTCGTCCGTTTGCGGATCTTCCAGCAACGAGATCCCCCTGGATGGATCAACCCGAACGGGGTGATCCGGGACAGAGGGGGATTTCTCAAAACTAATGTACCGGACTACGCGATCTTTCGTCTCCCTCATGTCGAAACGAATCGACTCCTTGACCAGAGGCGTCAAGCTCTCAATGACCTCGACGGACTCTCCATTTGCTACCAGAACGACCGTCGCCCCAAATGATCTGATCCAGACTGCGAATTCGTTGGCGCGTGCGGCTATATCATCGGGCCCCTCGCCGGCGAGCAGGTTGTTGACTGGATCAAAAACGACTCGCTCGGGGGAAAACTTGTCGAGTATTCGCTCGAGCCCCGGTAACAGCGGCGCCAGAGTCCTCAGCCGAAGAACTTGCTCGGCGACGTCCTGGGCGTACCTGAAGGTCACGAGACTCCCACTGCGAAGATCTTCCCGACAGTCGTAACCCAGGCGAGCGAATTGTCTGACAGCATCCTCGGCAGAGCCGGTTGTAATAAGCGCGGCTGTCTGCCCGTTCTTTAGCCCCTCGATGAGAAACTCCCGTCCGAAAAGCGATTTGCCAGCGGCGTCTCCCTGGGTGAGATACAGATGGCCGCGATCGAGTCCGCCAAGCAGTTTGTCAACCGGTTCCACTCCGCTCTGAATGATGCTCCTGCCTCTAGCTTTGAGATCCTGGCTTTCCTTCTGGGCTCGGTGACTCTCGATTAGCTTCTCGATAGCGGCGCGATACTCAGGCCGAAGATCGAGAAATCGCACGCCCATTCCTATCTGTGGGCATGCTGTAGCAAACCTCGCCAAGAGTTTCGATCTCGGTCGAGGTGACGGTGAACTGCAGTTTCAGAATCGAGCCTGCCTCGCAGCAGAGCTGAGAATGGATGAACACACCGCTCACGCTGAGGTCGTTCGTTCGGGCAATAAGCCGAGTACCGAGACCCTCGCAAATAACCTCTGAAATGTGAGGCACACGCGGCGCTGCGCGTTTATCATTCTCTTTCATCGTCATCTACGTCGTCTTAACAAAGAGTTCCGGAGCATCCGGGGATAAACTCCGTCAAAGCAGCTCAGCCACAATGGAGGCTGGCGCAGCCGATCATTCGTTGTCGGCAGTCGCTCTTAGACTGCGCAGCTTTCTAACGATCAAATCGTACTCGAATCCAAGCCTTGCAAGGTGATCGAACAGGCGTTTCGCTGCCGGTCGGTCGGCCGGACGGCCTTGCGCTCGCACGCGCCGCGCAATCGCGCGGTCGATCAGCGTCTCTTCTCCCACCTCATCAAAAACCAGATCCAATGCCCCTTCGATTGTGTCTCGTGAGACCTTCCTGAGGGCCAGTTCGCGTGCCAGCCTGGCTCTGCCCAACGGTTTCGAACCGACTCGATAGCCCGCATAGCTCCGTGCAAACGAATCGTCGTTGACGTAACCAAGCTCCTTTAGCCTCTTGATGCAATCTTCAACCAAACCCGCTTCGGCCCAGCCTTTCGCGCTCAACCGGTCGCGTAACTGACCCTCGCTGCAAGAGCGAGTCGCAAGTATCGTCAGCGCTGCCTTCATCACTCTCTTGCTCGGGCTCGACTGTTCGCTGTTGCTGGGTTCGCGCTCGCCTGCTCCGTTTACCATTGGATCGCGGGCCGGGCGATCTTCGGCTCCCGGGCGGCGCGCCCCGGTTATCTTGTTACCTGTTCTGTTCCTTCTAGAAGCCAATTCACAAATTGCTTGGTCTCGGGCTTGGTTGCGTCGAGCGGGCCGGTGCGTCTCCGCGAGCGCTCCATGTCTTCGCGCGCCTGATCCGAGACCGATCTGACACCTGATACTCTTAATCGGAACTCATCCGCGTTGGTTGCTCCGTTCAACGCCTCTTCGTATGTTATCAATCCGCGACTGTACAGATCAAACAATGACTGATCAAACGTCTGCATGCCATATTGCGAAGTCCCCTGCGCTATTGCCTCGCGTATCGTCGCGGTCTTTTCCGGATGAATGATGCAATCACGGATATACGGGGTGACTATCATGACCTCGACCGCGGGTACGCGTCCTTGTATGGTGTCGGCGGCGCGCACGAGCCGCATCGAGATCACCGCCTTGAGGACGCTTGCAAGCTGCAGACGAATCGCTCGTTGCTGATGCGGAGGAAAGACGGACACTATTCGGTTCAGCGTCTCGGTTGCGTCGAGCGTGTGAAGGGTGGACAACACCAGGTGACCAGTTTCGGCTGCGGTTATCGCAGTCTCAATCGTCTCGTAGTCGCGCATCTCGCCCACCAGGATTACGTCGGGATCCTGTCTGAGCGCTCCGCGCAACGCTTCCGAGAAACTTCGGGTATCGACATCGACCTCCCGCTGGTTTACGTAAGATTTCTTGTCACGGTGGAGAAACTCTATTGGGTCTTCGATTGTTACGATGTGACCCGTGCGAGTGCGGTTCATGTAATCGATCATCGCCGCGAGGGTTGTCGATTTGCCGGACCCGGTCGAGCCGGTGACCAGCACGAGCCCGCGGTTTTCGTCGGCGATCTTTTCGATCACTGAAGGCAGGCGCAATTCTTCGGTTGTGCGCACAGTTGTTGGGATGACCCGCAGAACCATGCCGACGCTCCCGCGCTGCTGGAATATGTTGCAGCGGAACCGGCCCAGCCCGGATACGGCGTAGGCGATATCGATCTCAGAATTCTCGTTGAACCGCTGCTTCTGGCGGTTGTTCATAATAGAGAAGGCCATATTGAGCGAGTCTTCGCCTGCCAGTCTCTGTGCTTCGACCATCGGCTGAAGCTCGCCGTTGACGCGGATGAATGGAAAGCTGCCCGCCTTTATGTGCAGATCTGAGGCGCCTTTGCTGCATGCTATGGTCAACAGTTGATCGATACTCGGTGACATTAGTCTTTGCCTCGCAAAGCTGTCTAGCTCGGACCGGAGAGGGCCGTAACTCTAAGTAAGCTGGGACTGCAGACGCCTTACCTGATCATTCGGAGCATTATGATGATCGTCGGAATCTGTTAAGAAGGGGCCTTCGCGGAAGCCGCCCACCGCTGCTTATTCAGATCTAAGTGCGGTGAGCTTCAACATTATAGGTTCAACAGCATGGCGGGGCAACAGTAATGATTTTTAACACTGAGAGCGCAGGCATCCCGCGCTTCTACGTTCCAATCCAACCCGAGCAGGCAGGGATGCCTGCCTTAAAGGCAGTCTACGCGGTTTATTGAGGTGGGGTGCCGGGGTTTGCTGACCAGGCGCGGAACATCTGAGCCGCCTGAGCTTTCGGTACAATCAAATCGGTGTCAACGCGCTTGCCCTCGCTCTTTACCTTTATCAGCTTAAGCAAGTGGCCAAGATCCGGACTCTTTTCCTTCATGCGCAGGGCCCAAAACAGCACGCTCAACAGATCCGCCTTCTCCTTGGCAATCTCCGGGGTTGGCGCGAAGGCCATTATTCTGATCCGCGCAATATCCTCGGTAATGTCCAGACTGATCGTCGTCGAGCTCAGCTGAGAGACTTGCCCGAGTGCCTTCGATTCGCCGATGTTCGACAGCAGTTCGAGCGCGTTCCGGTCGATAACCTTCGAACCGGATGAGTTGATAATTCGGATGTTTTCAAACGACCCGTCGGGCATAACCTTGAACCCGGCCATCATCGAGAACTTGACCTCCGGAATATCAAGCCCGCCGGCATCGAACAGTTTGTACAGGTTTGCGACAGTATCTCTGATCGGTGCAATGTTGATCTCTGAGAGCTTTGTTTCCGTGGCGGCGGGTTTGGTCTGAGCCGCAAGCTTTGCCGCTTCTTCAGCAGCCTTGCGATCGGCTTCCTCTTTCTCCTTCTTTTCCCTCTCGGCTCTCTCTCTCGCAAGAGCCAACTCGTGCTTGTGCTTTTCTTGTCGCGCTCGGATCTCCTCGAGCGTCATCGCCGGGCCGCGCGGCGGCATCCGCAACATCTGTGGAGGATAATACAACTTCTCCATTAGTCTGTCCGGGTCAAACTTACGGTACGCTTTGTCGACTACGCGCAAATTGGCAAACTGGGAGAAGAATGCCAAATAGATCAGATAGACTATGAGTATGCCGTGAACCCCAGCCGAAACCGTCAGTGTTGCCCTGAAGCGGCGGCGGCGCTTCATGTCTATCTCGTCACCTGCAGCCGCGCCTCGGATTGTTTCGATGGGATGGACTACAGACATCGCGAGAAGACCGGCAAGCTTGAACCAGAACCAGTCCTCGATGCGATCGGGAAGAAAAGCCGTGCGAAGATAGCCCACCCTACCTGCACCGAACTCCCTGGCAGTGTCCTTCAAAACGCGAATGAGCCGCTCCGCAAGAGTCGGCCACGGCATGACAAGGATTATTCGGTCCGGATCCGGTCTCGCTCTGAGGGCATCTTTTTCCATACGAAACCACCGAGCTGGTAGCGCTTGCGCCACGCGGACCGCGGCTCAATCCTTTTGCTTACCGTGTTGCGCCTGGCTCTCGTGCCTCTAATTGTACATTACGCAGCGCCAAACCGGGAAAGTGCAAAAGTTGCCGTACGCTTGGACTGAAGGAATTAGAGCGGTCATTAGCTTAGCCAACTATCCGTCCGATTTCAATCAACCTGTGGGTCGCTAGCCGCGCATCTCAAGGTTCTTCGCTGGAGAACATGCCAAAGAACTCGTCCACTGTTGCCGGGGGCACGGAAGCTACAGCCATATCTTCATCAACATGGGTGCGCTGGCTCATGCCGACCAGCGCGGTTGTCACTCCCGGCGTCGAGCGCACGAACTGGATCGCGCGCTGCGCATCGGTGTCCAGCCCCGTCAGAGCCTCTCCGACAAACGGCGGGAGGTTCTGACTCAGCTTCGCCTGAAACATCGAAGCGCTGCACATAACCGTAACATCGATCCGGGCCGCTGCCATTAACAGAGAGAGATGTTCACCATCCAAAATTTGGTTGGCACTTGTGAGTGCTTCAGGCATTGCCAGGTTGTGGGGCAACTGGATCGCCCGGAAGTGGTGCGCATCGCCTCCGATTTCTCGCGCGAGTGTTACCACTTCGGCGAGCGACAAATATCCGCGGGAGCCTGGCGGCTGACGATACCCGTTCCACGTCGCGGTTCCATAAGCAGCCGATTCGTCCGTCCACGGCCGCTTGCTCCAGGAATTCAAACGCGGCTCGAAGCCGGCGGTCGAACTCATCGCGGTTGACGGCCTCCAGTTGACTCTCGGGGTTGTGAATGTA
Organism: Blastocatellia bacterium; assembly: GCA_963737945.1. Classification (GTDB taxonomy): domain Bacteria; phylum Acidobacteriota; class Blastocatellia; order UBA7656; family UBA7656; genus Onstottus_A. The sequence goes on along the minus strand of CAVTUR010000022.1, from coordinate 328,184 downwards.
GTAGATATCAATCGCATCGAGTCCGAGATTCTGAAGGCTGCGCGCAAGCTGGTCTTCGAGGTAAGCAGGTGTCATGCAGTGACTGCCGCCGGCAATCTCTTCCGGGCGCGCAAGACCTTTGTCTATTACGTTCTCGGTTACCCATGCCCGCGGATCGTGAGGTGGCTCGTCTTCAAAAGGGAAGAACCCCCCTTTTGTTGCGACGATGATCTCATCCCGGGAGGCTTTGCCCGCGTCAAACGTTTGCTTAAGGGCAACGCCGATCGCGCGCTCGCTGCGCTGGAAGCGATAGTTGATCGCAGAATCGATTACATTGCAGCCCAACTCGATTCCGCGCTTGATCGCATCCTCGTAGCTGCGATCGGTGTGTTCGTCCCAGTGACCCAGATACGTGCCCAGCCCTATCGAGGACAGCAGCAGGCCGTCGCGCTCGCGAAAGTGCCCGCGGGCGGTGCTCGAATTCATGCGTTGAGCATATCGCAAGGTTCCTGCATGTGTGGCTTTATTCATGACTGGCCAATCATCTCCTTCGCCCTCCGCACAATCTCCTTTTCACTCTTAAACGCAAGCATCTTGATCGCGTCGCCGATCTCGATCCAGCGTGCTTCGTTCACTTCATGATCGTGATCGCGCGTGTCACCCGATTTGTAGCGGAGCAAGTAGAAATATACGAACTTGTGATAGCGGACTCGCTGACCGTCCTCTTTCCAGTAGTACCAATACTCGACCTTGTCAATCCGCTCGAGCAAGTCAGCTTCTACGCCTGCTTCTTCCCGGACCTCGCGGACGGCGGCTTCTTCAGTTGATTCGCCGCTATCGACCAGCCCCTTGGGCAACTGCCAGCGGTTGTTTTCGCCCACCGAAATGAGCGCAACTTCCACTTGCTCGCCTTCGTTGCGAAAGGCGACGCCACCGGCCGAGATCTGTACCTTGCTCTTTACCTTGCTCACCCGCACCAACGAATGGATCGGCGGAGCGCGCTGACCTAGCGGTTTGAGCGACTGACAATCATTGCGCTGTTGTTCTTGTCAACGTCAAACGCTATGGCGTTGCTTGCTAACGCCTTGTCTTCGTGCACTCCGCCTCCGTAGCCACACAGAAAGTCGTACTCGCCGCGAGGAAGAACAAGCGATATCGTGATCGAGGATCTTTGTCGGGGCTTAAGCGAGAAGGAGGCTGCAAGTGGCTTGCCTTCAATACTCCAGGAACAGCCATCGTTCCTATGGTTGGATGTGCCGGACCTAAGGCCAAGGTATTTGCGCAGCGGCTCGCTCACTTTTTGTGATACGTACATCAGATACACTCCGCTGTAGATGTAGCACGAGTCCCAGCGATCAAATACCACCACGCCCGCGTACTTTCCCGGGCCTCGAATACCAGCAATTGAAGATATGGTTAGCGCTGTCACTAATACCGCGAACGCTCGCGCAATCTTCTTCATTGGGCCTCGCTTTGGCGGTTCAGAGTCATAGGGCGCGGACTCACTATCGCACTAACACTCAAGGTCATCGGCGCCCGCGACCAATGACGGAATCTCGAGCATCCGCGGGAGCACGCCGCGCCACGCGGATTCAACTTCCCCAATACGCCGATCGATCACGATCTCGCCGTTTACTACCAGCTTCAATCGCTCGCCTTTCGTTCTGCCGATCACCATTGCGGAGATCTTTAGATCTTGAGCGATCTCGAGGATCTGGGCGACATTGCTGTCCACCGCCGACAGCACGATTCGAGACGGCGTTTCGGCAAACAACAACGCTGCCGCCGGCAACTCGCCTTCGAGGGCCACTTCACAACCGACCGCGTCGCGACGATAGCTCGAGAAGCAGCTTTCGGCGATCGAAATCGCGAGTCCCCCATCCGCGCAATCATGAGCCGACTCGACAAGCCCCGCTTGGATGATCTTCAAGCAAGCTTCCTGCACCCGGCGCTCGAGATCGAGGTCAAGGTGAGGCACGCGGCCCTCAAGTCCTCCAAGCATAGCAATCGCGTACTCGCTCGCCCCCAGGTCATTCGCGGTCCTACCGAGCAGGATGATCGCGCGGTCATCGGACTTGAACCATTGAGTCGTTATGTGCCGCGAGTCTTCGATGATGCCGACCATTCCGATCACCGGCGTCGGATGGATGCCTCGCCCGTCAGTCTCGTTGTAAAAGCTTACGTTGCCGCCTGTCACCGGCGTCCCGAAAACTTCGCACGCTTCCGCCATCCCGTCTACCACTTCGCTGAACTGCCACATCACCTCGGGCCGCTCCGGTGAGGCGAAGTTCAAACAGTTCGTCAGAGCTAGCGGGCGCGCGCCACTCACCACAAGGTTTCGGCACGCCTCAGCGACAACCAGCCTCGCACCGGCCCGCGGATCAACCTGGCAATAGCGGGCATTCGAATCCAACGTCATCGCAAGCCCGTGCCGCTTCTCTTTTACCCGAATTACTGCAGCGTCTGAGCCCGGCCGCACGACTGTATTCGTTCGGACCGTGTGGTCGTATTGGCGATAGACCCATTCCTTGGAGGCGATCGTCGATTGCGCCATGATCCGCATGAATGTCGAGTCCAGCTCCGCGTTCGACGCTTCAACCTGACCGACTTCGGTAATCTGGACATCCGCCGGCCTAATCAACGGACGGTGATAGACTGGCGCCTCGTCTGTGAGTGCGGAATTGGCAATGTCAGCCACGACATTGCCGTTGTTCCTGACTCGCAGGTGAGCATCATCGGTGACGTGCCCGATCACGACTGCGTCAAGCTCCCACTTCTTGAAGATATCGACTACCTCTCGTTCACGACCTTTTGCGGCGACAATAAGCATTCGCTCTTGCGACTCGGAGAGCATGATTTCATAGGGCGTCATTCCGGTTTCGCGCTGCGGCACAAGCTCGATATCTATCTCGACACCGTTGCCCGCCCGTGCTCCCATCTCGCACGACGAACTGGTTAAGCCGGCCGCTCCCATATCCTGAATCCCAACTATCGCTCCGGCGCGCATTGCTTCGAGGCATGCTTCGAGCAATAGCTTTTCGAGAAACGGATCACCGACCTGGACGGTTGGCCGCTTCGATTGAGCTTCTTCTCCGAACTCTTCTGACGCCATCGTCGCGCCGTGTATCCCGTCACGACCGGTTTTGGCGCCGACGTAAATGACCGGGTTGCCAACTCCTGCCGCACGCCCGTAGAAGATGTGTTCCTTCCGCATGATTCCAAGGGTGAAAGCGTTCACCAGCGGATTGCGCGAGTAACAATCTGCAAAACGCACCTCGCCGCCAATGGTTGGCACCCCAAACGCGTTGCCGTAGTCGCCTACACCCTTCACCACTCCAGCCATGATCGAGCGGTTGCGCGCGACGGTTGCCCGCTCTCCATCTGAATCGGCGTCGCTTGCAGCAAGTGGTCCGAAGTGAAGCGAGTTCATAGCGGCCAGCGGACGCGCTCCCATCGTAAACACGTCGCGCAGGATCCCGCCGACGCCGGTCGCCGCGCCCTGATAGGGCTCGATGAACGAAGGGTGATTGTGTGATTCGATCTTGAACGCGGCTGCCAGCCCGCCTCCTATGTCGACTACACCGGCGTTTTCTCCGGGACCTTGAAGCACGCAGTCACCTTTGGTGGGCAAGCGCCGCAAGTGAACCCTTGATGATTTGTAGGAGCAGTGCTCGGACCACATAACCGAGAATATGCCAAGCTCAGTGTAACTGGGCTCGCGCCCCAGAAGCTCCTCTACTCGTTTGTATTCCTCATCGGTGAGTCCGTGACTTCGAATGAGTTCTGGACTGATGACGGGTTCGCTCATATTGATGGTTCTTTGATTCGAGATTGGACGGAAAGAATGACCAATATGCTACCCGACGGAGTAACTCTTATCAAGCAGGTGCGCTGAGGGCAGCGGTTCTTAAATGTGTCGCTGGTCCACAATTGCGCTGCTGATGCGGGGTCTTCAGCGACCTCGGCGGTTGATTCCTGACACTAGTTAAGAAGGACCAGCGGACCCCGGGCGCGGAAACCGATTGAAATCTGAGTGTGGAACGAATATGCTTCCCGCTCTTCAAAGACCAGTGGCTTTGACATCAACTTTCATCCCCTCGAGGTACTCATATGAAACGACTAGCTGCCTGTTATCTGACGGTTGTGCTTGCCGCCTTTAGTCTTAATTCGGCACCGGTTGCGTATGCGGGTCATCACTTGATGAAACCAGTCGCGGACACTCAATCCTCAGGTTTTGCGGTTGAGAGCGAGCCACAAGATTCGCAACCTCAAGCGCCGGGCGGGCAGGAAAGTCCTTTTCGCCGCGACGCCGCGCCGGAGATCAAACCCTACGACCGTGTGATCACTAAGGACGCCAAGACGGACCCAGGCGTCTTCAACGTTCACCGCATCAAAGAAAAAGTCTATTACGAGATTCCCAAAAGCGAGCTAGGCAAAGACTTTTTTTGGGTTAGCCAGATCGCGCGCACGACCCTTGGAGTTGGGTACGGCGGACAAGCCGCCGGCAACCACGTCGTGCGCTGGGATCGACACGCGAATCGCATCTTGCTCAGGAGTGTCTCATACGATGTCGTTGCGGATCCCAAGCTCCCGGTCTCACGGGCCGTGCAAGCTGCCAACAACAATCCGATCATCATGTCATTTTGGATCGAAGCGCTCGGCAAGGACGACGCGCCGGTCATTGATGTTACTCGCCTGTTCACAACCGAAGTAACAGAGTTCAGCGCGAGAGCGCGACTGCGCGCCCGGGGGTTTGATGCGTCGCGATCGTTCATCGAGCGAATCGCTTCATTTCCGGCTAACATAGAAGTCGAGGCCACCCACACATTTACATCCCCGCCGGATACCGGGACTCAAGCCGGGCCTCCGCAACCACCCAATCCTTTTCTAGGAACCGGGATGCGCGCCGGCAGCGGCACAGTGGTCATGCACTTACAGCATGGTGAAGCTCCCCGAGAAGCCAATGATGCCGAGGCTGTACGATGAGCGCGTAGGATACTTTACGGTGCGCCAAACCGACTACGGTCAGGACGAACAGCGCGCGCCCCAGCGTCGCTATATCGTCGCGCTGGCGGCTCGAGAAGAAAGACCCGAATGCTGCCCTCTCCGAGCCGGTGAAGCCGATCGTTTACTATGTGGATCCGGCAACGCCGACCAAATGGGTCCCGTACATCAAGCGTGGTATCGAGAAGTGGCAGGCGGCTTTTGAAGCGGCGGGCTTCAAGAATGCGATCATCGCCAGGGAAGCGCCGAGTCAGGATCAGGATCCCTGACTGGAGCCCCGAAGACGCGCGCTACTCGGTTATTCGCTGGCTGCCTTCGACTATAGAAAACGCGTCGGGTCCGCACGTCTCTGACCCGCGCACCGGCGAGATCCTCGTGTCCGACATCCAGTTCTATCACAACGTGATGAACCTGCAACGAGACTGGTATTTTCTTGCAGGTTGGGCCGCTCGACCAGCGCGCACAGCAACTTTCCTCTGCCGGATGACTTGATGGGCACGTTGATCGAGTACGTGGTTGCGCACGAGGTCGGTCACACTCTTGGCTTCCAGCACAACATGAAAGCCAGCTCGATCTATCCCGCGGACAAGATTCGCGACAAGGAATGGCTCAAGACCATGGGTCATACCCCGACGCTGATGGACTACTCGCGTTTCAATTATGTCGCGCAGCCTGAAGACAAGATCGACCCGGCGCTGCTGATCCCGGGCATCGGGCCTTATGACAAATGGGCGACGATGTGGGGTTACAAACCGATCCCTGACGCGCACACGCCGGACGAAGAGCGTAAGACGCTCGACGAGTGGGCCCGCGTCCAGGACAAAAAACCGTGGCTGCGCTTCTCAACCGGCGGCACGCGAGGCTCGGATCCGGGCGAAAACACCGAAGCAGTCGGGGACGCGGATGCCGTCAAGTCAACCGAGATGGGCATAAAGAACCTCGAGCGTGTTTCAAATATGCTGTTGACCGCGACCACACGACCGGGTGAGCCGTTTGACGATCTGGAAGAGGTGTATGGCCGAATGCTGGGGCAGTGGGCGACCGAGTTGGGTCACGTGACTCAGATAGTCGGCGGTTTCAACTCGCAGGAAAAGTACGGCGGTCAGGACGGCGTGTTGTTCACACCTGTTCCCAGACAGAAACAGGCCGAAGCTGTGCGGTTCCTGAATAAAAATGCGTTTGCGACGCCGACGTGGGCCATAAAGCCCGAGGTGCTCAGGCGAATCGAGCCGAGCGGAGCTCTCGACTTGATAAAAGCAAGCCAGCTTCGCGTGCTAAATTCACTGATGAGTGGTGCCAGGTTCAACCGGCTGGTTGAGCAGGAAGCGATGGACGGTGCGGCTGCTTACAAACCCGCGGAGTTCCTCGATGACGTTCGCACCGGAATCTGGCACGAGCTTCAGGCGCCGTCGGTTCGGATCGACGCCTATCGCCGCAACCTGCAGCGGGCATATCTCGAGCTCTTGTCTGAGAAGCTCAACGGCCGGGCGCCGGTTACCGACGAACAGCGCCCGTTCCTTCGAGGCGAGCTTCGCTCGCTGAATCAGATGATTGCGCGAGCGATGCCCCATGCTACGGATCGGGCCACGCGGTTGCATCTGGAGGACTCACGAGACCAGATTGCGAAGGCGCTCGATCCAAAGTTTGCCGCAGTGGCCCCGACGGCGGCGGCCCAGGGGCAGCAAGGCGGTAGGCGCGGGTTCGCGGATGATCTACAGGATGAGCTTGATCCTTCCGATCCCAATACGCCTTTGGTGTGTTGGCCGGATTATTCGGTAAAGCGCCCGCGTGATTGAAGGGTTGTCAGGTCTTGCGCGGGGCCACTCTAGCCGCGGGTAGCCGGAAGGCTACCCACGGCTACATGATTTGTAGACGTCATCACGTCTATGATCGCACGACTGCGTTGGTGGATTGTTGACACTCGGCCTACAACAAAGCTGAGCCCGCCCGCATCCCGAATCCCACCAACGCGGTTGGTGGATTGTTGATACTCGGCCTACAACCGCGGGCGATAGAGAACCCCCGCTCGCTTCTCTCGAATCCCACCAACGCAGTTGGTGGATTGTTGATACTCGGCCTACAACCGCCGGCGCTACAGAACCCCGCTCGCTTCTCCCGAATCCCACCAACGCAGTTGGTGGTCACCGTGACCCCTCGCCTTGCGTAGGCTAAGTATGAACAATCCACCAACCGCGTTGGTGGGATTTGGGAACAAGGCAGCCGGTTTCCTTTCCACGCTCAGCATGTAGGCTAAGTATGAATGATCCACCAACTGCGTTGGTGGGATTTGGAATGCGGGCGGGCGTCAGCTTATGTTGTGGCTGAGTATGAACGATCCACCGACTGCGTTGGTGGGATTGCAACCGAATGCTCGAGCGTTAGCTGATTGTTCGACGCCTGTTAGGATGCTTTCGCGAGCTCCGCCAGCGTGTCGGCTAGTGAATAAAAAATAATCCGCCCGTCGCTGCTCCCCAGGAGCTGTTCGCTTGCGCGCTCCGGGTGAGGCATCATCCCCAACACGTTCCGCTCGCGATTGCATATGCCTGCGATGTTGTCCATCGACCCGTTTGGGTTCGCATCAGCCGCCAGATTCCCGTTCGCATCCGAGTAGCGGAAGATGATTCGGTCCTCGCGTTGGAGCTCCGCCAGTGTCGCGGCGTCGCAAAAATAATTGCCGTCCCCGTGAGCTATCGGGACCGAGAGCACTTGTCCGCGCTGGCAGCGATTCGTATAGGGCGTGTCTGTCGCTTCGACACGAATGTTGACGTGCTCGCAGATGAATCTGAGGTTTTTGTTTCGCAGCAACGCACCCGGCAACAGCCCGGCTTCGCAGAGAATCTGAAACCCGTTACAGATTCCCATCACTAACCCCCCGCGCGAGGCGAACTCCTTGACCGCGCCCATCACCGGGCTGAATCGCGCGATGGCGCCGGTTCTGAGATAGTCGCCGTACGAAAACCCGCCTGGCAGTATGACCGCATCGCAGTCCGCGACCGTGTTCTGCCGGTGCCAGATAAAATCAACTGGCTGGCCGATTACCTTGCTGATTACGTGATAAGTGTCGTGGTCGCAGTTTGAGCCCGGAAACATCACTACGCCAAATTTCATTAACTCCTCCGATTCTTTTGTTAGCGGTATGGGAATGCCGCGCCGGGGGTTCGTAAGCGGCATTATCGCACGATCAAGAATCGGAATCTAGTTCGACGCGAAAATCTTCGATGATCGGGTTCGCAAGAACATCTCGAGCCATCCGCTCTACTTCGGCGCGAGCTTCGTCTGTTGACATCGAGCCGTCGATGTTGACTACGAAGTACTTGCCCTGGCGGACGTCTTCAATCCCGCGATAGCCGATTGTCTCGACGGCATGATGAATGGCTTTGCCCTGGGGGTCGAGCACGGAAGGTTTTAGGGTGACGTAGATTTTTGCTTTCATAAGAATTTGCCGCAGTCAGACTTCAGACTTCAGACTTCAGACTTCAGACTTCAGACTTCAGACTTCTGTCATTCTCCAAACACCCGCTTGAATATCTTATCAACGTTGCGGAGTTGGCTGTTTACATCGAACAGCTGGTCGAGTTCTTCACGAGAGAGCCTGTCGGTCACGCGTTTGTCGTTCAACACAAGATCGCGAAAGCTGGCGCCTTCGTCCCACACCCGCATCGCAAGCGGTTGGACGATCGCATACGCGTCCTCGCGCGAGACGCCCTTGAGGGTCAGCTCCAACAACAATTGGCCGCTCGCGGTCACCCCGCCAAGCGATTCCAGGTTCGAGCGCATGCGGCTCGGATACACGGCCAACCCGTCGATCAACCACTCGGTCTTGTTGATCAGATAATCGGTGAGTATGCACGAGTCGGGCAGGATCACTCGCTCCACCGATGAGTGCGAGATGTCTCGCTCGTGCCAGAGCGCGATGTTCTCCAGCGCGGCCTGCGAGTTTGCCCGAACAACTCGCGCGAGCCCGCAGATCTGCTCCGAAGTGACCGGGTTGCGTTTGTGGGGCATCGCCGACGAGCCCTTCTGCCCGGCTGAGAATGGCTCTTCGACTTCGCGGACTTCAGTGCGTTGAAGATGCCGGACCTCGAGCGCAATCTTCTCCATCGACGACGCTATGATCGCCATCGTCGCCATAAACTCGGCGTGGCGGTCACGCTGTATGATCTGAGTCGAGATCGGCGCGTGCTTCAACGCCAGCTTCTCGCAGACGCGCTCTTCGACTTCCGGGTCCAGATGCGCAAACGTGCCGACGGCGCCCGAGATCTTGCCGTAGCTAATCGATTCGCGCGCTCGCGTGAGTCGTTCTTTGTTCCGTTCGTTCTCGGTGAAGAAGAGTGCCAGCACAAGCCCAAACGTTGTAGGCTCGGCGTGGACACCGTGGGTGCGCCCCATCATCGCCGTGTGCTTGTGTTCGATAGCCCGTCGCTTGAGCACAACCTCAAGCCGATCGAGATCTTCAAGCAGGAGCGTCGCCGCATCGCGCATCAACAATGCGTTCGCGGTGTCCACTACATCGGACGAAGTCAGCCCGTAGTGAACGAAGCGCGACTCCGGCCCGATGTTTTCGGCAAGGGCCGTTGTGAATGCAATCACGTCGTGACGCGTTATGCGCTCGATTTCGTTGATGCGATCGACCGAGAATCTCGCTGTGCGTTTGATCGTGTCGACCGCGTGGCGGGGAATCGTGCCCATATCGGCGTGGACTTCGCAGACCGCGATCTCGACATCGAGCCACTTCTGAAATCTGTTTTCGTCTGTCCAAATCGCGCCCATCTCGGGGAGCGTATATCGTTCAATCATAGTCAGGGGTTGGGGTTGGGGGTTGGGGTTGGGCCCGCAACCAGCCCCTAACCCCCAGCCCCTAACCCCGCTTGTTAAAGTTCAAACCACTCACCGGCACGATCCGGTAGAGCAATCCTCACGCGGTCCTCCGCTCGCGGAAAAAACAACGAGCCGTGATAGTCGAGCGCCTGAAGCGCAGACAGCCTCGCAAGCTCGGGGTGATTGCAATGACGGGACAGATGCGCGAGCACAAGATACTCCGCCTGCCCGTCAAAGTCGTGGCGGATCCACCGGGCCGTCTCGTCATTCGACAAGTGCCCGGTGTTGCTCGCGATGCGTTGCTTCACCGACCACGGATACGGCCCAACCTTTAACATATCGCGGTCGTGATTCGATTCGATCAAAACAAGGGTCGAGCCGCGCAATCGCTCAGCCACCAACTGAGTGATATAGCCGAGATCGGTTACCACTCCTACTTTCACGCCTTCGGACTCTACGGTGAATGCAAATGTGTCCACGCCGTCGTGAGGTATCGTGAACGGGTAGAAGTTCATCGACCCGATGTCGAATGGCTCGCTCGAAGCGATCGTCTGGCCCCAGGGAATCTTCTCCCCGTTGTCGGGGAACTTGCACTCCGCGCGCGTAGCTTCGGACATGTAGACCGGGACCTCGGCCGTCGAGGAAAAGACGCGAACGCCCTTCATATGATCGGTGTGTTCGTGGGTCACGACGACTGCGGAGAGTTTTGTCGGGTCGACCCCCGCTTCAGTCATTCGGCGGGCGGTCTCTTTTGCTGAAAGCCCGAGATCGACTAGGACGCTGGTCGCGCCCGACTCGATGTAGAGCACGTTGCCTGAGCTTCCGCTGCCTAGGACAATCAGTCGCATTTGTTATTTTTTATTTGCTGCTATTTGTCAAATTTGCCGGTGTGTGCAGATCGGGCCTCAACCAGGGACAAATAAAAAACGACAAATCATAAATCACAAACAATAAATCACCCGGGCTAAACCGCGACCTGTGTCTGCTCGAGATCGAGGGAACTAAGCTGTCCCACTGCCGTGATTGCCAGTTCGTTGCTGCTGAAGATCTCGCCGGCTACGCGCCGCACATCAGACGTTGTGACCCGGTTGATGCGCTCGAGGATCTCGTCCAGCGTGAACTGGCGGCCGAAGAATATCTCCTGCCGCGCGAGGTTGCTCATACGGGCCGATGTCGATTCGAGGCTAAGCATTATCGAGACTTTGAGTTGATCCTTGGCGCGTTGCAGCTCGGCGTCGGAGACCGGCTCCCTCTTGAGTTTGTTGAACTCTTCGACGCTCAGTCTTATGACGTCGGTGACCTGGTCCGGTGAAGTCGCCGCGTAGACCGACATATAGCCGGCATCGGTATACGAGTTCACACCTGAGAAAACCGCGTAGGCGAGCCCGTGATCTTCGCGGATCGTTTGAAACAGCCGCGAGCTCATCCCGCCGCCCAGAATCACGTTGAGCACGTGGACCGTATAACGGTCCACAGAAGTCATCGAGGGACAGCCGGTGCCCAGCACCAGGTGCGCTTGCTCGAGGTCTTTATCCAGCACTATGCGCCGTTTGGCAGGCGAAGGCGCGGACGCCGTAAGATTAGCAGGCCGGTCCGCCATCCCACTCAGATATCCGCCGACCATATCCACGAATCGCTCGTGATCGAGGTTGCCGGCGCCGGCGACTACGAGATTGCGCGGAACGTACACATCGGAAAAGTAATTGGCAACACGTTCATGGTTAAAGGTCGCCAGCGTATCGACGGTACCCAGGATCGAGCGCCCCAATGGATGATCGGGCCAGAAGTTTGCGACGAACACCTCGTGGACCAGATCGTCGGGTGTGTCCCCTACCATTTTGATCTCTTCGGTCACGACATTGCGTTCGCGGTCGAGTTCTTCATCGGCGAACAGGGGCGCGGTCACGAGATCGGCCAGCAAATCAAAAGCTCGCGACAGATGTTCGTCCAGGACTTTGACGTAGTAGCTGGCGACTTCGCGGCTTGTGAATGCATCGACGTGTCCGCCGATGGCGTCGCTTTCGACGGCGATCTCGCGGGACGTTCGATTGCTTGTGCCTTTGAAGAGCGTGTGCTCGATAAAGTGAGAGATTCCGTTTATCGGGGCGGCCTCGTGGCGCGAACCGGAACGCACCCATATGCCGACGGACGCGGAGCGCACGTGATCCATTCGTTCGGAAATGATTGTAAGACCGTTATCGAGGACTGTTTGTTTGATGAGACTTGCTGACTCGACCATATTGCACCTGGAACGCGATGCTAACATACGCGTTGAACGGCGTGCAAACGAAGGGTCCGAAACAGAAGGCAGTAGGCTGAAGTCAAGGCGCATGGAGTTCAGGCTTTAGCCTGCTTGTTCGCCGTAGGACTACGTACAAGCAGGCTAAAGCCTGAACTCCATGCGCTTCTGACCTCTGACCTCTGACCTCTGACCTCTGACCTCTGACCTCTGACCTCTGACCTCTGACCTCTGACCTCTGACCTCTGCCTCATTGACCGCCGGGCGGTGGTCATCTAGAATTGGCTCTTGTTATCGGGGCGTAGCACAGCCTGGTAGTGCGCTCGGTTTGGGACCGAGAGGTCGTTGGTTCGAATCCAATCGCCCCGACCACCAAACCCAAAGGCAAAGGTAGGAAGGAAAAAGTGAACGGCATTTTACTTTTGCCTTTTTGCTTTTGCCTTAGTTGTTTAGGCGCCCGTAGCTCAGTCGGATAGAGCACCTGCCTTCTAAGCAGGGGGTCGCAGGTTCGAGTCCTGCCGGGCGTATTTAGTTTCAATAACTTACAGCCTAGGCACCGCCGCTTTTCGTCCCGTCTACACCTTCGTCTACACCTATTATCCAACTTTTGGATTTTTCTTGATGATGAAGTCTCTCTGTGCTAGGGGTGCTCACACAAGCGCAGACGGATAAGCAACTAGAAACAAGAAGCTGCGCATCCTTCCTTCCGTGGAGAGGTTCCTGAAATCACGGTTCCTGGCTAAAACTTGAAAGGAACTTTTTCCCCGATGAGTACTACTACAGACTCTCCAAAGCTCACCTATTCGATTCCCGAAGCGTGCAAGGCTCTTCAGATCTCACGAACAACATTGTGGAAGCTCGTCAGATCACGAAGGCCAAAGCCTGTTCGGATTGGTCGCCGAGTTCTCTTCACGACACGAGCACTCGAGGAGTTCTTGAATGGCGATAGGACTGCGCGGCGATGAACTCGTACGCGCAATGGTCTGCGCATCTCACCACGCAGACGATGAGACGCGCGCCTGAGTGTTCCCAATAACAGTCCTCTTCACGCCACCCGGGAGACTGTTCGAGCTGCGTCGACGTGACTGATCGCGCCATACTTTGTTCTGTGGCACGAATATTGAATAACTAAATATGTTTGTGACTGAGTTTACAGATGTCTGCGGATGTTCACGACCTGACCGGCGATAAGACGATGAACGCAAACTCGTGTGTAAGACTTGCCAATGACGATTTGTGGCCGGTGCGTTCGACAGGCGGAACATCGACCCTAATTGCAGACACCGGACCGGGCGAGACGTACCGCCGCCCCCATGCTCCTCGCTCCGCTAAGTCCAAGAATGCTGTGTTGAGCGGCCTTCAGTTCGACATCAGTTCAACAGGTGAGTTGGATAGTGCTACACACCGATTGCGAATATCAGATTGCGCGCGCCTAAGCCTAAGACTATTGGACCGTATCCACGCGACCTATCGACGACGAATTGGGTATTCACCGGCCGACCAAGTCAGCGAGATTCGCCGCCCGTTTTGGAGCCGAGGAAAAACTGCGCATTCGAGTCACCCGCTGCCAAGATTGTCGGTCGACTCCTACGGTAGCCGGCAGCTTGTGGCTTATTGCAGAGCGAAATCCACGCAGCTGCGGTCAAAGAGGCGCGGTGATTCTGCGCAAACGAAGTCGATCCCGAGTCCGATTCCGCGACCAGTCTATCGCGCTGCTTTCACAACTCTCCGACTTGTGCTCACGATGACGCATGTTTCGAAGCAACTTCCCGGGAGCACAAACGACTTCAGCGCTCATCAAATCGCCGCAAGAAACACTAAGCAGAACTAAGAGAAAAGTGCATGAAGAAGGGACCCCAAACGCACGTAGAAGAGTCAGCCTTAAGGCGGGCTACGTCTTCGCGCTATCGCGCTACGACAGAGAACAATTGACTAAGTTAAGAGTATGGGCAAGCGGCAAAAACAATACCCAAGAGGCGCCTTGGTGAGGCTGACAAACGACGAACACATGCGGCTAACAGTGCTCGCAAGAAAGGCCGACTTGTCTTTCTCGAGATTTCTGGTCGAGTCGGGACTCACCGGACAAGCGCCAACGAACGAGGACAGAATACAGCGCGAGCGCGCCATCTTGCAGCTCGCCAGGGTAGGCAATAACCTCAATCAAATTGCTAGGCAGTTGAACGTTCAACGGGGAGCACTCAGCTCCAGAGACATCGAAAAGTCTCTCGATCAGGTCAAAGCCGCGCTCGAAAGGATCGAAGTACTGTGGCAGCGGGGTAGCCGATGAGGATCGGGCCGGACCACTTTGAGGAATCGAAATGACAACGGCAAGCCCAATAGCAAAGGTGAGTGTAGGCAGAAGCGGCTGCGGCGCCGCGCACGCTTCCTACATAACTCGAATGTCCGCGCTCGATCCCGAGGGACGAGATCGCGCAAAAAGTGACGTTGAAGTGAGCTTCGAACAACTCTCATTGCTGACTCATGACCAGACCGAGAATTCGGAACCAAGTGTCACCGAAACGCTAAGAGACAATTTGGACCATCGATCTTTGGACGCAGAGAAGGAGCATGGGGGCAGCGGCCAACGCGATGCGGATCCCGTTTGGACCCGGAACGCGCCCGACTTTTTGGCCGACAACAGTGGAAGAAACCCCGAGTTGGGCCAATCAAACGTTTCTGAAAGGCTCTCCCTGAGGGAGAAGACCGAGAACCTCAGGCTCTATTTCGGAGATCACCCACTCCAACAACCAAGGGGGAAACATCACCAAGATCACCTCGACGAATGGACGATGGATCGAGTTCACGTACGACGGAAGCAATCGCATCACCCAAGCTAAGGACAACATCGGGCGCACAGTCAGCTACACCTACGATGCGAGTGGGAGATTATGGAAGGTAACCAATCCACTCGCCGAGGTGACAGAGTATACTTATGACTCGTCGCATCGGATGTTGACGATCAAAGATGCGCGTGGACTGGTCTACCTTACGAACCAATACGACGCCAACGGTAGAGTCACGCTCCAAACCCAGACCGACGGAACCACCTACCAGTTCGCCTACGCCCTCGACGGCAATGGCAAGGTCACCCAGACCGACGTAACCGATCCCCGAGGCAACGTTCGCAGAGCGACGTTCAACTCGATGGGCTACGCTCTCAGCGAGACCTTCGCACTCGGTAAACCCGAAGTGCAGGCCGTCACGTACAACCGCCAGTCCGGAACAAATCTACTCTTGAGCCTGAGTGATCAACTTGGCCGGGTCACCAGCTTTGCTTACGATTCGATGGGAAACGTGATCAGCATCACACGACCGGACGGGACTGCCGACGCTGTTACCACGGTTTTTGTTTACGAACCCGCATTCAATCAGATCGCGAGCGTTACCGATGCGCTGAATCATACAACTCAGTTCGGCTACGACAGCAAAGGCAACCTTACGACTATCACCGATCCTCTCGGCAATCAGTCTACGGTTGCTTACAACTCAGCAGGTCAGGCGACAACCGTCACAAGCCCGCTTGGAAAGATTACGCAGCTTGCTTACGACTCGGGTGATCTAGTCAGTGTTATCGGACAAATCGGACAAAGAGCCGACAGTTTTGTAGATAGTGCGGGCCGCGTGCTTAGCGCGACCAACGCGCTTGGTCTGACCGCGAAGCTCGACTACGACTCACTAAACCGCCCGACGCGGATCACCGACCCCCTACAGGCCCCCATCACTGCTGGTTACGATCCGAATGGTAACCTATTGAGTCTGACTGACGCTCAAAGCAGAGCAATCAGCTACAGTTACAACAATATGGATCGAGTGCAAACCCGGACGGACCAGCTTCTAAGGCAAACGACCTACCTTTACGACAACAATGGCAACTTTTCTCAGCTTACCGATCGCAAGGGCCAGGTCACCACGTATGGGTACGACGCTCTGAACCGGTTGACCCTGGTGACGTTTCAAGACGGATCGAGTCTGAGTTACAGCTACGATGGGGCGGACCGTCTGACCCAGGTGGTCGATTCAGCATCAGGAACAATCAGTTACGGATATGATGGACTGGATCGCCTGACCAGCGAAACAACGACGATGGGAACGGTGAGCTATACCTACGACGCAGCCGGAAGGCTAGCGACCAAAACCGTGCCCGGTCAATCACAAATCGGCTACACCTACGACGGTGCAAACCGGATGACCCAGATCACCCAGGGATCAGCGACAGTTGCCTTCACGTATGACCAGGCAAGTCGATGCACTTCTCAGACCCTTGCCAATGGGGTAACCACAACATATGGGTATGACGATGCGTCCCGGTTAGTTAGGCTCACATACACGACGGGGGCCGCTACTATAGGCAACTTGACCTATACCTATGATATGGCAGGACAAATCACCTCCAGAGGTGGCAGCCTTACCAGTACCGGACTGCCTCAAGCAGTAAGCAGCACAAGCTACAACGCGGCAAATCAACAGACGGGCTTCAATGGCCAAACACTGATATATGACAACAACGGCAGTCTCACAAGCGACGGAACAAACACGTACACCTGGAATGCGCGCAATCAATTGGCGTCTATCAGCGGCCCGGGTCTGGCTGGAAGCTTTCAGTACGATGCAGTGGGAAGACGAACCAGTAAGACAATAAACGGAGTCACCACGAGCTACCTCTACAGCGGCGTGAATATTGTCCAGGAGCAAGTCGGCGGGTCCATCAGCGCGAACTCTTTGACCGGCGAACCGGACGAGTTCTTCGCCCGAACAGATTCGTCCGGCACAGCTAGCCCGCTCGCTGACGCGTTGGGTAGCACCATCGCCCTGGTGGACACGACTGGAGCGGTTCAAACGCAGTATAGCTATGAGCCGTTTGGGCGCACATCGACAACCGGTACGGCAAACACAAACTCTCAGAAGTACACGGGCCGAGAAGATGACGGTACGGGACTCTATTACTACCGCGCGCGATATTATTCCCCCATGCTCCAGCGATTCATCAGTGAGGATCCGTTGGATGTGGGCGGCGGTGACATGAACTTATATCCGTATGTGGGGAACGCCCCGTTACTGCTTACCGATCCGATGGGCCTAAGACCGCGCGGCAAGCGATCTGGATCTTCAAGGCGGCGCAGCCCGTCATCAAGTCGAGGGGGCTTTGCCTGGGACGGTAGTGGTGGGGCAGGTGGAGCATATGGTAGCGGGCGAGGAGGAGCATATGGCGGCGGGCCAGGAGGAACCTATAGCGGCGGGAGTGGAGGAGGCGGAGATCACGGCGGAGGGGGAGATGGTAATGGGGGAGGAGATCACGGCGGGGGAGAAGCTGGAGGTGGGGGATGGTTTGATGTTTCATATTGGTTTCATAGAATGTTCGGTCCGGCGGCCACTGCCAGCGCAGAGGCTGTGGCACACGGTGGCAAAGGTGCCGGCGCTACTGCTGAAACGGGCATAGGTCTGCTAGAAGGAGGGGAGGCGCTGGGGAAAGGAATGCAAGGCATCATTGAAGACCGCAGAAACAAGATTTGCGCGCTCAACCCAAAGTGGTGCCAAAGCAAGGCCATTCCACCCAGGTTCGGTACCTACGATCCGTTGAATCCACCGGATCCTCCGGATGTGCCGTGATTTTGAGCGAAGGAGAGAAGAGGAAACCAAAAGATTGAATATGAATAAGGAAATCGCTTCGCTTCTCTTGGTATTGGCTGCTTTTGCGCTGAGCGGTTGCTCCAAATCCTCAGATGGCAAGCTGGCTCCCGCTGGAAACAACAATCAACGCCTGGCGAGCCAGACGCCGCTGGCGGGTGTCGCCGAGGTGGTTCTCAGGGATGGCGACTTGATTCCAGCGAACGTTGACATGGTCAGGTTGATGAAGCTCCCGACTGCAGGGCAGGACGATGGCTACTATTGCCGTCAAATCGTCCTTAAGCCCCAGCCTGATGACGTAAGGGGGATATATGTTGGAGTCAAGGATAATGAGACAATCATTCTCGGCCGTATCGACCAACGCCGAGATGCTTTTGAACGGTATTCTTATCTGACTTCGCCACGCGGCGAGCTCCGCTGCATTGTCTACACGTCTTCTGGTTCGCGCGAGCAGCGCATCCTCGCCAATGGCGATTCTGGTTACGAGAAGGCAATCAAGGATTTTGAAAACCAGGTGGCGTTCTGGTTCGGCAAAGAGCAAGAGCTAAAGACGAACCACTCACACTAAATGACTGCAGCAGCCAAGAAGGTGTCACCTTCCTACCGCCTCTTATCGAGTTGCCTATCCTCGTCTCCGCTGACGGAGTCGTTGTGGCCTCCCGCTTATATGTCGCGACTGAGTGATTATTACCGAAAACGCGCGCGCTGATAGACTCGTGCCCGTTCGGCTGTTTGTCCGGGTCACTTCTCAATGCCTGTTGACAGCTATTCGGATGGCCACTATCACAACTGCGGGTAACGCCATTAACAACCACCCGATAGTTCGGTAAAAACAGCTCTCCAGCTCGCTCCGACTATCCTTATCTCCGGTCCAAATCAGATATAACGGCAGCCAGAAGTATCGTGCGCCTAGTCCTACTGCTTTGACGATCTCACGTCCGCCCTGTTCGAACTCCGCTGGAAGCGCGATTGTTGCCGCAACTAAATAAGCTACCAGCGCACCGATGCTCAACCAGCGATGAAGCGACATCTCAGGCAGCAAAGAGAATCTTGTTGCCCGGTTTATCGAATCCACAATCTCGTCAACTTGATCGCGCGACAACGAGAACGGCTGGTCGGCGATATTTGCGGGTGGCCCTGCTTGGTATGGCTCGGCGGACTCGAGTGAGGCCGCCACTAGTTCGTACGCGATGTTGATATTGCGGAGTTTCTCAGCCGCTTCCGCCTGTCCGGCGGGATCAGCCTGATAACGATCCGGATGCCAGCGCTTAGCAAGAGACTTGTATTGACGCTTGAGGCTGCTCTCTGTGATCGGTGGCGAAAGCTCCAAGATCGCGTAAGCGTGCCGAAGATCACTGACGTCCATTAATTTACTTAGCTCCACATCTGAGTCATTCGACGATAAGATCGCCCGACATGTCGCTTAAACGGGAAACTAACTGGCCGGCGGGGTTGTCCGGCACCTTCAGGCATTTACAATGTGCGCAGCGACCGTGAGCGACACATCGGTTATATGCCAAGCCCGACGACGGTGGCAGCATGGATTTCGTAGCCGCTACTTGCCTAGCCCTAGAGATTCCTCGCTAGGTATCCCATCGGTCTCGCGGGGGCGACGCCTCTCTGCGTACGAGTTTAACAATTCATGCAACCAAGCCCACCACACCGGATCTGCGATCTTATGAGCCTGAGTGAGCCGTCGCAGGCTTGAGGACGCTTGTATGACTATGTTCGAGAGGGAGCGAAGATTCAATACAAAAGAAAAGGTGTGCCCGTTCGAATGCGGCGCGCTCACGCCTGCCAGCCTGCAACTGCGATGCGCGATGGAAATCGTACAAACGGGTCGGATAATTGAGACGGTGCTAAACCGGGTTTTCAACATTCGAGGTGCAAGCGGACACCGACTCACTGCGCGCTTAACACAGAGCGTAGTCACACAGACCGCCTCGCGCGCATCACGGGTGGTTTGTCTGACCGGGGGTGGCGCTCACAAAGATGCGGAGCTTTTGGGATTCATGCTTTTGGTCGGTAGCAATAAGAAGGTAAGTTGCCGTTGAGGGGCCTGTGATTACGAGTTGTCGTTGCCCTTTGTTTTGCTATCTCCGCCTTAGCATCTTTTCTAGCTTATAAGTTGCCGATTGCTGCATCGATGGTAGAACGTGTGAGTAGGTATCAAGCGTCAATACAATGGAGGCGTGACCGAGCCTTTCAGATACTACTTTTGGATTCTCACCAGCTAGGAGGAGAAGGGTCGCGCAAGTATGCCTGAGGTCATACAACCTGATATCTGGCAGCGCGGTTTCAACAAGTATCGGTTTGAAATGCCGCCGTTGGAGATTCCTAATCGAATGCGGTTTTCCCACCTCGGAGCAAAACACCAAGTCATGGTTCGTCCAACTTGGCCCCGACTTGAGGCGTAGCTTCGCTTGCTTGACCTTGTGCGTTCGCAGCCCTTTGACCACAGACCCTGGCAGCGGAATGGTTCTGCGACTACGGGCCGTCTTCGGCTCGCCGAAGTAGCACTCATTCTTCCAGCGCTTCCAGACCAATGTCCGCTGCACCGTTACTGTCCCCGCCTGAAGGTCTATATCGCACCACTTCAGCCCCAGGTATTCTTCCGGGCGCATACCAGTATGCAGCGCAAGCTCGAACATCAACCCGTGCTTTCCCTTATAGGCCCGACGCAGAAAAGCAGCTGACTGCGCCGGTGTCAGCACCGTCATCTCCCGTCTGACATTCTTGGGAAGCTCAACCTCGGAAGCCGGATTACTCACGAGCAGCTTCCACCTAATCGCCCGCTTGAATGCACGCTGTAACACAGCGTGCGTGTACCTAACCGTGCGGGGGGACAAGCCGCGATCTACCAATCCATTCACAAACTCCTGTACATCCAACGGTCGCACGGCAGTCAACTTTTTTGTACCCAGAACGGGGCGCACGTACAGTCGAAACAACCCCACATAGTCTTCGTAAGTCCGAGGAGACACTTTCTGTTTTGCAGTTGATAGCCATTTATCCAAAAACTCATTCAAAGTGTCGCGGTTCTCAAAGCTCTCCGTCCCTCTCTGCAGTTCGTTTTCGATCTCACGGACTATCTGCTTTGCATCTGACCTGCTTTCCGCAACACGCCAGATCTGCTTCTTCTTGCCCTTCGAATCCCGGTACACTTTGCGCGCATAAATCTTTCCGTTGCGCTCAACGTAATTGGCCATCGTCTACACCTCCGTCTACACCTTTCTCGCGCATTCTACACACATCACCAAACGCGAAGAAACAAAAAACTGCGAGAAAGCCAAGAAAAGCGACATTTCTTGTTTGCTGAAGTTCGTCGTTGTAGAATCGCATCTGCCTTCTAAGCAGGGGGTCGCAGGTTCGAGTCCTGCCGGGCGTACCAATATTCTTAGTTAATTATGGACTCCGTTTCACGGTTCCAAAGAAGCCATGGACCGGTATGACGTTCCTAAAGTGTATTAACCTGTTGTCCGCTATTCTATTCGGGTCGATACTGCTCCTGTCTGTTGGCTCTGCGATTGAAGCCAATGACATCCATTTTTCTCAAAAGAGGGATGCTGGAAGGTCGCCTCAGGACAAGAGTATTCGTACCGCACGAGAAGGGGAATTGGTGGTACGACCACATAGG
The DNA here is from genome assembly GCA_963737945.1 of Blastocatellia bacterium. Classification (GTDB taxonomy): domain Bacteria; phylum Acidobacteriota; class Blastocatellia; order UBA7656; family UBA7656; genus Onstottus_A. Next base: position 306,882 of record CAVTUR010000022.1, on the reverse strand, counting down.
GAGATTCCGGGAGCGACGGAACGCTGCACTCCGCAAGAGTGCGAATGGTGGAATAAGTACGGGTAACGATAAATGGATTCATTAACTGAAAGGGAAATTTCTGTCCCTGCTCCAGGAATGTCAACAGAAAGCATATCGTTTTTCATTAGAAGATAGACCGCCCCAGATCCTTGATTTCCGACAGCAGACCTAATCTGAATCGATTCACAATGCCATTCATGCGGGCGGGCATGAAGGTCGGACACGGAGAGGAATTCTACCGTGCGGACGAGCGTAGAATACTGGGATCGGGAGAGTGGGTAGCAGAACCGAAGAATCGAATAGGCGAGATTCCGCGAGGCGTGTGGTGGCAGGTTAAGGCTCGTTCGTGTCTGGACGGCGTGGCGTTGATGAGGGCAGCCAAGAGCGTGAAATTGGCAGGCAGCTATTTCGAGGAGATGCACCTGGTGGGGGCTGCGCTGATTGTCGGATCGGCGGTAATACTCTTGGCCGCAGCCGTATTGCATCGGCGCTGCCGGCAATTCGCGCCCGTGTCGATGTCATGCAGGCGCTGCGATCAGAATAACCGGCAACTTTCCTTCTCACGATGCTACAGATCTCTCTACAGGAAATTCTACTTGGCGTTCGTAACTCATTTCTGCCAACTACTCGGAATTGAGCCAGGCATCATCGCAGCCGCTGCGAGAGCCAGTCGGCGATTATCACCAGCACGTCGGCCCGCATCATCACCGGCGGAGGGAGCTTCGAATAGTTGCCCGGGAAGCCGTCAGTGTCCTGCACGAAGAGATGGTTGAGATCTGGCAGCACCCGCGCAGTCACGTCCTTATTTCCACCCTCCTTGAACGCGGCCTCCTCTAGCGCCACCTGCTCGGGCACCGCCTGCTGGTCGCGCGAACCGGTGAGGATCAGTACCGGCGTTTTCACACGGCGCATGGTGGGAGCGGGATCGTACGTGAGGAAGAACTTCATCCACGGGTCAGCAGCCATCATGGCGTCGATCTTCTTGGGGATCTCGGCTATTTGCGAGTCGCGCACTTCGGGCGTTAGCTTGGTGTTGTGCTCAATTTGGTTCTTCATCTGGAAGTGGAGCGCGGTGCGCCCGGGTTGCGCGATGCCGGCGAGCAGTACGATGGCTCGCAACGTGGGTTCCTTTTCGGCCACCATCGGCGCGATCAAAGCACCCTCGCTATGGCCAAGCACTCCGAGACGGTCGGCGCGGATCTCGGCCCGCGTGCGCAGATAAGCAAGGCCGGCGCGTACGTCCTCCGCGAAGTCAGCGCTGGTTGAGCCTTTGAATGTGCCTCCTGAGGCCCCGGTTCCACGGTCGTCCATACGCAGCACGGCGATCCCGCGGCGCGCCAGCGAATCGGCGATCTGGCGGAAGGGCCGAAACCCTTGCAGCCCGATATTTTCGTCGCGGTCCTGAGGCCCCGACCCTGTGACGGTGACGATCGCGCTGACGGGGTGCGTGCCGCTTGCACTCTTGGGAAGGGTCAAAGTGCCTGCAAGCGTGTGGCCGGCTGGGGTTTTCACCAAAACCTCTTCGGCGATGTAGGGTGCATCAGAAGGCGCGGAGTAATCGGGCTTTGGCTTCGGCGGCGGTAATGCGGCTGGCTGCTCGCTGCGCTTGAAGGTGAGCGGGAACTGTTGGTCGCCCTGCGTGAACGTCCCGGTCAACTCCGTGCGCTCTTTATTCAGGGCGCCTTCGAAGACGATCGCGGGCGACTTGATCTCCAAACGCACGGCGTCACCATTTACCGTGATTGTGTCAATCGGGATGGTCGCGCTCTGATCGAGGCTGTCTAATTTACCCGCGTAAACGCCCGTGTCCGATTTGGTTGCGGTCACGACCAAACGAAGCTTCTGCCCGGCCACTTCAAGCGTACCCTGCCACGAACCTTCAAAGTCTTTCGCCGGTGTTTGACCAAAGGCCTGGCACGAGAGGCCAAGCAGGAACAGCCACATCAATAAACTATTTTTCATATTTTGCCTCATTCGTCCAAAGAAATTGTTTAGCTCCTATCTCCAAGCGCCGCGATAGTAGGTATGCGCATCAAGGCTGCCGGGGTCAAGCTCCAGCGCGCGCTTGAACTCCCGTTCAATGCCTGCCCAATCCCGTTCATAGAAGGTCTTTATTGCGCCCAGTGAGTTGTGCGCTCCCCCAAGTTGCTCATCAAGCTCGATCGCCTTCAAGGCGCGGCGCGTGCGGGTGATTCGACTTCTTTGAACCTCGCTTCCGCGTCGCCTACTTGCCGCCACGCATCGGACAGCCCGGCATAAGGAGCGGCATAGTCCGGTGAGATTTGTGTCGCGCGCTCGAAGTACTCGATAGCTTGTTTCAAGTCCTGTAATTTTGCAAGGGATGAAGGCTACGCTACTTTATCTGAAGGTCTTTATCATGGCGGAGATTTTCCCCTACCTGAAGGAGGAAGTTCGCTGAATCCCCTCACGTTAATTCACGATGAAGAATATTTGCAACGGCGGCCGAAGGACCTGATGAGGTTGATAACCCTATGGTAGTGGTTGGTATGACATGTATGGTTTGCAGAATCCCGATAAGTGCGAGAGATAATTTTGGACGAACCTATCTGACCCTTAACGACGCTCGCGCCAACCTGAGACTCGGCCAGCGCGACTCCTTGATTCAGGAGAACTGGGTTAATTCGGAAAAAGGCCACTGCGCAATGAATCAGTCTCAGGTTTGAGCCTTCATCTTAGCTTGGCGCGCTCCATATCGTTGCGCCGCGCTATTACCAACACACCGCTCTAAAGTCTTTAACTCCACGCGACGGATTGCTCCCTACGGAGTCCATTAACTGACTATTGCCCGAAACGACTGACTTCAAAGCAGGCGGTCGCAGGTTCGAGTCCTGCCGGGGCCTACCAATATTTTCAGTGGTCTCTGGTCCGGATTCACACCCCGAAATCTCACCATAGACATTGATAAAATGAAGCCAACTCTGCGAGGATCATGGACCAGGAACGAAGGAAGCGCGGTCTCGAGCAGAGCCGGACGCGTGAGCATCTTTCGCCTCGTTAGCGGTTCGACTCTTTGAAGCTGCTCAGAGGTCGCGCATCCTATGCGGAAGGCCGCAAGGCAATGCATATGTCTTACATATATCTGCCCGAAGGCGGGCTATGAACCTGTTGGGAGGAAAGAGAATGAAGTGTTTCAGTGAAAAGAATACAAGGGGCGGCGATCGCGTTGGTAGGCATAACGGCGCTCACGGTTGTGATTTTGTTTCCACACCAGTCGCAGGCTGGAACCGTAGCGGCCGAGGATGGAGCGTCCCTCTTCAAGGCAAAGTGTGCAACTTGCCATGGAGCGGATGGAAGCGGGAATACGCCCGTGGGTAAGAAACTGGCAGTCCGAGATCTGAGTTCGGCGGATGTGCAAAAGCAATCGAACGCTCAGCTCGACGCGGTGATTTCAAAAGGTAAGCTCAAGATGCCCGCGTTCGGCAAGAGCCTGAGTGCCGATCAGATCAATCAGCTGGTGGCGCACATCCGAACCCTCAAGAAGTGAAGCCCCTGAATCACTGAATGGCCAGGGGATTCCTCGGCGGCTGACGCCGCTGACAACGGCGACTGTCACAGAGCACATTGGTTTGCACGAGGCTTGCGCACCCGAGATAAGCGCGAAAACGCGTGATGAATTCGGTGATGCGGATGCTCGCAACGGTTTTGGTGTGCCCGCACCCATGCTCGTAGGGTCCAACCAGTCCAACCGAGGTTTTTGCGACGGTTGTGCGGGTGTGTGCGTGGTTGGTCAGGGTCTCCAATGGCGGAGCGTAGTGCGTTCATCGCGGTTAGAGGAGCCGAGGTTGACACTCGCGAGAGGCCTCTGGTAATTTCAGGTTTTCGCCTGAGCGCGGAATTTCTTCCTGAGTAGCTCAATGGTAGAGCACCCGGCTGTTAACCGGGGGGTTGTAGGTTCGAGTCCTACCTCAGGAGCCAATCATTCAAACACTTGGAGGCGGTCACTAACGGGCCGCCTCTAGTTGTGTGACCGGTATGTGACCGGGATTTTGGCTCCCAAACATTCTGGGTTCCACCTGAGGCGCCGGGGATCTGGCGGGCTCAGCTCTTCTTCTTGGGTGTGAGTTTAGGATGATGTCTCTTCAGCCAGACATACACAGTTGCGCTGCTTCTCGATGTGGATCCGATCGGTCTTGTTAGAAAGAAGCAAGGGCCCGCGGGGGAGGGTGGCACGCTGGAGCAGTATGTCAATGACCGCCCGTACGTGGCCTCATCTTTCCCTAGCGTGGCAATTGCGCAAGTATTCGGGAGCGCACTCGCAGGTCGTAAGCAACGCCCGCCCTGAACTGCAGAGATGCAGTTACCGCTGGAAGCCAGTATCGCTGTGATTCCCTGCTGAGGAGGTGAACAGTTTCTGCGCGATCCGTAGGAGCCGCTCGGATGATGTGATCCTCGTAGACGGTGAGACGGTGAAAGAGTCAGAGTCAGAGGACAACTGATTTGTCTCACCCTATGACCGACTGCGGTGGCCAGGCGATCTACCACGTCGTCTGGTGCGCGCTTCGTTCGCTGCAGGCGCAACTGGTCAGCAGAAAGCTCTGGGTCTTTTCAGCGCGGGCCCACGGCGATGAAATTGAAAGAAAGAGACGCAGCGTTCGGTATTGTGTTGAGCGTGAGAACCGAACAGGTGCTCGCACTACACGTGACGTGCGCGTAGCCGACATCAGCGCTTATCGTCACCACTGGAGCCGCTGAAAACGGAGTGTTGAAATTAATGGTGTAGTCTCCGGGTAAACCCTGCTGCACCGTGAAACCAGACCCTCGAATAATGTTCCCGTCCGGGTCCACAGCGCCCCGAATCATCCGCAGATTCTCTTCACCTCCAGTCGCGAACAATTGACTGTTCATCCCGAGCGTGACGTTCCCAGCGACCTTCACGTCCCCGGAGAAGTCTCCCGCAAGCCCATCCGACGCGCCGTCAACGCCAGGTCCTGCGCGGGCGATTACCCCTGTGCCGCCGCGGTTGCCTGCGCCGGCGCCAATGCCTCCCCCCACATCCAGGCCAGCGCCACCACTTCCGATGCTTGTATTGCCCCCCGACGCGTTAATGCCAATGCCTCCATTACCAAGATTCGAGCCGCCCCCGATGCCACTCACCCCGGTACCGCCGCTACCAAACTCCGCGACCCCACCGAATCCGCTGACACCATTCCCCCCAATGTTGAAACTACTATGGCCGCCAAACGCCAACAACCCATCTCCTTGCTCACTCTGATTGCGGACGATTAGGATCGCCTCGCCTCCACCTGTCAACGAGAGCGGCACCGCTACTTCTAACGGACTCGCCACGGTACCGTCGCCAATCAGAGTGGCGCCGTGCAGGACTGATGACCCGCCATTTGCGTGAATCGAACCGGCAACTGTCAATCTTGCCGTGGGCGAGTCGGTGCCTATCCCCACATTTCCGAACTTGTCTTCGAAGATGGTGGTATCGCCAACGACCGAGTTGCTGCCGGTCTGCCCGATCCATTTCGCCAATCTGCCAGCCATCCCGCTACCAAGAACTGGAAGATTGGGCCCCCCTGACATCGGGATTACACCACAGTCGGGGCTGGGCTTAGGTTTATGCCCGTGCTCCCCGGCGGCATCAGAGCGAAGCCCGCGTTTGCTACCGAAAGCTTGAACCTGGGCCTCATCCTGCCATCAATTTGATTCTTCGTCCCGACGATTTGCGCTTGAGCCTGCGCAAGCGCGCCAATCGAAAGGAATGTCAATAACCACATCAGACAGGGCCGCACCGCGTTTGTTAGATTGACTCTACGGCTATCCATATCTCACCTCTCTCTTGATTGGGTTGGATTAGAGTTTGCGAATGCCTCGCATCGGCTCTTAGATCATTATGAGCAAACGACAGTTCTCGTCCCTCCGCGTGGGCTCTCGCTATTCAAACGCTCGAACAAGCAGAAATCTCATTTGCTCCAAGCCCCGAGGGCCCGCCACCGAGTTAATCCGAAAATACGTGTGTCTCTGCGCTTACAGAATCCGTCCACTTACAATTCGCGTCTCATTTAGTAAGGCGACACGAGGCCTAAAATCTCATCATCAGATTGGCGATTTCAGGTCGAAGAGCTTTGCAGGCGAGAATGCTTTCGTGAGTGGTATAATGTCCGCCCTCACCGACGTCCAATCAGAGGCAGCAAAATGGCTACGCTTTCGCAAAAAGACATAACTGGCTTGTTGTTGGACTGGGGCAGTGGTGATAGGGCTGCCTTCGACAAGCTGATTCCTCTCGTCTACAAGGAACTGCGCCGGATGGCTCATCAATACATGCGCCGAGAACGCGCAGGGAACACTCTCCAGACCTCGGCATTGATCAACGAGGCATACATTAAGCTTGTTGACTACAATAGAATGCGGTGGCAGGACCGAGCACACTTCTTCGCCGTCGCGGCGCAGGCGATGCGTCGAATACTCGTCGAGCGCGCCAGAGGCCGTGGCCGGCTTAAGCGAGGCGGCGCCCGACAGCGAGTGTCCCTGGATGAGGCGACAGGACTGGCTGATGAGCGTGTCGCCAGCCTGATCGCTCTCGACAAGGCCCTCACCGACCTTTGCGCTATTGCCCCCCGCAAGGCTCAGGTAGTCGAGCTGAGATACTTCGGCGGTTTGAACATCGACGAAACCGCCGAAGTGCTCGGTGTATCGTCTCCAACCGTGCAGCGCGAGTGGCGCGCCGCAAAAGCCTGGCTGTATCGGGCGATCAGCGAAGAAATCGATGATGAAGTCTAAACGACACGAAAAGTCAGATAAGATCTTCCAGCTCTTTCAAGGCGCTCTCGAGGTTGATCAGGATAAGCGCGCCGCTTTCCTTGACCGAGAGTGCGGGGGCGATGAGGAGTTGAGAAGAGAAGTAGAAGCGTTGCTGGTGTTTGACAAAAGAGCGGAGCGATTTATCGAATCTCCGGCGATTGAAGAGGCTTCCGAGTTGATTGCCGACAGTGAAAGCAGCAGCACCGTGACGATGGCCGCGGTCGGCCCGTTCAAGTTAGTCAAGAAGCTGGGATCGGGCGGGATGGGAGAAGTATTCCTTGCTCGGGATTCGAGGCTCGAACGCAACGTCGCGCTCAAACTGCTCGACCGCAATTTGATTGGCGACAGCGGATTCGCTCGCGTTTCCTTAGGGAAGCGCGCCTCGCGTCCGCGCTCGAGCACCCGAACATCTGCACGATTCATGGAGATCAGGTGAGGCTTCAGGCCTTTTGTTCATAGCTATGCAATATATCGAGGGAGAAACCCTCAAGCACGTGATAGCGAGACAGCCGCTGGCTCTCGATTGTCTGCTTTCGATCAGCTTGCAGGTATCAAATGCCCTGGCCGCAGCGCACGCTCAAGGGATCATCCACCGAGACATCAAATCGGCGAACATAATCATCACGCCGGGAGGGCAAGCAAAGGTGCTCGACTTCGGTCTGGCAAAATCGCTGGAGAGATCAGACGACGAATCAGAGTTGACTTTCGCCGGGGCAGTTATGGGAACGCCGACCTACATGTCACCCGAGCAGGCGCGAGGCGAGCGAGCCGATCTTCGCAGCGATATCTTCTCCCTCGGCGTGGTGATGTATGAGATGGCGACTGGTCGGCTCCGTTCAAGTCCAAATCGCGTGCGGAGACGATGAACGCGGTGATTAATCAGCCTCACACTCCGATCGCGGAATTGAACAAAGAGGTGCCGTCTGAGTTATGCGCGGTGATTGACAAAGCGCTGGCAAAGCAGGCCAACGATCGTTACCAGTCTGTCGGCGACATGAGAACCGAATTGGGCCGCGCAGCGAAGATCGCCGGTGTCGAAGGGTACAACTCTTCGGACCCGCTGAGGGTTACGTACGTTCCTCCTCCATCGTTCGGAAGGTGGCCGCGAAAGATCGGATCGACCCCTCGCCTGTGGCAAGGGACTTCCTTGTGTCTCCTGCTGCTCATAGTTGCAGCGATTATCTACCTGGTGTACTTCCGCAACGCGTCCTCGCTCTCAGTGGGCGAGATAAATTCGCTGGTGGTGCTGCCGCTCGAGAATCTCTCCGGCGACCCGTCGCAGGATTACTTTGCAGATGGAATGACCGACGCGCTGATCGGCGATCTCGCAAAGATAAGAGGTCTGCAGGTGATTTCCCGAACGTCAGCCATGCACTACAAGGGCGCCAAGCAGCCTCTGAACGAGATCGCCAGGGAATTGAAGGTTGATGCAGTGGTTGAAGGCACGGTCCAGCGTTCAGGTGACCGCGTGCTGGTCCGGGCGCAACTCATCCGCGCGTCGACTGACCGCCATTTGTGGTCAGAAACCTACGAGCGCGACTTGCGCGACGTGATGGCGCTCGAAAGCGAAATCGCGCAGGCAGTGGTCCGTGAGATACAGATGAAGATCACGCCCGATGAACAAGCGCGTCTGACCCATAGTGTGCAAGTCAACCGCAAGGCATTGGATGACTACCTCCAAGGTCGTTATCTGTTGGGCAGGAAAGAGCAGTTACATAGGGCCATCGAGTATTTCCAAAGCGCGATCAAGCAAGATCCTGACTATGCTCCGGCTTATGCGGGATTGGCTGCCTCTTACAACACCAGCCAATCGGTCGTAATTAGCGAGCTGCCACCCCCTGAAGCCAGGCGGAAGGCGGAGGAGGCCGCGGTGAAGGCCCTTCAGCTTGACGGCACGCTGGCCGAGGCCCACGCCGCGCTTGGCTACATCTATCATTACGATTGGAACTGGGATGCGGCAGAACAGGAGCTCAAGCGCGCCATTGAACTAGATCCCAATTCCGCTCAAGCGCACAGCATTTATGCGCTCCACCTGTCGGCGGATGAAAAACGCGCGGCGGAGGCTATCGCCGAAGCCGATCGCGCCCGAGAGCTAGATCCGCTCTCGCTTTCGGCGAGCACAATAAGAGGCTTCGTCCTCACAAACGCACGACGGTTTGACGAAGCCATCGAGCAATTACGCCGCGTCATTGCACTCGATCCAGACAATTATTTGGCGCACTGGTTTCTGGGGTTTGCCTATGCGGACAAGAGGAGGTTTGACGAAGCCATCGCAATTTCTGAAAGAGCAGTCGTCTTGTCAAACAGAGCGCCGGGCGCGCTCGGACTGCTGGGGATGTGCGATGGCCTTGGCGGCCGTAAAGCTGAGGCCATAAAGATCTTGAATGAGTTGCTCGAACTGAACGGGCGCCGTTATGTGACGCCGGTAGCCCTGGCCTACGTTCATATTGGCCTCGGAGCCAAGGATCAAGCTTTTGCCTGGCTGGAGAAGGCCTATAAGGAACGATCGAATTTCATGGCTTATCTCAGAGTGGAAGCAATCGCAGATCCGCTTCGCTCCGACGCTCGATTGGACGACCTACTGCAGCGCATGGGCATCCCGCCGTAGCGGAAACTCTCATTTTGCATCGTCGCGGGTACGACACAAGACGAGAGGATCTCTCCGTCTTCAAACATAGTTGTGTGACCGGTGTGTGACCGGGATTTTGGCTCCCAGACATTCTCTCAAAAATAGGCGTTTTCTTTCATCGGTCGCGTGAGTATATCGAGCCGACATCTGAATCGTGCTGAAAATTCGTCATTGGAAACGCGTACGAGGATTGATTTCTCGTACTGCTTCTGCCTACCGATTTATGCACCTGCCGGTCTGCCGGAGACCTTTCGGAGGTTCATTGCAATTGCGATATCGCAAATGCGTATCCCGCCTTATCGCGCAAATCACTAATCAAGAATTATTCCGTTGTATGTCGGTTTCAATATGTAATGAATTGGTGGGTTTTGTCCGACTCAGGGGCGGATCTTAGAAGGCAGTGGGACCCACAACGTGAGCTAATGTGTTCCTGCCGGTTCGAAGATCGTGGGCCTCGGCTAGAGTCGAAGACAGCGTTTAGAGTGGTAGGCAAGTGAGGAGGAGCATGCGCGAACGGATCCATCGGTCCAGTCGGATGGCGGGACGCGCCGTAGGGGGCATATCACAATTGGTCAATCTCCGGGCTTATGGCGGCGTCGGACCCAGAATGAAACGCGCGCGCTCGGTCCGTAGCATCTCGTAAGGCGTCATGCATTTAATCCCGAGCCCAATACAGGCATCTGGGATTTTGATTTTCTTCGTTGAGGTCGAGGCGATCTCGTGTGTTACAACGGTATGTCCTTTAGCAAGTGCGTGAGCGATCAGATAGTAATCAGCAAGGAGGAGGAAGGTATTGACCGCTGCCGGATCGTAGCTTTGACTTGCGGCCCACGTGCTAACCGCCCTCAACGCCGTCAGCATCGCTCCGTCGGGTCTCAGAAAGAATTTGTCTCCTCGATGGGCTGCCCAATCTGAAAGGTCATCTCCGAGCGCCCGAACCTCATCCGCCACTTTCTCGATGCTGAATACAAGCTTCGCTGCGTTAGTGTGAATCAACCAATCCCAGAAGGCGGGACAAAAGTCCATTCCGTAGTGCAGATTCTTTGCTTGAATGAATACGTTCGCGTCGAGCAGGTAAGGCATTAGGCGATCACTCCCAGGCTGCGGCCTAACTTCTTAAAAGTTTCGAGCTTTGCGAAGCCGAGCATGCGAAACGCGTCGCGATGCAACGTCTGACCTTCAAGAGTGCTCACTACAAGGGCACGCGCAAAGCGTTTGCTGACACGCGCTGCCTGAGTCAAATAAAAGTTGCCCCCTTCCTTCTTTGAAATTGCCATCAGGCGTTTCAGTTCCTGCTCGTACGCGTTCCAGAACTCTTCGCGCGTCAGTCCTCCAGCGTCATGAATCCGACGCATAATCACGAGCGTACTGACTTTGAAGCGTCTGGCCAAACCATCAAGCGACGCTCTCAGTGCCGACCTGGGGTCATACTCGTTCTTCAACATCTCAAGCGGAACGAGGAACTCCGCGGCGACCCTGTTGCACCACCGTTCCACCTGGTGCTCGGGAACCAACGAAGCTTGCGCATCCGAAACCGCTGATTGGCCAAGCCAAACGTGCGCAAGCTCATGCGCGAGCGTGAACATCTGAGCGGCTTTTGTGTCGGCGCCGTTTATGAACACAAGGGGCGCGAGGTCGTCCGAAAGCGCAAAACCGCGAAACTCTTCGGGATCGAGACCACGAGTATTATTGTTCAGCACCACGCCGCTACACATAACCATGATTCCCGCTTCATCTGCTTGCGCGATGAAGAGTCGCAGAGCTTCGGTCCATGTTGACACTCGGCGGCGTTGTTCAAGATCAAATCCGAGAGTCCGTCGCATCATCGCCGCGGTAGACTCGACGCCGCTGTTCAAGCTTGCAGAGCCAACGAAGGCCAATGGCAAGATTCGTTCAGCGCGCGCGAAGTCGCGGTACCATTCCTGACGTTGCTGACAGACATAGATCATGTCGAGCAAGTCGGGACTCGGGCGAGCGATTGCTTCGTTTCGGATAGTTCGGAAATCGGGTATCGGAATCTTTTCAACTGGCGGCTCCTCAAGAAACAGAAAGCCAATAGGCGTATGCGTAGCCTTGGCGAAGTTTTCTAGCTGTTTAAGCGTCGGCCTGGCGGCGGCATGCTCCCACGCCATAAGCTTTGGGAAGCGATGCACTAGCGCATCTAACTCAATGCCCGCACGCTCACGCGCCCAACTCAAGAGTTCTGGTTTGACATCAACGCGAATCACCCAATCAAGCTCCTTCAATACTCGGTCAGACTACATTACAATTCTCATTCTGACATTCCATCAACATCTTCTCTGTGTCGCATATTCGCATAATGAACATCAGCTCTGTGGTGTTCATTCCGCTGCGCGACTATTTGGATTTCTTCGAGCGTCAGGCCGTACAGCGCATAGACCAGCTGGTCGATCTCCTGCTCCAACGCGCTAACATTAAAGGCAGGAGTGCTTGACGCGAGCTATCGACGTTCTGAGAGTATGGGCATTCTTGCCTCTGTTCAGTAGTAAGTAATGGTCCTGGTTACAAGAGCGATTGTCTTCGCCTTAGTAGGGCGATCAGGCTTTTGAGTTACCTCCTTGCATTTGATCCAGTCACGTCGACTGTTGGTCTCGTAATCTGAATAAGAGACCTTCGAGTAAGGCTTCCCGTCTGGTCCCAAACTAACGGCGCCAGTTGGGAAGGATGCATCGACGTCATAGGAAATAATGTGTTTGCCGGAGAGCGTTCCGTCTGATCGGTAAGACTCCCATCCAAGAAAACGGGCTTGCGAATCGTATTGGTATTGGCTCTTGTAAATCAGTTCCCCATTGGAGCGGTATACAGAGGACTCAGTCCTCTTTCCATCAGAATCATACTTGAACACGTGCTTGAAAGTAGGAGGATCGCTTTCAGTACGAGCCGTCGACGGCATTGTCGGTGGCGGAGGTGACGTAGACAAGCCGCTGGCTCCGCTGCTGTCGTGTTTCTCCACTCGATTCCCATCTTTGTCGTAAGTGTAGTATTCGCGAATCTCTTCGCTCCCGCACGAACCTGGATACAAGACGCGCAGAATGAGACGGCCCTGTTGATCATATTCGGTGGTCTCTCGCCTACAACGAGCGCCTACTGGAGGGCCCCAACCGTCACTCTGCGGGGACCATTCTTCGAACACCCTCTTGGCTGGGCCTCTCAATCCGGCTTGTTCGCGATCGCTCCTTCTTGGCGCGCTCTGCGCCTGAGACATCATCATCACTAAAAAGCAAAGAACAGATATTAACAATCTCATAGCTCTTTTCTCCAGAATGGCGCGCTCGATTGGAGGCCCTTCGTTATCAGCTACTTCCCTATCTCTTTCAACAACGTTTCCGCTAAATGGGCATCGAGCTTCTTGAGAATCGCGTATTCATCCATTGCTGCTTGCTTGTTTTCGATGCCCGCATAGATATGCCCTAGGCGATAGTGAGCTTGCGCATCGTCGGGTCGAATCGCGAGGCCTTCTTTGAGAGCCGAGATTGCATCGTTGTGTCGACCCATAGCTGAGTACGTCATAGCGAGAGCAAAGAACGTATCCGCGACCTGTGGTTCGAGCTCGATGGCGCGCTTAAAATTAGCAATCGCCTCGTCGTAAATATATAGCACCGAATCAACAAGTCCCAGACCGACCATCGCATCAGCGTACTCCGGGTCAAGCCGAATCGCCTCTTTGAAGGAGCTGGCCGCCTCGTTGTAGCTCTTCAGTACCCCAAGGGAGAGTCCCAGTTTGCAGTGAGCTTGCGCGAATTCAGGCCTGATTTGGATTGCTTTCTTGAGTTCCTTAATCGCTTCTTGATAGCGAGCCGCGAAGTAATATGCTGAGCCGAGTTCATATCGCGCGTCTGCCGATGTTGGGTTCTTCTTAACTTCATTCCCCAGATCTTCAATATGCTTTGGGCCGACGTCCAAGTTGAAGTTAAACGTAATCGTGCCGATGACCCTCACCGGAACGCCGGAGAGAGCCGTTGGCTTGAACTTCCATCCCTTCGCCGCTGAGACGGCTGAGTCCCTGAGCAACGGAGGTCCTGAGATGGCTCTCGCGGCGATCACGCCGCCTTTCTCGTCGACAGTCAATTCTACCAGGACAGAGCCCGACACCTTGGCAGCTTTGGCTTGCGGAGGGTACACCGGTTCGACTCGCTTAACGGCTGAACTCTGGAACACTCCTCCCGATTTGCGAATCACCAATGGGCGGTCTTGCTTGCTCGCTTCTTGTGCAAGCCCGGCACCTTGCGTAACCGAGAGCAGAGCAACTGACAGTGCACAGAGCGCTCTTCGTTTCATTCGCGTCACCTCATCCGGTTCTTACGCGCGACGAATCATACGTTGTTCCCGTTGAACTTTCTAGCGCAGCACATGGTGAATCATGGAGGATTTCGCGATGCCGTCCCCTAACGAGATGGATTCGACGGGTTCCGGGTTGTTAACCGTTGGCATTTATGTGACTCTCGCTCCTTAACCGCACAGACGATCTCCACCGGAATCCACATCATCATCCTGTCCGAACTCTCGATACGGAATCCCGCTTCTTCCAGGGCCAGCCGAACGAAGATGGGGCGGCAGTCGAGATAATTCGGGAAATGCTGGTGCGTCCATTCGAACAGATGGACTATTGCTCCGCCCTCGCCCTCTTTAGACATCCCAACCACCACGATTCGCCCGCCGGGCCGCAACACTCGTCGGCACTCATTGAGCACTGCGGGGATCTCCGGAGTGTCAAACAATTCCAGGGTGAAGCTCATGAATACCGCGTCCATTTCGGCGGATCGGTATGGCAGCTTCGAGGCATCTCCGCAGGTCAACTCGACGCGATCGGCAAGACCGGCTCGATGCAGACGCTCGTCGGAAATCTTCACCATCTCATCCGAAAGATCGATGCCGTAGACTTTTCCGCTAGCGCCAACCTGACCGGCCAATGTCTCGAGGCTGTGACCCGTGCCAAAGCCGATCTCGAGCACCTTCTCACCGCTGTGCGCGTCCAGTCGCTTTAGACCGAACGTCCGTATTGGCTCCTCGCTCTTCTCTGCGAGGAGGTCATAGACTTTGCTGATCTTGTTGTAGAAGGATCTGGTTTCGTCCTTCGACTGAAAAACCCGCAACACTCCCGGCTGGCTCACGCCATCTCGCACGGATGATGTATTCTTCTCCATTTGATCACCCTGCTACTCTTCATTGCGTTCAGGTTCGCTTGAAGAGGTACGCACTGGTTTACAGATCCTCTTCAACCTCATCACCATCTCCGTAGTCATGCACATCATCGCCTGTCTCGGAATCAGTATCCTGAGATAGTGCTTCCACGACGTCGTGCATCGTTACTATTCCCAGTAATTTGGCGGTGTTTCTTCGGCTGACAACCGGGAGTTGCGAGATACCCTTCCGTCCCAGCTTGAGCATCGCGGTGTCAAGCGTATGATCGGGATGCGCGTGGACCAAAGTTTTGCTCACCACCTCTGCCAGGGGGGACTTGCCCAGACCTCTGGCAAGGGCGCGCTTGAGGTCGTTAAAAGTGAAGATGCCGATCAACTGTGACTCGCCGTCCATCACCGGGTATGCGTGGTAGTGTCTTGGCAAGTCCTGAACCTGCGAAAACGCTTCCTGGACGGTCAGACTGCCGGGCACGGTGACGACATCCCTGGTCATCGCCTTGCTGATCGTTATTCTCCTGAGCTGGGGACGCTCCATGTGAGGCAAATGGATACCGTCCTGCAGAAGCAACGCATCGTATATGGGCATGGGGTTCAACCGCGATGCCAGCGCATAACTTGTGATATTGGCGATCATCAACGGAAGAATGATCGAGTAGTTGTTGGTCATCTCGAATATCATCACTATCGATGTCACCGGAGCCCGTACAACCCCCGCGAAGACCGCGCCCATCCCAACCAGCGCGAATGCTCCCGGCACCGTCTGGCTGTGAACGGCTTGCGTAATTACTCCTACAGCGCCTCCGAGCATACCTCCGATGTAAAGCGCCGGTCCGAAGATCCCGCCCGATGAGCCGGCGCCGTACGACGTCACCGTCGCCGCGAGTTTGAGCGCGCCGAGGATTAGCAGTACTTTGAGCGGCAGCCCTCCCTGTAACTCAACGGCAAGCTGACTGTACCCGACGCCGAAGACGCTCGCGGACCCGGTGGTCAGAAGCGCGACCAACCCGATGCCCCCGATGATCAAACCGCCGGCGCCCGGCGTCGCCCACTGGGGGATCACCTGCTGCCTTCTGAAGAACGCCCGCAGTCTTAGCAAGCTCACGTTAAAAGCCGTCGCCGCCAACCCGGCCAGCAGCCCGAGGAGCGCGTACCCGACGAGCTCTATTGCGGCGTTGAGTTTGTATGCCGGAACACTGAATATCGGGTTCTCGCCGAGCACCCCGCGCTCGATCACCGCGGCGATCACCGCGGCGATAACGATGGACCCAAGCGGCTTTCCCGCGCTGTCGCCCAGTATCTCTTCGAGCGTAAATGTGACGGCCGCGATTGGAGTATTGAACGCCGCCGCGAGTCCGGCGGCCGCACCGATCGGAATCAGGCTCTGAAGCCTTCGTCTTGAAATAGCGAAGACTCTCCCCGATAGCGACGCGATGGCCGCGCATATTTGAACGGTGGGACCTTCTCGCCCGAGGCTTGCGCCGGTCCCGATGTTTAATGCCGCCAGCAGCATCTTGGCGGGAATCACTCGGACGGGGATCCGGCCGCCGTTGAGATAGAAAGAAGTCTTGACCTGCGGAATACCGCTACCTTGCGCCTCCGGCGCAAAGAAATACAGCCCGGCTCCGGCAATGAGGCCTCCGGCGGTTGGAATGATGATCACCAGCGGTAACCGCCACCAGTGAGGGATGGCGGCTGCACGATAGATCACATTGTCCTGAAGAAAATCCAGCAACAGATGGAAGGAGACGGCGGCCAGGCCCGAAGCGGCGCCGATGACCAGCGTCAATATGAAGATCTTTTGATGCTCCCGAAGTGGAAGCTTGTTGAACAGTCTCCGCGCTCGAACCTGAATGCGATGCCAGCGCCGGCTACTCCGACTACCGTCGTTCTCAGCCATTGCGGAGAATTATAGACCGTGCTTGCCCAGGAAATCTAATCGCGTGAGTGCTGAAGGTTGCCCATATGGCTCGTAACGAAGCACAGCCTCTTGTAACATTAGGCCACTATGACGGCCGGCATTCGCATTACGCTGTTGGTGCTCGTTGCGGGCGTTGCTGTTCCTATCTCTTACGTGGGTCTGACGGGAATCTGGGCGATGTGGGGTGTGAGCCGCAGGCAGCTTGATGATTCAATAGCGAATCAGGCTGAAATCGCGGGCGCTGCGTTCGAACAATGGCTGGACGCCCAGCGGGAGCCCGTTGTCGCAGTCGGTGTCCAGTACGCGAAACGGCCGGCGATTCATCTGGATCTTCTGGATAAGATTGAATCGACAGTCGCACTGCGTTCACACTGGCTTGGTCTGCAGATCATCAGTCCGGCGGGAGTGACATTGGTTTCGCAACCCAGTGATGCACCTGCGATTCAGCCTGACATCGCCGAAAATCTGGTACAGCAGTTGAGAGGAAGAGAATGGGTGATTGATACCGACTGGTCACGCGGTCCCTCAGGCGGGGTTTTGCTGATCTCGATACCGTTGAGCGACGGATCGGCCGTGGTCGCGCAGCTTGACGTCGCCGCAACGAGCGAATCCTTCTTGAGGAGAGTCAAGCTCTCCGACCAGGCGGTATTCTCTCTATTCGGTCCACAAGGAAGAATAATTCTTTACCGCAACGCCAACGCCCAGACCTATCTTGGGAACGATATGAGCGGCTCACCTCTTCTTGCTGCGCTGGCGAACAAGCCGACGGCGGTAGTCGAGTTAACAAGTCCGATTGATAGGATTCAGCGGGTGTATGGTCTGGCAAGGGCAGGGGAGACGGGATGCGTGGCGATGGTTGGCATTCCCAGTGAGAGCCTGTATGGTCCTGCGCGAAGCCAGTTCAACCGTCATCTATTGTTTGCGATTGCCGGGCTGTTGTTGGCAATGCTCGGAGCGGTCATCATTGCGCAACGTATCGCACGGCCGGTGCGCCAGCTGAGTGGCGCCGCGCGTCGTTTCGGAGCGGGTGACTACTCGGCGCGCGCGTCATTTCAAGCCAGCGGTGAGCTGGAAGACCTCAGGAATTCGTTCAACTCGATGGCAGCGGAGATCGAAAAGCGCGAACAACGACTGACAGAACTGGATCGCTTGAAATCGGATTTCGTCAGCGGTGTATCGCACGAGATGCGAACGCCGTTGACCACCATCAAGACCCTCACCAGCGTCTTGCTTAGAGGCAACGCAATCGGGACCGAGCGCGACGAATTCCTTCAGACGATTATGGGAGAGTGCGACCGCCAGATAGACCTGGTGCTAAACCTGCTCGACTTATCTCGCATCGAGGCAGGCACATTCAACATAACTGTCTCGCCGGTAGACGTCGCGGAGGTGATCAGGTCTTGCGGCAGGACCGAACGGCGCAACGCGGAAGCGCGCGGTCATGAGCTACTGGTACGTGTGCCCGAAGAACTCCCGCTAGTCCTGGCGGATCGCGCCGCGCTCCGGCGCGTTCTTTGCGGTATCGTGCACAACGCCATCAAGTATACGCCGGAGGGCGGCCGCATCGTGATCGACTCGGGCGCCCAGGCGGGTGAAGTAGCAATCAGCGTCAGCGATACGGGGCGTGGAATAAGGGAAGAAGATATTCCCCACATTTTTAAAAAGTTCTATCGCGGACAGCCCCAACGAGCGGACGGCGACGATTCTTCTGATGAAGACTCGGCCGATCGTGAGGAGGCGCCGGGAGTGGGACTGGGTCTTTATCTGGCACAAAAGATCATTGGAGAGATTGGCGGGCGTGTTTTCGTGAAGAGCAGGGCCGGCCAGGGCAGCACCTTCACAATCACATTACCGGCGTGGGAGAATCACGATTGATTACAAAAGAAGGCGAAGGATCTCATGGGTAAACGTCTGCTGGTTGTCGATGACGAACCGAACCTGCTTCGCGCGGTTGCCGCGTGCCTGCGCTCCGAAGGATACGAGGTAATCACCGCGCGAAGCGGCAGGGATGCGCTCGCCGCGTTAACCGAAACCATCCCCGATTTGATCGTCAGTGACATTCGGATGCCAGGCATGCACGGTTACACGCTGGTGCGTCGCATTCGTTCTTCGCCGCGCTCCGCCCTGATTCCAATAATATTTCTCACCGCGAAGGATCATAAGGCCGACCGGGTTGAGGGCTTTCAAGCCGGGGTAGATGCCTATATCACCAAACCCTTTGAGCCGGACGAACTATTGGCAATTATCTCTTCTATCTTTCGGAGGGTAGAGCGGACTCGTGCCGAGGTAGCGCGGCTCATCGGAGAACCTGAACCAACGGATCAGGCGCCGCTGTATATCGACGGGCTCACGGAGGCCGAAGGGCGAGTTGCTGAGGCGGTCGCCAGAGGGCTGACAAACAGGAGCATCGCTTCGGAATTTGGCATAAGTATCAGAACCGTCGAAAACCACATAAGTCACATTCTCGCCAAGAAAGGTTTTAGCAATCGGGTCGAGATCGCGCGTTACGTTCTTGAAGGGAACTCGCCTGGCTAGCACCGGTGCACGCCCGTGTTGGGTGCCCTTTGCGAGCAGTGCCATGGCTCGATTCTGAGACGCCTTAAGCGCGCCGTTGGAGATGTGCCATGCCCAATGCACTAGCAATCTCTTTGCGCATCAAGGTGGCAATGGTCTTGTATGAGAGAGAAGCAAATTGCGGACCCTCAGCATAGGATGCAACTTCGTAGGGGGCGAACATGATCTCGACGCCATCCTCTTGTAGCATGAATGATCCGAGGCTATCCCACGTCTCGGTTCCGCGTGCGATGAGTTCGGGATCTAATCTCCAGCTATCGCCTCCTGAGCCCTCATCAAGTTCGACCAGGGAAAGAGCCCTTCGAACCTCCTCCTGTACTAGAGCGAAGGCTGTGTCAGGATCCTCAAAGAGGTCCGAGAATTTCTCAAGAAGGAGAAGCGGATCGAGAAGGAACGTAGATGTCTATTCAAATAGTGCCGTTAGGAGCCGACCCTTAATATATTCAGTGATCTGTGAAACGCTTGGATATTTCGTGGATCGGAATTCCAGGTACTGAAGGTCAACCTCATAGCCGGGTATTCCGTCCCACGCTTCGCGGATGATCTGAGAGGTCCACGTTACCTCACCCTTCGCTTGGATCCCTGCGCGCTCGACACCTAGCCGCTCGAGTTGATGATTGAGTGCATCAACGAGTTGCTCCTTGACTGAAGGGTCGCTGGCCTTAGTGTATTGAATGCCTTTCAATTGGTCTGGAAGAGGTGCATCGTCGTCAAGAAGTATGGGGATAACATAAATGTCGTCGATAAGCTTCTCAGAGGCTCCATCGAGAACTATCTTGAGCTCTCGTTGAAGGTAGCCTCGCCTGTCATAAGAATTCTGCGAGACAAAGAAAAAGAACGCATGTTGCTTTATCGATAGCCCGCTTGATCTCGAAATCCCAGTTCTGGCCAGGCTTTAGCTTGCGGGTGTCCATCCACGGATTGTAACCACCCGCCTCAAGGTATTCGTAGAACCGAATCACTCGGTCTCGATCGGGGCTTGCGTAGCTAATAAAGAGTGAATGATCGTACTCAGCCATATGCAGACTCGATAGGTCTAGTATGTTCCACGAAGGTAGTCGAAGAAGGGCGTTGTGTGCGTCCGCCAGTGATCAACGCTTCGCCTTAGGACGCCGAACCTACAGGGTTTTATCAACAATGCCCCGCGAGAACTGATTCCCAAGAGCAGTGGGGGCATCGTGCATAAAACCTGTTGAACTGAACCGCTGCTTCCGAGGCGCGAACTTACCGCTTTCTATGGGGATTGTAAAGAGGATTCCTGATCAGTGGGGAGGCGTGCGCTCCCAACAAGAGCTTGAGCAAGGTCATCCGACTCAAAGAGTGATTGAAGTAAGCCGGTTGGCGTTTTCTTCGATCACGGTAAGAGAGAGTGACGTGGCCTTGATCGACGGAAAGGATGCGATTGTTGGATATGGCGACGCGGTGAGTGTAGCGGCCGAGGTAGGCAAGGCAGCGATCAAGTATCTGGCGCCATATGTGTTTCGGGTGGCGATCAGCAACACCTGCATACTGAAACTTGAAGATGACCAAGTGACCTTTAAGTACAAAGACTCGGTTACTGATCAGCTGAAGTTCGCGCCGGTGAGTGGGGAAGAGTTCATGCGGCGATTCTTGCAGCACGTGTTGCCGGAGCGGTTCGTGAAGGCTAGGTATCACGGATTGCTGAGTCCGGCGAATCGGCGTCCGAGCGAGACAGGCTCTTGGTGCTCCTGATCAGTGGGACGTGTGCTCCCAACAAGAGTTTGGGCAAGGTGTAATGCGGGAGGGCGATTGGATTCGGTTGCATCCGGACGCTTCAGCAAACAGGGTCGAGCGCTGCCTGAGACGCCAATCCTCTCGGCGGTGTCCCGTGCACTAACTGCTAAATTGCGGGCTTTCTACGAACCACCAGACTCGAAATAAACAGCGCTGCCGCAACGACCAGTAACAGGTAGGCACCGGAGATATGCAAGACGAGACCTAACAAACCTAACGCCAGAAGCACGAGCACAAAAGGCCAAACCATGACTTCCCCCTCCCCGACAACTAACGCCTTCGCGGAACGGTTTTCTTGACCGTCTACATCTCTCAGATAATCCGCCGGGCGCCACATCGGACAACTCACTTAACCAGCATAGGCGATCGCGCGCAATCACAGCGTCCGCGTGATCGCCTATCGACGTGGGTACTTTCACTCACACCCGGGGATCCTGAGCGCTGTATCCTGCGCATAGTTAGACGTGGCTTGTAGGCGAAAGGCTCGCCGTGGGTGTAACCACCTAGGGTTCGTAAGTAGTCGCACGCTGTGATGTGCCGACGCCGTGCCGTACTATTGTTGGTACCGCCCAGCGCTACAAACCGTGTGCTACGCATCCCAACGGCGGTCTCTTGTGAACCGGAAGCCCCGATTTGCTTTGTGAGGAATCTCTAAAGGACGGCGGGACGGGCTGGGGTCAAGAATAAGGAGGAATGAGCGTGAAGGACAAAGTAGTGATATATTCCCCGAGGCGATTCAATCTGAGCAAGCTAAACGGCATTTCGGATCAAACCCTCGAAATGCATTTCAAGACTCTACGAAGGATACGTCAAACAAACAAATTTGTTGAACGAACAGCTTGCCGAGCTGATAAAAGGCGGTCAGGTCGATCAAGAGAGCATGCCTGCTTTCTCTGAATTGACTCGACGGCTGGGATTCGAATACAACGGTATGGTCCTGCACGAACATTACTTCGAAAACATGAAGAGTGGCGGATCAAGTGAACCGGCAAAGAACTCAGAGTTCAGGAACGCCGCCAGAACCAGCTTCGGCAGCTACAATCTTGTGGAAAGCAAATTTCTCGAGCATAGGGAAGATGCGCGGCGTAGGTTGGGCGATCTGCTATCGGGACCCAATAAACGGCCGGCTGACCAATCACTGGGTGACCCTGCATCAGAACGGCAACGTCGCCGGTTTCACTCCGATCCTGGTTATGGATGTTTGGGAGCACGCTTACTTGCTCGACTACAAGCCCTCCGAACGCGGCAAATACATCGACGCATTCTTCTCGAATATCGACTGGACTGTGGTTCAAAAGCGGTTGAGCGCGAAGGCGCTTGCGCGAACCAGCAGCGGCGGTCCCGCATAGCGGGCCGTCCGGTCGACGATGCCGAGCCTCGACGATCTTGTCACCGTTCTGATCTGTCTTCTCCGACGATTCTGAAGCGATCATTCCCGGTATCAATGCGGGCGCCTGACCCCGATTGTTGCCTTTTAATCTTACTCAACAGCGCTCACTCAAGCGGATCATCAGCATTTTCAATGCGAGCCGTGTTGAAATCCCCTACGGGGCCGGTCGCGCCAAATCCCCAAAGGTTTGCGCTTGATCCCCGGAGCCTGGGAAGCGATCTATCATGAACCTCGAGATGATTTTGGTTTTTGCAGTCGCTTTTTCCGCGGCTGTATTATTTGCCACCGAAAGACTGTCGGTTGATCTGATCGCTTTGTTGATCATGGCGTCATTGCTGCTTCTCGGCATCATTTCACCCGAAGAGGGTATTTCCGGATTCAGCAACAAAGCGACTGTGACCGTCGCGGCAATGTTCGTGATCAGCGCCGGGCTGTTCAGAACAGGCGCGGTCAGTTATCTGGGGAAAATTACTTCCGATATCTTCAAGAAAAACTATTGGCTCGGATTGATTACGGTGATGTTTACCGTCGGGGTATTCTCCGCGTTTATCAATAACACGCCGGTGGTGGCTGTGTTTATTCCTATTCTCCTCGGCGTAGCGAAAGAAATAAAAGCTAGCGCCTCCAAGCTTTTGATGCCTATGTCTTTCGCGTCGATGTTTGGCGGTGTGTGCACACTGATCGGCACCTCGACCAACATCCTTGTCAGCTCTATCGCGGAAGAGAGAGGGTTACCGGCATTCTCGATGTTTGAAATAGCTCCATTGGGATTGGTGATGTTCGCTGTTGGCATGGCGTACATGCTGTTGATCGGCATAAGGATCATTCCCGAACGCAGATCCAAAGGAGATTTGATCGAGAGTTTTAGCATGCACGAATACATCGCCGAAGTCGTGCTCCTTGAAAACGCTCCTTCGATTGGACACACGATCAAAGACGCGGCGATTGCCAGGGACATCGGTATCGTGATCATCGGCGTACAACGCGGAGATGAAATCACGTCGGTTCCTTCCCCCGATTTTGTTTTGCGGGAAGGAGATGTTCTGCGGGTTAGTTGCAAACGGGAGGATTTCAACCGAATACAGGCGCGCGAAAACGTGTTGTTCAAACCTCAGTTCAAATGGGGAGATCAGGACATCGTTCCGAAACAAGTCAAGCTGGTGGAAGCGGTTGTCGCACCTGGTGCGAAGCTTATTCGCAAATCGCTTGAAGATTTGCGTTTCCGAGAGCTATTTGGCGCAAGCGTCTTAGCTATCAGGCATCGTGGCAAATTACTCCGCGAAAAAATCGCCGACGCTAAATTGGACGCCGGCGATTCGATGCTTCTGGAGGTCAATGCGGACCGCTACAATCAACTGCGACAAGACCCTTCGTTTATCATCATCTCGGAAATCGAGCAACCTGTTTACCGGAAACGCAAACTCATCCCCGCTCTGGTGATCGTAGCCGGAGTAATCTTGACTGCAACACTGGGAATCGCGCCGATCGTCGTCAGCGCGATCATCGGTGCAATCGCGCTCGTATTGGCCGGTTGCTTGACGATGGACGAAGCCTACGAGTCGGTCGAGTGGCGGGTTATCTTTCTTTTGGCGGGAGTGTTGAGTCTTGAAGCGGCTATGGAAAACAGCGGAGCCGCCCCTCTGATCTCTTCAACAATCATCTCAGTTGCCGGAGCCTGGGGCCCGGGTGTGCTTCTATCGGCGTTTTATCTGATGACCTTTCTTTTTACCGAAGTGATGTCGAATAGCGCTACTGCCGCGCTCCTGACACCCGTGGCGATCTCCACTGCCCACACGCTGCAGGTAAGTCCGCGCCCGTTCCTGGTTGCCGTCATGTTCGCCGCGTCGGCAAGCTTTATGACACCGGTAGGCTATCAAACAAATACATTGATCTATGCCCCCGGGCAATACAAGTTCGCGGACTTTCTTCGCGTCGGAACGCCTCTTAACCTGTTGTGTTGGATAGTCGCGACGCTTCTTATTCCGCGGTTTTGGCCGTTCTGATTGGTGTCTGATCGAATGATCTCATGATCACAATAGAATCAGCGTGAAGGCACTCTCTTGATATGCAGTCTCAATTGACACCATTGGGGTTGCGGCGTAGTGTGATGCGATCCAGAACTACTGTAACGGAAAATGTGACGCCTCAAGACAAGATGACGACGCTCCCTCCGAACGCAAAGCAGCAGACATTACAGGAATACTGGCGGCGGCTAACTGAGCGGCTGGGCCTGCTGAACGAGAACCTGTTTACGGGCGGGAAAGATTGAGCCAAATATCAAGTGAACCCGCTGCGACAAAACTCATCGCGGATCGCGCTGTTGACGCTGCTCTATTTCAGCGAAGGGGCGCCCATCGGATTCATCTGGTGGGCACTGCCGACCTTGCTGCGCACGCGGAACGTGGCGGTCGAGCAAATCACCGGATTAACCTCCGTGCTGGTGCTCCCCTGGGTCTTGAAGTTTCTATGGTCGCCGTTGGTGGATACTTTGCGCGGACCGCGGCATGGTTTTCGAGAGTGGATTATCGGCGCCCAAGCGCTGATGGGCCTAACACTTCTTCCGTTGATTTGGTTCGATCCAGTCGAGCATTTTCGGTTATGGCGCATGTTGCTGTTGTTACACGCGGTTTCGGCGGCCACTCAGGACGTGGCGATCGACGCGCTGGCGATCAACATCGTCCCGGAGGAGCGGCGCGGCTTGCTCAACGGGAGCATGCAGGCCGGAATGCTGCTTGGTCGCAGTTTGTTTGGAGGCGTCGCATTGCTGGCGGCAGCTCGATTGGGTTGGCGCTGGATCTTCATAGGCTTAATTTTCTGCATCTGGTCATCGGCGGTGGTGATGCTGTTTGTCCGCGAGCCGGAGTCGGGGGGTGAAAAACGATCGCTGAAAGATTTTGGCGAACACTTGCAGACCGCAATTCGACGAGGATCAACCTGGCTAGGTCTCGCGTTTGCGCTGACGTCCGCCGCGGCCTTTGAAGCTACCGGTGCATTGGCGGGGCCATATCTTCTTGACAGAGGGGTTTCGAGCACCGCGATTGGGGGCTTCTTCGCCGTGCCTGTTGTCGCGGCGACGATGGCCGGCGGTCTTGCGGGCGGCAAACTGTCCGATCGTTGGGGACGCATCCGGATGGTTGGGTGGTTCCTGGTCGGGTTTGTTACGATGATCGCGCTGCTGGGAGCCGTGGATTGGCAGACGGCCGGCTTGGCGTCTCACACAACTCTCTTTGCGATCCTGACCGGCATGTATCTTTTCATAGGCTTGTTCACTGCTGCGTCTTACGCGCTGTTTATGGATTTGACCGATCCGCGGCTGGGCGGAACCCAGTTCAGCGCGTTTATGGCCGCGACCAACGGTTGCGAATCGTGGTCTGGCGGGGTTGGCGGACAAATTGTTGCCCGCGCCGGCTATGCCGCCAGCTTCATCGTGATGAGCACCGTGTCGCTGTTAAGCTTGAGTTTGCTCAAAGGGCTGGCGACGCTCGCGCGCCGCAAAGAATGCGGGGATGAAAACTGGGCCGCATCAGTGAGCTCCAGCCACTATCTCGCACCGGTTACGCTCTGCGTGCGATCCGACAGGAGGAATATATGGATATCGAACGTATCCGCGTCGCTTCGCTTCAGTACTTTATTCGCCCCGTGCAATCCTTCGAGCAATTCCGCGATCAGGTGGAAGGCCTGGTCGAGACCGCGGCGGATTATAAGTGCCATCTTCATGGTTTTCCCGGAATACTTCACCGTCCAACTGCTCACGCTGGGCAATCTGAAGCGGCCGATCCGAGAGCAGATCCGCGATCTGGCTGCGCAGGTTCCACGCTTTGTCGAGATGATGAGTGGGCTGGCGAAGCGCTCGGGGATGTATATCGTGGCCGGGACCATTCCGGTGCTGGGCGCGAATAACGACGTCGTGCACAACCAGAGTTTTTTCTTCGGGCCGCGAGGTCGAGCACGGCGTTCAGGGTAAGCTGCACATGACGCGGTTTGAGAGCGAAGACTGGCATATTGCGCCGCATTCCTCGCTCAAGGTATTCGAGACGAGTTTTGGGAGAGTTGCGATAGCAATCTGCTACGACGTCGAATTCCCCGAAATCGCGCGCGCGGCCGCCAGGCTGGATGCGCACATCCTGGTCGTGCCAAGTTGCACCGATGAGCGTCAGGGTTTCCTGCGCGTTCGCTACTGCGCCCACGCGCGCGCGGTCGAGAACCAGATGTATGTAATCCATTCGTCAACGGTAGGGTCGCTGCCGATGGTCCCGGCCGTCTCGCTCAACTACGGACAGGCGGCGATTCTGACGCCGAGCGATTTCGCATTTTCGCGCGATGGTATTCTGGCCGAAGGCAATTTCAACCAGGAGATGATGGTCATCGGCGAGTTGAACTTGAAGACCATTGCCGAATCACGATCGTCGGCCACAGTTCTGCCCCTGCGCGACAGCCTTCGGACCGCCGAACAGATGGCTAGTATCGAGGTCGTCACGCTATGAACGAGACACGAGACAAGATCATCCTGCGCAACACCAGTCCCGATGATTTCTCGGGCATCACCGAAATGACTCGGAAGGTTTATCCAGGTTCCGTCCCCTGGTCGGAGATCCAGCTCGCCTCGCACCTGGACATTTTTCCCGAAGGTCAATTCGTAGCTGTAGAATCCGACACCCAGCTCATTGTCGGCATGGCGGCGAGCCTCGTCATTTTTTGGGATGATTACGATGTGACAGCAAGTTGGCGCGACTTTACCGATCGCGGGATGTTCACCAATCACGATGCGGAGCGAGGGCGCACGCTGTACGGCGCGGAGGTCATCGTCACGCCGCAAAAGCAGGGAATGGGCATCGGTAAGAAACTATACGCCGCCAGACGTGAGATGGTCGAGCGACTGGGCTTACGGCGCATACGCGCCGGCGCGCGGCTGCGAGGGTATCACAGCCACGCCCAGTCGCTAAGCGCCGAAGACTACGCCATCAAGGTTGTCAAAGGCGAGCTTTCCGATCCCACTTTGTCTTTTCAACTGAATCAGGGGTTTCAGGTTCTCGCGGTGATCTCAGACTATCTGCGGAATGATCCGGAGAGTCTCGGTCACGCGGCTATCATTGAATGGCTCAATGAAAACGTACTACAACCTGACGACTCGGCGCGTCGCGATCCTCGCTTTATCTCGCACAGCGCAAATGAGCCAAAGCGGTGACTGCAAAAAATCATAAGAACGCTGCGATTTCTCGATTGGGTCGACCCTGCCACCTATTCCCGCAGGCGGTCCTTGCCATTGTGTTGCTCGGACCTGTCGCAACGGGACAGGCGGTGGCGACGCCCGGTGCCCAGTCACAGCCATCTCCTCCCCTCCCTGCCAGCCAGCCGGCGTCACCATCCCCGATTCCAGTACCGGAAATACTGGCACGTGCTGAAGCCGTCGCCGGCTCTCAGAAGGAAGTGCAAACGGATCTGGCGAATGACCAAACTACCGCTACCATAGAGGAACAACTGCCTTCGTTGGTGCGGGAGACGGACGCTCGTCTGGCGGAGAATTCGAGGATTCTCCAGGCCCGGTCTTCGATCGAAACATTGAGGAACATGGAGACCGATTGGCGCTCGCTCGGCGAAACTCTCGCACGGTGGAAGCTTGACCTGACCGCCCGTGGAACTCACATTGAGCAGGAGATAGCAAAGATCGCTTCGATTGACCCCACCTGGAGGCAGACACTTGAGCTTTCGCGCAGCTCCAACGCTCCACCGGATCTGACAGCCCGGGTCGAGACCATCATCGCGGCGATCACCCAAACACGCATGCAGCTTGAGGAAGCAAGAGCGCGAGTCCTCAACCTGCAGAGCCGCGTCAGCGAAGAAGAACAGCGCACCATCACCGCGATTGCCTCGCTCAGACAGACGCGCGAAGAAATGGTCGGACGCCTGCTGGTCAAAGACAGCCCCCCGCTTTGGAGCGCCAAAATTCGACAGCGCGCGGGGAGCGATCTGTTGCGCGAGGCCCGTCAATCCGTCGCTTCCCAGTTCGCCGTCTTGCGCGAATATGCCACCCGCAACAGTGAAACTCTCGCGCTGCATGCTGGCCTCTTTGTTTTATTCGCCGGCGCACTCTACTGGGCACGACGGCGAGTCCGCCCATGGGTCGAGGAAGAACCTGATCTCGCATATGCGACCGCGATCTTCGAACTGCCTCTGAATACGGCCTTGCTCCTGACGATCCTGATGAGCGGGTGGATCTATCCAAATGCCCCGCGACTCCTGACGGCTATCCTCGGAGCCGCCGCGTTGGCGCCGGCGATCATCATTCTGCGCCGTCTGGTGGAGCGCTCGATGTATCCGATTCTGAACGCGCTGGTCATTTTTTATCTTGTTGACCGGCTGAGAGACGTTGCGCAGGCGCTACCGCTTATTTCGAGGTTGCTGTTTCTGGCGGAGATGTTGGGAGGAATCATTCTTCTCACATGGCTTGTCACGACCGCACGGCTTCCCAGTGTGCCGGAAGCGAAGCGGGATGGCTTGCGCAGAGTCACCCGATTGAGCGCCAGCGTCGCGCTTCCGATCTTTATTATTGCCTTTGCGGCAAATGTTTTCGGCAATATCAATCTCGCGCGTCTCATCGGCAGAGCGGTTCTGGGCAGCGCTGATGTTGCGGTCATATTGTACGTAGCGGTCCGCGTTCTTGACGGATTGGCGCTGTTTGTTCTGCGCGTCCGTCCGCTCACTCTGCTGAGTAGCGTTCGAAATAATCGCCCGCTCTTGCGGTCGCGCATAGTCGGCGGGTTGCGGTGGCTGGCCATCCTGACCTGGGTCCTCGTTGTGCTGGAACTTCTCTCCCTACGGGATACTGTTCTGTCGGCCGCGAAAGATGGATTGACCTGGGAACTTTCTGTCGGCTCGCTACATATCTCGCTGGGTAACGTGGCGGCATTCGCAATTACCGTCTGGCTGTCGTTTAAGTTGTCGCGATTCATACGTTTCCTGCTTGAAGAGGATCTTTACCCACGCCTTTCGCTGGCACGCGGCATTCCCAACGCCGCATCCACACTGCTGAACTATGTCATCTTGCTCGCGGGGTTCATCTTCGCCCTGGGTGCATTCGGCATCGACCTCAGCAAATTCACGATCCTGGCAGGCGCTTTCGGCGTTGGCATCGGCTTCGGATTACAGAACATCGTCAATAACTTCGTGTCGGGACTGATCCTTCTTTTTGAACGACCCGTCAATGTCGGTGATATAGTCGAGATGGGCGGCGAGGCCGGTCAACTAAAGCACATTGGGTTGCGCGCCAGTGTCATCCGCACCGCGGTGGGCTCCGAGGTTATCGTGCCGAATGGAGATCTCATATCGGGCAAGGTCATCAACTGGACCCTGTCGGACCAGCAGCGGCGAATCGAGATTCCCATCGGGGTGGCTTATGGTACAGACCCGGAGCGGGTCATCGCGATACTAACGCGCACGGCGTCGCAACATCCGGAGGTGATGTCAGAGCCGGCGCCACAGACGTTGTTTGTCGGGTTCGGGGACAGCGCTCTCGACTTTCAAATGCGGGCGTGGACGAGTCACTTTGATCGGTGGGTAGCGATCAGGAGCGAACTCGCGGTAGCCATGAGCAAGGCGCTTGAACGGGAGAAGATTTCGATTCCGTTCCCGCAACGCGATCTGCATCTAGTCAGCATGACACCGGAAATCGGGAAGAGTCTTGAGAAAGATGATTCCAAGTTAGCAGGACACGGCCCGGCTGATCGTTCCTAGCCTCAACTGCCTTCCTCGACAACTCTATTGGCTTCGTCCTGGTGTGAGCGTTCCAGTTCCGCAGCAATCCGTTCGATGACTGCGCTCTCGGCGTTTGAGATCTTGTTGCCGAATCCAAGGATTCCACCCGATGCCTCCGCTACCCTTTTGCAGAAGGTGACCAGTCCGTGCGCGCCCGACTTACGCTTTTCAGGCGGCAGCGTTTCCATGATTTCGCGAATGACGCGCAGGGTGCGATCGAAGAACTCCTGATCGGGCCGCGTCTCCAGCCACTCAGTCAATTGTCTGTGCACTTTGCTGTCTGAACCAATGGTCATCATGCTGGCTGCATCGAGTACGATTTCACGCTCGCTTGGGGAGACGCTTCCGCTCGCCCAGGCTACCTGCACAAGGGGCACGAGATAAAGGAGTCTCACAGTCTCGCGGTCATACCCAAGCTCACTTAGCGCTGTCAGGATATTCTCGTCGCCGATACCGGTAACAGAGGCCAGTTCTCCGCGCTTGTTGGCCAGTTCGTTGCGTCGCCTGATCCCCTCGATCAGATCTTGTTCCTTCTTGTGAAAGTACTCTTCTTCTTTTGCCCTTTTGAGATCATTGAATGCGCTCTTGTCTGGCATAATGTCTCCCTTCCTGGATTCACAGATCCCCCACGCCTTCCCAAATGGGGCAGCCCAACCGCTCGACCCTGGTGGGAAGCGTAATATGCCAGGAGATGTATTATCAAGCATCGCCGTACCGGATAAGATCAGGACCGGCACACTCATCCAGGAGTTCGCCGTCGAGGTCCCGACGATCGGCTAACCCGGCAGTCGCCCGGCAATCGCCGGTTGAACGACCGCTTGAACTTGAGTATCTTTCACGAAGCACATCAGCTACTATCCTGGGACTCATGCATAAACCTGCTTCCAGTTTCTTCGCGAACGTGATTCGATATGTCGACCGAGCCGCGGAGTTCACTGAGTATCCGAAGGGTGTGCTCGATCAAGTCAAAGAGTGCAACAGTGTTTATCACTTCGAGTTTCCTTTACGCGAGCCCGACGGCATCAGAATAATCCGCGCCTGGCGCGCGGAACACAGCCACCACAAGTTGCCCGTTAAGGGCGGGATCCGCTATGCACCTGACGCAAACGAAGACGAAGTCAAGGCGCTGGCGGCGCTCATGACCTTCAAATGCGCGGTGGTTGACGTTCCCTTCGGCGGGGCAAAAGGCGCCGTGCAGATCGACTCGAGCAAATGCAGCCTCGATGAGTTGGAGCGGATCACCCGCCGTTACACCTACGAGTTGAACAAGAAGAACTTCATTGGTCCAGGCGTTGATGTCCCGGCGCCCGATTACGGCACCGGAGAGCGAGAGATGGCCTGGATCCTCGATACCTACCAGTCTCTAAATCCGGGGCAGGTAGATGCGCTGGCGTGTGTGACGGGGAAGCCGGTCAGCCAGGGTGGAATCCGAGGTCGTCGCGAGGCTACGGGCCGTGGCCTGTTCTATGCGTTCAGAGAGGCCTGCGCTCAAGTCGATTTGATGAAGGCGATGGGTCTCTCTCCCGGCATAGAAGGGAAGCGAGTGGTGGTCCAAGGTCTTGGAAATGTGGGTTATCACACGGCAAAGTTCTGCCGTGAAGGCGGAGCTCTTATTATCGCGATCGCCGAGCGCGAAGGAGCGATTCTTGATCCCAACGGGGTTGATGAATCGCAAGTGTTTCGACATCGAGAAGAGACGGGTTCGATACTGAATTATCCGAAAGCGACGAACATCCTCCAATCCTCAGCGGCTCTGGAACTCGAGTGTGACGTGCTCATTCCTGCGGCGCTCGAGAATCAACTCACAATAGAGAACGCTCCTCGGATCAAAGCCAAAATAGTCCTTGAAGGCGCGAATGGACCGACCACACCGGAAGCTGAGGACATCCTCCAGGAAAAAGGAGTTCTGGTAATCCCAGACATCTATGCAAATGCGGGTGGCGTGACGGTATCCTACTTCGAGTGGTTGAAGAATCTCTCGCATGTTCGCTTCGGGCGCGTGCAGAAGCGCTATGAGCAAGCGGTAAAACGCGATTTGCTCCAGGCCATTGAGATGGCAACGGGAAAACAATTCGGCGACGAGGCGCAAAATCGCATTGTGCGCGGCGCGGACGAACTCGATCTCGTGAACTCCGGTTTGGAAGAAACGATGATTGGGGCGTTTCATGAAATGCTTGAAACCAAGCGTCGGCATCCGCGTATGGAGAATCTCCGCACGGCGGCTTTTCTGAATGCGATCAACAAAGTCGCCCGATCTTATCTCGAGCTTGGTATCTTCCCGTGATCAGGTAGTGGGAGCGATTCGTGAGTCTACAAAGAGGCGGATATGAGGATAGTCGAAGGGCAAGCTGGGAGTTTCCGGGCTGGGGCACCGCCGAGCGCATCGATGACCTCGAGACGGACCTGCCTGCCGCGACCGACCTTGACCGGCATCTACCAGAAAAGCTCGGCGAGTGGAAGGCCACGGCCATCTGCGGGAACGACATCACCTCGAGTTGCCTGTATGTGGTTGCCCTGTGCGCGGTTTATGCGGGACCGTTTGCGCCTGTGGCTCTTGGGCTTGTGGCGGTGGTTCTTTATCTGTTTCGAAAAATCTACGCGGAAGTTGGGACTGCTCTTCCCCTCAACGGCGGAGCGTACAATGCTCTTCTCAACACGACGACTAAAGCAAAAGCCTCGGTCGCAGCTTGTCTGACCCTGCTTTCCTATATCGCCACGGCGGTGATCAGCGCCAGTGAAGCGATGCACTACACCCACAATCTGTGGAGCGGTCTAAACGTATTCTGGGCGACCGTAATCCTGCTGGCTATCTTCGCCTTTCTCAACCTGCTTGGGATAAGAGAGTCCTCACTGGTTGCGCTGGTGCTGTTCACCGTGCACATCGCTACGTTAACGGTGCTTGTTTTGGCTTCGGGTCTCGTGGTTTCAAAGGATCTCTCAGTCTTTGTTTCTAACTGGCACGCTCCCGCTCCGGGGGGTGCAATCAAAGCTGTATTCTTTGGCTTCGCCGCCGGGATGCTGGGCATCAGCGGCTTCGAGAGTTCGGCGAATTTTATCGAAGAGCAGAAGCCCGGCGTGTTCCCGAAGACACTGCGTAACATGTGGATCGCCGTTGCGGTGTTCAATCCCCTGATAAGTTTACTGGCGATGGGACTGCTGCCGCTCGAGCAGGTAGCGGGACACAAAGAGGATCTGCTTGCGCAAATGGGTTTCATCTCTGCCGGACGGAACATGCAGACCTGGGTGAGCATTGACGCAGCGTTAGTGCTTTCAGGCGCCGTGCTGACGAGCTACGTTGGCGTTGCGGGGCTTGTTCGAAGGATGACTCTTGATCGCTGTCTTCCGCAGTTCCTGCTCCGCGAAAACCGGCGAGGAACCAGCTATTGGATCATCCTCTTGTTCTTCTGTGTTTGCTGGTCGATCCTCTTCATAACCGCGGGTCGCATAGAGTTGCTCGCCGGTGTTTATACGCTGTCATTCCTTGGGGTGATGGCGCTCTTCGCCGGCGGTAACATGCTTCTAAAGGTCAAGAGAGCGCGGCTGCCGCGCGACACTAGAGCGACCTGGCCCGCGGTGATCTTTGGTCTCATCGCGGTCTGCGCGGCCCTCGCCGGAAACGTGTTTTTGAATCCCGAATACGTCCCCGTTTTTGCCAGCTACTTCGGGATCGCCCTGGTAGTGGTCGGGCTTATGCTCATTCGCGTGCAGGTTCTAAGGATCGGTCTTGCGGCTTCAAGATCGGTTATCGAGCGGTTCCGTCACGTAAACAGACGAGTCAGCAGATGGATTATTAAAAGGATTGAGATAATCAATCGGCAGGGCGTTGTGTTTTTTACCAAAGGCGACAGCCTTGAGACACTAAACAAGGCCGCGCTCTATGTCTTACAGAACGAGCAAACCAAGCGGCTTCACGTGATTCACTGTTTTGCGCGCGAGGAAGATATACCTGCTGAGCTGGCGGAACAACTCAAGACGATTGACCGCATATACCCTGATTTGCGAGTGGATCTGATACTTGTGAAGGGTACCTTCGGCCCACCCTTGATTGAGCGGCTCTCGGAACGCCTCGGTGTGCCAAAAAACTACATGTTCATCGGAACGCCGGGCGATCGGTTCCCGCATAACATTGCTGAGCTGGGTGGAGTCAGGGTGATAATTTGACGTGAGTTAGTCCAGATCGGTGCGAATCGGCGGATTCCGACGCCAGAACACGCAGAGCCGGACGCAAACGGGGGAGCGTCCGGCTCTGCCGCCGCGCGGAATGGTCAGGGTCAGGCTTTTGCGGCGATCTTGTGAAGCGTCGAGAAGGCAAGTTCGAAGGGCTCCACTCTGGGAGCGCCATCCAACAGATTCGACATGCTCTTCACGACGTTCGGATACGTGGTCTTCTCATAGATATCAGCGGCTTCCTTTGTCTCCCAGAAGCTGATTGCCAGGGCTTCGAGCCGCTGGGGCGCTACGCACAGGATCTCATCACGAAATCCATTTTGTTTGCGGAGCAGCGGAAGCACCTCGGTCTCGGTGATGCGCTTGAAATCGTTGACGGTATCCTTCTTGAGCTTGAGCGTGACATTGCGAATATACAAAATTGTCTCCTTTCGCTGTTGACATACTGGCTTGATATGAATTGGATAGCCTTGAAGTGATCCAAGGGATCAAGAAGCGAGCAAGCCAGACTGTTTCTAGATTCGTACTATCCTGAACTGCCCACAAGTGTAGCCCAGAAGGATCAACGTGCATAACCGCGTGAACCCCCATGACGATAGGTGATTACACTCAGGAGAGCTTTTGAGCATCAAGAGAGGTTCGCCCGCGGCGGCTTCAGCGTGAACAGTTGGACTTCCAGAGCGCGGCGTAACTGGCGCGCGCTCGCATCGCTTGCTCGTTTGACCATGCGGTCAGCGGTCGATAAGATTGGTCTCACCCTGGGGCGCCGGCAATACCGGCTGATTTCTTCTTCCTTGACGGTAGCCCGCGACACCCCGTAACGATCATGTCCAAATGTGAAAGGAGGTGTGTGATGAGATTTACGGCAATCCTGTTGTTATCCTTGATATTGCTGAGCCAGTTGACAGCAATGGCCGCCGACCAGAACCAGGATCTGATTCAAGCCGCGCGAGCCGGTAAGATCGAAACTGTCAAGAAACTGTT
This sequence comes from Blastocatellia bacterium, assembly GCA_963737945.1. Taxonomy (GTDB): domain Bacteria; phylum Acidobacteriota; class Blastocatellia; order UBA7656; family UBA7656; genus Onstottus_A. The sequence continues at coordinate 271,765 of CAVTUR010000022.1, read as the reverse complement.
GAGCAACGGCGCTGACGCTAACGCGAAAGACAAGAACGGCCGCGCGGCCCTGATGGAAGCCGCACAACTAGGTCGAACCGAAGTAGTCAAGCTCCTGCTCGACAGCGGCTCCGATGTGAACGCGCAGGATACAAAAGGACGGAACGCGCTAATAGACGCGGCAACTCCCGGACACAACGAGATCGTCAAGCTGTTGCTTGATAAGCAGGCGGATGTAAAGGCCAAGGATCAGGACGGGCGCACGGCGCTGATGGAAGCGGCGATGAATGGTCGCCTCGAAGTCGCGCAGACCCTACTGGAGGCCGGCGCGGATGTGAACGCGAGAAACAACAAGGGACGAACGGCATTGATACTTGCGGCTTATTTTGGCAATCCCAAGGTCGTGGAGGCTCTGCTCGCGAAAGGCGCTAAAGTCGATGACAAAGACGACGGGGGATACACGGCGCTCGATTTTGCACGGGCTCAGAAGAAGAAGGCAGTGGTGGACTTGCTGACGAAGAAGGCGAATTAGAAGGGAGCCGCCAGGGAGGCGAAACATCACGTCCGCTTCCAGAAATCCGAAAGAGCTCTCGACTGGGACCGGCAATTGTGATCGACCCGGCCTCTGTCGGGACGCCACAGTGATTCGGTTGTGAGGTCGTCTTCTCAGTTTCTGCTATCCTCCGTGTCGTAGCGCTCGCGGTAAACGCGACACGAAGGCGGCGGATCGCGCGATACACTCACCGACTTGAAAAGGCCATCTCGGCACCTCGTTGAAGGGACCCTTCAGGTGCACGGTCGCCTCGATCGGGTTCGGCCAACGGGTTCGTAGGTCGCGCAAAAGACCCGACGGGTTTTTGAGGTAGCTTGCCATTGGGGCCCGATGTCTCGCGACACCGTGATCCCTTGCGAAAGGTTTCTCCCATTGTTTGAGTACGGTTGGAATCAGCCAGCCGGGTAGGTTTTGAGCTCGGCGTTTCACCGGTATGTGATCAATTCGGGCCCCGAGTAGCTGATGCGCTAACCCGATTGTGCATGCGATCCAATCTGAGACCCTTTTGTTGGTACTGAGACAACGATCCCAATCAAAATCTGAGTCTTTCGATTCCACCGCCAATGCTACGTCGCAAAGCCACAGCGGGCGAAACGCTCCATGATGCAGGAAGTGAAGGCACGAGATCCGAAGGCTGTCTTCGGGAGAGGGGACCCGCACGTCAACCTCGCCAAGCTTAACCAGCTGCGAGTGTGCGAAAAACTCATCTTCTCGGCGATAACCGAACGCCTCGGGTCCTTTGTGCAAATCGACGGAGAACTCGGTGACCTTTTGTTCGTGAGTGACTGCCAATGCACTGGTATACTGACTATGTCGAACGACTAGATCAGTATCGTCATAGGGACGCATACCTTTTTCGGGATACAGCCGGGCAACTGACCATCCCTTTATGAGTACTGGCTCGATACTGGTCGACCGCAGCAAAGAGAGGATTAGCTCTTATGTCCCGCTCGTGACGAGCTGCCTCAATGGTGTGTTTTCGATATGCTTGAAGAAACTGAAAAGCTATGGGAGAGTTGCTCAGTTTCGAACTCCGGAGCCTACACCAACTCAGTGCTCCAGCTCCCGACCCGAGCGCCAGGGTCGCTACGCCCTTGAGTTCTTCGCCGGTGTTAAGAAATTCCCTCGACTCGCTACGCCAAGAGCCGGCGAGCAGTCTTGAGAGGACACTACTCTGGCATCGAACTGCCATAGGGAAGGTTATGGGCAAGCCTGAAACGCTACCTCGTTCGGATAGAATCGCAAGTTCGGCATGACGTATTAAGTAACGCCAAGGCCAGTGATCAAGTCCCAGTGCAAAAATTCGTTCCTAGATTGCACGTGCAGGGAGATGTGCAATTCGCGTCTGTTACGCAAGCACGCTGATAGGCAACTAATACCCGCTGAAGCAGTCGGCGCCAAAATGGAAACTACCAGAGGTATTGAAACTGCCAAGCCTATCTGCTTGACCAGTTCGCGTCGAGACAATCTGGCTTTGTCCGCCGGCCTTGCAACAGCTCGTTCAATCAGGCGCGCCTTCTGAAGTTGATCCAATCCAAACCACACGACGTCCTGGCTTATGCTGGTCTCCGAATGCCGTTCAAGAATGTTGACCAGCTCTTCGATGCTCGTCTGGCCGTCGCAATGATTCCATATCAGAGCCGCGGTTCGATTGAGACAATGCGCCTTTTGTCGATCAAGGTCATAGACCAGGACCTCATCAGTGAGCTCTTCAATCAGCAACTGATTTCGCCTGGCCAAAGGTAGCTGCTGCTCAAGTCGTTCAGTCATTTGTTTCTCCCTTTTCTCGCGGCACAAGCCCAATGTTTTATATAGTTTGTATAGTCCCTGCCGATAATTGTCAACAATTATCTTGTAGGAAGGGCCAATCTCCACAACCCCGCCAGTGCCTCCCGGAGTGGTTGCTTCCTTTCCCGACCTCTTACTTTATCTTTGTAGCCGGGTCGCCAAGCAGCACCCACGTGCGACGAACGTCCGGGTCGCCAGTGGCCGCTTTGGCACGCGCAGTCACCTCGCCTATCGTCAATCCGGTATCGCTGAATAGCTGTCGGATTGCCTCTTGATTCATCGACTCCTGGGCGCCCGGGGTTGTGATCCCGGTTGATGCCCATACTGCGATCGCTCCGCCCTCAGCCTTCAATAGAGACTCGCCTAGACTCTCTATCGTCGGGTCGTGGAAGAATCCGTTCAAACAAGTCATCGAATCAAACAGCGCCAGCCGCTCAACATTACCCAAACCGGCCGCGTCCGCCGCGCTGAGTATCGACCCGTCCGTCCACAGTCTGGTCGAACCGTGCCCGTAAAAATTCACAAACTTGGGCCCGTTGTTGATCGCATCCAGCAACTGGCTTCGAGCGTTTGAATCGCCCACTTGTCCGCGACGTATGTCAGTTATCCTGAAATTTGCAGGTATCAGAGTCAGTAGCTGAGTATTGCCTGCCTCGAAATCGTATCCGTCGTTGTGGTCGGCCACCAGTAACACTCGGTCAGACCCTTCATATTGGTCATAGCGGATTATCTTTGCGGCGAGCGCTCCTGCCTCGGCGGGCGTGCGCACCGGCAACCGGCCAATCGCGATGTCCGGGACGTCATCGCCATCTACATCGACAAACCAATCATCAGTTGCCGTTTCGTTGAACCCAGTTTCCACAAGCCTGGTCGGAACGAGATCAAAATCTCCCAGACCGAAGTAGTTCTTCGGATCATAGGTGGCATCGCCGGCAAGCAGCGCGAATCGAGGCGCGGTCTTCCAACTGGTCTTGGAGTACGAGAAGAAGTCCTTCAATGCCTGCGGCGTCTTGTTCCCGAAGCTGAACTCGTCGTACAGATCCTCGACATCAACGATCGCAGTTTTTAGCCCCTGTCTCCTGCGCTGCTCAATGAGGGGCTGGATGCTGCTTATCAACTCTGTGCGAGTGACTGCGATGTAGTCCGCGGCGTTTCCCGAACTTCTCCATCGCGAAGGCTGATTCGGAATCAGCGCGGCTGGAGACTTCAATTGGTCGGAAGCGAATGCCATCAGCGTTCTAGCCCCAGCTCCCGATGTACCGACGGTAACCGAATACCCGGCGCCGTCCTGGACGATGGTCGGTGTCAGTTCCTGAGGCGTATTCGGATCAGTAGCATCCACCACTCGAATGGACGAGATTGTAAACCCGTCTATTGTCGCTTGCTGGCCTCCGGTGATCGGGAATCTTATCGCGTTTGAGTCGCCGGTGTTCGAGTGCTGATAAGTGACGCGAACATACTCGACCATACTAATGTCGCTAAAGCCGGCTGGGCTGATGAATTGAATCTGGTTGCTGCCCTCCACAGAGAAAAGCTCTGATCGATGCTGTACTGCGCGGTGCCTTTCGACAGGCCGTTGAATTGTAGAGTGCCCAGTTCGGTGCCGTTGAGGAACACCCTGACGCTGTGAGGGACAGCGGTGAAGCCCTGGAGGGAGACGTCGAGCGTAGCAAGTCCCGCCCCCGGGGCGACGTGTTGAAGCGTGACCGATTGGTCGACGGCCACAGCGTTATAGACCAGCGGCCCGAAGAATTTCTCACCCCCGTCGTTCTTCAACGAGGGGAAGTAAACGAGTTTGTCGCGGCGTTCAACGGTATACGAGAAGCTGGGCGCAACGGGTGAGCCCGCTTGAGGCCCGACTTGCTGGATTCGCAATCCATTCTGGTCGCCCACCGTCAACCAGTAAACGTGATTAGCGGTAAACGGGCTGTCGGTCCCTATGCCGTAAAACTCGATTCCGTCCCATTCCGCAACCGTTGGTTTGCCGCCCTTTCCTATGCTCCCACCCTTGCCAACGGTCCCGCCGCTGGCGGTGGTCACTGTAATGGGTACTTCCTGACCGTCAACGACAAGCTGGAGCTTTGACGGATCGGCGTTGGCAGGGAAACCTGCAGTCAAAAGATCGGACTGAGACACTCGATACCAGCCTTCTTGGCTTACCGAGAGCTTGACCGCTTGCTGATTTGCTATCGCCGCCTGGACGGCCAAAAGGGCAGAGGTTGGTTTGACAGTCTTCGCGAACCTCTGGACCGGGGCGGAGAGACCCAACGCTGTAGCGTCTTTTCCGATGGCAGAGAGCGAAGGCGATGGCTGTTTGTCTGAGGAAGGACTCTTGACGCCGGGGTCAGACGAGCTGACAAAGAAGGGGCCGCGCATTGAGGTGTGGCCACTGAGGTCCAGGTCCTCGATCCAGTACCTGGTGTTCTCGTCATCCGGGGGATTGTTATCCCACCAGGAATAAGCGAACCCGGCACGGAGCGCCGACCTTTGGTCCGAAAATCAAAGCGGAACCGGCAACGGGCTCGGGCGTAATCTTGACCAGACCTGCTTTTGTTTCTCGATGTACGTTGAATCCGATGTTTCGCGACTCATAACCGGTCTGCCACTCCAAAAGCACCCGGGTTCCGTGCCTGGTTGCGTTGCATGAGATGAGGCCCACTTCGGTGGGGGAAATCGGGCACAGTGCGCCAGGCTGGACTCCTGGGATTTGCGCTGGAGTTAGGGTGGCTGATGACGCGCCAACGGCTCCCGCGGTCGCGCCGTAGGCGCTATTGGCTGTCGTCGTTATTCCGTTGTTTCCGCCCGTGACATTGGAACTCGCCACCGCGTGTGAAAGGAAGATCACTCCGCCGCCGCCGCCGCCGCCGGGACCGTGCCGTTCGCCGGGTGGACTTCCGCCGGGTGCCTGAATGCGCCAGGCGTCTCCGCCGCGTCCGCCACTAGCAGTAACGGTGAGGCCAGATAGATTACCGCTCAGCGCCAGGACAATAACGCTGCCGCCCGCGCCGCCGCCGCCCCCACCGTCATTGAGAGTATCGTTGTATGCGGCCGCCCCGCTGGCGTTGATGGCCCCGGTACCTGTTACCGCTCCGGCGCGAATTATCACAATCCCGCCCCCAGCCGCACCACTGCTCGCTGCGACGAGAAGGTCACTGTCGTTGCGTGTGCCCCCCCCGCCGCCTCCCCCCATCACGACACGGCCCGCTAACTGTTCCGCGAAACGGACACCACCGAATCCGCCCCCCGCGAGGTTTGAACTCCAGGTATTGCCTCCGACTCCGCCGGCTCCACCGTTACCTCCACCCCCACCGCCGGAGTTCTGATCATTGGCAGACGGCCTACCATCGGTACCTACCGCCCCCGGCATTGCCGGGTGCGCCTCTCGCCATGCTGCCGTTTGGATAGCCTTCAACGCCGGTATCAACAATCGCGCTTGTTGCCGAATTCCACAGGTAACGCGGAGTGCCAGCGATGCCCTCGGCCTTCGAGCCATGAAACCCGGTCAGCGTAGCCGCCGAAGTAGGTGCCGTGCTGCGATAGTCAGTATTGGCACCACCGCTCGACCCTTGAAGCCTCAACCCCGCTCCACCTCGGAACCCACGTCCAGCAACGCTGACGGTGCTAAAGTTGAGGGACACTGTGAGCGCGACATCGAGAGAGAGTATTCCGCCAGTCGAGCCATTCCAGGCCAGTGCGGTCAGACCGGAGCTTAGAGTGACGGAGAGGTACTGCGGTACTCGAACTACTTGAAACCTCCGCTGACCCTGCGTACCCGTCGCAGCGCTGTTTGTGTATGCATTGAGTAGCCCGCCACCACCTCCAGCCCCCAGCAAGTTTAGAGTTCCGCCCGAAACAGGAACAGCGTTAGTCGCTTTTACAAACTCGTAGCGGCCGACCCCGTTGGCTGCGGTATATCCGCTACCTGGGCCACCACCGACCCCGTCTCCGTAAGAGTCGCCAATTGAGCTATTGATCGAGGCGTCCTGCATCTGAATGACGATTAGCAGATCACCTGACGTGATGGCCGTGGAAGCCCCCGTAGCCGCACCGAGTGTGATCGATGTCGCGTTCGCCGCGACGGTCGCCGCACCCGGGTAGTATGTGTTAACCACTCCGGTAATGGGTGATGCGGGAGAACCATCCTTACCGGGCGTCGCGCAGATTTGTGCTTTTGCCGGCGAGGCAGTGATTAGCAGAAATCCGCCGATGACCAGCATGAATAAACACGTAGTGTATGAACGATGAGGCGCTCTGGCCGCAGCTGTACTTCCTATCATTCCGTTTTCCTCATGGCAAAACTTCCCGCTTTTCAGAGGGTTGATACCGGATCTCTGTGAGGATGTGGTTTCTTCCTGCGAGTCGGTGTTCTTTTCTACGTTGTGTTCAAGAGAGGCCTGCTTGAACAAACACCGAAGTGAAACCTTACAACAAATGGCAAATCTGTGCAACGCTGAAATCTTGACACGCGGGAATCTTGTCACAAGCAAGATCAAAAGAAGTGAGCCAGTGTTTGAATCAGGAAGAAACGACGTTAGTCCAAATAGGAAAAAGCGGCCGTTGTTCAGGAGTGTCTGATGAGTACGGAGTATTAGCGGTCCAATCCAATGAACTGCGAATCGCAAAACGCAGAGGGCCGAGACGGTCGAAGGTCTACGGCTCAAACTTCATTGTCGTCAGCTGCACGCAAATCGCCTGGCCTACTTTATCTTGGTTGCCGGATCCCCAAGCAGCACCCACGTGCGCCGAACGTCCGAGTTGCCGGCTGCTGCTTTAGCCTGCGCGGTTACCTCGCCGATCGTCAGTCCGGATCCGTTCAACAGCAATTGTATTGCTTGTTGGTTCATCAACACTTGTGCCGCTGGGTCGGTCATGCCGGTCGATGCCCAGACGGCTATAGCGCCGCCCTGTGCCTTCAATAGAGCCTCGCCCAGACTCTCGATCGTAGGATCGTGGAAGAACCCGTTCAGACAGGTCATCGCGTCAAACAGTGCGAGCCTTTCAGTATTACTCAGACCCGCGGCATCAGCCGCCGTGAGTATCGAACCGTCCGTCCACAACCTGGTCGAACCGTGTCCGTAGAAGTTCACGAACTTCGGCCCGTTGTTGATTCCATCCAGTAACTGGCTCCGCGCGTTTGAATCACCCACCTGACCACGACGTATGTCGGTCACCGAGAGATCAGCCGGTAACAGCGATCGTAGTTGAGTACTCCCCGCCTCGAAGTTCGATATGTCGTTGTGATCAGCCAACAGCACCACTCGCTTCGACCCTTCATACTGGTCATAGCCTATGATCTTTACGACGAGTGGCTTGATCTCCGCAGCCGTGCGCACCGGCAAGCGGCCGATCGCCATGTCCGGGACGCCATCGTTATTGACGTCGACAAACCAATCGTCAGATGCGGTTTCATTGAAAGCAGTCTCCACGAGCCTGGTGGGAACCAGATCAAAATCTCCCAGACTGAAATAGTCCTTTGGGTCATAGGTCGCATCGCCCGCAAGTAGGGCGAAACGAGGTGCTTTCTTCCAACTGGCTTTGGCATATGAGAAGAAGTCTTTCAATGCCTGAGGCGTCTTGTTTCCGAAGCTGAACTCATCATAAACGTCCTGGATGTCGACAACTGCCGTCTTCAGTTTCTGTCTTTGCCGCTGAGTCATAAGCGGCTGGAGACTGTTGGCAAGACCGTCTGTCGTGATCGCAACGTAGTCCGCTGCGTTGGCTGGAGTCCGCCACGTCGATGGCTTATCCAGGGTCAAGGAAGCCGGACTCTTCTGCTGATCTGCGGCGAACACTAACAGGGTTCTCGCTCCCGCCGCCTGCACGCCGACCGTCGCCGAGTACACCGCGCCGCTTTGGACGATGGTCGGGGTCAGCTCCTGAGGCGAATTGGGATCCGTAGCGTCCACTACTCGGATCGCCGCGCTGGTAAACCCGTCTATGGTAGTCTGTTGGCCGCCGGCAATCGGGAACCGTATCGCGTTTGAGTCGGCGATGTTCGAGTGCTGATAGGTGACGCGAACATACTCGACCATTGTAATGTCGCTAAAGCCGGCGGGACCCACAAATTGAATCTGATTGGTGCCTTCGAGAAGGGCGCTTTGAGCAACGCTGTACTGAGCGGTCCCTTTTGACAGACCGTTGAATTGAATGTTGCCCAGTTCGGTGCCGTTCAGGAACACTCTCACGTTATGCGGCACCGCGGTGAAGCCCTGCAGGGAGACATCGAGGGTAGCAAGCGCGGCCCCCGGGGCGACGTGTTGAAGCGTGACCGATTGGTCCACGGCAAGGGCATTGTAGACCAGCGGCCCGAAGAATTTCTCACCCCCGCCGTTCTTCAACGAGGGGAAGTAAACGAGTTTGTCGCGGCGTTCAACCGCGTATGAGAAACTGGGCGCGACAGGAGAGCCGGCCTGAATCCCAATCTGCTGAATTCGCAATCCATTCTGCTTCCCGACGTCAACCAGTAGATGTGATTAGCGGTAAACGGGCTGTCGGCACCGATGCCATAAAACTCTACTCCATCCCAGGCATTGATCGGTGGGTTTGCCCATCTTGCCGCTAGCAGTGCTGGTGACTTTGATTGGGACTTCGTGACCGTCGACAAACAGTTGGAGCTTTGACGGATCGGCATTGGCGGGAAAACCGGCGGTAAGCAAGATCTGACTGAGAGACTCGATACCAGCCCTCCTGTTTCACCGACAGTTTGACTGTTTGCTGCGACGCGATTGCCGCCTGTATGGCCAAACCGGCAGAGGTTGGTTTGACAGTCTTAGCCCAGCCGTTCTACAGGAGCGGAGAAGCCCAACGCCGTAGCGTCTTTTCCGATGGCAGACAGCGGAGGCGATGATTGTCTTGTTTGAGGAAGGCTTCTTGTCACCCTGCGCCGATCCGTCGACAAAGAACGGCCCTCGCATCGCGGTGCGTCCGCTGAGATCCAGGTCTTCGATCCAGTATTTGGAGTTCTCGCCAGTCTTGAGGGTTGTTATCCCACCAGGAATAGGCGAACCCGGCGCGGAGTGCGACCTTTGGTCCAAAGATCAGAGCGGATCCGGCGACTGGCTCGGGAGTAACTTTGACGAGGCCGGCTTTTTCCTCGCGATAGATGTTAAAGCCGATATTGCCGACTTCGTAGCCGGTCTGCCATTCGAGCAGCACGCGATTGTCGTAGCGAGTAGCCTTGAGATCGACCATCGCAAGATCTGTTGGCGCATTCGGCCCTGAAATCACCCACGGAGAGAAACTCCCAACGGCCGATAGTTCCACCCAATTGTCCGTTGTATTCGTACCGGTAGCGCCTTGCACGACCCACCCGCCAGAGTTTTCCCAGAGTTGCAGGCTTGGGCCTCTCCGTATTGCCGTTCAATTCCGAGTCCAGATAGTGCAGCCGCAGGGTTGATGAGAATCCGCTCCCACCGGTGGGCGTAATGGTATAGGTTCGGGCCACAGCGTTCGTAAAATCATTAGGCACCGACTTGACCAGATTCAGAGTAATGGCGGTGGGCGGAGTCCCGCCCACGGCGAAATTGATTGTGTTAAACTGATTCCCGAAAGAGTACCCTGTCAAGGGCGCAAAGATATGTGCTCTTGAGACGTTACCTACGACATCACCTCCAGCATTGCCGCCGGGTCCCGAGGAAGTTGATGTGATTGTTTGAGTGAGAGTGTTCGCGCCCGTATTGAGGTCGCCGTTGGTGAGCGTAAGCAGTCCGCTGACGGCCGCATCTACACCACTTAAGCTGACCCCCGCGCTGTTGTTTATGGTCAAAGAACTGAACCCGGTCGCTGTCGAACCACTGATGATTTGCGCACCGGTGCCATTGAACGTTGTTGTCTGCGGCGTCCCCGGTGTAAAGGTACCGCTGTTGGTCCAGTCTCCGGCCACGGTAACGTCCTCACTTTGCGCGGCGAAGACGGCTCCCGACTCGATCACTAACGCACCCTTGATGGTTATTGGAGTACCCAGAAGGAGTGAAGATAATGAGGGGGTGCCGCCCTTGACGGTCACGTTGAATACGGGGGTTGAGATCGCTATAGTTAAAGGACTTGGCAATGGTTGTACTCGAATTTCCAAACTGTACCGTGCCTCCGGTTACGCTGCCAAGCCCTGCGCCAATAATGCAGTCGGCCGCTACACTGGAGGGATTCTGCATAACAATCGACCCGGCGCTCATCGTGAACGACGAGCCTGCGGCCTTTACATCGAAAGAGCCGGCAGACTTGGCAAGTAATGTTACGTTCACCGTTGCAACTGTGACGGTTCCACCGCTCTGACTGTAAGTTATTGTATTGGTCGTCCCGCCGGCGCCGACTACGACGGTAGTTCCCTGGAGCGCGCCGGTGACGTTTAGAGCGCCGCCTTGAATATCTATCGTAGAACCCGTCGCATAGGTGAGGTCGTTATCGGCCACAGTTCCGACGTTGTAAGTTCCCTGAGTCACACGGAGCAACCCACTAAGAATTGGATCTCCGTTCTGGCCGCTGACGGCAACACTTGGATTGTTGAGCCAGATCCCTGAACTTGCGTTGATTGAATAAGCAGGCGCCAGGAAAAACGTGTTAGTAAGACTGAAACTGCCGGAGACTTTGAGGATGCCTTGCGTCAGGGTTAGAAAACCTGACGCCGCTGCGAAATTGGTTGAAGATATTTCGAGGATATTGTTGCTTGCCGCTCCGGAGTTATTGAGGGTAATCGTATTGAATCGTGTCGTAGCGCCGGCGCCACTGACACTCTGATTGGCGCTTCCGTTGAAGGTCACGTCTATGGTGCGAGCCCCAGTTGGGGCGCCGTCAAACGTACCAGCGTTAGTAAGGCTGCCGCCGATGCTCATTGTATGATTGGCGTCGGTTCCAGGAGCAATTGTTCCTCCCGAAGCAATGGAGACGTCGCCAGTAACAGTTATCGTTCTAGCTGTTGCGTCGTTTCCCACGGTCAGGGTTCCGGTCACGCTGAGGCTCGCGAGATTGCTTGTGTTTGTGTCCAATGTCACGGTATCTGCGAGCGCAATCGTCACATTGTTACTTGCGCCCGGCGTCCCGCCCCCACAGGACGTCCATGTCGCAGGAGCGCTCCAGTTGCCGCTGGCCACAGAGGTGCACTGGGCCTGTGTGTTGATTGGGGATCCAAACATCATGCCGACCACGACCGCACTAAAAACGATGCAGAGCCGAATCGTCGCTGCGAGGGCTATGGGTCGCCTTTCGGCGTAAGATCGGGTATTGGCTTTGATCGTGGCACGCAACGGCGGAAATACCGCAACAATTAGACGGTTCACAATGGCGCTAAGCGTCGCGAGTTTGGTTGCCAGGTAGTCCCTTAACTTCAGACCTGATCCGAACCGCCTATTCGAGAACACGTTCATTTCCAGCAGGGAAACCACGCCCGCACTTTTCATAAACTCTCCTTGCAGGATGCCAAGAATAATTGGGCGCGAACATGCTTGCGCTCATCCGAGTTCAGCCGTAAGTAGGATCTCTTACTCTTCAAGGACGCTACCACGAGATTCTCACAAGTTCCTGAGACAATCTACATTACTTATTGCGCGCAGTCCACCCAAATCCCGTGACTTTGGACTCCTGAGTAATGTCGATTTCATAGGGTGGTAGGGTCCGTCCCTGCCGACGCGCTCGCGGGCTCGGGCCGCGTTTTTCCAGGACTGCTCAACCGATCTTGTCATTGAAGCCGGTTTCACGTCGGCGTCGGTGCTCTTGCTTGGAGGTATCAGTAGCAGAAAAGTGAATCGTTCCAGACTCGAGTCCGGAATATTGTCTCGTCATTCAATGCGATCGGGCGAGAGCGTTCGGGTAAGGCGAAGCGCCTCCATAGCATGCGAATGCTGTCGCCTGCCGAACAGGTGGCGCCGATCCAATTGAGCCGAATCGCAAAAAGACAGGGCCAGGAGAGTCCCGGCCCTTGAGCTCAATAGATAAATATTGTTCGGGATTCTTATTGATCACTTTATCTTTGTAGCGGGGTCCCCGAGAAGCACCCAAGTGCTACGGACGTCCGAGTTGGCGGTGGCTGCTTTTGCTTGCGCCGTCACCTCGCCGATGGTCAGTCCTGATCCGCTCAACAGCAATTGCATGGCCTGCTGGTTCATCAACACCTGCGCCCCTGCGTCGGTCATGCCGGTCGAGGCCCACACGGCTATCGCCCCGCCATTCGCCTTCAATAGGGCCTCACCCAGACTCTCGATCGTAGGATCGTGGAAGAACCCGTTCAGACAGGTCATCGCGTTAAACAATGTCAGTCTCTCAGTATTCCCAAGGCTTGCCGCATCAGCCGCCGTGAGTATCGAGCCGTCCGTCCACAACCTGGTCGAGCCGTGTCCATAGAAGTTCACAAACTTGGGCCCGTTGTTGATGGCGGCTAACAGTTGGCTCCGCGCGTTTGAATCGCCCACTTGACCGCGACGGATGTCTGTTACCGTGAGATCGGCCGGTATCAGAGACTTTAGCTGAGTATCCGCGGCCTCGAAGTCGTATTTGTCGAAATGGTCGGCCACCAACACAACTTGCTTTGATCCTTCATACTGGTCATAGCGGATTATCTTTGCGACTAGGGATCCAGCCTCGGCAGCCGTGCGCACCGGCAAGCGACCAATCGCGATGTCTGGGACGCCATCGTTATTGACATCGACAAACCAATCGTCGGACGCGGTTTCGTTAAAGGCGGTTTCTACAAGCTTGGTCGGAACGAGATCAAAGTCTCCCAGGCCGAAATAGTTCTTTGGGTCATAGGTCGCATCGCCCGCAAGCAAAGCAAAACGAGGTGCTTTCTTCCAACTGGTGTTGGCATATGAGAAGAAGTCTTTCAATGCCTGAGGAGTCTTGTTGCCGAAGCTGAATTCATCGTAAACGTCTTGGATGTCGACAACGGCGGTCTTAAGCTTTTGTTTCTGCCGCTGGGTCATAAGCGGCTGGAGACTATTTGCAAGGCCGCTTGTAGTGATCGCAACATAGTCCGCTGCGTTTGAAGGAGTCCGCCACGCAGAAGGGTAATTCAGGGTAATCGCAGCCGGGCTCTTCTGCTGATCGGCCGTGAACGCCAGCAGGGTCCTGGCCCCCGCCGCCTGCACACCCACGGTAGCCGAATAGACCGCGCCGTCCTGGACGACGGTCGGGGTCAGCTCCTGGGGCGAATTGGGGTCAGTAGCATCCACCACTCGAATGGATGAGCTTGTAAATCCGTCGATGGTCGCTTGCTGCCCGCCGGTGATCGGGAATCGAATCGCGTTTGAGTCGGCGGTGTACGAGTGCTGGTAAGTGACGCGAACAAACTCGACCATACTAATGTCGCTAAAGCCGGCTGGGCTGATGAATTGAATCTGGTTGCTGCCCTCCACGAGAGAACTCTGATCGATGCTGTACTGAGCGGTACCTTTCGACAGGCCGTCGAATTGCAGAGTGCCCAGTTCGGTGCCGTTTAGGAACACCCTGACGCTGTGAGGGACAGCGGTGAAGCCCTGGAGGGAGACGTCGAGCGTAGCAAGCCCCGCCCCTGGGGCGACGTGCTGAAGCGTGACGGATTGGTCGACGGCGAGAGCGTTATAGACCAGCGGCCCGAAGAATTTCTCACCCCCGTCGTTCTTCAACGAGGGGAAGTAAACGAGTTTGTCGCGGCGTTCAACGGCGAAGGAGAAACTGGGCTCGCCAGTGAAGCCGGATTGAGGCACAACCTGTTGGATTCGCAATCCATTCTGCTTCCCGACCGTCAACCAGTAAACGTGATTAGCGGTAAACTGGCTGTCGGTCCCGATGCCGTAAAACTCAATCCCATCCCACTCCGCAATATTTGGTTTACCACCCTTTCCGATGCTCCCACCCTTTCCAATGGTCCCGCTACTGCCGGTGGTCATTGTGATGGGGACTTCCTGACCGTCAACAAACAGTTGGAGCTTTGACGCATCGGCTTTGGCAGGGAAACCCGCGGTTACAAGATCGGACTGAGAGACTCGATACCAGCCCTCCTGTTTGACCGAAAGTTTGATTGATTGCAGTGAGGCGATTTCGGCCTGAACGGCCAAAAGCGAAGAGGTTGGTTTGACAGACTTAGCCAGCCTCTCGACTGGAGCCGAGAAACCCAACGATGTAGCGTCTTTTCCGATGGCAGAGAGCGAAGGCGAGGGTTGCTTTTCTGAGAAAGAACCCTTGACGTTGGGGTCAGACGGGCTGACAAAGAACGGTCCGCGAATGGCGGTGCGCCCGCTGAGATCGAGGTCTTCGATCCAGTATTTCGCGTTTTGATCATCCTGCTGGGTTGTTGTCCCACCAAGAGTAAGCGAACCCGGCACGCAGTGAGACCTCTGGTCCGAAAATTAGTGCGGAACCGGCAACCGGCTCGGATGTAATCTTCTCCATCCCGGTCTTGTTTTCGCGATATATGTTAAAGCCGATGTTGCCGACTTCATAGCCGGTCTGCCACTCCAAGAGCACCCGGGTTCGCGGTACCGCGTCGCGTTGCATGAGACGAAGTCCACAGCTCGGTCGGGGAAATCGGGCACTGGGCGCCGGCATGGACTCCTGGGATTTGCGCCGGAGTTAGGGTGGCTAATGACGCGCCAACGGCTCCCGCGGTTGCGCTGAAAGGGTCATTGGCTGTGGTAGTTATTCCGTTGCTTCCGCCAGTAACATTGGAACTCGCCACCGCGTGTGAAAGGAAGATGACACCACCACCGCCGCCGCCGCCGGGTCCGTGCCGTTCGCCGGGAGATTCCGCCGGGTGCCTGAGTGCGCCAGGCGTCTCCGCCGCGTCCGCCACTTGCAGTAACGGTGAGCCCTGATAGATTACCGGTCAGCGCCAGGACAATAACGCTACCGCCCGCGCCGCCGCCGCCGCCGCCGTCATTGAGAGTATCGTTGTATGCGGCCGCTCCGCTGGCGTTGATCGCACCGAAACCTGTTATTGCACCGGCACGAATTATCACTATGCCGCCCCCGGCTGCGCCACTGCTTGCTGCGACGAGAAGGTCACTGTTATTGCGTGTGCCCGCCCCGCCGCCTCCACCCATCACGACACGTCCCGGCCCCCCGTCTGCACGAAAAGAGCACCGCCGAATCCGCCGCGAGCTGCCAGGTTCGAGTTCCAGGTATTGCCCCCGACTCCGCCGGCTCCGCCGTTGCCGCCACCCCCGCCGCCTGAGTTCTCGATCATTGGCGGTCGGGTTACCATCGGTGCCACCGCCACCGGCATTGCCTGGTGCGCCTCTCGCCATGCTGCCGTTATGGATAGCCTTCAACGCCGGTATCAACAACGGCGCTTGTTGCCGAATTCCACAAGTAACGCGGCGTGCCCGCGATGCCCTCAGCCTTCGACCCATGAAACCCGGTCAGCGTAGCGGCCGAAGTAGGCGCGGTGGTCCGATAGTCAGTATTGTTACCACCGCCCGACCCTTGAAGCCGCAATCCTGCGCCCCCACGGAACCCCAATCCGGCAACGCTGACAGTGCTAAAGTTGAGAGACAACGTGACCGCGACATCGATAGAGAGTATCCCGCCAGTCGAGCCATTCCATGCCCGTGCGGTTAAGCCGGAGCTAAGGGTGACCGAGAGGTACTGTGGCACCCGAACTACTTGAAACCTCCGCTGTCCCTGTGTACCCGTAGCATTGCGCGTTTGTGTATGCATTGATTAACCCGCTGCCTCCGCCCCCTTGCAGAGTCAATGTTCCGCCGGAAACCGGAACTGCGTTTGTAGCCTTGACGAACTCGTAGCGGCCAACCCCGTTCGCCGCGGTATACCCGCTACCCGGAGCGCCGCTAACCCCGTCTCCGTATGTGTTGCCATTCGTGCTGTCGATCGAGGCGTCCTGCATCTGGATGACGATTAGAAGGTCGCCTGATGTGATAGCCGTAGACGCACCTGTGGCCGCTCCTAAAGTAATTGATGTTGCATTTATTGCTGCACTTGCCGCGCCGGGGTAATATGTGTTAACCACTCCGGTAATCGGTGATGCGGGTGAGCCGTCCTTGCCGGGCGTCGCGCAAACCTGTGCACTTGCCGGCGAAACAGCGATTAGCAGAATTCCACCGATGAGCAGTGCGAACAAAAGGCTGGCGTGCGAGCGATGACGCATCCGGAGCACACCTGTATTTTTTATCATTTCGTTTTCCTACTAGTCGTTTGAGTATTTCGATCGGTCGGGGTTTCCTGTCCGTGCGGGCGCTCCACAGAAAAACTCAAATCCGCTCCAAATAACGTAACATTGCACATTGCTACTGCGTACCGGCTATTCGCAAACCGGGACGCCTTTGCTGGCTATTCATATAAGAACTTCCACACACCAACTTAACAGGCGAGATGCGTTCCGCAGGTGCTTGACAGGCGTAAATCGTGTTGCGGCAGGTACATCCCTCAGGACCCTTTGCATGGCTGTGAGGAGGAATGCGTCAAATCTGCTAAACGCCTTCGGTCAAATTGCCCGAATCGCGACGGCAATGGTCCGGGACGCCGCGGACCTGCTGAGATAAAGGACGGGAGGACAAGTGATCGGCGACCCAGTGAGCGGCAGTCCAGGCAGGCCATGCGAGCGGTTCACCTGTAACCTGTCTGCGAGCTTTTCCGGACTAACGTGCTTGGTAGAGTGTTGGGTGTTCCGCCAAAAGCGCTGCGAAGGCCAAAACGATAAGGGCCGGGAAGATCCCGCCCTTATCGTTCAACTCTCAGCGAATCGTAATTGCGCTCGCTGCTTCCTACTTAATCTTGGTAGCAGGGTCGCCGAGCAGCACCCAGGTGCTACGAACGTCGGCGTTGCCGGTGGCTGCTTTTGCTTGCGCCGTCACCTCGCCGATGGTCAGTCCTGATCCGCTCAACAGCAATTGCATGGCCTGCTGGTTCATCAACACCTGCGCCGCTGGGTCGGTCATGCCGGTCGAGGCCCACACTGCTATCGCCCCACCATTCGCCTTCAATAGGGCCTCACCCAGACTCTCGATCGTAGGATCGTGGAAGAACCCGTTGAGACAGGTCATCGCGTTAAACAGTGTCAGTCTCTCAGTATTCCCAAGGCTGGCCGCATCAGCCGCCGTGAGTATCGAGCCGTCCGTCCACAACCTGGTCGAGCCGTGTCCATAGAAGTTCACAAACTTGGGCCCGTTGTTGATCGCGGCCAAAAGCTGGCTCCGCGCGTTTGAATCGCCCACCTGACTGCGACGTATGTCGGTTATCGTGAGATCGGCCGGTATCAGAGACTGCAGCTGAGTATCCGCGGCTTCGAAGTCGTATTTGTCGAAGTGGTCGGCCACCAACACAACTTGCTTTGATCCTTCATACTGGTCATAGCGGATTATCTTTGCGACTAAGGATCCAGCCTCGGCGGCGGTGCGCACCGGCAAGCGGCCAATCGCGATGTCCGGGACGCCATCGTCATTGATATCGACAAACCAATCGTCGGACGCGGTTTCGTTGAAAGCGGTTTCTACAAGCCTTGTTGGAACGAGATCAAAGTCACCCAGACCGAAATAGTTCTTGGGGTCATAGGTGGCATCGCCGGCAAGCAGAGCAAAACGAGGAGCTTTCTTCCAACTGGTGTTGGCATATGAGAAGAAGTCTTTCAATGCCTGAGGAGTCTTGTTGCCGAAGCTGAATTCATCATAAACGTCCTGGATGTCGACAACGGCGGTCTTAAGCTTTTGTTTCTGGCGCTGAGTCATAAGCGGCTGGAGACTATTGGCAAGGCCGCTTGTAGTGATCGCAACATAGTCCGCTGTGTTTGAAGGAGTCCGCCACGCAGAAGGGTAATTCAGGGTAATCGCAGCCGGGCTCTTCTGTTGATCGGCGGTGAACGCCAGCAGGGTCCTGGCCCCCGCCGCCTGGACACCCACGGTAGCCGAATAGACCGCGCCGTCCTGGGCGATGGTCGGGGTCAGCTCCTGGGGCGAATTGGGATCTGTAGCATCTACCACTCTAATGGATGAGCTTGTAAATCCGTCGATGGTTGCTTGCTGCCCGCCGGTGATCGGGAACCTTATCGCGTTTGAGTCGGCGGTGTTCGAGTGCTGGTAAGTGACGCGAACAAACTCGACCATACTAATGTCGCTAAAGCCGGCTGGGCTGATGAATTGAATCTGGTTGCTGCCCTCCACGAGAGAGCTCTGATCGATGCTGTACTGAGCGGTGCCTTTCGACAGGCCGTTGAATTGCAGAGTGCCCAGTTCGGTGCCATTGAGGAACACCCTGACGTTGTGTGGGACAGCGGTGAAGCCCTGGAGGGAGACGTCGAGCGTAGCAAGTCCCGCCCCCGGAGCGACGTGCTGAAGCGTAACCGATTGGTCGACGGCGATTGCGTTGTAGACCAGCGGGCCGAAGAATTTCTCACCCCCGCCGTTCTTCAGCGAGGGGAAGTAAACGAGTTTGTCGCGGCGTTCAACGGCGTAGGAGAAACTGGGCGCGACGGGTGAGCCGGCTTGAGACCCGATCTGCGGGATTCGCAATCCATTTTGGCTGCCGGCTGTCAACCAGTAAACGTGATTAGCGGTAAACGGGCTGTCGGTCCCGATGCCGTAAAACTCGATTCCGTCCCAAGGCGCGACAGCGGGCTTACCACCCTTTCCAATGCTCCCGCCGCTGGCGGCGGTCACTGTGATGGGAACTTCCTGACCGTCAACAAAGAGTTGGAGTTTTGACGGGTCGGCGTTGGCAGGGAAACCCGCGTTCACAAGATCGGACTGAGACACTCGATACGAGCCCTCCTGCTTAACCGACAGCTTGATTGCCTGCTGTGAGGCGATTTCGGCCTGCACGGCCAAGAGCGCTGAGGTTGGTTTAATAGACTTAGCCAGCCTCTCGACTGGAGCCGAGGATCCCAACGCTGCAGCGTCTTTTCCGATGGCAGAGAGCGAAGGTGAGGGTTGCTTTTCTGAGGAAGCACCCTTGACGCTGGGGTCAGACGGGCTGACAAAGAACGGTCCACGAATGGCGGTGCGCCCGCTGAGATCCAGGTCTTCGATCCAATATCTGGTGTTTTGGTCATCCTGCGGATTGTTGTCCCACCACGAATAAGCGAACCCGGCTCGGAGCGCGACCTTTGGTCCAAAAATCAGAGCGGAACCGGCAACGGGCTCGGATGTAATCTTCTCCATCCCGGTCTTGTTTTCGCGATAGATGTTAAAGCCGATGTTGCCGACTTCGTAGCCGGTCTGCCATTCGAGCAGCACGCGGTTGTCGTAGCGAGTTGCTTTCAGGTCAACCATCGCAACGTCCGTGGGCGAACCTGGTCCCGCAATCACCCACGGCGAGAAGCTGCTAACGCTGGATAGTCGCACCCAGTTGTTGGTTGTATCCGTGCTGGTTGAGCCCAACGCGCCCCATGTGCCACTCTTTTTCCAGAGTTGCAGGCTTGGGCTTGTCTCCGTATTGCCATTCAATTCGGAGTCGAGATAGTGCAACTGCAGAGTAGAGGAAAATCCAGTCCCGCCGGTGGGTGTGATGGTATAAGTTCGCTTGACCGCGTTTGTGAAATCACTCGGAACCGCTTTTACCAGATTCACGGTCATCGCGGTCGGCTTAGTTCCTGCGTTGGTGAAGCTAATCGTATTGAACTGATTGCCGAAAGCATACGCTGTTCCTGTCGCAAAGGCGTTAGTGCGGTTCACATTGCCGATCACATCAAACCCGGGAAGTGGGGTCGCCGACGACGTTGCAGCGAGCGCCATATTGAGTGTGTTGGTGCCCGTATTGATGTCGCCGCTATTAAGCGCGAGCACACCGTTGACCGTCAGGGACGCACCCAAAGTGACGCCGCCGGTTTTGTTGATTGTAAGATTGCGCAAGACACCAACGGCGGCTGGGATCTCCGGGCCGGAAGTTACCCCGGTTGTTCCCGAATAGGTCACATCGACGGTGGCGCCAAACGTCGGCGCTGCTGATAGGGTCCCAACGTCACGGATGATGGCTGCGCCCGCGCCCATCGTGAGTCCGGTTGTTAGAGTAAATGCCCCACTGGTGAGCGTCGCGGATCCATTCACGGTCGTCGCACCCGTATGATTGTTAATGACGCCGGCGGCGTTGTTGATGATGAGATTGTTGAAAGTGGTTGCGACTGACCCAAGGATGCTTTGACCTACGCTGCCGTTGAAGGTAACGGTGTTGGCACCAGCGGTAAATGTTGCTCCGTTGTTGGTCCAATTGCCCTTAATGTTGACGTTGGTCCCGGCGGTGAAAGTGCCGGCGGTGTGAACGAAGTTGCCGTTGATGTTAAGTGTAGCGGGTGGGGTAAACCCGCCTGCAGTCTCAGTCAGATTGTTGACCGTCAAGGCAGTAGTGCTGCCGCTGACACTCAGAGTATTAGCCGACTTGTTTATGATCACATTGTTAAAATCTGGCTGGTGGCACTACCGTTGATCGCCTGTGCCGCCGCTGCCGTTGAACGTGACACTTCCCGATTGCGGCGTGAAGCCCCCGCCACTGTTGGTCCAGTTGCCGCCCACGGTTATGGAGAAGTTGCTCGCTGAAGCATCAAGGGTGCCGGAGGCCAGTGTTACCGTACCAGCCGCGATTACCGAGGCACCAAGTGTAAGTGTTTGTCCGCCGGTAAGGTTAACCGTCACATTGTTCAGACCGATTCCAGTGAGCTCTGTCGTGGTAGTCATCGAGTTGCCGGTATAAGTAACGTTGTAAACACCAGCACCCTGCGGCGTTCCGGTCATAGCCCCACCGCTTCGAGTGATACTGGAGGTTGACGCCATCGTGAGATTGGTACCACCTGCAAACGTACCCGCGACTATGCTCACCGTCCCACCGTTGGCGATGGACCTCGCGCTGTCGAGCGTCACCGTGTTACCGGTATTGTCTATTGTCAAGACTCCGGTGAGGTTGTTGGGGAACCCCGTCCCGACGCTCTGCGAAGCAGCGCCGTTGTAGATGTAGTTCGCGCCCGTGCTAAAACTGCGGCCACCCGTAGTTTGAATGTTACCGGTGAGGGTTCCAACTGCCGCGGTAATACCGACGGTGGATCTAATGCCAAGGGTCGCGCCTGACGACGTGAAGGTGCCACCACCGAGATGATGGTTCCGCCGCGGCATTTGCAGTGTCGATCCACTGTTCACCGTGAAGTCGATGGTGTTCGATACCGTTCCGCCAGACGTGTAGATCGAGTTCCACTGTTGGCGAAT
Organism: Blastocatellia bacterium; assembly: GCA_963737945.1. Classification (GTDB taxonomy): domain Bacteria; phylum Acidobacteriota; class Blastocatellia; order UBA7656; family UBA7656; genus Onstottus_A. Next base: position 250,339 of record CAVTUR010000022.1, on the reverse strand, counting down.
ACTATTACCGCACTTGATTGCCATCTCGTAATTGTTGTACCGGCCGTTTGCGAGAATGCCCTGAAACGTTTATGGTGCCGGTTCCGTTACCGCTTTCCAGGTGAATGTCCACTGCCCCTCGGGAGAAGTTGCCGGTGACGCCAAGTTCTGTGTCCCAGCTCTCCGAAAATTTCCTCCTGTCTGGTGCAATTCACGGTACCGACAACGGGGTCTGATTCAATCGAAGTGTCTTGCACCGGTGGCTGTTAACGGTCAGATCTCCGGTAATGGTCACGTGCCAGTGTCTTGGAAGTCTGATGCTATTTTGACCTCCCGCATTCCTTTGTAAGATTCTCCGAAGGCCTGGTTTATTCCCCGTCGCGGCGTTAGGGTAGTGACAGCGACCGTGACGTTGCAGGTGGAAGCAGCATCCCACGTTGCCGTGGCACAGGAACGTTGTTCACCGCGTGATCGTAAGTTGAACCGCTTTGGAACAGGATCTTGCGGCCAGTATTTGTTATCGTCCCGCCATCGTCAGCGTGCCCGTAACCGTAGTCACACAGAGTGCCGTTGGTGTTGTTACAGTACGATCCGCCTCTCGATTGTTTATCCGCCGGCGATAGAAGCTGTTGCGCTGTTCGCGAGTGTGACGTTTACGTTGGTACCATGCTGAGGTCGAACCAACTGGCACATCCAAATCAGTTCCGGTCCCATTCCCTATGGTGAGAGTTATGCCAGCGGCCGCTTGCATAGTGATTATCGTGCTATTGGACATTACGAAACGGCCAATCGCTGTGTGGACCGCCTAATCACCGTGTTACCTGCGTTAAACTGCAAAACATCATTGGTAGCCGGAGTAGTTCGTGTTGAAGTCCCAGTTTGTGGATGTGGCCCAGGAAGCGTTGTTTGCCACTTGTGCATGCGGTGTGTGGCTTCTCGTTCCGCCAAAGCTCGCAAACGCGAACCCTACGACAACAGTATTCCCACTCTCTTCATACGCTATTCCTGGGTTCGCATTTCGCGGACATACTATTCTTCGAGCCAATAAGAGTCTCACTCGATTCATACAGCCTCCAACGACATTTCAACTTCTCGCACTTCAGCCCAAGCACTGACTCGCTCAGCCGTGTCAGGTCGTCACAGCACCTTTCACGTTCACCTCGCGGCTCAAGTCTCTTACCTTTGGTTCAGCAAGATATCTTGTGCTTCTCCAGCAATTTTGTTTGTGAACCTTTTCGGCGCCACTGCTACGAAAAGATGGGAGCGTCAATTCCTTTGCGCTGAAAGCATTTCAAACTGCGCCGATACTACCACACCATCAAAGGGTGTCAACCTAAAACATTGAACAAGCGGCGCTTTTCTCCCCTGAATCAACGAGGCATCTGAGGTGTTAACCCCCGGTTCGGCCTGTTATGACACAGGAAGTCCGGCGCCCGAAGACCGACCGCCAACTCGGTAGGGAAGGGATGGCTGAGAAGTAGTGGAGCCTTCCTCGGTTCATATCTCTCACAAAGCTGGAATTGGCACGAGTATGCCTGCTTGGTAAGAAGAGGCGTAGTGAAGTAACTGCAGTGCCGGGGCGGGCTTACACAATGACGCCCGCATGATGTGGGCTACTATTCCTCAGGCAGCCATTTGGCGCTGAATCGCAACCGAAAAAACAACTCGATCAGAATGGCGGCGTCCACAGCCTGTCGTAACCAGACCGGGTGATGAAGCCTTCATAATTGTCGCCCCTCCATTCATGAGTGACGGCACTCGCGCCGCTGGTCTCGTGGTTGCACATCTGCTTGTTACGTCCCCGCAAAAACCTAAGCAAAGGCTATCGGTGCCGCGCGTGGTCGCGCAGGTACTGGGCAGGGTTGTGCCCGAGCAAGGGACGCTCTGACTGACGGAAGTGGGAGAATGGGATGAACAAACGTATCTCGAGAATACTTACAGTCGCGCTCGCCGCATTACTGCTAGCCGGACAATCACAGTTCACTCGAATTACTAACGCCGACGCCGGAAGCGCGGCCGGTGCGCAGGAGATGGCTGAGACAGCGCGCATGAAACCCTTAGCCATCCCCGGCCGATTGTTGGTCAAGTATCGCGCCGGCGTTTCTTCACTGCGCCGGAACAACCTCATGATGGCCGCGGGCGCGCGCTCCGACCGCGAGTTGCCGGGATTGGGTATACACGTTATGGAGCTGGCCGAAGGCGCCGATGAGACAGCTTTTGCGCAGGCGTTGAGGAAGCAGCCGGATGTAGAGTTTGTTGAATCCGACTATATCTGTTATCCGGCCGACACGATGGTGCCGGATGATCCGCTCTATGCATCGCAGTGGCATCTCCCTGCTATCTCGTGTCCGACGGCCTGGGGGATGACTTCGGGAAGCGATCAGATCATCATAGCGTTGTGCGACACCGGTGTTGATGGCGCTCACCCCGATCTCGCGTCGAAACTGGTTCCCGGCTGGAACATAGTTGATAACAATTCCGATACGAGTCCTGTTTCACCCCACGGAACGTGGACAGCAGGCACCGCGGCGGCGACAGGGAACAACGCGATAGGCGTCGCATCACCCGCTTTGAACTGCCGCATCATGCCGGTTCGAGTGAGTTCGCTCAGTAGTGGAGGCGCTCTAATCAGTGATCTCGCTGCTGGAGTGGTGTGGGCGGCCGATCACGGCGCGCGAATCGCCAGCGTGAGCTACATGGCGGCAACCAGCAATACGATGGAGGATGCAGGAGCTTATATCGGGACCAAAGGCGGGGTACTGATCGTCGCTGCCGGGAACACCGGAACATACGCCGACTTTGTTGACATGCCGAACATCATTGTCGTCGGCGCGACTGATCAGAGCGACGGGCTCGCGAGTTTCACTACTCAAGGTCCATATGTTGACTTAGGGGCGCCAGGATCAAGCATCCTGACAACCGCGCCGGGCGGTGCCTACCAAGCCGTGAGCGGAACGTCATTCTCGACTCCACTGGTCGCTGGAGCCATTGGGCTCATGTTCTCGCTCAATCCCAGTCTCACTCCTGCTCAGATTGACACGATACTCAAGGTTACCGCGGATGATTTTGGACCAGAGGGATGGGACTCAGGATACGGATGGGGCCGGCTAAACATCGGACGCGCGATGATGGTGGTCGACGGCATGATGGCCGGAGCTCCGGATACTACACCTCCAGCCGTGGGGTTTGTTCATCCAGTAATGGGTGGCGCCTCGAACGGTCTGATCGGCATATCCGGAAGCGACCTCATTCAAGTGAACGCCCTCGATGATAGCAGTCCAGTCGAGGTCACTCTGTTCGCCGACGGCGAGCCGGTTGCAACCAGCGTATCCGCGCCGTACACCTTTTATTGCGATACGTCCTTGTATTCCGATGGTTCGCAACACACACTGACCGCTGCGGCGAGAGACGAGTCCGGAAACATTACGAGCATTTCGACAGTAGTGACAGCAAAAGCCGGTTTTGATATGACCCCGCCAACCGTCCGTTTCGTTCAGCCTGAAATGGATGGGCAGGTCGCGATATCTTCGGAAGTGAGCATTCAACTTAGCGCCTCGGATAACATTGGTGTCGCGGCAGTGGGCTTGATCACGGATGGGGTATTCGTGGGAACGGTCACTTCGTTGCCCTACTCGTTCACCTGGGACACATCGTCTTTCGTCAGCGGTTCCGAGCACACGCTTGTTGCGGTAGCCGGAGATCTGGCGAATAACTGGGTTTCTACCTCGATCACGGTTACGGCTGCGGCGGCCCAGGACACAACGCCGCCGTCGGTGAGCTTCCAACAGCCTCAAGCCGGCGGCACCGTCGGCTTGTCTCGCGCCGAGCAGATCACCGTCGGCGCTTCGGACAATTTGGGTGTCGCCTCTGTGAAGCTGTATGCCGATGGAGCGCTGGTTGGAGTCGATACTTCCGCGCCTTACGCTTTTTCGTGGAACACCTCTTCGCTGGCTGTGGGCTCTCATCACACGCTCCGTGCAGTGGCCGCCGACCAGGCGGGCAACTCATCGAACGTTTCGATCACGGTCACCGTGCGCGCGAACGGCGACAGAACTCCTCCCCGAGTCTGGTTCATCGACCCGGGGAATGGAGATCGCGTAAAGGGCGACGTCAAGGTCAGAGTAGGTGCAAGCGACAACGTCGCGGTGACCAGGGTCGAGTTTTACATCGACAATCAGTTGTTTACCACTTGGACCCATGGGCGCTACGAGGTGAAATGGAAAACCGACAGATCGCACCGCGGGAATCATAATTTGAAAACCATTGCGTTCGACGCAGCGGGCAACAGCGCGACAACCAGCATAACCGTAAACGTCAAATGATTCCGGTAGCGTCAATTTAACCCGGCAGGCTGGAAAAAGCTTCCAGCCTGCCGGCTGGTCCGTTGCAGGTTATGCCGCAATCGCCTACTTGTGGAGGTTGGGGATTGCGTGACACAGATCCGATGACAGCGTTCAGGTACGAATGAACTCCAAACTACCCGCGGGGATTCAGACCTGTGTTAAATTATCCGCGTAATGCCGCAGAGCCAGCCGGAAAACATCGAAGCATTCATCGACACACTCCCTGATCCCGCCGGCGCCCGAGTGTTCATGAGCCGACTGGGCGCTCTCGATCCCGCGCTCTCCGATTCTTGCAGCCAGGATCCGCTTTTGCTCTCGCGAATGTTGACGCTGGCCGGTCATAGCCCGTTCCTTGCTGAAACGCTGCTGCGTCATCCGGAACACATAGGCTGGCTTAAGGCCGAGACCGGACGCGGCTTCGACCGGTTGAAATCGACAGAGCAGCTATCGGAAGAACTCGCGCGATTCGTGACCCGGATGATCGACGCGGACGATGCCACACGGCTGGCGCGCTTCAAGCGAAGAGAGTTCCTCAGAATCTATCTGCGCGACTGTCTGCAGGTCGCGACGCTGTCGGAAGTGACCGAGGAGCTTTCAAACCTCGCGGATGTAATTCTCGACTATTCCCTCGCGCTTGCGAACCAGGAGATGGTCAACCATCACGGTGCGCCGCTGACCCACGATGATCGAGGCCGCATCCAAAAAGCGGAATTCGCAATCGTGTCGCTGGGCAAGCTAGGCTGCAGGGAGTTGAACTATGCTTCGGACATCGACCTTCTGTTTCTGTTTTCTGGAAGCGGGGAAACCTCGGGAGATGGACGGAATCGCGAGTCAGCAATTGGTAACAAGGAGTTCTTTGGCGGAGTGGCCGAGCGCGTGGTCCAGTTGATCGGGCACAGTTCGGGCGAAGGCGCGGTGTATCGTATTGATCTTAGGTTGAGACCATATGGCCGCGATGGAGAAGTAGTCTCTGAGATTGAACGCGCTGCCGACTACTATCGCAACCATGCTCACAACTGGGAGCGGCAGGCCCTCATACGCGCGCGCGCTTCGGCGGGCAGCGATCAGGTCGTCACGCGCTTCCTGGATTTGGTCCGCGACGTCATCTTTTCGCGCGATGCGTTACCCGACACGCTCGAGGTGGTGCGCCGGGCAAAGGAAAAGATCGACCGGAAAGAGGCGGCGCGAATGCGCGGCTTCAATGTCAAACTGGGCCCGGGCGGCATTCGCGAGATCGAGTTCATTGCGCAGGCGCTTCAACTCAAGCACGGCGGGCGCGAGCCGTGGGTGCGTTCGGCTCAAACATTGATCGTGCTCGCGCGACTTGCAGAGAAACACTACCTCACCGAACCCGAGCGCGCACGCTTGTCCGCGGCGTACACCTTTCTGCGAACGGTAGAGCACCGTTTGCAGATGGAGCACGGCGTGCAAACCCACACTCTGCCCGCGTCACCGACCAGAGTGACTCTGCTTGCCAGGCGCTGTGGTTACTTTCAAGGGGACGCCTCATTGCGAATTCATGAGCGATCTCGAGATGCACACTGCTGCCGTGCGAGCCGTCTATGATCGAGTCTTCAATGAAAGCTCACAGCCGCCCCTGGAAGGTCCGACGGAGACGCCGCGGACGGGTGGAGCCGACGATGAGACGGAGCGGTTAATCAGACAGGCCGCGGCGAGGCTATGCAAGGCGGTCGGAGACGGGGCACCGCAGTTCCCGGGCGATGATAGCCGCATGGAACACATGATGGCTTGCGCGCTGCCGCGTTCGATCAACCCATTGAGGTCGCTGCGATGCTTGATGGCATGGGCCGAATCATTGGCAACCTATAGTAACGGACGCGGGCAGGCATCAAGCTGGACGGTCCGCACCGGTGAGTGGCCGACGCTGATCGAGCGGTTGATCCCGGTGCTTAGCAGCCAGTACCTATCACACCTGTTGGTGTCGCGCCCGCTCCTTGCAACCGCGCTTGTCGAGGATGGTGTACCCTCCGCGATCGATTTTGCTCGATTGATGCGCAACGCAGTCGACAACGAAACAGACCCGAACTCCAAACCGGATGCCCTGCGCCGTGCGTGGTATCGACTGGTGATCGGGATCGGTTATCGGGATATGTGCGTAGTTGATGTCGCAGGGGAGCAGAGCAGCGGAGGGCCAGGGAAATACAACCCGGCACCTGAGCCCCTCAGTCCGGCGCTCATCTCAATCTCCCAGCCGTCACTTCGATTTTCGGCCAAGGCTCAGACCGCGTTGGCCGAGGCCGTGCTGCGAATCGCTTCCGAGATCGCGCTCGAGTCGATTGGAGTACCAGACATACAGCCGAATGAGTTGCCGTTCACAATCCTCGGACTTGGACGGCTGGGCCATGCGGGAATGGACTACGGCTCGGATCTCGACTTGCTGGTTGTGTTTGATGACGATGAGGAGTGGCCTCCGACGCTTGCGGGGAAGTCCATCGCCAGCGTCGCTGCTTCCGCGAGTACGCCACAGGAGTTTTACGCAAAGCTCGCCACCCGGATCGTGCGGGTGTTGTCATCGATCACTCGCGAAGGCCTGCTGTATCGCAGCGACCTCCGCCTCAGACCTGAAGGCAAAAGCGGCCCTGTTGCGCTGGCGCTCGGCGGTCTGGTTGCTTACCTGACGAATCGAGCGTCGGCGTGGGAGCATTCGGCATATCTCAAAGCTCGCGAGGTCGCGGGTAACCTTCGGTTCGGCGAGCGAGCGCGGATCGCGATCTGCGACGCGAGCTTCGACGCGGCCTCCCGTAACCAGTCGCTTCTCGAAGAGCTGCGCGAAATGCGCGCACGCCAGGTGAAGGAAAAAGCGGGCACCGCTCGACCAAATATCAAATGGGGCCCGGGTGGTATGAGCGACGTTTACTTCGTGACTCGCTACTTGCAGCTTCGCGACCGGATCTACTTTCCTCCCGAACAGGGCACGACCGCACTGATTACGCATCTGGGGGATGTGGGCGCCCTCGATGAGGTATCCGCACGCACGCTGTTTGAGGGGTATGCGTTTCAGAGAAGGCTGGACCACTGGATGCGGCTCCTTTTGGAGCGGCCTGATCCGATGCTGCCCGCTTCATCCGTTGCGCTTGGTGACCTGACCCGCGCGCTTGGACTGCCTTCCGTTAGCGCGTTCGAAGCGGCATTCGCGCATCACACCGCCTCGATACGCGGAGTATATGATCATGTCTTTGGATGAACCGATCGTTTCAAGGGGCGTATGGAATTCACGACAAGCGCTACGATGGATATAGCTTTAAGTGGACGCGCCAATCAGCAGACTCTGGGCGGCCGCGCAGACGTCATCTACTTCAACGCGGGTCATGCAGCGGTGATCGATCGGGCACTCGCGCAGCATGCATGGTGAACACTCGACATCGTGACGAACGACAATTGCTCGCGGCGAAAGCGGACGAGTTGAAACGTGCTCGGTTGGACCAAACACGACGACGGTCGGAATCCCAAGTGCTGCTGATACGTGAGATGTTCCGGTGTCGTTCGAAATCACAAGCCTCGAGCAAGCGAGTACGGCCTTTAGCTGCGCAATCGAAGTCTCTCCCGCAATCACCACCGTATCGGTGTTCATAAGCCGCGCAACTTCTTCGGCCACCGGCTTGTCTCCCGATGTTCCGACGATGACCGTTCGAAAACCCTGGATCTCACATAAGTGATCTGCCGTCTTTGCGAACCGCTCTGCGGGCCATCGCTTCGCCCTGCTGTTGGTGGCGCCCGGGTTGATCGCAAGAATGCGGTCGTGACCGGCTGGCAGGCCGAGTTGTTCAAGCAAGGATTGCGCGAGCTGTTTTTGCCCGTCGCTGACCGCAAGCCGTGGCTCGCAGTTTTCAAAGTTGACAGTGCTTGCGCCGGTGATTCCGGTTTCGGTGTAAGCAGCAATGTTCAAGTAGTAACGAACTTGATGAAGGGTCCTGTAGCCAACCTCGAAGGGAACCACCAGATCGAGGAGCAGTCGTCGTGCGTCGGTCGGATAGCCGGCGAGCTTTTTGGCGCCGCCAGCTCGAGCCGCCAGCGCCGTGCCAAATGAGTTTGTAAGGAGCACCGCGAAATCGGATTTTTCCCGGCGAAACTGCCCGGCCTCGCTGATAAACTGGGCGGCTCGGCTAAACGGACCGCGGGAGTCGGCAAGTGAAATGTGGCTATTTGAGAGTCCTTCGCCTTCAAACAGTCCCTGGACCCATGGTCGCGCGGCGATTGTGATATGCGAACCGGCGAATATGCGTCGCAGCTCTCGAAGCGCAGGGAGGGCCATTACGGCGTCGCCTACCCAATTCGGAACTCGAACCAAGATCCTGGGCGGGGATAGGGGATGGGGGTCAGGGGTCAGGGAAGACGGTATCGGATACGGCGATTCCTGGCTCATCTCGGTGAACTCGGGTACTGGCGGATTCCCTTTACCAACCCCCAACCGCTAACCCCCATCCCCCACGTTGCTGTAATCAGTCACGACCGATTTGTCGCCCAGCACTGCCCCCTTGATTTCGACTGCCCGCCCGATGTGACACCCCTTTCCGATAACCGCGCCCTGAACAGTCGAGCCCGCGCCGATGCGTGTTCCACCGCGCACGACCGAGTTCTCGATTCGCGCGCGCTCCTCCACGTAGCAGTTTCGACTAACGACGGAGTTGATGATTTGCACACCCGCTTTAAGGGTGCAGCTCGGGTCAACCGTTGACGGGGCGCTGATCTCGGCAGTCGCGTCGAATTTTTCGCCTCGCTCGGTGGTCGGAAGTTCTAACAGCCTCACCCGACCGGCGATCACATCCATGTTTGCTTCGAGATAACTGGAAGCGGTTCCGATGTCTCTCCAGTAGCCCTGCCATATGTAGCCGAAAAACGGTTCCTTGCGTTCAAGCAACTGCGGGAACACTCCGTATTCGAACATGAACGGTTCGCCTTCGGGAACATAATCAAGCACCCGCGGCTCGAGGATGTAGATTCCCGCGTTGATCGTGTTGCAGGTTACCTCTTCGAGTTTGGGTTTCTCGAGGAAACGGCGCACCCGGCCGTCCTTTTCCGTTTCAACAAGACCATACGCAGTGGGATTCGGCACGGGAGTGAGCACGATGGTCGCCGCTGCCTGACGCTCGCGATGGAAGCGAATAACCTCGTTCAGATCGATGTCCGTCAGCACATCGCCATTGAACACAACCGTCGTCTCGCGTATCAGGCTTGCGGCGTTGCGATAGGCACCCGCAGTACCGAGCGGCGACGCTTCGACGGTGTAGCTGACGTGCACGCTGAAGTCGGTGCCATCGCCGATTTTGTCCTCGATTTTCTGCGGTTGATATGAAAGCGACAGAATCACATCCCGTACGTCGGCCCGCTTGAGCAGTTCGAGTTGATACAGCAGGAACGGCTGATTCGCGATGGGAACTATCGGCTTCGGCGTGTGCATCGTGAGCGGCCGGAGGCGAGTGCCTTTGCCGCCGGCCAGTATTAGTGCCTGCATCTGAGACCACTGCTCCTAGTGAATTAATCTGTGGCGTCTCAAGAGTCCTCGAAGTCTATCACCAGGGTGTTGATCTGACAAACAGACCGGCCTGACCTGACCTGAGTTGGAGAGGAGCAGGGGGGCGGAGGCTGAAAGACGCCGCCACTACTCGATGCCACTCCTATGCGCCTCCGGCCTCCGCCCCACTCTTCCCGGTGTGACGGGGGCGCAGAAAGATGATGGTATGTTAGAATGCGCACAGCGCCGCTGGAAGTGACTATCCTATCTCAGAGGAAAAAAAACGATGAATGATGCACTCATACTATCAGGCGCCAGGACGCCGGTTGGGAAACTACTCGGGGTATTGAAGGATTTTAGCGCGATTGATTTGGGGGTCATAGCTGCGCGAGCGGCGATCGAGCGCGCGGGAATCGATCCTAGCCTCGTCGACGAAGTCATAATGGGCAACGTCGTCCAGGCCGGCAACGGACAAAATCCAGCGAGACAGGTAGCGTTACGAGCAGGGATTCCCAATGCCGTCGCGGCTCTCACGATAAATAAAGTCTGCGGGTCCGGGTTGAAGTCGGTGATGCTTGCCGCGAATGGGATCAGGCTGGGCGAGATCGATGTTGCGGTCGCGGGCGGCATGGAATCGATGACGTCGGCGCCGTACTTGTTGAAAGGCGCGCGGCAGGGGTACAGGCTGGGGAACGGCGAATTAATCGACTCGATGATAAACGATGGTTTGTGGTGCGCGTTTGACGATTGGCACATGGGCTGCACCGGCGAGGTCGTCGCCGAGCGTTATCACGTCACTCGCGAAGAACAAGACGAGTATGCCCTGAACTCGCATCGCAAGGCCGTTGCCGCGATGAAGGGGGGCCGCTTTGATCAGGAGATTGTTCCGGTTGAGGTCCCGCAAAAGAAAGGACCCGCGTTGATCATTCGAACGGATGAAGGTCCACGCGAGGACACATCACTCGAGGCACTCGCCAGGTTGAAACCGGCATTCAAAAAGGGTGGAACCGTGACCGCCGGCAACGCGCCCGGTGTGAATGATGGTGCCGCGGCGGTGCTGGTTACATCGGGCGACGTCGCGCGCAAACTCGGGCGCAAACCGCTTGCTCGAATCGTGGCGCAGGCCACCAGCGGCGTCGAACCGAAGATGGTGATGATGGCGCCGGTGACGGCGATTCAGAAAACCCTCGAACGGGCCGGATGGGACTTGGCGGATGTCGATTTGATCGAATTGAACGAAGCGTTCTCGGTTCAAGCCGTTGCTATCACCCGAGAGCTTGGAATCGATCCGGCGAAGCTGAACGTCAACGGCGGGGCAGTCGCGCTTGGACACCCTATCGGCGCAAGCGGCGCGCGTTTACTAGTGACCCTGCTCTACGAGATGCAGCGGCGCGACGTGAAGCGCGGGCTTGTGGCGTTGTGCCTTGGCGGTGGGAACGCAGTCGCGATGGCGATCGAAAGATAGGTCAAAAATAGTTTGTGGTTTCTGGTTTCTCGTTACTGGTTCCCATGGGCCTTGAGGGAAGGTGAAGGTTGCGTGCCGGAATAGGAAACCAAAACCGGAAACCAAAAACCAGAAACTAGAGAAAAGGCTGGCCACGAACTCTATCGATGGGAGAGGACGATGAGTAGACGGATGATCACGTCGATGGCGCAGGTGCTGTCGATGGTACAGGTGCTAATGATCGTGCCGGTGCTCGCAACCGGCGCGTCGAGCGGGACGCCTAAGACCATCCCGCCGGACCCGTTGTCGGCGGGACCATACCCGGTTGGCGTGACTACCACTGTGTTCGTCGACACAAAACGCACCGACAGCTTCACCAAACAACCACGCACGCTGGTTACTGAGATCTGGTACCCGGCGGCAAATGAAGCGCGGCGGATGCCAAAAAACAAATACTCAGATTTCATCCCGGGCGGTGTGACACCGGAAATCGATGAGTTGATCACCAGGACCTACAAGATGAGCGCGGCACAGATGGATAAGGTCTACTGGAACGAGGCTCACCGAAACGCCCCGGTGCGCAAAGGGCGATTCCCGCTGGTGGTTTTCTCGCACGGTAACGGAGGTTCGCGCAATCAGAACACGTTCTGGTGCGACTATCTTGCAAGCCACGGCTACATCATAGTCTCTGCCGATCACACCGGTAACGCTGGATGGACGATCATCGACGGCAAGCCTGTTCGCTTTCAAGGCGGGGAACGCGGCAACTCTGCAAAAGATCGGCCTCTCGATGTGAGCTATCTGCTCGACAAGATGATTGAATGGGACAAGGGAGCCGACAAGCGTTTCAAAGGTCGAATCGACACCGAACACGCTGCGGTCACCGGTATGTCGTTTGGTTCATTCACCGCGCACTGGGCTTCCGATAGCGATCCGCGATTCAAGGCAGTAATCGCGATGTCGGGGGCTCCCGCCTCTCACACGAATTTGACGGTACCTTCGTTGCGAATGCTGGGGACCGAGGACCGAACGCTTGGTGTTGCCGGAAACGCGGCCATTCGAGACAATCACGCGAAACACACTGGTCCGTCCTATTTTCTCGAGCTAAAAAACGGCGGCCATTACTCGTTCACAGACATGTTCAAGATCAACAAGACTTTTGGTGACGGCGTGGGAGCAGGGAAGCGGCGAGGCACGAATGAGCCTTTCGAGTTCACGTCGATGGAGACGACCTACAAGATCATCAACTCGTACAGTGTCGCGTTCCTGGGGTACTACCTTAAAGGCGAAAAGGAGTACGCGAGCTTTCTGAGCGAGAACCACTGGCCTGATGTGATGATCTGGGATGTAAAAGGTGCTCCGGTCGAGACCAGCGCGTCTGCCGGCGCAAAGCGCTGATTGACGCACGCAGCTGCTATTGGCAGTTTCTCAAGTTCCGGTCGGGAAGGGTTGCTTGCGGATCCGTGATCCTGCTAATGCGCGCTTCCTTATCGTAAGCCACCTTCTGACTGGAACCTGACAGCGGTGATCGCAAAACGTCACGAATCGGTCTTCACCCGAACCAATCCGTCCTCGAAGATCAAGCTTGTGCAAGTCACGCCTGCTTCCGCTTTCTGCAGCTCGGACACATCGATTGATCTGACGCAAAACCCTTTCCGCTCGAGGAGCGCTCGCGTGTTAGGAAACGACGCGGGAAGAATCACTACGTCATTGAGCAGCAGCGCGTTTGCCGCGGCGGCTCGTCATCTGGGATATCGATCAGTTCGAACTATGGAGTTCTTCTGCTTCCATCCACGACCGGTTTACGAGAACAGAGTTGTTCCCGATATATGAACAGCGCTCTTTAGATGAAGACACCCGATGACCTCCACCGGCTTTACCACATAATCAAAAGGACGCAGGATGTCGGTCAATTGGCTTATGCCATCGTGGTTGGTGCGCGCCGATAAGCCGACATATAGTGTTTGGCCGATGCGCATCACGTCGCCGCCGTCCAGAGTGGCGGGCTCCGTCAGGAGCTTGAGCGGCCGGTAAAGCGAAAGGGCATCCGCGAGACTACGAGCTTCGGGCCGTCTGCTCACTGCACCCATCCGAGAAATCACCGCGATCTCATCGACTACCACCGCGGGGTCTTCCACAAAGACCGCGTCCGGAAGATGGGGTTCGGCGGCAAGCCTCACCACGCGGATGCCAAGGTCTGACAGGAGTTGTTCGTAGGCGATGTGCTGATCGATCGCCTTTTGGACATCGATCGGCTGCCTTTCTTGAAACGACAGCTCGCACTCATTAATGCTCCGGCTGACCTGACGAGTAATTGCAGTTAGCATCGGTTAGGAGGAAGTCGTTTCGCAAATCACGCAAAGACTCGCAAAGACGCAAAGAGCATAGCTCTACTTCTTGCACGCGGCCGAATCCGGCGTCTTCCCATCAAGCAGCGCCGAGGCCACGCAAGCCCAACGCGGGGCAAGTTGCGAACTCGCGGAATTCGTCTCGTGATAGTGGTCTGGGGAGCCCGCCGGCTTGCACGGGTCTTTTGCCTCGCGAAGCCCGCGCATTGGATCCGGCGAGGGTGCCAGGAAATCGTAGCCCGGCACGATGTAGCCGAACTCGTCCGGACAAAGCCCAAAAACAAATTTGTACTTCTTGGTCATGCGATCGCGCACGCCTGGTTCGGCGGGTCGCTTTGTATCTGCCTCGACGCAGTCGCGCCGCCGGTACTTGTCGACGCCGTAGAAGACTTCCGGAAACAACTCTCCGGGAGTTGTGATTATCTGCGCGTCTCCGATCGTGATCGCGTATACCGTCGTTTCGAGTTCCAGCTGCTCGCCTTCGCGTGGCATTGGCATCGTATCAAGCACACCCTTGCTCGCCAGGAAAACATATCCGGCGTTATCCATCGGCGCGCGAAGAGTAGCTTTCTTTATGTCGATGCCCGATACGCTGCTCGGCTCGCTCCTATCCAACGCATCGAACACTGCTTTTGACACATCGCGGCCGATGGCTTCAGTCCGGTCAAAGGAGTAGTCAGGACGCCTGCCGTTGGGTTTCAAAGGAAACTCCTTACCGTCGAAGCGAACCCGATCGGTCAGCTTGAGGTTCGAGTCGCCGATGATCTCGACCGCGCCGATGTCGCCGCTGATGTAGATTGCGGTGCCGCCGTACCTTTTCTCGACGGCTTCGCGCACCGCGTTAGGGAAGTCGGATGTGATAAACGTGTTTGCGCTCTCCATCGATTCAGGGTGGGTGTTCCAGTTCACAATCGTGGCGATGACTTTGTCGTGCCTGGCGCGCGAGGAGTCGAAGAACTGCATCACCCGCAGCTCCTGATCATAAAAGTCCGGAGGTCGTCCGTGGGTTCGGGTCTGCATTCCGGCGATGGATGGAGAAATCTGTGGGTCGGTTCGCCCGAGTCTCATGACCGCCCCCACGGTTGAGGCGGCGGCTTTGTTTATTGCCATCGCGATCTGACGGTCTACGAATCTAAGGTACTTCGGGTACTTTCCGTCACTGAGCGCATTTGGTCCCCACGCGCCGATTGTGTCTGGAGCCTCGTGGTTGTGAGTGCTGGCGATCAGAATTTCGCTCACCCCAAGCTTTGGATCAACGAGTTTTTTGATTTCTCCAAGTCCGTAGTAATTTGCCTTCGAGTAGTAACCGATGAGATCTATTGAGACGACGGCAATCCTGGTCGTTCCGTCTTCAAGCACAATTGCCCGGGCCCACAGATCGTCGTGTTTGCCCGTCGCCAGTCGGTTGTTGCCGAAGCCAGCGAGAAAGACTCCGTCATACTTGCCTCTGGAGCTTGGATCCAACGCGTCATTGCCGGGATCATCTTCGAAGGGTTCACCGTTGTCCCAGTGGCCGTTGTGATTTGTGTCGGTGAACTTCTCGCCCCACACGCCCGATTCGGTGATCGTCCCGTCCCAGGCCGGATTCGATCCAAAGGGCGTGATTGGAAGAGCAGCGACACCTATCTTCAGGCTGCGCTTTTCCACGCGCGCTGACGAGGATATAGGATTGATCTGCCCGAACAGCAGGGTTACAGCCAGCAGTGGACAAAGCCATTTCGACATTCTCTCTCCTAACGATCGGGATTCGGGATGTAAACCAAACAACGCGGCCATGATAGACTCTCGATCCACGGCGCTCAAGGAAGACCGGAAGTGTCTCCCAATTGTTTTGGCGAAAGATGCCCGATGCGTGTTTTCCGTGTTTGACAACGATCGCTTTCGAGGGTAGTATCCGACCGACTGGACGGTCGGTCGCCTTGGGGATTTCGTGAAATTGAGTCTTCGAACGGGTTGACGCCAATTGGTGTGCTACCGTGCGAATCAGCTTGACAAGTTGGCGTCCACAACCAATCATATGCGCGTCTATTATTTTCCAGGTAGGGCATTAATACTTTTGCAGGCTGATTGGTGTGTCGCGCTGCGGCACCAATATGGACGATAGTAGTATCCGTATTGGCAATATGCGCAGGACTACTTTGATTGAACGGCCCGAACCTGCGTTTCCCGTGCTGTCACTCGCAGATAGGAGCTGAGCTTGCCCAGGTAGTACTACCGGGACGGCTTGCGTGAGCCCGCTCACAGTAATCACAAAGGAGACAAGTATGCACATCAAGTTCAAACTCTCGCTGCTTATCGTCGCTCTGTTGGCGTTTGCAGCAAGAACGACGTTTCCGGTCATGGCGCAGGTTCCAACCGGGTCCATTGCGGGCACAGTTACGGATCCCTCGGGTGCCGTCATTCCGAAGGCAACGGTAACAGTGACAAACAAGAACACCGGGGCGACCCGTGTCATCCAGACGGAAGAGAGCGGAGTGTTTTCGGCCCCGTCACTGCGGCCAGGGTCCTATGAGGTTCGAGTCGAGGCGGCGGGGTTTGCTGCGAGCGTTCGGACCGCCGACGTTTTAACAGGCACAACCACAACCGTAAATGTGCCGATGCAGGTTGGCGCCGCGAAGGAAGTGGTTGACGTCCAGTCAGAGGGGCCCACTCTCAACCTCGAGTCAAATACGGTTCAAGGCGTCGTTACCAGAACGCAGATCGAGAACCTCCCGCTTAACGGTCGGAGTTTCTTGAATCTGGCTCAACTGGAACCGGGTGTGATAGTGGCCCCGGGAAACCCGGCCCAGTTCAATGCGCAGTTTAATGTCTCGGTCCTGGGTGGTCCCGCGTCGCACACTGCGATTACCGTGGACGGCGGCAATATCCGCAATCCGGTAGAAGGCGGGACTGGCCAGAACTTTTCTCAGGAAGTGGTTCAGGAGTTCGAGCTATCGAGCACGAATTTCGACCTCTCGACTGGTATCACGGCGTTTGGAGCAATCAATATCGTCACACGGGGTGGCGGAAATGATTACCACGGCGCGGGTTATTTCTTCTTCCGCGATCACAACCTCGGTGGATATCCGAGTCTGGTGCGCAATTCAATTACGCCGGACCCGTTCTTTGCGAGAAGGCAAAGCGGATTCTGGGCGGGCGGCCCGATCAAGAGGGACAGGGTCTTCTTCTTTGGCAATTTCGAGTACACCAACCAGTTTGGTGTCTATGTGGTGCAGCCGGACCTCCCATCCGTTGCGAAGTTCGGCACCCTGGCTCCGGCGCCCTACCGGGGGAAAACATTTGGGTTCAGGATCGACGCGCGGTTGAACGACAAGCACAACGCGTTTATTCGCTACTCGCACGACGGCAACAGCAATGCCGGACCTTTCGGGACGCCGGTGCCGCCTTCGAACTTCGTGTCAAACAAGAACTGGGTTGACCAGTACCTTCTGGGCGTGACCAGCGTGTTGCGGTCGAATGTCGTCAACGATTTCAGGTTCTCGTTTGGTTACTGGCAGAATCGAAACATTCCTGCACCGTGCAGCGGTGACGTCAATGGCAACTGTATCGGTTCAGGTGGGCCCGAGATCTTCTATCTAAACTCCGTAAACTTTGCTTTGGGAAACAACTTCAACTCGCCCCAGGGTCGTGATTTGCGCCGCTTCCCGATTTCCGACAACGTGAGCTGGCAACTTGGGAGTCACCGCGTCAAGTTTGGTGGCGAATGGGAGCATTTCACCGGGCACCGGCTACTGGGGATTCTTCGACCCGGCGAGAGTTTATCTTCTGTCGCCAGAGTTCCTTCTAGGAGTCGGGATACCGGCTTCGTCTTTTCCAGCCTTTGGCTTGCCCCTGACCATCAATAGTGCTGCCGATCTGAATAAGCTTCCGGTGGTGGCTTTCCTGTTGGGCATAGGCGATCGCGCCCAACCGTCCTTCCGGCTCGATAAGGCCAAAGGGAACGAACGCTTTCATCTCTACGCACAAGATTCCTGGAAGATCACTCCAAAGTTTACTCTGAACTATGGTTTGGGTTGGGAACACGAATCGAATGTTCTGAATTACGATCTTCCAAAGCCGGCATTACTGGCTCCGCTCTACGGCAGCGACCTGAGTCCCACCCAGAAAGAGTGGAAGAACTTTGAACCCGCGGTAGGTTTTGCGTGGAGCCTGGGTAAGGATAGCAAGACCGTCATCCGAGGCGGGGCGGGTATCTTCTACGATACGCAACTTGCCTGGTGGCGGTTGGGAGAGCGCGCGGTGATTGGCGCTTCCGGCCGACAATTTCTCGGCAACTCTTCCGTTACGAGAATTGATGGATCTGGATTGCCATTCAGCACCGCGTACCTCAATTCCCTTGCTTACAGATACGGCACGTTCCTGGCCCAGCTTCCGGCGCTTAGGGCGCAGCAGGACGCCAAGTTTCCTGGTACGGGAACAGATGCGCAGATTCTGCTTTCCAAACAGGCCAATGCTCTTGGGGCGATTTATCCGCGAGAATTCCCGACGACTCAGGCTCAGCACTTTAACATCGGAGTTCAGCGTGAGTTGCCGTGGAATATCAGGCTGCAGGCGGATTACGTCTACAGACACATGATTCACGGGACACCGGGTGGGTTCTTCGGCGCGGCCGTTGACTTCAATCAGTTCAACGCGATCGGCGGAGCGAAGATCCCGGCGTGCGTTGGGGCGCAGGCGAACGACCCGGCGGCACAATGCTCATCTGGCCCGATTAACTTTTGGTGGCCGGGTGCGACCTCGAGATATCAAGCGCTCCTGCTCAAGGTGGATAAGCGCTTCGCTCATCGCGTTCAGTTCACAACTTCCTATGCTTTCCAGGATAGCAAGAGCATCCTGGATGTTACCCACGACCTTAATAATTACTTCTCAACCTATGGCGCGGATCTTCCGCGGCATAACCTGAATATCTCCGGTATCGTCGATCTGCCCTGGAAGGTTCAGATCTCGGTGCTTTCTCAATTCCTCAGCCACGGACCGATTGGGCCGAGTATTGGCGGATTTGATAACACGGGTACCAACAGCCCGAGCGGGTCGTACACACCGTTGTTGGCGCTGCTGGGCAAGGGTTACGACGCGTTCCTGAGTAACAGCGATCTAACAAAGCTGGTGAGTCAGTACAATACGTCGATTGCGGGAACGCATACGCCGATCGGATCAACCTACCCGACAATCACGCTCCCGTCGCAATTTCAGCTCGGGGACATCTACTCTTCGCAAGACATTCGTGTTCAGAAGACGATCGCGCTCCACGAGACGACTTCAACTTCGTGTCATCGGCGAAGTCTTCAATGTGTTTAACGTCAGCAATGTGACTAACTTTAGTTTCAATCTGGCAACCCCCTCGACGTTTGGTCGTCCGAATCAGCGGGTCGGTCAGACGTTCGGTTCGGGCGGGCCTCGCGCGTTCCAGTTTGCCGTGCGTATGTCCTTCTGATCCGAACGAGAGAAGAAGACCCGGCGGGTCGCGCGGCGAAAAGCCTCATGCGACGCTGGGATCCTGATAGTCAACCTGAGCGGAACCGGCGAATCGGCTGGTTCCGCTATTTCTTTTTCCGCCTGTACATCCTGTGACGCGCTCTCATTTTTTGAGCTCGCGCCCCCGGCATACCTTGAGCATTGGCTCGCGGGTGACGCGCGAAGAGTTTGATCTGCGTGCGGGATAGGCCAACAGAGTTTTCCCTTCCGAATCGGCGGTCTGAGTCATACGCTGAGTGCGACGATAGATCCCGCTGCCGCTTGTTGCTACCGGAACCCCTCACAGTAGCAGAGTGAACAATCTTCGATTGCGGAGCGTCTTTGCGTCTCGCCGAGCGATTGGTATCGGTAAAAAATTCACCTTGACAATCTGGCCCGAAAAAACAATCATATGCGCGTCTACTAAGCTTCCAGTTCTAAATTCATAGAATCGTTTATTGTTTATAGATTGATAGGCGCGTGACGGGGCGCTCCCAGAGGTGGTCGTCATATCCGGCTTTATGCGCACAACTGACACTAAGCCACAGTGGTCCGATACGTTCCGCCCGACCATTTGGCCGAATCAGTATGGGCTTTGGCACAATCCGTCTCTCGGACGGGATCTGGATTGAATCTACCCGCTCACAGGAAATTGAAAGGAGACAAGAATGCACAATAAGTTCAGACTCCTGCTGCTAGCAGTTGCGATTTTGACGCTAGCGGCGAGGACGACCATCCCGGTTCTGGCGCAAAACCCAACTGGTTCGATCCGTGGAACGGTAACGGACCAAAACGGCGCTGTAATACTAAACGCCACTGTCACCGCCACGAGCAAGGCTACTCGGGACGTGAGAAAGGTCAGCACCGGCAGCGATGGCATTTACGCCATCGAGAATCTGCTCCCCGGTGAATATAGCGTAAAGGTCGAAGCTCAGGGCTTCGCGACGCAGAACATCACGGATCTAATTGTTCAGACCGGAAGTACGACATCCGGCGATGCCTCTTTGCACGCGGGCGGCGCTGGCGAAGTGGTGGATGTAGTGGCGGACGCTCCTACAATCAACCGGGAGAATTTCAAGATAGACGGCGTAATTACTCGCCAGAAGGTAGACGCCCTGCCGCTCAACGGCCGCAACTTTCTGCAACTTGCGCTGCTCGAGCCTGGTGTTGCCGTCTCGACAAAGAATCCCGGTTCTCAGAACAACCTGTTCAACGTGTCAATCGGCGGAGCCAGCGCCGCGCTTACACGGTTGACCGTCGACGGAGGGAGCATTCTGGACCCGGTCTGCGGCGGTGCCGCGCAAAATTTTTCAACCGAAACAGTTCAGGAGTTTCAGATATCAACCTTTAACTTCGACCTGTCTACCGGTATTACGTCGGTAGGCTCGATCAATATCGTCTCGAGAACCGGGACCAATGACTTTCACGGAAATACCTTCCTCTATTTCCGGGATCACAGCCTTTCAGCAATCCCGACGCTGGCCAGACCGAAGACGGATCCTTTCTTCCGTCGCTATCAGTATGGGGGTGCGTTCGGCGGTCCGATCAAGAAGGACAGGGTGTTTTTCTTCGGAAACTTTGAGCGACTGGATCAAACCTCGGTCATATCTACTTTCATCACCGGCGCCCCGCAACTGGCCTTCTTCAACACCGCCACTTCGAGTCCCTACAAAGGAATCCTCGGAAACGTGCGGGTTGATGCCAAGTTGTCTGAAAAGAATATGTTGTTCGCGCGTTACAGCCACGACGACAACAACGTATTTGCGCCTGATACGGACAACAGTTTGCCGTCCAACTGGCGCGTCAACAAAAACAACGACGATAACGCGTTGGCGGCGCTGACTACTGTTTTCACCCAGACGCTGGTTAACGATTTCCGTTTCAACTTCCAGCGAATCATCAACAAGGAGTCAATTCCGACGGCAGCCGAGTGTCCTCCCAGCAACGTCGGCTGCATAGGCCTTGGTGGCGTCCAGATCAGAGTGAATAACAGCAATCTGCAGATCGGCGACACCGTCAATGCGCCACAGGAGAGAAACCTGAAGAGGTATCAGTTCACCGACAGCCTTAGCTGGCAGAAGGGCGCTCACGCGTTGAAATTTGGCGGAGAGTTTGAACACAACTACGGATTTGGGCTCTGGGCGTTTCTCGATCCGGCGCTGATAGTCGTGCACGACCCTCGTGACGTGGTCGCTACCAACGCCGCTGTCAGCGCATTCCTGCCGGCTGTCATTCAGCCGCTATACACGATTCCGCTGGCAGCCACGTTCAAGACCACCGGCAGCCCGGTAACTTTGAACGATTTGCTCAGCCTTCCGCTTGCCGTTGCGTTCATCGGGATTGGCGATCCGTCTCAACCTCCTCCGTTCCAGACCAACATCGCGCGGCAGAGCAATCGGGCGCGTTTCTATGTGCAGGATTCGTGGAAGATTAGGCCTAACTTCACTTTTAGCTTTGGCGCTTCGTATGCTTACGAAACCAATCTACAGAATCACGACCTGACAAAGCCGGCTTTGATCTCCAAGTTGATCGGAAGCACCAGCAAGCCGGGTAAAGACAACAACAACATTGCTCCCTCTCTGGGGTTTGCATGGGATGTCGGCGGAAAAGGCAAGACGGTAATTCGGGGCGGCGCAGGGCTCTATTACGACACGGTGCTCTTCGTTACCCGGCTGAGAGAGCGCTCGACGATAGGCCCGGCTGGCAACGGCCGGTCACAGCTCACCGGCGACTACTTCCAGAACTCGATTCCGTTCACGCGGATTCCTGGAGTCACGGGTTCTCTGAGTCTCATCAACCCGGCCGTTGGAACGAGCCTCAGCTTTACAACGATTCCGACACAATTCACCGGGGCCAACTTTATGTCGGCTCTCAACACCCAGTCTCCGATAATCCAGGCTGGCTTATCAGCAGCCGGCGCCGCCGGATTCACCGGAATCGACTTCTTCAAGACCGGAACGGATATTCTCGACCCCGGGCTTCAGATTCCGTTCTCCGAGCAGATGAGCTTTGGCGTGCAGCACCAGTTTGGCGGGAATCTGTCACTATCGGCAGATTTCGTTTTACGAAAGCAGGTACACCAGCTCTTCCAAAACGACTACAACAACTTTAAGCGTGTAGCCGCTCTTGGGGGTCCCATTCTCCCGCAGTGTGTGGGTGCGGCCGCGGTGAACCCGGTGGCCCAGTGTTCGAACGGCCCGATCAGCGTAATCCAGAGCGGCGGTCGTAACGATTACAGGGCTCTTCTCGTTAAGTTGGACAAGCGCTTTTCGAGCCGCTACCAGCTCACGGCGAGTTATGCGCTGTCGAGTCTCACCGGTTTCTTCACCGGAGAGGATCTGACCGACTACTTTAGATATCACGGTGCGTTAGGAGGTGACTCGAGGCACCGGCTGACAATCAGTGGTGTCGTGAATCTTCCGTGGGACTTCCAGGCGTCGCTGATTGCAGTCTACGCGAGCAGAGGTCCGATGAACGCTAACATAGCCAGCACCAATGACCTCAATGGTGACGGAACCTTTGGAGACACCCTGCCGGGACTCAAGATCAATAGCCTCGGCCGGAGTACAGGGCGAAGCGATTTCCTGCTGTTGGTCAACCAGTTCAATGCCACGCTCGCGGGTAAGCCGGATGCGGCGGGCGCGACAATCAAGACATTGGTGGTGCCGGCAAACTTCAGGTTCGGCGACGACTTCCAGTCGGAGGACATCCGAATAACCAAGACCTTCAAGATCCATGAACGCTTCCAGGTTCAGGGATTCTTCGAGGTTTTCAACCTGTTCAATATCGCTAACCTGGGTGGGTTCAACTCGAGTCTCACGTCGGGTAATTTTGGCACGCCTACCACGCGTGCGGGGCAGAACTTTGGAACCGGCGGTCCGCGAGCAATACAGTTGGGCGGCCGCTTCAGCTTCTAACGCTAACTCGATCGCAAACGCATGAAAAGGGGAACGCGAGCTCGCTCGCGCTCCCCTTTTTGACGTGTAAGCGCGCACGCAAGGAATCGAAGACCGATGCCGATTCATTATTCCTATTTATTCACCGATGCCAGCTTCGCCTTGAGGAGGACTAACTCCGGGAGATCGGGGTCCGCCGTGTGCCAGTACTTTTGTGCCAGGCTGAATTCCTTGAAGGCTGTTGCCGAGTCCCCGGAGTGCTCCGCGGTCAGCGCGAGCGCGTAGTGAGTTCCAGCATAGTTCGGATCATGCTCGAGCATTTGACCCGCGGTGTATTCCGCGAGGCGCCAATCCCCAACCTCTCGAGCGATGCGACCGATTCCTTCCAGATTGAACAGGGTCTGAACCCATTCGTCGGGGCCCTTCTCGAGCCGCAGGTTTTTTTCGACTTCTTTGAACGCGATTCGTCCCTCTTCGGTTTTCCCGGTGCGAAGCAGGAATTCCGCTCGAAGAGTCTCTAGATACGGCGCGACGAACTGCTTGCCCGACGGGGATCGCTGGACCTCGCTCAATGCCGCCTTCGCTTCCTCACCGGCTTCGGCTATGCGGTTCAACATAAACAATGAATGACTTGCCATGACGTGGCCGATCGAGCGCACGATGTCCCAGCGGCTGCCAATGAGAGTCTTCGAAGCCGCGTACGCTTCTTCGGAGCGTCCTCGAGACAACAAGAATGCCGGCCATTGTTTCTTGTTGAACTCGAGCGTGTCCAGCATCGAAGGAACCGAAAACGCCTTCCTCATCAACTCTTCAGCAAGCTTCACCCGGCCTTGATACTGATACGAAGTAGCAAGCAGATCGATGTTGTGTTCGTGGTGCCAGTCGAATTCCGAAGGAATGTCCTCGGTCTTGTAATACTCGGACTCGAGTTCATCGGCCCTCTTGAATTGAGCAATCGCATCCTCGATCCTGCCGACTCGTCGAAGATCGTGCCCATACATGTGATGCGCGTGGGGTACACCCGGCGCGAGCCGTACGTAAGCCTCGGCATGCTTCAAAGCTTCGTCGATCCTTCCAATGTTTTCGTAGGAATGGATCAGGTAATGGTGCGCCGCCAGATTGTCCGGGGAAAGTGCGAGCGCCTTTTCGTAGAATGCGATCGATGAAGCCCCGCCGTGTAGCCCGTGCCCCGCGGCGTTTGCTTCCTCGGCGTTTCCGCGCAACAGCCAGACCTCTACATCTCCGGGATCCGTCGTCAGCGCATCATCGAGAGCCCTCTTATAAGAAACGAACTTTGTTGAGTTGAGCGGATCGGCGATCGCGTCAAGCTGGCGCAATCGAAGGGCAATTCTGCGTCGCTCGCGAGGTCCAGCGCTGTTCTCAAGCGTCGCCGCCTGATCGGCAGCCGCTCGGGCGGCGGCAGAGATTCCCAATCCGGAAAACGCGCGACTCAGACCAACGTATTCCAGCGCTATTTTCGGATCATAGCGCATCGCTTGATAGAACGAGCGCGCAGCTTCGATCCAAACATAAGAATGGAGATAAGAGAGGCCTTGATCGTAGAACGCTTGTGCTTCTTTGGAACCGGTTGTCACTGTCTCGTGAACCGAGCCTGCGCCCGATCGGAGGGGGACAGGGCGCTTGAGCAACTCGATTGGTATTGACGGAGGCGCTGCGTGATTCGAATGATCCTCCTGAGCGCGCAGCAAGAGCGGACTCGCCCCGATGAACAAGGCAATGACTACGATACACCGCGCGTATGAATACATTTTCAACGAATCTCGACCACGCGTCTGTCCGCCCGGTTGTTCGCATAGGGCGTGATGATCTTTGGATCAGGCGCCAGCGGCTGAACGCGACCTCGTTCATCTCGCGCGCGAGCTACGATCTCGTAGTGACCATTGCGATCCGGGTTCCATTCGTATGACCACAGCCTCCACCCAAACCGAGCCCGCTCTTCTGCGAGACGGGCCGGCGTCCAGCTTCGGCCAGCATCGAAGCTCAGATCGACAGCAGCAATTTCGGCATCTCCACACCAGGCCGCGCCGGCGATTGCAACCGGTTTCGCTGAGAAGACCTCACCCTGAATCGGGCGCGCGAACTGAGACTTCAAACGCATCGGTCCAAGCGGACCGCGCGCCGTCGCACCGTTGACCCGGCGACCTTCATAGTAGCGATCGGTTTGATAAAACCCCTTGAAGGGCTCGCGGCTCGCGATGATCTTGTTCAGCCACTTTACGGAATCCATGCCGTACCAGCCCGGCACGATCGCCCGAAGGGGACCGCCGTGCGATTCGGGCAAAGCTTCGCCGTTCATTCGATAGACGACCATTGTGTTCGAATCGAGAGCCTTTGCCAATGGGATGCTGCGCCCGTACGCATCGATTGAAACACCCCCAGCTTCGCGATCCGATCCGCCGTCGGCTCCTAAAAGAAACACCTCGACCGCGCCGCTAAGACTGATGCCTTGAAGCAGCGATCCGAGCGGTACGCCAACCCATTTTGCGTTGGAAACGCCGCCCCAACCGACAGGGTTCCCCGCGCACTCCAAAGTGACGATCTGTTCGACCGCCGGCAGATGGGTCAACTCATCCATAGCGAATGCGCGCGATCGGCCGTCGACCCCTGAGATTGTGAGGTTCCATCGCGAAGGCTCAATGCGAGGAACGCCGAAATGGCTCCGCACAAAGAACTCGTCGTTCGGCGTGATCCAGTCTTTCAGACCAGCAAAGTTGAAGGCCCGGCTGAACGGTGCGGTGGGAGTTGTGATGGGAGGCTGTTGAGCTTGGAGCACCCGCACCGCAAATCCACGGGAGACTGTCACGCCGGCCGCCAGCGCGCGAGATGCCGCCGATAAATTTGCGACGGCTGACCGCGTCCCTCTTGTCATGTGTCATGCCGAATGGTGACTCCCGGCTTGCTCTGCACCTGTTGAATTTGGTGGGCGCAATGAGTACACTCAACCGGTCCCATTGTATTACAGCCGCCTCTGGTTCCGCACGGGGGCCTGGATAGAAAGCAGCGGATCGTTGTAGTTCGACCGAGCCTTTGGCAGCAGCTGGCGGCGTCTCGGAGCCCATACGCGATAACTATCTCGGAGGAACATTCACATGAAGATCACCGGGCGAGTCTGCACCAATGACAGCTTAACGATCAGACTTTCGCGCGTTCCTCAGCATCGAGTTACGCAACACACACCGCATCGGGTTGTGCTTGCCGTTGCAATCGTCGTGATTGTTTCGCTCGGCGCAGTCATTGATGCTCAGTCGACGCAGCAGGCTCCGGTTCGGACGAACAAAATCGAGCAGATGGTGCCGATGCGCGATGGTGTCAAACTCGCGACTAGTATTTTCCTTCCTGAAGGCAAAGGGCCCTGGCCCGTCGTGCTGGTGCGAACGCCCTACGGCAAAGACCTGCAGGCGACCGGAAACACTCTTTGGACCAACCGCGAGTTCGCGCTTGTAGTTCAGGATTGCCGCGGGAGCTTCAAGAGCGAGGGCGACTACAGACCCTTCATGACCGACCACGTCGACGGATACGACACAATCGAATGGATCGCAAAGCAGCCGTGGTCAAACGGTAAAGTCGGAATGTATGGAGCGTCTGCGATGGGAATCGCGGCGAATCTTGCCTCGATGATGAACCCTCCACATCTTGTCGCAAACTTCGTGATGGTTGCCCGCGCGAGCCTCTACAACCAATCGGCGTTTATGGGCGGGGTCTACCGAAAGGAGCTCAACGATCCCTGGCTAAAGCGGCAAAAGGCCGAATGGGTGATCGCCGAGACGATCAAGCACAATGTCTATGACGGTTTCTTCGATCTGGCAGAGATGAGTAAACATTGGCACGAGATCCATGTGCCGGTCTACAACTACGGCGGCTGGTACGACATCTTTGGTCAGGGCAATATCGACAACTTCGTCGGTCTTCAAACTGAAGGGGGAGGCCTTGCGGCCGGAAATCAAAAACTAATAATGGGTCCCTGGGGGCACGGAAAGGTCGAAGAGGTAAAATACCCCACTGACTCGGTGATCAATTCCACCGAAGAAGCGATGCGCTGGTTTGATTACTGGCTAAAGGGGAAGGACAACGGCATCATGGACGAGCCGCCCGTGCGTTACTACGTGATGGGCGACGTCACTAATCCTCAAGCTCCGGGTGACGAGTGGCGCACCGCCCTCACCTGGCCCGTGCCCGCAAAGCCGACTTCCTACTTCCTCAAAGCCGGCGGCGCCCTCAGCGATAAGATGGCGGTTGAGTCGGAAAGCGTCGATACCTACTCCTACGATCCCAAGAACCCCGTGCCTACCATCGGTGGAGCAAATCTCAGTATCAAGAAGGGCCCGATGGACCAGCGCGCAACCGGTGATCGAAAGGACATCCTGAAGTTTGTCACGCCGGTTCTAACATCGCCGGTCGAGGTGACAGGCCGCGTGAATGTCGAGTTGTGGGCCGAGAGCGATGCGCCGGACACCGATTGGATGGCGAAGCTTGTCGATGTGTATCCGGATGGCGCTGAACGACTGGTGCTTGACTCGGCTGTTCGCGCGCGATTCCGCGCGGGCTTCGATCACGAGGTCTTCATGAAAAAGGGCGAGGTTTATGAGTTCTCAATCGACCTGTGGTCAACAAGCATAGTCTTTAACAAGGGTCATCGCATTGCAATTCATATAACCAGCTCAAACGATCCACGCTTCGACCCGAACCCCAACACCGGAAAACCGTTGAGGGCGGGCGACGAGACGCGCATCGCCAGGAACACGATCCATCACGACCGGGCGCACCCGTCCCGGGTGTTGTTGCCGATCGTGCCATTACCCTCCTACAACGCAAAGCGACCCTGAACTCTGGAGTGCGGCACTATTGACCCAGACACCAATGCCCGCCAACACCGTCCGGTTTGGACTTTTTGCGAACAGTCGGCCCCGAGCAAGAATCGACCGGGAGTGACACAGACCCGGTCGACCGGCTGCGCAACCACATGGCTTCGAAGCAGCGGTCGCACCCTCCAGAATTTTGCCGCCGAACAAATCGTCGAACCCTGTCGTAACCAAAACGATCACGCCATAGAACCAATCAGGAGGGCTTATGACAAACTGTCAGGGTTGTGGCACCGATCTCCTTACACAGGATCGATTCTGCAAGAACTGTGGCGCTCCGGTCGCTGCGTTTATCGAAGACTTAGCGGACACGCGTCCCTTCGATCCTTCTGCCCCGGTTGTAGCTACTGCGCACACTGGATCGCTTGATCCGGATAGCCCGCTCTATGCTCCGACCTCCGCCACCTATCCCATGGCGCGAGGTTCATCACCCTTGCAACAGGCTCAGTCGTACATAAAGGACCTGATCCAGAGAAAACTCTTCTGGCTGCTTGCGGTGTTTCTGCTCGCTTTGTTCATTGGGACGGGAGCGACGATTGGGAGAGAGATGGTACACGCTCGCCGGGCCCGCCGTGCCGAGCAGGTGAGGGAGGCCGAGCGCTCCAGGCAGGTAAGACAGCTCAGGCAGGCCGAGACTGCTCAACGGTCTTTCCAGGAAGCGATTCAAGACGCATTGGGATTTGTGCCGGGCGCTCTCCTGGATATCGAATATCCGGACGCGCAGGGAGTGTTTGTCACCAGCCTGATGAGCGACGATAGCCAGGCTGCCGTTGCAGGCTTTCAAGCCGGAGACGTGCTGGTCGAGCTGGGCGATCAGCCAGTGCGCAACAGCGCGGAGCTGGCTCGCGTTCTGGGTTCGGTCAAACCCGGCTCGGAGGTTGGGGTCAAGCTCGTTCGGGACGAGGCGCCGGTGATCGCGCGAATCCGGATCGGCAGCCCAACCCTCACTCCGTTTCAGCCGAAAACCGAACCCAGGGCACAGGGCTTTCTCGGGGTCGGAGATGTTGGACGCCGTTGCTGCGTCGCCGGCACAAGGCGATGGGGGCTCGAAGTTCATCGTATCATCGACAACAGCCCTGCTGATCTCGGTGGACTGCAACCCGGCGATGTCATCACCGAGGTGGACAAGCGGCCGATTCGGACACCGGCCGAACTCGCCCGCCGCATCCATGAGATCAAGCCCCGTAGCAAAGTGAAAGTAAGGTTCTATCGCGGAACCAGCGACCAAACGGTTGAGCTGACAGTGGGTCATGGATGGTAACCCAGGCCGCCCGATCCAACGCAAGGTGATCCCTCGCAGAAAGCACTGGCCTCGCCGGGATTTGTACTCATCCAGATTATTCGTCGGATCTAACGGCGCGCGAGCCTTGACGGCTGTCATGCCCGGTCAATATCATTCGCCCTGTTTGGCGGTTGCCGCGTAATGACTCAAAGACATCTCTTCCAGAAGTGAACTCTGGATTCATAGGCCGGTCACGAGGCTTCATGGGACTAACACAACTCAGCGGTGAAGTGCTCGACGAGAAATACCGTATCGACAAGGAACTCGGCAAGGGCGGGATGGGCTCGGTCTATCTCGCGATCCACCTTGGCACCGGCAGACCCGTCGCCGTTAAAGTCATCACTCCGCAGTTCATGATGAACGACGAATTCGTCGAACGCTTCAGACGCGAGGCAAAAGCCGCGGGCCGTCTGCATCATCCAAACGTAGTAAATGTCACTGATTTTGGATTTGCCCAGGTTGAAGGAGAGCGAATCGCATATCTGGTGATGGAATACCTCGACGGCTGCACGCTGGCCGAAGTGCTGGCCGAAGAGTCTCAGCTTCCAATCGACTGGGTGGTCGATATCATCGAACAGACGTCTTCGGCGGTCGATGAGGCGCATCAACAGGGCATCGTTCATCGCGATCTCAAGCCTGACAATATTTGGCTCGAGCCGAATCGCCGCGGCGGATACACCGTTAAGGTGCTCGACTTCGGACTTGCCAAGCTTGGCGATGTCCAGACGGCTGGCGACTTGCCGACTATGGCTTCGTCATCGGATGAAACCAAGAGACTGCCGCCAGGGTCGCTCACCGTAACGAACCAGGCTTTCAAGACGGGAGGTTTTGAGGCTGAGACGTATGCGCGGCCAGCCGACCTTTCAGAAAGCGTGACTCAAATACAACGACCCTCTGTTGATAGCGTAGAGAATGATGCGACCCTCATCCTCGTTGGAGGAGCGGAGGTCAACAAGCCGCTAGCGGGGGAGCCGGTCACACAACCCTCCTCTGCGACGTCGTCCGAGGCGGCTACTCAAGTGCAACTCGCGTCAACGGAAGATCGAACACTCGTGATGGAGCATACCACCGCTGAGAACCTGGCGCGGCAGACCGTTCCCGCAGACGGGCTCACCCGGGTTGGGTCTATTCTCGGTACGCCCATATATATGTCACCGGAACAATGCCGGAGCGAAGCTCTCGACGCGCGCAGTGACATCTATAGCCTTGGCGTAATAGCGTATCAGATGCTTGCCGGCGAGCCCCCGTTCAAGGGTGCTGCGTTCGAATTGATGAAGCTCCACATGGAGGCGGAACCACCTCCTCTCAGGGAAAAGCGCCGGAAAATGCCGAAGCGTATGGCCGCGATTGTGATGTCGGCATTGGCCAAGAACCCGGCAGATCGGCCCGCAAGCGCCGCGGGATTTGCGAGCGCGCTGCGAGCTACGTCTGAAGGAACGGGCGACTTGGTGCGGCGAGCATTCGCGCTGTACATCGAACACTTCCCGAAGTTCTTCCGAGTCACGCTTTTAATGTATCTTCCGCTGATCGCGTTGCATGGCGCGCTTCTTGTCAGCGCCGCGCTCAGGCCGGATACGACCAGTATGCCAGTCCCCTCGACCGGTGGGAAGATTACCTTCAGTACCTCGGCAAACGGCGCGGTGGAGATCGTGTTGTCTATACTGATGTTCTTTGCCAACTTCTTCATCAATGCGGTCATTGTTGGTGGCACGATACGGCTGGTCACACAAATCTTTCTGTCGCCGCTACGACCACTGCAACTGCGCACGGCTTACGCATCGGTCAAGAAACGTTTGAAGCCTCTTTTGATAACGATCGCGATTGCATCGATTCGATGGATACTGGGGGGATTTCTCTTCCTGGTACCGGGCGTGATCATGTTCATCAACTATGCGCTCGCGCCGCCGGTGGTGATGATGGAAGGGCTAAAAGGGCGTGCGGCGTTGAAGAGATCCAAGGCTCTGGTCCGGCGCTGTTGGCGCTCGGTCATCGTGATTCTCTGCTTCCAGTGGGCAATCCCGGCTGGCGCGGCAGCGATTGTCGCGATTCCAGTTGCCCTTGCGCTCAAAGTGTCCAAAATCCCCAATGCTCCATTACTCACCGGACGTGTTACCTCGATCATAATAGTGATGCTCAACGCGGTAATCGTCCCGCTGATCGCTACTCTGACAGCGCTCCTTTACTTGAAAGCGCGACAGATAGGAGGGGAGACCCTCAAGGAAGCGCTCAGCCAGTTTGAAGAGGAGGACGTGCCTCAGACGAAATGGCAGATGCGCATGAAGGAGCGGCTGCAGACGACAACCAAGGCTTGATTAGCGGACGAAGAAAGACGCCGATCGCCGAGAATTCCTTGGGTCAGGCTTCGCGAAAAGACCTAAGACCCTCAAAAGCGCAAGGCGAAGCAAAGGGAGCGACACCTGAACCCACCACGGGACGTGATCCCAAATCAATCGCAGCCGACACCGCACCCCGATGCGGCTCCCAGCCTCGCTCGCCTCATCGGCCCCTTCGATGGAACAATGATTGTGATGGGCGGGATCATCGGATCCGGCATCTTCATGAACCCGCACGTTGTCGCCCAGATCGTTCACACGCCGGCACTGATTCTGGCAGCCTGGGCAGTTGGCGGATTAATTGCGCTGGCTGGGGCGTTCATCTACGCTGAGCTCGCGGCCTTGCGGCCACAGGTTGGGGGCCAGTACGCATACATCCGAGAAGCGTTTCATCCAGGGGTGGCGTTTATCTACGGATGGACGCTTCTTCTGGTGGTTCAGAGCGGGGGAATGGCTGCGGTGGCAGTGACCTTCGCGCGCTACTTTATCGATCTGACACACGTAGGCGCCGCGGACTGGGTTGTGGGTGCCATCGCACTCGGGGCTCTGACCATCATCAACTGTCTTGGAGTACGCGCGGGCAGCACGGTTCAGAGCGCGTTGATGGTGCTAAAGATTCTCGCGATCGGCGCGCTTATCGGTGTTGGGTTGTGGGCCGGGCATCGACCCGATGCCGGCGTCGGGCAACTGCAGTCCCCGTCGGGAGCGCCCGAAAACTGGTCGATGATCGGCACATTCGGAGCGGCGTTAGTACCTGTCCTGTTCGCTTACGGCGGATGGCAAACGGCGAGTTTTGTCGCGGGCGAGATGCGTGAGCCGCGAAAAAACCTTCCGCGAGCGTTGTTGATCGGAGTGGTGGGTGTGATTGTTTTGTACCTTGCGGTGAACTTCGTTTGCGTCAACGTGCTGGGTGTAGAGGGCCTCGCGGCGACAACTACTCCTGCATCCGAGTTGATGGGATTGGTTCTGGGGGAGAAGGGCAAGACGATGATCGCGATTGGCATTGCGATTTCGACGCTCGGCTTCCTGAGTCAGAGCATGCTCACCGCGCCGCGAGTTTACTTTGCGATGGCGGATGACGGGCTGTTCTTCAAAGGCGTCGCGCGCCTCAATTCGCGCACTCGTGTGCCCACGGTGGCAATAGCCTTGCAGGGCTTTGTTGCGATCGTGATTGCGGCGTCCGGCAGATACGAGCAAATTCTCAACTACGTGGTCTCGATTGATTCGATCTTCTTCGGGCTGACGGCGGCTTGCCTGTTTGCCCTCCGCAAACGCACACCGCTTACAAGTCAGAACTCAAAGGGCAGGAACTACGCGCTCAAAGTCAGCGTGGCAGTTATCATCCTGTTTATTGCAGCGGAGTGGCTGGTCGCCGCGAGCGCGATTTACAAGGACCCGGGCAACAGCTTGATCGGAGTTGCGATATTAGTCGCCGGGATACCGGTGTATTTTTTTTGGCGAGGGAGAAACGAGCGTGGTGGAGCCGAAAAGCGTAAAGAGATCTGAGTACATCGAGTGGGCCAAGACGCACTCGCAGGCGAAATTCAGCCTGGCGACGAGCGGTATTATGAATTACTCGATGTTCGACTTGGGAGCGACTATCGAAGACGTCGAGATCAGCGGCCCGAGCTGGTACGGGTACGAACCGCTTCAGCAAGCGCTTGCGGCCAAGTGCGGCGTTGCAACGGAAAATGTCGTAGCCGCCACGGGAACGTCAATGGCTAATTTCATGGCGATGGCGGCGATCCTCGAGCGTGGTGATGAAGCAGTTATAGAGCGTCCTGCCTACGATCCGCTCGTATCGGCGGCTGCTTTTCTGGGTGCGAACGTCAAGCGATTCGAGCGGCGGTTCGAGGATGGGTTTCGCGTTGATCCCGACGAAGTGGAACGCGCCGTCACCAATCGAACGCGTCTTATCGCGATGACCAATATGCACAATCCAACCAGCGCGCTCATCGACAACGAGACGCTTCGAAAGGTAGGGGAAATTGCGCGGCGAGCCGGAGCGCGCGTACTGGTCGACGAGGTGTATCTTGAAGCTCTTTTCGATCAATCACCGGGTTCGGCCTTTCACCTAGGACCTGAGTTCGTCACCACTGCCAGTCTGACAAAGGGCTACGGGCTGAGCGGGCTGCGATGCGGCTGGATACTGGCGGAGCCCGACCTCGCAAAAAGGATCTGGCGATTGAACGATCTCTTTGGCAACATCGCCGCACATCCGGCGGAGCGCCTGAGTGTTGTCGCACTGAGCAAGCTGGGCACGATCGCGGATCGAGCGCGAGCGTTGCTTCAAAGAAACCGGCCCCTGCTCGACAGCTTTCTTGACTCGCGGGACGACTTGGAAACCGTCCGGCCGGGATTTGGAACTGTTGTTGCCCCGAGAGTGAGAGGAGGTCGGGTCGAAGAGTTGTGCTCCCTGCTTCGCGAGAAGTACGACACTACGGTAGTGCCCGGGAAGTTCTTCGAGATGCCTGATCATATCCGTATCGGCATTGCCTGTGACTCGGAGATGCTGGCTGGTGGGCTCGGATGCCTGGGCGCGGCTCTTGATGAGCTTGGCCGGAGAGGTTGAGTGAACAGTTGGGGGTATTTCCAGCGATTTCGCACCGTCCCTCCCGTGTGTGGTATTCCTGAGGCGCGCGGAGCCACTTACGTGTTGACCTTGCTGGTGGGCCGTATTCATCGCTTCCTTTTTTCGCTGGCCGATGTTCACGTGAATCAGGCGACCGCATTCGACAAAGCCGGACAGGCTCGTCAATGGCGCAGCCGGTGGACAATCGCATTGACCGTTCTCGCCGCAGTCTCCGCGGGCATCGATATTTGGGCCCAGTACTCAGGAGCTCGAACAATCGTCTACATCTTCAAGCCTCTGACCATAGTCTTCATTAACAAAACACACATCTATTTCGAGCCGAAGACGACAGTCACCCGTGTCTGACCCTTTTCCGCGAACGCGTTTACAAACGCCGTTCGTTTCTTACCCTTGTCTTCGCCCACCAGCGAGCGAATGCTGGTCGCGCCGTTTTGTTGAACCGTGTTGGTAGTGATGTCCAGTCCCTCGAGTTTTAGATTGTCTTCATAAAACTTTATTACTTCTTCCATCGAATCAGTGGTGCTGAAGCCGAAGGTGCCGCCTTCGCCGTCTTTGCCTGCGGCGGAAAAGGTACCCTGAACAGTGGCTCCCGGGTATGATGGAAACCAGTCGGGCAGCTTCACCGCGGAGCCCGCGCCGAATACCGCGGTGCCGTCCTTGGATTTCACCTCGAGCGATCCACTGTCGCCCTCGCCTTTGGCTTCGAGTGTAACTTCTTCGTCCTTGCCCTCGCCTTTGAAAGTGATCTTTCCGCTCCTCGCCTGGTCCAGATTGACGGTAAGAGTCTTTCCCGTCTTTTTGTCCTTGACGGTGATCAATCCTTTGTCGTCATCGACTGACACAAGCTCGACATCCGGGTTGGCCGCAACCATCATCTTGGCCACCGCGAGCGCGGGCCGCTTTTGCATCAGTTCGGGATCGAGGCCAGCCTCCTTTGCCTTGTTCCAGGCGAAGTATCCGATGAGACTCACGGCGATCACTCCGATCACGATGAACGTGCCGCATCCCGCGAGCACCCACACCAACACGTTTGATTTCTTCTGCGGCGGCGGCGGCGGGAACGATTGCTGAGGCGGAAACTGCTGCCCGGCTGGGCCCCCGATTGGTGTCGTCGGCGGAACGTAGTTTGACATCTTGATCTCCTTCTGTCAGGGAAATGATTGCCTCAATCGTAGCACGAGCGGTACCAAGCGCGACATCGCTATGACTCACTCGCGCTTGAGCGGCCGGCCCATCAACTCGTTTGCGGCTTCGTTTGCAGGCTTGTCCTGATACAGCAAAGCGTAGATGCTTGCGGTGATCGGCAGTTCTATTCCCAACCGATTGCCCAGCTCATAGATCGAACTTGTCGTCTTCACGCCCTCGGCGACCTCGCGCATCTCGCCTAGTATCTCGCCAAGCTTGCGGCCTCGTCCCAGTTCGACCCCGACGTGGCGATTTCGTGAAAGCTCACCAGTGCAGGTCAACACCAGATCCCCAAGTCCCGCGAGACCCGCCATTGTCTCGGCTCGCGCGCCCTGTGCCAGCGCGAGTCGCGTCATCTCCGCCAGCCCGCGGGTTATTATCGCCGCCACCGCATTTGTGCCGAAACCCAAGCCGCGCACGACACCGGCCGCTATCGCTACGACGTTCTTGACCGCCCCGCCGAGCTCGACGCCTGCTACGTCGGTGTTTGTGTAAACGCGAAACGACGCCGAGCTTAAGGAACGTTGGATCATCTCGCTCGACTCGCGGTTGCGGCTGGCGGCGACAATCGCCGTCGGATCACCCTTCGCGACTTCGAGAGCAAAGCTCGGTCCCGACAGCGTCACGTACGGCGGCTCGAAGCGTGTGCTAAAAACGTCCGCCACCACTTCTTCCATTCGCATCAGTGTGCTGTTCTCAACGCCCTTTGCGGCGTTGACCAGCACCGTCTCGCTGCTCAGGTGCGCGACCAGCTGCGTCGCCATCTCACGCATCGCGTGCGAAGGCACCACCAGCAACGCGAAGGCGGCCCCCTTTATCGCTTCTTCCACCGCTGTTGTCGCGCGAATCTTCTCGGGGAGTTCGAAGTCCGAAAGATAGTACGGGTTTCTGCGAGTGCGCTCGATCTGGCGGGCCACTTCGGGCTCGCGTGCCCACAGGGTTACGTTGAGCTGATTCCGAGCTGCCACCATCGCCAACGCGGTGCCCCAGCTTCCTGCGCCAATCACAGCGACTCGATTGCCTGCGCCGGGTTCAGCGATCATCAGGTTCGTCCTCCGCTGACCGCACCGTCGCCGGTCCCGACCTCAGGGCTGCCGGGTCTTACTCGCGCACCTATCTTGTTTTCTGTCCCGCGCATCAACCGGCTGATGTTTTCGTGATGTGTGGCCACGATCATCGCGCATCCGGCGATCGCGACAATCACCAGCGCCTTCAAGTGCGGGCTTGATTGTAGCAACCCGTAGTAGAGCAAGGTCCACAAGGGAACCGCCGCCGTAGCGATGATCGAGCCCAGCGACACGTAGCGAGTGATGTATACAATCGCTGCCCACAGAACCAGCGTCGTGAGCACCGAGTAAGGAGCGAGCGCAAGGTAAACACCGACACCTGTGGCGACGCCTTTACCTCCTCGAAACCCGAGGAAGATCGGAAAGATGTGACCGAGGATTGCGGCGACCGCCGCCGCACCGATCCAGAAATAATCGTCGTTGGCGACAAGACGCATCAGCATCACTGCCGCCACGCCCTTTGCAACGTCAAAAACATACGTCAGCAGTCCACCCCTTACTCCAGCCCGGCGCGACACGTTTGTAGCTCCGATCCCACCGGATCCAATATCACGAACATCCTCGCCGCTCGTGAACAGGTATTTGACGAACAGATAGCCAAACGGGATAGACCCGAGCAGATATGCGATCGCCACAAAGATGATCCTGGGGGCCATGTTAAGGATTCGCCTCGCTGGCCGGAGAATATATCAGAACCACTAATCGGTTTGATAGGGGAGAGTAAAGCGATTTTCTTCACAGAAGTGATTATTTTCCTTGACACCTTCCGGGGGGGGGGGCGTATAGTGTGCGGCATTGATTACAAGCGTGGTCGGGTGTCAACGGGTCGCGGTTAATTAGAACAGCGACAAAGTTGAGAATCGGGTGACGTTATCTAGCCGGTGGCGGATGCCTGACTTCCGCCTCACAATCGAGGAGGAGATAGCAATGAAGAAGAAATTACGAGAATTTCTGGTGCTGATACTTTCGCTCGGATCAATGGGGTACGCTGTATTGGAGTCCGGCCTATCCCCCTTCACAGTTCACGCGGCGTGGGAGCAGGGTTGCTGTATGACTTCAAACGACTGCTCCGGCACAAATGTGTGCTATGAAAGCGGCTATCCGTCCGGGTGGGCGGAATGTGGTGGCTATGTAGTGAGGGACGACGGTACTGGCAATCCGATTATGATAGAAGCGGGCGGCTACTGCAATTCACAATCAAATCCACAGTGGTAGGGCTTTGGGCTCGCACGAAAAAGGAACCTGGCATCCGGAGGGCTGGGGCGACATACCTAGCAGGAAGATATGCGATTAGCCACTTACCCTTGGAGGTAAGATGTGTGATCGCGGATAGGCTGCCCACGCAAGTATTGGTCGAGAGACGACTACGCATGATTGCCACGTCACAACGTAACAGGTCGCCGAAGGAAAGGCTTTTTCGAGTTACCGATCGGGGGCACTTGTATACGTCGTGCCTTGCGATCTTGCTCTTGACCGCGGCGGCTATCAACGTTCTGCTCGCTCGAGAGATAACCCGACTTACAGCAGTGATTCGTCAGTTGAAGCTCGAAGGGCGCACGGCATGGCAGCCGCAGACCGGGCAGATTGTTCCGCCGATTGAGGCCCGGAGTATGGACGGGACTCAGGTTAAGTTGGACTCGATCATTGCTGGCGATAAGCCGACTATCGTTTATGTTTTCTCACCGAGCTGTAAATGGTGCGATCGCAATCTGGAAAACATTAGAGCCGTCGCGGCGAGTATGGGGGAGAAATTTCAGCTAGTCGGGTTGTCTGTCACTGATAAGAATCTACAAGAATACGTTGCTCGAAGCGGTCTGGCTTTTCCTGTTTACGCTATGATGCCTTCTAACGAGAGCGACTTAAGTCGGGGAACGCCTCGAACACTCGTTGTATCGCGTGAGGGCAAGGTCACTGCCAGCTGGTTTGGCGCATATGGTGGCGGCCTGCGTAAGAAGGTGGAGGAGTACTTTCAACTTAGTTTACCTGGTTTGTCGGAGGACGAACCGGCTGGCCACGAGCCAGGCAAGCTGGCTTGCGAGTAGGTAATCACAATCTATCGGTCGGGGTATCGATATGTCTGCAGCAGTGCAGGGGTTCTTATTGGCGGTCATTTTGGTTGGCCCAGCGGGAGGAGCGTTCCCTAACGGACAGAATCCCAGCGGTGGCAAGCCTCAAGATGCAGCATCCAGAAATGCCGCCGACGCAGCTATCAAGGAGCGCCCGGTCGAATTGGTCTCCTTGATTGCCAGTGTGCAGTCGGCGCCTCCGGAGTTTGCGGCTGATTTGCTGATCGTTATCGCAGAATCCGCGCGCGTGACTGAATCTGATTGGAAGAAAGAGCTGCTCGATCAAGCTTTTGGCGTGGCGGCGGATTGTCAATACTCAATGCCTCAAAAATCAGTCGGCCCGTATCCCGTCGATACGCGAGCTGGCTATTTGGGGGCGGCTTTCCGTCTCAAGCTTGACGCACTGTCACTTCGGTGTCGGGTCGTTGAGTCGATGCTGCGCTTGGATAAGGCGAAAGCACTGCGATTGTTTGGTGAGATCGGGAAGCTCGAGTTCCCTCCCATGAACTGTGACGCCGGGCTGGTTTACGAGGTTTCGGATTTCTACAAGACGGCAGCGAAGCTGTTCGAGGAGGCTTTCAGCGCCAAGGAAAAGCAAAGAGGCGAGCACATCCGTTTTCTTGAATCGCTTATCGACGATATTTCATCGCCAGTGCAGATTCCCCCGGCCGCACACCTGGTACGCTCTCTCGAAGTGTCTCGAGAACAACGGGAGAGTCTTGTGACTGCTCTCGCGTCAAGAATGACAAAGCTCTCAGGGGACGATCGGTCGTTCTCTAGCTCGATTTACTCTGTGGATGACGAAATAGCACGTTTGGTGCATTCCTGCAATGAGCAAGGTGTGTCCGTCATCGAATTGATCCGATCCTCGCGTTCGTACTATGTAAAACACTTTAGTGCTAGCCGCTGTTCAGACACGCTTCGCAACACTGGGGATACAGGGCTGTTGCCGCACGAAGTCAATCAATTTAACAAACGGGTCAGGGCATTTGCCGAAAAAAAGGTATCGGAGATTGAACCTGAAGAAGTGAAGCCCTTCCGGATCGAAGGTAGAGTCGATGTGCATTCTTACTGGCGATCACCACAATCGAAAAGGTTGATGCAGAGCTTCAAGAAGCTGAAGTTTGGCTCGGGACTCAAGCCTCTCACTGGTTCCGAAGTCGATAACATAGAATGGAGGGGAGATTTCGCTGAGTTCTTCAGAGAGTTACTGACCTGGGATAAAAACGACGAAGAATCAGTGGAGGATTACTTCCATCAGAAATGCAATCTGTTTGAAGGCTTGATGAGTGTTCCGCTTGGGCCAGCTGAAAGGGATGTGGTGATTCGAGAGTTCGTCCCGTTCTTGTGGCGGTTTGACCTTAAGAGCCTGAGTCGAATCGAATGGTTTTCGCATGCTAAGAACCTGCTGCCTCGAGCTCTCGGGCAGATGGGTGGAGAGAGCAGTGCAAACCGGAGAGCCATTTTAGAGTCATCGAACAACCTCGTTCTATACGCATACGCCGAGGTATGGAAGACGCTTTCCAGCCCACCAAAGGAAAATGCCGAACCTGCTAACGGCAAGCCATCCCGAAACCCATAGGTTCTTACTGATTACACGTCTGGATCGGAGGCGGTTGCAGGCGCGCCTTTCTTGTCCGCGGCGCGGAGGACGTTGGTTTCGTCTACATAGAACGAACGTTTGCCGGTGATGCCGTATTTCTCTGGAACCGCGGTTACCTGAAACCCACCAGGTTTGACCTGGACTTCAAACCGGTATCCGGTCAGCTTTCCGTGCGAAGGGTCATTTACATAGTGTTTCTGTATCAGCTGATCGAGAGTGCCGTATTGGCCGGCGGATTCAACCTGATAGCTGGCTTCGGCGCCGGCGATCGCACGAGTTCGGGCAATCGCCGCGGTCTCGTCGGCAACCGTGACTAGCACCGACTGTTCCGGTGGGTTTTGTTGGCCGCCGCAAGCCGTCAACGTCACTGCAACAGAACTAAGCAACATTACTTTCGCCAAAAGGGATTGCATGAATCCATTCTCCTGTTTATCGGTCTAGGGCAGCCCGGTCTCTATATGGCTCACGCCTATGTTATTTTCAACCTTCCACTTAGGCAATAGTAATTCGGTCTCACTTCAGACTCTGAACCCTCGGCTGACCTCTGACCTCCGACCTCCGAACGCGATCCCTGCTACCTTCCCAGCCGGTCCTCAAGGTCATCAAGATCGCGAACCACGATCCAGTTTGCACGGGCGATCAGTTCTCCGTGTCTGGCGACGTCAGCGCCGGTAATCCAGACTCGTGTGGACAACGGGACGAGTCTCGAGACAGTTGCAAGTTCTTCAGAGATCCCGGCGTTCACGGTAGTGATTCGCAACGCAAGAACCCGCGCGTTAGTCAATCGCACCGCGGCAGCGATGTCCGCCGCCGGAAGGTCAGCACCCAAACATACGACGCGCCAGCCGTGCGCCGCGGCGAGTAACGCAGCCAGCCACAGCGATAGGTCATGCTGCTCACCCGCCGGAGCTGCCAGTACAATCGTGTCCGCATTTACCGCGCTCGGGTATAGCCTGAAGAGCGAACCCAACATGTTGCGCAGAAGTCCTGAAGCCAGGTGCCCGTGTGCCAGACCAAAGTCACCGTGCGCCCAGCGCTGTCCTATTTCTTCCAGGAGCGGCGATACGATTTTCTTGACCAACTCGCGAGAGGGGAAGAGCGTCGCGGCGCGCGCAAGTTCCTGGTCGGCCGCGACAACATCCATCGTTCGAATTGCCTCGACAAACCGCTCGCGCACCGCACGGTAAGGGTCAGCAGCCTCGATTGAGGGCTGCGAGTCGGCGATCAATTCATCAAGCTCGGTCTCGGAAAGGCGGGCGGCCTGGCTTATACTGTGTCCCCCATCGACGGCCTGTCGCAATCGCCTGAGGCGCAGGATATCCGCATCAGAGTATAGCCGAGTGCCGCCGCCGCTTCGCGCGGGCCGAACCGCACCATAGCGTCGCTCCCAAACCCG
Organism: Blastocatellia bacterium; assembly: GCA_963737945.1. Lineage (GTDB taxonomy): Bacteria > Acidobacteriota > Blastocatellia > UBA7656 > UBA7656 > Onstottus_A. The sequence continues at coordinate 208,997 of CAVTUR010000022.1, read as the reverse complement.
CACCACATCGATAGAGAGTCCCGTCATCTTGGTGACCCTGCCTATCAGGTACTTGGGTGTAATGGAGACTGCGTCGTCGTCGCTCGGCATGCCGCACTGATTCTGTTGATGTGTCGCGATTGTGTCAAGATCTTCCGCGCCACGAGCAGAGAGTTGCCCCTCGTTTCTGGGCACTATCTTGACAAGGTATTCGAGGAGACCTGTACTTCTCGATGAATTGAAATGGCTAGTACCTTGGGGGTGACCGCTGTTACCCCTGTTTCGAGCGCGGGAGTTTTCACGCAAGTTTGAGGCAGGAGGTGCTAGACTAGCGAGGTCTAAGCTACGTCACGAGGGGTACGAAAAATGAGAATACTGGTAATCGGAGCGACGGGCTTGATCGGCCGGAGTCTTTGTCGAGCACTCACCGGCGACGGTCACATCGTCTCGGCTGTATCGCGCTCATCGGCTAAATCGCCCGGCCTTGCGGTCGCCGAAGTTCATCAGTGGGATACGCAGGCCGGTCCGCTTTCTCAGGCGGCGCTCGAGGGGATTGATGCGGTCGTCAACCTTGCCGGGGAGCCTCTTGACGCGCGGCGCTGGAGCGACCACCAGAAGAGACTCATTAGAGACTCGCGAGTGGTTACGACCCGAAACCTGGTAGAGGGAATGCGTTCGATGGATCGCAAGCCTGCGGTGTTTGTGGGCGGCTCGGCGGTCGGCTTCTATGGCGATCGCGGCGACGAATTGCTCGACGAGTCCTCGCCCGCCGGCCGCGGGTTCATGAGCGAGGTCTGTGTGGAGTGGGAGCGTGAGGCGGCGCGCGCCGCCGAGTTAGGGATGCGGGTTGTTCAGATTCGCACCGGTGTTGTGCTGAGCACGGAAGGCGGCGCGCTCAAGAAGATGATCGCCCCGTTCAAGCTCGGCGTAGGCGGTCCTCTTGGCAATGGGAAGCAATGGTTCCCCTGGGTTCATGTCAAGGACATCGTCGGTATCTTTCGCCACGCGATACTGACTGCGACCCAGGTGGGCCCGGTCAACGGCGTGGCTCCGGAGCCGGTGACCAACCGCGAATTCACTCGCGAGCTTGGACGGGCGCTGCATCGCCCGGCTTTCCTGCCGGTGCCCGAGATGGCATTGAGAGTGTTGATGGGCGAAATGTCCGCTGTACTCTTTGCTAGCCAGCGTGTTGTACCGAAGGCGGTTTTAGCATCGGGGTACAAGTTTTGTTATCCGTCGCTCTCAGCAGCGCTCGCGAATCTGATTGACGGCGCCGGTACGGATTAACAGAGAACCTGCGAAAGTAGCTTGCGAGGTTTGGATTCTCGATCGCGTTAGAATCGATGGCGAGAGATAGACTAGATTGCAGTAATAAAACGGCCATCGCTGCGTGCCGCTGGTGCTGCCGGAGTCTTCGGCGAAGCTAGACGTCATGCTGGTCCGCGAAGTATCCGGGCGGCTCCGCGTCCAATCAGTTGTTCGGCAAGCTGCCGTCCGATCAGCTCCGCGTTGAGCGCCGAGCCGGTTTGCGTTCCACGCACGGATTCCGAACCATCGGGGCTTGCCACCAGGCCGGTCAAAGTCATCGCCTCACGTTCAATCAATGCGTGAGCGGCGATCGGGACCAGGCAGCCGCCGCCGAGTCCCTTCAGGAAAGCTCGCTCCGCGGTGCATGCCAGTCGCGTCGCTTCGTGCTCGAGCGCGTGAATGATCTCAGCGGTTGCAGCGTCGTTCTCGCGGGTCTCAATCGCGAGTGCGCCCTGCCCGACCGCGGGAAGCATGAAGTTCTTTATTTAGGTGCTCGGTTATTCGGTTGGCATGACCGAGCCGATGAAGACCAGCCGCTGCGAGCACGATTGCGTCGTACTGCCCTTCGTCGAGCTTGCGTAGTCGCGTGTCGACATTTCCTCTGACCGGTTCGATCACCAGATCGGGACGCGCTGCGCGAAGCTGCGCCTGACGACGGAGGCTGCTCGTGCCGACCAGAGCTCGTTGCGGAAGATCGTTGAATCGGCCAATTACGTCGCGGGCCACAAGCGCATCGCGCACGTCCTCTCGTTCGCATATGGCGCCAATTTGAAGGCCTGCCGGAAGCTCGGTTGGCAGATCTTTGAGACTGTGAACCGCCAGGTCCACGCGGCATTGGAGAATCGCTTCTTCAAGCTCTTTTGTGAACAGACCCTTGCCCTGTTCCCCAAGTTTTGGAAGCGAAACATCGAGCACCCGGTCACCCTTGGTCGAAATGATCTGGATATCGACTTCGATGCCTGGATGCCGTTTCTCGATCTCCGTCTTCACCCAATTGGTTTGCCACAGGGCGAGTTGACTGCCGCGGGTTCCGATTGTGATCTTCTGAATCAATCGTGGCCTTTCTGTTAGTCGATGTGGATCATTCTTCGAAGTTCGTCGACCATTTGAGAGGGTTTTCCGTCGCGCGCCGCGTTGCGGATGTGGACGATCATCGGATGCGAGAGCTTATTGACGAGCGCCGGAATCAGCACTTGTTCGATAGCCGTTTCCTGCTCCTGATTCAACACACCAAGGCGTTTGCGATTTCGTTTGAACTCGCTGATCACGATCTGGGCCAGAAGCTCCTTTACTTCGACTACCGCGGGGCCGATATCCAGCGAGCGCAGGTGCTCAGCGAAGTGCTCTACCTCCGCGTCTATTATCGATTCGGCCTGGCGGGCCTCGTGCTGGCGTTCGCGCAGGTTCGCTTGGACGATCGAATCAAGATCATCGACGTCGAACAGAAAGGCGTTTTCGAGAGCAGCGATGCCGGGATCGATATTTCGCGGAACGGAGATGTCGACGAATAGTACCGGACCCTTCTTCCGAGACTTGAGCGCACGTTTTGTCTCCGCCGGGTGAATGATGTAGTCCGGCGCCCCGGTCGAGCAAATTACGATATCGGCGGACGGGAGAACGTCATAAAAGGCTTCGAAGTTCACCGCTCCGCCGGAGTACTTGCTGGCGATCTCTTCGGCGCGTTCGGCTGTGCGATTGGTAACGATCAGCCTGCTGGTACCAGCTTCGATCAGGCTGCGCGCGGCAAGCTCACCCATCTCACCCGCGCCGACGAGCAACACCGTTTTGTCAGAGAGGTCTTCGAATATTTTTCGCGCCAGCTCGACAGCGACGGAGCTGACTGAAACCGGGTGCTGTGCAACTCCGGTCTCTGTTCGGATGCGCTTGGCTACGGAGAGGGTCCGATGCATCAACTGGCTGAGGACACGACCTATCGTGCCGGCGTCGACCGCGTGTTGATAGGCCTCCTTGACCTGGCCGAGTATTTGCGATTCTCCGACGACCAGCGAGTCCAGGCTCGAGGCGACTCGGAACAAGTGCTTGATCGCGTTGTTATCGACGTGCTTGTAGAGGTGGCCGTTCAGAGCATTCGGAGGGAGTTGATGAAAGTCACTGAGAAAATCTGACATTCGTTCAAGGCCCCGATCCGCTCCGGCCGGGGTAGATGCGATCAGTTCGACGCGGTTGCAAGTTGAAACAATCAGGCATTCATCCAGAATCTCCTGATCGACCAGAATGGACAGCGCATCGGAGAGTTGGGCCGCGCCAAACGCCAAACGCTCGCGCATTGCGAGCGGTGCCGTCTTATGGCTCAATCCTATGAGTACGATGTTCAAAACGCGTGACCCAGATATCGAACACCCACGAGGCTACATATCACAATAATGAAGCTGAGAATCGAAGCGAGCGCCGCCGCCCGCCCGCCCCAGCCGGCGTTTATTCTTGACTGGATGATGACCAGGTAGAGCAACCAGGTAACGACAGAGAATATCTCGAGCGGTCCAGCCTGCCAGTACACATGGTAGCGCGAATACGAGTACCAGAGACCGCCGACAATTCCGAGGGTCATCAACACAAACCCGATCGCCATGGCCCGCGAGCTTATCGCGTCGCAGGTGTCGAGCGACGGGAGTTTGTAAAAGACAGTGCCGAACCGCTTGTTCTTCAGCTCGCGTTCCTGAATGATATACATCACACCCGCGCCAAATGCGACGAAGAAGGACGAGTAAGCGAGCAATAGCAACCCCACGTGAGCGGGCAACAGGATGCTTTGAAGGGTATTGCTAAATTCTCGAGTCTCGCCCGGAGCGTCTGGAGAGATTGCAGCGATCGCCGCCAGCACCAGGACGATTGGGAAGATGAAGGCGTTGAGCGCGTTCGCGTGATACCAGCGATAGGCTATCAGAGTCGAGAGAACCAACCCCCAAGCTAGGAAAGCAGCCATCTCCTGTGTACCAACGAGCGGGCATCTGCCGGTGCGAATACCTCGTAGCAACAGCCACGCGGTGTGCGCTCCCAAAGCCAGCGCGAGCACGGCAAGAGCGGTCTTCCTCATCAGGGGCCGCTTGGTCGTCAGCGCAAAAATAGATTGGGCCACGCACACGGCGTAGCCCAATAAAATGATGATCCAGAGAATTTCCATTGGGCCGGCTCCGGCGGTAATTTCCAGCAAGAACCAATCTTACCCGCCGTACGGCCCTCCAGGCAACGAACCCCTTAGATCGTCTCCATCTTGCGAAGGGCGGCGACATCGAGCAGCGTGATCCGCTTGCGGCCAACTTTTATCAATTGATCCGCTTTTAGCTCGGCTATGCCGTTGGTCACTGTCTCGCGATATACGCCCAGCTTGTCGGCCATCTCCTGATGAGTGTAACCAGCGACTTCCTTGGCTCCCCCCGCCAATTTGAGGAGCAGCGAAGCTACTCTCGACGTCACCGGTTGGAACGCGGACTGCTCGTGCCTCCTCTCGGCATCTACAAGCCGCGGTCCGATCTGCCGAGCAAGGTTTAGCGCCACCGACGGTGACGCGGCGGCAACCTTCTCGAAATCCGCCACGCTGATGAATGTTACCTTGGATGGCTCGGCGGCCACCGCGCGCGCGCCCAGCATTGATTGACCGAGCATCGGCATGTCGCCAAAGATCGCGCCAGCTTCAACCGATTTGACGTCAAAGTCATCGCCGGTCGAGGCGGTGCGAACGATCTTCACCCGTCCGCTTCTAACCAGGAAAGCCATGGAACCCTTTTGAGATGGCGAATAGACTGTTTGGCCCGTCTTGAAAGTGCGGGTTGCCAGTTTGTCTATCGCGGCTTCGGCGCCCTTGGTGTTTGGTCCAACCAGGTCGGAAAGCTTCAGATAGCCGATCTTGTTAGCGAGACTAATGGCGGCGAGAGAGCGAATCTTCTCGCTTGGTCCTTTAGTCCGCCTCTTCCTCTTTGTCTTTGAACCTTTCTTTGATGCAGTTGCCAATTTGATCTCCTCTTTCACCCAGGATGTCGCGAAGCAAAATTAGCCGCTGTCGTGTTTATCCTTAGCGGTAGCCTGACAGCGACACGGTCGCAAGTCTTTTCTCCGAGCCTATCGTTATCGAAAGTGTGCGCGTTTGTCACGCGTCGTTAATAGAGTCTAACGTTCTATTCCTCACATCATTTTCGCCTTCGTATTGTACAGGTCAGGATGCTGATATTACAATGCTGTTGATCTGCCAATCGGTAAGCCACAGCACAAACGCAACCACAGTTGCTCACGATTGAAGGAACGTAAGCTAGTAGTCTGGGGCAAAACAGGGCATTCGGGCCGCCGAATACGCTTGGGCGTTGTGTCGTCAGAAGCGCGCGGCCGTTCTTCTGTAGAGGGCGATGATTACCACACCGAAGGCTGCGCACAAGAGGGCGGGAAGATAGAGTAGCCATTTGGGATTGTCGAAACGGGTCATTGCCAATCCGGAAGCCGATGGCCCAATCAAGCTGCCAATGCCGAAGGCAAGCGAGAATGTGGAAGTGGCTGCTCCCAGACGCTCCCTCCTCACAACCTGGCCGATCAACGCCAGACCAATTGGATAAAGGCTGCCCGCCAGTGCTCCGGCAAGCACGCCGGTCGCGAGAAACAACCGCCACTCGGTATGAAGAGACATCATCGCGAATACGCCTCCGAGCAATACCGTGCAAATCAAAAGGGTCTTGCGCTTGCCGAACCGATCCGCGGCATGCCCTATCGGAACCTGACTGATGATTGTGCCGATAATGACCGCAGTGATGATGGCTGCCATACCTGCCTTCGGAACTTTGATCTCTCGCTCTAGATAAAGTGGGAACAAGGTCACTAAGGATGACATCAAATAGCCATAGAGGGCGCCAGCCGATATGGGCACAATAATATTTGGGGAGAGCACGCCGAGGATGGCCCCTGCGTGCTTTGATCCAACCGGCGCCTTCTTTATCCGAACTGCAGCCAACACGGCCGCAAGAACGCTCAGCACGAAGCAACCGATGAAAGGAACCTCGGGCCGAATTCCGTAAAGCAGCGCCCCTGCCAGCGGACCGGCCGCCCACCCGATTCCAATTGAAAGGGCATAGTAGCTCATGCGGCGGGCGCGCTCGCCGGGATCGCTCAGACGGTTGATCATTGTTTCCGTCGCTACCGAAATCGCCGATGCACCGACACCCTCTATCGCACGCACGGCAAAGAAGAGCCAGGTCACCTTTATGAACGCGAATAGGAGTATCGCAACACCGTATACGATCAGTCCCCCGACAAGCATCGGCTTCGGACCAAGACGATCGGTCGCTGCGCCCACCGGGAAGGATGCCAGCGTGAAGGCGGTGAACATCGTGGAGCCTATCAGCCCGACTATCAGGCTGTTCTCTCCGTGGCCAGCGAGCAGGAGTGGGATGAGCGGCGCAACAAGACCCACGCCAAGATAGCTGAGACCTATGCTCAGATAGATAGCGGAGAAGACTCTCGAATCGGACATTGTCCCCCAATGCAAAAGCCTGAAACTAGCATTAATCTTCTGCTGCTTGCAATGACTGATCAGGAGAGAAGGGCAGGGGAACGCAGAAGGCAGAGAAATAAAAATAGAAAATCGCAAATAGAAAATCGCAAATAGAAAATCGCAAATAAAAAATCGTCTATTTGCGCGATTTCCTATTTGCGAGTTTCTATTTCTATAGGGCTTCTCCCTTATTTGCCGGCGTAGTACTCGCGCATCTGATCCACGTACTTGTTGTACTCCCTGCTCCCGATAAATCGAGATGGCAGGGCTGTTGAAAGGTAAGCGAGATATCCGTCTGGCGAAAGCGGCCTTCCGTTCTCGGTCAACAGTTCTCCTCTAACATCGTACGGTCCGAAGACGAACTCCTCGGGACCTCGCTTTCGGAAGAACTTTGCATCGGGCAATGAGAGCAGGTCCTCGGGCTTGATGCCCTTTTTGGTATCACGGCTTTGTTCAACCTCGTCGATCAGCGAGTGAGCGTCCTCTCGGGATCGTCCCGGCAACAACTCCTGGACTATTGCCACGTTGACGTTTCGGATGACCCCGCGAACCTCCTCGATATACTCGAACTGGGCAATGCCGTTCGTCTTGTCCTTGAAGCCGAACGTGACCGCAGTCTCGCCGCCTTGTTCGTTGCCAAACATCTCGAGTCCGCGCGGGTACCAGAGGTTCATCGCACGCTGTACGTCCCGTATGCTGAAGTCGCCTTCGCCGCGAGCCGCCATTTCCCCGATCTCTTTGAGCAGTGTCCGGCCGCTGCCCAAGTGGAAGGCTTCCTCTTGCAGCATCGGACCCATGCTGCGCGCCATCGGTGCATAGCTAAAAACCTGCTGCATCTCGAGCTGATACTTTCCCACTAGATCGATGACGGTGGCGTAAGTGACGTTATCAAGAAAGTCATTGAAGTCGATATTGAACGCATCGAGCACGTGGCTGCCCAATTCCATCGAAAGCAGTTCCTCGATCGTCTGTTTGGCTACGTCTCCCAGCCCCGGCTTCTTCCACGTGGGATCCTGATCGAGGACCCAGAACATCTGGTAAGCGTGGCGCAGTTCTTCAGCCATGATTCGCAGCACTGCGAACTTGCCCTTGTCACTCACCGGTCTATCAAGTGTCAGGCGATGCTGTTGAATCGATCCAAGCTCGGTCGAACACTGCGCCCGGACTATATCGCGAGCGCTGAAGAACGCATTACCCACCATCTCCTTTGCATTCTCGAACCGCCTGTTGCCTGCGTATTGACCAACCTCTACGATGTCGCTTTTTAGGTCGCCAACCTTGGCCAGCAACTGGAATGGGGGCACGCCCTTGAAGTAGTCATCCCAGTGTTTCATCAGAAGATCCAACTCCGGGAAGTTCCTCTCCTGCCAGTCGACTATCGCGTCGTGGTACTTCTGTGTGATGGTCGTGGTCGTTATGCTCATCACGCCTCCGTCTGTCAATTTCCTCGTACTCGGATTTTCTTATTTTATCGAACGAGCGTTCGAAATTCAAGGCGCCGAGCGTTTTCGGAGTCTGGACCCTGGATTCCTTGCCAATCCCGGGAGTCATATCAGCGCCTTGTTGTATCACAACGCTTGCTTTGTTGCTGGCGGTAAGAAGCGCCTGAAATCAGCCAGCGCGGAGCTTTTCGACGGTCGCCTGGATCATCTCGTCCGCCCCTTCAACGTGGGGTCCGGCGCCCTGCGCAAGTTCCGGTTTACCGCCGCCGCGCCCGCCAATTGTCGCGCAGGCTTCCCCGAGAAGCTGGCCCATATTCTGGTCGAGGGAAGGGGATCTGGCGAACACCAGTCGTGCCGATTCGGCGTTCCTGGTCGCCAGCAGTGCGACCGCAGGTTCGCGCTCCACTATCTTGGCGGCGAGCACCCGCATCTCTTCAATGTCTCGCCCGTCGAACACGGCGTGGACTATCTTGAAGCCTCCCTCGTCGATTGCAGCCCCCAGCATGCCGGTGGCTTCAGCGATCATCGCCAGGTCCAGCAACTCGCGGACGCGCTTCTTTGTGGACTTGATCTCCTGTAGCGCGCGCGCCACCAGTTCCGGCGTCGAATCGCGTTCGGCGCTGAACAATCGAGCGACCGCAAATGCGGTATCGTTGGCGGACCTGTAGTCTCGAAGCGCTCGGCCGCCACAAACGAACTCGACTCGGGTCATCTTCTTTGCGCGCTCGTATGAGCGTACGGAAATGAGTCCAATCTGACCTGTGCGGGCTGCGTGAGTGCCGCCGCACGGCGACCAGTCAAAGTTCTCTACTTCGATGACTCGGATTTTGTCCCGCACGGCGCTCTCTTTTCTGAGCGGCAGGCGCGCCGCCTCTTCTTCGTTGACCGTGTGCACCCGCATGGGCCTGTCTTCGAAGATAACCCCGTTTGCGATATCTTCGGCGGCGCGCATCATCTCAATTGTTGGTGACTGCGATTCGATGTCTATCGTCGAGGTCTCCGAGCCCAGGTGAAACGATCGGGTCTCAGCACCACAAGCCTGCACGAAGGCTTGCGAGAGGATGTGCTGGCCGCTGTGTTGTTGCAGGTGATCCAGGCGCCGTGCGCGATCAATCACGCCGATCACTTCCTGACCCGCTTTGAGTAAGCCTGTCTGCTCGACCACGTGTACGATCGCTCCAGTTTCATCCTCAAACACGTCGACGACATTGGCGCCGCCGAGCGTTCCGGTGTCGTTGGGTTGGCCTCCTCCTGTTGGATAAAAAGCAGTTTTGTCCAGAGCAACGCCATCCCCAAGCTCTGAGGTTGTGATGCCGATCACGGTTGCTGAGAATTGGAGCAGGTTGGAATCGCTAAAGTAGAGTTTCTCTGTTGGTTGCATGCCTTTGCCTCGCGCCGGGCCGTCAGAATGTCCGAAAAACTTAAGTGTGTGGTGGTGTTCAAACGCCGTCATCGACGAGTCAGCGACAAACTGAAGTTCGTCGGACATCGGCATGTTGATGTCAAGCCGGATCAAAGTCAATTGGGTCTTCTCGCGGCTTGCACGGCGGGAGCGCGAGCCGTTAGCCTTCAGCCGATGAGAAGAAAGTTTGTAATAGAACTCGGGCAGGGCAAGTCGCTGGATCTTGGTACCCGCACTATTGTTGTCGGTGTGCTAAACGTCACGCCTGATTCGTTCTCCGATGGCGGCGTGAATGTCTCGCCGCCCCGCGCTATTGCACGCGCGCTTGAGATGGAAAGCGAAGGTGCGGACATCATCGAAGTAGGCGGCGAATCGACGAGGCCCGGCGCCGCGCGGCTCGACGTTAAGGAAGAACTGGCGCGGGTGATGCCTGTTCTGAAGGGGCTGGTTGGCCGATTGCGGGTTCCTATCGCGGTTGACACCTACAAAGCAGAAGTGGCGGCGGCGGCGGCGGGCGAGGGGGCAAGCATTATCAACGACGTCAGCTCCCTGCGCTTCGATCCTGCGTTAGCCGATGTTGCCGCTGGCCAGGGAGCAGTCCTTGTGCTCATGCATATGCGAGGCGAGCCGGCGGCGATGCAGAAGATCGAGCCAAGCCACAATGTGTTTGAGGAGATCAAGACAGATCTAGACAAGGCGATCCGTGTGGCGGAATCCCGGGGTGTCAACCGCGGTAAGATAGTCATCGACCCGGGAATAGGATTCGGCAAGACGCTCGATCAGAATCTAGCCATACTGAACCACCTGGAGCGATTCGACGTCCTTGATCTCCCTCTGATGATTGGGACGTCACGCAAGAGCTTCATCGGCAGGATCACCGGGCGCCCGGAAGATGATCGAGCGTTTGGCAGCGCCGCGTCAATCGCAATCGCCGTTGTGCGCGGCGCGCATATCGTACGTGTGCATGATGTAAAGCAGATGGTCGAGGTTGCGCGTGTTGCGGATGCGATTGTCTCCGCTTAGGTATTGGTGTCTAGTAGTCTCTGAATTGGTGGTATTCGGAGGGAGTTAGGAGTTCCGAAGTTAGCATCCCGCCTTGAGTGCGCCAACCGGAAGGTTGAACGCGGAGTCTTGAGCCGGCTGATCGCAGCAACAACTCCAGAACAAAAGAAAGGGCTGGATGCGCGCGCATCCAGCCCTTACGAATCGGCGCCTGAATAAACCCATGGCGCTATCGGTTAGTTTTTGTCACTGACAGGATGTCAGGTTGGTGTCGTTGCGAGTATCCCTGTCTGTGATAGAGCACCGCAATTTGCTTGGCGGTGCCTGTAGCGACGCGGTGCCGCTATGCACAGCCTTATCCACTCTACCCAGCACGCGCCGGTCACTCGGGTTGTGCTGCAGCGTAAAGACGCAACCCTGGCGGGTCGCAGACCCCACTCCGGTATAGGTGGTGCCGTTGCAGCAGAACCGATACGACCCAGTTAGAGAGTTCCACAAAAGGATTGTGCTCGGATTGCTGTCATCCTGAAGCGCAACGTCAAAGGTTGTTACGCTGAATGAGCACTGGGCTGTGTTGCCGGAGGCATCGGTCGCCGTGCAAGTCACCGTCGTCACTCCCGTCGGGAAGCAGGATCCGGCCGGTGGATTGCACGCCACAACCACCCCAGGGCAATTGTCAGTAGCCGTGGGCGCCGGGTAATTGACCGTCTGGCAGCCGGCCGAGACCGTGCAGGCACTCTGATCAGTGACGGCGGCGATGTTCGCCGGGCAGGTGATCAGGGGTGGTTGAGTGTCGTTGACGGTAACGAGGAAGCTGCACTGGCCGGGTGAGCCGCCTCCGCTTGGGATGCAGAACGTGTCGCCGCTAAGCATCAACTCGTAGGCGCCGCCTATCTCGCCTGGGTTAGTAGTATGGACGTCGAGGATGAAATCCATACCGTCAGGCACGTTGAATGTCATAGCTATCGGCGTCGGCGGGGTACCGCTGCTAAAACCCGGATCCGCGAGATAGTTCGTGCAGATGTTTGCCGGGTCAAAGCTGCCCAGGTATGCGTCTACCTGGTAGTTGGAGTTTGTTTGTTCCAACACATTCAGGGTGACGTTGACACAGGCAGTGGCGCCGCTGTTGTTGTGGAACGTGTATGCGTCAAATGCACGACCCGGTGCCGAGTCGAATATCAGACAGGACTTGGGAACCGCGCACGAGCTTGCGATCCCGTTTCGGTTTAGACGACCTGTTTGGGTTCCGCTCACACTGGGCCAATCCTGACTACCGCTGCCGAGTACGCCGGTGATCGTGGCCGGTGGACAGGTGCCTCCGCCGGACGGTCTGGTTGCCGCTGCAGCTGCGCAGGTAACCGTGGTAGTGCCCACAGGGAAGAACGAGCCAGACGCTGGAGTGCAGACGATGAAGCCGCAGCTCCCGGTAGTTGTCGGAGCCGGATAATTCACAACTGCTCCGCATTGATCCGGGTCGTTGCTCACTACCTGGTCCGGCGGACAGGTTATGAGGCAGGTTGTCCCGTCCGTGCAACACTGGAAAGCACCCGTGACGGAGACATTATCAATCCACTGGCCGTTTAGTCCGCTCGCGGCGACGCTGCAATCGGTAGCTAGGCGCCATCTCAGATTGATCGTTTGTCCATCGACGTTCGGGCCGAGATTGACAACGGAAGTGATGTAAGCGGGCGCCGCCGTCGAGCCCCCGCTCAGTCCGGTCCAGGCCATTCGCCCGGCGATCGGGCTGAGGAAGTTGGCGCTGATCGCTCCGTTGTAACCGTTCGAGACGAAGCTGCCGCCGTTAGTGATTACGTCGGTCCAGGTCGATCCGCCGTTTGTTGAAACCTCAAGCACCGTGCCGTCAAAGGTGCTTTCTATGTTGCGAGCTTGCGAGAACGTCAACTGCGCGTTGGAAACGATATTGATCGGAGGGGTTACGAGGAAGTTATCCGTCACGCAGGTAACATCATTGTGGAAAGCGGCATTGGGAGCTGACGGCGGTGTGTTTGTCGTGGCGGTAGTCCAATTGCTGCCCAAAGCGCACGTGCCGGTCGGCGTACAGTTGGCCGCGCCGTTGACAAATGTAGTGGTCCACCCGGCGGGAAGCGCGGGCGCCGTCACGCCGTCGAAGTTCTCGGACAACACTACCGCCTGTACTCCGAGAGTGAAGTTATATGTCACAGATCCGAGGGGGTTGCCCCCGTCCGAGAAATCGAGCGTGGCCGTTATCTGACCGCCGCATGTTCCGGCCGCGGTAAAGGTGAAGTTGCGGCAAACGATGGTCGTGCCATCCGGCGGGATCGCGCCGTAGTCCTGAGGATTGAGAGGTTGAATATTTGCCACTCCGCCAGATGACCGGAGAGTCCCCATGAGCGCAGTGGTTGCTGCGCCACCGGTGTTCTTCACGCAAAGGCTCACGGTCACAGTCTCGCCCGGATCGATTACACCGTTGGTTGGCGTACAGGTCTCGGCTACTACGGCTGATCCTGCTGCCATCAATACAGCTGCGCCCTGCAAGCAATTATTAATAACAACATTGCCGCCGTCGGTGACCATAACACCCGGGACGACAACCGTTCCGAAAGTCGGCGCGGTAATTGTCGCGGTGTAGGTTCCCGGTGAGAGCTTACGCGAGAAATTGCCGCTGGCATCCGTAGCGACGGAATAGCCGTCTGATGGGCCCCCGGTGAAGGTCACCAGCGCGTTTGCGAGGGGTCCGCCGGAGCAAATGGTTATTTGCCCGGAGGCCATACCCTGCTGAGGCGCCACGCACGAGGGAAATGCAAAACTGGCTATCCTCGTATGCCAATTCGACACGCCGTTGGTCGCGTAATACTGTTGAGCATAGTAGAAGGTGCAATCGTCGTCGGGGTCGACAGTCATCGCTGAATAATCACCCCAACGATTGAAAGTACCCGTTTCCACGCCTGTTCCGTCAAAAACGAGCGCTTCACCCTGCGCCAACATATTTGCCGGGTCGTTGAAGAGCCGACCCGCCCATCTTATCTCCGGTTCTCTGGTAGTACTCGAAACGCTGTAGCCAACGGCGATGTCTCCAGAGTTATCAAGCGCCGAACTGCCCATCCATCGATGTAGAGGCTCATTGCCGGGGCCAGGACCAAGCGGCGCGAATGTCGCCTGATTGACCACACTAATGGGATTACTGTTGCCAGTCGTTCGACTCAGTTCATAGAATCTGACGCCCGCACGGAAGACCGCCGCGCTTGGATCGCCGCTGGCGTCAACAGTGTGGTTGACTGTCCAGCGCTCGCTCGAGCCGAAATTCCGGTATTGCAATCTGTGCATGAGGCGGTCGGCAATTGAATCGACGCTAACGCCCGGAGAGATTTGCGGGACATCGGTCCTTCCGTTGGGTGTGATCGGATCGAACGCCGCGACTGGAATGGGCGAGGCCAGACTGCTCTCAGTTCGTTCAAGGAATGTAGAATTTGCCGGTGTGACGAAATCCGAGTGAAAATTGTATGCTCGTAAACCGTCGGCCGGATCCCCGAATTCATTGGCCGTAAAATACATAAACACGTTTGGCGCTCCTGCCGGCGGTGGTGTCAAGCCATCAAAGTCGGTCGGTAGCATACCGCCCAGACCCTCCGGGAAGCTTGTCAGATTCAGATCAAAGTAGAGCAGTGAAGCTGTCGGATCGCCGATGAGCATCTTATTGCGCTCGAAAGAGTAAGCGCCGGCGCCGTTAAACGCGCCGCCAAGAAAGAACTGATTGACTGTCATGTAGTAGCCATCAGGCCAGACTCCGAACTTCGGATAATCCGGGAAGTTCTGAGTGGGTACGGTGAAATCATAAAGATAATATGCCCCGGTCGGATCAGCCGTCTTCGAGACGGCTATCGACATGTGATAATTCCCGCTGCTGGTGCTTGTGAAAGCAAATTCCGAGAGCAGCCACCGGTCGGCCATCTGATCGTAGAGCACAACCGGATCGCCACTGCCATTAGCCTGCGGGAAACCGGTAAACAAGCTGCCCAGCAAGAACGGACCTGCGATGGATGCGCCGGTTAGAGGGTTGAATACTTGAACAAGCGTTCCATTGAGATCATTGACGAGCTCGACATAGTGATTTGGTCCGATGTCGCCGTTCGTGTCAGGCGGGAGAACCCCAGTCAGACCCGGAATTCCCTCGAAGTTGACCGTCGGACCGGGAATGACATTCGGAAGCGCTGGGTTGTTCTGTAGGGCAGCATCCGGCGTGCGAGTCGCCGTGGGCGAGATGTTGCGTATCGCTTCCGCGTTTTCGGGGTTTACTTCGTCGCCTGGTTCATTTCCTTCCTTGTCTCGCGGCGCGAGAACCAGCTTTGGAACATTTACCGGGAGGCTCTTTAGTGGTTGGGATTCGGAGAACTGGCTAGCCTTCGCAAAAACCGGCACGGGTCCACCATGGGAATCCATTCGGCTGCCGTCCCCCTTGCCGGCGCCCGGAGGCTTTCCGCCCTTGCCGCCACTCGGCGGAGTTGTCTGCCCCGACTTTTGGGCGTACATCGGCATCAGCACGAAGCTGACCGCGAAAAATGCTACGGCGACAAGAACTAATAGCCTCGATTTCATAGTATGGATCCCCCTTTTCCGAAAGAGCGTTGTCTCTTGGTAAGCCAGCTGCGCAATCGGGTCAAACGCGTAGCTATCGGTAACGTCAGGGCCGATTTTTCAATCAGCTACGAACTCAAAATAATGCTACTGAGGTGTCGCACCGGAGCCAAAAGCTAAAATGCGATTGCGAATTTTGGTGTTGCTCTGTCTTTGCTACCGATTGCGATACTTACGATCTCGCCTGCTGAGCCTGAGCCTGAGCGTGAGTCAAACGTCCGCTATGTTATTCGGATTGACACTTGTAGTCAAGCCGCACTTGGGCCACGAAAGATATTTTTGGAAGAAAAACAAAGCGACCGGTGTCTCTGCCCCTTCGGCTCCGCTTCCATATTCTGAAAGACCGGGCACGCGCAGCAGGCAAGTGTGTCTGAAGCTCAACTCCGTTCATGACCGGAATCACAAGTGTTAAAGGAAAAGGACCGAGCTCAAATTTAGACCTCGGTCCCTCCGTGTTACAACCGCTCGCTCTTCAGGATCACTGACAGCCGGTCAGGTTAGTATCGTTTAACGTGTTCCTGTCTGTGATCGTGCAGCGCGTTGCTCCCGGCGGAGCCTGAATCGAACCGGAGCCGCTATGCACCGCCTTGTCGACTTTCGCCTGAATTCGACGATCCATCGCGGTTGGGGTCTCCAATGTGTAGACGCACCCCTTGGCGGTCGCCTTGCCTACTCCAGTGTAGGTGACGCCGTTGCAGCAGAACCGGTAGGCGCCGGTTAGAGAGTTCCACAACAGGATGGAGCTTGGATTACTGTCATCCTGAATGGCGGTGTCAAACGTCGTGACTGTGAACGAGCAGGTGGCGGTGTTGCCTGTTGTGTCCGTAGCCGTGCAAGTCACAGTGGTAACACCAGTCGGGAAGCAAGAACCCGATGGCGGATTGCACGCGACGATTACGCCCGGACAGTTGTCTGTGGCCGGGGGTGTGTTGTACGTAACCGAAGCGCACCCCGGGCTCGGGCAGGCGTTCTGGCTGGCCAACGCCGTGACGTTGGTTAGGCAGGGTCCCACAGTCGGCGGTTGCGTGTCGTTGATAGTAACCGTGAATGCGCAGCTCGGACCCGCGGTTGTCGAGCAGATCACGGTTGCGGTTCCCTTCGGGAAGAAGGAGCCCGACGCAGGCGAACAACTTACGGTGCCGCAGGTACCGCTCGTAACTGGAGCGGAATAATTGACCACAGCACCACACTGGTCGGTGTCGTTTGACTGCGTGACGTTAGCCGGGCAGGTGATCTGGCAGGCACCGCACGCCCCGTTTCCGGCAGTGTCGCATACCAGACCCGAGACGCTCACCGAGTAGTCGCTGCAACCGCCGCCCGCCGTGATCTCGTGCACGTTGACAACGAGGATGCCATTGGCAGGCACGTTGACCTGGAAGGAATTGGTCGGGGACGGACTGCCGCCGGGATCGCCGAGATAGTTTGTGCAGAGGTTGGTGGGACTAAAGCTCCCGAGGTAAGCTGCGGTAATAATCTGATTGGGATTGACAACCCCACAACTCGTCGTGGTGGTTATTGTCACACAAGCCGCGGTCGGGCCGTTGGTGAAGGTGTAGAGATCGTAGGCGTGCTGCGCCGTATCGCCGGCAATTGCGCCGGGACACGTCTTGGCGATACCGCACGAGTTGGCGACCGCATCACGTCCCATTCGTCCCGTCTGTGTTGTATCTCCGGCGGCGAGCGAGCCACTTACGGTCATAGTCGCGCATCCGCAGGTTGGCAGCGAGAACGTGAACATGCTCGATCCGCCGCTGAAGGATACCGTCAGCGTAAAGTTGATGGTCGTGCCACATACGAACGAATTCGAGGTGCTGAACGCGAAGGGAACCGTGTTGGTCGAGGTACTGTTTTCCGCAGTGTTCGGATAAGGCGAATTGGCTTGCGTGATTGTGACCCCAGGGGTCGCGGACGAGAGCACCGCCGAAACGGTCGAGCCGGTAAGGCACCCGTCATTCCTGATCGTTACGTTCAAGTTGTTGCACTCGTCGCGCTCGATGACGCCGTCGCCGTCGCCGCCAGACACGGCAGGCGCCTGCAAGGCGAACTTCGCTGCGCCCGTCAGGCACTGGTTGAGCGTAGAAGTTTGCCCATCGGTAATCGTGACCATAAACGGCCCAGCCGCCATACAGTCATGGCCGGCAGCCGAGAAGCTGACCGAATACGTGCCGGGCGCCAGCTTCATCGAATACGTTCCATTGGCGATGCTCGCCGCGGAAAATCCGTTCGATGGGCCGCCCGAGACCTCCGCAAGTGCAAAGGCCAAGGGCTGGCCTGTGTCGCAAGCGGTGATCGTGCCCGACAGCGTACCCTGGGGAGGCGCGGTGCAGGTGGCGAACTTGAACTTCCCAACTCGCGTTTGCCAATCAAACCCGGTCGTTGTGCTCCTCGAATAATATTCGCTGGTGAACCAAAACGTACAATCATCCGAAGGGTCAATCTGCATCGAGCTATAGTCGCCCCAGCGATTACTCGTGCCGCGCTGAACGGCGGTTCCGGCAAACAGCGTCCCTTCACCCTGTGCCAGCTGGTTCGGTGGGTCGTTGAACGCCCTCGCCGCGTAATTAAGAGAGGGGAAGATGGTAGTGCTCGACGCGCTGTAGCCGACGGCTAAGTTCTCCTGGTTATCGATGGCGGCGCTGCCCAGCCAGCGATTGGTGCCTGTAGCTCCGCTGATGGGACCAGGCGCAAAAGTCGCCTGCTCGACGACGGCATAGGGTGACGCCGGCGCTGCTTTGCGCAACTCGAAGTAGCGAAAGCCGGCTTGATAGTTGGCGGCGCTGTTTGGCGTTACGCCGCTGACGTTGACGGTGAAGTTCGAAACCAGTGACTCAACCCCGCCACGATTGAAATACTGGAGCCTGTACATCGTGTCGGTTGAAATCGAATCGAGCCGGTCGGTCGAATTATTACCCGCAGGGGGCGGTTGTTCGATGTCTCCGCGCCCGTTGGGATTGCGCGGATCAAAAGCGGCCAGTGCAACCGGGGCGGCATAGGTGCTTTCCGATCGCTCAGTAAACGTTGAGTTGGCCGGCGTGGCGAAGTCTGCGTGGAAATCGAAGAGCCGTACCCCATCTGCCGGATCGCCGAATAGCGTAGCGGTGAAATAAATAAACACGTTGGGCGCGCCGGCTGGTGGCGGCAGGATGCCGTCGTGATCAGACGGAAGCATACCGAAAATACCCTCCGGGTGTGACGCCAGGTTCAGGTTAAAGTAAATCAGTCCGGCAGTCGGATCGCCGACAAGCATCTTCTTGCGGTCGAAGGCGAATGCACCGCCGCCGTCGAACGGACCGCCATTGTTGAACTGGTTTGTGGTCATGTAGTAGCCATCCGGCCACACACCAAATTTCGGGTAATCAGGAAACTCCGTCCCGGGGAGCACGAAGTCATAAAGATAGTAAGCACCGGTGGGGTCGCCGGTCTTTGAGATGGCGATGGCCTCGTGGTATGGCGGCACCGTGCCCGTACCTGTAAAGGCGAACTGGCTGATCAACCAGCGGTCGGCAATGCGGTCGTAACAGACGACGGGATCGCCTCTATCAACAGTCGCTACCAACCCGCCCAGCGGTGCAAACAGGCTGCTTTGCAGGAATAGCGGGACAAGAAGAGTGCCGCTCTTGTTATAGATGCCGACCCGGTTGTTCACCGTTTGCACAAAGTGGTTGGGACCGACATCGCCGTTTGTGTCTGGTGGCGCGACCGAGTTGCCTTCATTGGCGGCGGCGATACCTTCAAAGGTAAGAATCGGGGACGGGAGTGCGTTTGGCACATTGGGCGCGCGCATTGAGGTTTGCAGAGCGCCGTCAGGATAGCTCTTTATTCCGGACACCTCCTTCCGCACTTCCTCAGTATTTCTTTCATTGACCTCGTGCTGATCGATCTCCGAGGGGCCGGGCTTGGAGTTAACAATCGATAGCCTGGCAGGTGGCAGGGTCCTGACCGGGGCACTCTCAGCGAAATCGACGGCTTCCGCAAAGACTGGCAGAACCGGCTTTGATTCGACATCCTTTTGTGCGGGCCTGGTGGCTCTTGGGCGAGGGCTCCTCGCAGGAGTTCGTGCGCCGGTTGGGGCCGAGCGTTGTGTCGGGCGCTGAGCTTGACTGGGCAAGAGCCAGGCGGCAAAGGCAAAGCAAAACAATAGTGTGAATAGGAGCAGTCTCGATCTGTTACGCATAGGGATTTCCTCGATAGCGTCACGGCACCGTGACGCCGTTAGAGATGCTTTTATGCATCGCCTGTTTCAGTACACCGATGAAGCCCCACTCCTGCACCAAGAGCAGGCTACGGTACCGCAAGCGGGGTGAGTCAAGATGCATTGTAACAAAGAAAGAACATTTTTTGGTGTCTGCCACCAAAAAGAGGGACTGAGGTCGAAGCAACCTCAGTCCCTATAGAATGTCTACTCCGGTTCTGTTGTCGCCATCACTGACAGGAGCTCAAGTTGACATCGTTCAGCGTGTTCCTATCGGTGATGGTGCATCGAATCTTCCCTGGCGGCGATTGCAACGAGGCTGTACCGGAATGCGCTGCCTTGTCGACTTTACCCAAAACGCGACGGTCAGCAGGGCTGTGCTGCAAGGTATAGACGCAACCCTGAATGCTCGGCTTGCCGACGCCTATGTAGGTTGTTCCGTTGCAACAATAACGGTATGCACCGGTCATGGAATTCCACAACAGGATGTTGCCCGGATTGCTGTCATCCTGAAGCGCCGTGTCGAAGGTGGTAACCGTAAACGAGCAAGTGGCAGTGTTCCCGGAAGCATCAGTCGCCGTACAAGTCACGGTTGCTACGCCAGTCGGGAAGCAAGACCCAGATGGCGGATCGCAAACCGCGACAACGCCGGGGCAATTGTCGGCAGCCACTGGTGCCGGGTAGTTGACAACCTGACAGCCCCCTGTCTGGCAGGCAGACTGATCGGTAACTGCCGACTGGTTAGTCGGACAGGTGATCGTTGGCGGCTGTGTATCATTTACCGTGATTGTGAACGAACAACTTGCGCCCGTGGCATTGCAAGTGACGGTGGTGGTACCCACCGGGAAAAACGAACCAGACGCAGGAGTGCACGTTACCGTTCCGCAAGTGCCCGACGCTGTCGGCGCGGGGTAGTTCACCGTTGCGCCACACTGGTTCGGATCGCTTGCCACAGTGACGTTGGCCGGGCACGTCAAAACACACCCTCCTCCTCCTCCTGTGCAGCACTGGAAACCGCCTGTCAGCGATATGTTGTCGATCCACTGGCCGCTGGTTCCGCTGGCGGCGAGGCTACAATCGCTCGCGACTCTCCATCTGAGATTGATGGTTTGTCCATTGACGTTCGGTCCCAGATTGACAACGGAAGTAATGTAAGCGGGCGCCGCCGATGAGCCGCCACTCAGTCCGGTCCAGGCCATTCGCCCGGCGATCGGGCTGAGGAAGTTGACGCTGATCGGCCCGTTGTAGCCGCCCGAGACAAAGCTACCGCCGTTAGCGATTACGTCAGTCCAGGTCGATCCGCCGTCGGTAGAGACCTCAAGCACGGTGCCGTCAAAGGTGCTTTCTATATTGCGAGCTTGCGAGAATGTCAACACAGCGTTGGATATGATGTTGAGTGCCGGACTAACAAGGTAGTTATCCGTCACGCAGGTTGGGTTGTTGTGGAACGCTGCATTGGGCGCCGACGGCGGAGTGTTTGTAATGGACGTAGTCCAGTTGTTGCCGAGAGCGCAGGTACCCGTAGGCGTGCAGTTTGCCGCGCCGTTGACGAATGAAGTCGTCCACCCCGCAGGAAGGGCAGGCGCTGTCACGCCGTCAAAGTTCTCACTCAGAACTACGACTTGTGTCCCAAGCGTGAAGTCATAGGTAACAGTACCGAGGTTGGTAGCGCCGTCCTGTAACTGGATAGTGGCTGTAACCGTTCCTCCGCACGTCCCGGAAGCGGTAAAGGTGAAGTTGCGGCAGACGGCAGATCCGCCCGCTACAACAAGCCCGTAATTTTGCGGCCCGCTGGGCCCCGTGACCCCACCAGTCGCAGCCAGTGTTCCAACGAGGTTGGTTGTGTTCAGAGTGCCCAGGTTCTGCAGACAGAAGCTGACCGTTACGGTCTCACCGGGATCAAGCGCGCCATTCGCGGGGGTGCAGCTCTCGGTAACAAGCGTTGCACCCGCGGATGCTAGTACCGGGAATGATCCTGCGACTGAGTTGGTGACGATCAGTGCGAAGTCCTGATCGAGAGCGGAAGCGTTACCCGGCACGCCGTCGCCGGCGATGTTCGT
This sequence comes from Blastocatellia bacterium, assembly GCA_963737945.1. GTDB lineage: Bacteria > Acidobacteriota > Blastocatellia > UBA7656 > UBA7656 > Onstottus_A. The sequence continues at coordinate 187,504 of CAVTUR010000022.1, read as the reverse complement.
TGCCTTTACCCTAACAACGAACGGGCCGGTGACGCCCGCGGGAACGAAAACGCTTTCAACGTTGTTTGCCGCGTCGGCGACCCCACCGGTAGCGGAGTTAGCGCCGCTGAAGACGTTGCCCTTGAACGTATTGCCGCCAACCGTGACTTCGAGGTCAAGATTGTTTACAAACGCATTGCCGCTTGTTGGGCCTGGAACGTCGGTCCACGCCAGCGTCACTCGGAACGGCTTGGTGTTGTCGGACACGGTACCGGTGAAAACGCGTTGCTGACCGGTGGCCGTAAACAAGTCCGCGGCTTGTTGATCGCGAATAATTGAGGGATCGGTGAGGGTGGTGAAAAGGCGATCGATGTTCATCAGTCCCATTCCCTGTGAGTTCGACCACAGGTTGTCGTTTGCGCCCACACCGTTCATATAGCTGGCAGAATTCATCAACGACGCTTTGGTCATCGCCGGGCTCGGCGGCACCGCGAATTGATTGAGAAAGAACTGGCGCACCAGTGCGGCGGCGCCTGCGATGGCAGGTGTCGAGTGGCTCGTGCCTGATGACGCAGTGTAAAACTGCTGGGAGAGCGGGAAGAAATCAAAGCCAGGCCCAGGTCCCCCGCAGACACCGGTCGCGTCGAAGCATGCGTTTGCAGCGCCAGTGCCCGTAGCCAGAGCCGCCGCCTGTGCGACCACCCCGGAAACGTGAGTGCCTGGGGCTACCAGGTCTGGCTTCTTGCGCCCGTCACTTGTCGGGCCGCGGCTGGAGAAGTTGATGATGTCCAGTGCGCTGTCGGCACCGCTATCGGGGACGGCGCATCCGTCACTGCCGCCAAACGGCTGCACGTTCTCCGAAGCGCCCGCGGTGATGATGTTCTTGGCGGTGCCAGGCTGGCCGACAGTGTTTGCGCCCGATCCGCCGTTGCCCGCGGCAAACACAATCACATACTCCTGATTGCCGGCGGCGGGGAACGTGGAAGTGGCCGGCTGCGCATCGCGAACGAGGGCGTCATAGGATTGGCCAAATGTACCGTAGGTATTTGAAGAGTTGCCCCAGCTATTGCTGCTGATGCGCGAGCCTTCGCTGTATGCCTGGGCTTCGAGATTGCTGACGTTGGGGTTAGTGAAGTTATCGGGATCGAAAATAACTGATGATCCCAATTTCACAAACGGGCATACCCCGAGACCAAAGTGGAAGCCGCTGGCGTCCGCGTGCGGGCTCGCGTTGAAGTCCACTCCGCCCACCGATCCATTGGTCACAAATCCCATAATGATGCTGCCGTTTTCAGTGCCGTGTCCGTCACACCCCTGAATTGTGCTTCCGCCATTCGGTGTTCCGACGAGCCTCGCGTAGCTCAGGCGGCTCGCAAGCGTCAGGTCTCCGGAGCGATGGAAAGCAAAGTGGTTCGGGTTTGCCGTGCTGGCGTTGTCGATACCGCTATCAGAAATGTTGACGAGGAAGTTCGACGTGTCGAACTGCGCCTGGGTGAAACCCTTGTTTGCAAGATACGTCAACCAATTCAGCCCGGTGACCGGTGTCGTTCCTGACAGGTTGTTCGAGATGATCATGTTCTGACGCTCGTCTTTCTTTTTCATCTCATCGTAGACTTCGATGAACACCACATCTGGGCGGGCGGCAACCTGTTTGATCGTGTCGAAGGACAGCCCGACTATGACATTCGTGTAGTTGAGAATATTCCACCGGACCTTTTCATTAGTCTTGACCTGATCTATCAGGGCCATCGTTTGAGCGTTCTTCGGGTTATTGAGCACCTGGATAATAAAGTAATTTGACGGTGAGCCCACTTTCCCCTGAAGCCGGAGTTCCAGCTCTTGTTTCTCACGCCCAAAGATGTTCGGGTCCAGCTTATAGACATCGGCATAGTCGCCTTGCCATTGAATCGGACCGCCGGCCTTCGCAAGGTTTTTCATTCTCAACAGGGCTGCGGAGTCTCCATAAATCAGATAGGCGTTGTTAGGAATATAAGTAACAACCTCGACGCCCTGGTTGATCATTGTCTCATACCATTCTGGTTTGATCGGTCCGGCAAACTGCACCAGTTGAAGTCGCTTCTCGCTGCCCTTGGCACTCGCCGAGGCACTTTGAAGGTCGATTCCTCGAGGCGTTGTGGTGTCAATGGAGCCGGCGCTGAGCATGATGAGGTTGTCCTCATCCCGCAGCTCAACCGACTGATCGCCCCTGAGCGCGGTGGCAGTCGCAGTGTCGACTTCCAGAAGAGTCGTGTCACCGTAATCGGCGACCACCCGAGCGCCGCGCTTAGCAAGCTTTGTTGCAAGCTCGCCTTTGGGCAGTTTGATCTTGTGCTGGTTGCTCGCGCTCAGATAACCGGTGTTCGAAGGGATGTTCTCGACGGCCGTCCTCTCAATTTCCTGACCTGCGGCATGCAGGGACAGATTCCAGGCCGACGAAGGTATCAAAAGCGCCGCCGCGAACATGAGCAACAACGCAGTTCGTCTAGTCATCTCGATCTTCCTCCTTGAAGTGGTTAGAGGGCGGTCTCGTCGGGGCCACCGCAAGTGCCTTCCCTCTTGTATTTTTCAAATGCCGGCCGTCCTTCGAGCCCGCAGTCTTATTGGTTGTATCACCGCGGTCCGGAATCGTCAGGCCACTGGAAACGGAAATCGCAATGTAGTTGCCAAAAGCTTGAGTGCGGGTGTGTAGTAAACCCACTACTAGTGTTAGACAGCGCAGACGGTTGGAATCTTCCAAAAAAGAGTTGCAAAGGATCCCACGACCTCCCTGCATTGGTTATGGTTTGGGGATAAGGGCGCGCGCATCCTATCACAGTTTGCCCTCGTGTCAAATCCAGGGAGAGAATCAAAATCTCTTCAGGCGTGAACACCGGATAGGGCAAAGTTGACAGCTGCTGTTATCCTTACGAACAGTCTCGGTCAACTTGATCGGGGGTTGCGATTGTACGCGGGAAGGTCTGATGATATCGGTAGCATCGTGAGAATGACGGCAAGACGAAAACGCTTCAATAGCAGCAACGGCGCTGCGATCATATGCGCCCTGCTGGTTTTGAGCCTGAATCTCGGACGGAGTCCGAAAACGATGCCTGGCCCCGCAGAGTTTGAGGAACCGGTCGAGGGTTCGGTTTGTTTGCGCGCCCTGGACGCGGTCGCTCAGCCCTTGCGATTTGAGAAGGCCAACGATCGAGGCGGTGGTTTCAACTTCTGTTCACGAATTGGTGGTGATCTCCTCTTACTTAGCGCCTCCGAGATTGTTCTGCGAAGCGGTAGAAAGAACGTAAGGCCCTTTCTCAATAAACAGACCGGAGAGCAAGCGTCCCAACTGCGGATGGAGCTCCTGGGTGCGAATCGTGCCGCTGGAATCATTGGGCTCGAGCAGTTGCCAGGAACAACCAACTACTTGACCGGCGCCGAGGGCACTCAATGGCGCGCTGGAGTCAAGAGCTTCGCGCGGCTTCGATGTGAGCAGATCTATCCTGGGATCGACATCGAGTACTATGGGAATCAGTCCGAGCTCGAGTACGATTTTGTCCTTTCCGCGGGTTCCGACCCACGCCTGATCGCTCTGAGCTTTGATGGTGTGGAAACTATGGCGATCGAGCAATCCGGCGATCTATTGATGAGGACGCAGTGGGGTGACTATCGTCAACACCGGCCGGTTGCATTTCAGCGGGAGGGCAACGCGAAACACGAGGTAGCCGCAGCTTTTCGGCGTGAGGGCGAGAAAACGGTCTCCTTTGAGATTGGCCAATATGATCCCGCGCTTCCATTGGTCATAGATCCGGTTCTTAGCTACTCGACTTATCTCGGCGGCGCGAGCGCCGACGAATCTCACGGCGTTGCGGTGGACTCGAGCGGGTGCGTGTACGTTGTTGGCTCTACGATATCTTCGAATTTTCCGGCGCTGAATGCAGAGCAATCTGAATTCAGTGGGCCCGGTTCTATCGAAGACGCTTTTGTCACGAAGATGAATCAGGAAGGCAACGCACTGATTTATTCGACGTATCTGGGAGGCCACGGGAGCGATCTTGGTCTGGCAATAGCTGTGGACTCATCGGGCTGCGTGTACGTGACTGGTCAAACCAGTTCTACCGATTTCCCAACGACCGCCGGGGCGTTGCAGCCGTCGCCCGGCAGTGGAGTAAACGTGTTTGTTGCAAAGCTCAACCCCACGGGTAGCGAGCTGATCTATTCGACGTACCTCGGCGGAGGGTTGGGGAACCAAAAAGGAAACGCGATAGCAGTCGATTCGATTGGCAATGCTTACCTGACGGGTAGGACGACAGCGCCCGACTTTCCCACGACACCGTCGGCACTCATACGCGAACTGCGAGGATTTGAAGACGCTTTCGTAACCAAGCTCGACCCTACCGGCAGCAGTCTTGTTTACTCGACGCTCCTGGGAGGAGACAGCAACACCGATGAGGGTTTTGGAGTCGCGGTCGATTCCGCAGGCTTTGCCCATGTTGTTGGGCATACGGCTTCGACAAACTTCCCCACAACCGCCGGTGCGGTTCAGCGCCAATTTGGGGGAGGCAACGAATTTGGCGGTGACGCCTTCGTGACTAAGATAAATCAGTCGGGGTCCGCTTTGGAATATTCGACATATCTGGGCGGACTCGAAGCGGATGTAGGAAGGGCAATCGCCGTTAGCCCCGAGGGTGACGCGTGCGTAACAGGGACGACCAGATCGACCAACTTCCAGACAGCGAATGCGATACAGCCGGCAAACGCATCCGCTTGTGTCGACAACTTTTCAAACTGCACCGATGCGTTCGTAGCGAGGCTGAGTCAATCAGGCGATCAGCTCGTCTACTCAACATATCTCGGCGGCGCAAGCCGCGGATCGACGCCCTTCCAGGCCGGGGACAGCGGAGAAGGCATCGCGGTGGATCAAACCGGCAACGCCTACGTTGTTGGTCTGACCTCGTCAACCGATTTTCCGACGATGAAGGCAATCCAGAGCCACAATGCCGGGAACGGCGACGCGTACGTGGCCAAGCTCAGCGTGTCGGGGTCTCTTGTCTACTCCACTTATATCGGTGGTACAGGTGACGAAGGGGCGACGGCGGTTGCGGTTTCAGCGAATGGCGCCGCGTACGTTGTGGGAGTGGCGACCTCGACCGGCTTCCCGACGACGCTGGGATCGTTTCAGGTCGGTTTCAATGGTTCCTTCGGGAGTTTCGCATTGGCGCGCGACGGGTTTGTAGTGCGGATCACCTCAGATATGCCCCGGATTGCTTCGGCCGCGATTTCCGGCAAGAACCTGGTGGTGTCCGGTGAGGCGTTCGATGGAGACGCCGTGATCCTGCTAAATGGAGATCCGCAAAGAACAAAGCACGATGCGCCGGATCCGACAATCGAACTCAAGGGGAAAAAGACCGGCAAGCGCATTGATCCTGGACAGAGGGTAACGCTTCGAGTGCGCAACGGTGATGGCGTGCTCTCAGCCAGGTTTTTCTTTACGCGGCCCGTCCAATAAGCCTGCAGTGCCGTTGACCGTGCTACAAGACCAGGCTTAATCTCATTCCCAATTCTTTCAGCGGCCCAAGAGAAACTGGAATCGGGGAACGGTGGATTTGGTGTTCAAGCCAGCGGTTCTGACCATCTTAGTTGCGTCGACGATCGCCGCCGTGGTGTCGGCGATGCGGTCCAACTACGAAGGTGTCCGTGCCGGACGCGCCGACGCGGATTATATCGATTCCAGGAAGTGCACGGCCTGTCATGCCGATCACTATCAGTCCTGGGCGCGCACCTATCACAGCCGGATGACTCAGGAAGCGCGATCCGAATCTGTTCAAGGAGACTTCGAGAATAGCAATACGTTCGAGTTTCAGGGCGTCACCGCAAGGATGGAACGCCGGGACGGCGCGTTCCTGATGACGTTTACCTATCCCGACGGCCGTATCGAGGCCAACACAATTGTTCGCACTATAGGGTCGCGCCGTATCGAGCAGTACATAACCGAACGGAACGGCCAGTATTCCCGGCTGCCGGTGGCCTATGATCTGATCAACCGCCGCTGGATGAATCTGACCGGGTCCTTCTTTTATCCTGACGGCGCGGACTACTCTCATCTGCGCTCGGCCTGGGATCCAAATTGTGTGTTTTGTCACAATGTCAAGGCACAGCCAAATCTCGACTTCAAAACGAAGTTGTTCAACACCGAGGTGGCCGAACTGGGAATTGCGTGCGGGGCTTGCCACGGAGAGGCGGCCGTTCACGCTGACCGAGCCGCTTCGCCGTTTACCAGGACCCTATGGCGTTTGTCGAACGGCGCGCCGCGCAACATAACAAATCCCCGAAAGCTCGACCCGGAACGTTCGCTGATGGTTTGCGGGCACTGTCACGGCCAGCGAATTTCTGAACCGGTGGACAGCATCCGCGAGATACTCAGCCACGGCGATCCGTATAACGCGGGAAGCGACCTCTCCGAGTACTATCGCCCGGTGCAAAGGGAGACCAGGGTCGGCGACTATTCGTTCGCGAATCGATTCTGGGCGAATGGCTCTCCGCGTCTGACGGCCTACGAGTATCAGGGAATCCTGAGATCGTCGTGCTTCATCAAAGGCGACCATCAAAACCGGATCACATGTCTGTCGTGTCACTCGATGCACGGCGGTGATCCGAAGGGCCAGATCACCGCCGAGAATCGCACCAACAAGCCTTGCCTGGCGTGTCATCAGCAGTACGAACCAGCAGCAAAGCTTGTGGAGCACACGGGCCACCGCGCGGGCTCGGAGGGCAGCCGCTGTTACAACTGCCACATGCCGCGGGTTGTTTACGGTATCATGTCGATCCATCCAACTCACGACATAACCGCGCCCGACCCCGCGCTTACTCTCGCGGGGCTCGCGCCAAATGCCTGTAATCAATGTCATCTGGATAAGTCAGTCAACTGGGCGGTCAGAGAGTCAAAACGGCTCTGGCCAGCAAGGTTCGCGCAAGCCGGCGAGTCAAGAGACCCGCAGTTCGAATTTGCTGAAGGCCCGCGTGCGCTCTTCGCCGGTGACGCGCTGACACGCGCGCTGATGGCTGAAGCGTTGTCGGGCGGCGGGCCGTTTCGGCCCGATGCGAATTGGGCGGCGCCGTGGCTGGTCGAAGCGCTACGGGACGACTATCCGATAGTGCGGTTCTTCGCGGCCGGAGGATTGTCGACGATGTTGAATGGGACCAAAAAGCCCGATTACCTGAGCCCGAGCGAGTGCCGTGAGGCCCTGGATCGTTATGGACAGTTGTTTGATGCCTCGGTCCGCCAGAAGACCGCGGTGCTTGCGGAGACGTTGCGCGCCAGGAGACCGGATGTCGACATCGAGGTGGGCGAGTGAAATGAGGTGAATCACAGCCTCTCGCCGCAAACCGAATTTACCGTGTTTGCCGGCGACCACCGGCTGGCGAGATGCCTGCGCTCCCCATGAAATGAATGGCTGACAACAACATCGGCAGCGACCTGGTATCTAGAAGATTAGGGCAGCTTGCCTTCCAGGGCTGGCTGAGCCTGGCGCTTTGGATGTCCTTTGGACTGCTTCTCGAGAGCCTGATGGCATACAAATCGCCTGCTTATCTCGATGACAGCGTGCGTCGCGAGTTGTTCCGGCTCGCTCATGCTCACGGCTCTTTGCTTGGGTTGGTACTGGTGATTGCGGCGATGTGGGCTCGCAGCGCCGGCGCGCGGCTGTCAAAAATTGTGTTGATTGCGCTGCGGTTCGGCGCGGCGGTCATGCCTCTTGGCTTTTTGGTGGCAGGCGTCTGGCATTCTGAAAGCGATCCCGGGATCGCGATCTGGCTTGTGCCTGCGGGAGCGCTGCCGTTCATCTTCGGACTGATCACGATCGCGTTGACGAGCCGTGTTGACCGGTGATCCTGCTTGGAAAAAAAGGCTGGCTGCCTTCGGGGCAGCCAGCCTTTCTCAGTCCTTTGACCAGGACACCCGGAGGATCACTGACAGGCGGGTGTCAGAGGATCATTCAGCGTATTTCTGTCAGTGATCGTGCACCGCGGCGTTGACGGTGGCGCTTGGAGTGAGCCAGACCCGGCGTGTACCGCCTTGTCGACTCGTCCAAGCACGCGCCGGTCAGCCGCACTGGTGTGATCCAGGGTATAGACACAACCCTGACGGGTCACCTTGCCGACACCGGTGTAGACGGTACCGCCGCAGCAGAATCGATACTGTCCAGTGATCGAGTTCCACAACAGTATTGTGCTCGGATTGCTGTCATCCTCCAGTGCGGTATCAAAGGTTGTCACTGTGAATGAGCAGCTGGCTGTATTGCCCGATGCGTCGGTCGCGGTGCAGGTCACGACCGCAACTCCTGTCGGGAAACACCCGCCGGAAGGCGGATTGCAAACCACATTCACACCCGGGCAGTTGTCGGAAGCAGTTGCGGCTGCATAGCTGATGGTCGCACAGCCCGTTCCCGTACAGCCACTCTGATTAGTGACTGTCGTTACGCTAGCTGGGCAGGTGATCGACGGCGATTGCGTGTCATTCACGGTGATGGTGAAAGTGCAGGCGGCCATGTTGGCGCTCGCGTCGACAGCCGTACAGCTGACGGTCGTCGTGCCAATCGCGAAAAACGAACCTGACGCCGGGCTGCATTGAGGCATTCCGATCCCCGGGCAGTTGTCACTGGCGGTCGGCGTCGCATAAGCGACCACCGCGCCGCACTGGTTCGGGTCGTTCGACTGCGTGATATTTGCCGGGCAGGTTATGGACGGGACTTGTGTGTCCTGAACGGTGACGGTGAAATCGCAGGATGATGCTGTACCGCTTGGCTTGCCGATTTGGCCGCCACTATCCGTGCAGGTTACGGTCGTCGTACCCACCGGGAAGAACGAGGAAGACGCCGGAGAACAGGTCACAGTACCGCAAGAGCCTGTAGTCGTCGGCGCGGGATAGGTTATGACCGCCCCGCACTGATTGAGATCGTTGGGCTGGGTGACGTTTGCTGGGCATGTTAGCGCGCAAGCTGCGCCTTGCACACACGCTGACACAGATACGTCGTCTACAGCCATCCCGGCGAAGTTGATGGTGGTATCGCTATCGAGATGGAAGCGGACCCTTATGATCTTGCCTGCGAAATCGGTGATATCCGCGTGTAGGAGACTCCAGCCGGAACTGGCGCCAATATTGGTTACCGGGTTGCCCGGCGCGTCGGTCATAGTCGCGTCAAGCCACTCGAAGACTTTGCGCGTGGTCCCGCCTCCGCCCACCTCCTGTACTTCGACGAACATATGGTCAAAGGTTGCGCTTTCCATTTGATACCACTGCGCCCATGTAAGCGTGACCGGTCCGATGAATGTCGTCAGGTCGATGTCTGGCGAGAACAGGTCCTGGTTGCTGCTGATGTTGTAGGTGTTGTCGAGGTCGGTTTTCCAGCAGTTCACTCCGCTGTTTGCCGTGCTAAGACCGGCTACTGGATTGGCGGTGCTCGTTGCTATAGTAGCGGGCGTTCCGCGTTCCCATTCGTCGGCTGTGCCTGAATGAGTGAACCCCGAATCACCTGCTTCAAAATCGGTCGAGAAGACTACCTGTTGCGAGCCTCCTCCCCCGCAAACCGCCGCCGCTGGTTCTTCACAGATCTCAATGCTCCAGCCCGTGAGCGTACCTCCGCTGGCGTTGGTCGTATCGTCGCGGATATCCAGCGTCCACGTCCCGCCCGCGTTCTCACCGTTGAACCAGCCGAGCCGATAGTTCAATTCAGGCTTGATGTTTAGTCCTTTCAAGACGGTGAATGAAGGCGGGATTGCGGCAAAGTCGTCGAGCCCGATGCTCATCACCGTTTGTCCACCGGTCGCGGAAGCGCCGATGTCGGTGAACAATCCATTATCGTTGCCGGCCGGTGAGCGCAGATGAACATCCAGATCGGCCATGAGCGCGTGATTCAGATCGAGAAGGACACGCATGCTGGCGATTCGCGGATTCCCGGGTATCGTAATTGTTGAGGAGACCAGACCGGCGCCGGGCCCGATAGTTTTTGGCACGTCGGTGCTCGTATATGTCGTGCAGTTCACTCCTACTGGGACGCGCGGCAACACAGTGACGTTCAGGTGGTAAGTGGCGGTTGGTCCACCGACCGCGGCCGACGCCGAATCAACAAAAGCATAGTAGGTGCCCGCGTTCTTGACCGTCATAAAGAGGGCTTCGGAGGGAATCGTAGGGTTTGGCGATTCGGATGCTCCGGCGTCATCAACCACCAATATCTGGTTGCCCGCATCGCCGAACAGAGCTATACCAAGCCGGCCGTTCCAGGAAACGCCATCGCGCTCCGGATCGAGATCCAGACCCAGATACACAGTGTCGCCGGCGGCGAGCGTCATGCTGTACCAATCTTGTTCGGTTGCAGCCGCTGGATTCCTTGTTCCGCTTACCCACCCGGACGCTGGCAGCGGGTTCGCAGTCCCCGGTGTGTCATTGCCCTCGACCTCGGGTGTCGGTGCGCCGCTTTGTACCTGAAACCAGAGTTCATAAGGGCGTTCCGACGTGGTTCCCGCAGTAAAATCGTTGATTTTCAAAAAGTAAGTTCCGGTTGACGGAATGGTTGCTCCCGCAATCGAGGAAGAGAGCCCGGCAAATGCGCCGTTGTCATCGTCAAACTCGATGACTGTTGTTCCATCCGAGGCGATGAGCGTAATTTGGCTGTCAGTGCTGCTGCCCGCCGACCATGATGTCATCGTCGCGGCGTAAACGCGGTCACCCGCGGTCGCGGTGAACGAATAGAAGTCCACATCTCCGTTTGGAAAGAGATTGCCCAATACCTTTGCGCTCGCGACGCCAAGAGCCTGGGCTGTCCCCGTGGTGTTGTTTGGCTCGACCTCTCGCAGGGTTGTGGCGGTGGCGGCGACTGTCCGGCCAATAACTGGCTTCCCTTTACCCGGGCTTCCCACCGGCGTCTTGCCGGAAAACTGGGTTGTATAGAATTCCTCAGGGCCAACCCTCTCGTTGAATTGTTCTTTCTTGTCCCCATCGTTCACGGATTGAATTGCAATTCCGCGTTCCCGGCTTGTACGAGCATCGTTGGCGGCTGCCGCGGATACCTCCATCTCACTCCTGTGGCGCCCGATCGAACTGAAGACAGGGCCTCCAATAAGAGTGCCGCAAACGAACACAGTGATGGTTAGCAACGCCAGCCGCACGTTGGTCCGCCGAATCGACGGTTGTATCAGTGTCTGCTTATGTGAGGGCTTCATGGTTTGTCTTCTCCAGTCGTACTCTTGTTAGAGGATACGGTGCTCGTCCTCAGTTATTTCTTTCAGTGAGGTCGATAACCAGCGATTGTCGAAAATGTTTCTGCCGGATTGGGCTCGCGAGTGCGTCGTCAGATCTTGAACGGCGGGAACTCTATAGCAAGAGAAGGGGGGCGGTCAAGCTGTTGATTCTTACCAGGAAACTAGCATCGAAGTTAACTATCGGAAGCCAGTTATGGGATATGAATTACATGTCGCCGAACGCCCCGATCTGAGACATCCGCCGCCTGGTAACTCAGCCTTCCTTCGGCGCCAAAAGGGATGGGCTGACTGCACGCCGCAGTCAGCCCCGAAACGATTTAGCTGATCACGAGTCAGCAAGGTTGTTACTGACAGGATGTGAGATTGGTATCGTTCAAGGTGTTTCTGTCGCCGATCGTACACCGGCCAGTTCCCGGCGGAGCCTGAAGCGAGCCAGTGCCTGAATGAACCGCCTTGTCGACTCGTCCCAGCACCCGCCGGTCAGCTGCAGTAGTGTGATCCAGGGTGAAGACGCAACCCTGCCGCTTTGTCTTGCCGACGCCGGTGAAGGTGATGCCGTTGCAGCAGAATCGATACTGGCCGGTGATCGAGTTCCACAACAGAATGTTAGCCGGATTGGCGTCATCCTGAAGTGCTTCATCAAAGGTCGTGACTGCGAACATACAGCTCGCCATGTTTCCCGATGCGTCGGTCGCCGTACAGGTAACGGTCGTAACGCCGGTCGGAAAGCACGAGCCTGACGGCGGGTTGCAAACGACGGCGACACCCGGGCAGTTGTCCGTAGCCGCCGGGGCCGTGTAGTTGACCACCTGGCAACCGGCATTCGCACACGCATTCTGATCGGTGACTGCGGTGACTGCGGCTGGGCAGGTGATAACCGGTGGTTCTGTGTCGTTGACCGTTACGGTGAACGCGCAACCGGCTCCAGACATGCTCGTGCATGTGACGGTGGTCATACCAACCGGGAAGGTGGCACCGGAAGCCGGAGTGCAAGTGACTACGCCACAATCGCCGTCAGAAGTGGGTGCCGGATAGGTCACCACCGCCTCGCACTGGCCCATGGTGTTAGGCACCACAACATCAGCCGGACAGGTGACGCCGTTGCAGCCTGCAAAGACCTTGAAGAAAATCGGATCGTGATTGGCGAAGGGACGCCCAAACGGGACGCCGTTTCCAGTGAAGACTCCGTAGAAGGTCGTGCCTGATGCCTTGACCTGCTGGTAGTCCCCGAGAACCCGCTGCCTCGTGCAATCCGCTCCGGGATTACAGAAGCTCGGGTCGACGCAGCAGTCCATCGCGGACGACAAGAAAGTCTCCAACACCAGATCGGTAAAGGTAGACCCCTGGTCGGTGCTCGTGCTCAATGTGAGCCGTAAAAACTGGAAAGCTGGTGGTCGGATCCAACCCGTCGAACGTGTCGTAGAGCACGCCGACGACTCCGTTTGTTGTCACGGCAACCGAGGGCAGGGCTGCCTGTACCTGTCCGGTCACAAATGATTCGGCCCCGATCGTCAACCCTCCCGCCCCGTCGTCCTGCAGTCGTTTTATCGCAAGACGGTTGTTGCCGGTAACCGAGTCGCGATTTCCATAGACGTAGTATACGTCGCCGTTGGTTGGATCGACCGCCGCGTGATCGACGCCACCAAGAAGCGCATTGACCGTGCCAAACTTAGGCGTTGGCTGAGTGCTGTCAGTGTTGGCTATCAGCACGCCGGTCGGGCTTCCATTCAGTCCCCAACTGGCGCCGCTGTCTGTCGAGCGGTTCAACATGAAATTTACATTTCGCGAGCCACCGGCGCCTCCCCCAACCAACTGCTGAAACAAGCTATACACGAACCCGGTCGAAGGATCGACGGCCAGCCTGTGTCCGGGGTTGATCGTGCCGGTGGGTCCGAAACCCGCGACGTTGTCGGCTGTGAAGTTGGGTGGGTTCGAACCGCCGGCCACCGCCACGCGCATACCCCTTGGGCTGATCGTGAAGTCGTCGTAGGCGACGTAAACATTATCCTGGCCGGCGAGGGCCGTATCCCTGTTTACAAGCAACCACGGTTGGTCTGTATTTCCGGCGGCCACCGAGTTTGTTCGTAAAGCATTCCCGCTCATGTCCAGGAGCCAGTTCCAGGATGCCGAATTCGCCGGGTTTGTGGTCGTTCCGCTGTAGACATCGGTTGGACTAAATGACAGGAAGGTGCCCGAGAGCTGGCTTCCCCGACCATAGTCCACAGCCTGATCGCACGGACAGTTTGTGGCCGAAGCAGTGCCTGGGGGAACCGGAATCGTGAACTGTTTTGTCCAGGTGTCGCCACCGTCCGTTGAGTGCCACAACGGCGAGGTTCCACCCCAGCTACCCGAAAACGCAGTAAGAACGATTTCGTCGGGGTTGGCCGGGTTAATCCCAATGCTGGGCTCGCCATCGTTGAATGTGTCGGTATTGGTGAGATTGGCGTTGGTGTTGCTGACTACGACGTCCCGAATGAAAAGACTTAGATTCACGGCATTCCTGCCTGCGGGTGCGTAGTCCTGCGGAAGAGCCTTTCGAAAATATGGAGTAGTGTCGGGCGGCGAGTCACGATCTGCGTCGATGATCGCCGTCGGCTTGTCAGATTGTTGTCCAGGTGAGGGTGTCGGCGTCCCCGCAGGGGATTTTTGAGCGAGGACTACGTTAATCGTGAGTGGCAGAGTACTGACGAGTGCTACCACCAAAACAAAGAGTAAACGTCGCATTGTCGCTTCCTCCCTAGATTGATGTGAACCCTGGAGCCATCCGCGTATGCCGGGATTGAGAACTGATCGATACGCTCCTGCGTCGACCCGTGCGGGTCCACTTTAGTTCGAAATGTCTGTGCTCAAGCTCCCAGTGCCTTCACCAGGTTGGGCGGTCGCTGGAACTTTGAAAAGCACCTCCCTTTTCTTGTTACTGACAGGATGTGAGGTTGGTATCGTTCAACGTGCTTCTGTCCGAAATCGTGCAGCGGTTAGTTCCGGCCGGAGCCTGAATCGAGCCGGTTCCCGCGTGCACCGACTTGTCAACTCGTCCCACCACGCGCCGATCAGCCGCACCGGTTTGATCCAGAGTGTAGACACAACCCTGACGCTTTACCTTGCCGATGCCGGTGAAGGTGATACCGTTGCAGCAGAATCGATACTGGCCGGTGATCGAGTTCCACAACAGAATGGTGGTGGGATTGGCGTCATCCTGAAGTGCGACGTCAAAGGTAGTGACTGAGAACATACAGCTGGCGGTGTTCCCCGACGCGTCGGTCGCCGTGCAGGTCACGGCCGCAACGCCGGTCGGGAAACATGAGCCCGAGGGGGGGTTGCAAACGACCACGACACCCGGGCAGTTGTCCATTGCCACCGGCGCCGGGTAGTTGACCACCTGGCAAGCAGGACTCGGACACGTATTCTGATCGGTTATCGCGGTGGCAACGGCCGGACAAGTTATCTGAGGAGGCTGGGTGTCGTTAATCGTGACGGTGAACGAGCAACTTGCGGTATTACCAAATGAATCACTGACAGAACACGTTACCGTCGTGATACCGATGGGGAACGCAGAGCCCGATGCCGGTGCGCATACCGTGGCGCCCGTCGGACAATCGTCGGTCACCGTCGGCCCAGGGTATGTGATTACAGCCGAGCATTGATCGGGGTCGGCTGTCCCGGTGATGTCATCCGGGCATGTGATAGAAGGCGGTTGCGTATCCCGAACAGTGACGTTAAATGTGCAGGTGGCTATCTCCTCGCAGCCGTTCACGTTCATCACTATGTGCATGTCAGGGAAGCCGATGTCTGCAGTCGGAGTCGGGTCGGCGATATTGCAGTCTGGAGCGCTTACGTATGAAAGCCCCGTCTCCACTTCGGCGTTAGAGCCTATAAAGAACAACTTGTCTCGGCCACCCTGTCCGTTCGGCGTGAACACTTCAACCACAAGCTCCGAACCCGAGGGTACTATGGCAGAGATTGGGAGGTTCACAATCGTCAGCGCCTGGTCGGGTATCGTGTAGACCCCACTGGCGATCAGATTGCGCACACCGCCTGGGAACGCGCCGCCGCTATTTGTGTAGAGTCTTAGGGTGACAGGTTGTCCCGGGGTCCCGGTTGGAGCGGTTCCGGAGAGTGCAGACCCCTTGGCAACAACGTCAGGCCTCGCCCCGCCCGAAGTCGCGCTCTGGATCCCGATGTCAACTGATTGGACATCAAAGGTGTTTGCGATGGAGAAGTTTGTCAGCGAAAAAGCGCGCCAGTAGCTGGTCTCACTGTTTCCGGATCCGTCATTGCAGGAAAAGGAATTATCCGGTGTGATCGTCTGGCTAGTCGATTCAGTCATCGTATTGGGCAGACAGGACGAGGCTTGAGGAGTGTTCTGCCCGGGACGTAGGATTATCTGCTGGTTCGTGCAGGTGACGGTAGTTGTGCCAACGGGGAAGAACAACCCGGGTCCGGGAGTGCAGGTGATGGTGCCGCAACCCTCAGTAATCCCTGGAACCGTGTAGTTGACTATCGCGCCGCACGCGGCGGGGTCAGTGTCTTGTATTACATCTGGGGGACAAGTTACCGTGCAGGCCGTCAACTCGAAATCAAATGTTATCAGGGAGACGCCGCCGCTGGGCTTGCTTTTTGGCGAGCCGACCAAAGGCGAAGAGCCTATAGTCACATTATCAATATTGGCGTCGAAGGGAACATAGGAGTCTCCGCCGCATCCGGTGGCAATACGAAAACCACCCTGGTTTCCGCTGTTAATGATCCGAGCGTTGGGTTGACAAGACAGATACTGCGCGAGTGACTTCACGTTGGCGCCGGGATCCGCGCCGCAGATACTGTTTGCGGACCACCATCCTCCGTTGAACGCGTCCCACGTTTGCCATTGGCCTTCGACTGGCGGGCCTTGCGGATTGGGTGGAAAATCGGCGGCCGTTTGGTACATGGGTTCGAAGAACAGCTGATCGTCGAACTTCAGATCGCCATCGAGATCAATATCCAGCAAAAGGTAAGGGGCTTGCCCGTTGTTGAAGTCTCTCACGTAGGTACTGTA
Organism: Blastocatellia bacterium; assembly: GCA_963737945.1. Lineage (GTDB taxonomy): Bacteria > Acidobacteriota > Blastocatellia > UBA7656 > UBA7656 > Onstottus_A. The sequence continues at coordinate 171,264 of CAVTUR010000022.1, read as the reverse complement.
GGACAATGACGTCAGTTGATCAATTCTGATCGCGTCGAGACCCGGATACCGGAGCGCCTCCAACGAATCACCATCCGCTCCAATCATGAATCGATAGCTGCCATCTCCGAGTGGCGGCGTGGCCGGTCCGGTCTCGAACTGTTGTGAGCCGGTAGAGACCCCGCCGTTGCAATGTGAGTGCTCCACCTGCCAACTCTGCAAATTGAGCGGCGAAACGACAACGGCGCTCCCGGGACCCCTGACGGAGACTGCCTTTGCGCCCTGAAGGGTGGTCGTTCCAGCACCAGCAATGAGGACAACTAGTGTGCCGAGCGCGATAAAGGCTCTGGACCCTCTGGCCCGGACTGATGAGTTCCCCTCGGATATCATCGAAGTTGCACGCACATGTGTTTTTGTCGTATTCATCGCTTTTCTGTTTCCCTCCCGACTTAAAGCCTTTGAGGCAACAGCATCCCTAAGAGCCCGGTGCCATGCCATCGTCTATCGAGGGCTGACCGGAACGGATACTTCCGGATTGTGAGCGAGCGGAGGGTCTCGAAAATCAAGTGTCAGAATCCATGCCCCTCAGTCTGGTGCGGGTCACCATCTGAGACTCTATTCTACGGTTGAACGACTGCCTCTGTCTGAACTTCGATGATCGTCAAGTTGAGCTTGTCGGGGGTGCACAGGCTCAATGTCGCGCAATGATAGTCTGCCGGGATATCAGTAGTCAAGCAGCGGCGTATGTGCGGAGTCTTACATTAGGGCACGGCACGGCTCTGTTGATCCGATGCTGTCTACGGGGATTTCCGCTGGCGCCAGGTGGAGTCGATCGCATCGCCAAAGTCATCGGACGCGATGGAGATTCAAAGCGACAAGGGATCCGGCCCCTCAGCTTGAACCGTTCAGGCTTTTGACCAGACTAGCGATCGAGTCTCAGCAGTTCTCTGAGATCATTCAGGCCGAAAAGAGGCCGGCCACCTCTCGGTAGCCGGCCCTTCCAGCTAAGACTGCTCCACCGGAGCCGTCACTGGCAGGCAGGAGTCAGAGGGTCATTGAGAGTGTTCCTGTCAGTGATCGTGCATCGAATCTTTCCAATCGGCGCCTGCAGTGACGCCGTTCCAGCATGTACTGACTTGTCGACTCGGCCCAGGACCCGGCGGTCAGAAGCGTTGGTGTGATCCAATGTGTAGACGCAACCCTGGCGAACCGCCTTGCCAACGCCGGTGAAGGTGATGCCGTTGCAGCAGAATCGATACTCGCCGGTGATCGAGTTCCACAACAGGGTGTTTGCGGGATTGGCGTCATCAACGAGTTCGGTGTCGAACGTTGTGACCGTGAACGAGCAGCTTGCCGTGTTGCCAGACCCGTCGGTCGCCGTACAGGTCACCGTCGTGGTGCCCGTCGGAAGGGGGACGCCGGACGGCGGATCGCAGACCACTGTGACGCCCGGGCAGTTGTCGGTCGCCGTGGGCGGCGGGAAACTAACCACCTGAGAAGCCGGAGCCGGGCAGGCATTTTGATCGGTGACTGCCGAGATGTTAGCCGGGCAGGTAATGACAGGCGGCTGGGTATCATTCACCGTTACAGTAAACATGCAGGTGGAAGCCGTCGAGTCCGAACAGGTAACGGTCGTCGTTCCTTGCGGGAAGAACGAACCAGATGCCGGACTGCAGGTAACCGTGCCGCAGCTGCCCGAACTTGTCGGAGCGGGATAGTTGACAAGCGCGCCGCACTGATCTGGATCGTTGCTGACGGTTAGATTCGCCGGACATGTCAGCGTGCAGGACGCACCGCAGGCACACGTGACAATGTTGAGCGACCATGAGTTTAGGGTGCCCGTATCGGCGCCCAAATCGTCAATGACCTTTAGCGTCCATGTGCCGTTTGGGTCCTCGCCGTTGAAGGCCGCGAGCGGTTCCTCAGGGGTCAGCGGCGTGGCCACAACCAGGTTCGCATAGGTATGATCGGTCGTAATGTTGGGATTGACCGCGTAAGGGACGTTGCTGTTCGGGTCAGCCTGATCATCAAAGGCAGTCCCGGCAAAAACATTGTCATTGGTACCCGCATTGTCGGTTGAAAGCGTCACTACCGTGCCCAAGGGCGACGTCAAAGTGACGTCCAGATCAGCGGGAAAAGTGTGTGTGATGTTTAACGTCACATTCACATCGCAGACTGTAGTGCCCGCGCCGGCGATGTTGATGGTCGAGGTCACACCAGTCGGGTTGTTATCAGGTATGGGCGCAGGGGTAATGTTCGCAACAATCACCGGCGGTGCGTTGACCGGCGGGGCTGCAAAGGTCGTGATCTCAAGCGACCATGAGGTTATGGTGCCCGTATCGCCGCCGGCATCATCAACAACCATTAGCGTCCAAATGCCATTTGGGTTCAGTCCGTTGAAGGCAGCAAGCGGTTCCTCGGGTGTGAGAGATGTGGCCACAACCAGATTGGCATACGTGTGATCAACCACTTGGTTTGGAGCGACCGCGTAGGGGATCTGACTATTTGGATCGGCCTGATCGTCAAAGGTAGTCCCGTCAAAGACATTGTCATTGCTGCCGCCGTTGTCGGTCGAGAGCGTCACTACGGTGCCTGAGGGCGACGTCAAAGTGAAATCCAGATCACCGGCAAAAGTGTGAGGGATGTTTACCGTGACATTTACGTCCCAGAGGGAGGTGCCCACGCCAGCCACGTTGATAGTTGAGGTGGCTCCGGTGGGATCGTTGTCGGGTATCGGCACGGGCGTCACGTTCGAGAACGTGACAGTTGCCGGAGTGCATCCAGCCGGAACCGGGGGTATGACACCGCCTGGGAGCCCAGAGGGTCTCGTCGGTTGTCCTATGTCTGGAAAACTCTGGGAAACCCTGTCCCCGCCCAATGACGCCGACAGCTGATCGTATTCATATTGGTAAGCCTCAATTTGAGCCCGCAGCTCCTTATCTTTCGGGTTGCTTGCCAATCTGTTCCTTAAGTTCGTTATGGAGGAATCCACCTCGACCATTCGGTTCCAGATCTCCTCCTTAGACTGAAGCGGGCCAACAGCCTTGCTCTGGGCGCTCGCGTAAGACGGAGCAATTCCTGGAATCTGCGAAGCCATCCAACCCGCAAGCGCCACGACTGCCAGCGCCAGACTGATCGGGCCTCTCCTACGTCTTCTAAAGAATCTTTGGTGATTCATCCCGTTCTCCTTAATGTGAGTTTCGAATCCGTTTTTGTCAGCGGACGCCTCTAATCCAAGTACAGAGATTAGGCCAGCCTGTTGACGATACGAATGCTAATCGGTTCTGTAAACAGGGGTCACAGCCATCATTGTCCAGCAATCCCACGCAAGTGCCAGCCGAATGATTCCAGAACAGGAGGTGCATCCTCATTACGACAATCCAGAAATTAAGTACCGTCCTAATCAAACCGATATGGCCGAGGCGTGACAGAATCAACCCAATCAGTCCCCACTTGGACAACCCCCCCCATTTCGGGGTTGATCGCTGGTTCCTAAGCTACCCAAACAAGCGCGTCCATGGAGATCAAACATCGAGATCGATGCTAACGCGCGGCATCTTAAGCGTTTGGAAATCCGAAGTCAAGCACACTTTAGAAGCAAAGTGTCAAAGCTCTTTAGAAGCCAAGCCCGGATGTTACTGAGGGCAGACCGTCTCTCATCTTCCCTCTAACATTCTCAGTTGTTGGCGCGCCGGTTGATAATTTGGATCGATCTCAACCGCGCGGGCGAAGACCTCGCGTGCAATTTCGCGCTGTCCCATCTTCAGCCGAACTGCTCCGACTGCGGTAAGAATTGCCGGCTGTCGTGGAGCGATGTTGAGCGACCGCTCAAAGTTCGTCAGCGCGTCGGTGTACGCTCCGCGACGGGTTGCGATCAACCCCAGGGCGTTCCAGTATTGGGTAGCGTTCGGTTGTTCGTTTGCCAGGTGGCGATACGCCGCATCAGCACGGTCGAGCTGATTTGCGCCGAGTGCCGCTTGCGCCAATTTCTGATAGACATCGGAGGTGCCTTTGCCCTGGGCGATCATCTCGTTGTAGGTTGCCACCGCGGCTTCCAAACTGTCGGATCCTTCAAACGCCGATGCTGCGGTCATCGCCGTTGTGATTCGTGCCGCCCGCGGGTCCGCCTGCGCAAGCGTCCTCGAAGAGCAAGTATCATCACCGAGCGCGCGGCATATGACGACCAGGTGAAGACCGGCATCGGCGTCATCGGGGCGTACCCGTAAGGCCTCCTCGAACCGCTCGCGCGCCAGCCGCAGGTTGCCGGTTAGCAGCGCTAGCTGACCAAGCGACTTGGAAGCAATATTGTCCGCCACTCTTGGCCACATGCCTGCAAGCCAGTCGGGCGGATTCAGCCTGGCCGGGATCGATACTTCGTGGCGCTGGGGCGCGCTCCAATCAATCCGCAGAGCGTCGACCTGCTCTCGAGTTCCGGGCAATGCTCGTGAGAAGACTGCGTGTGCTTCGTCGAAGTAAACCGCCGCCCAGTCAGGTCTTCGGCTGACCGTTCGGAACAGGTTTCCATCTTTTGTGTACGCCACCAACACTGTTCCGATACCGTATCTCGCGACTGCCTCATCGAACCCGTTGCCGCTTCTGAAGAGGTCGTCGGCCCGTTTGAAAATCTCGCCGCCGTAGACCTCCAGTCGCCCGTCGACGTAGCTGTTGCCTGGCCCGCGATCGAAAAGCACGAAGTTGCTGTCGACGAGGTTGCTTCAGGATCGGCCCTGGCAGGTGCTCAGCATCGATGAAGGCCATAGCGCGGATCGGAAAGCGATCTTTCGCGACGCCAAATCCAAAGCGGCGTGACGGATCGATCTTTTGATAGTAGTAGTCGGTCACCACTGCCGGGATCGCCACCAGCGCGAGTGTAGCGCACACCGCTCGCGTGCCCCATGCTCCGAAGATCAGCACGCGGCCCGGGCGCTTATCTCTCGCCGCCTCCGAACAGTTGATGATCGCGCAGTATCCGGAGACTAAACCGAAAAGCGAAAGGTTGCGTTCCGAAAGCGTCGATAGATACATGTACGCGCACCACAAAGCGATCGGCCCCGGCGACGGCCGCCTCCAGTTCAACAGGAACGTCAGCACCGAGATGACCGCGACAGTGGGGTAACGGATGAAAAAGATCGAGAAGCCGGCATAGCTGAAAGGGCTCTGAAATTCGGTTATGATCTCGCGGAACACGTTGCCGGCTTGAATCTCGGAGAAGAGCTGGAACGGGAACAGCGCGCCTCGGAGAAAGTATGGGTTCACAACGCACGCGGCAGTTGAGAGCAGCGCAACGATTAAGAGCGGCCGTAAACGGGCGCCTGACATTGCCGTTGAGCGGAGCCCCCGAAAGGGCACCCACCGGGCGGCCAGTTCGGCGAGCGCAAAGATCCAGATCGTCACCGGCCCGAGAACGAAGACCGTATGCGAGTTGGTCCAAAGGACTTGCACCAGCGGGAGAGCCCCGATCCAAATCAGCCGCCCGCCCCTTTTGTAGCGATACAATCCGAGCAGCGTGAAACTCAGGAACAGTTGCGTCACCAACTCGGGCCGTATCGTAAAGCGGAGATGCGCCAGGGCCAGTGCGCCGGCAACCCCAAGGCACCGGCTCCACACAGGAGCCTCGGGTTCTACGAGCCACAAACATCCAAAGGCAAGCAACACAAGGATCGTCTTAAATACGATCAGAGAATTGAGTCCGAATTCCTTGAAAACAAAATTGATTACAACACAGTACAGCCACCGCATTTCAATCCACGGGCGGTCGGGCGTCGCGTAGCTAAAGGGATCGACTGATGGAAACCCATGCGCGAGCATCCATTCACCGGTCTTGAGCTGCCACCAGATGTCGTATGCAACGATCTTGTGTATCGCGAAGCAGCAGACCGAAATTAAGAGGAGCCAGGGGACGATTCTGTCTACCAAAACCGCCGTCTGTTTCATTCGCGAGTTGAGATTGGATTCTGTCGAGCGAGTCATGCACTCAATTCCGCAGAAGGCGACTGGATTATAGACCGCACTCGATGAACCTTCAAAGTCGCCGTCGCCAGATAGTTGTCTTTGAAGATAAGCGAGCTTTACTCTTATTCGCTCCCTGGCGATTGCCTGGTGCTGGCGCGTCACTTTCGGTTGCGCTATCATCCGAGCCTGGCCGCAAAGGGTGGTACCCGAACCACCAATCGCCTTGGCCATAACCTCAACCGATCTAATATCTATGTGAGGCATAAAATCACCCGGGCGCTGCCGTGCAATCATATTGATCGCTCTCGCTGTATCCGCCGTCAGCCGAGACCCACAGCGCGGCGTTTCCGCCAGAACTGCCGGAGAACGCGGTTATGACGATCTGATTCGTGTTCGCCGGGTCTACCGCCGGCTAGTTAAAAAAAATCACGAAGAAGTAATGTGAACGGGGTCACGCTCCTGCGGGTGAACAAAGAAGGGACTGAGAATCGATCGACTCGATCTCAGTCCCAATACGGGACTACCGCCGCCCAGGATCAGGGTCACTGACAGGAAGGCAGCAGAGTATCAACCAAGGTGCTTCGATCAAAGATCGTGCAACGCGCAGTTCCAGCAGGAGCCTGAATCGAACCCGTGCCGCTGTGGACAGCCTTGTCGACTCTACCCAGCACGCGGCGATCAGCCGGGTTATGCTGCAACGTGTAGACGCATGCCTGACGAGTCGCCTTGCCGACGCCAGTATAGGTCACGCCGTTACAGCAGAAGCGATAGGCGCCGGTGATCGAGTTCCACAGAAGGATCGTGCTCGGATTACTGTCATCCTGAAGCGCCGTGTCGAACGTCGTGACCGTGAATGAGCAGCTGGCCGTGTTCCCGGACGCATCGGTGGCCGTGCATGTCACAGTCGTTACGCCGACCGGGAAGCAAGTGCCGGCAGGCGGATTGCAGACTGTATCCACGCCGGGGCAGTTGTCAGCAGCGGTCGGCGCCGGGTAATCGACCGTCTGACAGGCCGGGCTGGGGCAGGCGTTTTGATCGGTGACTGCCGTCTGGTTAGGTGGGCAGGTTATAGACGGCGGTTGGGTGTCGTTCACAGTGATAGTGAAGACGCAGGTTCCTGAGTTGCCCGCGGCATCGCTCACGACACAGGTGACGACGGTGGCGCCTTTGGGGAACGTAGAGCCGGAAGGCGGATTACAGACTGGGGCGCCAACCCCCGGGCAGTTGTCGGTGGCGGTCGCGCTGCTGTAGGTGACAACGGCCGAGCAGAGACCCGGATCGGTGCTCTGGATTATGTTGGCTGGACAGGTGATCGCAGGCGGCTCAGTGTCGTTCACCGTCACAGTGAAGCTGCAGGTGTCGGTCGCGCCCACCGAATCTGTCGCCGTGCAGTTGACCGTCGTCGTGCCCTTGGGGAAGGTTGAGCCCGAAGGCGGCGCGCATGCAACGACCACACCAGGCATGTCGTCCGACGCTGTTGCAGTAAAGGTCACGCCGGCAGAGCACAAGCCAGGGTCGGTATTGGTAGTGATGTCCGCCGGACACGCGATAACAGGCGGCAGGTTGATCGTGAAGTTGGTGTTTGAAATATCAAAGAAGATGTTGCCAACAGCTTCAACCTTAACGCGCGAGGTCGTGCCCGAAGCGCTGGGAACCGTGACCGACTCCGATCCGTCATTAGCGGTGCTGGCCGCAAGCACAATTGGAAAAGTCGAGCCGCCATCAGTCGAAAGCGAGACTTTCACGTTCGCGCAGCTCACTGGCGCGGCAGTCGTATTTGCCACGTTCCAACTCACGGTCTGCGTCGATCCCACTTGCCAAACCACAGCGGTGTTGGGTGCGGTGACAAGAAACGGTCCTGACGAAGTCGTCACCGTCGCCTGCATAGTCGACGTATTGATGGCCGCCCCGCCTGCCCGGTTGTCACGCGCGGTCACCTGAAAGGTCATCGTCCGGTTGGTCGTGGGCAACGACTCGCCGAAGCTCGAGGTGTTGCTCAGTATGTCCGCGAGCTTCGGGAACGTGCGTGCCGGACTGGTCACCGGATCGAATGAACGGAAGATGGGCCGACTGCCGTTGTCGCCTTCCGGAGGCGAAGCCGAACCCAGATCATACTCCTCCCAACAGTAGGTCAGCGCGTCGCCATCCGGATCGAAGCCCGCCGCGGTAAGCACAAAAGGCGTGCTTGTAGGAATCGTGTAGTCGGGTCCTGCGCTGACCACTGGAACATTGTTGCCGGTGGCCGTCGTTGCCGCGCACACGCTCCCACCCCCGCCGGTGATGAACGCAACGATCTGTTCGAGGCTCTTTACATGAAAATAGTCGTCGCTGTTTGGCTGTAGATTGGCTGGAGCACAGATTCCAGCATAAGCCATGATCGTCGAGCCGCTGCCCGGTTCATAAGCCGCGGAACCAGTCCGAGTGCCGCCGCCGCAGCTTCCATCAGTGCCATTGTTGAAGGTGTGGCTACCGCCGAATTGGTGGCCCATCTCGTGGGCGACATAATCAACGTCGAAGGCGTCTCCTGAGGGCGTCGGCCGGCCCGTCGATGCACTGGCCTTCGCGCCGGACGCACAAACCACCGCGAGGCTAGCCAGGCCGCCGGAACTGATTCCAATGACATGACCAATGTCGTAGTTGGCGTCTCCAATCACCGCGTCGAGATTGGTCTGGTTCTGGCTGTTGATTGTCCCGGACCCCGGAGGGGCGGTGTAAGGATCGGTCGTCGCGTCCGTGTAGATGATGGCGGTTTCGTTGGCGATCAGGATCATGCGGACGGCGACTTCGCGTTCATAGATACCGTTGACGCGATTCATTGTCGTGATCATGGCCAGGAGGGCTCGAGCTTGTGCCTGAGCATCGGTATCGCCCGCCTGCCGAAAGTTGTCGGTGTATTCACCGGTAGCCGCGAGTGCCAACCGGTAGCTACGCAGCGTTCCGGAATTGCTCACGGAGGGCGCCCCGGGACCGCCGAGCTTAGTCAAGGGAGTCGTTTCGGTGACGTAGCACCGGAAAGGCGCCGCTTCTTTCTGGATATCTCGCTTGTAGTAGCTGATGTAGTTCGTCGTGTCGCCCTTCGCATATGGATCGATATAGACGGCCTTTTCAGCGGATAACACCTGTCCGTGAAATCCGGCCGGCGTCCAGTCGAAGCGCGATGTGGCTGTTGGGTCGTCGATGCCCTGACCCTGATAGGTTTTGATCTCAGGGAACTGAGCCGCCAATGCCGGATCCATTATCGGCGACTCGACAACTCGAAATCGGGCAAACGTTCCGTCCGGCATAGGCAAGGACATAACAACCGGGTTGGCAGTGGCGGCTTGGGTGAACTCCATCTGGACTTGGCTCACCAATTTCGTAAACGCGTCTTTGTCGAGGCTGAGAGTCCGGTAGAACTGCGGGATCAAGGTTCGCTGTTGCCCGGGCCGGGCAATCGCGCTTTCCTCAAGGTCCCGCCACAGCCCGTCGGATGATTGCCTGGCTTGTTGTAAAGGCGGACCCGCTGCGTGTGAATCCCTCATCCACAGGATGCTTGCGCACCCCAGCACAAGAAACGGCAACGAGACTATGATTGCTCGCCGAACGCGAGCGGTATGAAGACACGAATACTTAGTTTGGCTTAGTGCGTGGTTGGGTTCCATGTGGAGTCTCCTTTCCGGCGCATTATATGGTGCCGTATCACAGAAAGACGTGACCGGGGTCACGCGCTCTCGTGATGGACGTCACGTTGAATAGGTGGGGATCAGGATCAGAGGAGACAGCGGCACAAACCTTAAGAGAAGCTCCTGGTTGGGGCGTAACGAGCCGGGACCGGCTGGATCGTGGTCATTAGTTCAGAGCCTGACTGCGGACGTGACTGCCATTGCGATTCGCCGAGCGGTTTGCCTTCAAAACGCGCCCGGCGACTGCACCTTCGCCACGAGGATGGGATGCCTGCCGGTGACAGTCACCAGGAATGTAAATCGTCGCCGAATCAGGAATCAGCGGTGTCAGCCCGTTTGTCACTGACAGGATGTGATGTTGGTACTTTTCAAGATCAGTGGCTGCCCTTCCGATTGATGCCTGGTGTTCTGCCGGATCGTCACAAATCCTTTTTGCGGCCCGGGGCGCGAACAATTAGAATAACGTCATCGCACATGGTCATCGTGACGGAGAGCGCACTCATTCCTTGGGAGTTGATTCTTGGAACAGGTTGTAAGTTTTCTGTTCAATCACCGGCAGGCGCTCTTCTCAAAGAGCCAGTTCAGTTTCGACGCCCGCCCTTCGATGCTGGTGGTCGTCGCGCTAATAGCCGGTCTTGCCCTGCTCGTTTACTTTCTATACGCGGTGCCTTCGGTGAGGCTTGCTCTGCGTTGGCGTCTGGCGCTGATCGCTCTTCGCTGCGCGCTTGTAGCGGTGATCCTGTTCTGCGTGATGCGGCCGGTCATTGTCGTGCCGTCGGTCATACCGCAATCGAGCTATGTCGCGGTGTTGATGGATGATTCATCCAGCATGAAGCTTCCGGATGAGGCGAGCCCTACGCGGCTCGACACGCTGAAGCAACTGATGTCGGCAAACAGCGCGTTCTACTCCGCGCTTGCGGATAAATTCAAGCTTCGGCCATACAAGTTCGCGGTTACCGCCGACAGGGTCGAAAACGCCGCCGAACTTTCGGGGAGCGGCGAGGAAACCAACTTGACGTCGGCTCTCGATCAAGCGTCGCGAGAATCGGCGGGGCTACCTATGTCCGGCGTCATCGTGATCAGCGACGGCGCAAACAATGCCGGAGCCAGCGACGACGATCGCTCGAGCAGCCTGGCGAGTACCCTTGCGAATCTGCGGTCGCGGGGCTTGCCTGTTTACGCGATCGGTATCGGACCCGAGAGTCTCCAGGGTGATGTCGAACTGGTTCGGGCGACCGCCCCGCGACGCGCACTTGCGGGATCGCCGGTGACTTCTGAATTGCTCGTGCGGGCGAGTGGCGCGCGCAAGAGCATTACTGTCGATCTCGCTGAAGACAACCATCTGCTGCGCTCGCAGGAGTTTCCGATTCAGGGCGATGCAACGACCGTCGCCCGCCTGACATTCACTCCATCCTCACCCGGGCTTCATCGCTACAAACTGACCGCGAGACCCGCGGATGACGATCCGGTTCCGGACAACAATTCACGGGAGCTTGTCATCGACGTGGTGGACCGGAAACCGAGGATACTGTACATCGAAGGCGAGCCGCGGTGGGAATATGCCAAGTTGCGCGAGTCGGTCGCCGAGGAGAAAAACGTCGTGCTGGTGTCGGTGTTGCGATCGGCCGACGGGAAGTTCTACCGGCAGGGAATCGAGAACCCCGACGAGCTTGTGAATGGTTTTCCAAAGTCCGAAGAAGAACTCTTCAAGTACGACGCTCTTATCATCGGGAGCGTCGAGGCCACGTTCTTTACCTTTGATCAGTTGAAAGCTGTTGAACAGTTTGTGTTTCGCCGGGGTGGCGCGCTGCTGGCTCTTGGCGGAACAAAGGCGTTCAACAGTGGGGGGTATGAAAACACACCGCTCGCCGATTTGTTGCCGATTTTTCTGAACGGCGTCAAAGAGACTTCCGCCGAAAGCCAGACCTTTAAGGCAGCGCCGGCCGATCGCGGTAAGGATCACCCCGCTGCTCGATTGGTTGATCAGCCCGACGCAAACGCAAAGGCCTGGGAACAGATGCCCGCGATCACCCTGCCCGAGGTCATCACCGAAACAAAGCCCGGCGCTTCGGTGATTCTCGAAGCCCGCAGCACAAAAGAAAAAAATCGAGTTGCCCCGTTGCTCGTTGAAGAGAGGTATGGACGCGGGAAAACAATGGCGCTGCTTGCATCCGATACCTGGCGTTGGCGAATGATGCTTGAATTCAAAGACAAATCGTTTGAAACGTTCTGGCGCAACCTGATGCGTTACGCGGTGGAGTCCGCGCCGAGCCCGGTCGAAGCTTCGACCGAACGAGCCTTCTACGGCAAAAGCGAGCAGGTGAGCATACGCGCCGAGGTCACCGATGAGAAATTCATCAAAATCACTGATGCGACAGTGTCGGCGCACGTCACGGCTCCCTCGGGCAGCGCCGTCGATGTTCCAATGAAGCAAACCGTCGAAGGCGGATTCGAGGGCTATGCTACGGCGTTTCATCCTCAGGAGGACGGCTTGCACCGCGTCGAGGTCACCGCGCGGCGAGCCGCCGCGAAGCAGGGCGCATTGCTTGCGCCCGCACAAACGAGTTTTATTGTTGGCCCGCTCAATCGCGAGGCTCGCGATGCCGCTCAGAACCGAGAACTCCTAAAGCGCATTGCAAGCGAAACCGGCGGTGGTTACTACACGCCCGCTCAGGTGGACAAGCTCATGGACGACATCACTCACAAGGAAGGCGCGGGCTCAATCAAAGTGAGCTATGACTTGTGGGATATGCCGATAAACTTTCTGATGGTTGTAGGCCTTGCGATGGGCGAATGGTTCATACGGAAACGCAAAGGCCTCGCCTAGCCGCGTTCACCTAAACAGTATGCGAGCATTCAGGTCAAAACCGAGGAACAACGGGAACGAGGGCATAGCAGCGTGCCTGGGGTCGAGCGAGAAGAGGCAGGCAGGGATGCCTGCGAACCCAGGCAGGCAGGCAGGGATGCCTGCGCTCCCGGGTCTCCTCGGCGTCCTCTGTGTCACCGCGGTGTTAGGGCTTTGCTCTTGTGTACTGAGCGCTGAGCGCGGCACTCCTGCTCAACAGCAGAATTCTCAACAGGAGAAACCGTCTTCGCAAGCGCAAGACGCGGAGAAACCCACCGTCAAAAAGCCGGCTGCGCCCGTTGATCCAAACAAGTTCGCGCTGATTGTGGCCGGAGTAGGTGGCGAGGACGTTTACACCAGGAAGTTTACCGCTCAAGCTGCGCGGTTCTATGAAACGCTGACTTCGGAACTAGGTTTTGCTGTAAAAAACGTTACTTTACTTACAGAGGCTGCTTCGGGCGCGGGCCCGGAAGATGGCGCCCGCGAAACTGAGTCGCCTCCTGCTCGTCGGGCGACGGCCGACGAGGTCCGAAAGGCATTTGCTTCGATCAAGGCGGCTGCAAATCCGGACAGCTTTGTGCTGATAGTGTTGATAGGTCACGGTTCGTTCGACAATCAACAGGCCAAGTTCAACCTGATTGGTCCGGACCTGGCCGCGAAGGACTACGCTCAATTGATTGGCTCGTTGCCAAACAAGAGAGTTGTGTTTGTCGATTGCTCGAGCTCATCGGGTGAGTTTGTCAAGCCCCTCTCGGGGGAAGGCCGAATCGTGATTACCGCGACTCGCAGCGGCAGCGAGCAGAACGCCACGGTGTTCGCGGATCATTTCATCGCCGGGCTTGTGGAAGGGGCGGCCGACGCCGACAAGAATGGACGGGTGTCGGTGCTCGAGGCGTTCAATTACGCAACCAAGCTGACCGCCGACTGGTATAAGCAAAAGAATCGCCTGGCGACCGAGCATGCAATGATCGATGACAACGGGGATGGTACCGGCCACGAAGAAGCCGCCGGCGGCGACGGCAACGTGGCGAAGGTCGTCTACCTTGACTCGAAGAACCTTGCGGAAGCGGGCGGCGACGCGGAGCTCGGGCGGCTGATCAAGCAGCGTCAGCATTTCGAGGAAGAAGTCGAGAAGCTGAAGGCCCGCAAGAGCGAGATGAAGCCGGAGGAGTACGAGGCGGAGCTTGAACGCCTGCTGGTTGAACTATCGCAGCTGAATCAGCAGATCAAAACGAAGCAGAAATGATCCACGGAAGTCATCCACAGATTACGCAGATGACACAGATAGTATGGAGGTGGCAGCCGAGTGCACCAGCGACCGAATTTGGGAAGCAAGAGAGAATGCCGCGCCTGATCTGTGTAGTCTGCGTAATCTGTGGATCGTTACTGAATACTATGAGACGGCTTGGAATTGTCATTATCGTTTTCTTGCTGGGGTGTTCGTTCCAGTCGGGCGCTGCGCAAGAGGCTTCGCTTACGCGGGGCCGCGATCTGCTCAAGCACGGCAGCTACAAAGAAGCCATAGCCGTGTTCACAGCGCTGGTCGATAAGAACTCTAAGGACAGCGGCGCAGTCGAGGGTCTGGTACGCGCGCAGATTGAGACCGGCGACTATTCAACCGCAGAAAAAAGAACGCGCGACTTTCTGAATGCTCAGCCCAATGAAGGGTTGCTGCGGGCCGCGCTTGGAGAGATTGCTTTCCAAACCGGTCGCTACGCAGAAGCGGCGTCTGAGTTTGATCACGCTTCGAGGGATTCCAAAGGCGCGGTCCAATTGCTGGCGATGCTCGGCCGAGCGCGGTCGCTTCGCGTTCAAGGCAAAGAAGACGAATCGCGAGCGGTGGCCCAGGAATTTGTCCGTTACTTCAACGCCAACTCGCCGCGTTCAGCAGAAGAACTCACACCGATCGCCGAAGCTCTGGTGATCCTCGAAAACTTCAAGGAGGCGAACGAAGTTTTTATCGACGCTCGCGAGGCCGATCCAACCTTTGTGGACGCATTTTCCGGTCAGGGTGAACTGCTGAACGAAAAATACAACTACGGAGAAGCGGCCAGCCTGTTTCAGGACGCGTTGAAGATCAATCCGAACTCGACACGAGCGCTTCTTGGCCTGGCGACCAGCAAGCAGTTCGAATCGAACGAGGCGCAATTGGTGTTGATCAACAAGGCGCTGGAGGTGAATCCCAATTGTGTCGCCGCGCACGTCGGTCGCGCATCGATCGATGTCGAGACTGACAACTACGAAGCCGCTACCCAGGAAACTGATCGCGCCCTAAAGACCAATTCGAATGCGCTCGACGCGATCGCCGTGCGGGCGTCGATGTTTTATCTGAGCGACCGAAAGGCCGACTTCGATACCGAGATAAGACGCGCGATGGCTATTAGCCCTCACGCCGGTCAGGTCTTCGACACCCTTTCGCACTTCGCGGTGAACAATAGACGGTACACGGACGCAGTCGCGTTTGGCCGTCGGGCCTTGGAGCTATCGCCGAATTTGTGGAGTGCGCGAACTCAGCTTGGTATTCAGTTGCTGCGAATCGGCAAGGCCGGAGAGGGTCGCGCGGAACTCGAGCGAGCCTTCAAGGGTGATCCGTTCAACGTCTGGGCCAAGAACACTCTCGACCTCCTCGACAAGGTAAAAGATTATCCCGATGCGGTGCGGGGTCCATTCATCATCAGGTCCTCGCCAACGGAGAACGGCACGCTTGCGCCGTACGCGGCTGAGCTTGCCGAGGAGGCTCACACAAAACTCACCGCCAGGTATCGCTTTACACCGCCTGCGCCGATTTCAGTTGAAATGTTTGCAGATCACAATGATTTCGAGGTGCGCACGCTGGGGGTGACGGGTCTTGGCGCGCTAGGGGTCTGCTTTGGCCCGGTGATCGCAATGGACAGCCCGTCGGCACGGGCGACCGGTGAATTCAACTGGGGAAGCACGCTGTGGCACGAGTTCACCCACGTGATCACACTCGAGGTGACCGATCATCGAATACCACGATGGTTCTCGGAAGGGTTGTCGGTGTATGAGGAGCGCCGCGCGCGGACGGGTTGGGGCGACAACTGGTCTTTGGAGAACCTGAAGGCGATCAGCGACGGGCGCTTTGTCAAGATCGACGATCTGGACGCCGCGTTTATTCGGCCGAAGAGTCCGGACGGCGTGCAAATCGCTTACTTCCAGGCGTCTCAGGTTTGCGAGTTTGTGGATGAGAAATTCGGATTCGATGCGATTTTAAAGATGCTGGCGTTGTACAAAGAAGGCGCGAAGACACCTGATGTGCTGCAACGCGCGTTGAAGCTCACGCCGGTCGACTTCGATCGCGAGTTCACCGATTTCATAAAAGCGAAGACGAGCGGATGGATGGAAGCAATCGGCACCGGTCCGGTTCACGCGCCGGGCGGTCAGCCTCCCTCAAAGGATGCGTTGCTTGCGTTGCTCAAGGGAAAGCCGAATGACTACTTCGCTCATCTGCGGCTTGGGACACTGTTAAAGACTGAAGACGCGGAGCAGGCGGTTGAACATTTGAAACGCGCCACCGAGTTGTTCCCGTATTACGCGGGGAAAGGGAATCCGTACTCGTTGTTGGCGGAGATCTACGAATCGCGAGGGCAGAAGTCGGAAGCTGTTGCGACTCTCGAGTCGTTGGTGCGGCACAACGAGACGGACTCCTCCGCGCTTGCGAAGCTTGCGACGCTCAGGCTGGGGATGGGAGACCGTAAGGGCGCCGTAGAAGCTCTCAAGCAGAGCTTCTACATTCAGCCTTTTGACGCCGGCTTGCACAAGCTTGCGGGCGGCGTTTATCTTGAGTTGGGTAACTCCTCAGAGGCGATTCGCGAGTTCCGAGTACAGATTGCTCTTGTGCCACCTGATCTGGCCGAAGCTCACTACGATCTTGCGCGCTCGCTGGAAGCGGCGGGCAATCACGCGGAAGCAAAGCGAGAGGTGTTGAGTTCGCTGGAGATCGCGCCGGGGTTTGATAAGGCGCAGGAACTCTTGCTCAAACTGCGGGCGAGCAATCTGGTCCGTAAGCCCTGACGAAGATCGAGGATTGAAGATTGAAAGTTGCAGCGTGCAAATCTCAAATTGTCCTGATCATTGTCGCGGTGGCTGCTGCGCTGGTGCCGAGCACGTTGTCGGCGGCCAGCGGAGAGTCGGGGAAGGCTTTTCACTACGACGATGCTCGGCTTGGCGAAAAGAAAGACGAATCAGAGAAGTTCAAGTTCGCGCGGGTGAAGATAGCTCCGATGTATCCGGGCGCGTATTTAGGAGACCATGGCGAGCCCTGGTCGCACGATTACCCGGAGGCTGGGTTGCACTTCTCCAAGATTCTTTCGGAGCTGTCTAAGCTCCCGGTGGTGCTCGACGAAGACGAATTCATCTTTTCATTTGATGATCCCAATCTGATGAAGTACCCATTCGCTTATATGTGCGAGGTCGGGGTCATGCAGTTGACTGACCCCGAGATTCAGGGGATGCGTGAGTACCTGTTGCGCGGCGGCTTTCTGCTGGTTGATGACTTTCGCGGCAGCTATGACATGCGCAACCTGGAGTATCACATCAAGCGCGCCTTCCCGGAGCCGGAATACAAGATGAAGCCGCTCGACGTAACCCATCCAATATTCAATTGCTTCTTTACGATCAAATCGCTCGATGTGCGCGCGCCTTATGGCCGCTTTCGGCCCGAGTTCCTGGGATTAGAAGACAAGCACGGGCGGCTGATGATGATCATCAACTATAACAACGACGTGAGCGACTACTGGCAATGGTCCAACGACCCGTATGCGCCGATCGACGAAACAAACAGCGCTTACAAATTTGGCGTCAACTATGTGTTCTACGCGCTGACGCACTAACGGCGGTTTCTAGTTTCTGGTTGTTGGTTTCTTGTTGAAATCTAGGCGAACCAGAAACTAGAAACCAGAAACCAGAAACCCGGAGACTGAATGGCAACAAACACCAAGGAGATCGTGAGAGAAGACGAGTTGCTGGATAAGCTCGTTGCCGCGCACCAACAGGTTCTCAATGAAGTGCGCAAGGTCATCATCGGACAAGACGAAGTCATCGACCAGACGCTCATCTCGCTTTTTGTAGGAGGCCACTCGCTGGTGACCGGCGCGCCGGGACTGGCGAAGACGCTGTTGATACGAACTCTGGCAAACGTTCTGGAATTGTCATTCAAACGGATTCAATTCACACCGGATCTAATGCCTTCCGATATCACCGGGACCGACATCATCGAGGAAGACCGCTCGACCGGGCATCGCAAGCTCGAATTTATCCACGGCCCGATCTTCGCCAACATCATTCTCGCCGACGAAATCAACCGCACCCCTCCGAAGACTCAAGCCGCGTTGCTTGAAGCGATGCAGGAAGGGTCGGTCACGATCCAGGGGACGACTTACAAACTGCCCAAGCCCTTTTACGTGCTTGCAACCCAGAACCCCATCGAGATGGAAGGTACCTACCCGCTGCCCGAGGCACAGCTCGACCGGTTCATGTTCAACATCCAGATCGGCTATCTGAACGAAGACGATGAAGTCGACGTCGTGAATCAAACCACTTCAAATCAGGACATCAGCTTTGAACGCAACGTGACCGGGCCGGACATCCTGGCTTTTCAGCGATTGGTCCGCCGGGTTCCCGCCGCCGAATCGATCACCCGATACGCGGTCAAGCTCGTTGCGGCGAGCCGGCCGGTATCAGAGGCTTCGCCTGACTTCATCCGTCGTTGGGTGAACTGGGGCGCGTCGCTTCGAGCGTCGCAGTTTTTGATACTCGGCGGCAAAGCTCGCGCGGTGATGAGCGGCAGATACAACGTGTCGGTCGAAGACGTGCGCGCGCTGGCTTATCCGATACTGCGTCATCGGATTCTTCTCAACTTTCACGCCGAGTCTGAACGGGTAAAGCCGGATGACGTGATTCGAAAGTTGATCGAGACCGTGCCCGAGCCCAAGTCAGGACTTTGAAACGTTTGTATATCCACCGCGCATAGCGTTGATTCGACGCATGTGCCGCCGATCAGATTCGCGGCAATCGCTCAGATCAGCGTCTCCGTGGTCAACTGTCGATGATGCTTCAAAACAACACTCAACAAGTCGGCACTCGTTTCCTCGCACCCGAGGTACTGGCGCGAATAAGCTCGCTCGAGTTGATCGCGCGCTCGGTCGTCGAAGGGTTTGTATCGGGGCTGCATCGTTCGCCTTATCTGGGATTCTCTACCGACTTCGCGGAGCATCGCCAGTACATGCCCGGGGACGACCTGCGGCACCTTGATTGGAAGCTGCTCGCTCGCACCGATCGGCTCTACATAAAGAAATACCAGGGCGACACCAACGCCCGGATTCACATTCTTGTCGACTCGAGTGCTTCGATGGGCTACGCAAGCGGCGAAGTAACCAAGCTTCAATACGCCCAGTATCTCGCTTCCTCGCTGGCTTTTCTTGGGGTGCGTCAACACGACTCTGTTGGGCTGGTTGCCTTTGATGAAGACGTGATTGAACACCTGCCGCCGAGCTCTCGATCCGGTCATCTGCGCACGATCCTCGGCGTAATCGAACGTCTCGTTCCTGGGCGAGGAACAACCATTGCCGATCTCTTGAATCGAACCGCTGAGCTGCTCACCAAGAGAGGGATCGTCGTGCTGATATCGGATCTCTATGACGAGCCCGAACGGGTGATCGAAGGGCTCGAGCATCTGCGCTTTCGCGGTAACGAAGTAATCGTGTTTCACATCATGGA
Organism: Blastocatellia bacterium; assembly: GCA_963737945.1. Lineage (GTDB taxonomy): Bacteria > Acidobacteriota > Blastocatellia > UBA7656 > UBA7656 > Onstottus_A. The sequence continues at coordinate 152,091 of CAVTUR010000022.1, read as the reverse complement.
CAAGCAGGAGCTCGATTTCGATTTCATCGAGCCGGTGGTCCTTGAAGACGCCGAGACCGAGGAACAGTTACACGTTCTGCCGGATGTCTTGCGCGATGAGTATCTGCGAGCGATCAACAAGCATATTGACTTGCTTCGAGACGGCGCGGCCCGGAATCGAATCGACTATGAGATGCACCGGACCTCGGAGCCGCTCGACGCTTCGTTGTTTGCATATTTGGCGCGACGGTCGCAGTTCGGATGAAGGATCTACCACCATTAGTATAGGATCGGGTAATCGGTATGAGGAGCAAATTGGGTCTGGAAGACACCGCGCCTGATGCGGAACGTGTGCTGATCGAACTGGCGCGCGCGACCCCCGTTTGGAGAAAGTTCGAGCAGGTTGCAGAAACAACAGTGACGTGCCGCGCATTTGCGATGGCTGGGTTGAGGAAGAGGTATCCCGATGCTACCCCGACCGAGTTGCACCGGCGCCTCGCCGCGTTGGTTCTCGATCGCGAGACCGTGATTCAGGTGTATGGCCGGGACCCAAAGATCGAGGGTTACTGATGGCTGCATCCCAGACAGAGGTCATGCTCAAAGTAATCGAAGCGCTCGAGGAATTGGACAGCCCGTATCTGGTGGGAGGATCCTACGCCAGTTCGGCTCACGGGATCGCTCGTGCCACGATGGACAAGAAGTCGGAGCGACAGTGGAGCGACGTTTTGGGGGTGATGAGCGTTCAGGCCGACAAACTAGACTTGGAGTATCTCAGGCACTGGGCGATTGAGCTCGGCGTCCGCGATTTGCTTGAACGCGCCCTCGTCCAGTCACAGGGCGAACCGAGTTAGCGTTCGTTCTGCGAGAAACGAGTCGATGGCATTTCTTAACCCAATCTTTCTTCTCGGGGCGATCGCGGCGGGTCTTCCGGTGCTCGTTCACCTGGTCCGTCGAACCCGGGCCCCTCGCATTCAATTCCCCTCGTTGATGTTCCTCCGAAAGATCGAGCAAAAGACCATTCGCCGGCGCAAGCTCCGCAACCTGCTGCTGCTGTTGATGCGATGCGCGGCGTTGCTGCTGCTCGCGTTCGCCTTCTCAAGACCTTTCTTTACAGGGTCGACTTCGGTGTCTGCAGCCGGAGATCACGTCAGCACGGTGATCCTGGTGGATGGTTCTTACAGCATGCGCTACGGCGAGGTGTTCAACCGGGCCAGGCAGTCCGCCCGCAACTTTATCAACGATGCGGCGTCGGACGAGCATCTTGCAGTAGTGCTCTTCTCCAAAAATTATCAGGTGTTGATGCCGCTAAAAGCCGATCGCGGCGAAGCAACCACCGTGGTCGACGCGATGCAGCCGGGTCTTGACTCAACCGATTACCTTCAAGCGGTTCAAGCCGCCGACGCTATTCTGAAAGACGCCGGCCGCGGTCAGCATCGCGTCTATCTCATCTCTGATTTTCAGGACGCTGGCTGGAACCGCTCGGCGCCGCCGGTCAAGATCGCTACTGATGTGAAGTTGTTTCCCGTCGACGTATCGGACGCGAAAGCGGCGAACCTGGCGGTTTCCGGAGTCGTCGCGGACGCCGTAGTCTACGCCCAGAAGTACGCGGGAAAGGCTATCGCTGGAATCAGCAACTTCGGAACGCAGGATGTAGACAACGCGGCAATCGAGATGAAGCTCAACGATCTGCCGGTCGAGCGAAAACCGCTAAAGCTCAACGCCGGTGCAACGCAGAACGTCGAATTTACGAGCTTCAACGTTCCTGAGGGCTCGAACCGCGCGACGGTCGAGGTCACCGGCGATACGTTCGCGCTCGACAACAAGTTCTTCTTCACAATCAGACGCGACAATCAGACCCGGGTTCTGGGGATCGAAACCGCGGCACGGGGCCGCAGCGAGAGCTTCTTTCTTCAGCAGTCACTCGCAGCGGGCGAGAACAATCAACACGCGTTGACGGTGAAGTCGGCTGGAAGCGTGAACCCCACTGAGCTTGATCCGTACCGGGTGGTGATTGTAAACGATGCATCGGGCATCAGCGATGGACTCGCCTCTGCGCTCAAGACATTTGTCGATCGGGGGGGGGGATTGATCCTGGCGGCTGCCAAACACACCGACGCGGGTGAGTTCAATCGTTTGTTTGGATCGATCGCGCCGGCGGAGCTTGGCGAAGTGGTTCAGACGCGCGGATACGCTTTGATGAGTCAGGTGAAGACCGATCACCCCATCTTTGGCGCATTTGCTCGCAGCGGACGGTTAACCTCGACGAGAGTCTACGGTTATCATCGCGCGACCGCGAAAGAGGGTTCGCTGACAGTTGCGGCCCTGGATGACGGGAGCCCGATTGTGGTCGAAGGTTCGTCGGGCCGAGGAAAAGTGTTGCTGGTTACGACTACCCTGGACACCTCCTGGAACGATTTGCCGCTCACTCCGATGTTCCTTCCGCTGATGCGTCAGATGCTCGAGTATCTGGGCGGACGCGAGGCCGCTTCCTCATACACGATAGGGCAGGCATTCACGACGCCCGCCGACAAGGATGGCTCGCTGCCGGCGGTCGATAGTCCTGGAGGTAAGCGAGTCGATGATACGAGAAGGAATTCTTCGGGCGAGCAATCATTGGACGCGAGCGAGATCGGTTTCTACCGCCTGCGCTATCGCGACCGCGACGAGTTCGTGGCGGTGAATCTGGACACAAAGGAATCGGATCTGACAAAGCTAAACGTCGATGAGTTGGTTGCCGGCATCTCTCCGTCGCCTGAGGACACGAACGCGCAGCCTTCGCAGTCGTCTCGTTTGACCGCCGAAGAAAAAGAGTCGAGGCAGCGACTATGGCTGCCGCTGCTGCTGACGGCGCTTGCGTTGTTTGTGGGTGAGGCGGTGATCGCCCGGCGCATACGAGTTCCGAAGTTGATTTAGCCAGGGAGCGCAGGGATCCCTGCCTGCCGTCTTTCGGCGACTGAAAGGAAGGCAGGCAGAGATGCCTGCGTACCCGGGGTTATTGGTCGGTCCGCGGAATCGGGGTATACTCGGTCCATTAGTTTCAAAGGGGGATCGCGGGATGAGTCCTCAATTGCAGAACGTTTCTGAAGTCATCAAACAGGTACGGCGTCGCATTCGCACTCGGCAGGCCCTTCGAGGCGCGGCTTTCACGCTGGGCGTCGCCGCTGTTTCGCTGTTGATCGTTGCGCTGTTAGCTGGAGTGCTCAAGCAAAAGCAGGGCGCGATTATCGTGCTGCGGCTAGTGCCCGTCGTGTTGACGACGGCCGCCGCCTGGTTGTTTGCCGTTCGCCCGCTGCGCGCGAAGATAAACGACGCCAGGATAGCCCGGCTGATCGAGGAGCGGTGTGGACTGGAGGACCGCCTTGTTACCGCCGTAGAGTACTCCGAGGGTCCCCGCGAAGCGTCACCCGCGATAGTCGATCGATTGATGACCGATGCATCCCGACGATCGTCGTCCGCTGATCTCGATAGTGTTGTCGATCCCCGATACGGCTACGTCTACGGGGCGGCGGCGGCGTTGATTTTGCTCGGGATGATAGCCACGCTGGTGTTGGCGCCCCGATCGGTTTCAAGCGGCCTCTCAGCGCTGTACTCCGCGGACGATTCGGTCGCCGCCAACTCGATGTTCATCAACGTGAACCCTGGTACCGCGCGAGTGCCTCGCGGGTCTGACCAGAAGTTGAAGGCGACGCTTGCGGGCTTCGATTCGGCGATTGCTCAGGTGTTCATGCGCAAGGATGGCGCGGACAATTGGCAGGCGCACACGATGGAACCTGCAAAGAGCAACGACGAGTTTCAGTTTCTGATCTTCAACATCCAGGACTCGGTCAGCTACTATGTCGAATCGAACGGAGTCCGGTCGCCGGAGTTCTCGCTGGAGGTCGTGGACCTCCCGTTTGTCAATCAAATCGATCTGATGCTGAACTTCCCCGCTTACACGAGGCTCGCGAGTAAGAAGATCGAGAACGGCGGAGAGGTGGCCACGATCAAAGGCACGGTCGTTGAGGTGACCGCTCAGTTGAGCGCTAACGCAAAGGCTGCACGGATCGTCGTCAGCGACGGGACAAAAGTCGAGATGGCTCGATCCGATGACAGTCACTTCGTGGGGCAGTTTACCGTCAAGCAGAACGGCACGTATCGCATCGAGCTCACCAGTGAAGGCAATGAGCATTACAACGGCTCGAACGAATACGACATCACGGTGCTCGAGGATCATGGCCCGACGGTCGTCATCGACAAGCCCGGCCGGGATATGAAGGTCAGCAGCATTCAGGAGGTGTTCACCCAGGTGCGCGCCGAGGATGATTTTGGCGTCTCCTCGGTTGAGCTCTATTACTCGGTCAACGGAGGCGAAGAAAAGAAGGTACAGTTGCAGGATCTGAAGAGCGAAGCTGCGCGCTCGCTGTCCGGCGCGCATACGTTCTTCCTCGAAGAGTACGGGCTGCAACCCGGGGACTTCATCTCGTATTATGCGAAGGCCCGTGACAACTCGGCTACTCCACAGGAATCGACCAGTGACATTTATTTCATGGAGGTTCGGCCTTTTGATCGGGAGTTTCGTCAGGCTCAACAACAGGGCGGAAGCGGGAGCGGCGATCAGGACTCCAACGCGCTAACCCGCCGCCAGCGCGAAATTATTGCCGCGACGTTCCGAGTTCAACGCGAGCTTTCGACCTACACGCCGCGCGGAAAAGGATGAGAACTTTGGCGCGGTGACTCTGAGCCAGGAAAAACTCAAGACCGATGCGGAAACGCTCGCCGAGCGCATTCGGCGGCGGCTTGGCGATCAAATAAACTCGCAACCGGACTACGCGAAACTTGTCGAGTACATCGCGCAGGCTTCGAAGGAAATGGCTACGGCGATCGATGAGCTGCACGCCAAGAAGACTAAGGAGTCGCTTCCTCCGGAGCAGCGCGCGTTGCAGCAGCTCCTTCGGGCCGAAGCGATCTTCCGTGAGATCCAGGTCGCGCAAGGCGGGGGGCAAGGTCAAAGCAAGAGCCAGCAGGATCAACAGGAACTCGCCGATCTTTTCGAGCTTCAACTCGACAAGATGAAGAACCAGTACGAGACCGTTCAGCGAGAGCAACAACAGAATCAAAATCAACAGCAGGACGAGATCGCGCGACGGCTTGCGGAACTCGCGCGGCGTCAGCAGCAACAACTCGAGCAGAAGATGCGCTCTCAGATGCAGCAGCAAGGCGGCGGTGGGGGAGGCTCGCAGAGGCAACAACAGGAAATGATCGACGAGGCGCAGAAGATGGCCCGCGAGCTTGAAAAACTATCGCGGGATCGCCGCGATCCGAAACTCGCCGAGGCTGCTCAGCAAATGCAGCAGGCCGCCGATGAAATGAAACGCGCTCAAGCCTCTCAATCGCAGTCACAGTCATCTTCCGCACAGCAGGGCGGCGGAGAATCGACCGCGCAACAGCTTCGCGCGCTTGACCGTATGGAGCAGGCGAAGAAGATGCTCGAATCAGCGCAGCGCGCCGGCGGGCAACAGAATGTGCAGAAGCTTCGCCAGCAAGCTGAAGAGGCATTGAAACATCAGGAAGAAATCTCACGCAGCGTGGATGAGTTGGCGCGCAACGGACAGGCGGGAAGCGGCGGCGAAGAGAAGAAACAGCAGATTGGTGAGCGCAAGCAGGCGCTTGCGGATCAAGTGGCGGGTCTTGAACGCGACATCGACCAGGCGGCGCGCGGCATGGGACAGGATCGCCAACAGGCTAGCGACAAGCTTCGAGAAGCCGCCGGATCAATTCGCCAGAATCGAATCCCTGACAAGATCCGACAGAATCAGCAACTGATCGCAAACGAATTCTTTGATCAGGCGCGCGAACGGGAGCGGGTGATTAAAGGCAATCTCGAGGATGTGCTGAAGAACCTCCAGGCAGCGGAAAGCGGCGCGTCGAAAGGTGCGCAAGGTGAGGGTCTGGAAGACGCACTGAATCGCGCGCGTGAATTGGCCGACAATCTGGAATCCCTGCGCCGCAAAATGGAATCTGGCGAACAACAGGGTCAAAATAATAACGGCCAGCAGCAGGGAAAGGACGGCCAGCAGGGAAGTCAGGCAGGACAACAGAATCAGCAGGGCCAACAAAACCAGTCTGGGCAGCAGCAAGGTCAACAAGGCAAACAGGGCCAGCAAGGCAAACAGGGCCAGCAAGGCAAACAGGGCCAACAAGGTCAGCAGGGCCAACAAGGTCAGCAGGGCCAACAAGGTCAGCAGGGCCAACAAGGTCAGCAGGGCCAACAAGGCAAGCAGGGCCAACAAGGTCAGCAGGGCCAACAAGGCCAGCAGGGCCAACAGGGTCAGCAGGGCCAACAAGGCCAGCAGGGCCAACAAGGCCAACAAGGTCAGCAGGGTCAGCAGGGCCAAAAAGGTAAAGGGCAGGGCCAACAAGGGAGTCAGCAGGGTCAGCAGGGCCAACAAGGCCAACAAGGTAAAGGGCAGGGCCAACAAGGGAGTCAGCAGGGTGGCAGTCCGACCGGCGGTAGCTTTGATCCGAAATCAGCGGGGGGCGGACCGCCCACCGGCGGGCAGCGCCAACTCGAAAGCGAGCTTCGCCAACGACTCGCCGAAGCCGAAGAGTTGAAACGCGCGTTAGGGCGCAACAGCGATCTTGCGAAAGACCTCAATCGCGCCGTCGAACAGTTGCGGCGCCTCAATCCCAACGCGTTTGCGGATCCTTCGCAGCTTGCATTGCTCAAGAGCGAAGTGATCGACCCCTTGCGTCAACTGGAGATCGAACTCGCGCGCAGGCTTCAGGCGAAACTCGGCAACAACGGCCCGGGCGCGTTTGGCGACGGCGATGCTCCCGATCGCTATCGAAAGATGATCGAGGATTACTACCGTAGGCTATCGGCGAGGTCGCCTGATCAGAAGCCTTAGGGCGAGGAGGCGACTGAGAGCCCCGCAACGCTCGTTGGGTTGGATTCAAAGGGCGTCAGCCATGTCTGCGATCTTCGCAAGCAAGTTAGACTCGAGATACGAACAAAGGGCGGAGACACACTATGAACCGGAGAGACATCTTGAAGCGGCTGCTGGTGTTCAACCTGCTGGCGGGGTTACTGATAAGCGCGTCCGCGAGCCGCGTTGCGCATGCGTCGCGAGATCACAAGGCTTTCGCCGCTCTGTCGGCGCGGCTGTCGGAGCCCGGCGGTTATTTCGATTCCGACAACCTCATCTCAAATGAGACATCTTATCTTCACGTGATGACCAAGCTGCGCGAGATTGGTGTGAGCGGCGGCGTTTATGTGGGGGTGGGGCCGGATCAGAGTTTCTCGTACATCGCGAAGATTCGCCCGAAACTTGCGATAATGATCGACATTCGCCGCGACAACCTGCTTCAACATTTGCTGTTCAAATCGCTGTTTGGCCGCGCCAGAAATCGAATCGAGTATCTATGCGAGTACTTCGGCAAGCCGTTCCCAAAGACCAAAGGATGGGAAACTCGGAACGTAAAGGAACTGGTCGACTATATTGATGGCACCGCGTCTGACTCGAAGTTATTCGAGAAGAGCTTGAAGGACGTCCGGCAGGATGTTCAGAGGTACGGAATACCACTATCGCAGTCCGATCTCGAATCGATCGGAAAAGTTCAGCGCGCATTTTTCAGCGCCGGGCTCGACATCCGTTACTCGAGCTATCACCGCCCGCCACGTTCGATCTATCCGCCTTATAGAGACTTGCTGCTCGAGACCGATCTCGCCGGCAATCAGCAAAACTACTTCAACTCGGAAGACGATTTTCAGTTCCTGAAAAAGCTTCAGGATCAGGACTTGATTGTGCCGGTGGTCGGCGACTTGTCCGGACCGCAGGCGATGAAGGCGATCGGTCAATACATCGGGGAGATCAAGGAGCGCGTCTCGGCGTTTTACGTTTCAAACGTCGAGTTCTACCTCCAGCGACAGGGGACGTTTGATAAGTTTGTCGAAAACGTCAAATCGCTGCCCATCGATAACCGCAGCGTGATCATTCGGAGCTACTTTAATTACTACGCGCCGGCGCATCCGCAAGCCGAGCCAAATCACTTCAGCACCCAGTTGATGGAACGACTTGATGATTTGATCAAGCAGTGCGCCGCCGGAGAGTGTGACTCCTACAACGACATCGTGACAAAGAATTCGATCCTGTTGCGGTGAGCGAGCAACCAAAGAAGTCCGTAATCCGTGGTCAGCAGTCCGTAGCAATCCAGGCGAGATTTCAGCAGCCGGACCGCGGATAACCGTCTACGGACTTCGTGTTCGCTCTTTTTTGGTGTTGCAAGGAATGCAGTGGAAGACATCCGTGTATCGAGTTGGAATGAACTTAACGAGCGGCTTTACGAAGAGTCGTGGGAGGAACCGCTCGGCCGCTTCCGGTCCAACCTTGCGTTTCGCGGCCTTGGCGATTCGTCCTATGACCTGAAGACTGGTCTGATAAGGCTGGGGGGACCGGCCGAAAGGCTGGAAGGGCACCTTCTGCGCAACTATCGCAAGTACGCGCGTCGCGATTCGGTGCCCGACGATTCGATGTGGAACTGGGTGGCGCTTGCTCAGCATCACGGCTTGCCGACGAGACTTATCGATTGGACCTTTTCGCCTTTTGTAGCGATGCACTTCGCGACCGCTCGACTTCAAGACTACAATCTCGACGGTGTGATCTGGTGCGTGGATTTCGTGAAGACCAACGGGCTGCTTCCTGAGAATCTTAAGACGTTGCTGCAAGAGGAAGGCTCGAACGCTTTCACCGTTGATATGCTCAATCGAGTGGCGGCCACGCTTGGCGAGTACGATCGATTGTCGGTCGATGAGTTTGTCGTTTTCTTCGAACCGCCTTCGCTGGACGACAGGATCGTGAATCAGTTTGCGCTGTTCTCGATGATGTCGAGCCCGACTGCGCGGCTCGATCGATGGCTTGAAGAGCACCCTGAACTATGCAGACGGGTGATCATCCCAGCCGAGTTGAAGTGGGAAGTGCGCGACAAACTCGACCAGGCGAACATCACCGAGCGAGTCCTGATGCCGGGGCTCGATGGGTTGAGCAGCTGGCTGAAGAGGTACTACACCCCGAAGCGAAGATGAGAGGAATAGGTCCTATAGGTCCAATAGGTCCTATTTAGCAAAATGATCGACGATCCCCGCGAACTGATCGCCGCCGTGCGCGAGAGAGCCAACGCTTTCGACATCCCCGCGGCTCTGGTCTTCAATTGCCATATCACAGGACTCGCCGTCGCGCGCTCGCTCGGAAGGAGAGGCGTGCCGGTGATCGGACTCGATCGTGACGACGCTGGTTACGGTTTGCATTCGCGATACACGACGGTTGCCGGACGTTGCCCCTACCCGCTCGATGACCAGCGCGGGTTCATCGACCTGCTGATGGAGATCGGCGCCGCATTGAAGCAGAAGGCGGTGCTCTTCCCCTGTCTTGATGAGTGGGTGTTCGCGGTGGCCCGTCACGCGAGCGAACTTGGTCAGTATTTCATCCTTCCGTTTTCAGACATCGAAACCGTCGAGCGAATCCTCGACAAGAACCTGCTTTATCGGAAGTGTGAAGAACGACGGATCCCTATCCCGCGAACCTTCTATGTAGGGGAACAAAGCCCGGAGCAAATCGCCTCCCAGATCAGCTTTCCTTGTATCGTGAAGCCTGCCCTTCAACGCGAGTTCACAAATGAGTTCGGAGAAAAGGTTCTGCGCGCGGAGACGAGACAGGACTTCCTGGCGTTGTGCGAGCGCGCCGGTCATCACCCGCTGCTGGCGCAGGAGATCGTCGGCGCAGGCCTGGATAGCTTCTACTCGCTCTGCAGCTACATAGGTCGCGACGGGCAGGCGAAGGGCGTTTTCGTGGGGCGCAAGCTCGAGCAGTACCCGCTCGATTTTGGCACCGCGTGTCTTGTCGATTCGCGCTACGTTGGTGAGATTGTCGAGCGGGGTGTGCAGGTACTTCGCGACTTCGGTTATTACGGAATCAGCGAAGTCGAGTTTATCTATGACGAACGGAGCGACGACTTCAAGCTGCTCGATATCAATACCAGAGTGTGGAAGTGGATCGGGTTGCCGATTCGAGCAGGTGTAGATCTGCCGTGGTTCGCTTACGCGGATGCCGTGTATGGGAGCGTCGAGGCGGCGGGAGGCCAGCGAGATGCCCTCCGATGGGTGTACCTGAAAGACTACATCGCGCTTCGTCGAGCAAGAGCGGGTGTTGTTGAGACAACACTCAGCCGTCAAGACTGGCTGGATCTGATCGCTGGCCGGACGGAGTCAGACGCCGAGATAGTCGACGCGGTGCTGTCGAGTGACGACCCGGAACCATTTGTTCAAATGATTGAAAGCCTGTTCACGAAAAGACAATACTACTGTGCTTGTTAGGTCATAGGTCGTATAGGTCCTATAGGTCCAATTACTCTGGGGATGACTCATGAACAAAGTTCGATTCGGATTTTGGATGCCGATATTCGGTGGCTGGCTTCGCAACGTTGATGACGAGCAAATGCACGCCACCTTCGACTACAGCAAACGCCTCGCTCAAAGGGCCGAGCAGATCGGTTTTGACATCTCACTGCTCGCCGAGTTGAACCTCAACGACATCAAGGGCGCGACTGCTCCGGTACTCGAATGCTGGACCACCGCTGCCGCCATCGCTTCGGTGACCGAGCGGGTCGAGTTGATGAACGCGATCCGGCCAGGATTCAGGCTGCCGGCGATCACCGCAAAGATGTCCGCCAACATCGATCAGATCTCCAACGGCCGGTTTAGCCTCAACATCGTCTCCGCGTGGTGGGAGCAGGAGATGCGAGAGTACGGCGGAGCCTGGGTTGGCCACGATGAGCGCTACGAACGCACGCGCGAGTTCCTCGAGGTAATGCAGGGGATGTGGACCGAAGAAGTATTCAGTTACGAGGGCCGCTTCTACAAAGTCGAGAAGGCGCACCTCGAGCCAAAGCCCTTGCGCAAGCCGTGGCCGACGATATACGCGGGCGGTGAATCCGAGGATGCAAAGCGAATGATCTCCCGCTATTGTGACGGCTACTTGATGCATGGCGATCCACCCGAGAACGTCAGCCCGAAGGTCGAAGAAATGGAGCGCCGCCGGCGCGAACTGGGCCTCGGCTCGATGACCTACGGGATTGCGGCCTACGTTATTTGCCGAAAGAGCGACGCCGAGGTCAAGAAGGAAATCGACCGCGTTTGCGACGTCAAAGACACGGCTGGCTATTTCGGGTTCAAGGATTTCACGACCCAGAGCAAGCTAGAGCGCGAACTGTCACTGAGGGATTACAGCGTCTCGAATCGGGGGTTGAGGACTGGGCTGACTGGAACTGCTGAACAGATCGCCGAACACATGATTGAGTTTCGAAACGCAGGCGTCGAGATATTCCTGATGCAGATGAGCCCAATGATGGAAGAAATGGAGCGCTTTGCCGAAGAGGTGATGCCTCTGGTGAACGCCGCTTAGCCCGGATTGACGCAGGTATCAGCAACCTTAGCTTGCAGAAGGGCAAGGATCTTCAGGCTTTAGCTCGCAGAAGGGCATGGAGTTCAGGCAGAAGGGCATGGAGTTCAGGCTTTAGCCTGCTTTTCGATCGGCAGAAGGGCATGGAGTTCAGGCTTTAGCCTGCTTTTCGATCGGCATATTAGCGAGTTCGCAAATTCTGTGGCGAGAACCGGCGCCCCTCTTGCTGAGCATCTGTGGCGTTGATGACTGAGCGTGGCAGAGGCTACTAACGCAGTTTTGCCATGTATTTCTTGTACGCGGCCACCCAGTCTGTAGATATTTCCTGCCGGGCCTTCTCAAGCTCTAGGCTCCGCTTGCAGACCATCTTGTACAGTGTAGTCTCGAGCCGGTTTTTCATATGATAGTTCCATTCGCCCGAAAGCGATTGGGGCCAGAGATTCTTGGCGGAGTTCGATCCGCCGAGACTAACTGGTATCAGGTGATCCACGTTGTATCCGATCGCATCCGGGCTTATACCGTATCTGTCAAAGGTCTGTTGCTTCAACGCAATTGGGATTTTGTCAGCTGGGCTTGTGTAGTCAGACCTGCACAACTCCTCCCGGGTAACGTCGAGCGTGGCGCCGGGCGTTAGAGTCGAATTAGGCAGGCTCGGATAGGCGCTTTGAGAAACACACAGATGCGATAGAAAAAACACCAGCACAAGGGATAAGAGAGCAGTTTTCATCATACTTGCGGAGCCCGCGCTACCCCTTTTCACCGGCTAATATCGGTTTACTCGATTTGTGGGCTTATCTCTCGAGGCGATGACCTCACCCCGTTACCTTGATATCTCTCCCCCGCGTTCGAGTCTCCCGATCGGAAACTCGAACGCCACATAGAGTATCAGAACAGGCGATCGACGAACAGGCCCTGCCTGACGGCGGTGCCTGACGGCGCGGACGGCGGCGGCGTGACTGATGGTTCCCGCGATCGCTCACATATCCGCCCGCGACCGTATGCAGCCTAGACGGGTGACCTCCTAAGCCTCGGCGAAGCGGGGTCTAGTTTCTTGCCGTCAAGTAGTTCTCGGTAGCAGCCGTACCAGGGTTGTGTTCGCAAACCGCCTTGAGCGTGATGACGACGTCGTCGTAGCTCAGTTCAGGCGCCCTCTTACCGTCAGCATGCATTGCCTGAAGCGCCACGTCGTTCAGGCTTAGAATGCCCTTGAGCACCCCGTCGTTGTCGACCACCGGCAACCGGTGCAACTTTTCCAGGCGCATCAGTTTGAGTGCCGCGTGAATGTCATCGTCGGGCGAGGCTGTGAACAGCCTTGCGGACATTACTTCCCCGACGGGAAGGTCCGCTGCTATCTGGTTCCTGGTTCCCAGTGCGATTGCGATGTCGCGATCGGTGATCACGCCGATCGCTTTGCCTTCATCTGCGACAACGGGGAGCAAACCGCAATCGTTCTCCCACATCATTGCCGCTGCCGCGGCCAGATTGGTATCCGGCCAACAGGCTTCAACTTCCTCAGTCATAACATCCTGGACTTTCATGACAGCTCCTTTCTTTGGCGAGCAGCAGATAATACGAGCCGCAATTCAAGCGGGGCGGTAGTTGCCTTCGACCTCTGAGCAGTACCCGGTGCGGCTTTGTTCAACGCATGGTCTTTCCAAAGACGACATCCGGCAAGACTATAGAGGCTGGCGAGGCGGAAGCGCTATGACGACCGTCACTCGTGCAAGTGATGGCCATCACTTTTTCCGACAGGAACGCGCCGATCGCTCCGTGAGTCGTTCAACGAACCTCAGGATCCGAGAGAAGGGAGTGTCCAGACGTCGGTTAAGAGTATACTGAATCCTGAGGGTGAGACAGGTGTGGCGCTGGGAGTGACTCAAGAGGAGAAGGAACATGCAATCGCAGATCAAGCTTGGCCGCATCTTCGGCGTCGAAATTGGAATACACTACAGTTGGATAGTCATTGCTTTGCTAATCGTGTTTTCGCTCGCTGGACACTTTCGCGAGACGAATCCGGAGTGGGGTGACGGCGTGGTGTTGATGACGTCGGTGGTGACCGGGGTGCTTTTCTTCGCGACGATCATCGCCCACGAGTTGGCACATTCGGTTGTCGCCAAGAGTCGCGGGTTGCCGGTCAAGTCCATAACGCTGTTTGCGCTGGGAGGCGTTGCGCAAATCGAAAAGGAGGCGACTGAGGCTAAGACCGAATTCTGGATCGCAATCGTCGGCCCGATAACCAGCTTCATCATAGGGGCTATCTTGCTTGCCCTTTCGTTGGCGGCGGGTTGGGTTCCAATGGAGACAGCGAAGACGCCTGTTCTGGCAATGATGGTGTGGTTAGGCTACATCAACATCGTGCTTGGGTTGTTCAATCTCATCCCGGGCTTCCCGTTAGACGGCGGGCGAGTGCTGCGAGCAATCGTCTGGTGGGTGACAAAAGACGCCGCCCGCTCCACCAGAATTGCCGCACGCGTCGGCCAGGCCGTCGCTCTCTTCTTTATCGTTACCGGCGTTTATCGGTTGTTCGGAGGTGCGGGTTTCGCGGGGTTGTGGATGGCCATCATCGGGTGGTTTTTGCTCGATGCCGCAGGAGCCACCTACGCGCAGGTTGAGGTCAATGAGCGCCTTCGTGGCGTGCGGGTTGGCGACATCATGGCTCGGGACTGTCCAACTGTTGAAGGCCGAACCAATCTGCAGACCTTTGTCGACGAGTTCCTGCTCCGCACCGGCACGCGCTGCTTCATCGCAGTTGAAAACGGCAGCATCGCCGGCATCATCACCGCTCAGGAGATCAAAGGAGTCGAGCCCTCCCTGAGGATCTACAAGACGGTGAGCGACGTCATGCGGCCGATTCATCAACTCCGCACGGTCACAGCCGATACACCGGTCACCGAAGTCCTCGAGACGATGGGGCGCGATGATCTCAACCAACTCCCGGTCATCTCTGACGGCAGGCTTGAAGGTGTGATCTCCCGCGGGCAGGTGCTGCGATATCTCCAAACGCGGATGGAGCTTCGCGCGTGAGCGGTGGGAAAAGATCTGAACCGAGCATTGGACTCGGCGTTTGAAAAGCCGTTCTACGCGGCCGAGGGCATTAGTCGTGTGGGGCAAAAAGTGACACGTACTTGCGGAACGCGATGAGTTGGGTGTATTCACAAGAAGGTCTGCGTTCAGCGGGGCCGGGATCGGAAAGAAATTCAACTAACAAAAGGGAATTTGCAATCATGAGAAAATATCTACTTCTTCTAGTCGCGTTAGTGCTTGGGGTAAATGTTTCTTATTCTCAGAACTCCGCGAAGCAGGTGCAGTCCGGTGAGGTTGTGCCGTTTGGCGAGAGCCTCTTCGTCAAGGCCGCCAAGTCGACGAGGCCCTTCGCGGGCGTTAAGGTGAAGGGCGAGCCGGTCGTTGTAGTTCTCGATATGGATGCGGGTAAGCCGGGCGCGACCCTCTACTATAAGCTCACTGCCGACCCCGCCACGACTGAAATCTTCTTGCTGAGCGGCGAAAAGAAGATCGCGCCGCGCGCAGTGATCGAGGACTTTCCGAGCTGGGGCAAAGACAACGATAAAGAGGTGGACGCGCTGGATCCCAGGGATACCATCGGCGGGGTCACGCTTACGTTTCAGCGGAAAGGTTCGATAGCTCTGCTGTTTGATGTTTCGAAGGAAGATGCTAAGACCCAGAAGAGGTTGTCGGTCGCGCTTCGACTGGTTCAGCCAAAGGACGAGCAGCGCTCTTTCATCGTGACTCTGTAGCGATTTGCTCTGCGCTTCTCACCTTCCTCTGCGGTTGGACTCCGGATCTTAACCGCAGAGGGTGCTGAGGAACGCAGGGAGTCCGCCTGGGGCTACTGCGCGAAGCTTGATCGCATCTTGACTCCCCATCGGCCATCCTCTTTTGTCACGATGTACAGCGACTCGAAGGAACCGATGACGCTCCCGTCCGCGCGACATCGCGTGAACTTTGTGTCGATGTGAACCTTGTCCGGGGACGAATGGATGATGAGCCGACGGTCCCACCTGCTGTGATGCCAGTCGCTTCCGACCGCTGCCCAAATTCTTGTCGCGTCCTGTAAGCCCGGCCGATCCAGCACATTCATCTTGCCGCTGGCCAGTCGATAGTGAGGAAAATGGAACGTGCGCTCCCAGGCGGCGAGATCCTTGCGATTCCACGCGCTCATATAATCATCGAGCAGCTGCATGACCTCGCTCTCGATGTCGGGAGTCGCAGCGTTGGGTCGCTTCCCGGCAGCAGAGCCTCCCGGCATGACGCCGATCAACAAGCAGGCGATCAGAAGAGCCTTCATTTTCACCCTCCTTCTTAGATAAATTCGGAACCGCAGAGTAAGAGCGTTTAGGCGCCCGTCAGCTCGCGCTGATTGCTGATGACAGAACGTCGAGGGTCAATAAGCAGCCACATCCCTGTTCCGCTCGTCAGCACGCAAGCCGCTACATAGAACGGAACGTTCCAGGAGCCGTAGCGCTCAACCGCGTAGCCAACGATGACTGGCGCAATCGTGCCCCCGAGATTGCCAACCATGTTCATGCACCCGGTCACGACGCCAGCGTTTCGCCTCCCGACATCGAGACAGACTGCCCATGCGGCGCTGCCGGTCATCATCTGGCAGAACGCCGCCACCGCGATCAACGACGCAGCGACCACGCGATCCTCAGCTTGCACAACGGCCACAAGGGCCATCGCACTGGTAATCAATCCAGCCGCGCCTACTCCGCAGCGGGCAATCTTCAAGCTCCCGGTGCGCCTCACCAGCCAATCCGTCAACAATCCGCCCAACCAGAACCCCCCAGCGCTGGCCACCCAGGGCAGCGCTGAAAAGAGGCCCGCAAAAGTTTGAGAAAAGCCCCGGGCTTTGAGAAGGTATGTCGGGAGCCACGTAATGTAAAAGTAAAGCGCATAACCAAACGCGAAATACATCCCACAGATGAAAGCCAGATTCGGACTCCTGAGCAGGACGCCCCAGGGTACGTGACGAGTATGCCCAAGCTGGTCCGCATCAACGTCGTCGGATCTAATAAACGACAGTTCGCCGGCGTTCACTGACCGATGGTCTTCCGGCCGATCTCGAAACCACCAATACCAGATTCCGGCCCACGCGACTCCCAGCCCGCCGAAGGCGACAAAGGGCAATCTCCAGCCCTGAGTCTCAACCAGCTTGAAAACGAGGGGCGTGCTGATCGCTGCCCCGACGGCGTTGCCCACAAATGCGACGCTCAAAGCTCGTCCCTGGTGAGACGCAGGAAACCACCGTGAAATACTGCGCGCGATGTTTGGGAAAGCGCCCGCCTCACCCGCGCCAAACAGAAATCGCACCACTGTCAGCGACGCGAATCCAGTCGCTGCGGCAGTCAGAGCAGTGAATATCGACCACCACAGAACGATACGTGTCAGCGCCTTGCGAGTACCAAAATGGTCTCCGAGCCACCCGCTGGGAATCTCAAAGAGGGCGTAGGCCAGCGTGAACGCGCTAAACACGTAGCCCATCTGTGAAGGAGATAGATTGAACGCGCTGGTGATCGCGGGCGCAGCCGCCGATATGCAGAGGCGATCAAGATAGGTAATGTTGGTGAGAAGAAACAGTAGCCCGAGCACTTTGAACCGAGCGCCCGACGGGCTGTCCTTGAGCTGAGTTTGGGTCATAGCTGAGCCGATCACCCGATGAGCTGTCCAAGGATGGTGGCCGAGTCGAAATAGACCCGCTCACAAACTATCCCGGCGGCGTCAAAGATAAAGAAGGCGGTCATCCGGCAGCGGAACGATCGGCCGGTGGGTTCGAGTCCGCGCAACGGTCCCAGATGCGTGCCCGTCAACCAGAACTCCACTATCACCGCGTCATCCGCGTGTCGCAGCGAGATCAGCTCGTTGCGCTGATCGGGGAAGGCGGCCCGGCTCTCACGGAAGTATTTATCGACCTCTTCTGCGCCGTCGTGGATTTGATCTCTGGGAATTATTTCGTATCTCGGATGAGAAAAGGTGCGTATCGTAGCGGCGAAGTCCTGGATATTCTCGGACTCCATGTGCCGCCTCACTGTATCTTCTCGAAACTGGCGGACCTCGCGATCATGAGTCATATAATTTCTCCGAGACATCTAACGGTCCCGCGGTCTGAGAGGTCCGTTGTTCGGAACCCCGCCCGGCTCACCGCGGCTTGACCCTGGAACCAGGTGAGGATAGGACTCTCGACCTGAACGCCGGACGACTAGCCTTTGTACTGAATGGGATGCCGATGGAGTCAAGTAAGTGAGGGACCACCCTACCGATTGGCCGGTGAATCGTCAACGGCTTTTGGGGGTTCTTTTGATTAATTGGCGCCCATACCCAGGGCTATTGTGATCAACACTACGAGAGTGAAGCGGGGTCTTCGGGTCATCATCCGGATTCCGAATCTGAGATCGTTCAATAGAGCCTCCATAGGTCTCCTTTGCTGATTTCAGGATCGCCTGGATTGCGAATCTTCGTCCCGAAGATTCATTCTCGTTTTGGAATCGGGAATCGCCGACCGGGGTCGGCAATCAGTCATTCATACCTTAGCGCCACCATAGGATCGACTTTCGCCGCCCGCCGTGCCGGGAGGTAACAAGCTAGCAGCGCTACCGAGATCAGGAGTACGGCGATGACCCCAAAGGTGGCCGCATCGGTCGCGCTCACCCCGTATAACAGGGCCGACATCATCCGCGTGCCGGCGAAAGCTCCGGCCAGGCCGATCGCCATACCCAGCACAATCAATCTCAAGCCGTGCCCAACCACCAGCTTGAGAATCGCACCGGCGTTGGCGCCCAGCGCCATCCGGATACCGATTTCGCGGGTCCGCTGACTGACGGAGTAAGACATAACCCCGAAGATCCCGATCGCTGCCAGTATCAAAGCCAGCACCCCGAAGCTACCCAACAGCGTCGCGGCCACTCTGGCGGGGAATAGCGGCAGATCCATGTGCTCAATCATAGTCTTTACGCCGTAGACAGGGAGGTTGGCGTCGAGTTGCTGAAACTGAGTGCGCAGCGAGCCGATGAGGCCTTGCGGCTCGCTCGCCGTGCGTACAACCAGCGTCAGGTAGTTTCCGCTTTCGAGTCGCAAGTTGGAATAGACGAACGGCGTCGGGTCTTCGCTCAGGCTGAAGTACTTGCCGTCTCTCATCACTCCGACGATCTCAAACCACGGGCCGGCGGCGCTTTCAAAACTGAATCGTTTGCCTATCGCGGACTGACCCGGCCAGAAGCGATGCGCAAATGCTTCATTGATAACTGCTTCGCGCTGGTTGTTTTCAGCGCCGCGTTCCACAAAGTCGCGGCCTTCCAGCAAGTCCGCGCCCAACGCCGCCAGGAAGCCCGGCGACGCGCTTGAGGTCATCGCCGACGGGACGTTTGCCCCGCGCTCTTCAGGGGCGCCCTCGGCGAAGATGTTGTTGTTGTTGATGTTCATGGTCAGAGGTACAAAGTTGGACACGCCGGCGTACTCGACGCCCGGCAAGGCTCGCACGCGTTCGAGTAAATTGCGTTTGAACTCTTTGCTGCGCGCGCCATCGTACCCCTGCAGACTCAGATCGAAGGACATCTCAATTGCGTGGTCCGGCACCAAGCCCGGGTTAAGCAGCTGCGCGCGTTGCAAGCCTCTCAAGACCAACCCGGCGCAGATCAACAGCAGCAGCGACAGCGAGACCTGAAAAACAACCAGCCCGTTGCGCAGCCACGAACGACGGTAACCGCCGATCGAAGTCTCGTCTTTCAATGCCGGCACGAGGTCCGGATTGGTAGTTTGCAAAGCCGGCAACAGCCCAAACACCACCCCGGTGAAAAACGAAACCGCGGCGGTGAACAACAGTACGCGATAGTCGATGTGCAACGCTGTTGACAGCGGAATGTCGAGCGGTGGCTTGAGCCCGGTCATCGTTTCGACCAGCCAGTACGCGAGACCCAGTCCAAACACCCCTCCACATGCAGCAAGCAGAATGCTTTCAGTCAGTAACTGCCGTATCAGGCGGAAGCGACTCGCGCCGATTGCCAGCCGAATCGCGATCTCCTTGCGCCGCTCGGTTGCGCGCGCCAATAACAGGTTCGCGAGATTGGTACACGCCAGCAGCAGAACCAGGCCGACTACCGCCATCAGCACCCCGGCAAAACCGATGATGGGTCCGCGCATGAACGCGCCGAACAAACCCGGCGGAGAAAGCTCGATCGTTTTGCCTTCGTTCTCATTGGGATGCTCGACGGCCAGTTGTGCCGCGATGCTCTTCAACTCGGCTTCAGCCTGCGGTGTGGTGACGCCGGGCTTCAGGCGCCCCTGCACAAATATATTGGAGGTCTCGCGGCTCTCCAGATAGTCGCTTCCCGGTTCGATCTGCGCGAGCATCATCATCGGAAACCACATCTCAGGCACGTAGCTGATCTCCGAACCGTAGAACCCCGGCTGGGCGACGCCGATGATCTCAAAGCTCCGGCCGTTGACGATCACATTCTTGCCGATCGCGTCAGCGGAGCCGCCGAATCGCTTTTGCCAGCACTTGTAAGTGACGACCGCGACAGGGTGCGCCCCCGGCGCCTTGTCGTCTTCCTGTGTGAAGAAGCGCCCCAGCGCGGGCTTCACTCCAAGTACGTCGAAATAGTTCCCCGAAACCAGATAGCTCCACATCCGCTCGTTCACGCCGTTGTTGCTCAAACTGATCGGCGAAAAGCGATAGCACAGCAGCCCCGAGAGCGCGCCATTGCGGTCGCGATAGTCGCGGTAATCCGGGTAGGAGAGCGTCGGGAAACTGCGATCTCCGGTCGATGACACCGTGTTGAGCGAGACCAGTTGCTCGGGGTGGTCCACCGGCAACGGCCGAAGCAAGACCGTGTTGACCAAACTGAAGATCGCCGTATTCGCACCAATCCCAAGCGCCAGGGTGATGATCGCGATCAAACTCAGACCGGGTCGTTTGAGCAGCATTCGCGCACCATAGCGCACGTCTTGAAGCAGGTTTCCCATATTGACTCTCTCCTGATCCGTCTGAATAGATTACGCATGATCGAGGATAACGAATGCGCGATGGTCTATGTTTCGAGTAGCGTAGACTGTCCAGTCTGAGCTTGGTTTTGGTTGGGAGTAGCGTAGACTGTCTAGTCTGCGCCACGGGATGGTTCTGGTTGGGGGTAGCGTAGACTGTCTAGTCTGCGCCACGGGATAGTTCTGGTTGGGGGTAGCGTAGACTGTCTAGTCTGCGCCACGGGATAGTTCTGGTTGGGGGTAGCGTAGACTGTCTAGTCTGCGCCACGGGATAGTTCTGGTTGGGGGAAGGCGTAGACTGTCTAGTCTGCGCCACGGGATGGTTCTGGTTGGGGGTAGCGTAGACTGTCTAGTCTGCGCCACGGGATAGTTCTGGTTGGGGGTAGCGTAGACTGTCTAGTCTGCGCCACGGGATAGTTCTGGTTGAGGGAAGCGTAGACTGTCTAGTCTGCGCTACGGGATAGTTCTGGTTGGGGGAAGGCGTAGACTGTCTAGTCTACGCCACGGGATGGTTCTGGTTGGGGAAGGCGCAGACTGGACAGTCTACGCTACGTTTCCCCGGGATGGTTCTGGTTGGGGAAGGCGCAGACTGGACAGTCTACGCTACGTTTTCCCGGGATGGTCCTGGTTGGGGGAAGGCGCAGACTGGACAGTCTACGCTACGTTTTCCCGGGATGGTTTTGGTTGGGGAAGGCGCAGACTGGACAGTCTACACTACGTTCTCCCAGGGCCGCGAACGATCAGCAATCCGCCGGAGATCGCGGGCGTCGCAATCATCGCCTCGCCCATCGGATTTACCGCCAGAAGTTCATAAGACGGTCCAGCCTTGAGGACGTAATAAAGATATCCGCGATAGACAATCGGAGTGGGGAGCGTACGGGCCGCCGCGCTCCGATTGCCATGCCAGATACTGAGAGACGCTCTGTTTGTCTTTGACGGAGATGTCCCCGTTCCCGCCGGGCTTGAGGACCTTCTGTTTGTCTTTGACGGAGATGTCCCCGTTCCCGCCGGGCTTGAGGACCTTCTGTTTGTCGCTTGAATCCTCCGAGGTTCATGCTCTTATCCGCGTCGGCTCATCGAATCACCTTGAAGCGGCAACTCGCGCTCTTTTCTACAACTCGTCCCGTTTTTACTCTCAACGGATTTTCGCGGAGACTCGAAAGTCGACCGTAGTTTCGTACTCGCGGCGTCAGGCCAGCAGAAGAGGAGATCAAGTGAGAATACTTCTATACAACCCGGACAACGGGGTCACCCGTAATTTCATGCCGCACCTTTGGATGTTCCTGCTACAGGCCCTTACGCCACCAGGTCACGAGGTCGTACTCGTCGATGGGAACACTCAAAACATGAACGAGGAGGACATGGCTCGGTTCGTTCGGACACGGCGCATCGATCTGGTAGGCATTGGTTCGATGACTAGAATGATCGCGAAGGCCTATCGAATGGCCGACGCAATTCGTGCGGTAGGAGTCCCGGTGGTGATAGGAGGGCCGCACGTAACTGAGATGCCGGACGAAGCACTTGGACGAGACGGCGGCCCTCGTCATGCCGATGCTATCGCGCTCGGGGAAGCCGACGGACTCTGGCCTCAGATCGTCGAGGACGCTGCGTGCGGTCAGCTCAAAGAGGTCTACGCGCCGGTCGATGAGTCAGGCAAAGAGCGCAAGCCGAGTCTCAAACCATACCCCGTGATTCCCTGGGAGACCCTCGATCTGGATCAGTTCAACCTCGTTCCACGTTTTCTGCGTCCGATGCTGAGCCGGGTGAGCGAGGGGTTTGGCACATTTCGATTGATTCCCATCGAGTCGGGCCGCGGGTGTCCCTACGGATGCGAGTTTTGCACTGTGACCGGCTTCTTCGGCGATTCCATCAGGTTTCGATCCGATGAGAGCGTTGTGGAAGAGATGCTCAGGCTCAAAAGGCGGGCAAAGAAAGATGGCGGGCAGATTTTTGTTTTTCTGGTTGATGACAACTTCGCGATCAATCCGAAGCGAACAAAGGCACTGTTGCGCGCGATTGTAGACGCCGAGGCTCAACTGCCATTTGTTGCGCAGATCAGCGTCAATCTCCTGCGCGATGAAGAACTCGTCGACCTGCTGGCCGCGGCGGGCGCCAGATGTTTGTATATCGGGTTGGAGTCGGTCGATCCCGCCAATCTGGCAGACGTGGCCAAGGGATTTAACAAGCCCTCCGAATACGGGGCAGTGATGGATCGACTATCCCAGCGCAATATCATTCCAATGTTTGGGTTCATTTTTGGAATGGACTTCGATACGCCTGGCGTAGCCGAACGTACGCTCGAGCAGACTCGCAGCTGGCCACCCGGGCTGCCCATCTTCGGCCATCTCGTTCCGTTCCCATCCACACCCCTCTATGCGCGGCTGCAGGCGGCTGGCCGGTTGACGCGGCCAAAGCACTGGTTGAACTTCGCGCCGTTCTCGATGGCGCACACGCCGTTGAAGATGACGATTGACCAGGTGCACCAGGAGCTGCATCGCGCATGGTCGTCCTCGTACAGCCCCGAGGCCAACGCAAGGGCCATCGATTTGATTCCGCACAAGACGATCGGGCAGCGGCTGACTCACCTGATTTCCCGGTTGTTTTTTCGCGGAATATACTTTCCACAGATGACTCGGTTGCAGTGGGCGAGGCTGATCGCGGACAACCGCAGGGTGATCTTCAAGTTGACGAGAGAAGTATTCCAGACGTGGCGGCCTTTGAGGTCCAAGCCGGCGCCGGCCTCTTATCAACCGGACGCGCCGTAGAAATCTGTCATGCCGGGCATGTACCAATCCGAAAGGACGGGCATCTCGACAGACCAACCTGCGCGATTGGCAGCGGTGAGTCGCGGATCTGGTGATTCAGTCAACCTGACTTCGACAGGCAACCAGTCGGTTCAGGATTGTGCCTTGAGAGCGGTCACCTCACGGATGAGACCGTGCATGCCGATTTCGTTTGCGGTTGCAAGCGCCTGATCAAGAATCTGATGAGCCTTCTCGCGATCGCCCGGCTCGCCGCGCTTCAACAACATTGTTCCATACTCCTGTTGGGTGAACGCCGCAAACGGAACCGCACCGATCTTCGCATTCATCCGCAATGCGCCTTCAAAGTGTGCGACCGCATCCTCCCAGTGCGAGACCGTGGTCGCCAGGATCCCTAGAAACCGCAGCACCGAACCCACGCCGATTGCAGCGGCGCCGATCACCAGTTGCCACCGAGCGTATGGAAGGAGTAGGTCATACAGGATGGCTGCGCGGCGGACGTCGTTGAGGTACGAGCAGACATAGGAGAGATTGGCCATCGTAGGGTTCCAGCTCCCGTCACGAGGCAGGTTAGCGAAGTCCTGGGCAGCCACCTGGTCAAATTCCCGCTGCCCGTCCTCGCGGCGCCCAAGCCGGCAATACACATTGGCAAGCGTGGCTCGATGTGTTGGTATCTGCGGGTAATTCTTAAGATATCGGATGATGGCTTCTTCGCGATCGTCGACCTGCCCCTGCACCATGCGAAGAACATTGATCAGGGTCTCGAACAACAACGGTGCAGTTGGGTCTTGCGCGCGCTGCCCGATGGCGATAGCCTTCCGCGCCAGTTGCTCGCACTGTTGAAAGCGCCCCGCAGTGAGCGCGCGTGATGCCTTAAGGTAGGGTGCGAGCCACAGGTAGCGAGGCTGCCGGAGCTCCTCCGCTAACCTGGCATAGGCTTCAATCTCAGCATCCACCGCCGTCATTTCCGCCATCTCCATCAAGTCGAGAATGCGACGGTAGCGAATCTGCAACTCCATCTCCTTATTGGCGCCACGCTCCGCGATTTCCAGGATCTCGCCGGCAACGGCAATGCGCTGTTCAACATCGGGCGTTCCGTCGAGCATCAAGTGCCTGGCGTAAAGCGCAGCAACTATTGCCTCCGGGTCTCCTACCCGGCGAGCCATCTCAACTGCTTGCTGATTGATCTCATCGCGGAGATCGGGGGAGTAGTAGAGCGCCATCGACAGACGCGCGAGCAGCCGCGCGCGGAGCGAGGTATCCTCGTCGCCCATCGCGGTGAGAGCTTCCCTGAGGGTACTCACCTCAACCTCGTCGATGGTTCCAGAAGCGACCATTGTGGTACCGAGACCCAGCGAAGCGCGCGCGAGCTGCTCCGCGGTCCCTCGCTGTCTCGCGATGTCGGCAGCCTGCAGGAACGCTTCTCGCGCCTTGGCGTTATTGCCCGCCTTCTTCTGCGCGTCACCCAGGGCCAGGGACATCTCACAGCGTTGGTCCTGGTCAACCTCGTCCTGCGTCTCAATGACCGCCCGCGCATTTTCGTAGTGACCCGCCGCCTCTTCATAGGCCAGCAGTCCAATCGCTCGTTTGGCGGCTCGGATTGCATAGTCGATCGCCTTATCACTGTTTCCCGCCGGCGACGCCTGGAAGAAATGATACGCCAGCTCCGGCAGGTGTGAATCCGGACTGTTAGCGTAGAGCTTCTCGAGCACCGCCCCGATCCGGCGGTGAAACCGCACTCGCCGAGCAGTGCTGATTTCTTCATAAAGCGTTTCACGGATCAGGGCGTGGACAAAGCTGTATTGCCCCACGGTTTGAGGCAGCTCGTCTATCACTCGCGCGGCCATCGCTTCATCCAGTAGTTCAAGCAGCTGGTCACCGGAAATATCACTCAGAGGTTCCAGCGCCTCGAGGCTGAACTCCCGGCCGATGACCGAAGCAGTTGTGAGAATACGGTTACATTCTTCTGAGAGTTGATCCAAGCGGCGGCCGATAACTTCTCGGACTCCCTCTGGTATTCGAACTGCCGAAGCGGTCGTCGCTTCCGGGCGTTCCAACTGACCCTCTACAACCAGAAGCCTGACGATCTCGTTCAGGAAAAATGGATTGCCATCTGTCTGCTGATAGACAGTCCTCACAAGGCTTTCAGAAGGCTTTATGCCGGTGGTCATCTCAATGAACCGCGCCACATCGATCTCGGTCAGCCCGCGCAAGACGATACGCGCGCTTAGTCCCTGTCGCGACAACTCACCGAGCGTCTGTGAAAGGGGATGTTGACGCCCCAATTCCATATCCCGGTAGGTGCCGATGACCAGAATGCCTGCATCCTTTAACTCGCGAGCCAGGAACTGAAGCAGCAGCAGCGACGGTTTGTCGGCCCAGTGCAGGTCATCGAGAATGACAACCAGGGGGCGGAGTTTGCTGGCATTCTTGAGGAAGGTCGTCACGCTATCGAAGAGGCGAAACCGCGCTTGCTCGGGCTCCAGAGTCGGAGGCGGTGGCAAGTCGGGAAGGGTCTCCTTGATCTCTGAAACTACCTGGGCGATGTCGGCAGCGCCTGGACCCATTATCGACTGGAGTTTGTCGGCCTCTAAATCCTGCACGTATGAGCGGACGATTTGCAGCCACGGCCAAAACGCCGGAGCGCCCTCGCCTTCGTAACAACTTCCGATGAGCACCTGAGCGTTACAGAGGAGCGCATAGGTCGCGATTTGTTCGGTCATCCGGGTCTTGCCGCTGCCCGGCTCCCCCACCAGCATGAACAAATGACCCTTACCGGCGAGCGTTTCATTGAGCGCGACACGCAGCTCCTTGGTTTCATTGTCGCGGCCAATAAAGACACCTCCGGCGAGGCGTGATAGCGACTTCGCGTCTTGCTGAACCGCCCGATCAACCGGCGCAGAGGAGCCGATACTCGCCAGAGCCTTCGCGACCTCGGCTGCGCTCGCCGGACGCTCCTCCGGCGTCTTGGCCAACAACCGCAATATCAGTGTCTCGAGCGCCTGCGGTACTTCCGGGTTATGCCACGAAGGCGCAACCGGGCGTGAGCTTATGTGCTGGGTAATGATAGCGACGAATTGATCGCCCAGAAATGGCGGCCTGCCGGTGACGGTCTCATACAGCAGGACTCCCAGGGAGTAAAGATCGCTTCTGGGTTCTGCCGGATGGCCCAGCATCAGCTCGGGCGGCATGTAAACTACAGTGCCCACGAGAGCGCCTTCCAGCGTGATTCGCGAAAAATCTGCGCTGGCCGCCAACCCGAAATCTCCAAGCTTGGCCGTTCCGTCTTGTGAGAGCCAGACGTTTCCCGGCTTCAGATCGCGATGAATGATTCCCTGGTTGTGGCAATGCATCAGCGCCTGACAGATCTGAGAACCGATTCGAATGACACTATCAAACGGAAGCCGGTGGTTATCGGCGCTCTTGAGGAGATCCGCCACCGAGCCGCCTTCTACATACTGGCTGACGATAAACGGCCGGCCTTCATCGTCCCCGATGTCATAGACAGTCACAATGTTGGGGTGACTGCCGAGCCGCGCCATGGCTTGAGCCTCGCGAATAAGGCGGGGAACGCTTTCGCTGGTGAGATCATCGGTCTTGAGAACGGCGATCACCACGTCCCGATCCAAACGTTCGTCTCGCGCAAGATAGACCTTTTTCTGGCCCCCCTGCCCGATAGGCCGACGGATGATGTAGCGTCCGGAAGCGAGCGAGCCCGGCATACTCCAGGACTGAGACTCTGTCCCGGGCTTGATAGCCAGCGTTTGGGTATCCAGAGAGTCGCGCTTACTCATGAATAATCCAGCCTGCCAGGTGAATGAGGCGTCAATTCACCTTCCCGGGTCCCCAAAGCGCGCGGCCGGGTTTTGCTCCCGTGTGCTCGCCGTCCTTTAGAACTTGAACGCCGTTGACGAAGACATCCTTCACCCCGACAGAATATTGATGAGGGTTCTCGAAGGTCGCGCGGTCACCGATCGTGTCCGGGTCGAACACGACAACATCGGCGAACATCCCTTCTTTGAGTGAGCCACGATGATCGAGACCGAGATTTGTTGCCGGAAGACTGCTCAGGCGGCGCACTGCTTCCTGCAGGGTGATCACCTTTTCCTCGCGGACGTATTTGCCCAGAAGCCGCGCGAAGTTTCCATAGGCCCGCGGATGAGTCGATGACCTGAGAAATGCTCCCTCCGGCGCCATCGAGGCCGCGTCCGATCCTAACGACACCCACGGCTGGCGAAGCTGCTTCTTGATGTTCTCTTCGCTCATCATGAAATACACCGTCCCGACCCGGGAATGGTCCTCATAAACAAGGTCCATGATCGTCTCGATCGGATCCTTACCGCGCATCCTTGCGACCTCCGCGAGCGTCTTTCCGGTGAGTGGCTTCAGCGCGTCGGACCTGAACCCTACGAGCAGTATTCGTTCGGGTGAACCGGCCAGCATATAGAGATTCTCCCAGTCGTTGCTGGGCGTCCGAATCGCCTCCGCGATCTTCTTGCGAGTCTCCGGATCTTGCAAGCGTTTTTCAGCCGCTGTCCGGCCCCCGTCAAAAACCCACGGTGGCATACACGCGTCCAGCCCGGTCGAGCCCGCCGTGTACATGTACATGTCCGCGGTGATCTTCATCCCCTTGCGTCTAGCCTCGTTGATCATCGCGATGACCTTATCCATCTTGCCCCAGTTGGACTCACCAGATGTTTTCAAATGATAGATCTCTGCCGGGAGTCCAGCCTCGCGGCTGATGCGCAGTGTTTCCTCGACTGCTTCGATCAACTGGTTTCCTTCACTGCGAATATGCGCGATGTATTTGCCTTTATACTTCGCGGCGACTTTGCAAAGTTCAATCAACTCTTCGGTCTTTGCGTAAAACGCCGGCGGATAGATCAGCGCCGTGGTGACGCCGAGCGCACCGGCTTGCATCTCCCGGCGGACCAGCTCGCGCATGCGATCAAGCTGTTCGGGGGTCGGGGCCTTGTCTTCCAGACCGATGACGTTCTCGCGGATGGTTGTCGCACTGACGAAGGACGCGGCGTTTTGCGAGATCCCGTGTTTCTCGAGATAAGTCAGGTATTCGGAGAGAGTGGTCCACGGGATCTCGAATCTGATGTCACCCTGGGTCGAAGCGCGGCGGCGTTTCATCTCATCGCTGAGAGGCCCCATCGATCCCTCGCCGAAGATCTGCGTTGTAACGCCCTGGCGAAGCTCGCCTTGTGAACGCCCGTCGGTGATCAGCGAACTCTCGGAATGTGAGAGCATGTTGATGAAGCCGGGGGCTACCGCCATGCCCGTAGCATCAATTGTCGTTGTGGCGGTCGCGGCTTTGAGATTGCCAATAGCGGCGATTCGATCGGCTTCTTATTCCGACGTCGGCGCGTCTCGGGGCCCTGCCCGATCCGTCGTAGACCGTTCCACCACGAATTATCGTGTCAAAAGTCGCGGTCTTTGCTTGGCGGCTTTGCGCGAGAGGGGCAGTGGTGATGAGGACAAAAACGAGTAAGAAATTGAGCGTCTTGCGTGCCATTGAGTTCTCCCGGAGATGAGATGTCCGGGAAATTCAATATCAGGTTTCACGCAAAGACGCAAAGCAGAGCCAAATACGCTAAGTGGCAACACAGCCAGGACGCAAACGCCGCAAACCGCTACTCCGACTTGATGAACTTCAAGGCAGCCGAGTTCATGCAATAGCGGAGGCCGGTGGGTTTCGGGCCATCGTCGAATACGTGACCAAGGTGGGCGCCGCATCGCTTACACAGCACCTCGTTGCGGTCCATGCCGTAGCTCCGGTCGCTTTCGCTAAGCACATTTTCGTCGGAGATCGGCGCCCAGAAACTTGGCCAGCCGGTTCCTGACTCAAACTTCGTGTCGGATTTGAACAGGTCATTGTCGCAACAGACGCACCGGTAAATCCCCTTCTCGTGATTGTTCCAATACTCGCCGCTAAAGGCCCGCTCCGTTCCCTTTCGACGGGTGACTTCGTACTGCTCGGGTGTGAGTTGCTGTTTCCATTCGGCGTCCGTTTTGACGACCTTCTCGCTCATAATGAATCCTTTCTCCGAGACAGAATAAAGCTTGATCTTTTTCGCGCTCGCTCTAGCTCCCGCCTGAGCGGATGTGGTTCCATCAGCGCGGTAAGAGTAGAAACTGACAATCAATGCGAATGCAATCAGGGTGATCGGTGTTGATTTCATGTCTGCCTCCAGAATCAAAACTGTACCATGAGCCGGAGGTAGGTTGTAAATCGCGACGCGAGGTCCGCGCGTCGTATACCCAAAGGATGAGTACGCCACCAAGTCACTGCTTGTTGAAGGCAGGGCATTAACGTTCACATGAAACTCGGGCAGGCTTCTGATAGAGTGGCTTGGCTGACAATAAGCTAGAGAAAGGACCTCTCCAAATCTCATGTCGAACTGGAACCGTTACTGCAAGCATTCAAAATCTATCCTCGATTGCATAGGCAACACACCTCTGGTGCGATTGAATCGTGTTACCGCTGACATCAAAACCGAGATCCTCGTCAAGCTCGAATACTTCAGCCCCTCGGGGTCACTCAAGGATCGAATCTACCTGAACATGATCGAACGCGCCGAGAAGCGAGGAGATCTGAAACGGGGGATGACCATCCTCGAATGCTCGACGGGGAATGCCGGGATCGCGTGCTCTTTCGTCGCCGCGGTCAAGGGCTACGCCTGCATCATCGTTATGCCGGAAGGGATGAGCGAAGAGCGCAAGAAGATGGATGAAGCGTACGGCACGCAGATGATCTACACCCCGGGAGGCGAGTCCGACGTTGACCTCGCGCTTCAGAAGCTCGAGCGGATTCGCCAGCAGGATCCTGAGAAGTACTGGGTGCCCTCGCAGTTCGATAACCCGGACAACATCAAGGCTCACTATAAGACCACCGGTCCCGAAATCTGGGAGCAGACCGGCGGCAAGCTGGACGCTTACGTCGGCACTCAGGGGACCGGCGGGCAGCTGACGGGCATCGGACGGTATCTGCGCGAAAAGAAGAAGAAGATCAAACTCTACGCCGGCGAACCCGCGGAGTGTCCTTTGCTGTCGCGTCGCGAGTGGGGCGAGCACAAGATCGAAGGTATTGGCGACGGATTTGTTCCCCGTGATCTGGATCTGAGCCTGCTCGATGGAATTGTGACCATCAAATCCGACGAAGCGATGGAGATGGCCAGACGGTTAGCGAAAGAGGAGGGGCTTTTCTGCGGGATCTCTTCGGGAGCAAACGTCGTCGCGGCCATCAAACTCGCAAAGCAGCATCCGAAGATGAAACGCATCGTGACAATGATCTGCGATTCAGGTCAGCGGTATTTCTCGACTGAACTGTGCGGGTCGCCAAAGCACGTCGTATCTCCCGAACGCGATCACCCGATCGATGAATACACCCGTGGGCAGTTGGACAAATACCAGGGAGGATGGGAAATAATCGACTGAGCAGGTTCACCTATGTTTGAAATGCGAGCCATCGGATTCGTCGGCAGCCCCTACACCGAAACCTCTCAAATTCCCAAAGGCTGCGGCGCGAAGCACGACGTGGAAGGCGTGCTCGAAATACTCCCGGAGTTTGAAGAGGGCCTTACCGACATTGAAGGCTTCTCGCACCTCTTCGTCATCTGGGTATTCCATCGAGCGGAAGGCTACGCGCTGATGGGCAAGCCCCCGACCGATGATCGCCCGCACGGTGTCTTCGCGACACGCTCCCCGTATCGGCCCAGCCCGATCGGATTGACTGTCGTCGAGTTTATCCGCCGCGAGGGCCCGCGCTTGTTTGTCCACGGCGTTGACATGCTTGACGGCACACCAATCCTCGACATAAAGCCTTATCTTTCGAGCGTGCCGGCGGAGAAGTTAAAGCGCGGTTGGATGACAGAAGCGGAAGAGCGGAAGCGAAAATAGATAGGCGGTGCGATCGATGCGAAATCGAACGAGCCACGGAGTTTTCTGCGGAATCCTATTCGTCCTGCTATGCCCCGCGATAACAGCGGCGCAGGAAGAACACCAGCACCACGAAACAGGCGAGAAAATAGGAAGGGTAAACTTCCCAGTTTCCTGCAAGACAGAATCACAAGAAGAATTCAATCGCGCCGTAGCCTGGCTACATTCGTTTGAGTACGGCGAATCCGAACGAGTCTTTAACGATATCGCTACCCGCGACCCGAGTTGCGCCATGGCTCAATGGGGCTTGGCGATGAGCCTCTACCATCAACTTTGGGCCCCACCGGGTGCTGCTGAGCTTGGGAGGGGAGTTAGCGCGGTCCACAAAGCGAAGCAGATCGGCGCGAAAACCAGGCGTGAGCGAGACTACATAGATGCGATCGCCCAGTTTTTTGAAGACTGGGAACGGGTTGATCATTCGACACGAGCCGCTCGGTACGAGCAGGCAATGTCGCGGGTGTACGCGCGCTATCCGAACGATCGCGAGGCCGGAGTGTTCTACGCTCTGGCGCTCAACGCGAGTGCGTTGGCGGCGTCGCCGATGGACAAGACCTACGCGAAACAGAAGGCGGCGGCCGCAATTCTCAATCGAATGTTACGCCTGGAGCCCGAGCATCCGGGTGTCGCTCATTATTTGATTCATAGCTACGACTATCCACCGCTGGCCCGGCTTGCGCTTGCGGCTGCGCGAAGGTACGCGGGTATAGCGCCGTCCTCGGCTCACGCGCTTCACATGCCTTCACACATTTTTACGAGGCTGGGCCTATGGGATGAAGACATTGCAACGAATATCAGATCTGAGAGCGCCGCTAAGGACTACGCGCGCACGAACCACCTGACAGGCGCGTGGGACGAACAGCTTCACGCGATGGACTATCTCGCATACGCACTCCTACAGCAGGCTCGTGATCGTGACGCCCGCGCCGTGCTCGATGAGTTAAGGATGATTCGCAAGACCGATCCCGAGAGTTTCAAATGCGCATATTCGTTTGCCGCAATACCTGCGCGGTGGGCGCTTGAGCGACGCAATTGGTCCGAGGCTGCTGACCTGAAGATTGAACCCGCTGAATTCCCGTGGCAGCGCTTTCAGTGGGCCGAAGCCATCACCCACTTCGCGCGAGCGGTAGGAGCCGCCAGAAGCGGTGACACCGATCGCGCGAGAATTGAAGTTGAGACGCTCGCAGAGGAGCAAAAGAGCCTGGTTGGCACGAAGTCGAGCTACGACTGGGCAACCCAGGTCGAGATTCAACGGAGAGCTGCGGCGGCTTGGCTTGCGCGGGCTGAAGGCAACAACCCTGAAGCCCTACGGCTCATGCGTTCAGCTGCGGATCTCGAAGATTCGACCGACAAACATCCAGTGACCCCGGGCGCGATCTTGCCCGCCAGGGAGATGCTCGGAGATCTCTTACTTGAACTGAATCGGCCGGCGGAGGCGCTGAAAGAATATGAGCGCTCGTTGGCGGACTCTCCCAATCGATTGAATGGCCTGTATGGCGCAGGACGAGCAGCCCAACTCGAAGGCGATAAACTCAAGGCCCGGCGTTACTATCAAAAGCTGGCTGGCATTTGCGTGCGCGGCGACGCTGGAAGAGCCGAGCTTCAATTTGCGAGAGAGTTTCTTCGAGGCAGGTAGGCGCGCCGCGACTGCCTCTTACGGGCGCCGGGATCGCCATCCGATACGGAAAGTCGGGCGGCGCCACTCCAGGCTTGATGTTGAATGGACACAACCAGGGCAAAACGACTCTTGCTGCGAGGCCTTAAGCTCAGGTGCCCTAATTGTGGATTGGGACCGCTCTATCGAGCGCCGTTTCGGATGAATACCCATTGCGAATACTGCGATTTGATCTACGAGCGTGAGCAGGGCTATTTCGTGGGCGCGATCTATTTGAATGTGATCGGGACCGAGTCACTGCTGCTCGGAACGCTGCTAATCTATGGCCTGATAACAGGCACGGTCAACCAGACTATTCTGACAGTGTTGATCGCGCTGGCACTGACCTTGCCGCTCGTTTTCTTTCATCACAGTCGAAGTTTGTGGCTGTGCATAGACCATATTCTCAATCCTAGTGAAAGACGCATCAAGCACGTGGACTTTCGGAGCGAATGACATAAACCGCGTAGTAACGAGTTTCTTCGTTACCACTATGTTGGATTGCTACTCACAGGAGAACAATGTGACGATGAAAAGAGCTGCTGCGATCGGTTTGTTGACTATGATGATCGAGGTGGCGGCAGTCGGGCAATCGAAGCCAAACCCGCCCGGCACCGATAAGGCCATCAGCGCCAGAGTTGATGAGGTTTTCGCGCGATTCGACAAACCCGACTCACCCGGATGCGCGCTCGCGGTGATCAAGGAAGGGCAGGTCATCTACAAACGCGGGTACGGAATGTCGAACCTCGAATACGGTATCCCGATAACCCCGTCGTCGATTTTTCACATCGCGTCGATATCCAAAGAGTTCACCGCGATGGCGATCGTGATGCTTGCCCAGCAAGGCAAGCTCTCGCTTGACGATGACGTGCGCAAATACGTGCCCGAGGTCCCGGACTTGGGCGAGCGAATCACGATAAGGCATCTCATCCATCACACCAGCGGCCTGAGAGATCAATGGGCGCTGCTCGAGATGGCCGGATGGCGCGAAGACGACGTTATCACCGAAGGGGATATACTCGACCTCATTTCGCGGCAGAAGGCGTTGAACTTCAAACCGGGCGACGAACACCTCTACTCGAACACCGGTTACACGCTGCTTGCGGTGATCGTCAAGCGCGTAAGCGGGCAGTCGCTTCGCGATTTCGCCGACGCGCATATCTTCAAACCACTCGGCATGACCCGCACGCATTTTCACGACGATCACAGCATGATCGTTAAGGATCGCACGTCGGCATATCAGCCGAGAACCGGCGGCGGATTAAAGATCAGCATTCCGGTGTTCGACACCTACGGCGCAACCAGCCTGTTTACGACCGTCGAAGACATGGCGAAGTGGGATCAGAACTTCGTTGATAAGAAAGTTGGCGGCGAGGCGGTGATCGAACAGATGCTCACACCCGGCGTTCTGAACAACGGGAAGAAGCTGACTTATGCCTTCGGCTTGTCGCTTGGCGAATACAAGGGTTTGAAGACGGTCGGTCACGGCGGAGCGGATGCCGGCTACCGGGCGGACTTCGTGAGGTTCCCGGATCAACGGTTGTCCATCGTGTGCCTCTGCAATATCAGCAACTCTAATCCGGGGATGCTCACCAGACGCGTAGCCGACGTCTATCTTGCTGATCAATTCAAACAGTCGCCGCCGGAGACAAAACCGGCAGCGCCCATCGCGGCAAGCACCACGAACCTCACCGAGCAAGAGCTGGCGAGCAAGGCCGGCGTCTACACTGAACGTAAGACCGACACCACAGTGCGACTGGAGATGAAGAATGGCAAACTGACCGCCGCCATGGGTCCCGGCCGCCCACTGGTGCCGTTGACGAAGGAACGGTTTCAGGTACTCGGCGCGCCCGCTACCGTCACCTTCGAAGGCGTGGCAAACGGTCACCCGCAACGAATGCTGGTGCTGAATGAAGGTGAAAAGGAACCGCTGATCTTCGAATATGTCGCGCTCCGCGGCGCCACTCACCGCCGCTGCATTGGCTGAGTATGCGGGTGTTTATTACAGTGAAGAATTGGACGCCCGCTACACCGTCATCGTGAAAGACAACAAGCTGGTTGTGCGGCGCCGGAAGTTCGAGGACGCGACGCTTACGCCAAAATCTCCTGATGAATTCGCGGTAGCCGACGCCGGGAGCATCAAGTTCACTCGCAATTCGGAGAAGCGCGTCGCCGGTTTTGAGATCAACGCCGGACGAATCCGGCATCTGCGATTCTCAAGAGAATAGACTTCCTCTGGAACCGATGAACAACATCGCTGGTCTCAGGTGCGTTGAGTGCGAACAAGAGCATCGCGTTGGCGAAACGGAATACGTTTGCGCGAAGTGCGGAGGAAACCTCGACGTTCTTTATGACTATGATCAGGTCAGGGCGATGGTCAGCAAAGCGAGTCTCAGTGGAGACCACAACTACACGATGTGGCGTTATCGGGCTCTGCTGCCGCTTGAGGATTCATCCGCCGCGCCGCCGCTCACCGTCGGTTGGACTCCGATCTACGATTGCGTGGCTCTTGCCGAGCGCTACGGAGTCAGGCAGCTCTTTATCAAAGACGACGGCCGCAATCCGACAGCGTCCTTCAAGGATCGCCCAAGTGCGCTGGCGGTTGTGAAAGCACGAGAGGCCGGTGCCGCGATCATCACCACCGCGTCCTCAGGCAACGCCGGAAGCGCCCTTGCGGGGATGTGTGCGAGCGTAGGGATGGAATCGGTGATCTTTGTGCCGGTTTCGGCGCCGGCAGCGAAGATCGCTCAGCTTCAGATTTACGGCGCGACGGTGGTGTTGGTCGAAGGCAGCTATGATCAAGCCTACGATCTGTGTATAGAAGCGTCACGACGGTTTGGCTGGTATCAACGCAGCACCGGCTACAATCCCTTCACTCGGGAGGGCAAGAAGACCGCAGCTCTCGAGATTGCCGAACAACTGGGTTGGGACGTCCCCGACAAGATCATTGTCTCGGTCGGCGACGGCAATATCATCAGCGGCTTGTGGAAGGGATTCAATGATCTTTCGCAAATCGGGTTTGTGAATCGGCTGCCTCAGATGATCGGCGTGCAATCAGAAACGGCTTCCGCGATTGTCGAGGCGGCGAACGGCGATGGCATTGTGCGAGAAGGTGCGGCCCACACGATTGCAGACAGCATAAACGTCGGTAGGCCTCGCGACGCAACCATGGCGGTGCGGGCAATAGTCGAGTCGGGTGGACGCGGCATAGGGGTGAGCGATGAGGAGATCATCAGCGCGATTCCAAAGCTCGCTCGCGAGACCGGCGTCTTTGTTGAGCCGGCTGCCGCTGCCGCGTACGCTGGATTCATCAAGCTCTCCGAAAACGGGATGATGAAACCGGGCGAGCGAGTACTGTTGATGCTTACGGGCAATGGACTCAAGGATGTTGGCGCGTCCAGACGGGTCGTGGGTGAACCGATGCGGGTCGGCCCTGATATTGACGTCGCTGATCTGGGGCTGCGCATCGCGGAAGCTCGGACGCAACGCTCTGGTTGAGAATGATACGCCAGGATTCGGTCAACACCTCACTTCATGTATGTCAAATCTTCTAAGAGGAGCAACGCTCGCGACTCTCGATCCACCGGCAATCGAGCGGGCGGATTTGCGCATCGCCGCGGGCCGGATCGTCGAGCGCGGCTCCGCGCTTGTACCCCGCGAGGGCGAAGAGGTAATCGATCTCAGCGGCAAGTTGATACTCCCGGGGATGGTTTGCGCGCATACGCATCTTTACTCCGCGTTTGCGCGTGGTATGCCGCCCCCGGCGCGCATACCGTCGAACTTCGCGGAGATTCTTGAACTCATCTGGTGGCGATTGGACCGCGCGCTCGATGAGGAGGCGATCTACTGGAGCGCGATTACAGGAGCGATGGATGCGGCGCGTGCCGGAACGACCTGTCTGTTTGATCATCACGCTTCGCCGTCGCACATCAGCGGGTCGCTCGAGATCGTGCGTGAGGCGATCGAAAAGGTTGGTTTGCGTGCGGTGCTTTGCTATGAGGTAACTGATCGCGGCGGCACTGCCGAGCGCGATGAGGCGCTTGAAGAGAGCCACAATTTTCTGAATAGGGTCAGCCGCACCCCGTCGCACTCCTCGGATCAGAAATCCAACTTGTTCCGCGCGATGGTTGGAGCTCACGCGTCTTTCACTATGTCGGATGAATCGATCGACGCGTGCGCCGGGTTGATGCGAGAGTTCGACGCCGGGCTGCACATTCATGTCGCCGAAGACATGAGCGATGTTGACGACGCGGGCTCGAGGTTCGGGAGTGGTGTAGTCGAGCGCCTTGCGAGGCACGGTGCGCTCAACAGCCGGACTATCCTGGCTCACGGGATACATTTGTCCGACAGAGATATCGAGGTGGCGCGAGCGGCTGAAGTTTGGTTTGCGCACAATCCTCGCTCGAATATGAACAATCAAGTCGGCTACGCGCCGGTCGCGAAGTTTGGCGGCCGTGTGGTGCTTGGAACCGATGGCATCGGAGCCGATATGTTTGAAGAAGCACGCTTCGCGTTTTTCAAGGGCCGCGATGCGAGGGTGGGCTACGGCGCGGATGACTGGCTGCGGGTGCTTGCTAACAATCAAAGGCTCGCTTCTCAAGCGTTTGGCAATGATATTGGAAGCCTGGATGTGTGGCTCGGCGCGCAGATCTGGCTGTGCTTGACTACGGTTCGCCCACTCCGCTGACCGCTGAGAATTTCGCGTGGCATCTTGCGTTTGGGATGACGGCGGCTTCAGTTGAAAGCGTGATGGTGAACGGCAAATTTGTGATAAGGGACCGACGGTTTCCGTTTGACGATCAGGATATCTACCGGCAAGCGCGCGCGGCGTGCGAAAGAGTCTGGTCCAAGCTGCGAACGGCGTGACCTGTTCCCAGGAAGGTAAGACTCTCCTTCTGGAGTTTGGACATTTCCCCGAAGGGGATCTGCCCTCCAGCCCAGGGTTGCTGTACTCGGCTACCCTGGGAAAGACGGCGAGCGAGTTACCCAACCCCACCGAGGTTGTGGCCAATCTTCGCCGCGTACCCAATCGGGATGAGTTTGTCCCGAACCGTTCTCGATTATTGAGTTCGCGCTTTCGACGAGAGGTCCGGCCGCAACCCCGTTGGGGTTGGGGGACTCGCCGCCAACTTTCCCAGGGTAGCCGAGTACAGCAACCCTGGGCTGGAGGACGGATCCCCTTCGGGGAAAATGTCCAAACTCTAGAGGAGGGTAAGACCCCTTGACGGCTGAAACATCGGGGACCACCTTTTTGCGAAGTGAGTGCCCAATTCATTGGTTTCACCTCGCGCCGGTATAAGTTGTTGCCTCGAAGCTGGAGCCTTTGTTATTGTCGTTTGCTGCTGAAATGGATGTCAAACGTTCCGCCCGAAGGCTTCATTCTCTGGGCAGGTAGAATTCACAAATGGCAAAGAGTGCGAGCAAGAATTCCAGGGACGCGCATACCAGCAAGCCCGAAGCCGGCAACCTGAAGCGCTGGATCCCAGTTGTCGCGGTGCTCGCTGTGGCCGGCATCGTTGGTGTGGCTCTACTGGCAACGAGAGGTAACCGGGCCGCCCCGTCGTCAACGGCATCCGGCCTCACGCCAGCTCCGGCGGCCTCACCGGTAACCGACCAAACAACGCCTGCGTCCGAGCTTGTGACGATGGATGTGGCCAAAGCAGTAATGGTCACCGTAGAGCTGGACCTCGGGACAAAAAACCCGACTATCGCAGAGGGTCTGGCCCAGGTCGAACGGCGATATCAACCCGATGACGGCCAGGGCCGCACCTTCGCCGTTCTCGACGCGTACGGTCAGACCACGCCCGACGGAAAGCTGCACATGTCTATGCACGTCAGCAGCGAGAAACCGGGCGGCGGCGAACTTATCTTCAAACGCACGGGCGAGGTACTGTGGCGCGGAAAGATCAATCCGACTTCGCAACCGGTTCAGCCCAAAAATCTGACCATACTGCTGGATAACGGGAAGGGTACTACTCTCACAGTTGACGGGTCTAACAACCCCAACTCGATAATCGATGCCACGGTCAAACCCGGGGATCTGCCGGTGAGAGACGTCTGGCCCGATGGTCAGGAGCGCGAACTGACTTTCATCTACAGCGCGTGCGGGTGCCCCGTCAAAGTATTTGCAAAGCGCGTTGGCGACCGAACGATGCGCGTCAGCGACACCCCAGTGCTGTTCCCTGATGATCCGGCCGCCGTCACATTGATTGCGCGGCTTATGAAGTGGTGAGCGCGTTAATCGTTACCGGTCAATTGTAATATTCTCACAGACTCTCAGAAATCCAATCACGATTCGGGATATGGATGGCGCGTAAGCGAAAACCGCAGCGGCAACCCGCTATTGTAAACCAGTCGCAGCCTGTCTCCGCTCGTCAGGAGCGCCGCGCGCGAGCTCGAGAGAAATCTCGGGACAAGGGGCGAGAGCGGCTGCTCCTGTTTGCCGTCCTTGCGATAACCGCGCTTGCGTTCGCCAATTCGCTCGACGGGCAGTTCGTGTACGACGACCGGCTGCAGATACTGAAGAACCCTACACTCAACTCGCTCGCCAACATCCCACGGATGTTCACACAAGGCGTCTGGCAGTTTCTAAACGAAGGCGACAAGACGGCGGTCGGGCCTTACTACCGTCCGATCTTCAACATCGCTCTGATTATCAGCCGCCAGATGTTTGGGCTTGAGGTGTTTGGCTGGCACTTCGTCTCGATCGCTCTGCATCTCGGCGTTGTGTTTCTCGTCTACCGTCTGGCGCGGCAATGGCAGCTCTCGTTTGAGATCGCAGCGGCGTCCGCGCTGCTATTCGGGTTGCATCCCGTTCACAGCGAGTCCGTCGCGTGGGTCGCGGCCCTGCCCGACCCGCTCGCGGCGGTGTTTATTCTGTCGTCGCTGCTTTTGTACGAACGCTACTATCACGACAGAGTGAGTAAACCGGTCGTGTTGATTGCGAGCGTTGTCCTGTCGCTCGCGGCAATGCTGAGCAAGGAAGTTGCGGTGATCTTTCCGTTCTTCCTCATTGCTCGCGAGTTGCTGGATCGGAACGGAGAGAGAATCGGTGATCTGGCGTCGCGAGCGGCGAAGCGCACCGCGCCGTTCTTTGCGCTCATATTGCTGTATCTCGGGATGCGCTATTACGTGCTCGGTTTTTTGCGCCAGGATGAACCCAAGTCGCTGGGCATATCGGCGATGCGAGTCCTGATCACGATCCCCTCAGTCTTGCTGAGCTATGCACGAATGCTTTTGATCCCTTACCCGCTTGGTGTGATGTACGACAAGACATATGTGCAATCGGTGTTGGATCCGCGATTCTGGGGAAAGGCTTTAGTGATTGCAGGGTTGCTTGGCGGCGCACTGTGGTTTGTGCGTTCATCCTCGACGGGCCGACGCGCGCTCGCTTTCATGGTCATTTTTATTGTCCCGGTGCTCAACCTGAGGGCATTCCGGCAGGAAGAATCGCTGTTGCATGACCGCTATCTGTATCTACCGTCGGTTGGCTTCTGCATCCTCGCAGCGATGGGTTTTGATTGGCTGGCCGGCCGGTTTGCCGAACGCCGGCGAGAGGTCTTCGCGGCGGCGACGCTGGTGACCGCGGGAGTCTTGCTCGGGCTGACCTTCTTGCAGAACTTTTCGTGGCAGAGCGAGCTTGCGATGACTGAGAACGCAATGAAGGTGGCACCTCGATGGCCGTTTCTGCATAACTATATCGGCGCTTATTATGCCGAGCAGCGCCGATACCCGGAAGCCGAGCGCGCTTATCTTGAAACGCTTGATGTCGATCCGAAATACTACGACGCGCTCTCGAACCTGGGTGACGTTTATAGAGAGGAGGGCAGGCTGAATGATGCGGAGCGTTCTTACCTGAATGCCATCGAGTATGGCGCGCCGTATGCGGACACTTACTACAATCTCGGAGTGACCTATATTGGCCTGGGGCGGCTTGCGGATGCGGAACAACCTTTGCGGCGAGCGTTGGAGATTTGGCCGTCGCACGTGAAGGCCTGCTATAATCTTGCATGGGCATACGATCAACAAGGCAAGGATTCGCTCGCTGAACAGGCTTATCTGGATACGCTCCAGCGGGACGCGGCTTATCCTGAACCGCGAATCAACCTCGCGATCCTGCTGACCAAACAGGGGCGATACGAAGAGGCGTTAAATCAACTGCGCACCGCACAGCGCTATGCGCCCGATCACCCGGTGTTGCTGTACGCCCTGGGCGACGCGAGTTTGAAGAGTAAGCGTTACGAGGAGGCACTCACAACCTTCAAGCTGGTGAACGCTCGCGGTCTAAATCAGAATCTGGTTCATACGAATCTGGGTTTGTGCTACGAGCATCTGGGACAACATCCGAAGAAGCTAAGACCGAATTTCAAAAGGCAATCGAGATCGGCGCCAAAGGATCCATACACCAGCACTGCTCGGGAACACCTCTCGAAATTGCAAGGCGGGGTTTGAGCGGCGTGCGATAATCAAGCCGAATCGTAAGGGAGAAATTTCAACATGTCACGAATCGTAAGATGTGGGCTTATTCAAGCCGCCAACGAAGAACCAGCCGACAGCTCAATCGACAAGATCAAGAAAGCCATGGTCGATAAGCACGTAGCGATGATCGACGACGCAGCGGCGAAAGGCGTCCAGATCATCTGCCTTCAGGAACTTTTCTACGGGCCGTACTTTCCCGCGGAGCAGAACCCGCACTGGTACGATCTGGTCGAACGCATTCCGGATGGACCGACCACTCAACTCATGTGCGGTATCGCTCGCAAGCACAAGATGGCGATGGTGGTACCAATCTACGAGGAGGAGATGACCGGTGTCTTTTATAACACCGCCGCGGTGATCGACGCAGACGGGACCTATTTGGGAAAGTATCGCAAGACTCACATCCCTCATTGTCTTCCTGGTTTTTGGGAGAAGTTCTATTTCACACCCGGGAAACTCGGGCTTTCCGACTTTTGAGACAAAGTATGCGCGCATCGGAGTCTATATATGCTACGACCGGCATTTCCCCGAAGGCGCTCGAGCGCTGGGGCTCCACGGCGCCGAGATCGTCTTTATTCCGTCCGCGACAACCAAGGGTCACGCGGATTATCTTTGGGAGCTCGAGCAACGCGCGCACGCGGTGGCCAACGGGTATTTCGTTGGGACGATAAACCGGGTGGGCACCGAAGCGCCCTGGAACATCGGTGAGTTCTTCGGTTCGTCGTACTTCTGCAACCCGGATGGGCGAATACTTGCGAAGGGAAGCGAGGATAAGGATGAGCTGATCGTCGCTGATCTGGATCTCGAGCAGATCAAAGAGGTGCGAACTCACTGGCAATTTTATCGCGACAGACGACCGGATATGTACGGTCCGCTTTGTCGCGATTAAGAGTCAATCTGTCGCCACGCGCCCGCGCAGCTGCGTGGAAGCTTTCCATACTCAATGCATTTCACGGCGGATGCGAGTTCAGCGCTGGATCAACACAGCACCCTGAAACGTGGGCGACACTGAAGACCGGAATCCGACAGGGCATGGCACGCAGCGCCCGTCCTCCCATTTTGTGTCATTGTTCCACTCCGTGATAGTCTTGGTTTTGTCATCGGCCCCTACCTCACGTTAACCAAAAGCTCACTAAAGGCAGATTTTGTTATGTGGCTAGCGCCTTGCATTTGCCAGGAAGTGAGACTTGGCTGTGCGATTAATTGCCATGTCAAATTGACGGAACGCCTATGCCCAGACGTCTTAATTGCTCGAGACAAGTCTTAGCCCTGGCCCTTGGCTTGGGGTTGTTGATGGAGTCGACCAGTGTGCCATCGCCGGTTGCGGCCTTCGCCTGGACGTCGAGTCAAACGATCTCCGGCAAAAAGGTACTCCCGTCCCCACAGGCCGCCGGTCCGCCTTCGCTATGGGCACCAAGAGGACCCGGCGGAGGAGGAGCATTGTTTGCTCCGAGCTTTAGCCCGCACAATCAGAACGAGATCTATATCTCCTGCGATATGAGCGAGGTGTTTCATTCAACCAACCTCGGCGCGTCGTGGGAGTTGTCTGACTTTCGACAGATTCAGGGCAACCGCGAGTCCCAGGTGCGTTTCACCAGCAACCCTTCGATTCTGTATGCGCTTGACTACACCGGTGATCTGGCCAGGCCTACAAAGAGCACCGACGGCGGGTTGACCTGGCATCGGCTGAGTAACGATCCAACCTTCGGCGAGGCCTACTCGCTGTTCGCCGACTCAAACGGTGTTGGCAATCTGATCATTTCAGACTATTCGCATATTTATCTATCCACCGACGGGGGAAACAGCTTCAGTCAGAA
The DNA here is from genome assembly GCA_963737945.1 of Blastocatellia bacterium. Classification (GTDB taxonomy): domain Bacteria; phylum Acidobacteriota; class Blastocatellia; order UBA7656; family UBA7656; genus Onstottus_A. Next base: position 109,031 of record CAVTUR010000022.1, on the reverse strand, counting down.
GTTCAGCACGGCATCGGGAAACGGCTGCTTTGTTGCCGGGGCGTTTTTCGATGGCGGAACTATTTACGCCGGCACCAATTTGGGGCTTCTGGTTTCTACAAGCGGCGGCGCGTTTGTGGCCGCCGGTGTTGGCGGCATTGCGGCTTCCGAAGCGATCGTTTCATTCGCGGGCTCGAAGCAAGGCTCGACCCTGCGATTCTTCTGCGTCACACTTGATTCGGCTGACGTGTACCCGGGACTCTACACCGAAGGCTCTTATTTCAGTTATCGTGGCGTCTATTCAATCGATGCCGGTCAGGCTAACTGGACATCGAGAATCACCGGAATCATAGCGAACGACTTCCCCTTTTTTGTCGCGATGTCCCGCGGCGATAACTCCATTGCTTATCTGTCGGGTCAAAACTCGAACGAGTTTCCAATTGTCTATAAGACAACGAACGGAGGTGGATCCTGGCAAAGTGTCTTGCTGACCAATAACAATCAAAACATCTACACGGGCTGGGCAGGGAGAGGCGGCGATCGAGATTGGAGTTATGGGGCGGGCTCGCTTGGTTTTGCGGTCTCGCCCGTTGATTCAAATAAGGTAGCTTTTACAGACCTCGGTTTCTCGCACCTCACCACCGACGGAGGCGCGACCTGGAAGCAGATGTATGTAATCCCCGCCGATCAGAACCCTCCCAACGCACTGACGCCGAAGGGCAGGTCTTATCACAGCGCCGGACTCGAAGACACGACCTGCTGGTGGCTGACCTGGAAGGACCCGAACAACATGTTCGCGTCTTACTCCGACATTCGCGGGACGCGTAGTACCGACGGCGGAGCATCGTGGTCGTTCAACTACGCGGGGCAGCCTTACAACTCGACTTATCAATCGCTAAAGCATCCGGTGAGCGGCGCGCTCTACGCGGCGACATCGTCGGTTCATGACATGTATCAAAGCACCCGCTTGCAGGACTCGACACTCGACAGCGGCACTGGTGCGATCAAGTACTCGACTGATGGAGGAGCCAATTGGCTGACACTGCATGACTTCGTTCATCCGGTGATAGGCCTCGCGCTTGATCCGAACAACACCAATCGAATGTACGCAAGCGTGATTCACAGCACGCTTGGCGGAATCTACGTTTCGAGCAACATCCAAAACGGCGCGGCGTCCACGTGGACCAAGCTTGCAAATCCGCCGCGCACCGAAGGGCATCCATTTAACATCCAGGTTCTGAACGATGGCACGCTTGTTTGCACCTATTCAGGCAGACGAAACTCATCGGGCACCTTTACCGCAAGCTCCGGAGTTTTCGTGAGCACAGACAGCGGTTCGAGCTGGCTCGATCGCAGCCACACAGGGATGCGCTACTGGACAAAGGATCTGGTGATTGACCCGTTCGATTCTGCGCAAAACACATGGTATGCGGGCGTGTTTAGTGGATGGGGCGGCCCGCCAAACGGCCTCGGTGGGTTGTACCGGAGCACTGATCGAGGAGTTGGCTGGACGCGGATCAACAGCCTCGATCGCGTGACTTCCTGCGCCTTCAACCCGGCCAACTCAAACGAGATGTATCTGACAACTGAAACCGACGGGCTCTGGTATTCGAGCAACATAAACATTCCGTCACCTCTGTTCACCGCGGTGACTTCTTATCCCTTCCGTCAGCCAGAGCGCGTCTTTTTCAATCCTTACGATCCGACAGAAATATGGGTCACGAGCTTTGGGAACGGGTTGAGGGTAGGCAACACCTGCGGCTATGCGCTCTCGCCCGCGAGTGCTTTCTTCACTCGGGCCGGCGGTAGCGGCAGCATTGCCCTGAGCGCGGGGAACGGGTGCTCGTGGACAGCCGTCAGCAACGACAATTGGATTATGTTGACGTCCGCTGGATCGGGCGCGGCTTCACAACCGGTCACATTTGAGGTGCGAGAGAACTTTACCGGAAGCCCTCGTACCGGGACGATGAGTATTGCCGGGCAGACCTTCACCGTGCTTCAAGACGCCGGTGTGGCCGATTGCACCTACGTAATTTCTCCGATGAACGCGGTATTCTCATCGAGCGGCGGGAACGGATCGTTCAACGTGTTTTCAGAAGCGAACTGTGCCTGGGGGGTGGCTAGCAACGTCGGATGGTTGACCATCACGGCGAGCAGCATGGGAACCGGGAACGGCACGGTTAACTACGTTGTAGCCCCAAATGCGACGGGGTTTGCTCGCAAGGGAAAGATAGCGGTGGGCGGAAAGGTCATGACCATTAAGCAGAAGTGAGCGTTGGCATTGCCCGCTACCCGCCAGACCGTCATACTAAGCACCGCCCGGGCGCCGAATCCTCCGGGCCCGATTCGCTGGGTCTGTTCCCAGGCCGGCCGGAGTCACCGAGGTACACGATGAACGATGAGCGAAGACAATCAACGCGGGGCACGCTGTATACAGAAGTGCAGTACGAAGGCGCAGGCATTCACGCAGAGACTCGTATCTCAGATATCAATCTCTCCGGGGTCTTCGTCGACGCGATGTCTCCAGTGCCGGTTGGGGCGGCCGTGAATCTCAGTTTTGTCCTTCCGGGTGGTCAACGAGTCGCCACCGAAGGCGTGGTTATTCACAGCCAACCGGGAATCGGCATGGGTGTGACGTTCACGAGCCTCAGCGAAGAGAACGCGAAACTTATTCGAGAGACAATCGACGGGAATCAATGAGCAGCGGCCATCAACCACTAACTGAACTGGACAATTCATGACGAGGATAGCGATTACGTTCTTTGTCGTCATTCACCTCGCGGCGACGCTGTGGCACGGCGATGCTCATACCAAGCTTGCGATTGGGCTATCGCCCGCGAAGACCATCTTCGTCTACATCGTGATACTCACGGCGCCGATAGTGGCGGCGGGACTTGTGTGGACTCGTTACGTTTCAGCAGGCCTCTGGGTATTCGTTCTTTCTATGCTCGGCGCGCTGCTGTTTGGCGCTTATCATCATTACGTGATGGTTTCGCCTGACAACATCAGTCATCTTCCAGTTGGGAATCCGGAGTTTCACTCGCAATTCATCTCGAGCGCGGCCGCGATAGCTTTGCTGGAGCTGGCGTCGGCGCTCTGCGGGGCGTTCTGTCTTGGCTTGCACTGGGCCCAATCACGAGCGCGCGACTGATACTCACGCGGCGTCATTGAATTGCATCGCGCACCGAAGGGGATGGGTCAGGCTTCACTTTGTTGCCATTTGAGACAACCGAACCCTCGCTTTGAGCGCCCTGCGAAGCTTGACCAGATCGGAACTTTCCGCCCCGCGCGACCGCGCTGCGTCTACTCGCTTTGTTACGGCAGATGCTCCTATCCCGAGCGCCTCAGCCAGCACTCGATTCGTTATCCCTGCTTCCCTTCCTAACACGATCACCGCTTCCTTCACCGCTACCGTCCTCCGGTTCTTGCTCTTGCTGCAGATTTCCAGCCGGCTCAACCCGCTGGAAGTCTCCGCCGCGATCAACAGATCGTCAATGCTCGCGCGTTCGGGCGCCCGCCGCCCGGAACGCTGATCTCCGATCCGGTGTCTTATCTCTTCTAAGAACTCTACGCTTCCCAGCAGACGGCCCTCAGCGGCGCGATAGTATTGGTCCTGGCTCTGCTCAGCCAGGCTCGACTCCACAAACTGAATGTAGCTTTCGACCGCGCGCTTTCTGCTGCCGCCGAAATGCCGCAACACAGGCTCGGTGTCCACCAGCCCTGTCTTGTCCAAACCAAGATAGGCTCTATGACCGGAGTATTGATAGTCCTCCGGGCGTTTCACTATTCTGGCACGCACCGGATTCAGGTGGATGTATCGCACAAGCTCGCCAAGATAGCGATCAGTCTGGCAGAGAATCGACTTATAGCGGCCTTCAAAGAGATGGCCGATCTTCTTGTACCTACGGTTATGATATTGACTGTAGGTGGTTAGAACTCGCTGCATGATCTGGCTGAGAGGATCGTCCTGCATCTCGATCAGAAGATGAACGTGGTTGGGCATCAGGCAATAAGCATAGAGAAAGAAGGGAAGTTTGGCCTTTTGGCTCTCGAGAGTGGCGGTGAACTTGATGTAGTCATCGTGGGATCTGAAGATCTTTCGGCGATTATTGCCGCGAGCGATGACGTGATAGAGTCCGCCGCTGATTTCTATTCTCGGCTTGCGAGGCATGGTGGAGCAGAGTCTACTGATACCTGCATCAAATGTCAACGAAGTGAAGCCTGACCCCTCCCCGACGCTGTTTCTCCCTCTCGACGCTGTTTTTGCCCCTAAAACTTCAAAGCTGGCGAATTGCATTTTGCATGCCTGACCCCGCGAGCGAAGCGAGCCAGCACGTGATAGAGGCCGCCTTCGATCTCGATGCGTGGTTTGCGAGCCATAGCCGTGAGGATCCTTGCTCAGGAGTGCGAATTAATGCAAGTAGCGTAATGCAATTATGCATGCCTGACCCCCTGTCGATTCGCAACCACCCTTCAGATGGTCCCACGCTGATGCGCGACCCCTCCCGACGCTGTTGCGACACATGGTCTGTTGCGACACAGGTGTGCAACACCTTCTTTCTTAGAACCTCGATGGTTCGTCTGAACTTCTCCGGTCGGCTCACTACGCCGCTGTTTGAACATACAGGCCGCTCTCGATTTTCTCGCCTTGATCTATTCAAGTAGAACCAGGCCTTTTGTCCCCAACCAGACTCTGCCGGCCTTGTCCTCAGCGATACTATAGATAATTTCACTCGGCAAGCAGCTATTTTTCGGGGTATAAAGGTCCCACTGGTCAAGATCTTCTTCATAAGTAAGTAGTCCTTTATTCGTTGCGAACATCATTCTGCCAAAGCGATCCTGGTAGATGCTCCAGGTCATAATGGAGGCTTGCGGCAACAATGGTGTAGACGGCGCTGGGGCCGCAGCGAAGTGCTCGCTCAAGTCGAGAGACTTCCAGGAATCCTTCTCCCTGTCGTAGATGTACACATACCCATCTCCGGCAGCGAACCACATTCTGCGACTGCGGTCTTCATAAATGCAGCTTATGCTGGTTGCTTTTATACTGCGGAAGTCGTCGAAGTCATCGCGCACAACGTCAGTATTCACCAACATAGGGTTGTAGGTTGTCCATCTCTTTCGCCGCTCATCAAATCGAATGATGCCTAGTAGGGCGCCGCCAAGCCACACATCCCCTTCGCTGTCCTGAATCCCAGCGTCGATCGTTCCCACCGAGTGTCGGTTAAGCGCCGTTGATAGCTTCATACGCGGCGTCCATGTTCCTCCGTCGAAGGTTACCGAGCCATCGTCAACTCCAAACCAGAGCTTCCCGTTCTGACCCGCAAACATTGTGTGGACCGGGAGTGTGCGGTCACTGTTAGGGTACTTCAACATACTGTTGCGAGCGTCGACTTGACGCCACTCCCGCCCATCGAAACACAGTACTCCGAACCCATGGAATGAAGTCTTTGGGCGAGATGCAAACCAAAGCTTGTGGTCGTTGCTCTGTGCGATCATGGCCACGTCGGTCTCCAACAATTGACCGTCTTTTGCTTTAACAGTTGTCCATAGGCCCCGTTTTTCATCATACTCGTTCAGACCTTTGTCTGTTCCCATCCAGTACCGGCCTTCCAAGTCCTGAAAGACGACGTTAACCCAGGGGTAAATTAGCCGGGCGATTCCGTTGAAGTCTGTTTCGAGAACACGATGGCCCGCGATCTTACAGGGTCGCAAGTCACTGTGTGCACGCAGGGGCAACGGTCCCATCGCCGCCCACAAAATGAGTGCGATGATAACTGTAAAACGCTCAAGCGCTCCTCTAATCATAGAACCCCTCGATACTCCTATCATTAAGTTAGCTAGTCACAAGCGACAGTCCAAGTGTGCGGTGCGTATCACAAAACATCGATCTTCAATTCGACCGAGCGATGCCACGGTAGAACGGTTGGTACGTCACGCTGTACTCATAGCCAAGGATATTCAATATAGTTATTCGGCGACGCTCGTCCCTCGTCAGACCCTGGACTGACAAACAGTCGTTCGCCAGCTCGTCAGATTTCCGGGAAAAACTCGTCAAATTTTCAGCGCCCTTTCTAGCAGTGGACCGCGCTTCAGTGAGCGCATCACTGGATAAGAGTGATGTAAGATGACTTCCTAAAGCTCTAAAAACCTCTCTGGCGGCGGTCTCTTGCCCGGGTGTAAGCGTAAAGGAGGCGCCGCGTCTGACACGATCCTTCAAGTCGTTATCAACCGCCTTGTAATTCTCTTGGAAGGAATCAAAAATTGCCCTAGCCTGATCTGAAGTCGCCATGCCTTTTATTTTCTCGAACGGGTCGGCAAGCGTCTTCAAGGATTCTTCCAGGCTTGTGAGATCCTCTCTACACTCTTCGGCGGTCTTACCGGTTGAAGGGACATCCGCCGTGTCAGAATCGTCCACCTTGGTCATCGGATCATTACCCAATTCCCCGAAGTCTTCATCCTCATCGCAGTCGCATTCGAACTCTTCCTCACCGTCCGAGCAAATGCATAGCCCCCGGTCATCAGTGGCGTTAACTGGATTATTTCGCACGTACGAGTAGCGATTCAACCCTTGAGGCAAAATCATTGAGCCTTCAATCGGATCAACCCGGGTGAAACGTGCGACGTTCTGAGAGTACTGGCGGTTCACTGCGTAGTCGGTTCCGACTTCGGAGTCCCTTTCATAACTCGTGAAATGATGCTTCTCCTGAGCACCACTCTCCGCGAAGTCCTCGCCAAACGGAAGCGTCGCCATCCGGCCCGACACGTTTCCGGCCGAATCCAGCACAAGCCTCGCGCTCAGGCGATCGCTCAGGAAATATTGCGTGCTTCCGCTCCCTACCTTCGCAATCATTCGGCTGCCTGAATAGACGTAATCCGTCAACACCGCGCCTGTGCTGCCGTTGTGCTCCGCTAAGACCTGCGATCCCTCCCAAACGTAATGCGTCACCGTCGAGCCAATCGTCTTTTTGTATCTCCGGTTCTGATGATCGTATGCATACGTCGCAGTCGAACCTCCGTCCACACTCACAATCCGATTCTCGCTGTCGTACCCGTAGCTGTGCGCTCCGTCGTTCGTTACGCTCCCAGCCGCATCGTAGCTGTAGCTGTTTGTATCCCATCCCCACGCCTCAAGCTCTGTCACTCGACTATAATTGCTCAGCGCGCTCGTCACATAAACCCGAACCTTGTTCGTTGTAATCTGCGAAAACGTCACCTTCTTCCAAACCTTGTTGTTTCCAGTGATGCTTCCTCCCGATACCGTCACCCAACTCGAACCGTTCCAATATTGGAGCTGAAAGTCCACAATACCATACTGGCTGAATGTCATTGTCTCGGTCGGCTCGCTGGGGCTGCTGTAGTTGTCCTGCAAGGTGAACACGTCCAGCTCATCGATCGTCTTCGTCCCGTTGAAATCGACCTCCAACCAATCGGGATAGCTGTTGGAAGTCTTGTCCATCCACCCGCCGCCCGATCCCCATCCCGTCCCCCGTCGGTCCCCGTTTATCGACGCCGACGCGGGGTAAGACGTGCTGAAAGTTGTTGATGCACTAGCGCTCCCGCCGTTGCTCGACAACGCAACGTTCTTCTTCGGGCCATAGACCGTTTGAATCCTGTTGGTCGGCGCTCCTCCACTCTGCTCCAACCCGATAGTCTGGATCTGACTCCCTCCGCTCGTCGCGTCCCACATCCCAGTCCGATTGCCCCACCGATCATACTCAAACCGTCGTTGAGCGGATGACCCGTTTGAGGTTTGATCCGAGGTGACAAGTCTTCCGAGATTGTCGTACGTATACGCCGCGCTCTCCGTGGTTCCATTAATCGTGCTGTTGTTGTTGATTGCCATCAACTGGCCCGCGTTTCCAGCCGTCGATCCCGAGCCCATCTGCCCCGACGCCGCCGAATAACTATAGGTCAGATTCATCCGATTCGTGTAAGGCGAGGCCGTCCCCGCCTTCTGCGATGTCAACTGCATCCGATTCGCGTCGTAGCCGTATTGCTCGGTTACTCCGTTCCCAAGCGCGTCCGCCGTCAACTGGCCGATGTTATTGTAGGTCACGCTGCTTAGCCAGGTAGGGCCGTTCCCTCCCTCCGCCAATCCGCTCAGCCTGCCAATCGAATCATGACTGACGTTGATCGCGCGGCTCGATGGATAAGTCAACTGGGTTGCCTGGCTCGCCTCATTGCGCGAGTAGCTCGTCGTGTATGTGCGGCTCCCAATCGTGCGGATCGTGCTCGATACCCGGAAAGCCCCATCGAACGTGTACCGCTCTTGATAGTCACTTCCCACGTTCACCCTTACCACCATTCCATCGGCCGTTGTCCCATAAGTCGAATCGTAGTCATAAACATAACTCACGGTCGGCGCGGTAGTCACCCCGCTCACCGTATTGTAGCTCACCTGCGTCACCCGATTCAGCCCGTCATAGGTGAAGGTCGAGACCACGCCCCGCGCATCGGTCTTCTGATAAACCGCATTGAAAGTCGTGTAGGTGTACTTCGAAGTCCAATAGACGCCGGTCCCATCATTGATCGTCGCGCTCTGCTCGGGAATCTTCTCGAACAGCAGCCGCCCAATCGCGTCGTATTTGTACTTGCGAAGCTGCCCGCCTTGATCGACCTGCGTTAATTTGTCGAGATAGTCGTAACTGTAATTAGTCGCCTGGGTGAGCTGCCCGTTTGACACATCCTGCTCGTTCACCGTGACCAGTCTCCCCAGCCCATCGGTTATGCGTTGGATCTGCCGGTTCACCTGATCGATCGCGGTTACGATGTTCCCGTCGTACGTCGTCTGAACGGTCTGACTGTCAGGCAGCGTCACGACAGTCGTTCGTCCAAGCGCGTCGTAGGCATAGGTCGTCAAGGCGCCCGGAGTCCCGCCCGCGGGGAAAGGATTGGTGACGCTTGCGACCCTGCCCATTGAGTCGTAGGCGGTGTTCACCTGGGCGCCGGCGGCATTGACTTGCTGAATCACTCTTCCCAGATCGTCATAGACCGTCGAGCTGGTCACCGTCTTTTGTGTCCCGCCGTCATCGTAACTAAAGCTCTGTGATACCGAGGGCGTGTTGTCATTGTAAGTCGCAGATTTCGTCGCAGTAGTCGGATAAGTGATCAGCGTCGGACGCATAGCCGCGTCCCGAGTATTGATTGTCGTAGCCAGACTGTTTGGATCGGTCGCGGTTTTGGTCGCCGAAGTGTTGAAGTCATAACTCCGCACTCGAAGTCACCTGAGGCCCTCCGCTTGCCCCCTTGGTCACGCTCTCGGCCAGCGCGTAGTCGTTGTTCCTCCAAACGTAGTCGACTGCACGTTGCAGCAAGCCAGTTGCCGCTGAGTCACGTTTCCAAAAATATCAATCTTCATCAGCCAGGTGGTAGAAGCCGGCGCGCTCACGTCTGTGAAGACGGTCTCCCCGGTGACGTTTCCGCGCACGGTCTTCGTGGTGTCATAACTCGAATCGTGACCCGGCGGGTTTGCGGTCCCTCCGTAATTCTCCATCCCGGACATCGCATTGTAGTCATCATACGTGTAAGTATTCTTGGCGATCAGGACATCGTTGGCGTCATTGGTATCAAGCTGCGCGTCATAGACATCGGATTCGATCACCAGGCTCCGCAGATAGGCATTCAGGTAAGAGGAATCGGTCTTGTAGACGCTGTGAGTTCTCCGCCGCACCTTAAACTGCCCGGAATCCTTAAATCCGTATTCCCGGGTGTTGGTGACGCTGCCGTAGCTGTCGTAATCGAAATCCACCTTGGTTTGATTGGGCGTTGCCGCATCGTCGTAGCTGATGATCGACGCCACCTGCGGCTCGCCTCCGCCGTCGTTGGCGTAAGTCATCTCTGACTTGGCCATCGATCCGCCGCTGCTGTTTTTGATCTCAGTCTTTGTGAGCAGCCCGAAGCCGACCCCAGAAGCGTCCGACCGGGTCAAGGTGACCGTCGAAGAATCGGGCCGGGTGATCGTGAATGTTTTGTCGGTCCCCGGAGTGCCACCGGATCGCGTAGCCGTGGATCAGCACGTGCCGCCGGAGGTCGCCGCCGGATACTCGTTCCGCTGGGTAAATGCCGGCGCGTCGGTCAATGAAGAGGCCGTGGTCGGATAGTTGAAGTCGACATAACTCTTCTCGGTCCCGTCGCTGATCACTCCATACTGATCGATGCTCATCTGTTTACGCATCGAGACGTGATAGATCATGCCGTACGCCGAGTAGCTAAACAGAAATCCGGTCTGGGTCTGGGGATAATAAGCGTGCTTGAGTTCGACAACCGGATGGCCGCTCGGCATATTCTCAACGGTCAACCCGCTGAAACTCGTGGACACGCTCGACACGTTGTAATCAAACTGCACGAGCGTCGCACTGGTTCCGTCAAAGCCGGGTCCGGTGATCGATATGAGGTTGTTGCAATCGTCGTAGTTGAAACTGATCACCCGGCCCAGCGTGTCGGTGATACTCGAAAGGGCTTGCTTCCACTGAAAACCCGCGCCGGTGTTGCAGGAGGGCGAAGACTGACTCGCATAGGAGATTGTCAGATAATTGCCGTTCGGATCCTTGACCTTGGTGACCAGCAACCGGTTGTTGACGGCGCTCACTGTCTTCTTCACGCCGCTGTTGTAGTAGAGAGTGCCACCGGTACTCTTGCCGGTGTAGGTGATATGCGAGCCGTCATTGGTCTGATAAGTCGTAGTCGTCCCACCCGGCCCCGAACCCAGATAATGCCGGGTTCCGTCCGAATCAATAAGCACAAACTTGGTGTTCGAGCCTGCCGCATAGGTGACGATCCGCCCAAAGCTCAAGGTGAATCCGATGTAGGGCCAGGAGTTTACCGCATTGAAGGTGACTGCACTCCCGTGACGCGACCAGATGCGGCTGTTGTAATTCATCGAAAGACCGAGAGGCAGTCCTCGTCCGGACAGTCCGTCAATCGGCAGTGAGAACTCGAAGTTGCTGCCCTCGGGGAGCACCGCGCCGATCCGGCTTGCATCCATCGCGGCTGTTGCGAGGTGAGCCTACGAGGTTGCGAGGCTCGCTCCACAACTCATCATAAAGAAAATCACCCGAGTCCCCGCCGCCGCTTTGAGCATGAGCAGTCGGCGCGAGCTTATCCATCAGCGAGTCAATAAGCGCTCCGACGCCTCCGGTTGTGGCGCCGACCGTGCCGTCGGGTTTGAGTTGATCCTGATCGAGGTCCCACTCAGAATCGCTTTGAGGGAGGCGCTCGCTTGGCCGAATGAAGACCGGCGCACGGCTTGAAGCGGACCCGGTCGAGGCGGTAACCCAAACCAAACCGGGACTCAAAAGCGTTGCCTGTCCTGAATCATCAATCCGCAATTTAGATGAATCAGAGGAAGACCAGTCGAACCTCGCGCCTTGAGCGATGTTGCCCAGTGAGTCCTTGCCGACAGCCGAGAAGCTGAGGATCTGATTCAGATAACCTACCTGTTTTGCCGGGCTGATGGTGATCTGGCGAACGCGAAGCGAGCGGGTCCCGGTATCTTCTCTCTGTCGAGCAGGCGATGAGAAAAGGGATAGTAAGCCTGCATAGAATGATCTGAACGCATAAGCCTCATAGCTCGAAGAAGCGAAGCGCACGTCGAGAACCGTTGACACCCCGTCAGCAAAGTCCTGCGCAAGCAACCCCGGCCCCGGCCAGATGAGCAGATTCAGCGAGACCGCAAAGCAGACGAGTTTTCGCCGGAGCGGTTTTCGTCGAAAAAAGCTAAGGAAGTTTAACGGCGCGGTCCTGATGAACTCGATACAGCGAGAAGTTAAACGAAAATCTTGGGGGGGGGGTACATTGGGGAAGATAGCCGCTTGTTGCGCATGGGACCTCCTGACAAGGTGACAACCTTGTTGCGCTTTACTGCCGTTAACCCTGATCAGCCAAGGCGAAGCTTAGCAGGCTGCTGAAAAAGGTTTCGTAGTCCCGCCTTCAGGCGGAATCTCAAAATGCGAAACAGGTTTCGTAGTCCCGCCTTCAGGCGGAATCTCAAAATGCGAAACCTGCGTAAGTTGCTCCGTTTCCGAAGGTCTCAAGGACAATTCCCCGTCAGGATTCCGCCTAAAGGCGGACTACGAAACCTCTTTCAGCGACCTCCTGGAAGAATAAGCTGATCCTATCTATTCGTTAACCTTGCTCGGTGAGGTGCTGGTCTTACTGCGGGGCCTCGGTGGCCTCGATCACTTTAGAGACGGGCCGTATCATATTCGAGAATGGCAATTATGTCAACAAGTATTTTCAACTACAATATATTGATGGGGCCCCGTCAATATATTGTCCTCGATTCGAGGCCTCAACGGGAAACAAAATGGTGCCGGGCGTGCGATTCGCCCAATTCTGCGAAGCGACCGGGCAATCGCAGAATCGCAGGTCCGGCACCATCTTCGGTCCCTCTCTATTGATTCGCGTTCTCCGGCCGAACGGCCATCTGGCATTGGCCGTCCGCCTGCGAAGGTTGGCCCACGAGTTTCTCCTGCGGCTTCGTTCTCGACGCTCTTTCCTCTCAAAACTTGATCTTGATTCCTCCGTTGAAGACTCGGCCTTCGGTGTGCGTGTAGATCTCGCTGAAGCTCGGGTTTTGATGCGGTGGAAAAACAACCGGTCCGGAACGGCTCTGTCTAGTGTCGGTAATATTCTCCGCGTTGATGAACAGACTCATCCTGCCAAAGGTCTTTTCACCAAAGATCCCGAAGACCCAGAACGATTGTGTCTTGAGCCGGTTGCTCAGGAACTGACTGCTCGAGTAATAAGCTTCAAGGCCGGCCTTGAAGTTGGCCTCCCGCTCAAATAGCAGAGCCGAATTGATTCTGCTCTTCGGGAGCAGGTGCAATGTCTGATTGCCTGTGAGGTATTCCGCTTTTGCGTCTGTAAACGTATAACCCGCGAACAGTTTCGCCAGGCCATAAACGACTCGCATGTTTGTCTCAAAGCCCGCGCTTCTAATTGGCCGGTCCGCATTCGCGAAGCTAAACACGCCGGTTGCAGCGGCCTCCAACACCAACGGGCTTTCGATCCGCGTATAAAAGAACATCTGATTCACAGACCAAAAGAAGTTTTCGCCAATCTGGTTCTTGTAATTTACATCGAAGGTTCCTCCGCGACTGCGTTCCGCTTTGAGGGTATTGCCGATAGGGAGGACAGCGCGAAACAGCAGCATCTCAGCCTCTTCCGTGAAAACGCTCGGTGCCTTGTAGCCCAGCCCCACGCTAAAACGGCTGCTCAAATTGTCCGTGAACCTGTACAACATCGACACCCGAGGCAACGGAAAGACCCCATACCGCCGGAGGTGATCGAGGCGGAATCCCGCCTCCAGCGATAGTTTGTTGGTGATGGAGAGATTGTCCTGAATGTATCCGCCGAAAGTCGTTCTGGTTTCATCGCGCTTGATCACACTGCTGCTGTCCGGGCTCTCCGCAAAGCGGTCGTAGACAGAATTGAAGCCGAATACGAGAGCATGATTCCGGAGAGGTTGGAAGTAAGAAATGTCGGTGTAAGAGTTGAACTGCTTGCCCTTGAACAGGTAATCCGGTATCTCGATTTGACGGTTGAAGAAAGCAATGCTTTGTTTGGCAATGATCTTTCCTCCCCCGGAGAAGTCTCGATCAAACTCCATGGTGGTGATGTTGCGAAACGTATTGTTCTTCTCGAAGTAGCGGTGAAAATCATTGCCCTCGCCACGAATAACGAAAACGTCGCCGCCTTCGCGTTTCTGGTGGGACATAGAGTTCCCGATGACGAGACGAGTCTTATCATCGAGATAAAAGAACAGGCGTGGGTTCAGGTTGAACGACTGTGTTCTGGGCAACTCGGTGAAATCGTCATCATCAACGTCGTACTCTTTTTGATAATTGACCGAACCGAGAAACGTGTACCCGAAGCGCATGAACTTTTGCGAGGCGAACAAAGAGAAGTCTGTCCCCAGCGCCGTCGTTTGATTGAAGATCATCGATGTCACGCGCTTCTCACGCGGCTCTTTGCTGATGAAGTTAACAACGCCGGCAATGGCGCCGCCGCCGTAAAAAGTTGCCGAGGGACCTTTGATGATTTCGACTTGTTTTAGATCCAGCGGTGGAATATCCAGAACGCTCAAGCTGCCTGAGAATCCACCAAAGGCGGGAAATCCATCCTTTAGAATCTGCGTGTATCTGCCATCGAGCCCCTGAATGCGAACGCTCTGGGTATTGGAAGTGGCGGAGGTCTGCTGGACTTTGATTCCCGTGCTCTCGTTCAGCACCATCGAGACGTTAGCCGGGCGCATATTGATCTTCTCATCCACTTCTTCTTCATTGATCGCTTCGATGCGCGTCGGCACGTCGTCAATCTCGCGGCTGATTCGCGTTGTCGAGGTGATAGTCACTTCGCCGAGATCATTGTTGATCTTGATGAGGACCAGTTGTTCGTTCTGGTCTGCGAGCGGAAAGCTGAGCTTGAGGAACCTGGTTTCATAGCCCGGCGAAGAGACTTCGATGGTGCACTCGCCTTCGGGAATGTTGGTCAGCTCGACCTTGCCGTTCGCGTCGGTTGTTCCGGCAAGTGAAGTGCCCTTAACCGATACACTGGCGCCCGCGACCGGTTGGTTATTTTGCTCGTTCTTGATCGTGGCCCTAAAGGTGTTCTGTGCGAGCCCAACTTGCCCGATTAAGAAGACCGCAAGAATTAGGAAGACGCATCTCATTGTGTATATGACCCCCTGTGAAGCGAAGGTGAACAAGACGGCACAATCCGATGAAACAGCTCGGCTGGTGTGCGAGGATTGTGAAATCGGGACTTCGGAGGAGGTCTGTTAAATGCGAAGCGCGTTAAGGCGTTCGAGCGGCGGTTCTGCGCAGGGGCGCCGGCCTTGCAGAGTGACCAACGCAACACGGTTGTCCAGGGGATCGACCCGAAAGCTCAGGGACGGGACGACAGCGGGCGTTTGAGTATCGAAGGCGTGTGGAGCGCGGGCTGGAATTCTCGCCTTTGGGAAGGCGGTTACCGGACAGCCCGTGCAATCCGACGAATCGCCTACGTTCATTTGCTGAGTAAGCTGCCGATTTGAGTGTCCTTCCGTGCTTTCTCGTGCGCAAATCGAAATGCAAGCCACGAATACCCATATCAAACTTATGGGCAGCAGCGCGGCTAACACTTTCTTGTACGGATGCGTCTTCAACATCTTGAAGAGTTTAACGGTGCAGTCGCCATTGCGCCATTCAGCCAATCCTCTTCGATGCCTTTCGCACTCGTTTCTTTTGCGACTCCTTGTCCAATCGGTCGATTCTTGCAGTCGCGATGTCCCGGAATCGCGCTCTGTTTTCCCCGTTGATGATGCCAAGCGAGTTCTCGATGTACATCGGAAACTGATTGTTTGGACACTTCGCCAATTGCTCGAGGAGCAATGAAGAACAGGCCTTGTGAAACAGCTTTACTGAAGCAAGCTTGATCAGTATTCCGACTGCGTGGTCTCGCGAGATGACAGATCCTTTGTCTGCGACATCAAGAATCTTCGGTAGCATTTTGTAGAGTTTTGCCGGCTCCTCGAGCGCGATTGTATCGAGAGCGGTCATTGCGCCCCATTGCAGACGGTTGTCCTTACTCTCCAGTAGCGCCCCAAACTCGTTCCAATAGCACGCAATGAGTTTTGGGTTTCGTTCACCGGCTTCGTACAGCACCTTTATGCAATCGTGTCGTATCCCCTTGTTCTTGTGATTGAGGTTCTGTACGAGTTCCCGGATCGCACTGTGATCAGCGTTGTGAGCTATAGTCGCCGCGAGGTCAACGTTCGGCCCCTCGTCTCTTCGGTTCAGCGACGTAGCCAGTTTGTCGATCACCGTCATCGCGTATCGGCTCCTTTG
This sequence comes from Blastocatellia bacterium, assembly GCA_963737945.1. Lineage (GTDB taxonomy): Bacteria > Acidobacteriota > Blastocatellia > UBA7656 > UBA7656 > Onstottus_A. The sequence goes on along the minus strand of CAVTUR010000022.1, from coordinate 93,225 downwards.
CGAGAAATGGTTATTCGGGATTTGCCGGCGGGCGCACCATCGTGTTGAGCAGATGTTCAAGAACCTGGCCTGGATCCTTACAGGAACCTGTGTGCACAGGGGATGTCTGAATCGTCGTGCTTCTGGGCGCCACCAACCAGTAGAAGCGCTCCCTTTGTGACAGCTGGCCAATTGGCCCGGCCTGCGGCCCGCCGGCACAAATAGCCGGGATGCTCGCCAGGTGAGCCCGGATCGATTCGACATCAAGTGTTGAATCAAGCGCTGCGAGCCGCTGCTCATCCAGTTCAATGCGGGCATCGAGGAAATCTTGGGCCGGGCAGGATACTATCACTCCGACGTTTACGAACTCTTCACGTTCGACTCGCGGAACTACGCGAAAGACGGCGTAATCATAGGGATAGTGATCGCACACGGATCGCCTCCTCCAGAAAAACGTGCGGCGGTTCGAGCCGGCTCAGCAAATACTCATTGTAAGCATCCCGATATTCGCCCGGTCCGGCAAACCCTCCCTCTCCGACTTGAGACTCTGCGATCAACCAGGCATCCGGGATGAGTCTTACAATACCGTGAATGACTTCTGGTGTGAGCAATTCGGTCATCTTCGAGTCCGCGTCGCGAAGAGCGGCGACGGAGGCCGACGGCAGTAAAACGTGATCCTTTATCATCGGGAAATCGGCGCGACTTCGCTCGATATAGTTGGTCCACGTGTGGTGAAAGTAAAGGGCGGCACCATGATCAATCAGCCAGAGCCGCCTGTGCCACATGAGTATGTTCGCATTGCGCGGCGTGCGGTCAACATTGGTCACGATAGGCATCGAACCACACCACCCTCGATGCGAGATCAGCTTCGAGCTTCTCGGCAACCGGATCATAAGTCACCGAACCGGGCAGGTAGTCGAGCGCAAGATTTAGACCGGCACTTGCGCGGATCAGATCCTGGATCTCGGGGTCGGGCTCGGTGCGGGCGAGTTCGGCGTCGAGTTCGACAAAGACAATCTCAGGCACCGGTAGCCCTAACGCGCGACCTATCTCTCCAGCCACCAGCTCCGCGATTAGTGCCTTTGGCCCCTGACCGGCGCCGCGGAACTTCAGCACATACATTCCATCGTCATCGGCCTCGATAATCGCGGGAAGCGATCCACCCTCGCGCAGCGGGGTTACATATCTCGTGGCTGTGACTGTTCTCACGCTCATGGTTCCAACCTAATCCTGTCTCATCCCATGTTGCTCAGCACCCTCTGCGGTACGGAAGCATCCTTCGGAGCTCTGCGTGCTTAGCGGTCCTTCGCGTCTTTGCGCTGAGAATTTCCTTGATCTCTTGCTAACCGCAGAGTGCTCAGGAACGCAGAGGAGCGGAGAGTCTCAACAAAAAGCGTCAATCATCGCTCGAACGTCGTCGCCCAGCGGATAAAGTACCGGACAAGTGCAGCCTGCGTCGATGTATTCCTGCACCTTCGCACGGCACTCATCGGGAGTGCCCGATGCCGTGATGAGCTGAACGACCTCATCAGGAACGAGTTTCATCGCTTCGCGGATCTGGTGCTCCTCGGCAGGCCAGGTCAACACGCTGCCGATCTCATCGAGCAAGTCCTGACTCACTCCGCTCGCTTTCATGATGTGCGGTTGCTGGCCGAGGTACTGGGTAACAAGCTCGCGAGCGTTGTCCAAGGCTCGCGAACGATCTGTGCCGAGCGAACAAACGATCAGTTGAGGCCGATCGATCTGTTCGACGCTTCGGCCTGAGCGATCGGCGCCGATGCGAAGGTGCTCCATCGCTTCACGATTGTAGGCGGGCGAGACGAGATAGTTGAGCAGCACTCCGTCGGCGATCTCTCCCGAGAGCTCCATCATCTTCATCCCGGTAGCGCCGATGTAGATCGGGACGCTTCTTAGGCGAGCGGTCGCCGTGTACGATGTCGATCTCGATGTCCTCGACCTGAACGAACTCGCCTTTGAAGGTGACCTTTTCCATCGCGAGCAAGCGGCGCACAACATCGACCGTCTCGCGCATCGCAAGAAGCGGTTTACGCCGGTTGACACCGACTTTTGTCGCTAGCGGTTCCCACCACACGCCGAGACCGCACATGGCCCGGCCCGGCGCGAGATCGTCCAGCGTTGAAAAAGTCGCCGCGATCAAAGCCGCGTTGCGGGTCCAGTTGTTGATGACTCCCGAGCCGATCTTTATCGCTCGGTTGTCGCGGCGTAGGCGGCCATTGGAACGATCGCGTCGCGGACGAGTCTCGATTCGGCCTGCCACACCGCTTCGAAACCTCGCGATTCCGCATAACGAACATAGTCGATGGCTTCTCGAAGCGGGTGTTTGTCCTGGAGGTAGAGCGCGAGGCGATGTGTCGTCATCATCGATGAGTTCCTTTTCGCGAAATTGACTCCGGCATTATACAATCGGTGCCGTGGCGAGCAAGGAAAACGGAGTTCCGTTAACCGTGTTTGCATGTCTGAGTTGAGGACTCTGTGCAAGGAGCGAGGATATGTTACCAATACGCGGTGTGTACGAGGTCGCGATTCGGGTGAAGGACCTGGCCAAGTCTGAGCCGTTTTATCGCGAGGTGCTCGATCTTGAAGTCGGCATTCGAGACGAGAAACGCAACTGGCTGTTCCTCCGCGCGGGCGGTGACAACGGAATGGTTGTCCTTCAGGAAGACAAAGGCGAATGGCCGTTGCAGCATTTCGCATTCACAATCAACGAGGCAGACATCGAGCGCGCCGCGAACCTCCTCCGCGAGCGTGGCGTCGAGGTCGAGGGTCCGGTCTTTCATCAGTGGATGGGAGCGTCTTCGCTGTACTTTGCCGATCCGGATGGCAACGCGCTCGAGCTTTGCGCGGTAGCGAGCAAGTGAAATGAATAAGACACCGGATCTGATTCTTAAGAGAGGCCTGATTATTGACGGCACCGGTCGCGCAGGATTCGAAGGCGACATAGCGATCCTGGGCAACAGGATTCTCGCCGTAGACGCCCCGGGCTCTCTTGAAGGCTCGCCAAGTGAACTCGACTGCGCGGGTCTGATCATCGCGCCCGGTTTTATCGATACCCACAGCCATTCGGATCTGCGAGTACTCACCGAGCCTGCGCTGCCGATGAAGGTTCGACAGGGAATCACCCTCGAAGTCTTTGGCCAGGACGGGATTTCAGTCGCGCCTATTCGCGAGGCTGACCGGCCACAGATGGAGCGCTCGCTCGCGGGTTTGCTTGGAAGGCTTGACCGCGAATGGGATTGGGAGTCGGTCGGCGAGTATCTTGCGGCAGTGGAGCGCTCGAAGCCGTCGCTCGATTGCACCTATTTGATTCCGCATGGGGCGGTTCGCTTGAACGCGATGGGAATGGAGGACCGGCGCGCGACTTCGGTCCGAGATTATCGCAATGCAGGATCTGATTCGTCAATCGATGCGTGAAGGCGCGCTGGGGATGTCGACCGGGTTGATCTACCCGCCCTGTTGTTTCTCGGACACCGCCGAGTTGATCGAGTTGTGCAAAGCGATCGCCGAGTTCGACGGAGTTTTCGTTGCGCATATGCGCAGCGAGAGCGACTACCTGGAAGACGCAGTAGCCGAGATGATCGAGATCGGCAAGCGTTCAGGTGTGCGAGTTCACATATCGCATTTCAAAGTTGCAGGGCGTGAGAACTGGCCGGTGATCGACGGGGTGCTCGAGATGGTTCGCATCGCTCGGGTTGAAGGCATGCGCTTGACTGCCGATCAGTATCCGTACATCGCGGGCTCGACGATGCTGGGCGCGATACTCCCGCCGTGGGCCCACGCTGGCGGAGTCGAAGCTACGCTCGAGCGTTTGACAAGCCCTGAGGAGCGCGGGCGTTTGCGCGACGCGATGCTCGACGGTTCTCGTTCGGAGTGGGACAACTTCTGGAAATGGTCAGGCCCCGAAGGCATCATCGTCTCCGATGTTCCGTCGGGCCGTCGTCCGGAGTTTGTCGGCAAGAACCTGGCGGAGGCGGCAGCACTCGCAAACCAGGAGAGCAACGGCGTGAGCGAAGAGGCGGCTGTCGAGTTCGCGCTTGATCTGCTTGCCGGAGAGCGCATGGGTGTCGGGATGATTTCGTTCAGCCAGTCAGAAGACGTTGTTCAGAAGATCATGCGCGAGCCGTATGTAAACGTCTGCACCGATGGGTTGCTTGGGGGCAAGCCTCACCCGCGCGCATATGGAACCTATCCTCGGATCCTTGGCCGTTACGTGCGCGAGCTGAACGTATTGACGCTCGAAGAGGCGGTGCGCAAGATGAGCGGGCTGGCGGCTGAGACCTTTCGGCTTGAGGGGTATGGCCGTATTGAACAGGGAGCTCGAGCCAACGTAGTTGTGTTTGATCCTCAGACGGTGATCGACCGCGCTACGTTTGACGACTCGAAGCAGTATCCGGTTGGCATCGAGCACGTGATTGTAGAAGGCGGGTTGATGATCACATTCGGCGAGCAGCGCACCCCAGGCACGCGGGGTGGTGGTCAAGTGCGACATCTCAGACTTGATGGTGAGTTTCGAGCCTGCTTTGGCTTACGCGCGACGAACCCAACGCAGCCCTTGATCATTGGTTGATTACCGTAGGCGCGAACAAACCGCACCCTAAAACCCACTTCGCGTAGTTCCTTCGCGACTTCAGATCGACTGTAGAGCTGCAGCCGGTGAACTTCTTCATCGCGTGTGTAGAGCTCGCCGACTTTTCGAAATGATGTAATTCGCCGCGTAAGCCGATTGGTGCGGGTGTCCTCATCGACCTCGACTAGAACGGCCCAATCCGCACCCTGCATGTGTTTCTGACGTGGACCTTTTCCTCGTCCCGGTTCCGCGATATCGAATATCAGCAGCCCGCCCGGTTTCAAAGCGTGATAGACGCGACGAAACAGGCGGCGGAGCTGGCTGACGCTGTTGCTCTTGTCGAACAGATAGTTGAAGCACTCCCCAAGCGACGTGATTGCCGCGCACTCCGGCAGTTTTGCTTTCAACAATGATCCGATATGGAATTCCGCTCGGGGTACGCGTCGGCGCGCAATCGCGATCATCGGAGCGGAAATGTCTATTCCGAGAACATCGTAACCCGCGTCCGCGAGTTCCCGAGCCCATAGCCCGCTCCCGCAGCCCAGGTCGACCACTACACCAGTCGTGATGCCGGCTTGATGCAGTATGTCGAGGAGCCCCGGCGCGGAGTTCCTGGGGTAGTCGCCGAACCCGACATCGTGAATATAGGCCAGGTCATCTTTGTAGGCATTCATAACGCTGACATTGTTCACATATCTCTCCGCCATGCAACAGCCAATGATTCCGAAAAGGCATCAGTTTGTTCGCCTCATACCGTATGTAGTATAAAATTTCCGAAGCAATCGTTTCTTCAGGGTTCAGGTCAATCCGGCCGGTTGTCATACGGTAAGTGGAGCGCGAATGGTTGGAACCAGCGCTCTTCACGCTGGAGGACGTATCATGCCGTTACACTCTACCTCACGTACCATCGTGACCTCTACGATCCTTGGCGCACTCGTCCTACTTCCCATTTCTGTTCGAGTCGAAGCGCGGAGACAACAAGAAAACCGGGCGCTCGTAGTTCAGCAGGTCAAGGAACTCCCGGCCAAATCAAAACGCTTCGCATTGGTGATCGGCGTGGATGAGTATCAGGACGAACAGATCAACCGGCTTTCGGGCGCCGGCAACGACGCGAAGGCGCTTGCCGATGCGTTGGTGCGATATGCCGGATTTCCTGCCGATCAAGTGATCCTGCTTGCTTCGGACCAACCGCAGCAGAGGCAACCCAATCGCGGCAATATCCTCCAATACCTGTCGAATCTTCGAGGCATCGTTCCCGAAGACGGGTTGCTGGTCGTCTCGTTTGCCGGTCACGGAGTTGAGCGGGAAGGGCGTGGATTTCTGTGTCCGAGTGACGCGCGAATCGGAGGGAGCATCGCGTTGCTCGAATCGACGGGTGTTGCCGTAGACACGGTGCGCGAGTGGATTCGCCAGACCGGAGTGAAGCAAGTACTGATCATTCTTGATGCGTGCCGGAACGATCCAACCGGGCGTGGAGCAGAGGAAAACCGATTAACCGACAGCTTCGCGCAGCGATTTAATTTCGATGTTCGCAACAAAGAGGTCACGGCATTCGCGACGTTGTACGCGACCGATGTGGGGCACGTGGCATATGAGTACAAAGAGAAGAAGCAAGGCTACTTTACGTGGGCACTGGTTGAAGGGTTGAAGGGCGGCGCGGCTAACGACAAGGGTGAGGTGACGCTCGGAGGGTTGGTGAAGTACTTGCAGGAGCAGGTACCCAAGCGCGTGCATCTGGACATGGGTCAGGAGAAATCGCAGCGGCCCTATGCGACTGTTGGAGGCTACAAGGCAGATGAGCTGGTGATCTCGGTGCCAGGGAACGCGGCGCACGCGACGACAACCGTTGCGCCAGTCGATCCGGCGGCTATTGAATTGGAGTTCTGGAATTCGACCAGGAATAGCTCGGACGTTGGCGATTTCAAGGAGTATCTGGCGAAGTATCCGAACGGGACGTTTGCGGGTCTTGCCAGAAACCGGATAAAGGCTCTGGAGGCGGCGCGATCAAAACTGAATCCTGAACCAATCACAAAGGAGCCCAAACCAGGGGTTGGTGGACTTCCGTTGCATAGCTTCGAGTTTGAGATCGTGACTGTGAATTCGAAGGGGTCGATAACAGATCGACGAAAAGGGCAATCGCGGTTTTGTGATGAACAAGTCAATGGGATTGACCTGGCGCTGGTCGAGATCCCGGGTGGGACGTTCTTGATGGGAAACACTGATTCGGAAACTGACCAGATCAGGAATGTGTATGAGCGAATCGGAAGAAGTCCACAGGATGCGTCGAAGTATTCTCGATTATCGGTTCCCCAGCACAGCGTTAGTGTCCCGTCATTTTACATGGGCAAGTACGAAGTTACGCAGGCACAGTGGCGTGCCGTATCGCGGTTGCCAAAGGTAAATCGAGACCTGGTTGTCGATCCGTCGACGTTCAAAGGCGATAACCTCCCGGTTGAGGGAGTCTCATGGGAGGACGCCATTGAGTTCTGCGGGCGATTGTCCCGAGCAACAGGGAGGGCCTATCGCCTGCCTACAGAAGCAGAGTGGGAATACGCTTGTCGGGGAGGGACGGGTACCGCCTTCTACCTCGGTGACACGATCACACCCGAGCTGGTGAATTACAATGGCTATTACCCTTATGGCTCAGTGGCACGGGGAGCGTATCGACAGAAAACCACGACGGTTGGCAGTTTGGGGTACCCAAACGCATTTGGGTTATACGATATGCACGGAAACGTCTGGGAGTGGTGCATGGACTACTGGCACGAAAGCTACAACCGGGCGCCGGCGGATGGAAGCTCGTGGGAGACAGGTGGCGACGCAAGTCTGCGGGTGCTGCGCGGCGGCTCGTGGATGAGCTTTGCCGTCGACTGCCGTTCGACGTATCGGGTCAACGCTTCGCCTGACGCTCGCTTCAACTACTTCGGGTTTCGCATTGTAGCTGGCGCGCGTTCTCTCTAGATGCAGACTCTCGATCTGCTGAAAGTGGTTCGTTTGTAGTGGGTGCGCGGACTTCCTACCACTTCCGAAAATCAAGCGGGCCCGGCCGGCCTGGTAGATCACGCATCGATCGGCCGCCAATGCCTCTTACGACAGGGACAGCATCCGTTAGTGTTGGGAGTTGCAGCCGCTTGTAACCAAAAACGTCTGGTATAATCTCCGCCGAGAACGGGGAACCGCGGAAATGTCGGCTCGTGGCACTGAACTCCTTGATCAGATACTCACGCTGCCGCCGCAAGAGCGAGCACAACTGGCCGCGGGTCCTCGATGGCCGATCGCCTGACAGCGCACTGGCAAGCGAACGGATGTGCGCAAACGAAGCCGAGGCTCGACCTGATGCATAAATTGCGCGGCGAGATTGAGGCGCTGTCGGGAGAAGAGGCGATTGCCTGGTTGCCAAAATGAAACTCAAATTGCGATTCAAAGCCGCGTGGGACGATATTCTGGACGTTTTCTTGTACCTTGAATTCTTATAAAGATCCGGGAGGTTCGCCGATGCAAAGGGTCATCTTAGATGTGAAACCAATCTCAGAGTTTCGCGCCAAGGCCGCTTCGCTCGTTCAGCAAGTACGACGCACCAAACGGCCCGTTGTCATAACTCAACAGGGTCGAGGCGCCGCTGTCTTAGGTCTCGATACTAACCGTCCGCCACGGGAAACAGAGACTACCCCTCGAAGAGGTTGAATAGAGGAACGCCTCACAATCATGCGAGCACATATAGTCACATTCGGCTGTCAGATGAACGAGTACGACACGCACGCTATCCAATCGGAGCTTGCCGGTATAGGATATTCCTTTGTCGACAGCTTCCACGAAGCCGATCTCGTGCTCGTAAACACCTGCGCCGTGCGGGGCAAGCCAGTGGAGAAGGTTCAGACGCTGCTCGGCGAACTGCGCAAGGAACGGAGTAAACGCAAACACCTTACCATCGCCTTGATGGGCTGCCTGGCGCAGTTGCCAGAGGGTCAGCGCATGGGCCGCAGGTTTCGGGTAGACATCATGCTCGGTCCGGGAGCCATAACCGAAATCGTTCCCGCAATCGAGCGCGGCAAGTTTCAATCATTCGAGTTCAAGCGCGAGCTGAAGTTCTATTCCCCGCCTCCTCCAGCCGGAGAGCTTTCGGCGCACCTCACAATCATGCGGGGCTGCAATCATCGATGCACCTACTGTATCGTGCCGGCCACCCGAGGTCCCGAAGTGTCGCGACCCGCTGAAGACATCATCAACGAAGCCCGAGCGTTGAAAGAAGCCGGCGTCATCGAAGTGAGCCTGTTGGGCCAGAACGTCAACTCGTATGGCCTGGTTGACGGCACCGGCTCGCGACGAACCAGGCTGCCAGGCTATCCATCGTTTGCGGAATTGTTGAGAATGGTGGGCCGCATCGGAATCCCGCGAGTCAGGTTCATAACCTCGCACCCGGTGAACTTTGACGACGATACAATCGAGGCGATTGCCGATACCCCTTCGGTGTGCCGGTTCATCCATCTGCCCGTTCAATCGGGATCGAACCGCGCCCTCAAGCGAATGGCTCGAGAGTACACGCGCGAGTTCTACCTCGATCGGGTGCACAAGGTGCGCGACATTCTGCCCGACGCCACGATCTCGACCGACTTCATTGTGGGCTTTCCCGGCGAAACCGAAGAAGAGTTCGAGGAGACTCTGTCGCTATACCGCGAGGTCCGCTACGATATGGCCTACATGTTCATCTACTCGGAACGAGAAGGCACCCCTGCTGCGATACATTTCGATGATATGGAGCGCCGAGTGAAGGTCGAGCGGCTCACGCGGCTGATCGACCTGTCGAAAGAGATATCTCTGGAACAAAACCGGGAATGGATCGGACGCGAAGTAGAAGTGCTTGTCAACAGTGCGGCCGCCGAGGAAGGCTTTATGCAGGGGCATACTCGCGGCAATCATGTCGCCCTGGTCAAGGGTCATCTCGCTCCGGGCATACACCGTGTTTATGTAGCTAATGCGACCCCCAACAGGCTTTACTGTACGAATCGAACCACCCGATTTGAACGCTGAGCTGACACGATCGCAGTTGCCCACCAACATTTACGATTTGAGCTTTGCTGTTTAGCTCGGAGCGGCAAATCCTACCAACTGAGTTGGTGGGATTGCACCTGAATTCTCGCAGCTCTTCGCTTTTTCGGCAGCCTGCGAGGCTCCGATCTCAAACGCCCTGTCTTGTTAGGGTCAAATTGAAGTGATATATTGAAACGGTTAAATCGGGTGTGGACTAAAAACAAAAGAAACAAATTTACTTTAGATGGAGGATAGCGATGGCAGAGAATGATGGATCTGGAGCAGCCGAAAAATTGACGTTTTTACTGATTGGCGCGGGAATTGGGGCGACGTTGGCGTTGTTGTTTGCTCCGAAGGCCGGTAAAGAGCTGCGCGGTGATATCGCCGACTACACAAAGCGGGGCGTCGATGCTGCGGGCGAACAGGCACGTGTGCTTGGCGGTCGGGCGAGTGAGATGTACGGTACCGCCGCCGGCAAGGCGTCCGAAGCCTACGGGGCGGCCGCCGGTCGTGTCTCCGAGGCGTACGGGACCGCCGCAGGCAGGGTGACTGAAGCCTATGGAACTGCGCGCGAAAAAGTCGTAGCAGGCGCTGAGACAGTCACGGAAGTTGCCGGACGCCAGAAAGAACAAATCGCAGCGGCGATTGAAGCGGGCAAGCAGGCCTACCGCGAAGAAAAGCGCAAGGCAGGCGTTGCCGGTGAGGGCGAAGAAGCGTAGGCTAATCGCGCGCGAGGTAGCCGCTCAATTCCTGGGTACGCGGGCGTCCCTACCGTCAGGCATTCTGCGAGTTGAATCGAGTAGGTGTTTACGAAACGAGGCAGGCACGGATGCCTGCGCTCCCAGGTTGAGCCGGTGTCGTGGTCAGCAAGGAGAGTTCGTGGATCAGACCAACTTCTACATAGCCATGACGGTGGCGGCGGTAGTCATTGTTCTGTGCTTCATCGTGCAGACGGCGATGTTCGTGTTCATGTATGGCGCGATTAAGCGACTGACCGAAATTGTAGGAGTGCTTCAGACTAAAGTAGAGCCCGTGATCGCCAAAGCGGGCCCCCTGATGGACCAGGTCCAGGGGACTATTAGCACAGTCAAAGAGTCCGTCGAGAAGATCAGCAATCAAGCCAGGGATGCTTTTGACAAGGTGACAGTTGAAACGCGCGCGGTCGCCGCCGCTGTCTCGGCTTCGTCGCAGGAGATATCGAGGCTCGCTCAGCATCAGGCTGAACAGATCTCGCACACACTCGATCATACTGCGACGGCGATACAACGGCAGGTTAATGAACTGGATGGTTTGCTTGTGCGAACTCAGGACCGCTTTGAAGATACAACCCGAGAAGTGCAAGTCACGGTTCTACAGCCGATGCGCGAGCTGTCGGCAATGCTTGTCGGGTTGCGGCGCATACTGGAGACGTTGTTTGGCCGCCACCGGAAGCCGATCGACCAGGCGTATCAAGACGAAGAACTATTCATTTGAGGGCTCCTTGAAACGGGCTCCAGGGGCCTGTTTCACGGGAGCTGACAATTTATTGCCAACAGCACCTGGTTTCCTTTTGTAAGGAGCCAGGTGCTTTGCAATTTGTGATTTGCTAATTGGGACTTGAGACTTGCGATGTGGGATTAACGGATCACCGACAAACGCCGTGGTTTGAAATGGGATATAGAAAACAAAAGTTGGAAATGGAAAACAGAAATGGAAAATAAACCGCCCTTCGATCTGAAGGCAACAGTCAACCTCCCAAAGACCGGCTTCGCGCAAAAGGCAAATCTCACTCAGCGCGAGCCGGAGAGGCTTGCTCGCTGGCAGCAGATGGATCTCTACCACCAGATTTGCCGAGCGCGAGCCGGGCGTCCTGTGTTCCTGCTTCACGACGGGCCGCCTTACGCTAATGCCGATATTCATATCGGCACGGCGATGAACAAGATCCTCAAGGACTTCATCGTCAAATCGCACTCGATGATGGGCTACCACGCGCCATACGTGCCGGGCTACGATTGTCATGGCTTGCCGATCGAGCTTTTTGTTGACAAGAAGCTCGGCGCTAAGAAATCCCGGATGAGTCCGGTGTCGATTCGAAAGGCATGCCGCGAGCACGCTGCTCAGGCCCTAAAACGGCAGACCCGTGACTTTCAACGACTGGGAGTGCTGGGCGAGTGGGATGATCCTTACCTCACGATGTCCAACGCGTACGAGGCCGAGACCGCCCGACTGTTCGGGCGCTTTGTGGGCCGAGGCTACGTCTACAAGGGGGCGCGGCCTGTCTACTGGTGCATACACGATCAGACCGCGCTGGCTGAAGCCGAGGTCGAGTACAAGGAGCACACGAGCCCGTCGATCTACGTCAAATTTCCGCTACCCGAAGACCAGGTGAGTGAGCTTGACCGGAAAGGCGAGGGTCGGTGGGCGGTGACCGGTGGTCAGAATAAGCCGGTTTCCGTTTTGATCTGGACGACTACACCCTGGACGCTACCGGCTAACCTTGGCATAGCGGTTAATCCGAACTTCGACTACGCTGCGGTCGACGTCGGCGACGAGATCTTTATTGTCGCGAAGGATCTGGTGGAAGCGGTGGCCGAAAAATGCGGACTCGCGCCGGCGCGTATAGTCGCGATATTCCCAGGGTCGGCGCTCGATGGTCTGCAAGCGCGTCACGCGTGGATCGACCGGCCGTCGTTGTTGATGGTCGGCGAACACGTGACGCTCGGCGGTGAGGCCGACGCAGAAACTGAAATCGATGTAGCGTTCGCGCAAAAGAAAGGCACCGGCAAAGCCGGAACCGGATGCGTTCACACCGCTCCTGGTCACGGGCACGACGACTTTGTCATAGGCCAGCAGTATCGCGAGGAGCTTGCAGCGGTCTACGATCAGCTTCGCGAAGCGGGTGTGCTGGGCGGACAGATGAAAGGCGCTGAAGTCTATTGCCCCGTCGATAACGCCGGGCGATTCTCCAGCGAGGTTGAGGGTTTCGCCGGGCAATCGGTGTTCGAGGCCAATGACCAGATCGTGGAGTTCCTGCGAGGAACCGGAGCGCTGGTGTTCACCGAACAGTATCGTCATCGCTATCCGCACTGCTGGCGTTGCCACAACCCGGTGATCTTTCGCGCAACGCCTCAATGGTTCATTTCGATGGACCGAGCAACGGACGATGGCAGCAGCCTGCGAGCGGCCGCGCTTCGGGAAGTCGAACGGGTCAACTGGATTCCCGGCTGGGGCCGCGACCGAATGCGAAATATGCTCAAGGGGCGGCCTGACTGGTGCGTATCTCGGCAGCGGGTCTGGGGTGTGCCAATCCCTGCGTTCTACTGCGCGGGGTGTGGCGAAACGATCGCCGATGAGAAGGTGATCGATCACGTCTCGTCCATATTCGCCAAAGAGACTGCCGACGCGTGGTACGCGCGCGAGGCGGAATACTTGCTACCCGAGGGCTACACGTGCCCGAATTGCGCGGGTTCAGCCTTCACCAAAGAGACGGATATCCTGGACGTGTGGTTCGACTCGGGTTCGTCATCTATGGCGGTTCTGGTGGCCGAGCGGAATTTGCCCTGGCCTGCGGACGTCTACATCGAGGGCCCCGATCAATACCGCGGGTGGTTCAACTCGTCGCTGATGGTTGGCCTTGCCGCTCGTGATCAGGCTCCCTATAACACAGTGATCACTCACGGTTGGACGGTGGACGGCGATGGTAAGGCGATGCACAAGTCTGCCGGCAATGCGATGCCTTCGGACGAGGTTGTCAGCAAGCAGGGCGCGGAGATACTGCGGCTGTGGGTTGCGTCATCGGACTATCAGGAGGATGTGCGAGTTTCGCCTGAGATCCTGAATCGCATGGTTGACGCTTATCGCAAGCTTCGCAACACGGCGCGATATGCGCTTGGAAACATCTCGGATTTCGATCCGGCAAGCGATCGGGTGGCCGACGGCGATATGTGGGAGATCGACCGCTGGGCACTCGCTGTCACCCGCGAGGTTACCCGCGGGGCAGTCGACTCGTATAAGCGGTTCGACTACACGACTGTGTACCATGCGCTTTACAACTACGCGACCGTCACGCTTTCAAACGTGTACATCGACATCTTGAAAGATCGGTTGTATACCTTTGCGCCCAAGTCTGTTGGTCGTCGAAGCGCGCAAACGGCGCTGTACCGGATCGTGGATGCGTTCACCCGTCTCCTCGCGCCGATTCTGTGCTTCACCGCAGATGAGATTTGGGAGGCTCTGCCTGGAGAGCGCCATCCTTCGGTGCACCTGGCCGAGTTTCAGGATGGCGCGGCGCAGGCGGGCGACGACGAGTTACTTAGAGAATGGGAGCTGGGGGCAGGGGGATTGTTGCACATTCGATGGTTGGTGCAGCAAGAACTTGAGCGAATGCGTGGTCTTAAGATAATAGGCGCCTCGCTCGATGCCAAAGTAATAATTGAGGCTCAAGCTGAGCAACATAGGTTGCTGAAGAAATATGAGAAAGATTTGCCGTCGATCTTTATCGTATCTTCAGTCTCGATAAGAGAAGGCGAGTCGCCTGCACTCGGAGTCAGGGTTGAGCATGCCGAAGGCAAGAAGTGCGAGCGTTGCTGGAATTGGTCCGACACGGTCGGACGAGACGCGCGTGTTCCGGAAGTCGACGAGCGTTGCATTCGCCAGTTGGAGGAGGGATGGGGACTCTGATCGGTCCCTGAAACTCAGCTGCGTTCACCGAGGGCCTTGCAGTTGACGACCCGAACACTCATCCTTAAGAGGCTGCAACAAGGAGGCAGGAGCAAAAGTTGATGAGCTCAGAAGTAGTAGCCACCAAGACCAGCACACTGAAAGTCTGGTATTTGCTTATCGCCACGCTGGTGATGTCGCTTGATCAGATCACCAAGTACTGGGTTTCAGTGAAGCTTCGGGAGGGTGATGAGATTGACATCATCCGGGGCTTTTTCAAGTTCAGCTACACCGAGAATCCGGGGATCGCCTTTGGTATGCTCAACAGCGGTAACCTGAAATGGCTGCTGGTAGCGGTTTCCGTGGCCGCGATAACCGTCGTTGTGTACTACATGAGACGGACCCCGATTGCGAACACCCTGCTGTTGTGGTCGCTTGCTCTGCTCGCGGCGGGAATATGCGGCAACCTGATCGATCGTGTTCGATTGGGCCGTGTCATAGATTTCATCCTGCTTTATTACAGGGACTATCGATGGCCGGTTTTCAACATCGCCGACACTGCAATAACCATTGGCGCGGCGTTGATGGCGATCGAGTTGTTCATGGCGCCACAACCGGAACGGCCGCAGATTTTAGACTCCACAGAGGCTCCGAATGTTGAGGCTCCGTAGCTGATTTACCATTTTGTCACTGGTCATTTGTCAATTGTAATTGGAAGGACCGTTACGGACATAACAGAGTAACAAATCACGATGTTTCCAGAACTATTCAGAATCCCGGGACTCGGAATACCAATAGCGACCTACGGCGTGCTGCTCGCGATCGGCTTTATCCTGGCGTTGTGGCTGATAGCAAACCTCGCTGCGCGCGACGGGTTGCCAAAAGATCGGATCTACGACCTTGGACTTTACATTCTCGCGTCCTCGCTCATCGGGTCAAAGGTACTGATGGTGATCACCGAGTGGAGCGAGTACCGAGGTGACTGGCGGCGAATCTTTTCTTTCGATCTGTGGCGTTCCGGTGGGGTGTTCTACGGCGGCTTTCTGGTCGCGCTTCTGGTGAGTGTGATCCTGATGCGCAAATGGCATTTGCCGTGGCGTAAGACCTCCGACGCGTTTGCACCTGGGGTTGCGCTCGGGCATTCGATTGGCAGGCTTGGGTGTTTTTCGGCGGGGTGTTGCTGGGGCAAGCCGACCACTTCGTGGATAGGCGTCCATTTCACCGCGAAAGCGAGCGAACTGACCGGGGTGCCGATTGATTCCGCCCTCATCCCGACTCAACTGATCGAGGCGGCGGCTAACCTCGCGATCTTTGGCTTTTTGATGTGGCTGCGTAAGCGTCGCGCGTTCGAGGGCCAAATAATATACTCATACCTGATGATCTATGGGGTCGTACGTTTTACTATAGAATTCTGGCGCGATGATGATCGGGGTCAGGTGTTGGGACTCTCAACTTCTCAGTTCATCGCGGTGGTCATGTTCGTGCTCGGTCTCGCCATGACGGTGTATTATTGGCGGCGGTCCAGTCGGGGGACGGCTCATAGTCACGATGTCGCAGCTCAGACCTCGTAAGAACTCGCAGGACGGCCCCTAAATCGCTCACAGCCCTACCCGCTTTATCGTGAGTGTTGAGTATCAACTGCTAAACGTTAGCGTCGACGCGGCAGGTCTGCGTCTCGATTCATTTCTCGCATCCCATCTCAGTGAGATAAGCCGCACCCGAGTTCAACGCGCCATCGTTGACGGCGATATCCTGGTAAATGAACACGTGTCGAAGCCCAGCTATCGATTGCGTGAAGGCGACAAGATAGAAATCGATCTGCCCGAGCCGCCGCCTGTCGAACTGATTCCTGAAGCGATTCAACTGCAGATCGTATATGAAGACGACGATCTGGTAGTCGTGAACAAACCAGCAGGGATGGTCGTCCACCCCGGTGCAGGAATCGAGACGGGCACCCTGGCTCACGCGCTTGTTTATCACTTCAATGAGCTGTCGGGCACGGCTGGGCGCACCCGGCCCGGCATCGTTCATCGTCTCGACAAGAACACATCGGGGTTGCTGGTGGTCGCAAAGAACGACGTCGCGCACGAGCGATTATCCGATCAGTTTCGCGACCGGCAAGTCTTCAAAATGTACACAGCGCTGGTCTATGGCAGGGTGTCCGAGGAGCGAGGCGACATAGACGCTCGTATTGGACGCAGTCTGCACAACCGCACACGCATGGGGGTGCTGCGAGGAGGCGCGGGGCGCACCGCTCATACGTTGTTCGAAGTATCCGAGCGCTATCTGGATTTCACATTACTCAAGGTCCAAATCAAGACCGGTCGCACCCATCAGATTCGAGTTCACCTGGCGCACATCGGTCATCCGGTTGTTGCCGACTCGACCTATGGGAGTGGCCGCGAGAATTCAATTGGCAACGGAGCGATCAAGCGCGCGGTGCAGTCGCTTGGGCGTCAGTTCTTGCATTCAGCGGAGCTTGCGTTCAATCATCCGCGTTCGGGCGAGCGGCTCGACTTCGCCGCGCCGCTGCCGGTGGAGCTGGCGGCGTTCCTTGCGATAGTCCGTTGAGAATGACTGACCCGGTTCTGGGCAACATTTTCGGGATGAACCAGATCGGTGTCGGTAGTTCGAGTCTGGCCCCACTCATCTCCGATATCGCGTTCATCTCGATATCGTCCTGTGAAGATACAATTGTGTTTCGTAGTGAGACATTCTGTCCGCATGGTCGATAGAGCCTCGCTCGCAACTGCGGGTACGGACCGAGTGGTTGGCGTTTTCGTGTGGAACCGTGTTTGCTTAATCAAGGGGTTCTAAAGGTCTGCACAATGTTGACATTTACATGTGCGACTTGGAATGGTTGAGTTTCAAGGAGGTTGAAATATGAAAGCGAGACTTACGGTAGCGCCGCTGCTATTGTGCCTTGTCCTGGCGCTATCGGGCATCTTCACCCAAAAAGCGGTGGCAAATGACACGGATTCTGAACATGTGACGTTCAATGAACCGGTCATGGTCAAAGGCACACTGCTCGAAGCGGGCACCTACAAACTGGAATGGGCCGGCAGTGGACCCAAAGTGCAGGTCACTTTCACGAAGGGATCCAAGACCGTCGCGACCGCCTCTGCCACGCTTGTCCTCGGGTCGAGCGACTACAACGGCGCTGTTGAAACAAAGGCCCTGAGTGAACATTCGAGGGTTTTGGAGAAGATCACCTGGAAGAAGAAGTCTCTGGTCTTTAACGAGTCAAGTTAGGTTTCCGAAAACCAGAGCACTGAAGCGAGCGCGGGCCTGATGACGCGCTCGCTTTTCTGTGGAAAGTCCCCTCCGGTCGATTTTTGATTCGTCCCGGCGTTCCTGAGTTGTGACGCAAGCCATTTGTCCACTATAATTTTTCCTCGACTAACATCGCTAATCCAGATCCCGTGCATCAGACCCGTCGGAGGTTCTCCGTAGCAAATGACCCGATCCCCATCGCCCGCACTCTCAATCCTGGCTCTCTGTCTGTTTGTTGGGGCTACAACGTTTGCGCAGAAGCCCCCGACAACCCCGATCGAGAAGAAACCGCAGCCTCAGCAGCGCGATGATCCTCCGCAAAAGATCGGCGTCCTGGAAGTGCGCCTGCCGGTCTCGGCTAAGCAAGACAAGAAGTTTGTGCCGGGTCTGACTCAAAACAACTTCGAGGTGTATGAAGACGGCAAGCGTCAGACAATCGAGAAGTTCATCGCGCCGAGCCAACTCCCGCTTTCTATCGGACTGCTGATTGATACAAGCAACAGTGTAAAGCTCAAGCTCCCGTTTGAGAAAGAGGCAGGCGAAGACTTTATTGCGACCGTTTCGACGTATCGCAGGAAGGATAAGATCCTGCTGGCCTCGTTCGATTCGGATGTGGAGCTGCACCAGGACTTCACCGACAATCAGGAGGTGCTCATTGACAAGCTCCGGAAGCTTAAAGCCGGCGGTTATACCAAACTGTACGACGGTGTCTATCGGGTGATCGAAGAGAAGATGGCCAACCTTCAAGGCTCCGACGCGCGTCGGATCATTGTGATACTGTCGGACGGCGAGGACACGGCTAGCGAACACACCTTGAGAGACGCAATTGAGCTGTCCCAGCGCTACGACGTGACCATATTCGGAATAAGCACCAAAAACTTCAGAGGCGTGGACTCCGGCATGGTTGAAAGCGCCGACGACAAGGAACTCCGGAGGCTGTGCGAGGAAACCGGAGGCCAGATATTCCTTCCGTCGCAAAAGATCGAGCTGTTCCGGTCGTTCACCCAGATTGCGCAAGACTTGAGACAGGAATACGTTCTCTTTTACACCCCGACAAATCAGGCCAGGGCGGACAAGAAGCGTGAGATAAAAGTTAAGCTGGTTGGCGCCGACGGGCACTTGTATCACAAACAAGGCTACGTGTATTGAGAAGCGCGGATTGAGGATGGAGATATGTCATCAATGAAAGTCAGCGCCGCTCTGATCGCAATGGTGATGCTTGCCTGCGTGACCTTCGCACAACGACCTAAGCCGGTACCTCAGCCCCCCGTGCGGAGCTCACAATCGTCCAGGCCCGATCCGAAGGACCAGGACAAGAACAAAGACGAGGAAGTAGTATCAGGCGACGAAGCGGTTCGGCTGGGCACGGACCTCGTCAACGTCCTGTTCACTGCCGTCGATCGCAATAATCGCGTCATCAGCGACATTCGACAGGACGAGATCCTTCTTCTGGAGGACGGCCAGCCTCAGCAGGTGTTCACCTTCAAGCGCGAAACCACTCTGCCTATCAACATAGCCATACTTATGGATCTTTCAGGCAGCCAGGAATACACCTTTCCTCAGGAGAAGATCGCCGCGGGTGAGTTCCTGCGCTCGATTATCCGGCCGGGCAGAGATTCCGCCGCGATACTCACGTTTCAAGATGATGTCGAATTGGTCCAGGGGCTTTCATCGCGAACCGACAGTTTGAACCGCGCGTTTGATGAGATTCAATATTCTCGCCGCCTGGGTTCGTCAACCACCCGGCATCAGGCAACCGCGCTCTACGACGCGATCTACATAACCGCGGATGAGGTGCTGGCACGTGACGAGATTCGAAGAGGCACCACGGATGAACAGGTTACCCGACGCGCAATCATCCTGCTTACGGATGGAGTCGACAATGCGAGCAGCCGAAAGCTGGATGAGGCGATCGATCGCGCGTGGCGAGCCGGCGTCATTATTTACTCGATAGGCATAGGCGACCGGTTCAGATTCGAAGGCGTGCGCGAAGATGTTTTGAGGCGCCTTGGCGAGGAGACCGGCGGGCGAGCTTACTTTCCCCGCGGCGCCGACGATTTACTCCAGGACTTTCGCCAGATAGAAGCCGAGATGCGCAGCCAGTATCTGGTCGCATATTCGCCTTCGAATGCTAAGCACGACGGGCGGTTCAGACGCGTCGAAGTGCGAGTTAACGCGCGGCCCGACGCGCGCATTATTCATCGCCGCGGCTATTACGCGGCTACGGAAGAAGTGAAGAAATGAAGTCAGTGAGAACCAAATTTGTTACAGCAATAGTCTCAGCTCTGGTTTTTCTCTCGGTATCCCTAAGTGTCGCTCAGACTCAACAGTCCAAACCGAACTCCAAGGACAAGAAACCCGCAGAGCAAGAGGGCAACCAGGACGACCAGGTGGTAAAGCTTGGCACCCAGCTGGTCACCGTTCCCTTCAATGTCACCGACAAAAAGAATCGCTACATAAACGATCTGTCGAAAGAGGACATTGAGGTATTTGAAGACAACAAGGGGCAGGAGGTCTTTTCCTTCGAACGTCAAACTGATCTGCCGATCACAATCGCCATGCTGATCGACATATCGGGCAGCCAGGAATATACGCTGCCTGAAGAAAGATCGGCTGGGCAACGGTTCTTTCGACGGGTGCTTCGACCCCGCAAAGACATGGCTGCGGTCGTGACCTTCGAGCACGAATCAGTGCTGGTGCAAGACCTGACCTCGGATGTCGAGAAGCTCTATCGCGCGCTCGACGATGTGCGGCTTCCGGCTCAATCGGCAACGATGGGGCGCAGAGGCGGCACACCGCCGATCAACAACTCGGGAGTTGGCTCGACCGCGATGTATGATTCGATCTACTCGGTGTCATCCGACTTGTTGAGACGAGAGGCAGGCCGCCGGGTAATCATACTGGTCACCGATGGCGCGGACACATCGAGCAGCGTGAAAATGCGCGAGGCCATCGAGCGAACCTGGCGCAGCGAGATCATAGTCTATTCGATCGGGATTGGCGGACCGATGGGTGTTGACTCTGGAACCCTCAAGAAGATTGCGTCCGAGACCGGTGGGCGCGCGTTCTTCCCGAGGAACGAAGAGGACCTCGACAAGGCCTACGCTCAGATAGACGAGGATCTGCGTTCACAGTACATCCTCGCCTACACCCCTGCGAATGCCGCCAAGGACGGCTCGTTCCGAACAATTCAGGTTAAGGTGAAGAATCACGGCGACCTGACCGTTCGGCATCGACGTGGATACTTCGCTCCGGGCTAGTAGTCTAAAAAGCGAACAACGCGCCCTGAGCGATCCGCGTCGAAAAAGCACTTTGGTCCAGCGTCAGATACACCCCATCTATCTGGTCCCGGTGCTCGCGGTATTGTCTCGCGTGTTCTTCTGAGCAGTAAAACAGCGAGTTTGCGCAGTAGGCGCGTGTGATGTTGGGTTCGGTGAATGTCGCCCAATCCAGCTGAGGCTCAAACACAAAAGGCCCCTTGCTTCCTACGACGACTTGATGCGTTAAATCACTACCCACTATTAGACGCATAGGGCGAGCGCAGTGTCCGCACTCAGTTCTTATTTCCACCGACAGCCGCTTTCTTCGTAAACGCCCTTGCACGAAGGGCGCCGCAATCGCGTCTTCCGCTCAAGCCGCGTAGATCTGTTCGCCACTACTAAACGATAAGTGATGGCGCGTCTTTTCAGCGGTCACCGGATAGGCCCAGGAAACGTGTCCGCGAGCGTCTCGCACCAGGAAAAAGAGCCTCTGTTCAAGCTTGGCGAGGATTGTGTTCACACGGTGCAGCGGAAGCTTCAGCTTCGCCGCGATCGGCTCCGGAGGAAGCGGACCTCCGCTGCGTGGAAGATTTCTTACGACAAAGTACCGGACAAGGTGATGTCGGCGGGTCATGAAACTGAGCCTTGTCTTCATAGACTGGGGCACCATACTCAACTGCGCTTCCCATTGACTGCGAAGTATCGTTGTGAGCTCACGTCCTCTACCGATCAGTATTGTTTCTTCCATTGATAGTCTCCGCCTTGTGTGAGAGTCCGACAAACTTCACTTTGTCGCTAGAGTCTGGACATTTCCCCGAAGGGGATCCTGCTTCCAGCCCAGGGTTGCCGTACTCGGCTATCCTGGGAAATGCGACGAGCGAGTTACCCAACCCCACCGGGGTTGTGACCAAGCTTCCCCGCGGACAACTCGGGATGAGTTTGTCTCGCATCGTTCTCGATTATTGAGTTCATGCGGTTTCGACGTGAGGCCCGGGCGCAACCCCGTTGGGGTTTGCGAACTCGCCGCCCTCTTTCCCAGGGTAGCCGAGTACGGCAACCCTGGGCTGGTAGACGGATCCCCTTCGGGGAAATGTCCAAACCCTGGTCCGCCAACTCCGTTGGTGCCCCGCCAACTCCGGTGGTGCCCCGCCAACTCTGGTGGTGCACCACCAACTCCGGTGGTGCTCGACAAACTGAAGTTTGTCGGACACTACGAGCTGACCCTGCCGATGACCGACAACGACCGCCCAACCCTCGAGGGTTGTCCCCCGGCCTCTCTTCGATACGAGAAAAAGAGTTCATTCTGGTGCATGGTACAGTAATCGGCCACGTGTATGCAGTCTTCGTCGAAGCCGCAAAAGAGGAGTTGCTGAACGTTAGCCGCGCGAATGTCCAAATGCGCCTTACCGTTATCTTTGAAGTTCACGATGAGCTTCCGCCAATAGCCGAACTCCTTCTTGTATCGGCCGATCACATCTTCTCCAACTTCGTAGCACTCCGCGCAGGCGGCGGGCCCCAGCGCAGCGATACAGTCGCGGGGATTCACGCCGTGAGCAAGCATCAGGTCCGCGACCGCGCGTTCGGTGATGCGCCCGGCCGTGCCACGCCATCCCGCATGAATCGCTGCGATCGTGCCGCTCTTTTGATCCCCGATCAGCACCGGCAAGCAGTCGGCGGTCTGAACCGCGAGCAACACATCCGACCGGCGGGTGATCATCGCGTCGCATTCAGGTTGAGGCCCTTGCACCTGGTCCTCCGATTCGATTGTGCATCGCTCGATCGAATGCGTTTGCCGCGCTGTAACCACTCGGGCGTGTTCGGCCCCGATTGCCTTCAGGAAGCGGCGGCGATTTTCAGCGACATTTTCTGTTTCGTCACCTTTAAAGCCCGCGAGACTAAGAGCATTCGAGGGTAGCGGACTCACGCCCCCGAGCCTCGTGCTGAAGGCGTTAATGAAGCCTGCCTGCTCGAGCGGTTCGCACACAAGCGTCGCGATGCGCACGTTACCCTCTGCCACGGTGACCTCGTGCTCGCGCATAGCGAATCCGGGCTCGAGGGGTATTTCTTCTGCTGGGACCCGCATATGCCCTATGCTAAGCGGCGAGACCGGAGTGCCGCAAGCTACTCCAGTCGTTCAGTAGAGCCTAATTTGAATGCCAGACAAAACTTAGTTTGTCGTCCTGCCGGCGGGATCGACAAACTGAAGTTCTGTCGGACATTCAAATTAACGGACTGCCGGTCGTGCAGAGCAGATCCGCCGCTTGCATCCAGCAAACTCCATGCTAAAATCTCTCAGGTTTGTTTTGGACGGTTCGTTATGGATAACACGAAAAGGCTTGTTGTCAACATCGTCGGCATCCTCGGAGCTTCGATCATCGGTGCGATACTGACGATGGGAATCGATCTGGGCGGCACCCGCTGGCTGAAGTTCATCCTCTACGTTGTCTTTTTCGGAGCGATCTCATCACCTGCCCTAATCTCATCACGCCACAGTTGCAGCGAAATGCTGCGCCGGCTGCGTAACCGAAGCTGAACGCTCAACGGCTTTCCCAGTGTTCCACGCTCAGGCTTGGGTTGACGTCGGTTGACACCCCAATGAAGCCCGGCTTACGCTCTCGTCTTCTTTTAGACACGATAGGTGACTATGATGCTCGACATTAATTTTGTACGCGACAACTATGATCTGGTAGTGAGGAAACTAAAGACGCGCCGGTTTCCGACTGCGGTGCTGGATCGCTTTAGCCGACTGGAAACTGAACGGCGATCGCATATTCGCAGGATTGATGAATTGAAAGCCGTGCGAAATCGTGAGAGCCAGGAAATAGGCGCACTGATGAAGGCCGGGAAGACCGAGGACGCGGAATCCCGCCGGCAGGCAGTTAGAAAAATCGGTGAGGAGATCGCAGAACGCGAAGCCGCGCTGGACCCGATCAAGGATGAATTGAACAACCTTATGATTGGAATGCCAAACGTTCCACACGACAGCGTGCCGGTTGGACCCGATGAATCGGCCAATCAGGAAGTTCTGCGATGGGGCACGCCTCGGGTCTTTGACTTCGAGCCTCGAGACCACGTCGATCTGGGCACAGCGCTCGGGATATTGGATCTCGAACGGGCGGCGAAGATGTCGGGTGCCCGCTTTGCGATTCTGAAAGGTTTGGGCGCGCGACTCGAACGCGCGCTGATCAACTTCTGTCTCGAGGTGCAGACGAAGCGGCACGGTTACGAAGAGGTTTTGCCCCCGCTCATCGTAACCGCGAACACGTTGTTCGGCACCGGTCAGCTTCCCAAATTCGAAGCCGATCTGTTCAAGCTAACCGACGAGCGAGGGCTGTATTTGATACCGACGGCGGAAGTGCCGCTAACGAACATCTACGCAAACGAGATCCTTGACGGCGCGCTCTTGCCAATCAAGATGGCTGCGTATACGCCGTGCTTCAGATCGGAAGCAGGCAGCTACGGCAAAGACACTCGCGGGTTGATTCGCCAGCATCAGTTCGACAAAGTCGAGTTGGTGAAGATCACCAGGCCCGAGGATTCCTACGATCAACTGGAGTCGTTGACGCACGATGCCGAAGTGGTGCTCGAAGAACTCGGCCTTCCCTATCGCAGAGTCGCATTGGCAACCGGCGACCTGGGTTTCTCGTCGGCGAAGACCTATGACATCGAGGTGTGGCTGCCCAGCCAGAACACGTATCGCGAGATCTCATCGTGTTCGAACTGCGAAGCGTTTCAGGCCCGGCGCGCATCGATTCGATTCAAGCGCGAACAGAAGTCGAAGCCGGAATTCGCACACACGCTGAACGGATCGGGGCTGGCGATTGGACGACTCTGGCTCGCGTTGATCGAGAACTACCAACAGGCGGATGGTTCTGTGGCAATCCCGGAGGCGCTCCGGCCATACATGGATGGATTGACAAAGATAGAACGCTAGAAGGATCGGCGTATTAGAAGGAAAGCGGGCCACCATACGCCAGCGCCAGAAGCCGTAGAGAGGGTTCTGACTCGGTTTTTAGTCGCACGTGCAATTCGCTGACGCCATCCGCGTTTCGGCAGTGCGGCCCGAATCGCGAGTGGGCTTCAACATCGCACGCGCGTTTCATCCGGCGCTGCGTACGGTGGCCCCAAGAGAACACCAACAGGCGTCTCAAGCTTCCGGCTTATCTGTGTGCACCGCGCGTGCCAACGAGCGAACTGCCTCAAATGAGTCCGCATTACACACTTACCGAATGACTATGCTCCAATCGGTTAGAGCGACTCTCAGTTTGACCCTAACCCACCGCGGCGTTGATTTCTTTTGACCGATCGTGGCCTATCAGAACGACACTTTGATCGCTTGAGGCTTTCTGCGACCCGTTGTTAAGCTACGGCTCGCTTTTTAGATGCACTGGACGTCGTGGTTCAGAGGTCAAGCTTCAATTTGCTTCCGGGTTTAACGCGATGGAATCACAGCGATCTGAAGATGTATTTTACCCAACGAACTTAAGCCGAAGGCCGAACTGCGAACTCTAACGGGTCACGGAGAGGAAAATAATGCGTCAACGATCGGTCCGAATCATACCGGCTCTGGGTACGGTGCTTGCGCTGCTGGCACCAGGCGTGCTCGGCCGCGTTTTTGACAAACCTGTCGAACCGGACTTCGCCGCGGCTCGCGACGAGGTTATCAAGATTCTCTCGGGCTTTGTGCGCATCGACACCAGCAACCCGCCCGGTAACGAAACCAAAGGAGCCGAATACCTGAAAGCGATTCTGGATCGTGAGGGTATCGCGTCCGAGATCTTCGAGATGGAAGCGGGACGAGGCAACATCGTTGCCCGACTCAAGGGCGCCGGTAAGAAGAAGCCTATTCTGCTGATGGGTCACATCGACGTCGTCGGCGTGGAGCGGGAAAAATGGACGGTCGATCCATTCTCCGGCGTTATTAAGGACGGTTATCTCTACGGACGTGGCTCGTCTGACGACAAAGGTATGACGAGCGCATGTCTGGAAGTGTTTCTGCTCCTGCATCGGCTGAAAGTCCCGCTCGATCGCGATGTCGTCTTCCTTGCGGAGGCGGGCGAAGAGGGCACGTCAAGCGTAGGAATCGAGTTCATGGTCCAGCAGCACTGGGACAAGATCGAATGCGAATACGCGCTCAACGAAGGAGGGATGATCTACGCGCCCGACGGCAAAGTAAAGTACGTCGGCATCGCAACCACCGAGAAAGTGCCGCGCGGATTCAAACTGGTTGCGAAAGGTACAAGCGGGCACGGCTCCGTTCCGCGATTGGATAACGCCATCACACATCTTGCGGCCGCGGTGGCGAGAGTTGGGAACTGGCAGGTGCCGATGCGCTTAAACGAAACGACCCGAGCTTTCTTCTCGCGGCTCGCGAAGATCAGTCCCCCGGACGAAGCTTATCTGTACTCGCATCTCGAGGACCGGGCCAGCACCGAAATGATTCAAGAGAAGATTCGCACCAGCAACGGGATCTACAACTCGATGCTGCGAACCTCGATTGTGCCCACGATCATAAAGGGCGGGTTCCGCAGCAACGTCATTCCCGGCGACGCCGAGGCAACGCTCGACGTGCGAGCAGTGCCTGATGAAGACATAGATGCTCTCGCCGAGGCGCTGCGAAAGCTGATCAACGATCCGGCCGTCGAGGTGATTCCTCCTCCGGTTCGCGGACGACCCGCGACGCTGCCCTCGAAGCTGCAGACAGACATGTTCCGGGCACTCGAAACCACGCAGGCGAAGTTGTTTCCGGGCACGGTGACCCTGCCGATGATGCTGACCGGCGCGACCGACTCTGCTCAACTCCGAGCGAAGGGCGTGCAGGCGTACGGGTTGGGAAGCGTAGCAGGCGACCGCGAGCGGGGAAGCATACACGGCAACGATGAAAGGATTTCAGTTGAGGGACTGGGTACGTTTGTCGAGTTCATCTACTGGTCGGTGATGGAAGTAGCCGCGGCGAAGTGACTGGCATAGGCCATCGCACTGATCCCTTTGCGCTCATTGCGGTTATTCGCGTGTTGGCGACGAGAATTCTCCGCGACAAGACGCAAAGGACCGCAAAGAACGCAAAAAAGAAGACAATCGGGTCATAACAATCCGATCTTCGGCAACCAGTGCGGACCGTGACCTATTTCCGGCGAGAAAATCGCGATGAGGCGCGCTTCGCTGCGAGGGATCGAATGAGCGTCGATGTTGTAACGGCCCAGACCTTCAAGCTTTTTAACGAGATCTGGTCCGCAGTAGAGCATCAGCTTTTGTTTCGCACTCAGGCGCTCGATGACCGGTTTTAGGGCCAGTTCCGCGCGATCGAGGGCACGGCTCGTGAGCCACTCATAACCGGCCCAATCGAACTCCTCCAGCCTTGCGGTTATGACCTTCAAATTAACGAGCCTCAGTTCGTCCTTTGCCTCTTTCAGGAAAAGCGATTTCTTTTGATTGGCTTCGAGAGCGGTCACTTCAACGTCGGGACTGGCGACCGCGAGGGGAATGCCCGGGAATCCCGGGCCGCTGCCTATGTCCAGCAGCGTCCGCGCGCCGGCGATGAAGCGCGCACCAAAAAGCGACTCCGCGTAATGATGGATGGCTGCATCCCGCGGCTCAGTGATTCGGGTCAGATTGAGTCGCCGATTCCACCGGGTGAGCATTGAGTAGTGCCCCACCAGTTGATGGGTTTGGTCCGGAGATAGCGGTTCGATCCCGAAACTCGAGATCGCTGTTTCAAGCTCAGATTGGAATTGAGCGGTCTGATCGCGGCTCATTCCTTCCCCCGATTCTGTTTCTTTCGCTGAGGTTCAATTAGAATACCTTTGCGGTCTTAAAACAATCCGACGTGAAGGGAAGCTGGCAATTGGCTATCAAGGCGATCTCATTTGATTTTTGGCACACGTTGTTTACTGAACAGCCGGGAGCGTTTCGGCTGTATCAAAATCGAAGGCGAAGTTTGCTGGCCCAGATCTTCCCTCAACACGGCCCTCGCCTCGAGACTGATCTGGCGGCCGCTTGCTTGATCGAGGCCGAGAATCATCACCGTGTCTGGCAAGAGGAACACCGGACTCTGCCGGCAGCCGAGCGTGTCAGCACCATTCTCAGCCACCTTGATGTTGCGGTCTCCGGGCCGATGTTCGCCACGATTGTCGCGCGGTTCGAGGAGGGAATCCTCGAGCACCCGCCGGTTCTCATCGCCGGCGCGCGTGAAGCACTGGCCAGTTTGGCCCAGCGCTATCGGCTTGGGATCATCTCAGACGTCGGGTTCTCACCCGGGCGGGTGTTGAAACAGGTGCTTGCGGAAAACGATCTGCTCGATGTGTTCGATTCGCTTGTATTCTCGGATGAAGCGGGTCGCGCGAAGCCACACATCGAGGTCTTCGAGCGCACCGCGAAGTCGCTTTTAGCGGAGCCCCGAGAGATGGTACACGTGGGTGATCTCGAAAGGACGGACATCATCGGCGCAAAGCGAGCGGGTTTTCATGCGATTCGATTTGTGGGAGTCACACCGATTGAAGAAGGTGAGACAACGCTCGCCGATTTCGTGACCGATGACTTAACTGACATTCCGAGGCTCGTTGAAATGTTGGTCCGATAGTCGAGTGAGCATCCAGCGCAAAAGTGCATGGAGTTCAGGCTTTAGCCTGGTAGGACCATGTCTGATTTAGGCACGACCAGGCTAAAGCCTGAACTCCATGCTCTTTTTGCGAGATTAAGAAATATCGTTGGGCGATGGGAGACTCGAATGAAGGTTTTCAGCCTGCTAGAAGCCGAAGGATCACGAGACATCGACATCAAGATGATGGCCACCAGATCTTCGCGGTATCGGGTGTTTGGCTCCTCTGAGCGAATCCAGCCCGGTGAGATGGCGGTCGTTGATCTTCGCGACGGCGTTGAACCGCCCGACTTCGCGGCTCAATTCACGGTGCTTGATCGTCATCAGGTGAAAGCTGTTTGGCTGGTGCGGAGAGTGCGATGATAGACGTTGGCAATTCCACACGCCGCCACGTCGCGTAGATCCCGGACAATCATGGACTGCAGGCGAAAGAAGAACCAGAAACTCTGAACCAGAAACCCGGAACCCATCTCTATTCCCATTCAATAGTAGAAGGCGGTTTCGAGCTGATGTCGTAGACCACTCGATTGACTCCGCGCACCTCGCTTACTATTCGAGAAGAAATTCGCTGGAGCACGTCATAAGGAAGCCGCGCCCAATCGGCGGTCATTCCGTCGAGAGACTCGACAGCCCGGATCGCGATCGCGTTGTCATAAGTCCGCATATCTCCCATCACTCCGACGGTCGATATCGGTAACAACACAGCGAACGATTGCCAGACCTTGTCGTAGTAGTCCGCGCGGCGAATCTCTTCGATGACAATCGCGTCGGCCTCCTGCAGCAATGCCACGCGATCCGCGGTTACCTCGCCGAGTATTCGAACGGCGAGGCCGGGTCCGGGGAACGGCTGCCGGCTAACTATCTCTTCTGGTAGCCCCATCTCGCGGCCGACCCTTCGCACTTCGTCCTTGAACAACTCGCGCAGAGGCTCGATCAGCTTCAGCTTCATCTTTTCGGGCAACCCGCCTACGTTGTGATGCGACTTGATCACCGCCGATGGTCCTTTGACCGACACGGACTCGATCACGTCAGGATAGAGAGTGCCCTGGACGAGAAAGTCTTCGTGACCGAGCTTTCGCGCTTCCTCCTGGAATATCTCGATGAACTCGTTCCCGATGATTTTGCGTTTGCGTTCGGGGTCGATGACACCGGCAAGAGAAGTCAAGAAGCGCTCGCCCGCAGCGACGCCGATCACGTTGAGATCCATTTCGCGGTAGGCGCCTAGCACTTCTTCAAACTCGTTCTTGCGGAGCAGTCCGTTGTTCACGAAGATGCAGGTCTGCCGATCGCCGATCGCGCTTGCGACGAGCGCAGCAGCGACCGATGAGTCGACTCCGCCAGACAACCCGCAGACTGCCAGGCCGTCGCCAACTCGACGCTTGATGTCTTCGACGCTTGTGTCAATGAATGACGACATCGTCCAATCGCAGCGCAGATGGCAGACATTAACCAGAAAGTTGCGAAGTATCTCTTTACCTTGCGGAGTGTGCGCGACCTCGGGATGAAACTGAACTCCGTAGAGCTTGCGCTCGGGGTCTTCGACAGCGCCGATCGCAGCTTCGGTGGCAGCAGTAATCGTGAACCCATCAGGCGGGCGGCTCACATAGTCGCCGTGGCTCATCCACACTTTAAGCGGCGAGGTCAGACCTGCAAGAAGCTGACTCTCAAATTGCACTGAGATCTCGGCCTGGCCGTACTCGCGTCTGTTTGAGGGCTTTACCTCGCCTCCCAGGAAATGAGCCATGAGTTGCACGCCGTAGCAGATGCCGAGAACCGGCACACCCATTTGGACCACGGCGCGATCGGGATGCGGCGCACCTTCTTCATAGACGGATGAGGGGCCTCCGGAGAGGATTATGGCTCGCGGGTTTCGGCTTCGGATTGCCTCGGCTGTGGTGTTGAACGGGATTATCTCGGAGTAAACGCCGAGCTCGCGGACCCTCCGGGCGATCAGTTGAGTGTACTGTCCGCCGAAATCGAGGATGATGACGAGTTCGTGCTCGGAGCTCATAGTGTTGAGCGACGAGTATACGGAGCGGTTGGGATTGTTGTAAAGTTTGGAACTTGGTTGGTGGTCTTCGTCAAACCCGGACCTTGAACCTAAATGTGATATTCACCTCGGTGAACGTTGCGACAACTTGAACAAGCGCAGCAATAGCATGGATAGCCCTCGATTCAGATCGAAGAAGAAGTGGTCACAGCGAATGGCTGACTGTTTTGCTCACTGCGGAAAACACTGGAACGACAGGTTGAAAGCTGAGGTCAAGATGAAAGTTGCGGAGGCTGTGGTGATGCTCCCGCAAAGGCGCTCAACGAACAGCAGAAAAGCGGCTTTGAATCGCTCATTAAGAGTCTCGAGGACAGACTGCAAGCCAGACGAGAAGCACAACAGTAAATCGGGGCTGCTCAAAAAGCGCTACCCGGTGAACAAGCTCAGGTCTGAGAGCCGGCTGTGAAAGGCTGCGACGCGATGCGCGGCCAGACGCTCAACAGTCTTCTCAAGCCTTGAGCCTCTGGAACCGGATTCGTGTTCCTGTCGATTGATTCGTAGCCTATAATGGAATCGCAATGTCCAACGTCGAAACAACCATTACGGTCCCGCTGACCACCACCGAGTTCGGCACTATTCGCGTGGGCCGCTCGCGCGTGAGCCTGGATTCTGTCGTCTATCATTATGAGCAGGGTGCAACCGCTGAACGAATAGCTGAAAGCTTTCCTTCCCTGGACCTCGCGGATATATACGCTGTGATCGCTTACTACCTTGCGAATCGCGAGTCGGTCGAAGAGTATCTGCGACAGCAGGAAACGGAGGCCGACGCCTTGCAGCAAGAGATCGAGTCAGACCCGAGGCAGCAGAACGCAACCAAACAACTGCGCGAGCGCATTCGTGCTCGGTGGGCCGCACACCAGTCAACGAACCATTCCGAGACCGACCAATAATTCCAATCAGCACTGCGATTGATGAGCTTGAGTTGGCCGTTATGTGCAGCGAACAGGACGAATGGAAGAACCTCGTTCGCCATATCCCGTTGTAGACTGGCTTGATCTCGTTGCCGCCTGACGCCACCCATCAACTCTTTGCCACAACATAGGGCTTCTTTACGTACTGCGTAGCCAGCTTGTGTGAGTCGAATACGTTCTCGCGCTTCAGGACCACCTGATACTCGGCCATCGCCTCGTCGCGTTTTCCGAGCGCGTCCAATGCCTCGCCTGCATGAAGGTGTGCCAGGGAGACCAGCGATGCCTCGGATTTCGGCCAAAGTTGAACTTCCTTATACCGAGCGATAGCACCGGCGTAGTCTTGCCTGCCTCCAAGGGTCTCGCCCCACTGAAAGTTCACAAGATCGGCGGCCTCGCCCGCCACGCGTTCGTCCTTCAACAAGTCACCAAACGCAATAGCTCCTTCTACGGCGTGCCTTGTCCTGTAGAGCATCGATGCGCGCTCAACCCCGAAGAGGTAGTTTCGAGGGTATTGCTTTGCCATGTAGCTGATTATTTCGAGGGCACGGTCGAGCTGATTCTCCTTGCTGTAGATGCCAAGCAGCACGACTCGCGCGTCGTCCGCCCCATACTTTCCTTGGCTGATCACGCTCTCCAGATGCTCGATTCCTTTTTCCTTCGAGCCCTTCAGCCCCGCAAGTCGAGCCAGGAACCTAAAACCCGCGGGCAGGCTGTCTATCACATATTCGTAGAGGCCGATGCTCAGGTACGCGTCGATGTAATTGGGGTCGAGTTTGATCACCTGCCGCTGAATCTTGATCGACTCGTTCGCATCGCCAATAGATCGGGTAAAGCTGCGCTTTACCGTCGTCGCGTAAGCAGCGCGGATCCCCAGCGCGGACGCTTTGTAGTAAAGCGCGTCAACGTCTGCGGGGTTTTTCACCAATCGCGAGCGCGCGGCCGCAAGCGCTTGCCTGACAAAGTCGTTGAACTCACGATCACGTTTCGGATCGACCTCGTCCTCGTCCTTGTCCTGCGCGTAAAACGAACCACCGGTGTAAACGGATGTCGTCAGCCTGCGGCCCTGGTACAGGGTCTCGAGCCAGAGGTTGTTTGCGAGATAGACATAGCCGGCTGGATGGTCTGGCGCGAGCCGGGTCATCTGAAGAAAACGCTCACGCGCAGTCTTATAGTCGATGTTATACACCGCGTTGAAGCCTTCGATCCTCAACCGGTCGAACTCGGAAATGCTTGTGGGGTTATCCGTACTGGTGGAGACCCGTGGGGGCGATGACTGCTTCGAAACCAGGACCGACGGCGTTGTGACCACGCTCGGGGAGGCGATTGAATTCCAGATCAATAGTCCGGCCATTGAGAAGCAAATCAGCGCTGCACTCATTGTGGAAACTCCTTCCTACTGCAGAACCATACCCGTTACGCAAACTAGAGTCGGCCTTCCGGCGGAATGATTATCGAAAGGGCCTCGGGCACGATGTCAAAGGTCATCGGCAGGGGGCCGATGATCTCGCCGTCGGCTTCAACCCACGGCTCGTGCGTCGAATTTGTTTTGATGTGCTTGCCCTTGACCAGAGTTACTCCGGCCACCTCCGGTTTGCCACGCATGCACGCGCCAAGAGCCCGCAGGTAGGCGAAGTTATTCTTTAGCGGCGGAAGAATGTAGATTTCAAACCAGGGCTCCTCAAGGTTTGCACCGGGGGTCATCATCATCCCTCCGCCATAGCCCTTGCCGTTTCCGACCAGTGCAAAGGCTGCCTGGTATCCGCGACCGTCCACCTCGATGGTGAACGGTTCCGCGCGCCACATAAAGAAGTGCTTTAAGCCCGCCAACCAGTAGGCGAACTCGCCGGTTCTCCGTTTGAGCTTCTTGTTAACGCTGCGGGCGATCGATGCGTCAAGTCCGATGCCCGCCATCATTAAGAAATATCGTTCCTGGTTCCGGGTTCCGGGTTCCCGGTTCCTGCTGCCGTTCTCAATTGCGGTACTCGGAACCCTGAATTCGGAACCAGCCGTCGCTAGCCCGAGAGCGATCCGTCGAGTTGTCCCGGAGGCGATCATATTGGCCAGTTCCTCGATCTCGAACGGAACACCTAAATCACGTGCTACCACATTTGAGGTGCCGCCCGGCCACACTGCGAGCGCGGTTTGGCTCTCGGCCATGCCCTGAACGACTTCGTTCAACGTTCCATCGCCGCCGTAGCTGACGATGATGTTCACGCCCTCGGCGACGGCTTCCGCGGCGAGCCTGGTTGCATCATCAGCCCCTGCCGTGGCGTGCGCCCTGGCGTCGACTCCGCGATCTCGCAGCAGCTCGATCATCCTGCCCACATCTTCGACCCGGCGTCCGGACCGGCCCGACATTGGATTATGAATTATTGTTGCTCGTTTGTGGTTCATTCATCACGCGCCGATGTTGCGTTATTGCAACTGCCATGCCGCTCATTCCGTGTACGTAACTATTCTAGGAGCGTGATTCTATAGCGAGCAAGCTTTGCGGCGGTGCAGGATTTTGCGGACAGATGGAGAGGGTTGCAGTCGAGGGAGGGGGGAAGGGGAGAAGGGGAGAAAGGGAGAAGGGGAGAAGGGGAGAAGGGGAGAAAGGGAGAAAGGGAGAAAGGGAGAAGGGGAGCAGTCTATTTGAGGTGCTGGGCTTTGAAGATCAGGAATACAGGCACGCGCATCGCCTGATCGAAGCGCGCCAGATTCAAGTCGGCAAACTCCGGGGGCGGGGAAGGCTCCGAGAGGCCGGTTATCGTAAGATTGGCGGATGATACGGAGCTGAAGTAGTCAGCGATTGTGTGATGGTGACAGAGGATGCGCCGGCCCTCGGTGGAAACGTCGCCGAACGCCAGCCAGGGGGTCTCGATGCTTCTGATTGGTGAGCCGAAATACCAACCTTCCCAGGGGTCCGGCCCCTCCATGTTCTCGGAGCCGGCTAGCGGAAAGAGGGCCGTCGACATGGGGTGCAGTACGCTCGCGATCAGCCGCCCCTCCGGCTTCAGGATGCGGGCCACCTCTTTCATCGTCGAGTCGAGATTCTCCACGTAATGCAGTGCTGTGGCGGTGATTACCAAATCGAACTCAGCCTCGCCAAAGGGCAGCGAATCGCGAATGTCGGCGACTCGAAACTCCGCC
The DNA here is from genome assembly GCA_963737945.1 of Blastocatellia bacterium. GTDB lineage: Bacteria > Acidobacteriota > Blastocatellia > UBA7656 > UBA7656 > Onstottus_A. Next base: position 58,772 of record CAVTUR010000022.1, on the reverse strand, counting down.
CGTAAGTTCCGTGCGAGCGCTCTTTCTTGCGCGAGCGAGATCATGGTCTGCGAGAGGTCCATCCCTGATACGATGGCGCCACGTTCCGCGAGCCAAATCGAGTACGGCCCCGAACCGCAACCCATGTCGAGGGCGCGCTCGCCCGCAACGTCTCCGATCATCCGTTCGATGGCCGGGCGTTCTACGTTGTCGGCGAACGAATCGGTCGCGGAAGTGAATCGATCGAAGGCCTCACCGCAGGCGTTCCAGGTTTTCCTTACGTCGAGAGTCATAGAGAGTCACGTTTTCATTCGATCCGGTAATTAGGCGCCTCTTTGGTGATGATCACGTCGTGAACGTGGCTCTCTCGCAAACCGGCCGATGTGACTCGAATAAATCGCGCCCTCTCGTGAAGCTCGGCAATCGTCCCGCAGCCGCAGTAGCCCATTCCGGCCCGCAGTCCTCCGACCAGTTGATGGACAAGCGAGGAGAGGGGGCCCTTGTGTGGAACTCGTCCTTCTATGCCCTCGGGCACGAGCTTGGACATCTGGGACTCGCTCGCCTGGCCGTAGCGGTCTCGGCTGCCGTCTTTCATCGCTGACAGCGAACCCATCCCGCGATAGCCCTTGAACGAGCGGCCCTGAAACAGAATTATCTCGCCAGGGCTTTCATCGGTGCCCGCGAACAGCGATCCGATCATCACCGAGTCGGCGCCGGCCGCGATGGCTTTGCTAATATCGCCCGAGTACTTGATGCCGCCGTCAGCGATTACGGGCACTCCGGTCCCTCGGGCGGCCCGCGAACACTCGAGTATTGCGGTGATCTGCGGGACGCCGGCCCCGCTCACTACCCGAGTCGTGCAGATCGATCCGGGACCCATACCGGTTTTCACCGCGTCGACGCCGGCAGCTATCAGGTCGCGGGTTGCTTCGGAGGTAGCAATGTTACCCGCTACCAGATCGACTTCCGGAAAACGGCTCTTTATCTTTTTGGAGGCGGCGATCACGATGTCGGTGTGTCCGTGAGCCGTGTCGATCACTAGTGCATCGACGCGAGCGCGAACCAGCTCCTCGGCGCGCTCCATAAAATCACCGGTTGCGCCGATGCCGGCGCCAACGCGCAAACGACCGAGGTCGTCCTTGGCCGCGAGCGGATACCTGATCGCCTTTTGAATGTCCTTGACGGTAATCAAGCCCTTCAGTCTGTAGTTGTCGTCGACCACCAGCAGCTTTTCGACCCGATGCCTTTGAAGGATCGCCTTGGCTTCGTTGAGTGTGGTCCCGACGGGAACGGTGATCAGGTTGTCTTTCGTCATTGCCTCGCGGATCGGTAAGTCGAGCCGCGTCTCGAACCGCAGATCGCGATTAGTGAGAATACCCACCAGATGACCGTTTTCCTCGACGATCGGCACACCGGAGATCCGGTATCGCTCCATCACCTCGACCGCGTCGGAGATTGGATGGTCGGGCGTCATCGTAACCGGATCGACGATCATTCCGGACTCGCTTCGTTTTACTTTGTCGACTTCGTCGCGCTGGTCCTCGATCGAAAGATTCTTGTGAACCACCCCTATACCACCTTGTTGCGCGATTGCGATCGCCAGATGCGACTCGGTGACCGTGTCCATCGCCGCGGACGAGACCGGAATGTTGAGCGGGATGTTGCGCGTGAAGCGGGTCGTGGTGTCGGTGTCAGTTGGAAGAATGCTGCTGCGCGCGGGAACGAGAGAAACGTCATCAAAGGTAAGAGCTTCGGAAATGTCACTAGCCAGCATCGTGATACCTCATTAATGCAAGTTCATTGAGTCCGTGCAGTTCACCTTTTGGCTCTTCCGCACGAGTGATGCCGGCCAACTACCTGACCAGCTTCGGAGGCTATCAAAGCGATCATTGGAATGCAAGCTGCGCCCTTTTGTGGCCGTGCCGGATGTCCGACAAACTTCAGTTTGTCGAAATCGCTGGTACGACGACAAACTGAAGTTTGGCGGGCCGAGTTCTTCTCGGAGGCGGACGACAAACTGAAGTTTGTCGGACCGGGTGCCTTCGATGTGTCAGCACTTGAGGTATTTCCAGTTTCTGACCTTGCCCTCAGCCATCCATTCGATCGCACGTCCCGAGCCGCTTCATTCGTAGTCTCCTCGGTCTTCGCCTCAGTTAGCCACTCGACGTATTCCTTCTTGTTGCTGTAGTTGAATCCCTGGAACGTCGCCAGTGCCTTCTTGTTTTTCTTGAGTGCGGCCATCAAATAATCGGGGACGTCCAGTTCCTTTGTTTCCCGAGGCCTTTTGGGAGCTCGAGGCTTGACGCCGCCGTCGTGGACTTTGATCGCCTGCTTGATTTGGCGAACCAGATCTCTTTCCTTTGGCAAGTCTGCGAGACTCGTGATCCTGCCGTACTGACCCATTGCCTCGCGATTCGCGGATTCACCGGCAGCATACCAAAAACCAAATGCGCAGTGCTGTTTGAATGAAGCCATGCTGCAGAGTATTCGCGGGATCCGGTCTGCGGGCCCCTTATATGTGAAGTGCGGAAAGCTCCACTTCATTGTCTCGTCCACTGACGGGCAATGGTCGTGAATCAATTTTCTCAAATGAGTCAAGATCGGCTTTGCGAAGTCCGCGGACCTGGCAATATAGGCATCCACACGCGGATCTTTTGTACCCATAGTTGCGCTCCTTCTGAGGATTTGACGTTCAGTACAAGCTTTAGCTTGCTCCGGTCTCTTACACGATCGCGATTCAGGCAAGCTAAAGCTTGTACTCTGAACTGCCTCAATGCGGTGTTACGAACTCTTTTTTGTTTCGGTGCGCGCCTCCCAGGCGGCTACCAGCGCTCTGGGTACGCTGCTTCGCCACGCCTCTTCGAGCAGCCCACGTAAGTCTTCGAGATCAACACTCGCGATGCGCACAAGTATCCACGGCCAACATCTATAGTGGTCCGTGATGTAGAAGGTCTCAGGTTTTGCCCCCATCAGGACTTCACGCGCTGCATATTCGATTTTGACTACCAGGGACTCGCCGTCCTGATGAAATCTAGCGAGCAACTTTCCTTTGACCTTGAAGGCTGGCGTACCATATGACGTTCCTTCCTCAACCCCGGGCAAGGCGAGAGCGAGCCGCCGCACCGTATCCCAGGTGACCGGCTTCACCGCAGATCGCCGCCGGGTTGTTTGTTTTGTCTTGCCCAAGTTCGCCGCCCGAATCACCACTTACCTTGGATCCAAGTATCGCCCAGCACTTGGCTCCCGGGCGACATGAGCGCTAACTCCCCGCTCCCCGGCGCCCTCATAGGTTAGGTTTGAGTTGTCAGAGCATCGAATTACCGAGGAGCCCGCTACATCGCAATAGACGGACGCGACCTTCCATACTGAGTCGCTTGCTCAAAAGCAAATGCCAGCTGTAAGACGTCGAATTCCCGCCGGTGACGCCCGACGATTTGAAGGCCAATTGGAAGCCCGCTCTCGGTGAAGCCGCACGGGACTGAGATCGCCGGCAATCCGGTCACCGTTATCGCGTAACAGGTCGCCATCCAATCTATGTAGGTTTCCATTTCGACGCCGCAGATTTCCCTGACCCAATCCACCTCAACTGGAAAGGGCGCAACCTGGGACACGGGCAGGACGAGAAACTCATAGCGTCCCATAAACTGCGCGACGCGCCGGCAGAGCTTGATGCGGTTTGCCTCAGCGCGTTCCGCATCGAGGCTACTGAGCCTCAATCCCTCCTCGATATTCCAAACAACGGTATCTTTGAGCAGATCACGATGCTGGTTGAGGTCGGCGCCCCTTGTTTGTGCGTACGACCACGCTCGAAGAACTTGAAAGATCTCGTCGGCATCGCGGAGATCCGGCTCATTGTCTTCCACATCACACCCGAGCTCCGCAAAAACCGACCGGGCTCTGTCGCACACTTCATTAACAACCGGCTGGACCGGGTATCGCCCCAGGTTGCGGCTCCAGGCGATTCGTGTCCCTCTGAAGTCCCGCTCGAGAGGTTTTAAGAAGGTCAAGCCGGGCTCATCTAGCGAGATTGGTGCTCTCGGATCGGGTCCGGCGAGTATAGAAAGGAGGAAGGCGGCGTCTCGAACCGTGCGAGCCATCGGCCCTTCCACCGCGAGAATGCTCGATCCAGCGGGTGATGGATAGACCGGAACGCGGCCGGGCGTCGTACGAAATCCAACTACGTTACAGAATCCGGCCGGATTCCTGAGCGAGCCACCGAGATCACTGCCGTCTGCCAACGGAACCATCCCGCACGACAGGGCTACGGCTGCGCCGCCGCTGCTTCCACCACAAGTCTTTGTGAGATCGTATGGATTGAGCGTTGGGCCGAAGACTTTATTGAATGTCTGTGAGCCCGCGCCGAACTCGGGGGTGTTGGTCTTGCCGATGACAATCGCCCCCGCCGCCTTTAGCCTCTCCACGATCAGCGCATCACAGTCGGGGACAAAGTCATTGTAGATGAGAGAGCCAAAGGTGGTGCGAATGCCTGCAGTCGGAACCAGATCTTTGACGGCGTGTGGCAGCCCGTGCAGCGGTCCCGGCGGTTGGCCTCTGGCGAGTTTCTCGTCGGCATCTTTGGCCGCGCTCAGAGCAGCTTCTTCTCCGATGAAGGTACAAATTGCGTTAACCTTCGGGTTGACCCGCTCGATCTGCGAGAGAAAGGCGGTCATCACCTCTGTCGCAGATAGTTCGCGAGTTCGAATCAACCTGCTCAACTCGACGGCGTCTGTGAAGCAGATGTCACTACTCGTGCAGGTCTGCATCTCGAACCCCGATTCCGTCAGCTGAGCGCCTTCTTCATGAAGAATCGTTGGTGTCCCGGTGGATAGTCGTCGAGCGTGGCAAAGACCTCGTACCCGAGGCGTTCGTAGAACGGACGGGCTTGATAGCTGAATGTGTCGAGGTGCGAGTGACGGCAGCCACGCGCGCGGGCAGCGTCTTCAATCGCTTCCATCATCTGCCGGCCACGTCCGGCGCCTCGCAGGTCATCTGAGAGCCACACCGCTCCGATCCATAACCAATTCCAATTCACATATCCCCAGACCCCGCCCATCACCTCGCCGTGTTCATCGCGGATAGATACCGCAATAGATTGGAAACCGGCTACGCGCGTATAGGGGAGAGCATGGGCACTCAACCCTCGGTAAAGGGCCTCGACGTCTTCGCTCAACGGCGTATCATCGATTGTAAGCGTATACGATGCCACTCTCACCTCTGCAAGTCTCACCCGCGGCGACGACGCCAGAATATGCCGCCGGGCACGCGGGTTATGTGGAAGTATAGTGATGCTCGGTAAATCGCTTCCAACCCTTTTTGTTTTTCGCCTCGACTGACCAGTTGAACCCACCTCCGTCGTCAGGCCAGTATGCCATTCGCGCCAGACCGGCCGGCATGTGGGCCTCAAACCCGATGGCTTCCGGGTGTATGTCCGAGACGTCTGCGACCGTTCCGTTCGAGTTCTTGCCGTCCGAAGTGAATGACCAGAAGGCGACAACCCCGTCGGAGTTTATTCCGATCATGGCGATCTCTTCATAGACGCCCTTTCCAAAATCCCAACGAGCGGTCAGACGGACATAGTTGCCGCCGAGTAGTGGTTCAAACGTTCGAGTGCAAGCGACCGGACCCATCGGGGTCGACGCAGTCGCCTTCCAACTGCCGATCAGCGGCGCAAGAATACCGAGCTTGCCGCGTCCGCGTTTCCAGTGCTTCTTAGCCTTCGCCATGAGCTTGTTTCCTCCACCTGTCCTTGGCTACGAAAATGAGCGCGTCGCAGTAATAACGATTTGAACCGGTCAACCCGCAGCCGGCACCGCCGGAATCTTACCTCAGCCGTGTTGACTTGGCACCCGCCTCACGGGGCCGGGAGACCATCACCTCGTTGCATCCGAGCGAACGAAGGGCGGCTGTATCTCCTCATCAGTGAGCTTGCCGTAGAGACGCGGTCTCCGATAAGCGTTGCCCCAGGTCTCCCGTTCACGGTAAGCGCGGATGCTCATCATGTCGAATCCCGCAAGGTAAATACCTTCACGCTCTCCAGCTTCTACAACCAGCGTCTCCCGCGGTTCTCCATCCACCACAGGGTAAGCAACCCCATCAAAGGCGACGGAGTGCCCGTTGTTCTGTGGAGCGGCATAGTTGGTCATCGCCACGCCGAGCATGTTCTCAAAGGCGCGTGTCTTGAACTGACTCAACCGGTGGGTGTCCAGCGTGCAGGCGTTTGGTGTCAGGATGAGTTCCGCTCCGTTGAGCATCAGAACCCGCGCGCTTTCGGGGAACTCCCTGTCATAGCAGATCATGAAGCCGACCTTTACCGGGCCGGACTCGGTATCAAGTTCGCATATCGAAAACCCTTCGCCTGGGGTTATCTCGGCTTCGATGTCGAATTCGCAGGTATGGACCTTCGCGTAGGTGAGCACGATTTCTCCGTGTCGGTCTATCAGAGATACCGAATTGCGTGGCGCACCGCTCCACTTCTCAAGATATGTCAGCGCGATAGCCATGTTCAGTTCCCTGGCGAGATTTCGGAAGTGAACAATGAATGAATCGTCCTGGCTTATGGCGAGAGCTTGCCATCGTTCGCGATCGCCTTCTCGCTCTGGATCGAAGAAGGTCATGCCGACGCTCCACATTTCGGGGAACAGAGCGATATCTGCACCCATCGCGAGAGCACGTCGACAAAAAAGGTCACCTTTGGCAAGGCTGGCATTCTTATCTGTGCCACAACCGCTCATCTGCAACAACGCAACCTTAGTAAGGGCTTCTCGCATTGATTACCGTCACCCACCGCAAATCAGGCGGTCACTCGAAAAGCATTGTGAGATCTGTGCAGGATCCAGGCGCCCGACGTGGGCGCTCGTCATGCTCGGTCCATTAAGGGTAGAGCTCACTCCCGCGAGTGAACGTGACGCGGCGTCATCGTTCTCGCATCAGCAGATACGAATTGTTTTGAGACGCAATCCGGGATTGTCTGAACCATGCGGCGACGCGGGACGACCCTCGCGAATCAAGCCGGCTTCTTATGAGTTGCATGCAGGCGCTTGGCGATCAAACTATAGACGCTCGCGTTGAAGACCAGCCCTACGTGTGTGCCCGCGACTTCGAAGTTCGTCGCCGGATCATCCGTCACGCAGACTTGCCAATCGACGACCCCGTCGCTCTTGGTGTATACCGCGGTTTCCTGAACGGTCTCGGGGAAGCCTCGCTGCACCGCGGTCACCGCCGCGCATCCACAGTAGCCCGTGTAGCAATCAGGCTGGAGGTGTCCGTTCTCACGACGGATGCGCTCGCGAACGCGTTCACCTGCTGCCAGAACCAACGGATGAGACCTTATGCCACGAAAGGGCGAACCTAACGTGATTACCGACGCTATGCGATCGGGCCGTTGGGACGTCGCGGATCGAGCAATAACCCCGCCGAGACTGTGCCCGATCAAGTGGACCTTGCCCCCGGTTTCAGCGTGAGCCCTGGTGATTGTTTCGGATAATCGATCGACGAGCGTATTGACACACTCGGCATTCCAGCCGATGCGCGACATGTAAGGCCGGTAGCCAATACGCCGCAGCCAAGAATAAATCTCTTGCAGGTACATGTCAGTTCCCATGAAACCGGGGATGACTATGACCGCCGATCGGTCGCCGCGCGGGACTCCGAAACCGTAATAGACCGGCGATGAATGCAGCGAAAGCCAATCGAGTCCGACGAATGCTTCGCGCCAGAGGGGCCGTTTAGAGATTTCCTGATCCTTGAGAAAGTTTTCCGGTGAGGTGAATGCGGACACTAACACGCTCCTCTCGAAACGATGGACGTCTGTGCCTCGCAAGCTGGCAGCTTGCGCAACCTCCTGCTACTGACGTTTGCCGCGCCGCGCCTTCATGACCTTGGGTTTGATCTCTTCAACTCCTGCGGCGTTACGCAACTCAATAAACGACTGTTCCAATGCTTCTTTCAGTCTCTCGACATCGGGCATTGCCTGAGTATCCGATGTCAGCCCGAAGTACAGATTCTGATCGTAGCTCATGATAGCGCAGCCACACCCGATCGCATAGCCGACCGGAACATAGGGGTAGTACGCGATCATTCGTTTGCCCATCGCGTAGAGCGGAACCTGGGGGCCGGGCACGTTGGTCGAGACCATGTTGAACGCCGGGATCGGCGTTGTCGCCAGCGCTCCAGCAAACGCGTGCACCGGGGCCGGCAAGATCCCCATCAACGCGGAGAAGAGGTTCAAGCCCTCGGCTACTCGGCCGCCCTTCATCGCGGTCGTCTTACGATTGATGAATTGCATGCGCTCGACAGGATCCGACAGGTCGAGAGGAATCTCGACCGGCAGCATGGATACCAGATTCCCGAGCGCGCCGCGCTGATCCTGTTGTCTTAAGCTCACCGGCACCATCACTCGCAGCTGCCGACCCGCGGTCTGCTGTCCGTGAAGCTCAACATAACGCGACACCGCGCCCGACAACGTCGTGAGCACCACGTCGTTGACAGTGCCCCCGAGCGCTGCCCGGATTGCACGGGCTTCGGCGAATGAGAAGGTGCTCCATACGAGCTTACGGTCGCCCGAACAAGGCCGATTGAAAGGGAGTATCGATACCGGGGTTGCGAGTTGCGGCATGGTCCCACTAGTTTCGAGCATCGCCGTTCGGCTCTGCTCGTTGGTGAGAGCTTGAGTGAGATTCATCAGACCCGTCTGAAACTCCATCCACCGGTTCATGCCTTCCTGCATATTGCCCAGCAGCGTATCAAAGAATCTCCGAGTCGCGTCCGGCCGAGGCGGTCGAGGGGGGCGTTCCTGAGCGGGCAGGATTTTGGGCACCTCGGGTGAGATGTCCAAAACGATCTTGAGCAGGTCCACACCCGACACGCCGTCGACCATGCAATGGTGCACCCGGGCAATCATCGCGGTGCGCTTTCCTTCGAGACCGTAAACGAGATAAATGTCCCAGAGCGGCTTGCGCCGATCCATCATCGGGGTGAGGATCCGCCCCGCCAGCTCGATCAACTCGGGCTCGCCACCGGGTGCGTCGATTTGAACCTTGAAGATGTGCTTGTTGATGTCGAAGTTGTGATCGAACTCCCAGGTAGGATGCCCGATGCCGAACGGATCGGGCGTTACAACCTGCTGATATCGAGGCAACAGGTGCATCTTGGAGTTGATCATCGCGACGAAGCTGTCGAAGGGGATCTCCCCGTCAAACATGCTCACACTGCCGATGTGCATTGCGGCTTCCTTCTTTTCAAAATAAAGAAAGCTCGCATCCATTGAGGTGAGCCGATGGTTGAGAGTTGGTTCTGACATTAGCTCTCCGGAAGTGGTCAGTGGTCAGTGGTCAGTGGTCAGTGGTCAGTGGTCAGTGGTCAGTGGTCAGTGGTCAGTGTTAGTTGATCGCCCATTCTTGGGAAGCTTGTTTGATAAGCCGTTGATTAGCCGCCCAACCTCGGATGTCAGCTTGTCGAGAGACTCAAGATCCCATTTTTCAAGATATCCGAGCCTGTGAGCTATTAGAATTTGAGTTCCCACCTCGCAAAGCGATCCGTACGCTATAGAAAGATGGTGCAAGAACTCCTTGGTCGAGGTTCGACCTTGCCCTTCAGAGATATTCGAAGGTACCGAAACCACGGCCCGTCTGAGTTGAGACGTCAGACCGTAGACTTCTTCTCTCGGGAACCCTTTGGTTTTCGTATAGATCTCTTCAACGAGATCCATTGCTTTCTGCCAGACGATTAGGTCACGATAACTTTTGACTGCCATTGCAGGCTCCTCGCCCTCCAAATCGAAAGTTGTAACCCAGGTCCGTCTCACAACTACCTTACTAACCACACTACCCACTACCCACTACCCACTAACCACTAACCACTAACCACTAACCACTAACCACTAACCACTAACCACTAACCACTAACCACTAACCACTAACCACTAACCACTAACCACTAACCACTAACCACTACCTTCTTTCAATCACCATCTTCATTCCGTGCTTCGGCCTGAGCGTAATCAGTGGCTGAGGCTTTACCGGATGTGCCGGCGCACAGCCGAAGCTTCCACTTCTGGGCGATCACTGCCACCAACAGAATGCCTTCCATCCAGGCGAACTGCTCTCCTATGCATAGCCGCGGTCCGCCGCCGAATGGAAAGTAAGCATACTTGGGTCGGCCCGCTCTCGCTTCTGGCAGCCAGCGATCCGGATCGAACTTCTCAGGGTCAACATAATAGCGCTGATCGCGGTGCATGACGAACTGGCTGAGCAGCACTATCGATTTTGCGGGCACGTGGTAGCCGCCGATCTTGCAAGCGCTCACCGCGCGTCGTCCCATGACCCACACCGGAGGATAGAGCCGCATCGCTTCGGTAAATACTCGCTCGACGTAATTCAATCGCGGCACGTCCTCGAAGGTCGGCAGCCGCGAGCCAAGCACCTCGTCGATTTCAGCGTGCATCTTCGCTTCGATTCCGGGATTCTGCGATAGAAGATACCAGGTCCACGCCAGCGCGTTGGCAGTCGTCTCGTGCCCGGCGAGAAACAGAGTCATCACCTCATCGCGCAATTGCTCATCCGACATTCCGCCGCTGCCCTCTTCGGTGTCCTGCGCCAGCAACAGCATTGACAGAAGGTCGCCGCGATCTTCACCGGCGGCCCGATGCTCGGAGATGATCCGGTAGATCGTCTCGTCCAGACGCTGTTTGCCGCGCTTGACCCGGCGATTCCTGGCGGTCGGGAGCTTATCGGTGATTTCGGTGAGTGGCGAAGAAAATGTGGCGAACAGCTCGAGCACTTCGGTCAACGCCTGGCCGATCTCCCGCGCTTCACCCTGAACGTCGGCGTCGAACAATGTCTTAGCGACGATGGCCAGAGTCAACTGCATCATGTCCTGGGCGATGTCTCGGGTCTCGCCTTCTTTCCAACCCTCGCGGGCGCGCACCGCGTACTCAGCCATGACACTTCCGTATGCGGCAATGCGCTGCTTGTGAAACGCGGGTTGAGACAGGCGTCGCTGGCGGCGATGAAAGTTCCCTTCGCTTGTGAGCAGCCCCTTGCCCAAAACCTTCTTCGCCCGCTGAAGGCCGCGCCCTTTTAAGAAGTTCCAGTCGTGTGCAACCAATACATCCTCAATATACTCCGGCTTGCTTATGAGAAACGTGCGTTGAGGTCCGAGCTTGAAGGTTGCTATGTCTGGATAGTCGCGCGCGGTCTGCACAAGAAACCTGAGCGGATCGCGGCTCATCGGGACGAGTTGATCGCCCAGGGCCTTGCGTTTGGGGCCAGGCGCCAGCTTGCGCCCCGATTGGTGTTTCGCAATTGCTGTTTTGGTTCCGCTTGCCATGTCATTCACGATTCTGGGTTATCCGTCAAAGAGTCGCGCGGCACCAGGATCGCGAAGCCCGATCCGAACAATGCGCTGTGTTGCGTAAGCGCCGCCGCCAGACATCCGGCTCGGGACGGAACATCGGCGGGCGGTTCGATGCCGGGTCCGATGGCGAATGCTGTGGCTTCGCGCTCACGGCCACCGAGCCAGTAGATCACCTCTGGATGAGCGGCGAGATTCTTGAGCCAGTTTGAGCGCCGCCTGACTGTGCTGACAACGACGAGATCACCAAACATCGCGGCCATCAAGGGGATACGCGATCGGCGGCCGGTCTTGCGGCCTCGTGTTTCAATGACGATCGCTCCCGCGGGAAAGAGCAGCGGCGCGCCCAAGCCTGCTCGCACCAGCGGTTCGACGATCTGATTGAGGCCGCGAAAGAAGTCGCCTTCCAGACGCTCAAGACCATCGAGAAACATTGGTGTGCTCCCGGTCATTCGGTAAGTCCGGTTACATCGTGAGACATCACGATCAAATCGTGGGTGCGTCCCTCCCGATCGATGACAAAGTCTGCTAACAACGCCTCGGCGCTAAACCCCAATCGATCGAGAACGCGAAACGCGCCGCGTTGCTCAGACGCCATGCGGGCAATGATTTTTTGGAGCCCCAAGTCTCCCGCGATCGAAAAGAGCTCCTTGGCAAGCAAGCTCCCCAATCCAATGCTTCTATATTCCGGGCTCAGGAGCAACACGATTTCTCCAAGATGCCGGGTCCATTGAAGTGAATTGTGGTTGAGCGTCCCGTGGCCGACCAGCTTACCGCTTGATTCGGCGAGGACGGTCTTGATCTGTCCGATCTTTATGTTGTGGATCCACTGATCGAGGGCTTCGGGTCTGGTGATATCGACAGCCAGGAAGAGCAGATCGTCTTCGGGAAGCGATTTCGCGAAGCCCATCAACGCCTCGCGGTCATCGGGCTGCATCATTCGCAGCGTTATTTGTTTGCCTTTGAGAGTGGTGGTCCACGGATAGGTTGGCTTTGAGTCTGTCGGCATCAGAATCTCCTGGCGGAAAATTCGAGATTACAGTCTACGCCTGTTCAGTGTTCGAGCCTTGGATCGCCTGGTTGTGCGACTTAGTTCGATGACGCCGGGCAAGCTAAGGAAGTACACTGAACTCAGCGAGCCGCGCGCAGACGGCATAAACCGGAATGAAGGAGAGCGGGACGATTCGCCGCTCATCCCTCATTCCTGCTTAAGCTCGACGGAGAACGCTTACTTCTGTTTCCCGGGAGTTCCCATGAACGGGAGCTGCGTCGCGAGATCGAGCCAGCGCTTCTGCACCTCAACGTAGTTGGTTACGGCCTGTTGTGCGAAGTCTGCAAGGGCCGCCCCGGGGGAATTGTCTTCAAGATTGAGCCCGTCCTTCACAGCCTTGATCACCAGAGCGTTCTGCTGGGCTGCGAAATCCAGCCACTGGGTCCGCGCCGTCACAAACGCCTCGAGGCCCTGGCCCGCGTAGTCCGAGACCGCGCGCGAAACGTCGGACGGAGTGACGCTGACACCTTCTCTGATGGCGTCGTAGAGCTGGCCGCTTTGCTGCGAAGCGATCTCCGCCCAGCGTTTTTGCGCCTCGACGATTCCCTCGACTCCCTGACGGGCCCAACCGGCCAACGCGGGAGTCGGGGCGCTTCGGTAAAACTCCATCCCTTCCTCAATCGCCTTCAGGACGAGAGCGTTCTGTTGAGCGGTGAGATCGATCCATTTCTTCTGTGCGTCAACCAGGTGCTCAACAACCTGTTGCGCCCATTCCGCGGCGCTGGTCTCGGGAGCCGTCTCTGTCGCAGCGGCATGGCCGTCTGCATTTTCCTTGTGCGTCGATTTCGATTTGGTAGTCATGATGTCTAGTCCTTTCTGAAAGAATACGTTATTTGTGGGCGGCTCGCTGTCCCGAATCTCAAGCGCGTAGTCTCGCGATCCGGACCGCCGCTGGTCCCGAATCTCAATGCTGCTCCTTGTCTCGGGGTTGATAAAGATTTCCGGCGCCGGTCGCTGTCGAGGCTGGGCCTCGACGCATGCCTTCAATGAATGGAACACTCCAAGCCAACGCGAGGTCCATAAGCCCCGGAGCCAGCTTGCTAAAGAAGCTGATTGCCTGCGCGTCGAGCGCCATTACTACTTCCGGCTGCGGGAAGCGCGCGGTCTGAACAATGATCCTCGCCATCGCTTTCGCAGGAAACTTCGGCACAAAGCCCGGCACTTCGAAACCCGTTTGATTGGCGGCCGAGTCGAATATCTCAGTCTCGACCGCGCCGGGGAAAATCGTGCTCACGTCAATTCCATTGGACATCACTTCTGTGCGTAAGGCCTCGGAGAATCCCGCCAATGCAAACTTGCTCGCGCAATACGCGGTCTGGAACGGAACGCCGCGCTTGCCAAAGATCGAAGAGACGTTGATGATCACTCCGCCGCCGCGCTGCTCCAGCATACGCGTCACCGCAGCCTTCGAGGCGTACACAGCTCCCCAGAAGTTTACGTCCAGCACACGTCGAAAATCGTCGAGGGTCATCTGGTCGAAGCGTCCGGCAAACGCAACACCTGCGTTGTTGACCAGCGTGTCGATCCTGCCAAAGCGAACGACGGCGGTCTGGATGAGATGCTCGACCTGTTGTTGATCCGCTACGTCGGTGACCACTCCGAGCGCGTGGCCGCGGGTCGATTCGATTTCTTCGACCAGTTGCCGCAATCTCTCTTCGCGGCGACCTGCCATGACGACGTTGGCGCCCGCCCGTGCGAACTCGAGCGCGGTTTCGCGGCCGATGCCGCTTGTGGCTCCTGTAATCACCGCCGTCGTTCCGCTGATCTTCCGGATCATCGCCCGCTCGCTCCCTTAATCTTGCACTCAGAGAATATCACAAGATCGAAATGTGTCAAGCGGAATGTTGTGCAAGTGCGAAAAAAATTATCTAACTGATGAGAAAAAGGCATTTATTACGACAGCAGTCTCTTTGCGAGGCAGCGAGTAGGGGCAAGATCACTGGTGAAAAGGAGATTTCGGCCTCCAAATGGGTGTTCGCATCCGCGCAAACAATGTATCATGCTCATATGATGAGGGATAGTGAACAATGATGGACATCAATGCTGCACTGTGTTACATTCAGGCTTGTAATGGCCAAGAAAACAAGAACCACCAAGAAGACGACGGATGGAGACGGGAGACCGGACCGCATCTTAATCAAGCGTTACGGCAACCGGCGTTTGTACAATACCGAGACGAGCGGATACCTGAACTATCAGGAACTGGTTAAGCTGATCCGCGAGGGGCACGATGTTCAGATCATCGATTCGCGCACCAAGGCTGATGTGACCAAAGCCGTGCTGATGCAAGTGATTCTGGAAGAGGAGAAGAGTCAGAGCGTGCTGCCGGTTTCATTTTTGTTTCAAGTGATCCGCTCGCGAGAGTCCGCGGTCCAGGATTTCTTTAAGAACTATCTGACGAGCAGCTTCGAGGCTTATCTAAAGACCAAGGAAGAGTTTGACCGGCGCTTTCGTGGGTTCTTACAGATGGGCTCGGCGCCAGAGCTGTGGGAGAAACTTGTTCCTGGGGCCGACGCGGTGAAGGAATTCTGGGGGCTCGGCAAGAAAGAAGAAGAAAAGAAATAGTCCACCGAGCGCAGCCGGTTACCTTATGTCGTTTCGCCGTCTCTTGCGCTGGCTGTTCGGTTATTGTTATTACGTCGTTAAGAAGCAGCCTGTACTGTGGCTGACTATTTGGGGTTGTCGGGTGCGATGTAGTTAGTCGAGATCAAATCGACGTAGCTGTGGTATCGACCGGCTTCGAAGTCTGCCAGGAAAACATTCATCTTTTGCAGTAGCGATGTCGATTGCTGACCCGCCATGCGTGCCGGGTGATAGTACCTCTGGTAGACCCAGCGGATGAACAAGCTCTTTTCGGTGATGGGCAGCTTTCGCACGTTGTTTGCGAAAGCCGCGAACGAGCCGTCCTCGAACAAGTACTGCTCGACGTTCGACGCATAGAACGCCGTCAACGTGAGCCCGTTCTTGCGCAGATAATCGCCGATCGCTGTGAGGGCTTTTTGCCCGCCGAAGTCGCCGACGACCGGGATGATCAGGTTCTTCATGTGAAGCCCGCGAACGAAATCGTAGTCCTCGGGGCTCGCAAGAAAGTTCCCGACCTTCCCGTGCTGGTCCGGCTGAAGAATGACTTCGCTTAAGGTCGGAAATTGGCCGTCCGACCATCCGTTTAGCGTAAACGCAGCGTCCAGCCCGCTGTCTCGAAAGCCCTTGTAGACGAATTCGAGGCTGGCCTGATCCCGCGGCGAAAGCGGAAACTGAAAGTCCTCCTGGATAGCCTTGCGAATGGCATTCAGGTTTGTCGCATACGTCTGCTCGTTCCCGGGGATCTTCGCGAAATAGGCAAGCAGTACGCTTATCGGATCTTCAGGAGACGGAGCGCCCTTCATCAGAGGCTTGCTCAACCACCGCGATAGAAATTGAAGCCGGTTTGGCGACAGTTGAAAAATCGCCTTAAACATCAAATGCTGAATCATCGCCTGGCGCCGAATGTCTATGATAAACGCGATCTTCGGGCGGAGCTTGGCGATATAGGTGAAGTTCTGTTCCGGCCCAACTCCGATATAGGCGCCGCCCGGTGCAGCGAGCTGTCGGAGTTTATCGACAACGGTGAGGTAGGGACTCTCGTTTGAAATCAGGTTGTCGGAGAAGAAGTAACCACCATCTTCCGAGAAGTCCCGAATCAGACGGGAAAACTCCGCGGCGGACAGATTCTCTGGTGGTTGTTGCTGAGATTGACTTGAACGCGCGTCCGGCAGTGTCGCGCTGATCAGGAATAATCCAATCGTCGCCGCGAGAACCAGTCGCCTCCATCCGCTGCGAGCTGTCCGCTGCCCTTTTTCTGCTGTCATGACGATGAATCTACAATGCCTGTGGAACTGGAAGGACTTCCCTCAGCTGTGTCCGTAGCTCTCTGAAATCCGCGCGCATTGCCAGCATCTCGGCCCTGGTGGAGTGAGCTAGGCTGGCCACGCGATCGATTTCATTGGCGATGCTGTCGAAACTCTTGTCTAGGTCGTCGAAACGCTTGTCAACGCCGTCGAAACGCTTGTCAACGCCGTCGAAACGCTTGTCAACGCCGTCGAAACGCTTGTCAACGCCGTCGAAACGCTTGTCAACGCCGTCGAAACGCTTGTCAACGCCGTCGAAACGCTTGTCTACGTCGTCGAATCGCTCGGCCACCTGCTTTTCAAAAAGGTCGAAGCGATCTGCAAATCTGTCTTCGAAAGCAATCATACGCTCAAGGATGGTTTCGATCGTGGGCTTGGTTGTCATTTCGTCTGGCATCTCATAACCTCTTGAAGTTTACCCAGGATCGAAAGAAGTAATACACCGCTGTGGAACGACAGTCAAACGGCGTGGTTAGCGAGCGGTGCCTCAATTTGAATGTCCGACAAACTTTAGTTTGTCGGACATTCGCCGCCAATTAGCGAAGTGTGAGGCGACTGTTGTTTCCAGGAGATCGACTGGGAATTTCATTTACGAAGTTCTCATTGATCCGCGCTCTTCTTCTTTGGAGTCCTCGTTCTCCGGCAATTCGCTTGTAGGTTCTGAAATACTTGTACGTTCTGAATTACTGGTTCTCAGTTCCGCGGCAGGGCCCGCGACGAAATCAGGCGATGTGTCACCCCTCTTGGGTTGATCTTTCTTGTGATGCTTTGAGCGTTTTCCGAGTGCTGCCTTGTAGAGAATGAGCAATCCTCCAAACGAAATAGCCGTTATCGCAACCAGGAACAATATCCCGCGCACGACGTGGCCTTTGCGAATCACTATCTCGCTGATGATTATCCAGTAGAGCGCCAAATAGAAAACAGCGCCCGCACACGTCCAAAGCCGAAGACGCCATTTTTCAGTCTTGCGCCTGTGAATCCTCCGGTCATACTGCTCCGTTGAGGTCTTCTCGGCAAGGCGTTCAGTGAACTCCGGCAGGCTAACCCCGCAAGCGCGGCAGAACTGTTGATCCGCCGGGATAAGGATTCCACATTTTGGGCATTGCATGATTGGATCGTTGTGACATACCCCGAAGCGCGTTCGGGGAAACGACAGCTCCTCAAAATGCTGAAAAGATGAGCCGTCAGGATTGCGGCTATACGTGTTTCAGCCTTACCTCAAACACAACCACCTGGTTCGGCTGGAGGCGTCCATCGCTGCCTGTTTTGATCGGGATCGCCACGTACGTCTCCTTCTCACCCGCATCTTTTCCAGGTGCAAGAATGATGTCGCGAGAAGAGACCCCCGACTGGTTCTGCTTCGGATCGGATTGCCGGGGAAATATGCCGGCCGTTTCAGAGTGCCTGGAATCGTCCTTATCGCCAACGATCGATGCGACCCGCGCCGCAACCCCACTGGACAATAGGCAGCGATTTTCCGACTCGGAACACTGCCCTTTCAATGCCGCAGAAAGGTAGTCAATCCGATCGTGAGATACAATGACCTGCAGGGCTTCGATGGCCGGTTTCTTGTCGAATTCCACTGATAGCGCAAGAGGTTCATCCGGCTTGATCCTGTTATTCAGCGTCTGAGGATTGGGGTAAAGGAGGAACCGCTTCGCGCCGTTGTTGACTATCTCAACATTGACGATGTACGCGTAGCCCTCGAAATTGCTTTCTATGACAACTGTAAGTTTGTCGTTCGTGGTGAACTCCTGGGTCAGCGATACCGCCGCATCAGTCTTGACGTCCAGAACCTTCACCCGCATCGCATCCGCTCGTTTTCTGATGAAAAGGCCCCTCGCGGTGATATCGTCCTGTAAACTCCTGGCGACGGACCTTTGATTGCTCAGCGGATCGGACTTGTTCCAAGCCAAAGTTTGGCCCAACAGCACGACGCCGGTCAGCGAGACGGCTACCAGATTGCTCGTTATTCTCATATCAACTTCTCCAGTTTGCAATTCTTTTGACTCGTGCACTGAAGAGACTAGCTGAAATGTTACAACGGTCTGATCCAGATATTGCGATAGCGAACCGGATCACCGTGATCCTGCAACTTCAGCGACGCCTTCGGCCCGTGCGCGATGTACAGAGCCGGGCGGTCGTGGTATGTGTTACCGTAAATCTCAACGTTGTTTTGAATCAACACCCCGTTGTGCAGCACGGTGATCCGAGCGCGATCGATCACCTTGCCCTGCTCGTCGAACTTCGGAGCCTTGAAAATGATGTCATAGCTCTGCCATTCGCCGGGCCTGCGCGACGCGTTCACCAGCGGCGCGTATTGCTTGTAGATGGCCCCCGCCTGGCCGTGATAGTAGGTCTTGTTGTCGTAGGAGTCGAGCACTTGAACCTCATACCGCTCCATCAGGAACACACCGCTATTACCCCGCTCCTGGCTCTCGCCTTTGACCTCAGAAGGTGTCGCCCATTCGATGTGCAACTGGCAGTCGCCAAACTCTTCCCTGGTCGCGATGTCGCCCGTTCGTGGAACGACCTCAACATAGCCATCCTTGATCTTCCACATTGCGTTGCTGCCGGCTTTCGCGCCTCGCCACCTGGACAGATCCGTGCCGTCGAACAGAACGATGGCATCGGATGGGGGAGCATTGTCGGTTTTCCCCGGAGTCACGATCGGCGGCTCTTTCATTGGCGGGGGAAACGGCTGAGGCTCCTGCGGCATTTTAGTCATGGCTGCGACTCCCAACGATGATACTAGTGCGAAAAGTGAGAAAGCGACTACCATTCGAATGTTCATAGTGTTTTTACCCGGGTTTCTTCTCCATTGTTGGACTCATATTGTACTCACGCGACTTTCCTTTTGGGATGCTTATCCACTTCCACTCGCGGTTGTTCAACATCCGGGCCAGCAATACTATCTGGCCGACGTGATATGAGACGTGGGCCAGCGAGCGACACAGAGCGGCGTGGACCGTCCAGGACTGGCCTCTAATGTAAACGTGCTGTTGCAACTGTTCGTCGCTCAACTTGGAGAGTTCCGATTCCAAAAGGCTCCAGCCCTCAACCCACATACGATCGACTTCTTCCCTGTCGTAATCGGCTTTGTTGAATTCCGAATCCCTATCGCGCCACGGCTTCTCCCCATCGCTGGTCAGGAAGTCCGTGAAGCGGGACAGCAGGTTGCCGCTTAGATGACGAACTAACATCGCTACTGAGTTATTGTCGGCACCGAGCACCGTATTCAGTGCTTCGTCGGAAACCTGTAAAATCGCCTTCTCGCCGATGCTGCGATATCGAGCGTACTCGTCAACAAGGTCTTTGAGCAAATGAGTTCCCCTTTTGTAGCAAAGGATTCAGTCGTTCAATAGAGCGGCTCGCGAGGACCGCGCCAAGGTTCAATAATATAGCTGTTTACCGGATCTGAATCTATCCCGAAGGTGAAGAAATGCGTTTCGCAGAACCGGCGTTTCCGGGCTCGCTGACCCGAGTTCCCTGGCGCGCTGGTACCAGGGCACTTCACGGAGCGCCGATTCAAACCACCACGGCCGATTGCTTGACTGGCACTCAAACCAATTGCTAGTTTGTCTCGTTGCGCCCATTCGCCCGGCGGCGCCTGTGTTTCGTGGCTCCAAGGAGAGAAAGATGCGCTGGTCCACTCTGTTTATTCCAACACTTCGCGAGGATCCGGCCGACGCAGAGGTCGCAAGCCATCGACTCCTCGTGCGCGCGGGTTACATCCGGCAGTTAACCGCAGGTGTGTACTCGCTTCTACCCCTAGCTCAACGAGTACGCCTCAAAGTCATGCAAATCATACGCGAAGAAATGAATCGAATCGGGGGCCAGGAGTTTCTGCTGCCGGCCATTCATCCCGCCGAGGTCTGGAAAGAGTCAGGCCGATGGGAGGTGATGGGCGACAACATGTTCCGGCTTCGCGACCGAAAGGGCGCCGACATGGCTCTGGGCATGACTCACGAAGAGGTGTTCACAACGATCGCTCGTAACGCAATAAACTCCTATCGCCAGCTTCCTCAAGTCTGGTATCAGATCCAAACCAAGTTCCGCGACGAGGCCCGGCCTAAGTCCGGACTCCTGCGTGTGCGCGAGTTCACGATGAAGGACGCGTACTCGTTTGACGTTGATTTCGATGGGCTGGACAAATCCTTTCAAGACCAGCACGACGCCTACTGTCGGATTTTCACGCGATGCGGATTGAAGTATACACCGGTCGAGGCCAGTTCCGGGGCAATGGGCGGTAGCAAGTCCACCGAGTTCATGGTCCGCACAAACGCCGGAGAAGATAACATTGTCGTCTGTGAGAAGTGCGGATACGCAGCCAACGTCGAAAAGGCAACCTCAAAGATTGCACCGTCGGATGACGAGGGAGGCCCCGGTGCAGTAGAAGAGTTCCCGACTCCGGGCGTTCGCACGATCGACGATCTGACCACGTTTCCGGGAGGCGCGGCTGCGGATCGCCAGATCAAGACGCTGGTGTACGTGCTCGACGATGATCAAATCGCCCTCGTCTTGCTGCGTGGGGATCACGACCTGAACGAGACAAAACTCATGGACGCCAGCAGGGCGATCGACATCAGACCGGCCCAGGCTGACGAGATCACCCAGGCGCTTGGCGCCTCCGCCGGTTCGCTTGGCGCCGTAGGTGTTGCTCATACCTCGCATCCCCGGATCTCGCAGATCATCGCCGACGACTCCTTGCGCGGCCGACGGAACATGACCACCGGCGCTAACAAGGACGATCACCACCTTCGCGGAGTGTCGATCGATCGCGACATCAAGGTTGATAAATGGGCTAGTCTTCGCACCGTCAAGGCTGGTGAGACTTGTTCCAACTGCGGCGGACCGCTTGATGTGTTTAAGGCGGTCGAGGCGGGGCACATCTTCAAACTCGGAACGAAGTATTCCGACAGCATGGGCGCGCGAGTGCTTACTGCAGACGGGCAGGAAGTGCCGATCGTGATGGGAAGCTACGGTATTGGCGTCGAGCGCGTAATGAGTGCAGCCATCGAGTTGTACAACGATCAGGCCGGCATAAGCTGGCCGGTTTCGATCGCGCCGTTCCACGTCGTGCTGACGCCGGTCAACATCAAGGACCAGTCCCTTGTCGATGCAGCCGAGACCCTCTACGCTGATCTCGGCAGGGCAGGCATCGACGCGCTGCTCGACGATCGTGACGAACGCGCCGGCGTCAAGTTCAACGATGCTGACCTTATAGGTGTGCCTTTTAGGATCACCATTGGCAAGAAAATCAAGGAAGGCAAGGTTGAGCTGTTCACTCGCGCAACACGCCTGTCTGAAGACTTGTCGGTCGAGTCTGTTGTTCAGGCGATCCGGGACCGAGTCGCCGCGGCAACGGCCTAAACGGGAGAGCAGTTGCCCGGATCTTTGGACCCTCTCGCTAACTCGGTCGAGCTAAAGAAATCATCCCAGGTGTCTAATAAAACGAATAGGAGCGAAGCATGGTTTATCGCGCAAGTCTGATTAGCTTGATTTCCATTGCAGTGATTGTCTCGCTCGGCGCACCGGCAGCCGCCAGCGCCCAGACCGCCGGCCCGCAGGACCCGGCAGCGAAAGCGGTGCGCGCCTTCTACACATTTCACCTGAGCCACAACAAGGACTTCACGGCTCGCAATATCGGGCTTCGAAGGCGATTCCTGACTGCCGACTTGTATGATCTGCTTCTCAAGGAGATACGGCGTCAGGCGAGGGAGAGCAAGGCTCATCCTGACGAGGCTCCGGAGTTTGAAGGCGATCCCTTGACTGATTCGCAGGAATACCCGGATTCCGTTCGCGTGGTAACGTCCGAGGTCGCCGGGGATACTGCCAAGGTGACGGTGACCCTTCTCTGGAGCGCACGGACCAGCCGGGGGCGCGATAAGAGAAACATCGTTGTTGAGGTTTCCAGGACGGCCAGTCGCTGGTTGATCAACGACATCGTCAACAATCAGGGCTCCAGCCTTCGAGATGAGCTGAAGCGGGAGCGCTGACGAGTCGAGGCGAACAGGACCGTTGAAAACAACTCGTGGATTCTGCTAAGCTCTGCGTTTGCGTGCCAAGCGCGATTCGCGCCCATGGCGTATTCAGTCTGAAAGGAGCAATTAATCATGGCTAAAAGAGGAGCAGCACGCGCGGTCCGCTTAACGTGCCCGAAGTGTTCCAGCCCTTTTACGGTGGTCGCCTTTCTTTCTCAGGGAATAGAGGCCAATGAATACTGGAAGGCCAGAGCTGAAGAACACGACTGCGCATCTCACGAAAAAATGCTTGCGACATCGCGTTTGGGGGAGAGCAGCAAGAACCCGCTGAAAGCCTCAAAGGCTGCCTCGCGCGGCAAGTAACAACCCAACCTTCTTCGAGGGCCGGGAACGAAACCGGCCCTATCTTCCTTCAGTGAACCGCTAATCGCCGGCTTGATCTCTGCGCTTTTGTTGATCTCTACCTCTTAGTTGAACGAGAGGCGAGATCTCGAACTGGCTCGGGTCCGGGCTGAACACCGGATCCGTGCTGTAGTCTCGCTGCGCGGCATCAGCGCCCTGGGTATGCCGGCCGGCGTGATACGAGCTTCGCACCAGCGGCCCGGCTTCGACATAGCGAAACCCCATCGCCAGCGCTTCCGACTTCAGGTACGCGAATTCGTCGGGCGAGTAGTACTTCTCGATGGGGATATGCTTCGGCGTAGGTGAGAGGTATTGGCCCACCGTCAGGATGTCGCAACCCGTTCCGGCGATATCCCTAAACGTCGTCAGCAGCTCATCCACCCTTTCACCTAAACCAACCATCACCCCGGACTTGGTCAGCATCGGATGCTCGGATTTTCGCGCGTGAGATCTTCGAAGCAGCTCGAGTGATTGTTCATACCTTGCATCGGGACGAACACGCTTGTAGAGACGCGCGACAGTCTCGGTGTTGTGATTCAACACGTCTGGTCGAGCCGCGAGCACAGTGTCCAGGGATTTCTCATTGCCGCAGAAATCCGGGATCAGTACTTCAACGCGAGTGGCGGGGTTCATTCGTCGAACCCACTGAACCGTCTCCGCAAAATGAAGCGCACCGCCATCAGGCAACTCGTCTCGATTGACGCTGGTGATTACTGCGTGCCTGACGCCGAGGTGTTTGACGGCTTCGCCTACGTGACGCGGTTCGTCCGGGTCGAGCGTTCCCGGTCTGCCTTTTCCGACTGCGCAAAAACCGCAATGTCGAGTGCAGATGTCACCGAGGATCATGAACGTCGCCGTACCTTCGCTCCAGCACTCGAAGATATTTGGGCAACGAGCTTCCTGACAGACAGTGTGCAGGCTCAGATCCTTTATCAACTCATTCACGCGGTCGAACCCTTCATTCGCGCGAATCCTAACCTTGAGCCATTCCGGCCGGGGTCCCGTTTGCTTTGGTCTTGCCATAGTTATCTTGGGTGCGCAGGCATCAGTGACTACTCTTTTCTGCGCATTTTGGGCAAGTCCCGGTAGCAGGTTAAGATGCCTGCGCCCCAGGGCTGGCCGGTGACGATCATGATGACTCAACCAAGCGCCATCTCACAAGCTCGCCCTCTCAACTTTACACGATGGTCACGATCGCGAATTCAACAATTCGTTAACCTGTCCTTAACAAACTCGCAACTTCAGGGGGTACTATGCGATTCTCAACGCTGTCCAATTATCCAGGTCTCCCCCTGTGGTTCAGAGTCGAGGTGCCCGCAGGCTGGACGGTCTACGGTACCATTGCCGCGGCCCCGCAGACTGGACAGTCGACGGTACCATTGCCGCGGCCCCGCAGACTGGACAGTCGACGGTACCATTGCCGCTGTTTTGGCTTGCGTGATTTGAACGCGTTTAGCCCAGGAACTAGGATTGCGCTTCACTCTAAGCTCGAAGTCATCTGAAGGTCGAACCGCAAACACTTTGAAGGTGCTGATAGTGATCTCATATCGACTGCGCCGCACTCTCTACCTGTCGCTAACTTGTTTGCTGCTGACATCTCCAGCGCAAGCTCAAGCCGTCTCCGGCGCTGAGCGAACCCATTACTCAGAGCGCCTGAGTCGAAGGACGATGTAGAACAACTAAAGGCAAAGCTCGATCAGCTTGTGTTGTTGGTTGAACGCCAACACCACGCGATGGCTGAAATGGAGAAGCGCCTCAACAGTGTCGAAGCCAGGCCGCGAACGGCCACACCGAGCCCGGCAATGGTGAGACTCGGTGAGACGGCTGTCCGGGCAAATGACCGGCTCAGGGAACGCGACTACCACGCCGGGCGGTGCGATCTACACCGCCGAGGACTTTCATGTCGGCCGGGTCACCTACCGGCTGAGCCACACCGGATTCCGGCTCGGCGAGCACGCTCATCCGGTAACGTTTAATCTGCAGGGTTCGCGCAACTTCGGGACCGATGCAAACGAGCGCGACGCGATGCTGGCCGCGCTGCAGATCGGCAGACCGACAAAGCGCGGGGACAAGGCATTCCTGTACATCTTCTCGATAGGGGTGCGAACTCGATTATCTCGCAACTGACCGATGACGATCTCGGAACTGGGAGCGGAGTCAACGTGCGCACGCACCACTTCCGATGGGAGCTTGGGCTGGCCAGAAAGGTGACGTTGCAGAGTCTGGTATTCGTGCAGAGGGAGCTTCGAAGCAGCGGGCAGTTTCCAAATTTCTTTGTTCCCTTGAATGCCTTTACGCCCCGGCAATATCGGTTTCAGGAACAGCTGGTGCTTTCATTCTAGAGGGGGCTGGTTCGAGGATGGAGTGGCGCTCACAGAGTGCGGCTAAAGCCCACTCTGAAAGCGAACCGCTTCTCAGGGGCGAGCAGCGCGCCATCCGGGACTTGTTTCTGAGCGTTGGGGTTCCAGGCAAAGATCAGCCTCAGAGGAATCTTCAGGAATGGAATTGGAAACCGGAGCTCTCCGCCAAGCGAGGCACGATACCTCGGCAAGAAATCCTGGCCGGGTTTGAGCGGCTTCAACACCGTCAGCACAGTAACCGGCGCTCCGGTCGATTGAACCGTTGAGACCGTTTCAACGCTCTCCCTGGTCAGGCGCCGGGTGTTGAGAGATGTGCCGATATCGAAGAACGCCGCGCTTGAAAGCTGCCAGATTAGCGGCACTCGATACTCAGCGTTCAACACCAGCTCTGTGTCTCCTCCCACCGGACGCACTTCGGTCGAGGGAAAGGGAGTGGCGGTGCCGTCGGTAATGACGAAGCGGTCCAGTCGAGCGAGCGGCGCGATCGAGTTTACGTCATAGCCCCGCACTTCGGTTTCCCCGCCCAGAAAAACGCGCCGGAAGACCGGCACCCCTCTAACCGTTGACAGAGCCTGCTCGCGAAATGCATCGCCGAAGGCCCGAATGTGCGACGCGCGTACGCGAAAGCCGATAGCCGTTGGCTCGCGCGACTCGTTGGCGTAATGTCCCACAGGCCAGAAGCGCCGATAGTCGACATACGGCTTGAACGTGTTGAGACTCCCTCCAAGAACCCGCGCGCCCATTTCCGCGCCGAGAACGAGTCGCTCGCCTCGCTGTGGATCAACCTGGCGATCGAGGGTATCGTGCTCGAACAAAGGCGTAAGCGACCCCGCTCGCAAGCCGCCTTGCTCGAGCGAGCGTACCGTCGCCGTCGTCATCAGGAGAGCATCCGCGATGTTGGTCGAGGTGAATGAGTAGATAAGGCCAACACGCGTCGCTGCCGCGATCGTGTACCGCGATCCGTTGAGCGGGAGAAACGCGCCGATGCTCCCGCCCGCCGTTCGTTCGACGAACAACGGCTCGTGGCCCTGCTGAGGCGTGCTTGCGTTGACGAACTCTAACCGCTCGAAGAGCCCAGTCAGATCGAAGCTGATTGGCAGCCTTCCATAAGACATTGTTGAGAAGGCGGTGTAACCGCTGCGCTCGCGAGTACCTATGCGTACGCGTCCGACCAGCCTGTCACCTCTTCCGGTAAGGTTAGAGTTGGCGTAGTCCAACGAAATCGACGCGCCGCCGGTTGTGCCTCCACCGCCGCTCAAATCGACCCGCTGACGGTCGCGTTCCTCGAGGTGCAGCTCGACGTCTATCAGCCCTGTGGTCTGATCTGGCCGCATCACGACATCGTTTTGTTGAATCGGTTCGAACAATCCGGTGCGATTGATCTGTTCCAGGCCAAACTCCCACAGCGATTGATTGAAGATATCGCCTTCGGTGAGCGGAATCATGCGACGGAGCACAAACTCTCTCGTGTGTGCGTTGCCGGTAATACTCAGCTTCCCAAGTCTGAACTGCCTGGCCTGAGACGGGGTTGCCAACGGCGGAGGAGCAAGCGGGGAGACCGCGCTATTTTGAGCCATGCTCGACTCGGCGCTGATTGCGACAAGCGACAATGCGGCGGCGATCGTTTTGGTGTTCATCGAGTACCGCGATGACCAGGGGTTCCGAGAGCACTTGCTTCGAGTATGGAACGATCCGAGTCGAGTCTCTTGCCTGAGGATGCGCGGTTGCATATCCCACCTTTCGAGTTTTGAGGCAGCTTGTACTCTGGACTTCTATCGATAGGCATCCACTGCGGCAAGCATAGACGGGGCGGCTGCCGAAGATCGGACGCATCCCTGGCCGAGGCGTACACTTTCAATCCGTCAGGGGAATCGGGTAAACTCGCTCGACGAAAGCGAGACCAGTATGAATGAAAACAGCAGCACCAAGAGGATCATAGTCACCGGCGCGTCCAGCGGGATCGGGCGGGCTACCGCGCAGCGTTTCCTGAGCGATGGTGCCAGCGTTGCACTTGTTGGAAGACGAGAGAGCGCGCTGCAAGAGGTGCTGTCGTCTAATGCAACCAGAGGAACCGGGTTTATCGTTGCGGCTGACTTGTCGGACGAGAAACAGACCGACGACGGTTTTGCCCGGGCGATCGAGATGTTGGGCGGCCTAGATGTACTGGTTAACGCCGCTGGTATTCTTAAGCCGGGACGCATCGAAGACACGACACTGAGCCTGTGGGACGAGATGATGAACATCAACCTGCGCTCGGTGTTCCACCTGATGAAGCTCGCGGTTCCGCACCTCGAGCGCTCTCGAGGTAACATCGTCAATGTGTCGAGCGTCACCGGGCCGCGCTCATTTCCAGGCGTGCTTGCTTATTGCGTCAGCAAAGCCGCGGTCGATCAACTGACTCGCTGCGCGGCGCTCGAACTTGCGGCGAAGGGGATACGAGTCAACGAGGTGACTCCTGGGGTGGTCGTGACTGAATTGCATCGAGCGGGTGGAATGGGTGACGAGGCGTACGCCGCGTTTTTGGAACACAGCAAGACCACGCATCCTCTTGGGCGGGTGGGTCAACCTGAAGAGGTCGCGGATCTGATTCACTTCCTGGCGTCGGATCGTGCGGGTTGGATCACCGGAGCGACGGTGAGCATTGACGGTGGGCGCGCGCTCACGTGCGCAAGGTAAGCTGTCGGCAGAAGCGCATGGAGTTCAGGCTTTAGCCTGCTCTTTCGTTGGGTGTAAACAGAGCAGGCTAAAGCCTGAACTCCATGCGCTTCTACTGCGTTCCTATCTCTTGCTACCCTTTGGTGCGCTGAAATGCAGTCATGAAAAAGGCATTCCGGGTCGCTCACACAAGAATGGAGTACGATCCCGAGGTGTGGTTGAAGGTCGAGAAGTTGATTGTAGAATCAATCGAGAAGTTGCGATAAAAGGACTTCTTAGGGCAGTATCCCTTTTGTGCGAGACCGTGAACAAACAAGGAGAACCAAGTTGAAGCAAATCAAGATTGCGATCTCACTGATTTTCGTTGCGGGCATTGTGGCCGCGCTGGCCGGTGAAACGTTTGGCTACCCGCCGCTACTCGCCAAAGCGAAGAAGTTCGGCGCCAAAGACTGTACGTTCTGTCACGTGGATCCCGACGGGGGACCGCCGTGGAACGAACGCGGGCAATGGCTCATCAAAGAAAAGGAACGACGCGGCGCCGATTCGGTTGATGTCGAGTGGCTTGCGAGCTACAAGCCGGGCAAGATCGAACCTGAAAAGCCGGTGAGTGTTCCCGACGCGGCGAAATCCGACGATAAGAAACCATCGATGCCGACGACTGGGAAGGTCGACCCGAAGGATCTCGACGATTATGTTGGCGAGTACCAGATGGAGCCGTTTACTCTCGTAATCACTCACGAGGGCGACAAACTCTTTGGCCAGCCGCCCGGGGACTCCAAAGAAGAATTGAAGCCGGAAGATGACGGGACGTTCACGGTTTCCAACGTCAATGCCAAGCTCACGTTTGTCCGCGACGACAAGGGCAAGGTTGTGGAACTCACGATCAGCTTGAACGGCCAGGAAATGAAGGGTAAGAAGATCAAGTGAGTCAGGAGCGACGCTAGTGGATGAGAAAGCCTTGTTCTTGAAGTTTTGGGAGAGGGAAGCGCCGGCAACTCGAAAAGTCATTTCGCGTATTCCGCAGGCCACCTCCGACTACAAGCCCGATCCGAAATCACGAAACGCCCGCGAGATCGCGTGGATTTTCGTCATGGAGGAGAAGGTGCTGGTCGAAGGGCTTGAAAAAGGAACGATCGAATGGCAAGACCTCCCGGCGCCGGCGACGGTTGAGGAGATTCTCGCGACTTATGATCTCAATCACGACGATCTCACCAAACGGCTTCATGCACTCGCTGACTCGGTATGGGAGAAGGAGTTCAGGTTCGTATACGGGGATTACGAAATCTCTCGGGGGACGGGCTACCACTTTGCCTGGGAGTTTCTGTTCGACATGGTGCATCACCGCGGACAGCTTTCGACTTATCTGAGACCGATGGGCTCGACAGTGCCCTCGATTTACGGTCCGACTGCGGATGAATCGTAACAACAAAAAGGGAATTCTCACGGTTGCCACGAAAAAGCAAAGGCGTGGTCAGGTGCCCGACTTCTCAGCGAACCATAAACGCGAGGTTGGTCCGCTGGTATCCCTCGGTTCCTTGACCACGCCTTGCCAATGCCTGCGGAGGTTCAAGCGGCATCTGAGCGCTGAGCCAGGATGTCACTTGCCATCGATCGAGAACGCATAGAGCTTCTTATTCGGCTTGCCGACGCGCAGGAACTGATAGCCCGATCCGACGTATACAACTCCGTCCACCACGGTAGGCCCGCCGCCAACAGCCCCGCCTGTGTCGAACTCCCAGAGTATCTTTCCGTCCTTCGCGTCAAAGGCGCGAATAAAGTTTCGATTTGAGCCGGCGAATACCAGCCGGTTATCACCCGTTCCGGTAACCGTGATCGGACCGAAGTTCGAACCGCCATCCGGAGACTTGGTTTGCCAGAGTATTTTTCCGGTAGCGCCGTCGAGCGCCGATACCGAGCCTTGCTTTGGAAAGTTTGAGACGGCCGCGTAGACGCGTTCGCCGTCGGTGGCATCACCAAACTCGATGCCGCCAAGTTTACCGCCCGGGCCAACCTCGGTCTTCCACAGAAGCTTGCCGTCTTTTGGATCAACCGCGTAAAACCAGCCGCTCTTTTGTCCCGCGCCTATCGCAGGCTTCCCGCCCGGTCCTTTGAAAGCCATCGGGGTCGAGCCGAAATCCACGTCGAGATCGCTGCATTCGGCAAGGTTGGCGCAGCCGAACGTCCATATGTCGCCCGGGGTCGCTTGATATGACCACACCGTCTTGCCGGTGGACAGCTCGAGCGCCACAATCGCGTTTGGAAACCTCGAGGCCGGTGGCGTGTATTGATTACCGGTGGTGACATATAGCCGATTTGTTTCAGGATGAATTGTCACAGTCGACCATACCGCGCCGCCCGCCGGACCCATGATCGTCACTCCCTTCTTGTCTTTGCCCTGGTCAGTTGGCGTTTCAGGAATGGTGTACCAGCGCCAAACCTGCGCGCCGGTTTTTGCGTCGAACGCTGCGACTCCGCCTCGGAAGGTACAACACTCGTACTTCGGGCCGTACTTCATGATCGCGCCTTCTTCGTGCGACGCCACCCCGATGTAAACTCGCCCGTTGTAGTAGATGGGAGATCCTGTTGCAACGGTGTCTTTGTGAGAGTCGACTTTTATTTTCCACTTGAGCGCGCCTGTTTTGGCGTCCACGGCGTGCAGGGACCCGCCAAGGTCCCCAAAGAATAAGAGACCGTCACCATAGGCGGCGCCGCTTCGCGAAGGGTTGCCGCAGTCATACTCCCATATTTTGGTGCCATTCTTCGCGTCAACTGCATACTCCTTTCCATCCCACGATCCGAAATAGACGACCCCGCCGACAACAGTAGGCTGAGCCGAGACATCTCCACCGGTTTCGAAAACCCACTTCGGTTTGAGCCGGGCCACCGTCGCCGGTGTAAGCTGTTTCTCGTTGGGGTTGTAATGCGACCCGGCGAGATCGCGGGCATACATCGGCCAGTCAGATGAGCCAACACCGTTTCCGCTAACAATTGTCTTCGCCGGTCCTCGCGAAGACTGACCGGATGCGAGTGTCGCCGCGACCACGCACACTGCGAGTGCTCCTGCTATCAGGCAAGTCTTTATGCGCATCATTGCTCCTTTCATTTCCACTGAAACCGAGGGATTGGCTCATGATTCTATTGGATCGAGATTGGTCTTACAAGAAGCGCTAGGAAGAGTCCGTAGTCCGTGGTCCGTAGTCCGTAGTCCGTGGTGGCGCATGGTTAAAGTGCTTTCAATCCTGAGTCGGAAGACTAACTAATGGTCCACGGGCTACAAGCTACGGACGATGGGCTACGGACTACGGACTACGGACAACTGACTTCTGCCTACTGACAACTCCCGCCTCTTCCCCTAATATGTCTGCTATGCGACAGAAGACCGCGGCCATAGTCGTTATCGGCAACGAGATTCTGACCGGCAAATCCGAGGATGCCAATGCCCGCTTTCTGATCGGAGAAATGTATCAGCTTGGAGTGGCCCTCCGCCGAATCGTGATCATTCCCGATGCCGTCGATGTCATTGCGACTGCGGTCCGCGAATGCGCCGAGGCGTTCGACTATGTGTTTACCTCCGGTGGCGTCGGGCCGACGCACGACGATGTGACCATTGAGGCCGTGGCTCGCGCGTTCAGCCGCGAGGTCGTGCGGCATCCCGAACTGGAGGCGATGCTCCGCGGTTATTTTGGAGAAGGCATCGATGCTGCGCGGTTGCGGATGGCGGACGCCCCCGAGGGTTCGGAGCTGATCCGAGGGGTGGATATGCGTTGGCCGGTCCTTGCGGTCCAAAACGTCTATGTGTTGCCGGGGGTGCCCGAGTTGTTCCGCAAGAAGTTCGATGCGATCCGCGAGCGGTTCCGCGCAACCCCCTTTTACACTCACGTGATATATACCCGTGAGGACGAATTCGATATTGCGCCGCGTCTAGACGAAGTTGCCGCCGGCCATCCCGATGTCGATATCGGTTCATACCCAACGTTCACTCGCGATGACTATCGGGTGAAGGTGACTCTCGAGTCAAAGGAGCAAGCTGCCGTCGAGCGCGCTCGCGACCAATTGCTCGCGCTGCTCGATCCCGCGTCGCTCGCCCAGGTCGAGTAGCTCAATCCAAATCACTGATGCGGCGGAACCACGCCGGAGGTTAAACGATGATCGGGGTTGTACTCCTTCTGCTCCTGGCACCTCAAGCCCAACTGACGCCCGGGCAGGCAATATCAAGACGGCAACTGTCCGATGTGCATATATCGCCCAACGGCCAGGGAGTGTGTTTTGTCGTCAGCGAACCTCCAAAGGGAGCGACCCGCGCCAGACACATCTGGATGCTAACCACCCGCTCTCGCGACCTTAGACAGTTCACGTACTCGGCGAAATCTGAGTATTCCCCACGCTGGTCCCCGGATGGAAAGACGCTGGCATTCCTGTCGGATAGAGAGGACCAGCCTCAGATATACCTGATGCCGACTGACGGCGGGGAACCCGCGCGATTAACAGACGGTAAGAACGGCGTACGCTCGTTTGAATGGTCGCCAGACGGGAAACAACTGGTGTTTATCGCTCCTGAAGCCAAGACTGACGCCGAGACCACGAAAGAGAAAGAAAAGGACGACGCTCGGGTGGTCGATCGGGACGATAAGCTCGCGCGCCTTTGGCTGCTCGATATTGAGACAAAGAAGATTCGCCAGCTGACTTCTGACAGGTGGGAGGTTTCTGAGGCTCAGTGGCTCGGCGTTGACCGGATTGTAGTTTCGGCGACCGATCATCCCGAGTCAGACCAAAACACAAAACGCATATACACCGTTGCCGTAGCTGACGGCGCGATAAGAGAGGTGGGGCACCCGCGAGGGCCGTTCGGTGGTCTGTGCGTGTCTCCTGACGGGAATAGGATAGTCTATCTCGCATCGCGTGCCGATGGACCGACGCCTCACGACCTGTATATTCAGCCGCTTGATGGCGGTGAAGCTCGCAACATGACCGGCAAGGATCTTGATCGCCCGATATCAAATGCGATCTGGTTTGGGAACGCACAGCTGCTCGCCGCGGTTCAAACCGGTTACACGAGCCGGTTCTATCTCATACCTCAGCGAGGTGATGCGGCTCACTTAGCGTCGGCCGAGGTGCATCCAACCTCGTCGTTCGACGCGAGGGACAATCTCGTTGCATTCGTCGGAGACAGCGCAACTGAAGCCCCCGAACTATGGCTGTCTGCGGCCGGCAACTTCGCGCCTGAGAAGGTGACGCACCTCAACGAGAATTGGAGCCAGATCCCGCTGATCAAACCCGACGTGGTGCGCTATAAGAGCTTTGATGGAACTGAAATCGAGGCATTGCTTTTGAGACCCCGCGGCCATATCGAAGGAACCAGAGCCGCCACGGTCGTGCTGATTCACGGGGGACCGACCGGAGTGTGGTCGGACTCGTTCGAGCCATGGGGGCAGTTGCTGGCGGCGCGAGGATACGCGGTCTTCTACCCCAACATTCGCGGTTCAATCGGATACGGGCATCGCTTCATTGAGATGAACCGCGGCGACTGGGGCGGCGCTGATTTCAAGGACGTGATGGCTGGCGTTGATTTCCTGATTAGCCGCGGAATCGCCGATCCGGACCGGCTCGGAATCGGGGGGTGGTCGTACGGCGGTTACATGGCGGCCTGGGCGATAACCCAGACGCGGCGGTTCAAGGCGGCGGTATCAGGGGCGGGGATGAGCGATCTCGCGACCGAGTTCGGAACCGAAGACGGCCCGGCCTATGATGAGTGGTTCTACGGCCTTCCGTACGAAAAGCCCGAGGGCTTCGCCAAGAGCTCACCAATCACTTACATCAAGAACGCCCGCACCCCAACCCTGATCCTGCACGGCGAGAACGATCGAATCGATCCGATAGCCCAGAGCCAGATGCTGTATCGAGCTTTGAAACGATATGGAGTCGAAAGCGAGTTCGTCGTGTACCCGCGTGAGCCGCACGGGCTGCAGGAAGAGAAGCACCAAATCGACCGGATGAACCGGATTTTGCAGTGGTTTGACGCTCATCTGAAGTGAGGAGCGGCAGGTGCCGCAACAATGTTCCTGTCACCGGGCGAATGCCGAGACGCTGGGCGTCGAAGGCGAGTGGGGTTGAGCCGCGCATCGCCGCGATCCAACCCTGTCAAAGACAAAAGAAAGATCGACAAATGAAAAAAGCATACGTTCTTGTCTCCGGATTGCTGATTCTGATTTCCTTTCATGCTCTCGCGCAGGGTTCTAAGTCATCTCCCCTTAGATTCGAAGTGACAATCGCGCCCGGTTTGATTCCGTCCGCGCAGGAGGGACGGTTGTTTGTAGTGCTGAGTCCCAGGAGCCAGCCGGAGCCGAGACTGACGATCGGGCAGACCGGTCTGGATGCTTCACCGGTGTTTGCGCGGGACATCAAGGGCTTTGCGCCGGGCATAACGGGCTCGATCGATGACAGCTGTGCGGCGTTTCCACTCGAGAGCCTCTCTCGTCTTCCGGCGGGTGACTACTTCGTGCAGGGGTTGTTCGATTCAAACGTCGATGTGAAATCGGTGAACGCGCCCGGAAATCTCTACAGCATGCCGCGCAGGATACATCTCAACCCGTCTCAGGGTGCAACGGTTAAGATCGAGTTAAGCGAGAAGATCCTGCCTGAGCAGTTGCCATCGGACACCGACTACGTCAGGTATGTAAAGATACAATCGGATTTGCTTACAAAGTTTCATGGGCGGCCGATGTACTTGCGGGCGGGCGTGATCCTTCCGCGAGGTTTCGAGAGCGAGCCGTCAAGACACTATCCGTTACGGGTGAGAATTGGTGGCTACGGCACTCGCTTCACGGCGGTGCAACGAATGATGAGAGAGGGCTCCGGTTTTCGCAGCACGTGGCTTGCGGACGACACGCCTCGAATGGTCCTGTTGCATCTGGATGGCGACGGGCCGTTTGGAGACTGTTATCAGGTGAACTCGGATAACAACGGGCCGTACGGCGATGCGATTACCCGGGAGTTGATTCCTGAGATCGAGAAGAAGTTTCGTTGCATCGGCCAACCGTGGGCGCGGGTGCTGGACGGCGGATCGACT
The DNA here is from genome assembly GCA_963737945.1 of Blastocatellia bacterium. Taxonomy (GTDB): domain Bacteria; phylum Acidobacteriota; class Blastocatellia; order UBA7656; family UBA7656; genus Onstottus_A. The sequence continues at coordinate 24,039 of CAVTUR010000022.1, read as the reverse complement.
GGTGGATGGGTGTCGCTGGCGTTGCAGGTGTTCTATCCGGACTTCTTCAACGGCACGTGGTCCGGCTTTCCCGATGGCGTTGATTTCCGAGCGTTTCAGCTCATAAACATCTACGAGGATCAGAACGCCTATGTGAACAAGCGAGGATTCGAACGGCCAAGCGCGCGAGACCTGAACGGTGACGTTCGGTTTACCATTCGCCACGAGTGTCAGATGGAGAATGTGATGGGTTTGGGCGACAGTTACACGATGTCGGGGGAGCAGTGGGGCGCGTGGAATGCTACATATGGTCCTCGGGGCGCCGATGGACGTCCTGCGCCGCTGTGGGATCCGCGGACCGGTAAGATCAATCGCGACCTGGTCGAGCACTGGAAGAAATACGATCTTCGGTTGGTGCTCGAGCAGAATTGGAAGGCTCTCGCACCCAAGCTGCGCGGCAAGCTGACGATTTGGGTTGGCGAAGCGGACGACTACTTTCTAAACAACGCGGTTCATATGCTCGACGGGTTTCTGTCCAGGGCCGATCCCCCGTATGAGGGCAGGATCATCTACGGTCCCGGGAAAGGGCACGGCTGGATGCCTTTCGGCGAGCGCGAGATTATGGATCAGATGGCCGCTGCTATCGAGAAGGCCAGAAAATAATTGTGAAGAAATCGACCACCAGTGAATTCCTCATCGAGCATGCGTTGGACGCGTTGCTGATATTCATTCCAGTTGGGGCGGTCCTGCACTACACCCATGCACCGGAGATCTGGACGTTTATTGCGTCGGGAATAGCGATCATTCCACTGGCCGGATGGATGGGAAAGGCGACCGAGAGTCTGGCGGAGAAGCTGGGAGCGGGCATTGGCGGGCTTCTCAACGCGACGTTTGGGAACGCCGCAGAAATGATTATTGCGTTTCAGGGGTTGCGCGCGGGGCTGAGTGAAGTGGTAAAGGCGTCGTTGACGGGCTCGATTCTCGGAAACCTTCTACTGGTTTTTGGGGCGAGCGCGCTGGCCGGCGGGCTCAAGTACCGGCAGCAGAAATTCAACCCGACTGCGGCGACTATGGGTGCGACTTTGATGGCCCTGAGCGCCATCGGTTTGCTTGTCCCGGCCGTGTTCCATTGGGTTACGCGAGGTACGGCAGGTGGAGCCGAGAAGAATATCAGTGTGGAAATATCAATCGTGTTGTTTGTGACCTATATTCTGAGCCTTGTCTTTACACTAAAGACTCATAAAGACCTCTATCTTGGAACAGGCGAAGCGCACGAGGGGGGTACGTCGATGCGGCCGCGCACCGCCGGGTTGGTATTGTTTGCCGCAACCTCGCTCATCGCCTGGATGAGTGAATTGTTGGTTGCCGCTGTCGAGCCTGCCTCAAAGACGCTCGGGTTCACTGAAGTGTTTGTCGGCGTAATCGCGGTGGCGATCATTGGAAACGCGGCCGAACACAGCACCGCGATAATGATGGCAATGAAGAATCAGATGGATCTGGCATATCACATCGCGGTCGGATCGAGCATGCAGATAGCGCTGTTTGTTGCCCCGGTGCTGGTGTTTCTGAGCTACGCCATTGGCAGACCGATGGATTTGTTGTTCACCACATTTGAAGTGATAACAGTTGGGATGTCGGTTGCAATCGTCAGTCTGGTTGCCGCCGACGGAGAGACAAACTGGATGGAAGGCGTCCTGCTGCTCGCGGTCTACGTGATCTTTGCCATCGCCTTCTTCTTTTTGCCCGCGAGTATCCCCGGTGTCTGACCCCGAGGAGTCTCGAAAGCGATCCTGAAGACCAAAACGGTTCATCCACGCTTAGCAGAAGCTTGATTACGTAGATCCTTGACAATGGCTCGGATCCGTTCGGCGTCCCTGACCTTGGGTGCGAGCTTCAAATATGTTTCCAGCTCGTCGGCAGCTCGGTTGCTATCGTGCTTCTCGATGAAGACGGCGCCCAGATATCGATGGGCTTCAACGGCCTCCTCACCTCCCAGGTCTATCGCCTGGCGCAGGGAAGTTTCTGCTGCGTCGTAGTTGCCGACGCTGACCATCACCCGGCCGAGGTAGAAATGCGCGGGTCCCGAGGTACCGTCCTTCTGAATGGCGAGGCTAAGTTGGTCGGTGGCTGCCTTGTAATCCTTTAGTTGGTAAAGCACGATTCCGTAGTTGAGGTGCGGATGAAACGCCTCAGGCGCGATTGCGATCGCTTTGCGCAGAACCTCGATCGCCTTGCCCCATTCCTTTGCTTCCATGTACTGCACGCCGAGTTGGTTTAGGGCGGCCATGAAATTCGGGTATATTTCCAGCGCTTTGTTTAGATCCTCGATTGCCTTCTTTGGGTCGCCTGACTTTGCTGACTCCATTGCTTGCTTGTAGAGATCACGCGCAGCGTCTGGAAGATCCGCTGTGCGGGCATCGACAGTGCCGGGAACACCGGTGCTGTTTCGCTTCGGCTGCAGTGTGATGTAGACGGAGATTGTAGTGCCGGGAGCGCCGCGTCTCTGTGCCGGTTCAATGATGTCGGCGGCTTCGGTGGCTATCTCGTACTCCTTCCCGGCATCGATGACGATCGTGTATCTGCCGCCCTGCAGGCGCCGGAAGGTGAATGCGCCGCTATCATCAGACATTTGGAAGTGTTCGCCGCTGGCAAGCCCGGTTAGTTTCACCTTGACTGGCCTATTGATCCTTTGGCCGCTCGGAAGGAATATCGTGCCTTGAATCGTGTTCTTGCCGCCGGTACCCCGGTCGCCAGGATCCGTGTCTATGCCGCCGACTTGAGATCGAGCCGTTGTGACGCAGACGGTTGCCAGCAACATCGCCCCGAAGAGCAGTCTTCCGAAGTAGTGACCGATGTGCAATTGTGTGAGCGGAGAGATGGTCATTCGTTCACCTCCTCTGTGCGAGCAAATGTGGTTGAATGATCGTTGCGGGATGGTCGAAAAACCGTTGGAATACTACCACAAGATGCGAGTCTGAAGAAGGTCATTCCGGCACACCCCGGCCACTCAGGGCGCCGAGCTATTTGGTAAGGGCGCGTTGATACCAGACAATATGGTCGCCGTCGCCTGGTCTGTCCGAGTAGGCTACCGACTCGTAGCCACCCGAATGCATGCTCGAGCCTGGCAGCTCAAGAAGCGCATTGTTGGAAAGGAGCAGGCCGCCGGGCCGCAGCATCCGTTCGATATTGGCAAGGGCAAGGCTTTGTTCGAATACGTCATAGTAGACAAGAATGTTGGTTGCTATCAGCAGATCGAAGCCTTGCCCATCGGCAGTCGGCAGCCGTTGCAGCACGATGTTGGTGTCTTCGGGAGTGATCAAAGCGACAATTGCCGGGCGAACGCGAACCGCGCGAATCTTGACGTCGCCGATTCCCGGAGGTGCGGCAACCGGGGTCACCGCCGGACCTAACCGGTCGCCGAACCTCTTCCAGTACTCTATCGCCTCGGGCTTCCATTTCGCATTCGCGTCTCTTGGCAGTTGAATTGTGTACCCGTTCCCGCGTCGCGCGCTTGCGGTGGCCCGCCGGAGGTGGTCGTTAACCCGCTCGCTGAGATCAAAGGTTGTCACCCGCAGGTCGCTGGCTCGGGCGAGTCCCAATCGCAAAAGAGTGTCGATAACGGCGAACGGTTGGATGGTTTGCTGGGCGTAGAAATCGTATCCGTCTTGTTTGTCGGTGAAGTCAAGCCCCGGACCAATGATGCCTATTCGGCGCACGCTTCCGGTGCTCAGCAGGTGTTGAGCCATTAGGGATGAAAGCGCTCGTTCGATTGCGAAGTTTGGCAGCAACGAAGTGTCGGAAGAAAGTCCTCGGGTCGCGTACAGCTTCGAGCGTTCGGCGAACTCGGCGGTCGAATCACCCAGCAGCCTGGCTGATTCGAGTACTTTCGCATAGCTTGCGTGTTCGTTAAGCATGCGGGCGAGATTGGAGAGAACATACTGCTTGACGCGCTCGCGGCCCTGAACGGTGCCAAGATCGTACCCTTTACTCTCCACCAGCCGGCGAGCGAACAGCAGCCGCTCGTTTTTTCCGGGAGCAGCCATCCCCCGAATTAAATCATCGGCGCGTGATTGTATGGTCTTGACGACCCCGATCGTTTCGGGCGGGTTGCTCTGGTTGGCGGCGGCAAGAGCGAGATCGCTCAACGTAATTCGCGGCGTGCGGGTGAAGGTGGTTCCAAACAGCAGGAAGTTGACTACCGAGTCTTCGTCACCCTGAACCACGCGTGCGCGAATCTCGGCGTCGCGGTGAACTACCCAATTCGCCCAAATGGTTGGCAAATCCCGCGTGGCGGCTCCGCGCAGTTCAGCGGGTAAGAGGTCACTCAGAGCTTCGACGATAGGGCGAGCTTCCTCGTATGTGATATAGCCAACGCTGCGGGATTGGGCGTGAAACACCGCTCCTGGCGCTGCCACGAGGATCAGCCCGGCTAGCAATGACAGGAGAGTTTGGTGGCCCATCGACATGACCCGAAGTCCGAAGTGTCTATCGAAACATTTTGGGATCGATCTGAATGTCGTGCCGGTACTCACTGATGATTGTAGTGATGGAGCCGACATCCTTTTGCTGGCAGAATGGGTTTGGTCGCCACGATCTCGAGTTTGAAAGGCAGCTTTAGTCCATCAACTTCCCTGAAGTCCGAGGTTTCAACGAAAAAGTCTATGGTTGACTCCTCATCCTTTGAGGTGACCTCGTTGGTGAATGTACCCATGTCCTTTGTGACGCGCACACTCCCATACTCGCTGCGAACCCACATGAAGGTCTCGGTGTCAAAGAAGAGCCTGAGTGACTGACCCTTGTTTTGCTTCATCTCGACTACATAGGCCGGTCGGTTTCTTACCTTCTTTATACCCTTTGCCTCAAGCTTCACGCCATCCGACTCGCCGGCGAGGAGCGCGTTGAAAAGCGACACGCCGTTGAAGATCGTGCCGGTGGCCAGCATCTCTTCGTACTTGTGCGCGACAACGCCGTAAGCTCGCGCGATCGTCGGACGGAAGATTGCCTTTTCGCCGTCGTAGGTCAACTGCCAGTTGAAGCCCTGGAATTGATAGATCGCCGAGACGCGGTTGGGGGCTTCCGACATGATGGCGACCGGTACCGCGGCGTCGCTATCCTTCCTGGCAACTCCAATAGCCACCCGAGACTTGATTCTGCCGAGCGCCTCCTTTCCTCCGACGGCTTGTATGTGCTTGTTGACTATCTCGGCACCGGTCATCTGCGGCTTCTCATCAGCCGCAAGCCGTACCGCCGGCACTATCAGCAGTATGAGTGAAGCGAAAACAGAAAAAGGTCGCTTCATTACCATCTCCTCCGGCATTCGAGGGTGTCGGGTAATCTAGAACGGGAGCCTATCATGCCAAAATACTCCTATCAATCCATCTCGCTAATGTGAGTCGAACAAGAAAAAGGGGAGCCTCGAGAGGCTCCCCATGTTTGTTTCGCGGTGTGCGAAAACTAGAAGATGACCTTCATCGCCATCTGAACGTTGCGACGGCCGTCGAAAGACGCCGGCACAAACGGGAGTTCCACATCGGCATCCCCGTAGGTGACGAACAGATTGGCGTGGTTCAGTACGTTGTAAGCTTCGAAGCGGAACTGCAACGTATAGCGCTCGGTCAACTTGAAGTTCTTGTACAGACCGCCGTCAATGTTCCAGAAGCCTGGCGCGCGGAATGCGTCACGCTTTGACATGTTGCTTGGGAAAGGCGGGAATTCGGCCAATCCGAGTTGATCGACAAACGAGCCTGCATTCAGGCCAGTCAGATCGATGTAGTTGTAGCGGTTTGGCGCGTCGGGCACGCCGACTGAATGGTGATTAACCGATCCGCTGAAGTTCACGTTCCCGTCGAGTATCGCTCTGCTACAAGCGCTGAAAGCGTTTGTGCAGTCATAGACTGTGAACGGGACCCCGCTCCGAATGTTGAATATCCCGGTAAGCTCCCATCCATTGACCAGTTGGTTGACGAAGCCTTTGGCGGCAGACACCTTCGGAACGTTCCAGGTGAAGCTGCTCGAAAACCTGTGCCGCACGTCGAACTCCGAATTTCCATAGTCGAGGTCAGGATTGAACGGGTCGAGATAGCCCAGATTGAAGTTACCGTTCTGGCCCTCGGCGAAGGTGTTGCTCAGGTTGTCCTTCGTTTGGGAATAGGTGTATCGAGCCGTTATCCCCAGACCCTTGTTGCGGAAGTTGTTGCTGTCGAGTGACAGGACCACCGCGTTGTAGTTAGATCGCCCGTCGGAGCCTCGGAAATTAATGCTGCTTGGCCCCGAGGTGTTGAGACGACCCAAATCGTTAGCATCTCCCATATAGACGGACCCGGTGCCCGGTCTATTGATGTTAGAGATTGAGTACAGTTTCTGACCCGATGAACCGGTGTACTCCGCGGACACGAGTGTGTTGTTCCACATCTGGTGCTGCACCGCGAAACTCCAGAAATGAGCGTAGGCGTTGACAATGTTGGGATCGACCGCGCGCAAGCTGGTCGGAGGAAATGACTTGCTTATTCCACTGCCAGATAGCGGGCCGAAGTTTTGTAGCGTGACCGGCAAGGTTGCCACGTCCACGCCGGCTCGCAGCGCCACCGTTGCGTAGTTCGGCGGATTCTGAATTACGTTGAACGTGACGTTGCCGAAGTTGCGCTCATAGGCCATGCCGTAACCGCCACGCAGGCTGGTCTTGCCATCGCCGAACACATCCCACGCAAACCCTATACGCGGGGCAAAGTTATTCGGGTCGGTCTGCCAGAGTTTCCCAAGTGGGCTGTCTTTGGCGAGCAGGAGGCTACCGTTGCGAATGCGCTCGAAGACGGTCGCCCCGTCGCCGAAGTAGAAGTTCGAATCAAGAGCCTGATTCGCATTGTGCTGGGTGCCATAGTACTCGTAGCGCACCCCGAGGTTCAGGGTGAATCTCGGTTTGATCTTCCACGAATCGTTAAAGTACGCCGCCCATTCGTGATAACGATTACTGCGGCTGAAGTTTGGCGACGTCAACGGCGTTTGCAGCGTGCAATCCGGAGTGACGATCCTTGCCCCGGTATCGCGTGTGACAGAGCACGGGAACTTGCCCTGCGGGAAAACCGCAACCGTGAAGTTGAACAACTGTCCGGCTACCAGGTTCCCCAGTGCGCTCTTGTTGCTTGACCCAAGCGCCGCGTCGGCATACTCGTAAGCACCAAACGTCCGGTTGTCACGAATATGGACATACTGGCCGCCAAATCGCAGCTGGTGATTGCCGTGAGTCCAGTTCATATCCTGATACGCCTGGACAAAGTTCTGAGGGCCTCCGAACGGAATACCGTTGCCCGGAGAGTCCGACAGGTAACCAGGGTATCGGATCGTAAACCCGTTGATTGAGCCGATGAAATTGTCACCGGTGAACAACGTTGGAACCAGCGGCTGCTCGCCAAGAGGCTGCAACAGGTTCAGCCGGTTGAAGACCACCTTCGACTGCGAAACAATGTTGGACGAGAATGAGTGAGTAACCGACACGAGGTAGTTCTGGTTCTTGACCTCTTGTCCGGTATTGAACCCTTGATACGGGCTGAAGCTTATCGACCCGAGTGGCTGGTTCTGCTCCTCGTACACACCTCGGACGTATATCTGGGTCCTGTCGCTCCAGTTGTAATCAAGCCGTCCAACGGTCTGCCAGTCGTTCTGTGGCGTTCCGCCACCCAGGTCTGTCGCCCGATTGACTCGGACCTGGCCAAACGCCGGCAAGTTCCCGGGAAGCGTGCCAAAGTCGCCGAAACCGGTACCACCGCCGAGCGCGCTTTGCACCTGGGAGACCGTGAATATCTGCCCGTTGATGGGATTGGCAAGGCTAAAGGCACCGAAGTAGTCTCTGGTGTTAATGTTCGATGCCGCAATCAGCTGGGGAGTCGGCACAAGGCTGATCACTTCCCCAGTACTGCGGATTCGAGTCCATTCGGTGCTGCTAAAGAAGAACAGCTTGTCCTTGATTGCTCTGCCGCCAAGCGCATAGCCAAACTGGTTTCGAGTGAAAACGCCTTTCGGAATGCCGTTGGCATTATTGTCAAAGCCGTTTGAAGCAAGAGCCGAAACGCGGTTGAAGTCATAGAGTGAGCCGTGGAACGCATTTGATCCGGCTTTGGTCGCGACGTTGACGATGCCTCCGGAGGCCCGCCCATATTCAGCGGAGAAGTTGCTTGTGATGACCTGGAACTCCTGAACCGCATCCAGCGGGACGCTCTGTCCGACGGTCGCAGTAAAGGCGTCAACGTTCTCGCCGCCGTCCAACAATATGTTGGTGCTGGCGGAGCGCTGACCGTTGATCGAGAACCCGGTGCCTCGCCCCGATAGATCGGAATCCGTTGCATTCCCCGAAATCCCGACCAGCGCGTACGGGTTGCGCGTCAAAGTCGGCAGCTCGGTGATCTGTTTTTGCGAAATGGTGTCCGAAAGCTGTTGCGTTTGCGTATTCACCTCAACGCCGCCTTCGCCGGCCACCACTGTAATCGTCTCACCCTTCGCCTGCGCCGAGAGCGCGGCTTCGACGCTGACACGACCGCCGACCGAAACGTCGGCTTGTTGTGTGAACGGCGCAAACCCGCTTCCGGTGACACTTACTTCGTAACGTCCCGGCTGCAGGTTGGTGATAGTCGCGGAGCCTTCGTCATTGGTCACCGTCTTGCGCTCAGCTCCAGTTCCAAGCGACTTTACACTCACGGCGGCGCCGGCGACCACCGCACCTCTCTCATCGGCTGCTCTCACGGTGATTTGGCCAGTCTCAGATTGGGCTAACGCTGAGACCAATCCTACGAACAAGAGTAGAAAAACTGAAAGGAGGCTTGCCGCAGCTTCCTTTAGTACTCTTCGTTTGACTTTCATTTGTCTTCCTCCTAAGAGTAATGGCATCTCGAAGGCAACTGAATACACGGGGAGAGTTGACTTCGACCTGCCGACAGAGCCGGCCCCTCTTAGCTACGACCGGCATACAACTGTAGAAGGCCAGCTAGCCTGCGGCCGCTGGCTCTGAATATTCCGCCATCTTAAGAACCCTGCGTTGTGAATCCTTGGTTGTGGTCGGCAAAGCGTATTGCGTGGGAGATACCGTTCTCGGGTTTAATCGGTGTGCGTCCGCAGGTGCGAAAGATAAGTGAGCGAGAGCCGCCCCCTCACACTTTCCACCGTCTACATTGTCTACGACCGAGTAGGGACGAAACGCTTGAACCATCTTAACGTGCCAAAAATCTTTTTTCTTAACCCTTGTGCCTGCCGACGTGCTACAAAGGTCTCTTTTTTTTCAAAACTGCAACTCTTGGCCTGTATCCGGCTTGCGCAACCGTTTGGAAGGCAAGTCATATACCCAATCGCGCCGGAAGACGGTCCTTACCGTAACGGTTTCAGATGTTTAACTTAGGAGGGGTTAGTGGCGGGTCTCAGAGTGGCCGCAGATTCGTTTCGCTTCAAAGTTTTGGAAAAATATCCATTACTTTGGATACGTCTCCTGACCCGTGGCGCGGGGCAGAATCCTGTTCGATCGACTTACGTTATGCCCGGCTCCTCACTCACCGTCGCGGATCACCGGCGGTCTTGCCACTGCCGTCTCCTGTCTGCGGAGGGTCAGAAGACTGAAGACCGTTATGCCTCCAAGGATCGCGCTCAACATCAGCAACCCGTCTACGCCGTTCCAATCAGCAAAGTAACCGCCCACCGATGTTCCAACCAGTTGCCCAATCCCAAGAAACACTGAATACAATCCCATTATTGAGCCCCGGTCGGCCGCATAGTTCTCGGTAACGTCCGCGAGGTATGTCAAGGCCGCAGGTGTGAACCCGCTCAGGACCAGAACCTCGATCAGCAGCGATCCAAGCAGCAAATAGAAGAACGCGCTCGACGTTCCTACGTGGTTCAGCCCGAATACGGTGAGCAGTAACGCGAACAGCGCAAACGTACTGGCGAGCATCACGCTGGTCTTCCGAAAGCGGGCCAATACAAAGCTCCACGCAAGCACCCCCATAGCGAAGAAAGCCAGAAGCGTCGCGGACCCGTTACCAAACCTCTCGGGCGTGATGCTTCCCATCAGCAGCTGAGCATGAAGATGTTCTTTACCCGCAAACAAACCCACGCTGTGGTTGGTCCAGACGCCCACGATGGAAAAGATCGAAATCCACGCGGGGCTGAACATACGCACCGAGGGCGACTTGAACACCCGGTAATAATGAGCGAGCTTCCTGCGCGCAATCGCAGAGTGGGACGGCAGGCTCTGAGGGCTCGAAGTGGATTTGCGCTTCTTATCCTTGAAGCCCCAGGCAAAGATCGCAAGAGCAGTCAGGAAGATCAATCCATCGATACTGAACGCCGGACTCAACAGCCCGATTCCGGCGAAGGTGCCCGTTGTGCCAAAGAACGTCCAGAGGTACCCCGCGACGAACGCCCCGATCGCAAAGCCGCCGACCAGCGTTATCTCGAACAAACCAACTATTCGTGCGCGAAGGTACGGACGACCAACCGTTGCTTCGGAGATATATCCAAGTGTGGCCGGCACGGAGCTGCCGGTCGAGAGTCCGGCGAGCAGCCTGGCGAAAACCAGGACCCAGAGTACCGAGGTCATCGCAGTCACCTGGACGGCGACGGCCCCCAACAGCGGGCCAAGCATGATGAAGAACCTCCTGCCGTAGCGATCGCTCATCGCTCCGAGAACAAGCGAGCCAAGCAGTTCGGTGACGAAGAACGAGGCAATCACATAGCCTCGCATCGTATAGGAAATGTGATAATAGTGGTCGCTGATGTGATCCAGATAGAACTGAGTCATCTGGCCCATTGCATGACTTGCCAGACGCAGGATGAGACTCCCAACCAGCACCGCAATCAGCGATCGGAGCAGCGCCCCGGCGATGCGGCGTCGCCGGGGACGAGGCGCGGCCGGTGACCCGCCGACGGATGTTTCGGAGGGTGGGAGAGGATTGGTCAGGCCGACGTCAGCCGGAGCTGAGAGGCCCGCGGCAACGTCGGCCCGTGAAAACTGATCAACGTCGGCCATTCTTGTTTTACTGCACGTACACCTTATTCATTTTCACTGGTTTTATCGGCCGGTTGCTACCCGAATCGTCATTTGGCGCCGCGGCTATCTTATCCACCACCTCCATCCCCTCGGTCACCCGGCCGAATATCGTATAGTTCGGAGCGAGAGGATAGGTCTGATGCATAATAAAAAACTGGCTCGATCCGGTCTCCGGTCTTCCCTTGTTTGCCATCGCTACAAGCCCGCGCCGGTAGCTTCCCTGGTAAAGCGAGGAGGTTGGGTTGATCTCGTTTGGCAGCGGAGCGCCAGTCGCGGTCCGGCCCCCGGTCCCATTCCCGTTCGGGTCGCCGCCTTGAATCATGAACCCGCTGATCACCCGGTGAAAAATCGTTCCGTTGTAGTAGCCGCGTTCGGCGAGTTGTCTAAAGTTCTCGGCGGTTTTCGGCACTTCACTTTCGAGCAGTTCGAACTTTATGGTGCCCAGATCCGTTTCGATCACCGCGGTGCGATTTGGTTGATTTGACGCAGGCGGATTTGCCGCCGCGGGCTTCGGAGCGCCGGCATCCTCCTGTTTCTGAGCGCACCCCGACAATAGCGCGGCGCACAGCGACACGGCGACGACCGCGCCGAGAATCCGGTGTTGTCGTGCCCGCGCTCCGGCGGATCCGACGTTTGCTGTAGCTTCCCTGAAACTCATATTCTCCGTTCCTCCAAAGCAAAAGCGGCGAGCCTTTATACGCTATGCGAACGCGCGCTCGCCGCTGGAATTCTCGATCTGAGCTAACCCTGGATTCGAACCAATTCAGCCAATCGGAAATCAGTCACTTCGCCGTCGGGTGATCCTTCTTGTACTTTTCAATACAGTGGTCGCAGCAGAAATAGACTTTGCGGCCCTCAAATTCCACCGACTTGGTTTTGTCGATCGGCTCGCCGGAGACAGGACAGGCTTCATTGATCGCGATCGCGTCCCGCTCTTCCTTTGACATTTTTGCCACGAACGACTCAGGGTTCTTGTTGAATTCCGTGAGGCAGCCCTCGCAGCAAACATAAACGTACTGACCCTTGTACTCGGTCCGATATTTCTCGCTCACCGGTCCGCCGCTGACCGGGCACATTTTGTTAGTGACATTCTTTTTCTCGTTCTCGGTTCCGTCGGCCGACACGTGCGCGACAACCGCTCCCGTTAACATCACCATCAGGAAAATTGCAATTGCAGTTTTTCTCATCGCCTCAATCTCGCTCCTTGGTTGGTTGATTGGCTGAAAGCCACCGGTCGATTATACCGATTGGCGTAACCCGGCGCAAAGACTTAAGACTTTACTTTGGGCGATTGAATGTCCGACAAACTTCAGTTTGTCGATATCGTCGGTTGGGACGACAAACTGAAGTTTGTCGCCATCATTCAGTTAGGGATCGTTCATACTCAGCCTACACAAGGCGGCCACGGCGGAAACTGGCTCCGCAGGTCCCGAATCCCACCAACGCAGTTGGTGGATCGTTCATACTCAGCCTACACAAGGCGGCCACGACGGAAACTGGCTCCGCGGGTCCCGAATCCCACCAACGCAGTTGGTGGATCGTTCATACTCAGCCTACACAAGGCGGCCACGACGGAAACTGGCTCCGCAGGTCCCGAATCCCACCAACGCAGTTGGTGGATCGTTCATACTCAGCCTACAAGCACGGCGCGGGCGAAAGGGACCCGTTCGCAAGCCCCGAATCCCACAAACTGCGTTGGCGGGATTCAAGATACCAACCGGCCTCTCTTGTGGCCGCGTTTGTAGGCAGAGTATGACGGATCCACCAACTGCGTTGGTGGGATTCAAGATACCAACGGGTCTCTCTTGTGGCCGCGTTTGTAGGCAGGTTATTAACGATCCACCAACTGCGTTGGTGGGACCACCAACGCAGTTGGTGGATCGTTGATACTTAGCCTACAAAACTGGCGGGATGGTACTTCATCCCGAATCCCACCAACGCAGTTGGTGGATCGTTGATACTTAGCCTACAAAACTGGCGGGATGGTACTTCATCCCGAATCCCACCAACGCAGTTGGTGGATCGTTGATACTTAGCCTACAAAACCCGCGAGCGGCACTTCTTCCCGAATCCGACCAAGTGCGTTGGTGGTGTTGGGGCGAGAACGGGGTAGATGACGTGTAGGCAGAGTTTGAACGATCCACCAACTGCGTTGGTGGGATTCTGGAAGAAGCGCCATTCGCGGGTTTGTAGGCAGAGTATGAACGATCCACCAACTGCGTTGGTGGGATTCGGGAAGAAGTGCCATTCGCGGGTTTGTAGGCAGAGTATGAACGATCCACCAACTGCGTTGGTGGGATTCAAGATACCAACCGGGCTGTCTTGTGGCCGCGTTCGTAGGCAGAATGGCCTCGCCGCCTGGGCCAACGCTCGTTCAACGTACGTAAATCTCCAGCACTCGATTCTGAGACTGAGGGTCGTAGATGGCCGACACCACATCCCCTTCGTTCAGCTCCGCCGCGGTGATCGTCTCGTCGTCGCGCCTGTCGTCCGACAACAGACCGAGCAGATCCGATTCACCCGACCGTCCCACGGCGGCGCCGACGAGGTCGTTCTCGCGCGCCAGGACCTTGACCTCCTGAAACTCCTTTGCGGGCCTGACGGTAATGAGCAGCATGCCTTTGCCTGGGCTGGCAATCTTTGTTATCTCCCCCCTGACCGCGGCGAGCTGACGCCCAGCGGCGCGCTGGCCGGTTTGTGCATCGGCAGCCGGACCCGAGCTGCGCTGCGGTGGGGGCATGAGTATTAGCAAGAGCGACACGCTCCATACCATCGCGAAGGTTTGCATGGCGATCACTATTCCTATTGACGTGCTCTGGAAGAGAAGCGGGTTTGTGCCGTCGGGGAGAAGTGCGCGAAAACAACCGATATGCTACTACGCTGCCGGTGAGTGTTCAAGGCCGGGTGAGCTCCGCACGGCCCCGGGTTGACGCTGATTGTTACGCTCTGGTAGGTTCAAGCTTTGTAATCGTAGGCGCGTAGCTCAGGGGTAGAGCACTACCTTGACACGGTAGGGGTCTGGGGTTCAAATCCCCACGCGCCTACCACGTTTTTCTACGAAGAACGACAGGCGGTCGATCGCCGCACCGAGCATCGATCGGACCGCATCTGTCACCTTGCCGCGCAAGCGATGCTTTGTTAGTATTTGGCCTTGAGATTTGATCTGGCGGTGATGTTGGATTGAACTGCCATTGCAGATTCTCAGTTCTCGGTTTACGAGACTGAGTTCGCTATTTTACGTCAGCTCCGGAAGTCCCGAAGCGAAGTCAATCAGGTCTCTCGTTGAGAGGCTTGAGCCGAGGGCGCTGACGTAAGATCCGACCAACGTAGCAGAAGGTACGCAACGGTTCGACACTTGAATGGGATGGTTCAGCCTCTTGGGCCAAAGTGGCAATGTGGTTCTTTGCCGACGCTCGTGACTATGTGCAGCTGCGAGTTGGCAAGGGACAATCGGCCATTGGCAAACATCTGAGCTGTCGAAGTTGTGAGCTAACCATTCTCAAACAGGTCAAACCAGCAGCAACGGTTTAGGAGGATACACTATCAGCAGCTATCAGCGAAGAGGGTTCAGAGACAGACGGGACCGCGTGCCATCCGTCCGCGTCAACGAGCGGATTCGGGTCCGCGAGGTCCGCGTGATCGATGAGGACGGGGCCCAGATCGGTGTGATGACGCCGCAGCAGGCGATCGAAATCGCTCGGGGCAAAGGCCTGGACCTAGTCGAAATTGCGCCCCAGGCTCAGCCGCCCGTTTGCCGCATCATCAACTTCGGCAAGTATCAATACGAGCAAAAGAAGAAGCAGAAGGAAGCGAAGGCTAAACAAACATTCATTACCGTCAAAGAGATCAAGTTCAGACCGGGAACTGACGAGCACGACTACGACTTCAAAAAGAACAACGCGATACGCATCCTTCACGACGGCGACAAGGTAAAGGCGACTGTTCATTTTCGGGGCCGCGAGATTACACACAAGGAGTTGGGTTTCGCGTTGCTGCAGAAGCTCGAGAAGGACCTCGAAGAGGCCGGTATAGTCGAAGTCAGACCCAAGCTCGAGGGCATGAACATGTTTATTATGCTGTCGCCGAAGAAAAAATAATATAAGGACGAAGATGTCCGACAAACTTTAGTTTGTCGAGGTCTTCTGTTAGGGATCTTTTAACAAGCGACGACAAACTGAAGTTTGTCGGACACCGGGAGAGGACCGATGCCAAAACTAAAAACACACAAGGGAGCCGCCAAGCGCTTCCGCATCACGGCGACCGGCAAGGTGAAGGCCGGGCACGCTTACGCACGTCACATCTTGACCAAGAAATCAACTAAACGGAAACGCCACCTCGACATTGACAGGATCGTGAAGAAGGCTGATGAAAAAGAAGTTAGAAGAATGCTGCCCTATGGTCGCGACTAAGGAAACGAGATGACCGGAGAGCCGGTGACCTAACTCTGGATCGCCATAACGATATAGTGCGATCAATGAAATCATAGGAGGGATTTATGCCTCGCGCAAAACGTGGAAACAAGCGTTTGCAGAAACGCAAAGGGATTTTGAAACTTGCCCGCGGATACCGCGGCACCAAGAGCAAGCTATACCGACACGCGAAAGAGCAGGTCGAGCGCTCGTTGAACTTTGCATTTACCGGGCGCAAACTCAAAAAGAGAGACTTTCGCTCATTGTGGATCGTCCGAATCGGCGCCGCGGCTCGACAGAACGGACTCAGCTACAGCCAGTTCATGCACGGGCTGAAACTGGCCGAGATAAACTTGGATCGCAAGGTTCTCGCCGATCTCGCAGTCCACGAGCCCACAGCGTTCACCGAGATATCCGGCAAGGTTAAACAGGCAATTGAATCGAGCCGTGCTACTGCCGCCTGACGGGCGAACAGTCAAGAACATGCGGGTGAGGCGGTAGTATCTCCTACTTGCCTCGCCCGCTCGTCGCGTATGGACGAAAAACTGACAGGACTTCGAGAGCAGTTCATTCGGGACCTGAATGCGGTGTCGGCCGCTGACGGTCTGGGCGAGTTGCGCGACAAGTATCTCGGCAGAAAATCGGGTCTGATCGCGGCCGAGAAAAAACGCATCGGGTCTCTCTCTGCCGAATCGCGCGCCGAGTTTGGCCGCCAGGTAAATGAGATCAGCGCCGAAGTGGAAGGCGAAATCGCCCGCCTTAGCTCGCAGTTCGCCGCGGAAGTGGAAACGAGCGCACTCGAGCGTGAGAAGGTAGACGTCACCCTTCCGGGCACGCGGCCAAGACAGGGTCATCTACATCCCATCACACTTGTTCGCCAGAGGATCGAAGACGTTTTTGTAGCGATGGGGTACTCGGTCGAGGACGGACCCGAAATCGAAACGAGTTTCTATAACTTCGACGCGCTCAACATCCCCGCAGGTCATCCCGCGCGTGAGTCGGCCGACACCTTTTATGTCTCCGAGGACCTCGCTCTGCGCAGCCAGACCTCCACGGTTCAGATACACACGATGCAGCGTCAGAAACCGCCGCTCCGGGTGATCGCACCTGGCCGGGTGTTCCGCCGCGATACGCCGGACCCGACCCACAACCCCATGTTCTTTCAGGTTGAAGGACTCAATGTTGATCGGAATATCACCCTTGCTGATCTGAAAGGGACATTGCAGAAGTTTGTCGAGATGATGTTTGGCGCCAATCTGCGGACCCGATTCCGGCCGTCATATTTCCCGTTCACCGAACCGTCAGCCGAAGTGGATTTCAGTTGTTACGGGTGCAGCGGGAAGCGGGTGCCGGCTTTGCAAGGGCTCCGGCTGGATTGAGCTGGGCGGAAGCGGGATGGTTCATCCGAACGTGCTCGAGACGGTTGGTATCGATCCGGAAGAGTTCTCGGGTTTTGCATTCGGGCTTGGCATAGATCGGATGGCCGGATTGATGTATGAAATCGACGACATCCGGCTGCTCTTCGAAAACGACATCAGATTCCTCGAACAGTTCGCTTAAATTGGTTTCTGGTTTCTAGTTTCTGGTTTTTAGTTGGTCGTGTTTGTAACCGAGAAACCTCGAACCAAAAACAAGAAACTACAAACCAGAAACCGGTCCTTATGCCCGAGAATTCACACCACCCACTAGACAAGAGCATCTTCATCCTTGGCGGAGCCGGGCTGGTCGGTACCCAGATCTCCTTTCAGGTTGCGCGTCACCTCAAGCCTGAGAAGATCATCATCGCCTCGCTCTTTCAGAAGGAGGTTCGCGATCTGGCGCGCGAACTCCGCAAAGAGTTTCCGGCTATAAAATTCGTCGAGCTGTGGGGCAACATCTTCGTGAGATTCGAGTTCGCGCGCGCGGATCGAGACGAGCTGATGACGAGCTCCGGAACTCGGCGCGCGCTGTACGACGACTTGTTTGGCCCTCTAGCCGCCGCATATGAACGATCGATGCTGGCTACGGCAATCAGAGAGCACGGCGCCGATGTGCTCATCGATTGCGTCAATACCGCATCCGGGATTAGTTACCAGGACGTGTACACCAATTCGATCGAGGTCCGAAAGTCTCTCGACTTTATCTCGGAGCGGATCGAGGACCGCGACTTCAAGCAGATCTCCGACAATCGCAAACACATCGAGCGCACTTTTGAAACGCTGTTGCTGTCGCAGTCGATCCCCCAGTTGATCCGCCACACTCAGTTGATTTACCACGCGATGGTCAACGCCGGTACGCGAGTCTATGTGAAGGTCGGCACCACCGGCACCGGCGGGATGGGACTTAACATTCCTTACACTCACGGCGAAGACAAACCGTCGGCGAAGCTGATGTCAAAAACCGCGATCGGATTCGCGCACACCGGGCTGATGTTCCTGATGGCGCGCACGCCCGGTGGGCCGATCGTCAAGGAGATAAAACCCGGGGCGATGATCGGCTACAAAAAGGTTACTTTTCAACCGCTCAAACATCACCGCGACAACACCCCAATATTTGTGTATGCGCCGCACAGCCAGCGGATCGACGGGGAGCTCGAGCTGACGATGGCCAATCAGGAATTCAAAAAGCTCGGCGAGCTCGAGATGGTCGGCGTCGACACCGGTGAGAACGGGTTCTTCGCCCGCGGCGAGTTCGAGGCGGTCACATCAATCAATCAGATGGAGTTCGTCACCCCCGAAGAGATCGCCAGCAACGTCGTGCTGGAGATCAAAGGCAGCAACACCGGCGTGGATGTAATTGCCGCCATCGATTCTGCGATAATGGTTCCGAGCTACCGGGCCGGATATTTGCGAGGTTCGGCCATCGAAGCGATGCGCAGGCTCGAACACGAGACCAACTCGCATTCAATCGCCACCGGGGAACTCGGCCCGCCGAAGCTGACGAAGCTCCTTTATGAAGCGCACCTGTTGAAGACAAAGTACCGGACGCTTCAAGCGGTGGTCGAGCAGGGCCCGGAGGAAGTCTCGGAAGCGCTCTGGCGATACATCCAACGCAATCACGCTCTGCGCAACACGATCATTTCGATAGGAATTCCGATACTACCTCCCGCGGGCGATCGTCTGGTTCGCGGACCTCGAATAAACGTACCTGAATATGCGGGTCAAACAACCCTCGCCGTGACCGAAACCGCGATCGATGAATGGGCCGAACGCGGCTGGCTTGATTTGAGACCGGTCAACATTCATCGCTGGCAGGAGCGATTTCGCCGAATGCTGCGATCGGCGCAAACAATCCACCGTCAGGGGTCGGCAGCGATCACTATGGAAGCCTACCGGAGCGAAGAGATTCAGATCGGTGAAGTAGTGGGCTGGATCTTCAACAACGAGGAAGGCGGTTATCGGATAAAGTAAACATGGTTGCAGACGCTTCCAGCCTTGAGTACAATCTGGGTCATCGAATCCGATCCGGGGTAGGGTTAGTGAACCAACAAACGCAATGAGCCGCTAATGGTTTGATCAACACAACAAGACATTGGCGGCGTCCTCTACGCTTTATGGAGGAGCAACACATGCACGCCTTCTTTCGCACCTCAGCTCTTCTCGCCATTTTAGCGGCGTCCGTTACGCTCTCAACTCGAATCTGCCTCTCTCAGGAAGCTAGGAAAGAGGCTGCAGGTTCAGTCAGCGGCAGGGTGACTGTTGGCGACAAGCCTGTGCCGCGTGCGATCGTTTTGCTCACAAGTTCTGATCCCTTTAGACCCGATCGAACTCTCCCCGCGAGAGCAACCACCGACGAGGAAGGGCGCTACCATCTCACCGGAGTGCCGGCCGGGAGCTACACAGTCGGGCCATTTACCCCTGCTCTTGTCGTGGCTACTGAAACTTTCTTTGGACAGCCGGGCAAGTCCGTCACGCTTGGGGACGGCGAAGAGGTCACGGGGCTGGATTTTTCTCTTACCCGAGGCGCCGTGATAGCGGGGCGGGTGACGGGCTCAGACGGCCGCCCGGTAATCGATCAGGATGTCACAGTAGTGCGGATCGACGAGCGCGGGCAGAGGATGGGTTCCGGTTTCAATCCATCCATGTTCACGACTGACGACCGCGGCGCGTATCGAGTCTACGGGCTGTCGCCGGGCCGATATAAGGTTAGCGTCGGCGAGGCTAACGATAGCGGCTCAGTCAGGATAGGCTTCGGAGGGAGCGTCTACACGCGCACTTTTCATCCTGACGTCATCGACGAATCCAAAGCGGCGGTGATCGAGCTCGCTGCTGGAGGCGAGGCGACGGACGTAGATATCAAAATGGGCGGCGCTGCGAAGGCTTATGTCGCGACCGGCCGGATCGTCGACGCGGACACGGGCAAGCCCTTGGCCGATCTCCAGTATGGACACGGGGCCATCGTCGGACAGCAAGGGAACATCGGCTCTTACGGCTGGACCAACAATCGCTCAAACAGCAATGGCGAGTTTAGAATCGAGGGCCTCCATCGCGGTCGCTTCGCGGCATTCGTCGTCATTAGCGAACAAGCCGAGTTTTATAGCGAACCCGCAGTCTTTGAGGTCAACGAATCGGATGTGAGCGGCCTTGAAATCAAGGTCCGGCGCGGCTCGAGCATCAGCGGAATTGCCGTAGTTGAGGGACCGGACGACGCCGATGCGAATCCGCCTAAGCTGGAGCTGCGCGCCTTTGTGCGCGCAGAAGGCTTGAGCGCTCCCGCTACGTCGTCGATCCCAATCAACTCCGATGGCAGCTTTCGCATAACAGGGATTCGGCCCGGAAAGGCGCGGATTTTCTTGGGAGGAGCGCCAAAAGGGTTCACACTGCTGCGCGTCGAACGCGAGGGAGCGGTTCAATCGGACGGCGTCGAGGTCGGGTCGGGCGAAAGCGTATCAGGTGTTCGCGTTGTCATTGGCCACGGCACAGGCGTCGTGCGCGGAGAGGTCAGAGTTCAGGGAGGCCAGCTCACACCTGACATGCGGTTGAGTGTGAGGGCTCGACGTCTCGAAGGCGAAGTTCAGGTCGCCGTCGGAGCATTTCTGGACGCTCGTGGACGGTTCACCCTCGAAGGCTTGCTTCCCGGTGAATACGAGGTAGTTGTCTATCTGATGAACCCCGTAACGCAGTCGGGGTCCGGCCCCCCTCCCCGCGGTGGTTTTCAATCAAGAACGCTCATAAAACAGAACATAGTTGTGTCGAATGGGGCCGAGACTCGGGTGACACTGGTGGCCGATCTCAGTGCGAAGGACAAAGACGGTGAGAAGTAGACTCGAGATACTAGTCGCGACCGTCTGCTTGTTGGTGGCAAGCCTCGGTCAAGGTCAGGTTCTATCAATGAGAATCAGCGGAGCCGCCATCAAAGCGTCGCCTTTCTCGAAGATCGTCCGTGCGCCTGCGGTCAACCAGGGTGACTCGACAAAGCGGCGCGAGAGTTCGATCACCGGCCGGCTTATCGACGAATTGGGACAACCAATTCCGAGCGCGGCGGTCTTCGTCCGGAAAGTTGGGGCACAATCGAACGTGAGCCGGTCGATCGGGTCTGATCAGGATGGTAAGTTCCGGGCTGACGATCTCACATCTGGCGCGTATTCGGTTTCGGCCAACGTGCCGGCATACGTTTCAGCCACCGACAATACTGAACGGGAGTATTATCGGCCCGGTGAGACGGTCACGCTTAGGATGATCAAGGGCGCGGTCATTACTGGCGCTGTCACTAACGCCGAAGGAGAACCGATGGTAGCGGCGCGAGTGTCAGCCATTCGAGTCCGCGACGGTGAAGGCCGGGTGATCCGAGGCCCCGAGTCGCGGGCCTCAAACCCGCACCAAACCGACGATCGGGGCATCTATCGCCTTTATGGGTTGCAGACGGGGTCGTATCTGATCGCGGTAAACGGAAGCGTAGGATCTTACTACACCTATGAGGGCGACGCGCCAACTTATCATCCTTCGAGCACTCGCGACACAGCCGCGGAGGTCATCGCCCACACAGGCGACGAGATTAGAGGAATCGATATTCGATATCGCGGGGAACGCGGGCATGTCGTTAGCGGAACGCTTTCCGGATCCCTCGGATCAAGCGTCGGGACGCAAGTCGTCTCTGTTTTTCTGGCGCGCGCATCGGGCGGCGCGATCGAAGCCAATGCATTTACTGCGTTACGTGGAGGCGATCGTGGCTTCGCGCTTTATGGAATACCCGATGGCGAATACGACCTGATTGCTCAAATTGGCGTTGGGGCTGAAAACAGCGCTGCGTCGACGCCGCGCCGCATAATCATGAAGGGAGCGGACGTCACGGGATTAGACCTAGGGTTGGCGCCGCTTGGAGTCATCGCCGGCCGAGTCGTGTTGGAGGCGCTTCCCGAATCCGAGCGAAGACCGGACGCCAGGGACAAGCGCGTCGCATCGCTGAACGAGACTGTGATACTTGCTCGCCGCGAGGAAAAGGCGGGGGCTAAGGGACCGACGGCTCCCGTTATGCCAACGCCGACCGACGGCACGCCGGATGAAAAGGGAGAGTTCCGGATACCCAGCCTGGTCGCCGGCCGCTACAGAATCGAAATGCGACTCCCTGACGAAGACTGGTTCGTGCGCTCAATTGAGGTTCCGGGACCCGTTGCTTTGAAACCACAAAGCGATGTTATGAGTGCGGGTCTGCCACTGAGTTCCGGACAACGCGTGCTCGATCTGATGGTCACGCTTGCGGAGGGAGCCGCTGCGCTGCGGGGCAAGGTCTTCGCCGCTTCGGAAGGCGCGCGCTTGCCCTCTCGACTTCGCGTTCACATCGTACCGGCAGAATCAGAATCGGCTGACGCGGTGTTGCGCTATGCTGAAGTAACGGTTGACAACGACGGCGCGTTTTCAATCACCAATCTTGCTCCGGGGCGCTATTTTCTGCTGGCCCGCGCAGTGTCCGATGCGGAGTTGATGGAGAGAGAACCGAGACCGGCGGTCTGGGACGCGGCGAGCCGAACAAAGCTACGCCGCGAAGCGGAAGCCGCAAACGTCACCATCGAACTTCAACGGCGCCAACGCGTCTCCGAGTATTCGCTTAAGTACTCACCCGGGCGGGCGAAGACGCCTGCTCCAAGACCAAGGCTCTGATGAGGTTCTTGAGGGCGCCCAGTCTGCCCGATAGCCGGGTAGTCCTACCGCAGCTTTTGGAATCAAGCACAATCTTGCGATCCTCTCGAGTGCTGCGCGATTCGCTTCTCCGTGGCGCGAACACTCGACCGAGTACTCTACTAAACGCAAGGTCCAACCAGGTTGTCGTCGCTCGTGGGGCTCAAATCTGCCGGAGTGGGAGATTCAAGACACCTCTCTCTCCATTTTGTACCCTACTATTAACTGGTCGCTCGCTCTGCTAATCCGGTAGAATCAAGCTGGCAACGGTGAACTAAGTAAGCCGGCTCGGCCAAGTAACCAAAGGGGTCAACAATGAACGCGATCTATCAATTCAAAGCCGACGAACTCGACCAAAGTTTCCTTGACGCAGTTAAGGCGGCGTTCAAGGACAAGGAAATCGAGATCACTGTTTCCGAGCGCGACGAGGCTGCCTACCTCCTGCGCTCGCCTGCAAATCGCGAACGTTTACTGGCTGCCATCGCCGACGTCCGTGAAGGGTGATCCTGCCCAGCTCACCAGGCGGTGACAACAGCTCTACCAACCTTCACCGCAGCTTTGGGAATCAGACACAATCTTGCTATCCTCATCGAGTGCTGCGCGATCCGATTCTCCGTAGCGCGAACACTCGACCGTATTAAGGACTGAATGAAGATCAGCTATAACTGGCTGGGCGAGCTTGTTGCGCTCACCCTGAATCCAAAAGAACTCGCCGAGCGGCTGACAATGGCAGGGCTTGCGGTGGAAGCCGTCGAACGCATCGGCGAGGATCACATTCTTGATTTTGATCTGACCTCGAATCGTCCAGACGCGCTTTCGCACCTGGGCGTCGCTCGCGAGGCGGCCCTTGTATGCGGCACATCTCTAACCCCGCGATCGATCACCGTCAAGGAAGCCGATGAGCGAGTCGAATCCGCCGCCGCGGTTGAGATTCTCGACCCGGATCTGTGTCCTCGATACGCGGCGCGAGTGGTTCGAGGTGTAAAGGTCGCGCCCTCGCCAAAATGGCTAGCCGACCGGCTCGAATCGATCGGCCAGCGATCGGTGAATAACATTGCGGACATAACCAACTATGTGATGTTCGAGATGAATCAACCCACCCACGCGTTTGACCTGAATCTGCTCCACGGCCAGCGCATCGTCGTCAGACGCCCGACCCCCGGGGAACAGATCACCACGCTCGACGGGTTCGCTCGTGAGCTTTCATCGGAGATGCTGGTCATCGCCGATGCCGACCGAGCCGTTGCGATCGCCGGGGTGATGGGCGGCGCGGATACCGAGATAAACGACCGAACCAGGGACGTGCTGATCGAGAGCGCTTATTTCAATCCCGCTTCGATCCGTCACACCGCACGCGTACTGGGGATGGACACCGAAGCCTCCTACAGGTTTGCGCGCGGTGCCGACTATGGAGCGCAGGTTCGGGCAGCGGATCGCGTTGCCGAGATGATCGCGGAGATCGCCGGCGGCCAGGTGCTAAAAGGGGTGATTGACGCCTATCCGGCGCAAATCACTCGCGATCCAGTCTTCG
>CAVTUR010000021.1:20000-210261 GCA_963737945.1 Blastocatellia bacterium | reverse complement strand
AGACCGATGCGAACCGGAACTCACCCTTGTCGTTTGTAGTCGTGAACCCACCCGGCACGCCTGATGAGTCACCCTCGTGTTCATCGTCATCCGTGTCGATGGTGACTCTGACTTTGTCATCACCGAGCAGGTTCGTTTGCCCTTTTGAGTAGGCTACCATCGCGTTTGCAACTGGAGTCTTGTTCTCCGAATCCACGACGCGTCCGCTGACAACGAATCCTTTGTCGGTAGCGCTGAACTGAATGTCAACACCCGATGCTTCAGAACCCGACGTTACCTGGACGGGCCTGGCCCTGGATTCATCGGTCACGCCTGGGTAAAACGTTTGGGCGCGCTTGGGGCGTTGAGAGAGGAACGCGGACATGACATCGGAGTCTTTGCCCGCGCTTACTATATAACGTCCGGGCCGCAGGCCATAGATGCGATAGACTCCGCGGTCGTCCGTTGAATACATCCTGTTTCCGAACATCTGGGTAGCGGCGGCCATCGCCGTCGGGGCCTCGCCTTTTTCAAGCGGCTTGAGCGAAACGCGTTCGCCGATGACCGGACGGCCCTCGCTGTCGGTGATCTTGCCCGTGATCACACCGCCGAGCGACAGCGCAAAGTCGACGCCTTCAATGACGGAATCTTCGGCCACCGTGATCTCACCCGCCGAGTTGCTATCGACTCCGATCAGTGCCGGAGCCGAGGCAGATAGGTGGTACTTGCCGGCGGGGACACCCTCCAACCGATAGACTCCGTCGGAGTCGGTCTTGGCCTTTATTGAAGCTGATGAGTTGAACATCTGCTCGACGATTTTGGCGGGGTCGGTGATCGACGGTGTAGCGATGATTGTGATATCGGGCGCCGGTTTTCCTTCAAGTTTGACGTGCCCTGTAATCGATCCGCCTTCCTTCTGCGTCTGCGCCAGACACGCTGATCGGATATAGCCTTCCGAGGCAAACACAAGCACGAAGATTATTGCGACGGATGATAGGTTGCGCATGAATGATTCTCCGGCGATCAAGAAAGCAAGTCAGCCGCTTCCTGCGCGTGGCCCCCGAGACCTGTTTTTATCAGGCTTTCAGACCCGGTTCGAGGGCTTTCGGCAATTGAAGCCTGGCCGGGCTCTGACCCACGGAGGCAATCTCCTTTTTTGTTTGCAGTGCATGGCGCTCAGTATACTCCAGGAGACGGGTGGTACCAAGAATCTCAGAGCATTCGGGGGTGAAACATTTGATACACAAGTCTGTGGCAATTCCGCCAACGGAGTTGCTGGGTTGTTGATACTCAGCTACAGACGCAGCGGCGCACGCGTGTCCCGAATCCCACCAACTGCGTTGGTGGGATTTGGGACGCGCCTGCGCGAGTCCTGTTGTAGGCAGAGTATGAACGATCCACCAACCGCGTTGGTGGGATTTGGGACGCGCCAGCGCGAGCCCTGTTGTAGGCAGGGTATGAACGATCCACCAACTGCGTTGGTGGGATTTGGGGCGCGCCGGCGCGAGCCCTGTTGTAGGCAGAGTATGAACAATCCACCAACTGCGTTGGTGGGATTTGGGACGAGCAAACGGTTTCTTTGGTGCTATGAGGAAGGCCGACTACCGAGCAGCGTTGGGGGGATCTATGGCCTGATCTTCGAAAATGCGGCCGCCCGCATCTCGTCGATCGGAGGCTCGCTGGCCGTCCACAACGCGAACTGTAACGCGGCTTGAGCGATCAGCATCTCAATCCCTGTAACCGTCTTACATCCCGCGGCCCGCGCGTCGATCAGCAATTGAGTCTCGAGCGGATTATAGACCAGATCGTAAACAACATGGCGGCCTTGCAATGCCGCGCGTGGAACGGGGCTTGTGCCTTCACTGTGCCCGCGCATTCCGATCGGAGTTGTGTTGATGACTACTGACACGTCACTTGATTCGAGTGAGTCGATTGGCGAGACCGAGACACCGAATGCCTTAGACAGGGGATCAGCCGCCTTTGCATTGCGTGCGAACACGGTGACGCGAGCGCCACGCTCGAGCAATCCGGAGATTATTGCTCGCGCAGCCCCGCCCGCGCCGATCACCCCACAGCTTTCACCTTTTAGCGCACAGGCTTGTTCCAAGGGTTCCATCGCGCCCTGAACGTCAGTGTTGTATCCGATCAGCCGCCCCCGATCGACGACAACGGTGTTCACCGCGCCGATCCTGCCGGCGGTGTCGTTCACTTCGTGCAGCAGCGGAATAATCGATTGCTTGTGAGGAATCGTCACGCTGAAGCCACGCAGATTCCAATCGATTTCGCGGGTGTCAGCCCTAACCATCCGGTTGAGGAATGCCTCGAGGTCCTGGACCTCGAGTGGGAGGTAAACGGCATCCAGCCCGACTTCGGCGAAAGCGCGATTGTGCATCGCGGGCGACGCAGAATGACCTATTGGCGAGCCGATGACCCCGGTGATGATCGTACCGCGTGACAATCGCCGAATTTGATAAAGATCGATCAATTCTTCACAGGTGAGCTGACCATCGGCGCTTTCTTTCCCGAACGCGAGAGAACCATAAGTGAGAAAACTGCCACGGTTTGGACCAAGCACTCGAGTGATGATCCCAGCTTGTCCCATCGCAATCGCGATCAGTGGCTTCCCGTCGTCACGAGCTCTTTCGAGCAAGTTGAAAATCGCCAGCGAGTCGGTGATCGTGTTTGCACTGGTGACGATCTTGTGAACTGCCGCTGGGAGAGCAGTCACCCGGTCGTACACTATGTCGAGATCGGCGGGAGTCTCGTCAAAGTTGTGATAGGAGACGATCAGCCGCGAAATGTCCGGCGAAAGAGCCGAGGCGTCCGCGTAATGAGCCGCCTCGATGTCACAGTAATCGGCCGTTTGTCGTGCACCCTCGACGAGCAGTCGAATACGCGTGTCGTCGTCAACGTATTTTCTTCCGCCCTCCGCGAGAGAGCGGCAGGTGATAATCACCGGAAGTGGCTTGTCTTCAAGCAGTGAACCAAGCGCACCAGCGTCGTCAAAGTCGAAGTCTTGTAGAAAGTCCAGCCGAAGCTCGATCAGGTCGGCGACGCCAGATGCTTGCCGTATTGCAGCCCGTGCGGAATCGACGGTTTGTTCTGTGATGACTGCGCAGACTCTTGGAATGATGTCGGGCATGCCAGTTTTCGTGAGGATAGCCGTTGCGACGACTAGGCCGAGCGGATTGCTCAACACAAGGGCAGCTACCTCCCGCCGTTTTTGATTCTCTCGCTTAGTTTATTCGCTCGGTCAACCAATTGCCTCACCTCATCTGGAGGGTTGATGGCCGAATGTGTTGAGCCGGGAAAGTAGTTCTTGAGATATATCTTCTTAATCTTCTCTCGGTTCCTATAGGTGACGACGGTCAGATATGACAAATCTATGAGGTTGAGTTTGGAATCGTACTGTACTGCCGATTTCCAGAAGCCTGGACTTTCGCACATGCTGATAAAGTCATCGTATTCTGCTTTGCTCAAACGAATACTCTTCTGAAGGAAAATCTCGTCTTTCCTCGGCTCATCCCAGGCTGATCTTGAGACCAGATACTCTGCTGTCGAATCGTCAAGAAGGCGGAATCTTGACGATCTTTGCGCACCACACATACCGTCGCAGATCAAGAGCACCTCTATCACTAACGAGGGTTCCGGAGAAGAGCTGTTCTGGGGTGATTGATACATAAGAGCCGACGCCGATTGGTCGGCCCACGCCAGGAAACAGATTGCAATAAGGCTCGCTGCTACGCTCTTCCTGATTTGTGTTGAGCTCATTTTCGGATCTCATTGTAGCCAACACAATCTGAGCCGTCTAACTTAGTGCGCGACGGACCCCCACTGGCCTCTCGACTCGGGCGGCTGCTATGATCGCGACAATGACAGCAGCGGAGAATCAACTATGTTAAGGGACAAGAAAATCGCCGTTCTAGGCGCCGGTAAGCTTGGCGAAACGCTGATCAGGGGCTTGCTTGAGGCGGGCGTCATCGATATCGCGAACGTCAGGGTAACCGCAGGGCATCAACATCGCCTCGATCAGTTGCGCGAGCGATTCAACGTTGCCGGCACGCTTTCAAATAGAGTCGCATCGGCGACCGCGGATATCATCATAGTCGCTGTTAAGCCTCAGACCGTTCCAATTGTATTGTCAGAGATCGGAGACGCCCTTCGGCCCTCCCAGATACTGATTTCGGTCGCGGCGTCGGTCAGTACGGCCTTCATCGAAAAGCACCTTACGGCGTCGGCCCCGGTGATCCGTGCAATGCCAAACACACCGTGTTTGTTGAAGAAGGGAATGACCGGCATTGCCGCGGGCAAGAATGCTTCCATCGAGCACCTCGAGCTTGCGAAGTTCATTTTTGACTCGGTGGGTCGCACGATAGTAGTCGACGAAAAGCACATGGACGCGATAACCGGACTCTCGGCGAGCGGTCCGGCATTCATGTACATAGTGATCGAATCGCTCGCAGAAGCCGGTGTGAAAGTCGGGCTGCCACGGGACATCGCCACCGAGTTGGCCGCGCAGACCGTAGTTGGCGCGGGTTCGATGGTCATCGAGACCGGGGAACATCCCGCCAAGCTAAAAGACATGGTGACAACCCCTGCGGGCTGCACAATCGATGGGATTCTCGAACTGGAAGAAGGTGGACTGCGCGTGACGTTGATCAAAGCGGTCGTCAAGGCGACTCAACGAGCAAAGGAGCTCCTGGAAACCTAGATGACCGCAAACATCACCGTAGGCAAGAAGGCAGAAAAACAGCCTTTGAAGGCGTCCCTCTGTGAACGCACCTCAATAGGAGGTCGACTGCGAGCACGGACGGGCGAAGATACCGGCCGATCGTCTGCGCTTTGCGCGTTGGTGCTGATTCTCGCGTTGACTTCATACGCCGGCCCGCCCGTACAGAGAAACGAATCGAAGACCGAGATGGCTGCTGCGAAGTTTCCCCAGTTTGTTTCCGAATACCTGCAGGATCTACATTCGCGGCATCCAATGCTTGCGGCAGCCAGCGGCATTCACACCTGGGACGCCCAGCTCGAAGACTACAGCTCTCAAGCCCTCTCCGCTGAGAGCAACGCCATCAAGGCATTTCAGGCGAGACTCGAAAAGATCCCACCTCTCGAGCTTCGGCTGTCCGACATATTCGATTATCAGATTCTGGCGTCCAACATGAGCGGGCGATTGCTGGAGCTCGAGCGAATCCAAAGCTATGAGCGAAACCCGCAAGTCTACAACGACCCAATCTCGACCGGGCTTCTTCAGCTAGCGATGTTCGAGTCATCATCCGCCGATTCACGTCTCCGCTGCGTGATCGCCAAAGAGAATCTCGTCCCGCGGCTGCTGGATTCCGCGCGTCTGAACATTCGCAAGACGCCCGCTGTGTTCCTGAAGGTTGCGATCGACGGTTTTAAGGGCACGCTGAGTTTTGTGCAGACCGATTTACCGAAGGCATTTGCTTCGGTTGACGACCCGACGCTTCAATCTGAATTCAAGAAGTCCACCAGAACCGCCGCTAGAAGCAATCGCGAAGTACATCAAGCATCTTCAGGGAACGAAACCCGACCCTGAGGCAGACTTCGCAATTGGTAAGGAGAACTACGAAGCGAAGCTCAAATACGACGAAGGCATCGAGTTGCCCGTCGACACCCTGTTGAAGATCGGCGAGCGTGAGCTTTCGAATACCCAGGAGCAGTTCAGGAAGACCGCGGCGCTGATCGACCGCAAGCGCGACCCGATGGCAGTGTGGGCCGATGTCCAGCGTGACCATCCGAAAGCAGGCACGCTTGTCGAAGAAGCTCAAAAGCAGCTCGATGCGTTGGTTCGGTTTATCGAGGAGAAGAAGATCGTCACCCTCCGGAAAGCAGAAGTCCCCGGTGGTGTCGCCGTCGCCCGACTTCATGCGATGGTCGACCGCGAGCATGTGGACTCCCGGTCCTTTTGAGAGCCGCGCGCTGCCTGCCCGCTATTTGATCACCGATGTCGATCCGAAATGGACCGACAAACAAAAGGAAGAATATCTCGGTTCCATCAATTACCCTCAACTCTGGGCGACGTCTATTCACGAGGTCTTACCCGGGCCACTTTGTGCAGGGGACCTACCTCAAGGAAGTTACATCGCCGGTGCGCAAGCTCTGGTCGATTGCTCCGGCAAGCTTTGTCGAGGGTTGGGCCCACTACACCGAGCAGATGATGATCGATGAAGGATTCGGCGGAGGTGATCCAAGGATCAGGATGGGACAACTGGCGGAGGCGCTGCTACGGCTGTGCCGGTTCGTGGTCGGCATACGCGAGCATACTCGCGGGATGACCGTGGACCAGGGGACTCGATTCTTCATGGATAACGCTTACATGGGAGAAACGCCTTCGCGTATCGAAGCGGAGCGCGGCACGTTTGATCCGACGTACCTTGTCTATACCGTTGGCAAATTGGCGATAATGAAACTGCGCGATGATTACAAGCGCGATCGGAACAAGGAGTTCTCGCTCCAGGAATTCCACGACCGTTTGTTATCCGGTGGCAACGCCCCTCTGTGGGTACACCGCCAAATGTTATTGCCCGGAGACAAGGGCAAGCTGATTGAATGAGCGGGCCCCGCGCAGAGCAACTCTTCCAAAGGCTGATTCTGTGTGGGTCTTCCCGCGTCAGCCACGGTCAGGAACCCGGAAGAACAACCGCCGTAGGGCGTAGGTGCAGAGAGGGAAGCGCAAAGTAAAAAGCGGGGAGGCGCCTTTGGTGAGGGCCTCCCCGCCGTCTCTAGTTACGCCGCATGCCCGATGCCTGAACCTCTCACATAGAAGTTTTCGGCTTCGGGTTCTTAGCCTTTGGCGGCACTGTCTTGACCTCTGCCTCGCACTTGTTCTCGACTTTCTTTACACAGTCGACGGCTTTCGCCATCCTGGTAGCCACCCCCTTCGAGGCGCTGGTTTTGACCTTGCCAGTGAGCGTGACCACACCCGCGCTGGTGGCAACATTGATGTTCTGGTCCTTTAGAGACGGAGTGTCGGCCAGCCTCGCCTTTACGCTGTCGGTGATCTGGCCATCGGTAGTTGCTGAGCAATCGATCGCCGGTTTGGCTTTAGCGGACCTGACATTTGTCCCCTGTGCCCAAACGGCACTGGTCGCAAGAAACAGAACCATCACGGTGATTAAACTTCTCTTCATGGTTATTCTCCTTTTGATTTGGATGACTCGAACTGGAGGCCAACCCAGGAAGTGCAACCAGTAGTCGCGCTCATAATAAACACAAAGTGGGACTTAGGGCAATAAATAAATGCAGCGCGGCGTGTTTATAAAACGGCAGGACTGAGGGACGCCCCAGGATTGCGGTTCAATTGAGCTTTTTTGCGCGCCAATCCGACATGATCTCTCGGGCCGCATTGTAGCCCGGTGCCCCCATCACGCCGCCCCCCGGGTGAGTTCCTGAGCCGCACAGGTAAAGGCCGTCGAGCGGCGTTCTATACTTGGCCCAGCCCGCGACTGGGCGCATGAAGAACAACTGATCGAGAGTCATATCTCCGTGAAAGATGTTACCTCCCGTCAGAGAGTACTCGCGTTCGAGGTCAAGCGGAGAAATGACCTGGCGGTGGATGATCGAATCGTGAATGTTGGGGGCGTATTCAGCCAGCGCATCGATGCAGCGATCGGCGAATTGATCCTTGATTGAATCCCAACTGGCGTCTTTCAGGGTATACGGCGCGTATTGCGCAAAGACGCACATGATGTGTTTGCCAGGCGGCGCGATCGAATCGTCGTAGGTCGTCGGTATCGTAACCTCCACCAGTGGGTGCTGCGAGGGACGGCCGGCTTTGGAGTCTTCCCAGGCGCGATCGACATACTCCATCGAGGGGCAGACGTGAATGGTTGCTTTGTGATGGGGTCCGAGCTGCGATCCGGGAAAGGCTTTGAACTCGGGCAACCGGTCGAGCGCGAGGTTGATCTTCATCGAGCAGCCTTCCATCCGAATTTTCTCGACATCGCCTCGAAACTGGCTATCGATGTCGCCGGCGTCTACCAGTTTCAAAAACGTAACCCTTGGATCGGCGCTCGAGATCACTACACGCGCATGTATCTCTTCTCCGCCTGTGAGGACCACTCCGTAAGCTCGCCCGTTGCGCACCAGCACGCGATCGACCGCGGCTGCCGTTCTGACTTGCGCCCCCCGAGACTTCGCCGAACCCGCGATGGCTTCGCTGATTGCGCCCATGCCGCCTCGAACAAATCCCCACAACCCGCGGACGCCAGTTGCCCCGCCCATCACGTGGTGAAGCATTATGTAAGCTGTGCCGGGGGTCGATGGCCCGCCGTTTGTGCCAATGACTCCGTCAGTCGCGAGCGTAGCTTTTATCTCTGGTGATTCGAAGCGCTCGTCGAGATAGGCGCGGACGCTCTGAGACATTATTTTGACCAGGTGAACGATATCAGGATCTTTGAAGCGCAACGCCTCGAGACCGAGTTTGCCAAGCTCGAAGAGATCGCTTAGTTTGCGATGGGTAATGTTTGGCGGAGTGGTCATCAGCAGCCCTTCGACCCACTCGCCTAGACGCGCCAGCTTTTGTTCATATTCCGGATACGCTTCCGCATCACGCTTTGAGAACTTCGCAAGCTCCTTCTGCGTCTCGGCCATGTCCTGCCAGAAGAACAAGTGCCGTCCGTCAGGAAACGGGGTGAAAAAAGCGGGGTCCTTGGGATAAAGTTGATAGCCGAATTTTGCAAGCTCAAGATCGCGAATAATCCTGGGTTGAAGCAGGCTACACAGGTACGAAAGCGTCGATACTTTGTACCCGGGCCAGATTTGTTCGGTTGCCGACGCGCCGCCAATCACCTCGCGGCGCTCTAGCACTACGACCTTTAGCCCTGCGCGGGCCAGGTAAGCAGCCGTAACGAGACCGTTGTGACCGGCGCCTATCACCGCCGCGTCAAACTGGTTGGCCATCATTTGCCTTTGTGCGCCCGGATCCAAAGCTCATCGACCGATCCTTCCTTCAACATCTTTGTCACGTAGATGATCTGACCGGTGTGGGTAGCAAGGTGAATTGCGATGTTGAAGATCAGGTCAAATATCGTCGGCACATAGTCCTGCTCATCGGTCGGCTCGAGAAGTCGCGAGACCTCCAGCGAATCCAAAGTGTTGCCAGCCTGGGCGATGGTTTCATCAAACGTCGCGAGCAGTTCGGCTTTTGGAACGGGCCCGCGCTCGGCGAACTCGGCGGGGCGATCACGCTGGTATTCAATGCCTCCTACTCCGCGCGAGAGATAGTGCCTCATCGAGCCTGACACGTGCAGAACCAGGTTTCCGACTGAGTTTGTCTGCTCGTTTGGTCTCCACCAGAGTTGCTCATCGGTAAGTTCATCGACGCACGCCCGGATCTCCGCGGGTAGTATTCGGGTGATGCGACTGCTGACAGCGGCTAACGCGACATCGCCCAGATGGTGTTTTGATTCCATATTTCCTCTTAGGTTCCGAGTATGTAGGGTCCGCAGAATCGCTTAGAACCAAGCGCGGATTCTAGTAGTTGAAGGAGGCCTTTGCAACGTCACCTGCGGGATGCGGACATAGGCTTGCCAGAACGATAGTTCGGGATATCAAGCCTACCACCCGTCCCGGACTCAACGCCGTGTCAACTGGGCGACGGTCTCGACGTGAAAAGTCTGAGGAAAGAGATCGAGCGCCGTGACCCTCGAGAGTTCGAAGCCTGAATCGAGCAGCGTTCGAAGATCTCGGGCAAGAGTCGTCGGATCGCAGGAAACGTATGTGACGCGAGAGGGCTCAAGTGTGCCGATGTGACCGATCGCCCCCGCTGCGCCGGTTCGGGGAGGGTCCAGTAGAATGAGATCGGGTGACGGCGCTTTGGTCTGGACAAAGCTCTTCAGCCACGCCTCAGCGGTGTTGTTGTGAAACTCAACATTCTCATTTTGATTTGCGCGGATGTTCTCGCAGGCAAATTTCGCTGCTGGTGCGTCGGCCTCGACCCCGATGACTCGACCAAAACATCGCGCAAGCTGAATTGTGAACAGTCCAACGCCCGCATAGAGGTCGATCGCCAGGTCCCCTGAAGTCTCGCCCACCGCCAGGTCGACCAGATCGTCGAGAAGGGCTGGATTCCCCTGGAAGAACGTCGAAGGGCTGAAGTTGTACACGGCACCTTTCACGACCCGTCGAAGCGGGCCAGTCGGCAGGCTCTCGAGTGCAGGCTCAAAGGCGACGCCGGCCTCACCCGCGGCCATTTCTACTTGCAATCTATTGGGTAGTCGTTGAGCCTTGCCCGGTTTGTGACCCAACGAGCCCCAGAGGGAATGAAGCGCCTGGTCGAGTTGCGGTAAGAGTATCGGACAGCTTGTAATATCGCACACGGCATTTGACGCTGCTCGATTGAACCCAACACGGCCCGCCCTCCGATCGACCTTCAACTGGGCACGAGAGCGATATCCAAACTCAGCCGCGTGACGGATCTCTATCTCTCGCGGCCAGTTTATGCGGCCAATTCTCTCCAGCGCATCGCGGACGAACCCGATCTTGGATTCAAGCTGCGCATCGTAGCCGATGTGTTGAAGCTGGCACCCTCCACAGTCGCCAAAGTACTGGCAGCGGGGTTGGCGTCTCGCGGGGGAGGCTTCGAGTATTCGAACAATCACGCCTCGGGCGAAGGCTTTCCTTCGCTCAGTGATTCGAACTCGGAGGCGCTCGCCGGGAGCGCCGTAGGGAATAAAGATCGCCA
Source organism: Blastocatellia bacterium (assembly GCA_963737945.1). Classification (GTDB taxonomy): domain Bacteria; phylum Acidobacteriota; class Blastocatellia; order UBA7656; family UBA7656; genus Onstottus_A. The sequence continues at coordinate 199,574 of CAVTUR010000021.1, read as the reverse complement.
AACCGTCGTGGCGGGCTATCGCGTCGCCGCCGTAAGCAAGCCGTTCGGTGATCACATCTACGGTGTCGCCAATGCGCAGGAGGGTGTCACTCACTGTTTCAAGATAGCAGGTGGGCCGATGTGGAGGAAGAAGATGGGACCAGCGGGGTGCGCGTCACGATTTTGCGGCCTTGATCTACAAATAGAAAAGACTCATTCGCGGAATGTTGTTCATCTCCCGCAAGCGGCGCGCGATGAAGTTCTGAACCGTCTGTTCGTAGATCGCCTTGTCCATTTTCTTTCGATAAGAGCGGAGGTTCGACTCGGCGTCGGCGCGAAGCGTTTTCATCTCTTCGGGCCCAAGGCTCTCTCTCGCCCCTTCAAGAATCATCCGATCAATACCGTCGAGATCCCGCTCCAGCGCTTCGGCGTCCACGCGAGCGGACCCCTCGATCTCCGCAGTGATTTCCTTGAGCCTTTCGCGTGACCGGGCGATAACGGTGTCAAGCCCGGCCCGCCCGGTGGTTGCGGCTCGCGACGCCGCGGCTCGAAGTTCGTCATCGCACCGACTGAGGAAGCCAAAAAGCACGTCTTTAGGAAAGGCCTCAGGTTCGTTGGGTGATGCGGGGGCGCGGATTTCCTCGTTCTCGCCGGATCCGCTCAAAGCAGGTGTTCCGCCCACTTGTGCGAGGCGATATTCAGCAAAGGTGGATTCGACCTGTTGCTCGCAATAGAAGATCGAATTGATCTTGCGATACTTTTGGGCGCGCGCATCGTAGCCGTCGAATGCCTGATTGATAGCGCGGAGCACGATGTGAAGGGGGATGCCGGCGTTCTTCCAACTCTCGACCAGCGCCCAGTCGAGGGCGGAGATCAGCATATGCTTGCCGCGCCGGCGGACAAACTCCTCCTCGACCTCCGTGAAATAGTTGAAGTAGTTGAGCCGGTCCGGCGGATCGGGACTGCTCTCTCGGTTGTCGTTATCCAATTGTGGGATGAATGACGCCGGTTCTGGTTACAGGAGGCTGTTTGCCAGTTCACCGACTATGTAGAGCGCGACCACAACGACAACCATATCCAGAGCGAACAATCCTATGAGCGGCCAGGCTTCCTTCCCACATTGCGCGTCCAGCTTTTCGATAAACTGTTTCGGATACTCTGCCATTTAGTTTCCTCCCTCGATGTGTTTGTTTGTGTGTTTCAAACCAGAGGCGTGAACTCGCTTATGATCGCTCCCTCAACATCCTCGAGTTGCTCGCGAACTATATCCGCTTTTGAGCCGCTGAGCTCCAATCTGGACGCAATCTCACTGGCTGCGCCCCTCAATCCCCTGTGCAACAAGTTAGCCATTCGTTCGCGTTCGGCTGCCGGCATCGCGTCAGGGTTCGCAAACGGCACCGATGCATCAAGAGGCGAGATCCCGGGACCCTTCTTTGCTACGTTGATCAGCGATGCGAAGCTTGGAATCGGATGCACTCGCGAACGGCGAAACGCTTCGCGCATCATTCGCTTAACCTGTTCCTCAGTCGAGACGCCTAAACCACTCAGGGCTTCCTCGTCCGCCTTCGTCCAGTCGTTGTCGGTCAGGTCCTGATAGAAACTGCGAACGCCGTCCAGAGAATCGTCTTTGCTGGCGACAGGCTGCCGCACGAACTCCGAAAGCCGTTCGCTTATTCGCCGACTGGCCTCGCCGAGTTCCTCCCGAAGTATCTCTGTGATGCGCTGGTGTTCCCTCTGCTTGATTCTCATATTCCGATTCCTCCAACGAGCGGCGATTGATCAGCCGTCCGGAGGTAAATACAATAAACGAACGCGTCTTCCCGAACAAGGCCCCCCCATTTGTTGTAAAGCCCATTTGCGTTTGTCCGAAGGGTGTTGGTGAAACTGAAATTCGCCGGGGTGACCCCTGACGCGGCAAGGATACCAGGGAAGACGGAACTTTTGTTGACATTACTGCGGTGCGGCCCTAGTATGTCCCGAAAAATGATGAAGGTGCGTGCCTGAAAATTGTCAGCGAGAACTAACCCGAATCAGGTGAAACAGATGGTTGCGGCGGAAGACCCCATAAGAGGAGACGCCCTCGGGGAGGAAGTTCCGGTGTGCCGTGAATGCCTTGGCACGGGTATGGTGTCCAGGTGGAGTGAGATTGCGTACTTCGAAGAGCGGCGGGCGTGCGGACTATGCGAGGCGGGCCGCAGGGCTGATTCCAACATTGCCGATATCGTTAGACGCGCGCGGCTCGAGGAACGCATCGCTCGAAGGTAGTCTTGAATCGGATCTGCCGTGGCTCAGAACCCGATCGCCCGATCATTCCAATGTACCAGTAGGTGTATTCAAGCGCCCGCCAGCGATTGCCGGGCGAACAACCGGGATCAGCTTCCACTCTCATCAAGCCAGCGCTCGGACGATTCGATCGATCGCAAGTTCGAGCATCTTGTCTTCGCGGGCGAAGCATAGTCGCATATATACGTCGCTTTCCGGTTCATCCATAAACGCACTGCCCGGCACTCCGGCAACTCCGGCCTCACGTATCAAGAATTCGTTCAGTGCGCTTGCATCTTCGAAACGCTCAGGTATCCGAGCCCAGGCATAGAAGCTCGATCGAGACGCATAGATACGGAAGCCGACGGATTCCAGAGCACCGGTTATTAATTCGCGCTTGTGGGCGAAATCCTTCCGGAGTCTATCGTAGTACTCCGGATCGCGAAGCAGCACGCGAGAAAGCGCATGCTGAAGCGGCGTAGGAGTGCACACGTAATATATGTTGCCCAGCTGAGCCAACTTGCCAACCAGCTCGCCTGGCCCGTACGCGTAGCCGAGTCTCCAACCTGAAACCGCCCAGGATTTTGAAAACGAGTTGACCGTAATCGTGCGCTCGAATGCACCGTCCAGAGATGCCGTTGCAATGTGGTCCGCAGCGTCAAGCGTGAAGTGTTCATACACCTCATCGGAAATGAGCATCAAATCAAACTCTTCGGCGCACTCGACGATTGAGGTCAGCTCGCCCCTGCTGAAGACCCGACCGGTCGGATTCGCCGGCGAAGATACGATTATGGCTTTGAGCGGAAAACCCGATCGTGCCTTACCGTCACGGCAGGCGCGCCGCAATTCGTCGACGTCGAGATCCAACGTCTCGCCGCGGAGCTTTACAACGTCGGTTCGAGCTCCGGCGGTATCCAGGGTCCGTTTGTGGTACGGGTAGTACGGCTCGAAAACCAGAGCCGAAGCGCCGCGCAGATATGTATGCGCGATGGTAATCAACCCTCCGGTCGCGCCTGGCGTGATTATCAGTTCGAGCGGGCGGCGGTCGGGATCGATAGATACGCCGTTGAAGAGACGGAGCTTTTCGGCGACCGCGTGCCGTAATTCATCAACGCCTTCAAAGAAGCTGTAGTGATTCAACCCGGCGGAAACAACATCGTTCAGAGCCCGGGCGAGCTCCGGGTGAAGCGCTACATCGTTCTGTCCTTGAACCAGATTGCCTGCCGGCGGAATCAAACGCGCAATTGCCCGAATGTCAGGCTGCGTTCGCTTTGGTGTAGTTTGCAACTAGGGCCTCCAACTCAACGAGTTTTACTGAACTGGCTTATGAACCCGATGGTAAGGGCCGCTGGATTGCGGTGTCAAGAAGAGCGAATTTGGCCTGCGGTTTCCTCAACCGCTGCAACATTCGATGGGCGGCGTTTCACAGTGGCGCTCGGAACCTGAGCCGGCGCGTGAAGCGCCACAAAACGTTCTTATGCCAGGTGTGTTCGGCACGGGATTTCTTGTCTTGCTTGAGGGAGGCGCAAACGTATAATCTAACCAGCAATCAAATAGTTGAATCTTTACGGGTGCGAAGGGATCACCACTGGAACAATGAAGAAAGAATCATCGGGACTGATAACCAGACGACAGGCAATTGTGGCCCTGGCATCGCTGGCAACCGGGACCCTTATTAGACCGTCGCACGTGTTCGGCTTGGGATCCAGCGCCAGCAAGACCAGGTTTGCCGTTGTGGGCGATTTCGGTACCGGCGAGGCCGACGAGTTCGCGATAGCGGCGCAGATGCTGGAAGTGCATCGCAAGTCGGCCTTCGATTTTGTGCTGGCGGTTGGCGACAACATCTATCCGAACGGCGCTGCGCGCTACTTCGTGAAGCACTTTGAGGAGCCGTTCGAGGGATTGTTGAAAGAGAAGGTAAAGTTCTATGCGGTGTTTGGCAACCACGACGTCGAGGCGGGACGCAAGGACCAATTAAATTATCCGTTGTTTAATATGGATGGGTCGAATTACTACACGATCAGCAGGGGAAACGGATTGGTGGATTTTTTCATGCTCGACTCCACCGCATTCGATGCGGGGCAGTCAAACTGGCTCGAGAAGTCGTTGCGAGAGTCCCGGGCGATGTGGAAGTTAGCCGCCATGCATCACCCGATTTATTCATCTGGCAAGAAACACGGCTCGGACCTCAAGCTCCGCGCCATGCTCGAGCCGTTGTTCACGCGCTATCGCGTGCAAGTGGTCTTCGCCGGTCATGATCACGTCTACGAACGCACAAAGCCTCAGAAGGGTATCGAGTACTTCGTAACCGGCGCCGGCGGAAAGATGCGGCGTGGCGACATCGACATGAAGAGCCCATTGCGCGCGGCAAGCTACGATGTAGACAATTCGTTCATGTTGATTGAGCTTGATGAAACCGAAATGACTTTCAAATCAATCAGTCAGAAAGGTGACGTCGTGGATAGTGGCGTAATCAAGCAGGCTGAAAAACCTGCGACCGCAGCACGATCTGCTTAGTTTGCCTTGGCTGAATTGCCGGCCAGGTTCAGCACCTCGTCGCTCGTCACCAGATGCGCGCCGCTTCGCCTCATCTTCCGAAGTGCTTCCTCTCCATCCGAGGGGTTTACGTTTACCGCCCGCATCGCGTCGGTTATCGCGTAGACCTCATAACCGTGCTTGCGGGCGTCCAGCACTGTTTCCAGCACACAGTAGTCTGTGGCCAGCCCAACGATGTAGAGGTTCGTCACACCGTGGCTCATGAGCACTTCGTCCAGAGTGCGCCCTCGATCATCTTTTCCGGCGAACCCCGAGTAGGCATCCCTGTCGGGCGACGAAGCCTTGTGAAAGTTGTGGGCAATTGTGCCGGTGTTGAGATCGGAATGAAGTTCGGCTCCTCGCGTACCCTGCACGCAGTGGGGGGGCCACGGGCCGCCTCGCTCCTTGAAAGAAATGTGATTTGCCGGATGCCAGTCCTGAGTGGATATCACCAGGGGAAATCTCGGCATCAGCCGGTTGACGGCAGGCACGATCTGATCTCCCTCACCCACTGCCAGCTCGCCGCCTGGACAGAAATCGTTCTGGATGTCGACCAGAATCAAAGCGGCGTCAGGAAACTCTCCTTTCATTTCGATGCCTCCAATTTCTGTTGACGATCAGCCGGCGAGAATCCCGTCGATTGACTGCAATTCCTCGCTCGCGAAGGTCGAGTTCTCGAGCGCGCCGACCGCGTCATCAATCTGCTCGGAACTGCTCGCCCCGACAAGTGCCGACGTGACCTCCGAATGTCGAAGCACCCAAGCCAACGCCATCTGCGCGAGCGTCTGACCTCTCGCTTGGGCGATCTCCTGCAAGCAGCGAACTCGACTCAGCTTGTCCTCGGTAACTTGCTCGCGCTTCAGAAACCCGTGTGGCTTGCTGGCGCGTGAACCGGACGGGATGCCGCCCAGATACTTGTCGGTCAACAACCCCTGAGCAAGGGGCGAAAAGACGATGCACCCTATCCCTTCTTCAGCCAGGACCGTGAGCAGGCCGCCCTCAATCCACCGGTCGAACATACTGTACCTCGGCTGATGAATCAAACAGGGCGTGCCGAGCGCTTTCAGGATTAGCGAGGCCTGCCGGGTGAGCTCCGGTCCGTAGGACGAAATCCCAATATAAAGCGCTTTTCCGCTCCGAACGATATGATCGAGCGCGCCCATTGTTTCGTCGAGTGGTGTTTCGGGGTCCGGTCTATGGTGATAAAAGATGTCCACATAATCAAGACCCATGCGACGCAGGCTTTGATCGAGGCTCGAAACGAGATACTTCCGCGAACCCCACTCGCCATACGGACCGGGCCACATCAAATAACCGGCTTTAGTTGAAATAATCAATTCATCTCGAAACGGCGAGAGATCCTGTTTGAGAATCTGTCCAAACGACTCTTCGGCAGAACCCGGTGGCGGGCCGTAGTTATTGGCCAAATCGAAATGAGTGATTCCCAAGTCAAACGCACGCAATGTCATCGATCGCGCATTCTCGAGCGCATCGACGCCGCCAAAGTTATGCCAGAGCCCGAGAGAGATTGCGGGTAGCTTGATCCCACTGCGCCCACAGCGTTCATAACGCATCGTGTCGTAGCGATTATTTGCCGGAAGATGCATGTTCATTCCCCGATCGAAAGTCCTCTATCTGATCAGCATCGTGCACGCGTCGAGTCACGGCGCGTGTGGTCGCTCATTGTCGCGCATCGATCGTGCTTATCGCCTGTCGCTCGAGCTTGTCTCTTTCTCTGCCGAGCCGCTCGCTGAACTCGACCCGGTATCGAGCTCCGGAGTCGATTGCGAGTAAGCCATCCGGCAGGAGTCTCAATTGATCTTGAGCGCGATCGCGCGCATCCTGCAAACGGGCCGATCGCGCCCCTGTTGTATTCTGCGTTTCAGGGTCTTCCCCCTGATGGGGCGTTACCATACGGCCGCCGGTCATAACTACATCGAGCAGGGGATGCCAGGAGCCCGTTCGGTTACTTGGTTCATCGCTGAACGTGATGATGTCCCGATCGTACCGGCCACTCTCATCGGTGAGCCTCCACACCTGCTTCGCTCCTGGATAGGTGGCTTTGTCGGGGCTCAGCTTTATTCGCATGCTCACGCGGCCGTTCTCTTCAATGCCCGCGAGCTTGTAAACGCCCGACAACGCCGGTGCATCAAAGGAAGTCGCCAAATCCGTACCCACTCCAAAAGAATCGACCTCGGCTCCGCGCGAAATCAGATCCGAGATTCGATATTCGTTCAGATCCCCGCTGGCGAAGATCCGTGTGCGGTTCATACCCGCAACGTCGAGGATTTTTCGAACTTCCTTGCTCAGTTCACACAAGTCACCGCTATCGAGCCGCACCGCGGGAATGAGGGGACCGAAGTCGCGAGCTAAACGCTTTACCGCCGCGATCGTATCATAGGTGTCGACAAGCACGGTCGCGCTCTCGGGGAAGACCTTCAAGAAAGCGCGAAAGGCCTCATCCTCGTCCGCGAATGACATTACAAACGAATGAGCCAATGTGCCGAATGTCGGGATGTCGAACAGGAGTCCCGCTTCAACATTTGAAGTTCCGGTGCAGCCAGCGATATACGCGGCCCGTGCTGCCAGCAACCCCGCTTCGGTGCCGTGTGCCCGCCGCGTGCCGAACTCGACAACGCTGCGTCCCTGAGCCGCGGTTACAATGCGTGCGGCTTTGCTGGCGATCATCGTTTGAAAGTTTATTGTGGACAGCAGAAAGGTTTCGACTATCTGAGCTTCGATGATCGGAGCGCTGATGCGAAGCAACGGTTCCATCCCGAATGCGACAGTGCCTTCGGACATCGCGTATACATCGCCGGTGAATCGGAACTCGGCGAGATAGCTGAAGAACTCTCGAGAAACCTTCTTGAAGGAGGGATGTTCGCGAAGATAGTCGATTTGGTCGCTTTCGAAGCGCACCGTCGACAGATAATCCAGTGCTTGTTCGAGCCCGGCGACGACCAGATACGACCGCCGTTCTGGAAGCCTGCGAACGAACAGCTCGAAAATGGCGCGGTTGTGAACCCCGCTCTCGAAATAGGCGGCCGCCATCGTGAGTTCGTAAAGGTCGGTGGCGAGCCCGAAAGCGCGTTCGATCATAGGTATGATCCAGTAATGGAAAAAGACATTCCGCGGACTTGGTACGGTCTTTTGTCTCAGCGCAACTATAGAATCCGGTCTTCAGGGCGTCAACTTACCTGCCTGGCTCCTACCTGATGTCTCAACTTTGATTGTCCGACAAATGGGCAGTTTGTCGCCGAGTCCGGCGTAAGTAACAAGGCTCAGTCTCGTCAACGCATCCGGTTTTGCCGACATGCGGAAGTTGGTCGGACAATCGAAGCCTTGAGTGTTTCATCATTACGCGGCTACAATCGGCTCCCTGGCTCTTTCGCATTCGCATCCAAAGCATGAAGCAAAGCAAACACGAAACCGCGGTCTCAACCCTGATTGCTGAGTCTCGAGTGAGAGTGCGATACGCCGAGACCGATCAGATGGGCGTTGCTTACTATGCGAACTACTTCGTTTGGTTTGAGGTTGGCCGGAGCCAGTATTGCAACGACCGCGGCTTCTCCTACCGGGACATGGAACGCGAGACTGCCTTGTATTTGATCGTCGCCCAGGCGAGTTGCCGCTATAAGAACCCTGCACGGTACGAAGATGAGTTGATAATAAGAACAATGGTTACAGAATCGACTCGCCGGACTCTGAGGTTCAGCTACGAAATTGAGCGCGCCGACGGAGCGCCGGTTGCGATAGGCGAGACGCATCATGTCCTGATCAATGCCGAAGGCCGGCCTTCGGCGTTTCCGGAGAAATACCTTTCCCTTTTGCGAGGCTCACTAAGAGTAGATCCTGACAAAACGGAACGTTGAAAAATGAAAATTGCGGATTTGCGTTACCGGCCAGGCGATGCAATTTTCATTTTTCTTCAATTCTCAATTTTCAATGCTTTTCAATACGCTAGTATGCATCGCCTCATCTATCAGAATGACCGGATTGTCGACGCTTCCGAAGCGAGGATTGCGCCGACCGCGGCGGGTTTACTCTACGGCTGGGGCGTGTTCACGAACCTGCCTATTTATGACGGAAAAGCGTTTGCATTTGATCGCCATTGGAAACGGCTGATGACTCACGCCCAGAGAGCTCGCATTCCTGCCGCTCTCGATCTCAAACTAGCCAGGCGGGCACTCGATAAGTTGATAGTCGCGAACTCGGTGGAGCAGGGAAGGGCAAGACTCACGTTGCTTAAAGGCGATGCAGGTTCGTGGACCGTCGAACCCGGGAGGGAAATCGAGTTTCTGATATTCACCTCCTCGGACGCTCCAGGTGCGCGTACCGATCTGGCCATTACGCTGTCGCCCTATCGAGTGTTGTCGACTGCGTTGCTGGCCGGGGTTAAGCAGACCGCGATGCTCGAGCACCTGTTTGCGCTCGAAGAGGCGCGATCCCGTGACTTCAACGAGGCGGTTCTGTTGAACGAGCGCGGAGAAATCGTATCGGCGACCGCCGCAAACATTTTCTGGGTACAGGGCGACGAAGTCTTTACGCCGTCAATTCCAACCGGATGCGTTGCCGGCATCACGCGCCACTTTATCCACGACATCACCACTCGATGGAAGCTTCACCTGGTTGAAGGAAGCTTTCCTGTCCAGAGATTGCTGGACGCAAGAGAAGTGTTTCTCACTTCAACCGCGCGCGAGGTGACCATCGTGTCCAGCTTTGACTCAAGGCAGTACGTCAACAAACAGGCGCGAATCGCGAAGCTCATCAGCCGTGAATTCCAAAAGCTGGTAGGCGATGCTAAAATCGGCACCTGACTAGAATTAGATTAATTCGGAGGATGCGGTGCAGATCAACGATCCGGAAGTAATCGATAGAATGCTCAGGGAAGGCAAAACCATCGCAGTCGTGGGTCTCTCATCCAACCCCTCGCGTGCCAGCAACAGCGTGTCCCGCTATATGCAATCACACGGATATCGCATCATACCGGTCAACCCGAATGAGACAAGCGTGCTCGGCGAGACGGCTTACGCCGCGCTACAGGACGTGCCCAACAGAATCGATCTCGTGAATATTTTTCGGCGGAGCGAAGAAGCGGGTCAGCATGTCGACGAGGCGATCCTGCTGGGGGCACAAGGAGTCTGGCTCCAGGAGGAAGTGATCGATGAAGCGGCCGCTCAGCGCGCGCTGGATGCCGGGCTGGCAGTCGTTATGGATCGGTGCATTTTGAAGGAGCACCTCAAACGAAAAACATGACGTTCAATGAAGTCTCTCGACGCGCACGGTGAATGAGACCGTGCTCAGCACTTCCTCCCGTTGGAACTGAGTCCAGATCCGATAGATTCCCGGCTCCGGAAAGAACGCGTTGAATGTCGCGTCGGGTCCGCCTCGAGCCTTCGACTTGTCCGGCATTTCGGGCACAGTTTCTTCAGGATGCGAATGTACATAGTCGGACTGGTCCTCGCTGAGAATCAGTGTATGGCCCCAGGCGCCGAGATACGGAACGAGATTGTGAACCGGCTCACCGGTCTTGACGTCGGTTAAGTGGTACTTGAGCGCGGCCGGTTGCCCGGAGATGATGTTTTGAGGCTCTATCTTCAACTCGATCTTCATAGAGTCAACAGTCTTTGTGAGTATCGTGTCGGGTGTGAGCCGTGGTTGCGCCCCCAGAAGATCATTCGAGTACCCGGCAGTCGTGATGTTTTTCTGCAAGACTTGCGGCGCGCCGTCGTGTGGATAAATGTCCGAATAGACTTTGTAGTTGCCGGGTATCGGCAGGACGGTGTTCATGGTGAAGCTGCCGTCGGGCTCGAGCGTGGGGTGAATATGCTGAAACGAACTCATGTCCTGGCTGACGATGAACAGATGAAATAGCTTGTCGTGAGTGACATTAAAGTGCTTCACCTGCTCTCCCGTCTTGGGATTAAAAATTGAGAAGTGGAGACGGATCTTCTCGTTGGGTTTCGGCGCTCTGGGCGAGCACTCAAGCTGTAGTTCGAAGGCATCGGCTATGGCAGGGGTGACCGGCACCAGTGTCATCCCGCATTTCGGGCAGCTCCCGGGCCCATTTGTTCGATAGTCCGGGTGCATCGCACAGGTATATTCCTCGCCTTGCTTTACCGCTTCAACATTGCGCTGGGTTCGCTCTCCGGTCTGACTCGCCGAGTCAACTTGATTCACGCCGGTCGATGGTTTCTGGACCACCAGCTTCATCCCGCACTTAGGGCATTTGCCAGGCTTCGACGACTGAACCTCGGGATGCATCGTGCAGGTATAGACGGTGCTTTCCTGGTAGGCCGCGGCAGTTCGATCGCCAATAAGTGGTACGACGAGAAACGAGAGGGTGAGGATCGTCAGAACTCGCAAAGGAATACCTCCCAAACAAAAGGATTTCGAAAAACATTATAGGACAGAGTGAGGATGGGCGCGAGCGCGTTTACAGGCTGATCGGAATCGTGAAGACGTTCGAGCTGCCTTCGGATGTGATTACCTGGACGATGTTGTCGCCGGATTTCAAGCCAAGTTTCTTGGTCTTGGTCAGCAGTATCGACGTGTTTGACTCTTCAACGATTCGGAAGGTCTTGTCTACTCCATTGATCATTACCGTCGGTAAATCGCCGAACGCGGTGCCGTCGACAGTAAGTCGTTTCTTGCCGTCAAAACTGACCGCGACGATGGACGGTTTCTCACCTGCACCCAGCTCATATGCCCCCCGGCCATAAGTGGCCACTTGAATAAGCCCGCTCGCGTTGGCAGAGAAACCGTGCACCACCACTGGCGGCATGCCGCGATTGAACGAGCTCCAGTCGTTGCCCCGGGTGGTTGAACGAAAGACCCCGATGTCGGTGCCCAGGTAGAGCGTGTTTGAATCGGACGGGTCTACCAGCAACGCGCTCGCCGGAACATCGGGCACAATGCCGCTGACATCGGTCCACGTCGCGCCCGAATTGCTTGTCCTGAAGACGTGGCCGGTGTTGAATCCCGAAACGGTCAGGTATGCAATTGAAGGGTCCGACGGGTCAATCGCGATGCTGGTGATCGAGCGGTTGGGCAGATCCGCCGGTGACATCGCTCCAGCTTTGCCCGCCGTTCGTGCTTCGCATCGCACGGCCTTGAGCCGACCCGGTATAGATCACGCTTGTGTTTGAAGGGGCTACTGCGATTGCGGCCAGCACATCCTGCCCTGCCTCGGTGATTCCCTTGGTCAAGTCCACAAAGCCGGACGGCGCGAACCACGAGTTTCCGCGGTTGGTGCTGACGAACAGCCGCCAGGTGCCAAAGTAAAGCGTCGCATCAACTCCGTTGCCAACGAAGGGCGGATAGAATGCCAGGCGCGGAGTTTCAACGAACTCGCCGAACGTGGCGTTTGAACCAATCTGAACGTCGAAAGTGTGGCCGTCGTTGACGAGCCGATATATGTCTCCGCGCACATAAGTCGTAAAAACAATGCTTGGATCAAGAGGATCGATGACCGTGTGGCCACCGTCTCCACTGATCACCTCAACCCAACTCGAGTCCGTCGACCGTTGCTGAGTCCCATTGTCCTGTGTGCCACCATAGCTGATGGCCGGATTGGTCGGATGCAGCGAGATGCCGACAAACTGAGTTAGAGTCAGCGTGCCGTTGAGTGACCGGAAGGTTTCGCCGTCGTCGGTGGTCTTCGAGACCCCTCCGTCATTGCCGACGTAATACTCGTTCGGATTTGCGGGCGAGAAGGCCAGCGCGTGTTGATCGGTATGAGTGGCCGACCCGCCCGGCGCATATTGCCAGCCAGCGCCACTGTCGTAAAAGTTACGGGTGAGGTTTGTCCAGCTTTCGCCTCCATCGGTGCTCTTGAACAGATCTCGCGAGCCAATGTAGAGCGTTTGCGCATCGCGAGGGTCTGCCGCCAGGTAGGTGTTGTACCCCAATTGAGCGGTATCGACCGCGGCGAGGCTTCGGTCCGTCCAGGTTGCGCCGGCATCCGTGCTGACTCGCAAGTGGGCGTCAAGGCTCAGCCCGACAAACCCACCAAAGTACGAGTAGATCAGGTGTGCTTTGACTGGGCTCACAGCCACTCTGAAGTCGCGCCGCTTGGTCAAATCGTATTGTGCCGTGAACAAGGTGGCCCAGGTGCCGCCGGAATCGGTGGATCGGTAAAGCCCGAGTTGCGGATCAGCATCCTTATCGATACGGGACAAGCCCGCGTAAACCACCCGCGAGTCGAAGGGGTCAATCACCACATCGCGAGGCGCTCCGGAGAGAACACGATTCCAATTGACTCCTCCGTCGCCTGAAACATAAAGGCCGCTGGAAGTGACCTTGCCGCCGGCGATCTTCGTGTACTGAGCAACGTATAGCCGATTCGGATTGTCTGGATCGATCTCCAGGTTCGAGATAGAGCCTGGTGAAGGGAGCGAGCCGTTGCTGACCCTTCTCCACGTTTGTCCCTGGTCGGTTGACTTCAGCACGCCGCTTCCGAGGTAACCGCCTTTCGAATCTCCCATACCAGCGTAAGCAACTTCAGGGCTGCTTTGTGAGAAGGCGAGCGACCCTACTGCCAGATCAACCTGATCGTCTGAGACCGGCGCAAAGCTGTCGCCGCCGTCGGTCGAACGCCAAATACCGCCGGTGGAACTCCCCACAAGCACGAGGCTCGGGTTCGCCGGAGAAACAGCGATCGCATTGACCCGACCGCTGGTCAAACCCCAGAAAGGGTACCAGGCCGACACGGTAGCCGAGGGTCCGATTGAGCGCCACATCTTTGCCGCCTGAGGGCGGACGACGCTGTCGAGTTGATATCGCGCACGTGAATCCCAGGCTCTCAGCCGAGCGTCCGGTGGGATCGAGTTCGAGGGATAGGAGCGTTGAAATGTGAACCAGTCACCGCGGCCTTCGGTGTCTTCCTCGAGCCCCTGCCGGGGTTCAGAATCTGCCCCCGATGGAAAATGCGACGGCGCCAGTCGGAAAACCGGGGTGGCTTGCAACAGGCTCTGGTAGCCAGTAGTAAGGGCCTGACGAGTTGCGCGGGTTTGTTCACCCGTGTAAACGTGCTTTGTTTTGTTGTTCGACGAGTAAGAACGGAAGCCGCTGGATGCCAGAGCGAGCGTGCATACGGCAAACAACCCCGCGTGCCAAGCTGCACGGCGGTAACTAGACTGGAAGAGGAACCTCGTCGTTGATCGCCTTAGCATCAGATACCATGCTGCTCAGTACCGTAAGCGGTACGCAGCGAGTTTCGACACACTGCGAAAGCATAATGACGATGCTGGGCGACTTCAATCTAATTTGCTGTTTCGGCAGATTCAACCGGAGCTTTCGCCGCTGATTCACGCATCCACCGTTGCAACCTTTCCATGTCCTTTCCGACAGTACGTGAACCGGCATATAGCACCCCAGAGAGGATCAGAGAGACCAGAGGGACGACGTAGAACGCGCTGTGCAAGCCTTCGGCTCTCGCTGCTTCGGTCATTGCGGTCGCACCGGCTGCTACCATCGCTTGTTTCGCATAATGATCACTAAGCATGCCGAGGATGGATGTGCCGAAGCTTCCACCCAGCACATACATAGCAAAGAAATACAACGCCATCGCGGTACCGCGCAAACTCGGTTCTACCACATCCTGAATCGCTGCATAAACGGTTGCGTAGTAGACGTATATGAGCATCCAGCCGGACCCCATCAGGAGCATGAAGCCAACCAGATCGCCCCTCGGTCGGTCCAGCGCAAGATAGACCAGAGGCGTCGAAACAAACAACGACACCGTCGCTAAAAGCATCCGCCCATTCGGGCGCGTCCTGCGGAGTCTATCAGCCGCCCACCCGCCGCCCAGCAGCCCTACAACTCCGACGGCGCCCAGCACGACCGCGGCGATAGTATTGGCCTGACGCAGATCCATTCCGTGATAGCGCCCAAGAAATGCCGGGCATGAAAGCGTTGACGGCATATGCGTTGAAGTTGTGCAGCGCGCCCGACAGAATGATCCACCAGATGGTCGGTATTCTCAGCACGCGCCAGTAGGGCGAGCCCTCCTGCTGGTGTCCGACGACGTGGTGTTCTTCGGCACCGCCGCGATGTGGCTCACGTATTCTTAAGGCAAGCATGGCCAGAATCAAACCCGGGATACAGGCGATGAAGAACGTGACGCGCCAGCCATACGCCTTTGCGATGATACCGCTCGATAAATTGCTGGTGAAGATGCCGATCGGCAGACCCGGCATGAAGATCGATATCGCGCCGGCCCGCTTCTGCGGAGGAAAGATATCCCCGATCAGCGAATTTGCGGCGGGCGCGCAACTGGCTTCACCAACGCCGACGCCGAGACGCACGGCAAACAGCGACCAGTAACTCCAGGCAAGACCTGAGGCGGCGGTGAAGACACTCCAGATGCTGACACCAATGGCCAGTATTCTCGTACGCAGCCAGCGATCCGAAAGCCGGCCCAGCGGCACTCCTACCGCTGCGTATAGGAGCACGAAAGCGGTGTTGAGCCAGCCAAGCGCGGAGTCGTTTAGTTGCCATTCCTTGCGAATCGGCTCGGTGACTGCCGCGAGAATCTGGCGGTCGAAGAAGTTCATCATATTGATGCCAAACAGCACCCACAGCACGTATGTCGACTTGCTTCCTTTTGCCATTGCACCTGCCTTTCGTAGGAACTGACTGGGATTCAGTTTAGAAACCGCGGCTCTCTTGGCGTTCTTTGCGGACCTTTGCGTTTTTGCGATGAGAATTCTCCGCGCAAAGACGCTAAGAACCGCAAAGATCGCCGAGCTTCAATTCCTCGCGGCCGCCCTGAAATCAATCGCCGAGTACTCACCTGCCTTGAAAGACTGCTTTCCGTTTCTCGAGAAATGCCTGCACGCCTTCGGCGAAATCGGCCGACTGAAAGCACACACCCTGATTCACCGCTTCAAAATCCAGCGCAGATGCGAGATCCGCGTTGAGGCCGTGATTCAAACCTTCCTTGATCTTTCGGAGTGCGATGGGAGCGGCTGCCGCAAGGCGCGACGCCATCGCGTTGACCGTCGTGTCGAGCGCTTCGAACGGCACGACGGAATTCACCAACCCGAGCGCCAGCGCGTCGTTAGCGCTGATGATGTCGCCGGTGGCCATCAACTCGAACGCCTTCGCATAACCGACCGCGCGAGGCAGGAAGAACGTTGAGCCGCCATCGGGCATTAGACCGATCTTCACGAAAACCTGTCCAAACTTCGCCTGTTGGGATGCGATCAGAATGTCGCACGCGAGAGCGTAGTTGCATCCGACGCCCACCGCGTGCCCGTGGACTCGAGCGATGACCGGCTTCGGTAGACTGCGGATCGCGAGTATCGTGGGGTTAGTATGTTTTCGAAGCGAAGCGGTGACGTCGATGCTCTTGATGTCGTGTTCGGAGGTCGCCTGGAGATCTGCCCCGGCGCAGAATGAGTCGCCCGCGCCGCTGATTATTACAACTTTGCTCTCATCATCGGCCGAGCGAGTAATGGCCTCGTGGAGCAGCCCGACCGTTTCCGTATCGACTGAGTTGCGCCGCTCGGGCCGGTTGATGGTTATGCGTTTGACGCCGTCTTCGAGGGTGACCAGCAGCTTATCACTCGATGCCATGCGGTTCCTTTCACGGTTGGAGAATGAGATGAAGGCGCGCGTATTCTCTAACAAAAGTAACGGGTTTGCAAACGCGAGTGCCAAGGGACAGCGGGGGCAAGCCACCCTTCCTCACTCTGAAACTCATGAATGGGCAATCGGCCTGGCAGGGGCAAGCCCGCCTTCCTGACTCTGAAACTGATGAGTGTACAAGTGGACTCGCGGGGGCAAGCCACCCTTCCTCACTCTGAAACTCATGAATGGCAATCGGCCTGGCAGGGGCAAGCCCGCCTTCCTGACTCTGAAACTGATGAGTGTACAAGTGGACTCGCGGGGGCAAGCCACCCTTCCTCACTCTGAAACCGATGAATGTGCAATCGGCCTGGCAGCGGCAAGCCCTCCTCACTCTGAAACCGGTGGATGTGCAATCGGCAGGGCAGCGGGGCAAGCCCACCTTCCCAACTCTGTAAGTGGCGAATGTGCGATTGCCGGCGTGGACAATGGTCACGAGTTGACTTACCATCGCAATGCTCAACAAGCACTCAGCCGGAGTAGGCGGAATGAATCCCAACCCAAAGGAGCATCACAATGAAAAGAGCGCTTCTGGTCGTCATCGCAATCTCGCTACTGGTTCCATTCGCCGCGCAGTCCAAAACAGCGCCTGCCGGGGATGAGGCCACGATCTACAGGGACGAATACGGAATCCCACATGTGTTCGCGCCGACACTGGAAGCTGCATCGTTTGCGGTCGGCTATGCGCAAGCGGAAGACCGTCTCGAAGAGTTGTTGATGAATTACCGCCGCGCAAACGGGACGATGGCTGAGATAGCAGGCCCCGACTCCTATCGCTCTGATCTAATTCAAAGGATGTGGCGGCATTCCGACATTAGCCGCGAGAAATACAACGACGTAAGCCCGAAGATCCGCGCCGGCATCGAAGCTTACATAGACGGTGTGAAAGCCTTCATGCGGGAGCATCCCGAACAAGTGCCAAAGTGGGCGCAGGAGATCCACCCATGGGACGTGATAGCTCTGGGCCGCTATATCATCTGGGGCTGGCCCCTCGGCGAGGCTGGCGGTGACCTCCAGCGAGGTGGTATTCCGCCTGATCCGGCCGCTTATCGTGGCTCGAACGAAATGCTGATCGCACCAAGCCGAACTGCGATGAACGCGCCGATCGCGGTGATCGACCCTCACTTGAGCTGGTATGGAGAGTTCCGCTTCTATGAAGTGAGAATCTACGCGGGCGATTACAACGTGTCCGGAGTATCGATTCTGGGCGTTCCTTATCCGGCGCTGGGGCACAGCCGCTTCTGCTCGGTTGCGATGACCACCGGCGGACCAGACACCGCCGACGTCTATGAAGAAGAACTCAACCCCGCCAACCCACGCCAGTATCGCTACGACGGCAAGTGGCGCGATATGCAGATCCGCAAAGAGAAGATCGGAGTGAAGAAAGGGGACGCGATTGACTGGCGAGAAGTCGAGATCGAGTTCACTCATCACGGGCCGGTGGTCGCGCACAAAGACGGCAAGGCATATTCGATGGCGATCTCTTACGCAAATGAAGTGGGGCTGACCGACCAGGGCTACGAGATGATGATGGCGAAAAATCTTGATGAGATGAAACGAGCGCTCGGTCATCTCCAGTTGATGTCCCAGAACATAATGGTCGCAACGGTCCAGGGAGACATTTATTACCAACGGACTGGCCGGGTGCCGATTCGAGCCAAGGGCGTCGATCCGAGTAAGCCGATTCCCGGTAACACATCGGCGACCGAGTGGCAGGGCATTCATCCGATGAGCGATCTGGTTCAGATCACCAACCCGCCTGATGGTTATATGCACAACTGCAATGTGACCCCTTTTGGGATGATGAAGGACAGCCCGCTCGTGCCTGAGAAGTACATCCCGTATATCTATAACGCGAGTCGGACCAGCCCTCGGCATCAGCGAGCCGAGATGATGACTGAGTTGTTGGACGCCGCAAAGAAAGTAACGCTCGAGGACGCAATCAACATAGCCTTTAGCCCGCAGGTCTACCACGCGGAGCTTTGGCAGGCGAGACTAAAGGCGGCGTGGGAGAATGCGCAACCGGGGGACGCCGCGTCGGTTCCGAGTGAGGGGGACAGCGCCGGCGCGATGGAAGTGTACGACCTGATACAGAAGTGGGATCGCAGGAGCGATGCCGATTCGGAAGGCGCCCTCGCCTTTTACGCTTTCAAGAAAGGACTCGGCACTGACCTGGCAAGGCAGGTAGAGGTACCTGCCGACATCACTGACAGTCAACTAATCGCGGGCGTTGTCAAAGCGAGTGAATGGCTCAAGGCAACCTTTGGCTCGTCGCGCGTGCCTTACGGGAAGTATTTTCGCGTCGGCCGGAAAGGCGGCGATCGGACGTTTCCGGTTGGCGGCGGGTCGCTTCAAGGAGGCGCAAACAACGTAGGCATGGCAACGCCTCGCGCGATCAGCTTTGGCCCGGTTGGAAAAGAGATGGTTGGTGCCGGCGGACAGACTTCCACCCAGATAGTGGTGATGAGCAACCCTCCGAAGTCTTACGCGATCATTCCGCTTGGCGAGAGCGATCATAAAGAGAGTGGCCACTGGGACGATCAGGCGGAAAAGCTCTTTAGCAAGAGCAAAGCGGCGCCGACGTACTTCCTGGATAAGACCGAGCTTATGAAGCACGTGACTGCAAAGAAGGTTTTGAAACGGGCTAACGCGGCTCAGACGGGGCGCTGAAGCCCACGCAGACGGGTTAAGCGGTATGATAGACCTCTAGCTTGAGGTCCACTGACTGTTGCAGTATCTTGTGCTCATGGCTACTACATTAGACAAGTTGGTTGAGCAAGCAATGGCGCTGCCGGGCGAGTCGCGCGCACGGCTCGCGGACCTCTTGGTAGAGAGTCTCGATGCTGAGGAGCTTGGCAGTATTGACCGTTTGTGGGCTGCTGAAGCAACGCGCAGACGGGACGAAGTGCGCGCCGGACTGGTTGAGACGGTTCCTGGCGAGGAGGCACTTCGCAAGGTGCGGGACTCGCTCGGGCGATGAGATATGAGTTTCACCAAGAAGCACTTGAAGAGTACGGTGAGGCAACCCGCTGGTACGCTGAGCGCGATCTTAAGCTTGCTTTTCGGTTCATCGACGCGGTTGAGGAGGCTGTTGCGCGGGTTGTCGAGAAACCGCTTCGCTGGCGAGTATTCCAGGAAGATGTCCGTCGCTGCCTAACACGCATTTTCCCTTACGCCGTGCTCTACACTATCGAAGACGACTTCATTTTGATTGTGGCAGTGATGCACTGTAGTCGCGAACCTGGCTACTGGAAGAGTCGAGTGGCCCCTCAAGCAGAGCTGTGAAGCAAAATGGTAACGATAACCTTTCCAGATCGTGATACGGAGAAACGAGCGTTGGGCTTTCTTCTTGGACGCCTCTCTGGTCGCGTGCTGCGTTCAGGTGAACATACTGTTCCGAAGGAAGCGTTAGACGCACTTGCGCCTGAGAAGATTCCGTTTACTGTTGAGCGCGCCGAGCCAGATGAGAGGCTTCAAACCAAACATTAGGCTTCGGCTGTTGATTCGCGCCGTTCTGCTGCACGGACCGGCGTGGTTGGTTCGGGCCCCCTCGCTGTCGCCCATCGACAAGGAGAGACTATGATCCTCACTGATCGCGCGCGCGTGGTTTTGATGCTAGCACTGCTTGCAGCCTGCGTGTTCCTGCCCGCGAAGCTGCCAGTCGAGGCGCAAAAACAACAAGACAATCGCGCTCTCCGCATGCAGGAAGTCAAGGAACTCCCGGCCAAATCAAAACGCTTCGCGCTTGTAGTTGGGGTCGATGAATACCAGGACGAGCAGATTAGCCGGCTCTCGGGTGCGAGTAACGATGCAAAGGCGCTTGCCGATGCGTTGGTTCGATACGCCGGCTTTCCTGCCGATCAAGTGATACTCCTCGCGTCTGACGAGCCTCAGCAGCGGCAACCCAATCGGGGCAACATCCTGCAATATCTTTCGAACCTGCGAGGCATCGTTCCCGAAGACGGGTTGTTGGTCGTCTCGTTTGCCGGTCACGGTATCGAGCGAGGAGGTCGCGGCTTCCTGTGTCCGAGCGACGCGCGTATTGGAGGAAGCATTGCTTTGCTCGAATCGACAGGGGTTGCCGTAGACACGGTGCGTGAGTGGATTCGCGAAACCGGAGTCAAGCAAGTCCTGATCATTCTCGATGCGTGCAGGAATGACCCGTCTGGGCGTGGAGGAGATGAAAACCGATTGACTGATAGCTTCGCCCGACGATTTAACTTCGATGTTCGCAACAGAGAGGTGACCGCGTTCGCGACGTTGTACGCGACCGATGTGGGTCACGTCGCTTACGAGTACAAAGAGAAAAAGCAAGGGTATTTTACGTGGGCGCTTGTCGAAGGGTTGAAAGGCGCCGCGGCCAACGAGAAGGGAGAAGTGACCCTTGGAGGGTTGGTGAGGTACTTGCAAGAGCAGGTGCCAAAGCGAGTGCGACTGGATATGGGTCAGGAGAAATCGCAGAAGCCCTATGCGACGGTAGGCGGCTACAAGGCGGATGAGCTGGTCATCTCGATAACGGTACGAGTGCAGCCCGTCACCCCAACGGTTTCGGCAGTCGATCCGGCCGCAATTGAGTTGGAGTTTTGGAACTCGACAAAAACCAGCTCGGATATTGAGGATTTCAAGGCATATCTCGATCACTACCCGAGCGGTACGTTTGCGGCGCTCGCGAGGAACAAGATTAGGGCACTGGAAACGGCGGCGAAATCAAGCGCGGTCCCGCCAAAGACCGAAGCGAAGCCAACGGCAACAGACTCAAAGCCGGTTTCATCAGGCGGGTCGTCGACCTCGGGAGGAGGGCCAGGTGGGCTGCCACTGCGAGGCTTTGAGTTTGACGTTGTCACCGTGAATTCGAGTGGGGCGGAGACAAGCAGGCGCAAACAACAGGCTCAGTATTGTAGCGAGGACATCGCGGGGATATCGCTGGAGTTGGTTCCGATACCGGGCGGGACGTTCACGATGGGGTCGACCGAGTACGACAGCGAGAAGCCGCCGCATCAGGTGACGGTCGGTTCGTTTTACATGGGCAAGTATGAAGTGACACAAACGCAGTGGCGCGCGGTGGCAGGTTTGCCAAAAGTAGCGCGCGATTTGAGTCCTGATCCCTCTGGGTTCAAAGGCGACAACCTTCCCGTGGAGCAAGTGTCGTGGGACGACTCGGTCGAATTCTGCTCGCGTCTGTCGCGAGCTACGGGCAGGACTTATCGACTGCCGACGGAAGCCGAGTGGGAATATGCGTGCCGAGCGGGGACGACAACGCCGTTCGCATTTGGCGACAGCATCGCGCCTCAAGTCGTAAACTACAACGGGAACTATCCTTATGCGCAAGCTCCCAAAGGGACCTCTAGAGAGACGACAACACCTGTGGGCTTCATGGGGGTGGCGAACGCGTTTGGGCTGTTTGATATGCACGGCAATGTTTGGGAGTGGTGCCTGGACTACTGGCACGAAACCTACAATGGTGCGCCGACCGACGGAAGGTCCTGGGAAACGGGGGGGGATACGCGTTACCGGGTGCTGCGCGGCGGGTCGTGGTACTACCTTGCCAACTACTGCCGCTCGGCCAATCGCTTCAGGTATACCCCGGCCTTCCGCACCTTCAGCATCGGGTTTCGTGTTGTAGTGGGTGCGCGGACTCCCTAGCCCTTTGCTCTCTTGCCCTTTTGCCCTTGGCGAGCGAGCTTGCGAGCGAGCCATAAGATTTCTGTAATATGCAAGAGCTTCCAATAATTCAGAAGGCATATGATCTGATTCGCTGGTACGTACCGATCTTGAATCGGCTTCCACGGGGCCAGAAGTTTGTGCTGGGCGACCGGATCACAACCGGATTGTACGACCTGCTTGAAGGGCTGATCCTCGCCCGGTTCGCCGAGAAGAAACTCGCGCGGCTGCAAGCGCTGAACGGCAGACTCGACGTATTGCGCTATCAGACTCGGTTGCTGCTCGATTTCGAGCTGATCGCACCCGAACGCTACCGTCACGCCGGGAAGTTGATCAACGGAGTCGGAGCCGAGCTTGGTGGATGGATTAAGCAACAACGGAAGACCGCGCAATGAAGCGTCACGGTGCCTTGTGGCCTCAGATAATCGACTTCTCCAATATCGTTCTGGCCGCACGCCGGGCCCAGCGTGGAAAACGGTTTCGTGAGAACGTCCTCGCGTTCAATTACAATCTCGAGAATGAACTGCTTGCGATTCAGCGCGATCTCGAATCAAAGGCGTATCAACGCGGAAGATATTGCACGTTTCAGATTGTCGAGCCGAAGAAACGCATGATCTCTGCCGCGCCTTACCGTGATCGAGTCGTGCATCACGCGTTGTGCAACATCATCACGCCGATCTTTGAACGGACGTTCATAGGCGATTCGTACGCCAACCGCGAGGGCTTCGGAACCCATCGCGCGTTGCGGAGGTTTACCGAGTTCGCGAGATCCAGCCGTTACGTGCTTCAGTGCGACATCAAGAAGTACTTCCCAACCATCGACCACGAAATTCTGAAATCCATCATTCGCCGGAAGATCAAATGCCGAGACACGCTGTGGCTGATCGATACTGTCATCGATGCGAGCAACGAGCAGGAGCCTGTGTACGACTACTTCCCCGGCGACGGGTTGTTGACGCCGGGCGAGCGTCGCCGCGGGTTGCCGATTGGCAATCTCACCAGTCAGTGGTTTGCGAATATCTATCTCAACGGCCTGGATCATTTCGCTAAAGAAGGATTGAAGGCAGAGAAGTATGTTCGATACGTCGATGACTTCGCGTTGTTTGGCGATGATCTAGACGTGCTGCAAGAGTGTCGCCTTGCGATCGAGGAGTATCTTGCCGGATTGAGGCTCAAGTTTCACCCGGTAAAGAGCCAGTTGTTCGAAACATCGCGTGGAGCAAACTTTCTCGGCTTTCGAATACTGCCTGATCGGATTCGCGTGAAGACAGAGAACCTCCGCCGCGCGCGAAGGCGGTTGCGCCGTATGCAGGAAAGTTACAGGCGGCATGAGATTGGTCTACAGGAAGTGAGGCAGTCGCTGATGAGTTGGATTGCTCATCTGGAACACGGCGACACTGCGGCTGCGTAAAAGGATATTCACCGCTCTCGTTTTTGCGAGGGGATGAATGCGGGGCGCGCCACTCCGGGTGCTGCGCGGCGGGTCGTGGAACAACAATGCCAACAAGTGACGCTCGGCAAGCGGCAAAAGGAATACCCCGGACAACCGCAACAACAACATCGGGTTTCGTGTTGTAGTGGGTGCGCGAGCTCTCCACGGCCAGAACCGGCGCATGGGAATGCGCCGGGCGAGTGTGGGGGAGTCCAGAGCGTGCTCCGGCGATGAGGGCGACTTCATCCGAAAATCAACCGGGCGCGGGCGGCCTGGTAGGTGTAACAGCCGAACGGCCGCAAGGGCCCCACTCGACCAGGGACCGGAAGTCTCGGTCTAATTAACAGCGAATCGAAGCGGTGAAGGTCTGATATAATCCCCGGGGAACGGAGGGTCTTCGAAATGTCAGCACGAGGTACAGAACGACTTGTGTGTGCTACAACACCCAAGGGCCCGGTTTGGGTGCTGAATTTGCCCCCGAGATCAGAAAACCAATAGAACGCATCCTACAGTTTCCTAGTGGCTGGGCCCAGTTTCCCAGGCGCGTCCGCCGTTGCCAAGTCAACAGATCTCCGTATGCTGTGTTTACGCGGTGAAGAGCGACATACTCGTTGTGACTGCTGTGTTGCTCGATCATCGCGAACCACGAAGGTGGTTAACGCACGTAGACGAATAAGCATTCGATGCCCAGCTTCACGATACTCGAACCTATTTCCACCGGCGATGTGATAGATCGCGCTGTGCGGCTCTATCGTCGTAACTTCACTCCGCTGGTGGCGATCACCGCGGTGCCCACCCTCATCGGCTATGTTGTGTCGGTGATGTTCTGGTCCGGGTACACCAGCTTGCTCACATCAACTACAACCTCGCGCGGCTTGCCGGTCAGTGCAGTATGGATGCTCGCGCTCGGAGGACTGGGATACCCAATCTGGGCCTATGTGCTCCTCCTGACTGTATCCGGGATGTCTCGGGTGGTCGGTGATCACTTGATGTTGAGCGAGGCGATAACATTCCGCGGATGCTTTGCAGCGGTCCGGCGCCGCCTTGGCGCGATAACGTTGATGGGTCTGCTCACCGTGGCAATGCTGATTGCTGTCGTACATAGTCGTCACCATGGTGGTTTTCGTTTTGATGTTGCTGGTCGGCCTGTTTGTCGGCGTGGTAGCCGCGGCGAGACTACCTCAGTGGGTTGCCACCACCGCAATGGTTGTATTGGTGATAGGGGCGGTCGCGCTGAGTCTCCTTGTGATTTCGGTGGTTGTAGCGCGCGTGGTTTTTCTCCCGCAGATCGTGATGATCGAAGGCCAGTCGGCAGGGAATGCACTAGGCCGCGCGTTTCGGCTGGGGAAGGGTAACTGGTATCGCGTTGCTGCGATCGCCCTGTTCACGTATTTGTATCGACATCGTTGCTGGCCGCGCTCACTCTGCCGCTGCTAACCGCATTCTATTTTTCGGGTATGCTGAATGCGGAGTTTTTTGTCGGTCCGACCTGGAGCATCCTGTACACCTCGTTTGGCCAGATCTCGAGTTTGCTCAGCTTGCCGATCTGGATAGTCTCGTTTACCCTGCTGTACTTTGACAGCCGGGTTCGAAAAGAAGCCTATGACCTCGATCTGGTAGCGCGCGAAATCAACCCCGGTTTCGTGTGGCAGCCGACGATACAGCCCTCAGCGTTTGGATATCAGATGCCGGCGCTCTTTTTCCGGTGGTCGGGAATATATTCAGACGAGCCCGCTCGGATTGGCTGGTTACCGCCCTGCTCCGAAGCCAACGGAGACGGTTTCTCCTCAAGGCGAACCGCACATTGAGCCAGTAGACCTGCATGTCGGGTTCGAGCACGCGGGAGAAGGTCCGAGCGCGAGCGACGGGTCCGCGAGCATGCACAGCTCGGAAGGGACGACCGCGGCGAGTTGCAGCACGTGTGGTGCGTTGCTTCTACCAAATGCGAGCTTTTGCATGACCTGTGGTGCTCTGACTCGATAAGACAAGTGGGGCAGACGCGTAAAGCGACTGCGACGCATAAAGACCGCAAGGACGCATTAAGATACAAAGAACCATGCCGAGACTACCGCTAACCATCCTTCTGGCGCTTGTCCTTGCGGCCGACTGTTCAGCCGCGGCTACACTGCTCGACTACGAGCACCGCGTAGTTCGCGCGGCCGAACAGATCGAGAGAATCAAGACCGACAAAGTGTACGGCGAAGAAGGTGTCATCTACATCAAGCGATTGCTGCCCAGAACTGAACAAATCGAGTTCGAGGATGGGGAAACGACGATCGACAATACCTGGCTCTACGGGCTGCTGGAATCCTACTCTACCGAGAAGGACTCGCAGCAGCGCACAGCGCGGCTCAACGACGCAGGAGGCCGGCTGCGCGCACTGGACGCACACCTGCGGCTCGCCGCGGCTCCGGCTTCAGGAGAAGTAGCTGACCCACACGAGAGGATTCGCGAGATACTGAGTCGTCCTGCCTATCAGCCCGAACGGGAGACTGAGATCGGAGCTTTCGTTAAGAAAGTGATGCACAAGATTCGAGGTATCCTGGGCGAAATCTATTCCGCGCTGACGAGATTGCTTGAGAGACTGTTTGGCGCCAGCGCGGGCTCCGGCTGGATCTCCAATGCAGTGCTTGGTTTGGTTTTGGCGGCGGCGGCAATCGTCATAGCGCGATTTGCACGAAGTCTGCGCCGGCCTCAAACAAGACGAAAGAGGACACGGCTTGTGCTTGGCGAAGAGATTGCGGTTGACGGTACATCGCGAGAGCTCGCTGACTCCGGTCTTGCGGCCGCGCGGGCGGGAGACTTCCGCACGGCGGTTCGCAAGCTCTACGTTTCGTTGCTGTATGAACTGAGTGAACGCAACCTGATCGAGTTGGATGATAGCGCTACCAACCACGAATATCTAAGGAGGGCTTCGCGACTCACCGGGCTGGCTGGCCCCATGCGTTATTTGACGGATCGGTTCGATCACGTGTGGTATGGGATGTTCCCGTCATCGGCGGCTGACTTTGCCTCGTACCTCGCGCGGTACGAGGAAGCGATGGAGCGTGCCCGAACGCTGAGCGAGCAGACTGCGAGCGCCACGTGATGAGGCTTGTTTCGAATGAAGCGCGGGTGTTAGACTGATTGCGTTTGGGGGTGCCAGGTTTCGACGGGGGTACTCCGAGGTGAAAGATGCATACCGCGGCCCATGCCCCGCGTTATCAAGCTTGGAAAAACACAATCGCGAATAGCGAACTAGCATTGGCTGCCTAATCTCAGCCACGTTTCCCCCGGCATCGCCTGTGTGCCGGGAAGAAGCGTAACTTAAGCAGGCTGCCCCGAAGGACCCGTGCTCAGGGGGCCGGAGGGTAAGACCAATCTGGGCTAGCTTGCCGTGGTGCTTCGTTGCTTCCGCGGTCACGGCCGGCGAAACAAAAGGAAGCAACTAAGTATGTAGGTTCTTTCGCTGAGGGCTTCCGGACGAGAGTTCGATTCTCTCCACCTCCATTGAAGATTGTGGGCGAGACAGTTTGAGACACCGGGTCGGGCGGACGTCTCCCTTGAGATGAAGGGTGAGGCATCCGCCCGTCGCTTATGCAGAGACTATCAATGACTGATCGGGCCGACGAGGCGTCAAGACTTGCGCGGCTTTTGCGCGACATAGAGGAACTGGAAAAGACCCGATCAGCGTTATTGGTGCGGATCGATCGCGCGCGAACGGGTCTTGTGCTGGCCGGCAACCGAACAGCAGCGATTCGCGCGTCCGTCGATCTCCTGTGCGATCACATCAGCGATGTCGTCACAGAGGCGGCGGAGATATCGATGCTCGAGCAGGAGATCCAGGAGGCAGACCAGGGTCTCGAGGAAATCCGAAAGGATGCGTCGGGGCTTGGGTTTGAGTCGGACAGCTTGCAGGAGACGATCGATGAGGCAGATGAGGAGCTTGAACGTCTGTCATCGATCCTGGTCGAGCGGCGAGGGAAGCACTCACGGGGGCATTGAGGATTCCGATTTCCGATTTGCGATTGCCGATTTGGCATCGGCTTAACCGTCAGGCTTAAGGTCTTTTTCTCCAGCACACGCAAAGATGGAAATCGTTGAAATCGGCAATCAACCGGCAATCGGCGATCCCCGGTCAGACGCTCCGATCGGAATATTCGATTCGGGCGTTGGTGGGCTAACGGTCTTTCGGGCGATTGAACGGCGGCTTCCAAATGAGAGCCTCATTTATCTGGGCGATACGGCGCGGATCCCTTACGGGGTTCGCTCGGCCGCCACGATTGAGCGATATGCTCACGAATGTGCTTCTTTTGTGGAGTCGAGAGGTGTAAAGGCGATCGTGATCGCTTGCAACACCGCATCCGCGCTTGCGGCCAATTATCTGCGTAGCAAGTGCTCGGTTCCCGTTCTCGGGGTTATCCGTCCCGGGTCGCGACGTGCGGTCGAAGAAACGCGCAACGGTCACATCGGCGTTATTGCGACCGAAGCGACAATCGCGAGCGGAGCCTACGAACGGGCAATGTTGGCAATCCGAAGCGGTCTCGAGATAACTTCCAGAGCGTGTCCGCTGTTTGTGCCGCTTGCGGAAGAAGGCTGGTTGAAGCATCCGGTTACCTTTCAGGTTGCCGAGGAGTATTTGGCTGAATTGCGATCGAGCGGCGTCGATACGCTCGTGTTGGGTTGCACTCATTACCCGATTCTTCGCCCGGTGATCGAACGAACTCTGGGCGATCGGATCAAGTACGTGGATTCGGGAGAGGCGGTGGCGGAAACGTTAGCCGCCAGACTCGACGAGGACGGCGTTGCACGCAAGGGCGGCCAGCCGCGAACTGAAGAGTTTTATGTTACGGATTCCGCCGCGAGGTTTCGCCGCGTTGCGGAATTGTTTTTGGGTCGATCGCTCGAGTCGGTCGAAACCGTCATCCTGGGAAGTGTCTGATGAGCTATAAGAGACTTGGTGGTCGCGTCTACGATCAAATGCGAGAAGTGAAGATTACCCCCGGGTTTACCCGATACGCCGAAGGCTCGGTGTTGATCGAGATGGGGGCAACCCGGGTGATTTGCACCGCATCGATTGACGACCGCGTTCCTTTGTTTAAACGCGGCAGAGGTGAGGGGTGGGTCACAGCGGAGTACTCTATGTTACCGCGTGCGACCGAGACTCGCACACAGCGCGAGGCCGGTCGCGCTCAGCTGTCGGGCCGCACTCAGGAGATACAGCGGCTGATTGGCCGCTCGCTGAGGGCGGTGGTGCAGACCAATCGATTGGGCGAGCGCACGATCTATCTCGACTGCGATGTGATCCAGGCAGACGGTGGAACACGAACTGCCTCGATAACCGGCGCATTCGTGGCGCTGGTCCTGGCGCTTCGCAAACTATACAACGACGGCAAGCTTGCCGCGCCGCTGCCGGTTACAGATTACGTTGCGGCGGTTTCGGTGGGAGTCATCGCCGGCGAGGCGCTCCTTGACCTCGACTACAGCGAAGACTCGCGTGCGGAGGTAGATATGAACATCGTCCGCACGGGCTCGGGCCACTACATCGAGATTCAGGGGACCGCGGAAACCCGGCCGTTCACCCACGACCAGATGAATCAGATGACCGAGTTGGCAAGCCGCGGTATCGAACGGCTCATTGAGGAACAACGGAAGGTGCTTGGGGATTTGCTGTAGGGTTCAGAAGCTGGAGGCGTTATGAAGTACAAAGGTCTGCTGTTATCGACCATAATTCTTTTGGCTGGGTTTGTATCTGGCATCTCTGCGCAACACGGTCAGGAGTTCACCGATCCGGCTGGGCAGTACAAGCTCATGCTGACGGGTGACTGGCGCGGTGTTACCTACAACGACGCTGTCGGACGTCCGAAGACGGAATTTGTATATCGGGATCGCAGCGAAGGCTTGCTGAAGATAACCCGCGAAACGCTCCCCGGTGCCCTCACAGATTTCGTGCGACAGGAAGAAGAAAACCTCAGGATATACCGCTCCGGCTTCGAGGGTTCGTCGAGCGAACCCTTTGGCGGCGGCTCGATGGATGGTATTCGGTTGTCGTTTTTTAGCACCGAAGGCAATCGCAAGATGGCGAATACCTTTTACTATCTTCAAGATAAGAACGCGGTGTGGGTGCTGCGTTTCACCGGAAGGCGTGGCGCACTCGACACTGTGCGCAATCTCACCGACCAGATGGCTCGAAGCTTTCGAGCGATTTGAACCTTTGTGATCTTATACTCCCCGAAGCGACTGGAACGACTATTGAGGCTTAACCGGAGACTTGTTCACCTTCGGAAAACTAATCAGATTGGCAAGCACTCGATAGGCACCGGCGTTTCCTCCTAGTATCTGCCTCCGAAATGAGAGGCTGGTGTGGATGTACGTTCCCTCTCCATAGCTCGCAACCAATAGGACTCCCTGGTGTGGGTCTTCCCCTGGGTCGCCCGATTCGAGCAACGGCCTGTACTCGCTCGACCACTCACGCGGGATGTTGACTGCTCGCTCTACGACCCATCCATCGAAATCTCCCGCGGTGATTTTGTTGGGTGCGGACAGCAGTGGATGATCCCCGGCGATGATCTTCACTGCGGCGGTTTCGATCGTGATTCGATCCGCCGACAAGCTGATCGGATAAGGCGCGAACTGAGTATTAGCCAACAGCAGATTCCAGTCGGCTGGCCGTTGGCTGAGCACCACAAGATTTCCGCCTTGTCGCACATATCTAAGCAGGCACCTGTTGTGTCGAATAAGCTCGGCGTGCGCAAAATAAGCGTTGCTGTCCACGATGATCGTGTCGAAGCGCGCGAGGTCGCCGCAACCTATTCGCGATTGCGCAGCGGTGTTTGCGTTGCCGTGATCGGTGACTGTTATGTCGTCGATCTGCAGCTCGCTGTGCTCGACTCCAAGCTCGGTGAGTGCAATCGACAGCCAATTGTCCAACCCGCTGATATAGCCGGCTTTTAACCCTTGGACCACTTCGGCGTCGATCATCTTCACCGCGACCCGGGCCGACCCGAGCGCATCTGGCGGGGCGGGCGGCTCGAGACGAAACTCTACCAGCACGTCGGGAGCGAGCGGTGGCGCGAGGATCGGCAGGCGGAGATTCAGCTTGATCGTTACCTCTTCGTCTTCGCGCGCGAACGCGATGTGCACCGGATCGTAGTCGTCATCCGCCAAGGCGAGCGGCACGACCCACAGCGCACCGGCGAGCGGCCCCGGTGTTCGATTGCGCACTCGTAGCGGGAAGCTGATTTCCCTCGGCTTTGACCAGTCGCGGACCAATGCGAAACCTATAGTCGAGATCTCAACCCGAGATGAGATATCGAATCGGGCCGCTGCCCCGAGACGAATGCTCACCTGGCCGAGACCGATGTCGGCCGACACCACCAGCCGGCTGCCGAAAGGCGCGGCTGGCTGCGTACCTGGCAGAGTTGAACCAACCGCGTAGTAGTCCTCATCATAGAGATGTGTGGAGTGCGGCAGCGTGGGTACGGCGTCCCTCGGGATCTCATACTCGAATTCTCTGGCAGCCATTCCACCATTTCCAACGCCAATCACATCGGAGTTTTTGTAAATCGGATCCTTGTCCGGTGCCGCGATCCGCTCGGGCACCGCGAACCGGACCGGAAACGCGCGAACGCTGCCATTCCTAAGGACGATACGTGTCGACAGTTTTTGCCCGGCCACGACGACGTGATCAGTGGTGGTAACTTCGAGGTTCAGGCCGAGAGCCAGTGCGATCGCCCGTTCGACTGCCGCGGTGAATCGAATGACTCGAACGAACTCCGGGCCGTATCGCTCGCGCAATACGTCGGCGGTTCCCTCTGCGCGCTTTTCGATGAGCTTCTCGATTAATGCATCTGTCAATCGTTCGCGCGTGGCAATTGCATCCACGAGTCCGGCATCCCCAACGCGAGGGGGCTCGATCGAGCGACTGAGGTTGCCGGCGAGCGTCAGCCCGGCGAGCAATCCGGTGCTCGATCCAGGGTCCGGGCTGATCGAGTTTTCCGGGGCAGCGGCAATCAACCTGTAATAGCTGGCCTCTCGTTCAGGCGTCAGTCGATCAAAACTCGAGCCGCGAGAGTAAAAGCGATGGTGGGCGTTAAGCCCGATCTGTGCGTACGTCAACCCACGAATGTGATTGTATTCGTCGAGGCCAATCTTGACCCCAGCCCTTATGTCAGCGGTTCGCTCAAAGATACGGCGTACAACCCAAGGCTCCGAACCGGCCTCGGGGGCCAGTTTTGCGTCGCCGGACACGTTGAACGCCTGAAGAGCCAGACGGGCCACCGCTTGCCCCGAGCCTTCGCCTGATCTTGAGTCGTGATTGGTGATGATCACGTCGGGTCGTATTGAGCGAATTGCGTGGAGCATCCGACGCAGCGCCTCATCGTGTCCCCAGGCGCTCAGCGCTTCGTCCGCTGACTTTGAATACCCGTTGTCGCGAAGGTTGAGAAAAAATACGTCGGAGCCAATGACGCGCGCGGCTTCGATCGCCTCGCGCGTGCGCACGGCGCCCAACTCCTCGTCCAACTCTGCGCGTGTCGGGCTGTCTTGGGCTTCACCGCGGGTTGCAAAGAGAATGACCGTGCGCGCGCCGAGCTTTTTGCGAGCGTGGGCGAGCGCGCCGTCGTCTTCATCGCCGGGACGGGCTCCGATGGAGAGAACGGTGAACGGGTTTGTGATCTCGCGCAGCGCCTGATCGAGTGCTACGATCCCGCGTTCGTCTTCGATTACGGCTTGCGAGTGTTGCGGGCGTAGCAGGGCGAAGGCAGACCATCGCTGCGCGACCCCGGCGGCGCTAAGGATTAGTATTAGCAGGAATGAAATGGGCACTCTCATCTCGGAGACTTAAACGCAGCCGGGTTGTGCCCGGTCATTTTATCATCACTCAACGAGATCAGCGTAAGGAACCTGCCGAATGGTCCGCCAACTTTGACAGACGTTCGAACCGACATATATACATAGGCTGTCCAATGAAAACCAGGAGCAAAGCCAAAACAGACAAGCCTTCTCCGGAGGCCCGCCAGGAAGTTCGCGCGCCGAACGAACGCCAAACCAAACTGCTGATCGGGCTCTTATGCATCGGGCTCTCCGCCTTCGCCGTGGTGCCCTTTTTCTTCATGGGGCGTTCAGAAACGAGCGGCGGCTGGCTAGAACTGCGGATGCCGACAACGCACGACATGTTTCTGCACTACGATCAGATGAAATCGTTTTACAACGGCCTTGCCGCGGGTGAGATCTATCCGCGATGGGAAGAAGAAACCAACCGCGGATTCGGCGCGCCCACTACCAGCTATTATCCGCCGGGGGTGTACTATCTGACTTCTGCTTTCTACGCCGTTACGCAAGATTGGCTCCGCGCCTTGCTGGACTTGCATCTGGCAATGATGATTGCGGCGGCGGCGGCACTGTACATCTACGCTAGGCAAGTGATGGGAAGAGCTGCCGCGATCGCGGCGATGGCGGCGTACATCTTCCTTCCATATCACTTGTTGGATCAGTATCAACGCGGCGCGATGGCTGAGCTTCTGGTCTTTGTTTGGATGCCTTTGATGTTGTTGTTTGGTGAGCGTCTGATGAAAGCGCCCTCGCAAGTCAGGCAAGTGTCAGCGCTTTTTAACTTCGCGGGACTTGCTGCGAGTTACGGTGCGTTCCTGTGGTCCCATCCGCCCACGGCTTACCAATTCACGCTCGGCTTCGGAGTTTACGTGCTCGTGCTCGCGGTGAGGCGTAGAGAGTGGCATGGGCTGGTCGCAGTCGGTGTTGCGCTCGCCTTAGGGATTGGGCTGGCGGCGGTGTACCTGTTGCCGGCGGCAGTCGAACAGAATCTCATTCATCGTGAGTATGTCACCCAGACATGGCCCTATCACAAGACCTATGTCTTCGTGCACGATCTGTACAACTCGGATGTACACAGCGGGTTCTTCAAGTTGATCGACGCAATATGGATTACCGGGACAGCGGTGATCGCCATCGGCGCGATTACGTTGCTCTGGCTCAAGCGAGGAGCTTCGACCCTTGCGGATGCGCTCAGGCAACGAGTGCTGTCCTGGGTAATCGTCGGGCTCCTCGCGAGTTTCATGATGACAAGAGCGTCGATGCCCTTAGGCAAGCTGATACCAATGATCGACATCGGAGTCTTCACATGGCGAATGCTGGCGATTACGACTCTTGTTGTTGCGCTTCTTGCCGGCGCGTTCACTCAAGCGGCCGTCGAAGCGGCGAAGCGGGGCTTGCGATCGGACCGTCTGCTGTTTGCCGCGTTGGCTGTTCTTGTCGTCTTTGGCGGGGCGGTCTTCAGTGCTGTCGCAGTCGCCAGACCAATGATCGACTCCGCCGTGTTCGAGCCTGAACCCGAGCACTTGAATTGGGCCACGATTCCAAGCAGCGCCCCCGCGGACCCAAGTGAATTACCGATCAATACGCCCCAGGCGAAACTCGCTACCGCGCAGAACGGCGAGGTTGTGGTTGAGGAGTGGAAACCTCAGCATCGGGTGGTGAGAGCAACTCTAAGGGACGACGATGAGTTGCAGATTCGCACCTTCAGCTTTCCGGGATGGACAGCCACCGTAGACGGTCGGCCGGTACCAATCAACAGTTCGGAAGATCTCGGCAGCATGAAGGTCGAGCTTCGGGCGGGTACTCATCGATTAACGCTGGATTTTCTTGAGACGCCGGTACGCCGAGCTTTCAAGATCGTCACGCTCTGTTCTCTTGTCTTGGTGATCGCGCTCGGCCTGATACCACTTGCTCGCCGAACGTTGATGAGAGATCAGGGTTAGGGTTGGACAGTCAAAACAGTTTAGTCTGGGCACGCCGAACTCGGTAACGCGCAGACTGGGCAGTCTACGGTACTCCACCTGAGGGCAAAACCTCGCGCCTTCTGTTCCGTGTTTGTGTTCTTGACACTCAGGGCAAGGTGTCTGACAATTCGACAATCCATAGGCTAGCTTTCCGACTCCACCGGAGGACATATGCCCCACACTTTTAGCGAGATAACGGCTCTGGAAGAGTTGCGCGAGTCGGGCGACTACGAGAAGATCGCCGCCCTGCTCGGCACCGATTGGGAAACCGGTCCGGTGTTCGAGGAGGATACGGTGCGGCTGCGATTGTTGGCCTCGGAGCTCGCGGGGCGAAACGGCCGGCTGGACGAGATGGAATCCGCGCTGACTCCGTATCTGTACGACGTCGACCGCGTCCCGTTCGCACTAGCGGCTCGCGTTTTGTTGATGACCGCGCTTTATCATTACCGAAGAAGCGAGCCAAGCGAGGCACTGCGGCTAGCTTCTCTCGCGCAGACGATTGCATTGGTTCGCGACGACGACTGCACCCGGGGCGAGGCGGTCCAACTTCAGGGGCAAGCACTCTGGTCGCTTGAGCGATGGGAAGAGGCTGCAAGACTGTTCGAGACGGCGGTCGATATCTACGCGGCGGGTCCGCGTCCGTACTGGCTTGGTGTGGCATATCTTTGCCTCGGCGGGGTGCGCAATCGAATGGGTGAGGTGGAAGATGCCCGCACCACGCTCGAGCGCGGAATAAAAATACTGCTGAAAAGCCATGATGATTACAACCTTGCGGTTGCCAGAGTGAACGTGGCACTCGCGCTCAACGTCATCGGCGAGCACGAGACCGCTCAGAAGTACCTGTTGTTTGCGCACGACACGTTTGAGCGTATGGGACACGACCAGTACACCTATCTCACGTTGAACAGCGTCGCCGCCACGCTTGTCTGGCTGAAGGACTACGACATGGCGGAGGCATACGTTGACCGCGCAATCGAGATCGGCGTGCGAGTGCGGAGCACGCAGATCGCCTCGACTTACGAGATAAGGGCCAGGGTGCATCTGGCGCGGCGCGAATGGGACCGTGCGCAGAGAGCGCTGGGGACGGCGCTGGAAATCGCCGAACAAGCAAACAGTCAGTCGCAAAAAGCCGACGTGCGGCGAACACTGGGGAAATACTATCTATCGCTCGGCCGTGACGAAGAGGCCGCCGTAGTGCTGTGGGAGGCGCTCGACCTGGCCCACGATCTTCGCGCCTCGCTTTTGGAATTGGAGATCAAGGCGCTGCTGTCGCAGGCGCTCTGCGCCAGCAATCCAGTCGAGGCCTGCAAGTTGTTAAGCGATGTCGAGGCATCGATTGGCTCGCGACCGCTGGCTGAGCTGAGAAAAGAAGCCCACTCCGCTCGACGACTAATCAACGCACTCGATCAGGAGCAATATTTCATCTTGTCGGATGCGAAGATCCCGCTGCTTGCCGACGCGAAGATATCACTGTTGAAGTGGCTGTGGGCGCGAGCGCTACAAAGAGCCAGGGGGAACGCGCGCGAGGCCGCCTCCATTCTTGGGGTGACCCCCACCTACATTCGCAAGCTTACGAAGGTGATTCCAAGGGACTTGCTGCGACCCGGGAAGAAAAGGTCAAAACACAGGTAGCATAGACCTCAATCTGCACGGTGCGCTGCGAGGCGGTTGGCAAGCTCGTTCTTGAGGCGCGAGGGCGAGGCCCGCACTCCGGGTGGCGTCTATTCTATCTCCAGGCACGTCCGCGAAATCCAAACCGGATCAGTTGTGGCCGATAAAAGTTGTTTGATCTCTGTATAGTGACGCTCAAACTCATGACGCTCGTGTGAATCGAGCGCCCGCGTCCCCTTCGCGACCAGATCCGATGTGATCACTCCGTCGAGCTTCAACGCAAGTTTCAAACAGGCAATCATCTTCTCGGCGAAGCTGCCATCTTGCCGGAAGTGACACGCAGCGCCGAACTCGTCGAAGGCCCTTTTGTAGATGCTCATCAATCGCTCATCGCCCGCATAGCATGCCCTCCAGGCTCGCTGCCATTCGCGCGGCAGTGCATTGGCAGGACCCGACACTACCCCAATCGGCAGTTCGTTGTGCAGCAGGTAGCGGTTCCAATACTCCCGCACGCGACCCGCTAATCCCTGTTCAAGATCGAACATCTGGAACATCAACATCGCATTGCCAATATAGATTCCAAACTCACCCTTGTCTTTGTAATGGCCGGCGCCTTTCGTGTAGTTGCCAAGCACACGGCGGGAAGCCGACACCTTCAATCCAAAAATGAATGGCAGCCGGCTGAGCTGCTTCACATCGCGGGTGTGTAGGTGTGGAACGCGGGGATTTGCGGCGATGTCGGCGTTATCGTAGAGGAAGACCGGGACCCAGCGACCTTGCCGGTCGAACAGATCGCAGACGTCTCTCTGAAAAAATGATACGACATTGATGAGGTCGGTGATCGAAAGCGGCGCGATCACCACGGCGTCGGCCCGAGCATCAAGCGCGCATACGATATTCGCAAGCGTCTCGGTTCGAGTCGAGGCCGTTACGCCAACCCACGCTTCCACTGGTTGACTCGATCCCTTTGATATCTCTCGATTGATTTTACCGATCTCTTCGGTCTCGATCCAAATCAGCCGCTGGCGCTCGCTGTTTGAGATTCGGTTCCATTCGCCTGTCGTGCCAACGCCAAAGAGAATGTCCGCTCCCCGGCCTTGCTGAGCGAGATAGCGAAACAGCCTGCGCTGGTCCTCCTCAACTACGCAGCCGTTTGCATCGAGTACGGTTACTACCGGGATGCTGAGCCCACGGCGAGGCTGGTAGCGAGAGCGGATTGACGCTCGAGGTGCTTCCATTTCTCCAGATGCTCTTTCGCAGGAGATTGTCGTTGGTTCAATCACAATAGCGTGCAGTTAGATTCGAACCGGCTCGGCGACAGTTCTGTCATTCGTCACGTTGCCGGTGTTCAACGTAGACTTTGGCTCGAGTAACAGCACGTGAACTTCTTCTTCGGCGATGGGAAGATGCTCGACGCCCCTCGGGATGATCACGAATTCGCCCTCGGCGACTCGAATGTCACGGTCCCGCAGCTTGATCAACAGGTTGCCTTTTATGACCAGGAATAACTCGTCTTCGGCGTCGTGATGGTGCCATACGAACTCGCCTCTGAGCTTGGCCAGCTTAACAAAGCAGTCGTTTAACTCACCCACGATCTTTGGGCTCCAGCAGTCCTGGAATGAGCTGAGCTTCTCGAACAGGCTCACAGATTCGATCGCCTTTGAGTCTTCCATAACAGGTCAGAGCCTAGGCAAGTGAATAAGAAGTGTCAAGCAAACAGGCAGTCACGTTGAAGCGAAGATGCTCGTTGTGTATATTGAAACTGAAGTCGGTCCCAGGTAGGCTGGCGGGGCCGTCAATTGAAATCAATCAGCAGTAATTTGTTTATCTGCATTTGGATCCGGCGTTAAGTAGCTCACGTCGAGGTTGTTGGCGACAATCTTTGTAATTTCTTCATCACTTTGTTTATCTAGGAGCAATCGATGGAACAACCTGCCAGAACTAACGACGACCTGATAACAGCTCTCGAGGCGATGGGGAACGCGCTACGGATTCATTCGATCGTTGCTACGTCTGAAGCCGGCTCGGGACATCCGACCAGTTGCATGTCGGCGGCGGATTTGGCGGCGGCGGTGTTCTTCTACGCGATGCGTTACGAGGTCGCGAATCCGAAGAATCCGGTGAACGATCGCTTCGTGTTTTCAAAAGGCCACGCTGCACCCCTTCTCTATGCGGCGTGGGCGGAAGCAGGCGCGTTTCCGGTCGAGCGCTTAAAGACGCTTCGTGAATTCACCAGTGATCTTGAAGGTCACCCGACGCCCCGACTCCCATGGGTTGAGGTTGCCACGGGCTCCCTCGGGCAGGGCCTGTCGTGCGGAGTGGGAATGGCGCTCAACAGCAAGTATCTCGATAAGATCGGTAACAACATCTTTGTCTTGATGGGTGATGGCGAAGCGGCTGAGGGATCAGTGTGGGAAGCGGCCGAGATCGCTTCGTACTACAAGCTCGATAACCTGATCGCAATCGTGGATGTGAATGGATTGGGACAGAGCCAGCGCACGATGTACGGCCACGATACGGAAGTCTACCGGCGGCGATTCGAAGCGTTTGGGTGGCACGCCATCGCCGTCGACGGTCACAACGTCCCCGAGATTATCGCAGCGCTTGACGAAGTGATGTCTATTACTGGCAAGCCCGCAGTGATCGTTGCGGCGACGAAGAAAGGCAAGGGAGTGTCGTTCGCAGAAGACAAAAACGGATGGCACGGGAAGGCGTTTAAGAAAGGCGAGGAACTCGATCGAGCGCTCGCCGAGCTTCAGCCGAAGATTGAGAACTTTGCCGGGCTGAAGATGAAAACACCAGAAGGACGTGGCGTGGGCGAAGGCCCCGGAGTGAACGGAGGACCTGTCGAAAGCGAGTATCCCGTCGGGCAACGGATCGCCACGCGGGAGGCTTACGGCGAGGCGCTTGCCAGGCTCGGCGATGTCAATCCATTGGTTGTCGCCCTCGACGGAGATACCAAGAACTCGACTTATTCTGACAGGTTCATGAAGGCACACCAGGGGCGCTTCTTTGAATTGTTCATCGCCGAACAGAACATGGTGGGGGTAGCGGTAGGGCTCGGTTCGATGGGTAAGATACCATTCGCATCGACGTTCGCGTGCTTTCTGACACGCGCTTACGATCAAATTCGGATGGCTGCGGTCTCGCAGGCCAACTTGAAACTGTGCGGATCGCATGCAGGCGTGTCGATTGGCGAAGACGGGCCTTCGCAGATGGCACTCGAAGACCTGGCAATGATGCGAGCGATCGAAGGTTCGACGGTCTTGTATCCGTCAGACGCGGTCTCGACCGAATATGCGGTTCGCCTCTCCGCTGAACATCGTGGGATAGTTTACATTCGGACGAGCCGGCCGCAGACACCGGTGATCTATACAAAGAGTGAGCAGTTCGAGATTGGGCGCTCCAAGGTGATCAGGGAGAGCAGCGACGACCTTGCGACGATTGTGGGGTGCGGCGTGACCCTGTTTGAAGCGCTTGCAGCATACGATCAGCTCAAAGCAGAGGGCATATCGGTTCGAGTGGTTGACCTGTTTTCGGTGAAGCCGGTGGACGAAGAGACGCTTCGGGCCTCCGGCAAGGCTACAAACAATCTGATCATCACGGTCGAGGATCACGCGGGTTGGGGCGGGATCGGCGACGCGGTTGCGAGCGCGGTCTCGCCGTCCGGTATACGGGTCTATCAACTCGCGGTTCGCGAAGTCCCGCGCTCGGGCAAGCCCGAGGAACTACTGGCGGCATATGGAATCGATCGCGGCGCCATACAATCGCTTGTCAAATCGCTGGTCTCGAGTTGAAAGGCCACGACAAAACTCTGTTTGCTCAGTTCGGTAACTTCGTTCCTTGAATGATTTGAGGGGTAAAGAGGATATTCAGTTCGGACTCATAAACGGGAGGTGAAAGGATGGGAATCAAAGTAGGCATAAACGGTTTTGGGCGCATCGGGCGCAACGTTCTTCGGGCATCGCTCAAGGGCGGGGGCATTGACTTCGTCGCTGTCAACGACATTACTGACACTAAGACTCTAGCGCATCTGCTCAAATACGACTCTGTTTTGGGCAATCTGGACGCCGATATCAAGGCGACGGACAAGACCATCTCGGTAAACGGTGACGAGTTCCAGGTTTTCACGGAGCGCGATCCGGCAAAGATCGACTGGGCGTCAGTGGGCGCCGAGATCGTCATCGAGTCGACCGGGTTGTTCACCAAGCGCGATGACGCCGCCAAGCACCTGCATGATAGTGTAAGGAAAGTCATCATAACGGCTCCGGCCAAGAACGAAGATGTGACTGTCGTTTTGGGGGTCAACGAGAAGGCGTACAACCCAAAAGAGCATCACGTGATTTCGAATGCCTCGTGTACAACCAACTGTCTTGGACCAATCGCGAAGGTGCTGCACGAGAACTTCACGATCGTAAAAGGGTTGATGAACACGATCCACTCATACACTAACGATCAGCGTCTCCTCGATTTGCCCCACAGCGATCTGCGCCGCGCTCGCGCGGCCGCGCTCTCGATTATCCCGACGACCACCGGCGCCGCCAAGGCGATTGGCCTGGTCTTGCCGGAGTTGAAGGGCAAGCTCGATGGAATCTCGCTGCGGGTCCCAACGCCAAATGTGTCGATCGTTGACTTTGTAGCTGAAATCGCCACAAAGACTACCAAAGAAGAAGTAAACGCGGCTATGAGGAAGGCCGCAGACGGACCGCTTCGGGGCATCCTGCAATACTCCGAAGAGCCGCTGGTCTCGGTTGACTTTCGCGGGAACTCTCACTCTTCGATCCTGGACGCGCCTTACACCAGCGTGCTCGAAGGCAACATGGTGAAACTCCTTTCCTGGTACGACAATGAGTGGGGCTATTCCTGCCGCGTTGTCGACTTGATCAAGTACGTTGCCGAACAAGGGCTGTAAGAATGATCAGTGAAACGTGAAGCGTGACATTCAAAGCACAAGCTCTGGCTTGACTCGACGGCGCTGTTCGAATCACAAGGGCTGCAAGCCCTGACTTTGAACGTCACGCATCACGTTTCAAACATCTCATCACTCACCTATGCCAAAGCTCTCAATTACCGATCTTGATTTGAGCGGAAAGCGCGTGTTTATCCGCGTAGATTTCAATGTGCCGCTCGATGACAAGGGCAACGTGACCGATGACACTCGGATACGCTCGGCGTTGCCGACGATTCGTTACGCCCTTGAACGCGGCGCTCGCGTTGTATTGGCATCGCACCTCGGCAGGCCAAAAGGTAAGACAGATCTGAAGTACTCGCTGGCGCCGGCGGCTCGACGGCTCGCTGAGTTGCTTGGCAAGGAAATAGCACTGGCGCCGGACTCCATCGGCGATAAGGTGCGCGAGATGGTCGATACGCTGAAGCCCGGTGAGGCTTTGATGCTCGAGAACCTGCGCTTTCACCCGGGCGAGGAGAAGAACGATCCGGATTATGCCCGGCAGCTTGCCGAGGTGGCTGATGTGTATGTAAACGACGCGTTTGGCACGGCTCATCGCGCACACGCCTCGACCGAGGGTATTACGCATTTTGTGAAGCGGGCGGCTGCGGGACTGCTGATGCAGAAAGAGCTACAGTACCTCGGGAAGGCGCTTGAGAACCCTGAACACCCGTTTGTTGTGGTCCTGGGCGGCGCGAAGGTTTCGGATAAGATAAGTGTGATTGAAAACCTGTTGAAGTCGGCGGACGCGCTCTTGATTGGCGGTGCGATGGCATACACATTTCTAAAGTCTCAGGGTGTTGAGACCGGTCGATCGTTGGTTGAAGACGACAAACTGGAGCTTGCGCGCGGACTGCTCGCAAAGGCACGCGAGCGCGGGTGCGATCTCCTGCTTCCGATCGATAATCAGGTTGTAGACAAAGCAGCGTGGGATGCTGATCCGCAGGCTGTATTGCCGCGCGTTTGTGCGGTCACAGACATCAAGCCCCAGGAAGCGGGACTCGATATTGGGCCGGACGCGATTGCTGAGTTTTCAAAGAGGCTCGGTGTTGCCAAAACGATCGTGTGGAACGGGCCGATGGGGATGTTCGAGCACCGCCCCTTCGACATCGGGACTCGAGCTATAGCGCAGGCGGTGGCGGGGGCGGATGCGACTAGCATTGTCGGCGGAGGTGACTCGGTCGCGGCGATTACCGAGGCAGGAGTAGCGAACCGCATTACTCATGTTTCGACCGGTGGGGGCGCATCGCTTGAGTTCCTGGCTGGGGACATCTTGCCTGGCGTTGCGGCTCTAACGGATAAATAGAAACGTTTAACAAGGAATCGCGATGAACAAAGTGGTAAGAATGGTCTGTCTGTCGTTGGCTTGTGCCGTGATTGCGGTGTTGGCTGCCTGCGCGCACAAGCCTGCGTACAGCGGGATGGAGGGGAGCGGGGACTCGAGGAATCAGAATAAGAACCAAAGCGTCGAGGATCCGGCGAACGCGTCCGTACCGGCCGCAACCGAGCCGGCGCCTGCTGCGGAGGCGAGTCAACCGGTCGGCGCCGGACGTCCAGCCCGCCGCCCAGGTCGCGTTTAAGAACCCCTCATTCTTTGATCAGGCGACGGGGGGCATAAAAGACTTGCCGGCGTATCCAAAGGGTTCCAGGGTCAGCGTGCAGATCGGTCCAATGCAGGGAATGAACACCATGTCCCTTGGGTTCACCACCCGGGATCCGATGGATAAAATCACCGCGTTCTTCGAGCGCGTGATCAAGGAGAATAAGTGGACTGTGGCCGACAAGGTCATCGATCCGGAATTCTCGGAATGGACGCTTAACAAGGGCGAAGACAACAACGCCAAGGTGCAAGTAAAAAAGGACCAGCAAACTGGCGCACTGGGTATTGTGATCGTTCGGAGTGAGAAGTTGGTAGCTCCCAGCAAGTAGGCGCGGATGGTTAGCAAGATGCGACGACCGATAATTGCCGGAAACTGGAAGATGTATAAGACGATTCCTGAGTCACTGGAATTCGTCCGGGCTTTCAAGCCGCTTGTGGTGGCTTCGACGCACTGCGAGATTGTGATCGCTCCGGTGTTTACTGCGATCAAAACAGTGTCCGACCGGCTTGAGGGCTCAAACGTACAAGTAGCTGCTCAGGACGCGGCGGCGGACCCCGGGCCCGGTGCGTTTACTGGTGAAGTCTCGGCGGGGATGATCAAAGACGCAGGCGGGCGGTGGGCCATCATCGGTCATTCAGAGAGGCGCCAGTACTATGGCGAGAGCGACGAAATCGTGAACTCGAAGATTCGAGCGGTTATTGCGGCCGGGTTGTCTCCGATCATGTGTGTCGGCGAGCCGCTTGACGAACGAGATGCCGGGCGCGCGGAGCAGGTCGTCGAGGCGCAATTGATCGGAGGAATGCGTAACTTGACTGTCTCAGAGGCCTCTCGTATCATCGTTGCTTACGAACCGTTATGGGCAATCGGTACCGGGCGGACTGCGACGCCCGAAACGGCCCAACAAATGCACGCTTTTATCCGCTCCCGACTAGCTGTCATGTTTGGCAGTGAGGTAGCAGAGGGAACGAGAATTCTCTACGGAGGAAGTGTAAAGGCTGACAACATCGCAGGATTGATGGATCAGGCGGATATTGATGGTGGACTCGTCGGTGGAGCGAGTCTTGATGCCGATTCGTTCTCGCGGATCGTTAACTACAAAGATCGCAGGTAGGAGTCAAAGAAGTGCTTGGAATAATTCTGACGGTTCTCTATATTCTGTCGTGTTTCGTGCTGATTATGTTCGTGCTTTTGCAGCCCGGAAAATCGGACGCCTCGGCGGTTTTTGGCGGTGGAGCGAACTCCGCGGCGTTTGGCCCGCGAGGCACTCAGACTGTTTTGGCTAAGATCACGATTGCTGCTGCTGTTGCGTTCTTCTTGATCGCGTTTCTCTTCTCAATCCCCGGATTGTTTGACAAGAGGTCGCTCGGCGAAGGGGTTGGCCCGGCAGAACAGGCACCAGTCGCGCCTGCGGTTCCGGCTGCTCCGGTGGAGACGCCCACGGGTTCATCAGAGACACCTCCGGCGGCCAACCAACCGGCAGCCACCCCGCCGGCTACCCCTGCTGCGGATAAGGGCGCCAACAAACCCGCCAAGCCTGCTTCGGCAAAGGACGCGGCGAAGCCGGCGCCCGATAAGAAGAACTAACGCCGTCGGTGAGGTTTGGCAAACGGGACGAGAATTGAGCAATCGCAAACTCTCTCTTCACAATGCCGAAGTGGTGGAACTGGTAGACACGTACGTTTGAGGGGCGTATGGGGCAACCCGTGGGGGTTCGAGTCCCCCCTTCG
This sequence comes from Blastocatellia bacterium, assembly GCA_963737945.1. Classification (GTDB taxonomy): domain Bacteria; phylum Acidobacteriota; class Blastocatellia; order UBA7656; family UBA7656; genus Onstottus_A. Next base: position 155,412 of record CAVTUR010000021.1, on the reverse strand, counting down.
GCATCATTCCTTCTTTTGACACGGATCTAACTCAAGGGCTCAGACGGCGCAAGTAGAGCCCCTGACGTCTGCCGTTCGATGGGGATACTACCATCTGAGATCGCGGCGGACTGTCTACAGAATTAAGGGGAGGTGAATGAGCGATCCAAAAAACACTGAAACAAAGCTAGCGAGGCTGCGATACGCCGGAGGCGAAGCCTTCGTGGCCGAATCGCAAAGCGGCCATGCCATGGTGACCAGTTTTGCTCACGACAAGGTCACGGCGGCCTCGCCGATGGAGCTGCTGCTGATCGCGCTCGGAGGATGCACTGGGGCTGACGTTGTGTCGATTCTCAAAAAGAAGAGGCAGCGAGTTATCGGATACGACATCGAAGTGCGGGCTGAGCGGCGAGCTGAGCATCCGCGCATCTATACCCGCATAGAAGTGATCCACCGCGTGCGGGGCCGCGCGATAGATCGGAAAGCTGTCAAGCAAGCGATCCAATTGTCTGAAACGAAGTACTGCAGCGTCTCGGCAATGCTTGGTGCGGCCGCTCAGCTGAGCATGCGGTTCGAGATCACAAACGAAGACTGACTTGTCGGTTATGGAAATTGTATTGCTGACCGCCAGATTATTTCTCGCGGCGATTCTGGTTATTGCCGGGGTGGCGAAGGCGGCCGATTCGGCTGGTACAAGGAACGCGTTGATCGGCTTCGGCGTTTCGGCGAGGCTGTCTGCTCCGATGGGATGGCTCCTGCCGGCCGTGGAGATCGGCGTTGCGACAGTGTTGATCCCTCTCAACACCGCCTGGATTGGAGGCATTTGCGCTCTGGTCTTGATGATGATCTTTTCCGCTGCCATTAGTGTAAGCCTCTTGCGCGGACGCACCACCGAGTGCAACTGTTTCGGTCAATTGCACTCAAAGCCGGTTAGTTGGTCGATGTTCTTACGCAACCTTTTTCTGGCTGCGGTGGCCGCACTGATCGTCGCACAGGGTAAGGCCTCTCCGGGTCTGAGTGCTGTCGCGTGGTTTGACGAAATGAAGACTGGAGAGGTCGTGAATCTCCTGGTGAGTTCGCTTGCTGCCGGGCTGCTTATCGCGACCGTGATGTATCTTCGCCGGGTCCTGAGTCAGCAGGCGAGGATTCTCGACAGGATCGATGCGATCGACGGACTGCTGGAGGAGTATGCGCCAAAGCCGGTGGAGCGCGAGGACGCGACGCCTCCTTTAGAAGGATTGCCGGTGGGTGCGCCGGCACCCGACTTCGTCCTGGCGTCCGTTGGCGGTGGGCAGATCTCGCTCCAAGACTTGCTGGACAATCAGAAATCGGTTCTGCTTCTCTTTGTTAGCCCGAACTGCGCGCCATGCGCGACGCTTTTGCAGGATGTCAGGGGCTGGCAGCGCGAGTATTCTGACCGGCTGACTATCGCGCTGCTTAGCAAAGGATCGCTTCTCGACAACGAGAGGCGAGTAGCGAAGTACGGCGCGGCGCATCTACTGTTGCTCGGCGAATCGGGGGTTGCCGATATATATGAGGCCAAGTGGACCCCCGCCGCCGTTCTGATCGGTCCGCAGGGGCGCATCGCCAGCAACAATGCTTATGGGGATGAAGCGATACGCAAGTTGATCGCTGCCGGAGCAAGGGCGAACGGCTTCGAGTCTGGTAACGCGGGGTTGGGCTCGAATAACGGTCTCGAGATCTCACTCGGAACCTCGTCCTTGAAGGTCGGCGACCCGGCTCCGGAGTTTTTGCTTCAGGATACGGACGGGGAACCCGTCAGCATGATAGACCTGTCAGGGCGTGCCACGCTTCTTCTGTTTTGGAGTCCCTCGTGTCCATATTGTACCGAGATGTCGGACCAAATCAGAAGATGGGAGGAGGATCCGCCACCTGGCGCGCCCCGACTGGTGTTTGTTTCTTCGGGTGATCTGGAACAGGTCAAAAAAGACAGCGAGAGCTTTGAGTCGCTATTCCTCCACGATGATGGATTTCAATTGGGCAGCATGTTGGGTACCAAATCAACGCCTTCGGCCTTGCTGATTGACAGCGAGGGCAGGATCGCATCAAGCATTGCGACCGGGAGCGCAAATGTGATGTTGCTTGCGGGAGTGCGTAATGCTGGTGCGCACGCGGAGTCCGGCCATTGATTCGATAGTTCTCGAAGCGTCTCGTTACATGAAAGGGCCTTTTGAACGCGAGCATGTGAACGTAGTACCGGAGTGCGCGCATTCGGAACACTGTTCATCAACCAAAAGGCCAGAACCAGGGCAGGAGAACAAGTACGACCACGAACAACAGCAGCGTCAAAGGCAGGCCGACTTTGAAGTAGTCACGGAAGCTGTATCCTCCCGGCCCCATCATCAAAACATTAACCGGATGTCCGAGTGGCGTTAGGAAGGCCATCGAAGCCGCCAACGCAACGCCCATCGCCATGGAGCGCGGATTGGCTCCCATATGCTGCGCCACGTTTATGGCAATTGGCCCCAACAGGATGGCTACAGCTGCACCACTGATCAACTGGGTAAGCAGCGTTCCGGCCAGAAATAGACCCGCTAGAACCGTCAGGGGACCTGCAGATCCAAGAGTGGCGATCAGCCGGTCGGCCAGAAGCGAGGCGGCGCCGGTCTTAGTCATCGCCAGGCCTATCGGCAGCATTCCAGCTACGAGAAAGACGCTTCTCCACTCGATAGCCGCATATGCCTCATCTATGGCGAGTATGCCAGTGAGCATCATCGCCAGCGCGCCCCCCAGCATGATTTCACCAACGAGAGCCGGCTTCAGCGCCGCGCCAACCAGAGTAATGGCAAGGATCAGTACCGCCGCGATTCCCCTGATCCCTACCGCCTGCGGTACTAGTTGCTCTTCATCGGTAAGCAGGATCAGATCGGTTTCATCGCGAAGGATGGATAGCCGCTCGCGGGGACCCTGGATCAACATGGCATCCCCAAACTGCAGCGGTAGATCCGCGAGCCCGTCGTATACCTGCTCGCCCGCACGCCAAAGAGCCAATGCAGTCATGCCGTACTTCTCTCGGAAATGAGCTGTGTGAAGCGTCTGGTTCACCAGAGACGACCTAGGCGTCAACATGACTTCGGCAACCACTATCGCGGTTGACTCGAGATCGTGTCGACGCCAGTCTCGGGGAGGCAAGATCTCAAGATAGGGTTCAACGTCCCGCTGTCGGAAATCGGCGAGGTTTCCCTCGAGCAACAAGATGTCACCCGTGTGAACGAGGGTGTCCGGCGCAGGGGAAGGCTTAACCTGGGCACCCCGTTCGACCGCGATAACGTTCAGACCGTAGGTTTCACGGAGGGAGCTCTGCGCGAGAGTCTTTCCGACGATGTTCGATCCAACGGGTACTCGAGCCCGAAACAGCCGTACGCCGAGCCTGTAGAAATCGACCAGATCGCCCTCCTCGCGACGGCGCGCCTGAACGCGCTCTGAGAGGGAATGAGCCGGTAACAGCCGTCGACCCCAAAACGCCATATACGCCACGCCTACGACCACGATCGGTAGCCCGACAGGCAGGAAATCGACAATACTGAGGCCCTCTAACCCTCTTTCTCGGAGCATGCTGCTCACGATAATGTTTGTGGTCGTGAGCAAGGTAGCCATCCCGCCAAGGATCGTAGCAAAGGCGAGAGGCATAAGCAGCCGCGACGGATAGACGCCCGCCTTACGCCCTGCCCTGGAGACGGCGGGCAGAAGAACTGAAGCTGCCGCAATATTGTTCATGAACAGCGACATGGAAGCGGCCGCTATCATCACGGTAACTACGAGTCTGTGTTCGTTTTTCCCACCCAGACGAAGGATCAGATTTCCAAGCCGCTTTGTTATGCCTGCGCGCTGAATCCCTTCAGACAGAATAAAGACCGACATTATCGTGATCACCGCCGAACGGCTGAACCCAGAAAAGGCTTCTTCCGGGGTCAACACTCCGCTTATGCCAAGAGCGAACACAACCAGAAGGGCAACCAGATCCGCTCGTACTCGGTTGCTCAAGAACAAAATGATCGCGCCGCCCAGGATTGAGAACGTGATGATGAGATGACTGCCCATAGGTCCTAACCGATGTCTTCATCCACTTCGGTGATGTGGACGCCGCGACGGGTGAGGCCGAGCATGATCGGATCGGTGAGTTCGCGCGCGACTGGAATATGCACGCCCGTCAACGTGATTCGTCCGTCGAGGATCAGGCGGCAAGCGATGGCCGCCGGGTAACTGACCGTGCGGGCCATTGCAGAGTCATTGCCCGCCACGCCTATGACCTGCATTCTTGTAATCATGCGACGCTCGCTTCTGTCAGGCCGCACGGCGATGAAGTGGTGCTCAAGCAAGACCATGTCGCGTTCACCTTCCTTGTATGCGAGTTTTTCTTGAAGTCGATTGGCTACGACATCCAGAGACGCGGCTCGGGTTTCGGGTACCGGGCGATCCGATAACAGCCCCAGCCATTCCAGCCGCGCGATGACATCATTGTCCACGCCGATTTTCAAGGTGCTGGCCAGTCTTGTCACCAGCCCCCCCTCGCCAGGCGGCAAGTGAGCCGCAAGAAAATCCGCGTAAGTCATATCTAACCATTCACGCTCGGCCATATCGAGCAGCCCGAGGTCATACAGCGCTTGCCAGGTTTCGCACCAACCTCGATAGCGCAGCGTCCCCCGAAAAAAATCCCTGGCGTCCCAAACGCCGTATTGCGCTATGTATCGCAGGCAGTCGCGATTGGGATACGTCTCCAATTGGCCCACGCCAGGGATGTCAAGGTAACGTGGCCCCTCAAACAGATCGGGGAACTCACGGCGTACGATGGCCCCGTTCTCCAGATACGCGACCGGCCGCCGCGCCGCCATTACCACTCCGCGCGGACTCCAACTGAATTTGTAACCCCACGGATTGTTGTTCGATTGCGGCGCGGGTAGCCCGCCGCAGTAGGACGCGAATGAGCGAATTGCACCGCCCTCGCGCTCGACGCGTCTGATTACTCGCACGGCGGTAATGTGATCGATGCCCGGGTCGAGGCCGCATTCGTTGAGCAGCAGAACCCCCCTTGCCCGCGCCGCCGCGTGGAGGTCTCGCATCTCCGCCGAGGCATACGAAGTCGTAATCAACGGCACTCGATGTGCCACGCAAGCCTCGGCGATTCGTGTATGCTGATCGGCGGGCAGCAGGCTGATGACGACTGCCGCCTGACGAACTTCCGGAAGAAGTTGCGCTTCATCGAGCGCATTGATTTCCAGCGCCGTGGCGCGTTGGTGACCGCTCACCAGGGCATTGGCGCGATCAATGTTCAAAGCGGCAAGGTGCACTTCGACGTCCGACAGGGAGAGCAAATCCTCGAGCAACGGTTTGACGACAAGGCCAGCACCGAGAACCAAGACACGCCTCATGCACCTGCCTCCCGCAACGCTTTTTCGAGATAGCGGTAACGTGGCGTCAACTCGCCGGCGTGAGTCACCACCGCACCCAGTATCGCTGCCGGCAGTGACAAAAACTCAAACTCCACAGCCGGATCAGTAGCCGCGAGCTGCGCCAAAAACGGATAGAGCGAATCGCCAAAATGCTCCGACGCGTCGCGTGGTAGCTCTGCCGGGAGATTGTCGATGGCAAGCACCACCGGGCCGCGGCCTCGGACGCCAGACGTCGCGGTTCCCGTAAACGGATCGTATACGTAGACCGGATCGGATGAATCGGTCGCCCGCACGGTCGCTTCGATGGAACCATCCACATCGCAAGAGATGTCGGCCAACACTCGAAGCCTTGGTGGCCCTGCTTGTTCCCAAAGTGCGCGCAAGTCGGCGCGGGTTACCAAACGCGGAGCAGACGGCTCCCAGTAGATGCCGTTCACCAGGATTGAGAGATATGGTAGATGACGCGCAAAGTCAGCACGATGCTCGCGGCGCAATGCTACCTTGTACACAGCGCGGCGCGAGAGATGACGAGCTGTTGCCATTTCTGGTAGCTCACCGGGATCAAGCTCGACGACCGGGAGTCGGTCGAAGATTTCCTGCGCTCCCTGCGAGACGTTGCCCCCACCGGTGAAGCCTACGATCAACGGATGAACGGATGGATGAATGCCCAGCTCGCGAATCTTGCGGCCCACGGTCGAAGCGATAAAGCCGGCGGCCTCATCCACGCTGCCATAGTCGTGCGCTGGCTGCACGCGTGAGAATGAGGTGTCGACCCCTTCCGCCAGCATTCGTTGGCCGAATGCCCACAGCGCGTCGATCATGCCCGCATAGCCGGCGTGGCGTCCGAAAAAAATCAACCGTCTACCAAACCGATCAACGATCCGCTCGTAGTCGATCAGCGTGCAGCACAAATCGAGCAGGCGGCGCAGCAGGGGCATATTGCTACGCTGTCCCTTGATCACGTGCGAAAAGAATAGATAGATTTTGCGGGGAATCAGTGATCGCGGAAGCGGCTCCTTGACGCCAAGGATGCTGCGGCAAGCGCTCAGATCTTCATCCAGCATTGCGCCAGCCTCGGCGTATTCGTCGTCAGTGAAGATCCGGTCCGGAGATGGCTGCACGACGACTCGTAACCCCAGATCCTCGATCAACTCGCCGACGTGAAGAGGCGTCAACGGCGCTCGGCGCTCCCAGCGGTTCTTGTCCTCTCGGCGAATGCCAAAGTCATATCCTTCCGACTTGCTCTTCAATACCAAATTTGACTCGCTTGATTCTGACCTTAGCCTCTCGCATCAACGATGCGGGGTGCAAGGATACTTGTTTCATCTGGTTTCTGCCTAGGGCGATCGAGCCTGGGTGAGGGTTGCATTCGGGACTTCGACTCCGGGCCTCCGGGCCTTGGCATAAACAGGGCGCAACGGATTGCCTGAAACGTTGGATGAAGAGCGCCGTTTAGAGATCAACCGGTCTCGGTTGCGTGGACCTCGTCGTCAAACCGAATTTCGCTCGAGTAAGAGAAATGGAGCTGAGGGGATTCGAACCCCTGGCCTCGTGAATGCGAGCCACGCGCTCTGCCAACTGAGCTACAGCCCCATATCTAACTGCCTTGGAATGGTACGAGATCGACTTTCGCCCTGTCAAGGAATGCATCTCTTCAGCAATGTGCCTCGAACGAAGCGAGCGATTGCCGTACTTCCATGCCCTGATTCCAGCGTTGAGCCCGCCCGATCGTTGCCGCGCCCGTGTCTTACCGGAAACACCGGTTGTTCTGGATATATTTTTTTGCTATGTTGAAAAGTTGCGGCCACACCAAAATAGCTGACAATGGGTCTGCTGGCTAACTTTCGCCGTATGCGAACAATTGCAAGCTTAGTTTCGCGGGCGAGAGCAGGGCTCGGCCGGCTCAGTACAACGACAAATGAGAGAGGAACCGACATAAAATGAGTGCAGAACGATTGGGAGAGATCGCTTACAAGCCGCTGGCGGATGCGCCCGGAACTGTCGAGATTGAGAAACAACTCGAGTGGTACCGGTTGATCCATCTCGGCCGGTTGCTCGACGACAAAGCGAGGAACTATCTGAGACAGGCGAAGGGATGGTCCTATCATGCCTCGCACGCGGGTCACGACGGTATTCAGATCGCTGTCGGGACCGCATTTCGCCCCAACAAGGACTATCTGTTCCCTTATTACCGTGACATGCTTACCTGTCTCGCGGCCGGAATCAGTCCATACGAGATCATCTTGAACGGCTTGTCAAAGGCCGCCGACGTCGCTTCCGGCGGCCGTCACATGAGCAATCACTTTGCGAAGATCTCTATCGGTATCTGGAACGTTTCGTCCGCTACCGGCAATCACGCTCAGCACGCGACCGGGCTTGGACGCGCGGTCAAGTATTACGACGCTGACTCGATAGTGTTCTGCAGCCAGGGTGAATCCTCTTGCTCTGAGGGTTATGTGTTCGAAGCACTGAACGGCGCCAGCCGCGAGCGGCTGCCGGTGATCTTTGTGGTGCAGAACAACGGATACGGGATATCCGTGCCGGTCGCAGAGCAGACCGCGAACCCTATCGTCTCTGAAAACTTTCGGGGCCTTCGCAATCTGACTATCATCAACTGCGATGGCACCAATCCATTCGACTCCGTAAAGGCGATCCGCCGCGCCACCGATGCGGTTCACAGCGCCGACGGACCGGTGCTCGTACATGCGTTCTGCGAACGCATCAACGCCCACTCGAATTCCGATCGCCATGAGTTGTACCGGAGCGAAGAGGAACTTGCCGAGATGCGCACCTACGATCCCTACGAGCGCCTTCGGCTCCACCTGCTCAACGTTGAGGATGTGGAAGAGTTGACGCTGCTGGCTATCGAAGAGGAGAACAAGGCGCAGGTTGGCGCGGCCGCCGAAAAAGCCGAGGCGGCGCCCGATCCTGATCCCGGCAACGGCAACCTGGTTCGTTTTTCCCGAAGAGACGAAGGTGCCGCCGGAAGCGATGATTGCCGCGGAGGGCGGCGCGCCAATCACCTTACGAGAGGCGATAAACCAAACGCTAAAAGAGGAGTTTCGAAGCAATCCGAACACTTTTCTGTGGGGGCAGGATGTCGCGTCGAAAGAAAAAGGCGGTGTATTTAATGTCACCAAGGGAATGCAGCAGGAGTTCGGCCCGAGTCGCGTTTTCAACGCGCCGATCGCAGAAGATCATATCGTCGGAACCGCCAACGGTTTCTCACGCTTTAGGGATGACATTTGGGTGGTCATCGAAGCCGCGCAGTTTGCCGACTATCTCTGGCCTGCGATGGAGCAGATCGTGGATACGTCACACGATTACTATCGCTCGAACGGACAGTTTGTGCCCAATATCGTTGCGCGGCTGGCGTCCGGCGGATATATCACCGGCGGACTGTATCATTCCCAAAACCTCGAGGCGGTCTTCGCAACGCTGCCGGGTTTGCGTGTTGTGATCCCCGCGTTCGCCGATGACGCAGTAGGTTTGTTGCGTCACGCCATGCGCAATCGCGGAATGACCTTCTTTCTCGAACCCAAGTATCTCTACAACCAGGTGTTCGCAAAGGCGCCGCACCCAGGTGCGAATTATGAGATTCCGTTTGGCAAGGCGCGAGTCCGGCGCGAAGGCAGCGACATGACGATTGTCAGCTATGGCACCACGGTGCACTGGTGTTTGCGGGCGGCGACGCAGTTGAAGGATGCACACGGCATTGAAGCCGAAGTTATCGATCTACGGTCGCTGGTCCCGCTTGATATGGACACCGTGATTAACTCGGTGGGCAAAACTGCAAAAGCGCTTGTGGTGCACGAGGACAAAGTGTTTGGCGGCCTTGGCGGGGAGATCGCTGCGCAGATTCAAGAGAAATGCTTTGATTCTCTCGATGGCCCCGTGTTGCGTGTCGGATCCGAGCAAACACCGGTGCCTTTCTCAAAGGTGCTGGAGCGCGAGGTCTTGCCACAGGTTGAAGACGTGGTCAGTAAGGCGCTTGAGTTGGCAGGCTATTAGCGCATCAGGATACTGTCGTCGCTTTGGATCGACGGAGATTGACTGGTGGACTATTCCGCGGCGTTCTGTATAATCGGGTTAAGTGGGCGCAGGAAATAACTCCACGATCGTACAAGCGGGTGTCCTGTTTAGTGAAAAGAATAATAATCCTTCCGCTCCTTATCTTGTTGGTTCCGGTACCAGTTCGAGAAAGGAAGACTGCGGCTGATGGTGGCACCGGAGGAATCGCGAGCGCTAAGCGGCCAGCACCCCTGAAGGCGCTTTCCGATTACGTCAACCTCATTCGAGCACATGGCCAGAGTCTTGATGACCAGGGTGTGCTGATCGAATCCCTCGAAGATGGGCAACCGATTGCCCAGCACAATCCAGACGTAGCGTTTAACCCGGCATCTGTCATGAAGCTCGCCACGTCCCTGATGGCGCTCGCAAAGCTCGGCCCCGACTATCGCTATCGAACCGATTTTCTTGGTGACGGGACAATTGATCCCGCGGCGCGCACGCTTGAGGGCGATCTGGTGGTCGAAGGCGGAACCGACCCGATGTTCTCGCTGTTCGACGCCGAAGAAGTTGCTCTTCAGCTATCACGGCTCGGCGTTTCGCGCGTGCACGGAGCGCTGAGAATTGCCGGACAATTCTATTACTACGCAAACGGCTATCGATCAAATCTGTCGCGTGAGACCTCGGCGACCAAGCTTCGCGCGGCGCTTCAGGGGAGGGGAATTCGAATCGAAGGGGAAACCACCTACGGCGAGAAGTCGGGAACGCTCCTGCTTTCTCACTACTCGGATCCGCTTGTCTCAATCCTTCTTTATCAGAACGCGCATAGCAGCAACGCCGTGGCCGAAGTCGTCGGCGCGTCGCTCGGCGGCCCGGGCGCCATTCAGGAATATCTAGTAAGACAAATCGGCTTGAGTGAAAGCGAGATTTTTGTCGGCCGCGCATCGGGCCTGGACTTCAATCGCATAACCCCAAGGGGAACCCTGAGGGTGCTTCGAGCGCTCATCAGGGTTCTGGCGGATCATTCGCTCAAACCCGAAGACGTGATGGCGGTTGCGGGCATCGACTCGGGGACTCTGCGAACAAGGCTCGCGAGCGGCGATGTCCGGGGTGCGGTCGTCGCGAAAACGGGCACGCTTGTTTCAATCGACAATGGAGTCAGCACGCTGGTCGGCATCGCGTACACTGCGCGTGGCCCGAGGTTGTTCGCGGTATTCAACTCCGGCGGCAATGTTCACGCTTACCGGCGGCTTCAGGATCAGTTCATCGAGGAGCTGATCGCCGAGGAGGGCGGCGAGCAAACGGCTACGCGCAATGAGGATGCATTGGCCGACGCTACGGGGCACTCCATTGTGCAGGTTTTCTACAGGGCGCGGAATCAGGTTGCGGAAGCGGCGACCGAGTGAGGCTAGCTTGCAGCTTGCGTGGTTGCGAAGTTATCCCAGCGCCCGGAGATGCTCGTTCCGCAGTCAGGACACGCTCCAAGGTTAAGTCGATTCTGCAAAACGAGGAACCCGCGTCGCTCGACCAGCACGGCCTTACATTCAGGACAAAAGGTATTTTCATACCTCCCCACACGCCCCGGCAGATTGCCGGCGTAAACATAGTTGAGTCCTGCCGCGTAGCCGGTCTCTGCCGCGCGTATAAGAATCTCGACTGAAGTATTGTCCGGACCGGTCATCTTATAGTCTTGATGGAACGCAGTTAGATGCCACGGAATATCCGGCGAGACGCTCGCGATGAAATCCGCAGCCGCCTTTATTTCGTCGCCGGCGTCATTGAATCCGGGGATCAGAAGCGTGACTATCTCAAGCCAGAATCCACGCTCGTGAACCATCTTGATCGTATCTAGCACGGTTGATAACTGGCCGCCAAGCTTTCTATAGTTCCGATCGTCAAAGCCCTTAAGATCAATCTTGTATAGATCGACCCACGGCCTTAAGTAATCCAGTACTTCGGGCGTCGCGTTGCCATTCGAGACGTATCCGCAAACAAAGCCTTCGGGTTTTGCCTGCTTAAATATCTCTACAGCCCATTCGCTGGTAATCAGAGGCTCGTTGTAGCTTGATACTACAAGCCGGGCTTGCGACCGGCGCGCAATCTCGATCATCTCGCTCGAAGTCACCTCGAGCGGGGCCGTCACTGCCTTGGGATCGCGCAAGGCCTGCGAGGTAACCCAGTTCTGACAGTAGCTGCAATGATAGTCGCATCCGAGCATTCCAAACGTCAGCGCCAACGACCCGGGATACGCGTGGAAGAAGGGTTTCTTCTCGGTTGGATCGCATTGAATCGCGCCGGCGTATCCGTTAGGGACCATCAGCTTGCCCCCCTCGTTGTACCGGACTCTGCAAATCCCATCCAACCCCGGTAGTATTACGCACCTATGTCCGCACGCGTAGCAACGCAGCCTCCCCCCTTCCATCTTTTCGAATAACTCGCCTTCGATCGTGTAGGTTTTGAGAACGTCTTTTAGACTTCGGGGCTTCATGAGCAAGGTCATCAAATCAACCTGGAGATAGTCTACCACGCTTGAGATTTACAGAAAATTCACAGCGCACCGAGGCACACGCGGGCGTTACCACAGAACCGCCCTTCACGATTCGTCACCGCAAGTGTTACAGTGAACTGCTTGATTATCCGCTAACAGGAAAGACCACCCCTCTAAATGAGACTCAGAATACTGCATCACGATCACTGTTTCGATGGGCTCGCATCAGCGGCCGTGTTCTCCCGCTTCTTCTCGGAAAAGATTCGACCCGATGCTGAGATCTCCTATACGGGGCTGGCCCACAAGCCGAGCCAGAAGCTTATCGAGGAGGAGCTGTTTGACGGCGACGAAAACGCTATCGTCGACTTCAAGTACAGCCCGTCGCCCAGGCTTACATGGTGGTTCGATCATCACCAAAGCGCGTTTCTTTCGCCTGAGGACGAGAATCATTTCCGTTCAGGCAGCTGGCCAGCGAAATTCTACGATCCGAATTACAAGTCGTGCACAAAGTTCATCGCAGATACTGTGGCCGCCAGGTACGGGTTCGATCAGCAAGGCTTGAGCGAGTTGATTCACTGGGCCGACGTGATCGACGGCGCTCAGTACGAAGACGCGAAGACCGGAGTCGAGCTAAAGGCTCCAGCGTTGCAGTTGATGCTGGTAATCGAAGCGACCCGAAACCCCGGAGTTATGCGCCGGATCATCAACGGCATGCAAACGCAGACGCTCGGGGAGATCATCGCCGATCCGGTGATCGCGGAGGAGTTTCGACCGCTGTTTGAACGTCACCTGCGGATGATCGATCTGATCAAAGCGGCGGCCGAGAGCGACAGAGGAGTGGTCTACTTCGATCTAAGCACTCAGGATGCGGAAGGCTACAGCAAGTTCATACCCTATTACTTGTTTCCGGAGTGCGCCTATTCAGTCGGAGTCAGCTTGTCCTCGAGCCGTTCGAAGGTTTCGGTTGGATTCAACCCGTGGAGCACTCAGCCGCGGCGTCACAATCTTGCTTCGATCTGCGAACGATACGACGGGGGGGGGCACGCCGTGGTAGGCGCTATTTCCCTACGGCCCGATCAGATCGAGCTGGCTCGCGAAACCGCGAAGGCTATCGCGGCAGAGCTTCGCTCGTAACACGCCCGGGGAGCGAGGGCGGGGTCCCACAAGTACCGCTTCTGGAGCTTCTTCTGGACCGACCGGGCCTGATTGAAGCTAGAGATTGAAGGCTGAGCGGCCGCTTTGATCTTCAATTTGCAATTTGCATTTTTCAATTCTCAATTTTCAATTCCCCCTCCCTCACTTAGGATCGCGGTCCCACCAGTACTGTTGCTCGAGTTTCTTCTGGGCCGGCCAAACCTGATCGAGCGTGTCACCCTCAAACAGCTCTCCGTTTTTCATCACCAACCGAATCGAATTGGTGTTGTGAATGTCCGTCAACGGGTTCATATCGAGGACGATGAGATCAGCGAGTTTGCCTGCTTCGATGGAGCCGACATCCTGCTGCAAGCCTATGGCCTCAGCGCCAAACAGAGTCGCCGAGCGCAGGGCCTCGTGTGGAGTCAGCCCGCCCGATTGCAGATCCCAAATCTCCCAGTGGCAACCGAGTCCCTGGAACTGACCGTGCCCGCCTAAACAAACGCGGCCTCCGGCGTGGACGATATCAGCGCACGCCTTTGCGATTCCGGTGTGTCCGTATTCCGAGGGCAGGAACCATTGCCCGCGGCGCTTGACCATGGTATCCAGCAGTTCGTGCGGAATGAACCGCCGAATCTTCTGATTGCCGTGAATGTCGGTGCTCTCGAAGTAGTAGTTCTCGGACCACGGCGCACCATAAGCTACAAGCGTCGTCGGAGTGTAGAATGTCCCGGTCTGCGCAACGAACTGGGCAACGTCCTTGTAGAGCGGCTGAATCGGCAACGCGTGCTCGTTGCCCGAGAAGCCGTCGGCCATCTGAGTCAGATCGAGCTTCATGTCGAGAGCGCCTTCGGTTGTCGACGTGATGCCGAACTCCTTGCATGCCATCGCAACCCATTGACGCACAATGCGATCGCCGACTACATATTCCTTGAGCGTCGTCGTGTGGTATGCCTCCTTGTAACGCTTGATGTAATTGCGGGCTGCTTCCTTATCGTCAATCCCCGACTGCGCGAAGACCCCAGGCCCTGTTGAGAAGACTCGAGGCCCGAGGATCTCGCCAGTCTCCACCAGATCGGTGTAGGCGAACACATCCGTGGTAGAACTCTGCGGGTCACGCGTAGTCGTCACCCCGTAAGCCAGATTGGCCAGATACTGCCACACCTGAGTCTGGTTGACTCCGCGCGGCGGCCACATATGCGAGTGAACATCCACGAATCCCGGGATGATCGTTTTTCCGGTTACATCGATCACTTTTGCCCCGGCGGGTATTTGCACCTTGCCTTTTGCGCCGACGGCGGTGATGCGATTGTCGGTAATGACGATGTCTCCTCGCTCGATTACCTCGTCGCCCTTCATTGTCACAACTCGTGCGCCGCTCAGGACGACCGTCCCTTTCGGACGAGATCGGGGAGCTTCGACGACGACGTCGCTGGCTTCAGGTTTGTCGGCGCCTATGTCCTGTCGATAAAACTTTGCACCCCAGGACCAGGTCACCGATCTTCCATCGTTCGACCAATCCAGATAGTCGCCGCCCTCGAGTGACATCTTCTTTACAGGAATCGACGATGGCCCGCTTGCGGTTATGCTAATAGGAACTACTTCCTTTCCCGCTTTGGGGACGCTGATGAGATAGTGCTTGCCTTGAAGGCTGACGAATGCGCGCTGGCCGTCGGGAGAGAGCTTTATGTCCTCGGCGCTCGCCGGGTTTGGACCAGTGCCGGTACCAGTGACTTTGAAGTGCGTTCTACGGTCGAGGCCATCGAGGCGAACCGAAGCTGAGACCCGCCTGCGTAGTCAGATAGACCCGATTCGGATCACTGGTAAAATGGGGTGACCGGCCCCCTTGAGATGGACCGATGAGCGTTGAGTCGCCGCCAGAGGCAGGAATCCATCGAAGGTCCACTCCGGTGTTCTGACCGATGCCGGTGATTTCGCCCGGTTCCATCGTCGCGTCCGGCAGCACGTCCGGATCGTGCATCCTGAGGTCTGCAAACAGCTGATCGGATGTGGCACCCGATCCAAAAACAATCTTCTGCGAGTCCGGGGAGTACACAGGATTCGTGTAATAGGCGGAACGGCGTGTTAGCTGTTCCGGTTTGCCACCGTCGGCCGCTACTCTAAGGATGTGCCCACCCTCGCGCGACCAGGTAACATAAGCGACATAGCGCCCGTCCGGCGACCACGTAGGGCATGAACTCACCAACAGTCGAATCGGTTAAACGATGCGGCGCGCCGGAAGGCAGCTCCATCATCCAAAGTTTGTTCAGCGAGCTAAACACGACTCGCTTTCCATCGGGCGAAAGCGACGGCCAGCGGATCAGTCGGGCTCGCACAGTCGTGCTGTCGTCGACGCGGTTTTGAAAGTAGACGCGCGGTGCGATTTCGGCCTCGACGTGGGCCGTGAACGGAATGACGGCGGCTTTGGATGTCTCGATGTCGACCCGCTGAATCTTTCCGTTGATGGGAACTATGAGAGAATTGCCGTCCGGCAGGAAAGCGTATCCTGGCATCGTGTCGCGCGTTGCTCGCGATTCCTGGTCATCGCGAGTAACCGGATTGATCAGCCATCGTTCTTCGCTGGTTTCCAGATCGCGCACTCGCAGCGCCGTGCCTGATTCATAGCGAGTCGCGTAAACGAGCTTCTTGCCGTCGGGCGACAGAACCGGACGCATGGCGCTGCCTTGCGCGTTGGTTATCGTCGATGTTTCGCTGGTCTCGCGGTCGAACCGGACTATTTGCCATAGCGGAAACTGAGCGTTATAGGTGAAAGCCCCGTTGCGCTGCGCGTAGTAGATGAATCGCCCGTCGGCAGACGCGACGGCGCCGTACTTGTTACGGCGCGGTGCCTGCGGCTGACCCTGTCCCGGCTGTTGGGGCGGCGGATCAGGTTCGCCGATGTGGACGCCGTTGCCACCGTCCTTGTGATACATCCACAGCGAGAAGGTCCCGAGTCCTTCGGTCGATTTGGACGCGATGATGTAGTTACCGTCCGCAGTCCACGACGGCGATATGTACTGGCTGTTGCGGCCTTTGGTGAGGGGTTTTGGATTTGAGCCGTCTGCGTCGGAAAGCCAGAGATTCTCGGCGCCGCTTCGATCGCTGACGAAGACAATGCTCTTCCCATCGGGCGAGAATTTCGGCTGGCTCTCGAAGGATAGGCCGCCAACTATTCGCTTTGCATCACCCCCGCTGATCGGCACGGTGTAGACGTCGCCGAGCAGATCGAAGATGATTGTCTTCGCGTCGCTTGAGACATCGAGCGACATCCACGTTCCTTCATCGGTCGTGAACTCGATCTTCTTGTCTGTCTTTAGCGGCAACTCTTCTTCTTTTTTCTTTTCGTCCTTTTTTTCGTCCTCTTTCCTGGGATCCTGCGCGAAAGCCCCAAAGGGCAACGACACGAGAAGAACGATGAACAAAGAAAGAACCACACGAACTCGCTTAAGGGCGATCATGGTCATCCTCCGAGAATTGGACTTTAGCTTTAGCTGAGGGCACGCGATGGAGAATATAAATGAAAATCGGAGGTTATGCTACGCGGATGCCGGTAGGTTTTGGTTGTGCTAGGATTCAACGGCGATGCTGATGCTCTGTCCGATCTGCGCCGGAGAGTTTGAAACCCAGGTGGGCGTGTGCTTGAGCTGCGGCTGTGTGCTTGTCCCGAGCAGCCTCAGCGGGGAGGTCGTTGGAATGCCTGACGGCACCGCCGAGAAGAAGAAGGTTGAATTCGTCGAGCTGTGCCGCCCTCGAACAACCCCCGAGGCGATGTTCATAAAGGAAACACTCGAACAAAACAATGTCGCGGTAATGATTCAGGGTATGCATTCTCTATCGTTGATGCCACAGCTCGCGTTCGGAGGACAGTTGCGAGTGCTGGTCGCCCAAGATCAACTTGAATATGCCCGGGCATTGTACAAAGCGTATTTTGAAAGCGAAGAGGGAAGTGACTACAGCGAAGAGGAGTGACGTTCAGGAGTTCAAGCTTACCATTGGCTATAGCAGGTTGAGCTTGAACTCCGAACATCCTGGCACTAGATACTTCATCTCGAAGTGCGACCTGGCGGTAGGACCTGCTCTCTTCTGTAGTCGACTGACTCTTTTTGCCCGCCGATCTCGCCGAAAACTTCCTTTAGGGCACCCACCGACGACAACACCGAACTCGTCTCGACCGGCATAAATACAACCTTTGCATTGGTGCTCGTAGCCATGTTGGTCAGCGACTCTATGTAACGCTGCATCAGCAGGTACTGGGCGGGGTTTCCCTGTCCCGCGGTGATCGACTCGGAAATAAACTTGATCGCTTGAGCCTCGGCCTCGGCGTTGCGCAATCGTGCCTGAGCCTGGCCGTCGGCCCGAAGCACGGCCGCTTCCTTTTCGCCCTCTGCGCGGGCGATTGCGGCCTGCTTTTCACCTTCGGCGCGTGCGATTGCCGCCTGCTTCTCTCCGTCTGCCTGGAGTATCAACGCTCGTCGGGTGCGCTCGGCGGTCATCTGTTTCTCCATCGTCACTCGCACATCCTCGGGCGGATGGATATTTCGAACTTCAACGCGGGTAACCTTCACCCCCCAGCGTTCGGTCGCTTCGTCCAGCACGATTCGCAGCTTGTTGTTGATCAGATCTCGCGAAGAAAAGGTGTGGTCCAGGTCGAGATCGCCGATGATCGAGCGCATCGATGTAATCGTCAGCTGCATAATTGAGCCAGTCAGGTCCGCTACTTCGTACATCGCTTTAATCGGATCAGTGATCTGATAGTACAGCACCGAGTCGACATTCACGGTTACGTTGTCCCGAGTGATGACCGGTTGCGGAGGAAACTCGAGAAGCTGCTCGCGCAAGTCGAGCGTTGACAGGCCCGGTCTTATTCCGGCCCAATAGGCCGAGCGTGGTTTATCGAGAAACGGCAAGATGATGTTTAGCCCGCTTCCGGCCAGCTTGTGAAACTTGCCGAGTCTCTCGATGATCATCACAGACGCCTGCCCGACAACTCGGAACGACTTGAGCGCGCTGATGAGCACCATCAGCGCAATAAACGCGAGAACCAAAAGTCCAAAATCCATCGATCTGCTCCTCCTGCCTCCGACAAACTGAAGTTTGTCGCGTAGTATGTTTTTCGGGGACTAGCCAGCGACAAGCTTAAATTGTCGAGTAGTTTCTTTTTCAGGGACCAGCCAGCGACAAACTGAAGCTTTGTCGGACATCCAACGCATCTCGACCGATTCGTTTCACTGACTCAATCTCTGTTGCGGGCGCCATGACGGCTCGCCTTCCACCCGTCTGACGTAAACCGACGCTCCATCGACGCGCTCAATCTGAACCTGCTCGCCCTCGCGGAGCGGCTCTTCACCTTCAGCCGGAAACGCTCGCCACGTTGACGCAAACACGCGAACGGCTCCTTCTTGCATCACTCCCTTTGAAGGTTCCACCACGATCCCCATCGTACCCGGCAAACTGTCCATCCCAGTCTTCAGCTCACGTCCAGGCGAGCCGCGCATCAGGAATCGCTCGAAGATTGTGCGCGACGCAACGGTAAGGGCTATTGATACGACGAGAAAAACCAGGATCTGAAGCGGCAGCCCGACAAATCCTGAAAAGGCCAGGAGTGCGGCTACCAGGGCACCTATCCCGAACCAGAGCAACACAAACCCCGCGGTGAAAATCTCGGCAACGATAAACAACGCGCCGAGTATTAACCAGATGTACCAGATGTCTGACATTTTGCTCGCCCGTCGAAGCTCGAAAGACGTCACCAGTGTTCAGCGCATGACCCACCCTTAGCGAAACATATATTGCATTGCGCTAGCCGGACCGAATTATGTTTGGGCGATTGAGTAAAAGCAAGCTCAAGGCACTGAGAGAGCAATCGCAGATCTAGAGGATGTGGGAAGCGCGGATGAGTTGTAGTCTAGCGATCCAAGACCGGTTGATGGTTCAGCCGACATTGTTGTAAACGATCGACTCAGCGAGCGGCATCACTCGTTATTCGCGGTGGATGTCCATCCAAAAGCGACTCCAGTAGCGATTGCGAGAAGCAGCTCAATCAACCCGACGATCGTAGCGGCCCGGCCTTCTATGCGGAGGCGTTTCACCCCCTCCGCCAGAAGCAGAAAACCAGCGCTCCAGGCCAACAGGGCTTTTTGTGCCCTCGACAAGTCCATGCCTGACATCATACTCACCTCTGATTGGAGGAGTCGCGCGATGCCTCGTCCTGTGCGGCTATCCGCGCTGCACTCGATATCGCATACCTAACAGGAGCGGGTCCACCGTAGAGCGTAATGACTTTCTTTATTGTCTCGTCTTGCGCTGCGCGGAACCGGTGAGCCGAGCCGCCACGATTGTAAATCACAAATAGCAGAGGGCCTCGCTGACGCGTATAGGCGACCCCTGCCAGCGCGCTCACGCTGGTCAACGTCCCGGTCTTGCCAACGACTGACCCTCGAAATGCGTCGTTGAATCGTTTCCCGAGCGTTCCGGCATCGACGCCGGCGATGGGAAGAAGCTCTTCCACGCCGAGCCCCTTGCTGTCGAGATATCCGATCAGCTTGCGCAGCATTGTGATCGTTCCACGCGGTGAAATAGCGTTTGCTCCAAGTCCCGATGAAGTCGCAAAACGAACTTCATCTTCCTTGAATCCGACTTCGGTTTGGAGAAATCGCTCGACCGCATCAGGACCGCCAACCAGATTGCCGATAATCGTGGCCATCCAGTTGTTTGAAAAATCGTTCAGCCCTTTAAGGACTCGTAACAGCGGCAGGGATGTGTGAACCGCAAGAGGGGTCAGCTTGCCAGTGTTCACCGATGGGTCCGTAATCGTTTGACCCGCAATTCTCAGAGACGGCGGTCCGGTAAGCGGCGGAGCCGGGGTCCCGGAATCGGTAACCCTATCCTCCGCGGCCCGAATCGCAAGAAATCGGGTGTACGAAGACTTCGCTTGAGCGCTCCAAGTTTCGGGCGTCAGCACGGCCCGAAAAGCTTTTGCCGAAGCTTCGCGCGACGTAGAGAAGTTAAAAAAGAACTGGCCGAGGACAACGAGGTTCCCCTCGACCTCTCGAATACCGCTGCGGTTCATTTTGTCCGCAATCATCATCGCGTTTTCAGAAAAAAACGCGGGGTCGCCGCTGCCCACGAGATACAGCGATCCGTGTAGGACCCCAGTAGCACGGTCGAGCGTCCCGTCGGTGTAGAGCGAAGTTCGAAACTTGAAGTCAGGGCCGAGCCTCGATATTGCAGTCAGCGACGTGGCTACCTTGGTGACGGATGCGGGATTGTAGAGCCGGTCGGCGTTGTGCTCCGCCAGCACCTCGCCTTTCAATGTGGTGACAATGAATCCCTGGTTTTCGGCGCTGAATCCGAACGCCGCAAGACTATCTGTGTAGGCTGCGACCAGCGGATTAATCGGAGCGGGATCGAGTGGGTCCGCGTCGGCGAGGCGAGGGCGGGTTGCCTCGTTCAGCGGGCCCGGGATTGCCACCGGTGGCTGAACATCGGCGCCGGCCGCGGTGTAGCTCGGTACACCATTCGCGGATACAGTCTCACCCGTAGTCCTTTGGGCAGTGTTCAGCGGCTGAGTCCATGATTCGCTCAGAAAGTTGTGAACACCCACCCCGTGCACACTTGCAGCGACCTGGGTGCGCCACCGGCCTCGCCGGCTCCGCCCGCGGGCGTTAACCCGTTTGCCCCGTTTAGACTTGCTCGCTTTCGCCTTCGCCGACCGTGATCCGCCACGGCGCGCGACAGTGCGCCCAGATTTCGCCTTCGATTTTGCTTTCGATTTTCCCTTCGCAACTTTCTTCGAGCTTGCCTTTTTTGTTTTTGGGTTTCCGCGACCCGGCTCTACTGTTGCGAGAGAGAAGGCGAGAATCAACGCGAGGAATGTTGAAAGGGCTTTGAGCCTTGGGAGTGACACTACCTTCATTGAACTACCACCCTACCATGTTCTGATCTGTGCGTTCCGATGCGCTTCCTGCTCGCTGCGTTGCTACCTCCACCGCCATGGGCCTGGCAATGAAACGCTAATAGGCTTTGTTTCGGCAACCCATCAGCAGTGGCTGACCACTCTGCACGAACTGTTTTGAACGGGGGGCTGCGACTCTCGCGCATCTCGCATCGCCCTAACAATAACACAGGTTCTAGAGGAGGTCTACGAAGTTAACAAAGATGCAACATTTTTTGGGTGAACTGAGTTCTGCACCTTTGATTCGGCGCGCTTCCCTTCGCTCCCGTTGCATAGTTTCGCCTTCAGCGCGCCCGGGCTTGCTAACTCACAAACGAACGGAGAATACCTCGCAGCGAGAATACCTCTCGCGGGTCGACCGTTTCATTGACGATTCCCGCAACCAGTTCTTGCAGGAAGCGGCTGCTGCGAATGCGGCGCGCGACGAAGTCATTGAGCCACGGGCGCGAGAACCAGTTCTCCGCTATTCGATAACCCAGGAACTTGGGCTTCAATTCGTGTTCGATGCGGTGAGGGAATTTGCTCAGGCGATCCAGGTTGCCTGAGACGAGAGCGTCATGAGCGACTTCGGCGGCTATCTCTCCAGTTTCCATCGCCTTCCCGATGCCCTCTCCGGTAAACGGGAAGGTCGCGCCGATGCTCTCTCCCAGCACCAAGATGTTTCCTGGTCCGTGGGGGTGGGTCCCGCTCAAGCCGCACCTGAGCATCGCCCCTCGAATCGGTGAGATCCATTCTGCGTGACGCATGATGTCAGCAGCCAGGGGGAAGCTCGTAATAAACGTCTTGAACGCTTCGCGCAGGTTGCCGCGCGAGACTAATTGATGTCGGTAGCTTACTCCACAACCGATGTTGAATTCACCGTCGGCAAGCGGAAATATCCACGCATATCCAGGTGTTATCGAGCGATCGTAGGAAACTACCAGCCGGTCTAGTGAAATGCTGGATCGGACATAGCAGCGAAGCGCAACCCCGCTCGGCCGTTGCTCGGTCACGAGGCCAAGCTTTGAAGGCATCTCCACGTTGGCTCCGGTTGCAAGGAAAACGATCTGCGCGTGCAGCGACTCTGGAGATTCATCAAGCGATAGCCGAAGCGTGGAGTTAGACTGGACCTCGACGCCTGTCACTTTGGTCTGACAAAACGCCGCGCCGGACTCAACCGCCTTGTTCACTATCAGTGCGTCGAGATGCACACGCTTCAGCGTGAGAAACTCGCCAGGCACATCGAAGCATATTCGAGACGGACTATAGACCGTTCCAATGTCGCTTTTGAGACTTCTCCTGCGGATATCGTCGTACAGTCCGGCTCGCGTCAGGCAGCGCACCGAATCCGCGATAAGGCCGTCGCCACAGACCTTGTCACGCGGGAACGTGACCTTATCGAGCAACAGCGTTCGATGTCCGCGCCGCGCCAGGTTGAGCGCGGCCATCGAGCCTGCCGGCCCAGCCCCGACGACCGCGACATCCCACTCGCATTCCGCCGCTTCTGCGATCCCCGTATGCTTCAAGCTCAACCCTTCTTCGCTCACATTCTGGCTCTTCCTTCGGCGTTTATCCGGCGTGCGGAGTCGTCTCACGCTGATTGAAATGCCACCGTCAACGACTCTTTACGTGCGAAGCGTCTGAATCGTTACGCTTCGTTCAATCGACAGCCGGACCCATACGAAACGTCAGATGCTCGTTTCGGTTCCACGAACGAAACACGATCTTCAGTTTGTCAACATGCGCTGCTCCTGCGATCGAACCCTTTACCCGCTTCGGGCCAACCCGCGTCCATTGACTATGGACGTTGAACTCCTCGACGGAGTTCCGAAGACCCAGGCTCGAGGCTACGAACTGAAGTGTTAGGCGGACGCTCAACTCAAGACTGTCTCGGCTGCGCATCGTTGCCGACCATCCTCGAGTATGGTAAGGTAGCAGCCGAAACAAAGTCGAGAAGGCAACAGGCAATAGAGGTAGATGCGGCGGCTTCCTGTGAACATTCCTGTTTCTTCTATCTGATTTCTGTCACAGGATCGCGAGCTGACCGTTTCAGGATTGAAGGGGCGATGAGTCGACTTCTGGTTCTGCTCCTGGCAACTTTACTCTTCTCAGTACCAACCTCACTGCTGGCCGCGGAGGTGGGTTCGTCGAACCCCCAGGGCGAAGGTTCCGCTCTGACTGTAGTTCGCGGCCACGCCGTGTGTCTTGACGCCAGGGGCAATGTAGTAGATTCGCTATTTGGCTGCCCCAGCACGAGCATTCGGTTCGGGTTTGCCGGTGGAGATGGCAGGCTCTACAGATTCTCGCCGGCCGATACGATGACGCCTTTGTTTACCGACACTCGAGTCCGTCAGCGCGAGCTTCAGATCACCGCCCGGTTGAAGGCCGGTAACGAACTCGAAATCATAAAGGTGCAATCAGTCAAAGATGGGAAGCTGTACGATATCTCCTACTACTGTAGCGTCTGCAGCATCACGGCGTATGTTCCGGGGCTTTGTCCGTGTTGCCGCAACGAACTTGAATTCAGGGAAACACCGCAATGAAGATTTTGGATTTTAGATTTTAGATTTTGGATTGCCAGAGTCAGCAGTGAATCTGTCCCAATCCAAAATCCAAAATCTAAAATCCAAAATCGAGTGAGGGAGGCGACCGATGCAAGATGATGACAATGTAAAAGAGAAAGGCTCGGGGCTATCGCGACGCACCTTCTTGAAGGCGTCCGGCATCTCGTTGTCGGTGCCGCTTGTGATGAGCTATCGAGTGATCAAAGTATCCGGGGCTGAAGTAAAAGTCTACGGCCCGGGCAAGGTTCCACTCAAGCTTTCAATCAACGGGAAAAGCTACAGCGCCATGGTCGAAACGCGAGTGACGCTGCTCGAAGCTCTGCGCAACGAACTCGATCTGACCGGAGCGAAACGCGTCTGCGACCGTGCGACCTGCGGAGCTTGCACGATGATCGTGGACGGCAAGCCGGTTTACTCCTGCTCGGTACTTGCAATCGAGGCTCAGGGTAAGTCGGTAACGACCGTCGAGGGACTGATGCAGGGTGAAACCCTGCATCCGGTTCAGCAGGCCTTCATCGACAACGACGCTCAACAATGTGGCTTCTGCACGCCGGGGTTTGTCGTCGCTTCAAAGGCATTCCTGGACAAGAATCCGAACCCCACGCCGGAACAGGTCAAGAAGGGACTTGGCGGCAACCTCTGCCGCTGCGGAACCTACATGGGTGTTCGAGCAGCAGTCGCGCAGGCGGCTCAGAAAGGAGGGCGGCGCAATGGCTGAATACAAATGGCCCGATGCCGACAAGCGCACGTTCATCGGCAAACGAATCTCCAGAATTGACGGACCACAGAAGGTGTCGGGACGCGCAAAGTACTCGTTTGACATAAATCGACCGGGAATGCTCTTTGGCAAGATCGTCCGCTCTCCGCACGCCCATGCCCGGGTCAAAAGCATCGATACCAGCGCGGCTGAAGCTATGCCCGGAGTCAAGGCCATTCACGTTATGGCTCAGCCCGGGACGCCGGCCGCCGAACTGAATTGGGCCGGCGCTTCGGTGGTGGCCCTGGCGGCGATCGACGAGCCTACCGCCGAAGATGCCATTCGCGCGATTAAAGTGGAATATGAGGTTCTTCCGCATCTGGTGATCGACACCGATCCGAAAGCTGCTGGGGACACATACACACGCGTGGCGAACGAGAACAAGGTCGGCGACCCGGACAAAGGCTTCAGCGAAGCCGAGGTCACCGTCGAAGGGACTTACGGCGCGTCGGTGATCACCCACTGCTGCCTCGAACCACACGGGTCGGTGATGGAATGGGAAGGCGACAACGTGTTGGCGCATCTCTCAACCCAGGCGGTAAGCGGATCGGTATCGCAGATTGCGCGGCCGCTCGAGATCCCGGCAACCAACGTTAGAGTCCAACAGGATCACATCGGCGGCGGGTTCGGCAGCAAGTTCGGACCCGACGAGTGGGACATCACCGCCGCTCGTCTCTCAAAGAAGGCCGGCGGAAAACCGGTAAAGATGTTCAACGAGCGCGACTCCGAGTTGATGGTTGCCGGTTCGCGGCCGTCCGATTATGCGGCCGTTAAGATCGGTGTTAAGAAAGACGGCACGCTCACTGCGTGGGAATCTCAATCATGGGGCTCCGGGGGCGTCGGCGGGGGAGGCTCGCCGCCAATACCGTACATATTTAACATCCCAAATCAGCGCAAGCAGCATACGAACATCATCAATAACGTCGGCAGCCAGAGAGCGTGGCGCGCGCCAAATCATCCGCAGGCGTGCGCGCTGACGATGACCGCGCTCGAAGACACCGCCGCGGCGATCGGGATGGATCCGTATGACTTTTTCATGAAGAACATCGAGCTGACCGGCCAGCGAGCGCACATCTACGCCGATGAGTTGAAGATTGCCGCTGAGTTGATCGGATGGAAGAAAAACTGGCACGCGCGCGGCGATAAGACCGCGGGTCCGATCAAACGCGGGCTTGGTCTTTCGATTCATACCTGGGGCGGCCTGGGTCATCCCAGTGATTGCGACCTGACCATTCAACCCGACGGCTCGGTTGAGTTGAAGATGGGGACGCAGGATCTTGGCACTGGCACGCGAACGGCCTTGAACATCATCGTGGCCGATACGCTTGGGCTGCCTCTGAACGCCGTGAAGATTGCGATCGGAGACAGCCATTACCCTGCATCCGGAGGTTCAGGAGGAAGCACTACCATTGGCGGCATAAGCGCTTCCTCGCGACGAGCGTCCCTCGATGCGCTTGATCAGATCTTCGCGAAGGTCGCTTCATCGCTCGAAGCGCAGCCGGAAGATCTCGAGGCAGTGGGTGGAGCGATTCGCGTAAAGGCCAACCCAAGTAAGTCATTGACCTGGGCGCAGGCCTGTTCGAAGCTGGCTGCGACGCCGATCACCGTTCGCGGTAAGAACCCCGGCCCGGGAAAGCTTACAGATCAGGGCGTCGGGGGAGCGCAAATGGCAGATGTCTCAGTTGACATCGAGACCGGCATCGTGCGCATCAACAAGATCGTCGCCGTCCAGGACTGCGGGTTGATCATCGACCTCAAGACAGCCGAGAGCCAGGTGTACGGCGCTCTGATAATGGGCGTTTGCTGGGCGCTCTACGAGGAGAAGATCATGGACGCGAAGACCGGTCGCATGCTGAATCCGAACATGGAGTTCTACAAGCTTGCAGGGATCGGAGACATCGGCGAGTTGGTGGTGCACATGATGTCCGGGAAGGGCTACGACGAGCGCGGAGTGATCGGGCTCGGCGAGCCGCCCGCTATTTCTCCGGGCGCGGTGATTTCGAACGCCGTTGCTAACGCAATCGGAGTGCGAGTGCCGACTTTGCCACTCACGCCGGATCGAGTGCTTGAAGCGCTCGAAAAGAAGGGAGGCAGCAATGCGAGGATTTGAGTACGCAAACCCCACCACTACGGAGCAGGCAGTCGCGCTGCTGGGCGGCAGTTGGGCTGACGCTGAAGTGCTTGCGGGCGGTACCGATCTGCTGTCCTTGATGAAGGACGATGTTGTTCATCCGAAACGCCTGGTCAACATCAAAGACATCCCCGAGCTCCGTGGGATCAAGCCGTCAAAAGGCGGGCTTCGAATTGGTGCAACTGTCACGATCCAGGAATTGCTCGACAACGCCCAGATCGCGAGAGAGTATCCCGCTCTTGTTGACGCCGCCGAAGGGATCACCAGTCCGCAGATTCGCAGCATGGGCACCGTTGGCGGCGATCTCTGCCAGCGGCCGCGTTGCTGGTACTACCGGGCAGGTTTCGGGCTGTTGGCAAGAGACGCTAGCGGCGAGCCGCTTATCCCGTCCGGCGACAACCGCTATCACGCGATACTTGGCAACGCCGGTCCCGCTTATTTCGTGAATCCGTCGAGCCTTGCGCCGGCACTGATCGCATACGGGGCTGCTGTTCGAATTCACGGGGCAAGAGGGGCTCGCGAAGTTGCAGTCGAGAAGTTTTTTTTAGCGCCCCAAAGTGACGCCTCGAGGGAGTACGACTTGAAGCCGGGTGAAATCGTAACCGAGATTATCGTGCCCACGGCTGGCGGCTCGAAAAGCGCTACTTATGAGGTGAGACAAAAAGAGGCGCTCGACTGGCCACTCGCGGCGGCGTCGGTCTCGCTCAAGATTTCCGGCGGGAAAGTTACCTCGGCTCGTGTTGTGCTCGGCCACGTTGCTCCGACTCCGTGGCGCTCGACGGCGGCGGAGGAGGCGCTCGTCGGCAAGGCAATAAACGAAGACGTCGCCAAGGCTGCAAGTGAAGCCGCGGTGACTGGCGCAAAGAGTCTTGGCCGAAACGCATACAAGGTTCAACTCGCGCGAGTGGCAGTCAAGAGAGCGATAGTCGAGGCCGCCCGAGGAGGTGCAAGATGATTGTCAACGAGGCTGAACGTTTCGATATCAATCACCCGCAACTGTGTGAGTGCCTGCGATGGAAGGGGATGTTCATCGGTGTCGCACACGATCCATCGGTACCGCCAACCAATGACGGCCACTTCTGGTGTGTCTACACCCAGACCTGCATGGGGCCCGATGGGCAGCTCGCCGAGCCCGGCGAATGTTCTTCCGGGGATCGACGCTGTTATGGCACGGGACGCGTGTGATAGCATTCAGGTACTTCGCGTTCTTTGCGGTAGTTTGCGTTTTTGCGACGGGAATTCACCGCGCAAAGACGCTAAGAACCGCAAAGTTCGCAAAGACGGCTCGGAAGGAGAATCAACAATGCGAAGAATGACGTTTTTGGCTGCTTTGGCTCTCGGAATCCTGACGCTTGGATCAACCACCAACGCCCAAAGCATTTCGGGTGATTATATTGAAACCCGCAGCGCGGATGTTTGGACAGGGCCCTGCGTTGCGAACGGCGAGATGAACCTTGTCGGAGATCAGGCGATACTCGCGTGGAGAGTCAACAAGGGTGAGTGGAAGGGAGTCTCCCTCGACGGACTCAGCGTGGTTGCTGTTGTTAAGGCCCATGCGACGCTCGGCGATCAGTACAACGATCCCTACCCGGCAAAGGCGGTCATGATCGTTGACGAAAAGGCGTGTGGCGATCAGCAGAAGGCGCTGGTCGAGTTTGCTCAATCGATGGCCGGGGAGCTTTTGAAGAACGTCGTGCGAGTCGAGTTCGCTCCGATCAAGGTAGAAGTGACCGGCGCAGCTGGACACTACATGACGACGCTGGTGCGCGCCGGCAAGATCGCGGGAATCCAGACCCGCGCAATCAACCCCAAGGATCACCTGTGCGGTAATGAGGACATCTTCTACCAGCCGCTAGCTGAAATGACGCACTCGATGCCGGCGGTGGCGGAGCTCGATCAATTCGAGGGGGCAGGGCTAAACGTCTCGTGGACAGTCCGCGGGAAGCGCAGTGCTTTCGTTGGAACGTTCGCGAGGTAGAGATGGCGCGTCGCGTGCCTCTCGTTCCTTTGACACAAGGCACAAAGACCACAACGAGATCTCTCGGCGGGCTTTGTGCCTTTACGATTGTTCGATGGGAGACATGTTTGGATGCCTCGTAGATTGTCTATTCAAGTACTCGCTGTTCTGGCCCTCTCAATAACGGCCCTTGGCCAGGGGGGCAAGCTTGAGGTCATCGGCCCGTTGGCAGGGCCGTCCGCATCTGAAGCGCTTAAGAAACAGCTTACGCCGAATGGTGCGCGAATCAGCATAGGCGACGATCTCTATTGCGAGATCTGGTTGCGAAACGGATTGCCCGCAGGGAAGTCAGACGCCCTGGGCGCCGTGTACACCACAATGGGCGAATCAGTTCTTATTGGGGTGATCAGGTTTGCGAAGGCAACCACTGACTTTCGCGGACAGGCGGTCAAGCCGGGAACCTACACAATGCGTTATGCAGTTCAACCGGCGGACGGCAATCACCTCGGCATCTCCCCGATTCGCGACTTCCTCGCGCTGGTTCCGGTTGCGACCGATCAGAACCCCGACGCTCAGCCAAAATTTGAGGAACTCATGAAGATGAGCGCCAAAGTGGCCGGAACCAATCATCCTGCGGTGCTCAGCCTGGTTCAAACTGAGGGGAGCAGCGCTGCGAAGCTGGACCAGGAAGGCAGTCACGTAATATTCTCGGCTAAGATTAAGACCCAGTCGGGAGACGAACTTCCGGTAGCGTTCATTGTGAAAGGCATCGCTGAACAGTAGTCGATCCGCGCCGGCAGACTCGCAAACGGGAGAAGGGCTATGAAGCGAACCTCTGCAGTAAAGCTCGTAGCTATTGGTTTGTTGGCGTTATTGCTGCCTGTGCTGGTGCAAGCAAACGACTCCGACGCCGGATCACCGCGCTTTGAAATCAAAATGCCGCTCGGGATCCCTCTCGACTTGTGGACCTACTTTGTACCAAGCCAGAACCCGATCGACGCCGCAAAGGTTGAGCTTGGACGGGCGCTTTTCTTTGATTCCCGGCTCTCCGCTGACGGCTCGGTCAGCTGCGCCTCGTGTCACGATCCCAGGCGTGCATTCACGGATGGAAGAAAAGTGGCAGAGGGAATCGGCGGCAGGCTAGGAACTCGAAACTCGCCGACCCTGCTAAACGCGATGTTTAGTACAGGGCAGTTCTGGGACGGCCGGGCTGAAACGCTGGAGGCCCAGGCCAGGATGCCCCTCACGAACATGGACGAGATGGGCAATCGTTCTCTCAACGATGTGGTATCCAGGATCGCTGAGGTTCCGGAATACTTTAGAGGATTTCAGAAAGTGTTCGGCGGACCTGTAACAATCGACGGCTTTGCCAAGGCAGTTGCGGCTTTTGAGCGGACGCTGGTGTCCGGCGACTCGCCTCTTGATCGCTATCAGGCGGGTGACCTTAACGCGCTCAGCGAGTCAGCGCGTAATGGCCTGATCCTGTTTCGAACCAGGGCAAGATGCGGAGTATGCCACTCCTTCAACCAGAACTTCGCGGCGTTTGCGACGTTTCCGTTTTTTACGGATGGAAACTATCGCAACACCGGGGTAGCGGCGAACTTCAGCGGCTTCAACTCGCTAGCCCGGCGTGCAATGGCTGTCGCGCGCGATGAATCCGGAGAAGGCCTGGCGACCCTGTCCAAGCACGAACGCGCCGGTGAGCTGGGGCGATTCATGACGACGGGGAACACACTAGATATTGGCGCCTTTAGAACACCCTCACTTCGAAACGTCGAGTTGACAGCGCCATACTTTCACGACGGCAGCGCGGCCACGCTCAAGGATGTTGTTCGCTTTTATGTAAAGGGTGGGAATGAGAATCCGAATCGCGACTGGCAGCTCGAGCCGGTTGCGCTGACTGAAAACGAACAACACGATCTCGTTGAATTTCTAAAAGCGCTGACCAGCGACGACGCCCGCCGCGAAGCCGAAGCTCATTGAGCCTTTCTGCTCTTGCGGCTTGGCGCTCCTTTGCGACTTTGCCCGGACCTTGTCTGTCGGGAAGGCCGGCAGAACGCGCGTGATAATCACCGGTCGAGCAGCGCCCTCAGGCGAGGTTCCAGAGCTTTTCGAAGTTCGTCGTCCGCAAGAGTATACTCGAGAACGGTCTTCAAGTAATTCACCGGATCCCCGATTGTAAGCCATTGGCCGTCGGTTACTGATTCGGTTACCACTCGCCCGCCGCGTCGTACATACTCGCGAACCGAGTCTGTCAGCCACAGCTCGCCAGCCTTGCCGCGCGGAATCTCGGTCAGAATCTGAATGACTGCGTCCGAGAGTAGAAACCTTCCGAACATCGCCAGGTTCGAGCGGGCCTCCTCCCTCGAAGGCTTTTCAACAACATCTTCCAGTTCCCGATCGCCGGCGCCCTCGCGAAGCTGTGCGATGCCGTAGCGCACCACGTCCTCCCAAGGGACCTCCTGCGTACCGACAACCAGGGCGCCGGTTTGTTGATGCTTCTCGATTAGCTTGCGCGCGAAAGGCGTCTCGGACTTGATCAAATCGTCACCGTAGGCGTAGACGAATCCCTCGCCCTCCGGTATGTATTTGCGCGCGACAATAAGCGGCGTGCCGTTGCCATAAGGTCCTTTCTGCGGCTCCATCACAATCTCGACGTCTGCCAGCTTTTCGAAAAACTGATCGAGAGGTGGGTACTTGCCACGCGCCGGGGCGCTTGAGGGATCATAGGCCCTGAGGAGCGGACCCGCGTTTTCGCCGGTGATGAGGATGATTCGCTCTAGCCCTGAATCGATGAATTCCTCGACGATGAGATGGATAGCAGGTTTGTTGATTATTGGCAGCAGCTCTTTGGGATAGCCCAAAGTGACCGGCAGCATTCGCGTTCCGGAACCCGCCGCGGCGATCACACCCGTTTCAACTTTCATTAAGTCATTGCTCCGTTGACGGATTAGTACGCCGAGCAGCCAAAATAGCACGCGCAGGATTTGGGCAACACTCTAACGCTTTGCGGTCTTCATCATCACCAGCGCATCGAGGGAATCATTATAGTAGCCTTCAAAGCGGTCGAACACAAAATATCCGTGCTTGTCGTAGAAGCCCTTTGCACCCAGGTCATCGACCGGGGTCTCGAGATAGATTGCGTCAGCTCCCCGACGCCACAGCCGCTGCTCAATCTCTCGAAGCAGATTGCTTCCGATGTGCTCACGCTGCCGATGCGGAACAACGTCGATTGTAATAATGTGTCCCAGCTTACGAGGCTCACTACAGCCGACCACGAAGCCGACGATTCCATCTGCTTCCTCGGACACAAGCGTTTGGCACTTGCGCGATCGCAGATAATACTGAAGCTCGAGCCGCGAATACGCAATGTCCTTGCTAAACGCAGCCTGGTCGATTTGATAGAGCTGCTCGAAATCGTCCGGTCTGTATTCGCGAATCTGAGCGGTCATAGTGCACCACTTGGCGCCAAAGAAATGGGGCCCGAAGCCCGCGTTTCAATACAACGCCCGATATGCGCCGCCATCGACCTGGATCACCGTGCCCGTCAGGTAGCCCGCTCGCTCCGAGCAAAGAAACGCAACGAGCGCACCGAATTCCTTTGGGTCACCGATTCGCTTCATTGGCGTTGACTCGGCCCACCGCGCGTACACATCCTCGACGCTTACTCCTTCTTTGTTCGCTATCGTCGACGAAAGGCTCTTCAATCGTTCGGTTAGATGATAACCCGGACACACAGTGTTCACGGTAATGCCGTCGATCGCGATCTGCGCAGAGAGGCTCTTCATGAATCCCAATACACCGGCGCGCGCGGTGTTTGACAGAATCAGATTTTCAACCGGCTGTTTCGCGGCGATCGATGTGATCGCGACGATCCGTCCCCATCCTCGCTCGCGCATGTGAGGCACGGCCTCTCGGCAGAGGTTGATCGTGCTGATGAGGTTTAGCTCTACGGCTTTGCGATAATGCGTCGCGTTGAAATCATCGAAGAATCCGGCCGGCGGACCGCCTGCGTTGGCGACCAGGATGTCGACGCTGCCGAACCGGGCGCGAGTTTCGGCGACCAATGCGCGTACTGAGTCTTCATCGGTAACGTCGCCGGGGATCGCAAGCACCTCAGCACCGGTGGCGGATCGAATCGCGGCGGCCGCGTTTTGCAATAGCTCATTGGAACGAGCGTTAATGGTGACGCGCGCCCCCTCCGCGGCCAGCTCCATCGCAGTAGCTCTGCCCAAACCGCTTGACGCCGCTGCGACAATCGCAACCTTACCTGTAAGTCCAAAATCCATGGGGCTCCTAAGTTGCCTCGGTAAGCGTTTAGAATAACCCGAAAGGTCCCTTGTTGTTTAGTGAGGATGATCCGGTTCTTGCGACTGGTCACAACCGCTGGACCCGGCACTGCCCGGCTTACTGAATCTCGCTGACCGAAAAACGAGCCGTGCAGGAACGACTAGTATTGCGTCGCGTCACGAATCAGGAGCTGTAGACGCTTACATCGCAGACCCACCCAAAAATGGCATCACCTGTCAGCGATAACCTGGTATCCCAAAATGCCACGGTGTGCTCTTTTGTTGTGCTGCGTTCCGCCACTTAAACGCACCTGCCGCAGACGGTTTGGCTGCACCTCAAGCCAGGACACCCCGCTACGTTCGTGCTGGCGCGAGGCCGGCGAGAGCCCTGGATAACGGCTTCGCATCTATCCCTATCCCTGGTTCACGATGCCTGCTAACCCCCCGTTGTGCTTTATCGCAAATGCTTGACTCAGGGCCTCGAGTTTTTGTGGGACGAGCATTACCCCGTTTCGCCTGAAGTCGCTTGAAGCGTTACCGTTTCAGATAGGTAAAACCTCGTTTGCCGCGAGAAGCATTAGATGGGTCTTGCGAGGATTCTTGCTCGAGGGCTGATCCCACCGATTTGATGCTGATCATGGCTCCGTCTAATGAGCAGGCCAGCTGGATCGTGGTTGTCTATGACGGCACGGAAGGTGCTGCATGGTATCGGTCCCCCGAAATGGCGGCTAACCGGTCGACTAGCGCACGGTGCCTCTAGGGCTCGCAGTTCTCTACTAGAAGCGAAACCCGGAGTCCAGGATGAGCGAGCTAACTCAACTCGTAGTTTTTCGATTGGACGAACAGCGGTACGCATTGCCTCTGGCGGTTGTAGAGCGCATCGTACGCGCGGTGGAAGTTACCGCTCTGCCGAACGCTCCCGACATTGTGATCGGAGCGATTGTCGTGGCCGGCAGGGTTATCCCAGTGCTCAACATTCGGCGGAGGTTCCAGCTGCCAGAGCGGGGTATCGGTCCGGCCGACCAATTCCTGATTGGCCGCACGGCTCACCGCACGGTTGTCTTGGTCGTTGATGCGGCACAGGGAGTTACCGAACGCCGGCGAACCGATATCGTAGGCTCCGCGCAGATCGTTCCAGGCCTGGAACAATTCCATGGAGTGATCAAACTCGATGACGGCCTGGTTCTGATCCACGACCTGGAACGATTTCTGTCTTTGGACGAGACGTGCGCCCTGGACGAAGCAATGAGTCACGAGATGGCTTATGGGGCATAGGGTCACGCCAAATGTCGTGTGGTCGCGGTTGAGCGAATTCATCGCGGATAGCATGGGACTTCATTTCCCGATCGAGCGGTGGGGTGATTTGCAGCGCGGGCTCTCCGAGGCAGCGGGCGAACTTGGCTTTGCGGATGTCGCCGGGTGTGCTGACTGGCTGCTGTCGGCTCCGCTGACCAATGCCAATTTCCAAGTGCTCGCGAGCCATCTCACGGTTGGCGAGACCTACTTCTTCCGGGAAAAGAAAACGTTCGAGGTTCTCACCGAGTCCGTTTTTCCCGACTTGATCCGTGACCGCCGAGGCGAAGGGAAGCGGCTGAGCATCTGGAGCGCGGCTTGTTCCACAGGTGAGGAGGCGTATTCGCTCGCGATAACGCTCCATCAGCTCATCCCAGATTTGGCGGATTGGCATCTGACCATACTCGCGACCGACATCAATGAGCGATCTCTCATAAAAGCCAGCGAAGGTGTATATGGCGAATGGTCGTTCCGTGACGCGCCGGCCTGGCTGAAGGAACGTTACTTTCGGCGCACCCCGGATGGCCATTTTGCAATCTCTCCGGAGATCAAGAAGCTCGTGACCTTCGCACGCCTGAACCTGGTTGAGAATGTCTATTCTTCAGTGGCCACCCCCGCCAATTCGATGGATATGATCTTCTGTCGAAACGTACTGATGTATTTCAAGTTCCGAAAAGCCAGGAAGGTTGTTGAACAGCTCCGTCGCTTTTTGGTTAAAGACGGGTGGTTGGTGGTCAGTCCCAGCGAAAGCTCGCAGGCGTTGCTTTCCCGTTTCGTCGCGGTGAACTTCCCAGGCGTAATCCTCTATCAAAGGAGCAATACGACGAAGCAAGGCGCGCAGCCAGCAACCCCTTTTTCGCTTGGAGAATCGGCTGCGACTATGACGCCGCCGCTCGAAGAGGTTACGTCGCAGGTGCTGTCGCTTGCCGACTCGAAAATGGAGTCGACTCCAGCCATGCCTTTGGAGGAACCTGCCCAGGCGGAGCAGACACCGACGGCTTACGCCTTGGCTCAATCACTTTTTCAAGCGGGCCGGTGTGAAGAGGCGACAGACACCCTCCTGAATTCGTTTACATGTGACGCCGGGGCTGATCCACCATCGTTCGCGCTCTTGGCGCGCCTGCTTGCAAATCAGGGTCAACTGGCCGGGGCGCTGACTTGGTGCGAGCGGTGGGTGGACGCAGACAAGCTCGACCCTTCCGGTCACTATCTGCTCGCGGTGGTCTTGCAGGAACTCGGCGAACACGAGCAGGCGCGTTGTTCGCTGCAACGAGCCCTCTATCTGCAACCGGACTTTGTGCTGGCGCATTTCGCGTTGGCTAATTTGGCGCGCAGTCGCAAAGAATCCGTTGCCGCGGAGAGACACTTTGCAGCTGCGTTGCGTCTGTTGCGCCGCTGCAACACCAGCGATCTTTTGCCTGAATCCGACGGCCTTACGGCTGGCCGGCTCACTGAGATTATCTCTTCAATCGCCGCCTCGGAGTCCGCGCCTTGAAGCACGAAACCACCGACGCAAAACAAATACTCCGCGCGCGCGCCCTGGAGCTGGCACGTATCCCACAGCAGGCGCCGGCGGCGGATACTATGTTGGAATTGCTGGAGTTCAACCTCGCCGCCGAAAGGTTTGCCGTAGAAACACGGTATGTGCGTGAGGTCTATCCGCTTAAGCATCTGACGCCGCTGCCCTGCACGCCACCATTCGTGCTTGGGATTGTCAATGTGCGTGGCCGAATTCTTCCAGTGCTTGATATCAAGAAGTTTTTCGAGCTGCCCGAGAAGGGATTAACCGACATACACCGCATCATCTTCGTTCGTGGCAACGACCTCGAGCTAGGGTTGTTGGCGGATGTTATCGTCGGAATCCGCTCGATCTCAGCGGGCAGTTTGCAACCTTCGCTACCGTCACTTACCGGCATCCGCAGCGACTATTTGAAGGGCGTGACCGCCGAACGCCTGGTGGTCCTCGATCTGGCCAGGATTCTCACGGACCAGCGAATCATCGTGCATGAAGAAGTTGACGGATGACTGCGAAACATAAAGGGAGACTGTCGCTATGAAGTGGAATGTCGGAACCAGAGTCGGCGTCGGCTTTGGGATGACGCTGGCAGTATTTACGATCGTTGGGGCAGGTTCCTACTGGAGCATTACACAACTTCTGGAAGCGTCGGAAGGGCGCAAACACACCTATGAGGTACTTGCCACCCTCAATGAGGTTATTTCGTCGTTGAAGGATATTGAGATTGGTCAGCGCAGCTATCTCCTTATAGGCGAGGAGAGGTCTCTCGAAGCGTATCAAGCCGCTCTCGGCAGGATTGATCCGAGCATTCAGGCGGTTCGAAAACTGACGGCGGACAACTCGCGGCAACAACGGCGCCTGGATGTACTCGAACCACTTGTCAAGAGCCGGCTTGCCTTTGCCAGGGAAACGATTGATGCCCGCAGAACGACTGGGCTTGAGGCGGCGCTCGCCCTAGTCAGGATTGGAAAGGGTACGGAGCTCACGGATGAAATTCGCAGAGTTATTGGCGAGATGGATAGCGAAGAACAGGATCTGCTCAAGACGCGGGTGGAGGCAGCGTCAACCGATGCCCGGGACGCGAAATGGATCATCGTGTTCGGAACGCTCCTGGCTTTGGTGCTCGCGGCATTGTTCGGTGTTGTGATCACCCGTAACATCGCCGGGCCGCTCCAGGATCTGACAGCCATTACCGAACGGCTCACTGCCGGAGATCTCAGCGTCAAGATGTCTTCCAACGGACGCAGGGACGAAGTAGGCGTGCTGATGAGCACCTTCGAGCGGATGACACTGTCGCTGCGGGCGATGGCAGGTGCAGCAGAGCAGATTGCCGCAGGCGACCTGCGCTCCGCCATCAAGCCTCAATCACCCGACGATATTTTAGGCAACGCGTTCGCGCGGATGACGCAGAACCTCCGCGAGCAAACCCGCGGATTGATCGAGAGTGCAAACGTGCTTGGCACCGCAGCCAGCGAGATCGTCGCCTCGACGAGCCAGTTCGCCTCTACCGCCGCCGAGTCTGCTGCGGCGGTGTGCGAAACGAGTACCACCGTGGAGGAGGTCCGACAAACGGCCCAGATCAGTAGCCAGAAGGCAAAGGCGGTGTCCGATAGCGCGCAGAAGGCGGCGCAAATCTCACAGAGCGGTCGCAAATCCACTGAGGAGGCGGCCCTGGGCATGAGTCGTATTCGCGAGCAGATGGAAGCGATCGCAGCGAGCATGGTGCGACTGAGCGAACAGAGCCAGACCATCGGGCAGATCATCGCGACGGTGGAGGATCTGGCGGCGCAGTCCAATCTGCTGGCGGTCAACGCGGCGATTGAGGCGGCAAAAGCAGGAGAACACGGGAAGGGATTTGGAGTGGTGGCGCAGGAGGTAAAGAGTTTGGCAGAGCAATCGCGACAGGCGACCAATCAGGTTCGCACGATCCTGAATGACATACAAAAGGCGACGACGGCGGCAGTGATGGCGACCGATCAGGGAAGCAAGGCGGTGGAGGCAGGTGAGAAACAGACGAGTGTAGCCGGTGACTCAATCCAGGCGCTGGCGGGCAGTGTAACCGAGGCGGCGCAGGCAGCGACGCAGATTGCGGCGTCGAGCCAGCAGCAGTTGGTGGGAATGGATCAGGTGGCAGTAGCGATGGCGAGCATCAAGCAGGCGAGCACGCAAAGCGTGGCGAGCGCCAAGCAATTGGAGACTGCTGCGCGTAACATCAACGAAATGGGGCAGCGGCTCAAACAAATAGTCGACCTCTATACGGTGTGAGTACAAGAGAGGCACGTATGAACTGGTTCAGGAATCTGAAGACCGGCTTGAAACTCCTCGTGGGGTTTGGGGCGATGATCGTCTTGTTGGGGACGACCATTGTCATCGCTTACGGAGCGATCATAACTATCCGAGACTCCCAGGCGAGGTTGTTTGAGCGAGAGTTCGTGGGCGTCGTAAAGATGACCGAATTGCGGGCGGACTTGAATCGTCAGCGCGCTAGCATGCTGGAGATGATGCTTACGAGCGACCGAATGCGCCAGGAATCACTAAAACAGACCATCCAAAGCGGGGCCGGAGATCTTGACGAGTCGCTGGAACAACTGGCCGTTGTTTACAGGGAAGACAACAAGCTCCTGCGCGAGATCGATGGATTGAAGACAACGTTGGCGGCGTACCGTCAGACCCGGGAAGCTGTGTTTCAACAAATCATAGCGGGAAGTTCCGCAAAGGCGCAGACGCTCATTGAGGCGACCCAGAACGAGCGTTTCGATAAACTGACCCGCATTTCGAATGAACTCGGGGACGAGTTGCTCAAGCGATCTGGCGATCAAATCGGCGCTTCCGCCCAGCTGACAGCGAGATCAATCCGCACGTTTGCGGTCTTGGGTGGGCTGGCGTTCCTCGTCGGCATCTTGATGTCTGCGTTCTTGAACCGGCTCATCTCAAGACCGCTCGTTGAAATCGCCCGAGCGGCGGGACGCGTGGCGTCGGGTGACTTGACCCGGAATCAATCGACGCATCATCGCACGGACGAAATCGGCCTGTTAACCCAGACCATTGAGCGCATGTCGGAGAACCTGCGACAACAAATTGGCGGAATGGTGGAGAGTGCAAACGTGCTTGGCAGCGCGGCCAGCGAGATCGTCGCCTCGACGAGCCAGCTCGCCTCTACCGCCGCCGAGTCCGCTGCGGCGGTACGCGAAACGACTACCACGGTGGAGGAGGTCCGACAAACGGCCCAGATCAGCAGCCAGAAGGCAAAGGCGGTGTCCGATAGCGCGCAGAAGGCGGCGCAAATCTCACTGAGTGGTCGCAAATCCACTGAGGAGGCGGCCCTGGGCATGAGTCGTATTCGCGAGCAGATGGAAGCGATCGCAGCGAGCATGGTGCGACTGAGTGAACAGAGCCAGACCATCGGGCAGATCATCGCGACGGTGGAGGATCTGGCGGCGCAGTCCAATCTGCTGGCGGTCAACGCGGCGATTGAGGCGGCAAAAGCAGGAGAACACGGGAAGGGATTTGGAGTGGTGGCGCAGGAGGTAAAGAGTTTGGCGGAGCAATCGCGACAGGCGACCAATCAGGTTCGCACGATCCTGAATGATATACAAAAGGCGACGACGGCGGCAGTGATGGCGACCGATCAGGGAAGCAAGGCGGTGGAGGCAGGTGAGAAACAGACGAGTGTAGCTGGCGACTCAATCCAGGCGCTGGCGGGCAGTGTAACCGAGGCGGCGCAGGCAGCGACGCAGATTGCGGCGTCGAGCCAGCAGCAGTTGGTGGGAATGGATCAGGTGGCAGTCGCGATGGCGAGCATCAAGCAGGCGAGCACGCAAAGCGTGGCGAGCGCCAGGCAATTGGAGACTGCCGCGCGTAACATCAACGAAATGGGCCAGCGGCTCCAACAAATGGTTGGGCACTACAGCGTGTAATCAACAATGAGCAACAGGGAAGACCAATTCCTCAGATCGCTTCGAGCAACATTCAAAGTTGAGGCGGACGAGCATTTGCAGGTGATTGCCGCAGGCCTGCTGACATTGGAGAAGACATCTGAGCCTCACGAACAAACCGGCCTCGTTGAGACAGTGTTTCGCGCCGCCCACAGTCTCAAGGGAGCTGCGCGCGCAGTGAACCTCAATGAGGTCGAGGCAATCTGCCAGTCGATGGAAAGCGTCTTCGCCGCCTGGAAAAGAGGAGAGACCAAACCCACGCTCAAGGCGATGGACGAGGTGCACCGCTCGCTGGACGTTGTCACTGAAATCATCGCGGCTCCCGCGGTCCATCGAACACCTGGCTCGCTGCCAGTTCCTTTTTCGCGCGACCGGACCGCGAGTCCGGTGGGAACGGCCGCTACACTCTTGTCCCCGCACGACATTGCCCCGGAGAAACCTGGGGCCGAAGAGACAATACGAATCTCCGTCGCCAAACTAGATACGCAACTATTGGAGGCGGAAGAGATGCTCTCGGCGAAGCTGACCGCTGGCCAGAGGGCGTTTGACCTGGGTGTTCTTTTGGATGGGTTTAGAGAGTGGACCAGAGAGTGGGCGATACTTCAACCCGAAGTGCGCTCACTCCGCCAATCTCTCGAACGGCCAGACTCGATCCAGATTGCGGCCTCGCAGCCAGGTCTAAGCAGATTGGTTGAGTTCTGTGATTGGAATTGCGAGTACCTCCGGTCTCTCGAGAGCAAAATCGCGGCTCTCACGCGGACAGCGGAGCAGGACCATCTGAATGTCGGCAAGCTCGTGGACGATCTGCTGGAGGATTCCAAGAAGCTGCTGATGGTGCCGCTCGCCAAGTTGAGCCCGCTATTCACCAAACTGGTTCGCGATCTTTGCCGCGATCAAGGGAAGAAGGCTGATCTGGTGATCCGTGGGGAAGAAGTCGAGATTGACAAGCGCATTCTTGAGGAGATGAAAGACCCGTTTATTCATCTCCTTCGCAACTGCGTCGATCACGGCATTGAGACACCCGAACAGCGAGCCAGGCTCGGCAAGTCATCACGGGCCACGATTGTTCTGGCTGTGTCGCCGGTGAACGGCAACAAGGTGGAACTCCTCGTGTCCGACGACGGCGCTGGAATCGAAGTTGAAAAGGTTAAACAGTCAGCCGTCAAACACGGGTTCATCTCACAAGAGGAAGCAGACCGGCTCAGTGAGTCCGAATCGCTCGCTCTGATCTTTCAGTCCGATGTCTCCGCCAGCCCGATAATCACCCAACTGTCCGGTCGCGGTCTGGGCCTCGCCATCGTTCGGGAGAAGAGCGAAAAACTTGGCGGTCATGTTTCCGTAGAGAGCCGGCGTTTCGCAGGAGCCACAATCCGAATCACCTTGCCGGTGACGTTGGCGACCTTTCGTGGAATCCTGGTCGAGGCGGCGGAACAGCTGTTCATTGTGCCGGCCGCCCAGGTAGAGCGAGTGGCGCGTTTCAAGCCCGAGGATATTCAAACAGTGGAGGGTCGCGAAACGCTCGTCCTGAATGGACGCGTAATAGCACTCTTTAGTCTGTCGGAACTGCTGGGACTGCCTCCAGCGAGACGCAACGATCCAATCGCCGCCGCGTCGGTCGTTATTCTCGGCACGGGCGATCAGCTTGTGGCCTTCTCGGTAGATGCCGTGCTTGACGAACAGGAAGTGCTGGTCAAGCAGCTCGGCAAGCCGCTATCGCGAGTGCGCAATGTGGCCGGAGCTACCGTGCTGGGTTCTGGGCGGATCGCGCCAATTC
Organism: Blastocatellia bacterium; assembly: GCA_963737945.1. GTDB lineage: Bacteria > Acidobacteriota > Blastocatellia > UBA7656 > UBA7656 > Onstottus_A. Next base: position 114,243 of record CAVTUR010000021.1, on the reverse strand, counting down.
TTAACGTCGCCGACTTGCTAAAGTCCGCGAGGAGGTCCGGCTCGACAGTCCGGGTGGCCGCGAAGGCTGACGCAACGGAAGCGCAGGTCAGGACGATTCTCGTAGTCGAAGACTCGATCACGTCCCGGATGTTCCTGAAAGGAATCCTCGAATCAGCGGGCTACCAGGTGAAAACCGCGGTGGACGGAATCGAAGCCTTCACCACGCTACGCGCGGAGCGCTTTGATCTCGTCGTTTCTGACGTTGAGATGCCGCGCATGAATGGATTCGATCTCACAGCGAAGATTCGAGCGGACAAGAAACTGATGGAATTACCGGTCGTCCTGGTCACTGCACTGGAAACGCGCGAGGATCGGGAGCGAGGAATGGACGTCGGCGCCAATGCCTACCTCATAAAAAGCAGCTTCGATCAAAGCAACCTGCTCGAGGCCGTTCGCCGACTGGCGTGATTGAAAAGAGCCTGAATGACCAACAACGACATCAACGTACTGGTGGTAGGTGATTCGGGCGCGGCGCGTTCGCTTCTGGTTCAGCTGCTGGAATCAGATCCGCAAATCCATGTCATCGGCGCGGTAAACGATGGCCCGGCGGCAATCGATTTCATTAATAACCAAAGGCCCGACGTGATTGTGATGGACATTCACAGGCCGAACCTGGACGGGCTCGAGGCCACGCGCTGCATTGTGGAGACGCATCCCGTTCCGATCGTCATTTGCACCACCACTGTGGGCGCGAACTCAGTCGTTAGTCCGTTCCAATTGATGGAGGCTGGAGCCGTCGCCTGCGTGGAAAAGCCGGTTAGTCGCGAGCACGCCGATTTTGCGCAACTGATGATGAACCTCTTGGAGACGGTCAAGCTGATGTCCGAGGTCAAAGTAGTGCGGCGCTGGCCCCGCTCGCGCAATGGGTCTTCGCCGGCATCTCGCCTGGTCGAAGGGGGGAAGTCCGCGCCGTCACGGATCACCCTCATCGGCATAGGTGCATCCACCGGCGGCCCACCGGTCTTGCAAACCATACTCTCGAGCCTGCCGAAAGACTATCCGGCGGCTATCCTCATAGTGCAGCACATCGCGCGGGGGTTTCTGCCCGGGCTGGTTGAGTGGCTAAACCAGACAACCGCTCTAGAGGTTCACGTCGCCGCGCACGGAACCTGGCCGCTTCGTGGTCATGTCTATCTGGCGCCGGACGATTTCCATATGATCGTTGATTCGGGAGGCCGAATTCTGCTGACGAGCGACGACGCCGAAAGTGGGGTGCGGCCCTCAGTCTCGCGTTTGTTCCGGTCGTTAGCAGAAGTCTGCGGGCGCCACGCGCTGGGTGTTCTGCTGAGTGGAATGGGAAAAGACGGCGCACAGGAACTGAAGCTGATGAAAGACACTGGCGCCATCACAATCGCCCAGGATAAGGAGACCTCCGTCGTGCACGGCATGCCCGGCGAAGCGATCGAACTCGGCGGAGTCACGCATGTGCTGGCGGCTGACAACATCGCCGACATTCTAATCACGTTGGTCAACCGTGGGCACACTATCGGAGGAATTGCAAAATGATCGATGACGTCAGATCTACCGACACGGCGGTCGAAATCCTGATTGCGGAAGACAGCCCCACGCAAGCTCAACAGCTCCGGCACATCCTCGAGGAGCAGGGCTACGGGGTCACCGTAACTACCAACGGCTGTCAGGCATTGAGAGCGGCGCAGCTTAACAAACCCACACTCATCATCAGCGATGTCGTCATGCCCGAAATGGACGGTTATGAGTTGTGTCGCCGCGTCAAGTCAGATGCTCATTTGGGTGATACCCCGATTATCCTGGTCACGACACTCTCCGATCCACAGGACGTGATTCGCGGGCTGGAATCCCACGCGGACAACTTCATCCTTAAGCCGTACGACGCGCAGTACCTGTTGAGTCGTGTGCGGTTTGTGCTGGTCAATCGCGAGGTGCGCCGGGCGGAGCAGTCCGGCATGGGAGTGGAAATCTTCTTCAACGGTCGAAGGCACTTTATCACCGCTGACCGTTTACAGATTCTTAATCTTCTTTTATCCACGTACGAGGCCGCGATACAACGGAACAACGAGTTGAGAATCGCGGAAGGCGATCTGCAGGGGCTCAACGCAAGACTCGAAGCCACCAATAAGGAGCTCGAGACTTTTTCGTATTCGGTTTCGCATGATTTGCGCGCGCCGTTGCGGCATATGATGGGTTTTGTGGAGCTGCTGCGAGAGGATGCCGGAAACTCGCTTTCTGAGGAGAATCTGCGGCTTCTGACAACAATTTCACAGTCGGCAGAACGGATGCAGGATTTGATTGACGATCTGCTGGCATTTTCCCGAATTACAAAATCAGAGATGCGGCAGACGGAGATCAATCTGGATAAGTTGGTAAAGGAGACATTGAGCGATTTTCAGGTGGAAACGAGGGAGAGAGACATCGTCTGGGAGATCCACCCGCTGCCATCGGTATGGGCCGACCGCGCTCTGTTGCGCCTTGTTCTCGTTAATCTGATCTCCAATGCCGTCAAGTTTACCGGTGCTCGCACGCCCGCCAGGATCGAAATCGGCTGCGCTTCCCGTAGCAAGAGTGAGACGTCGATCTTCATTCGCGACAATGGAGCCGGCTTCGATCCGCGTTACGCCGGCAAGTTGTTTGGCGTATTTCAACGTCTCCACCGCCAGGAGGAGTTCGAGGGCACGGGAATCGGGCTGGCCAATGTACAGCGAATAATTCATCGGCACGGCGGCCGGGTCTGGGCTGACGGAGTGGTGAACGAAGGAGCGACCTTTTACTTCAGTCTCCCAACCGCAAGCTAAAGCCTGGACTCTGAATTTATGGGAACCGACTAAGGGGACCGCGGGTCTTGCCCGTTGATGCGATGCAGACGATGCGGGGTGCTGTCGAGCCGAGGCGTGTCGTATGGTGTTGGATAGACCGTCGACGTCGAACAAAGCTCATCCCACAATGCTCAACAGCGTCTTAAGCTGTCTTTGATGGAATACTCTTGGCGCGTTCTCCAGGACCTCTTCCAGCGTGGTAGCTCCGCGAAGCGCCTTGATCATGCCGTCTTCTTGCATTGTGCAAAGGTTGCATGACTCGAGGCTCATTTGCCTGATCTCTTGCATGGTACGTTTTTGCAGGATCGCCTCCCGGATATCTACGTTTGGAACCAGCAGTTCGTATATCCCAAGGCGTCCACGGTATCCGGTAAAGTTGCACGCCGAGCAGCCCTTGCCGTGCAAAAGCGTGAACTCATTTAGCTCTTCCCGTTTCAATCCGAAACGCCGAAGCACACGGTCTTCCGGCGCATACTCTACCTTGCAGCTCGAACAGATCTTTCGCACCAGCCTTTGAGCCAGCACCGCTCCGATCGTCGAGGCGATAAGCGAGGTCTCGATCTCCATGTTTATCAGCCGGACCAGCGCGCCGACAGAATCTTCTGTGTGAAATGTTGCAAAAACCTTGTGTCCCGTGAGTGCGGACTGCACGGCGATGTCGGCCGAAAATCTATCTCGAATCTCGCCGATAACGATGATATCCGGATCCTGACGCACGATCGATTTGAGGGTTTCATTGAAGCCCAATCCGATCTTCTCGTTTATCGAACACTGTGAGATTCCGTCGATGACATATTCGACTGGGTCTTCGCAGGTGATGATCTTGACGGAGGGATCGTTGCAGTAGTCGATTGAGCTGTAAAGCGTCGTCGTTTTTCCCGAGCCTGTCGGACCGGTGATCAGTGTAATTCCAGAGGGGGAGGCGAGCACGTCTTCGCTGTAGAGTCTCAGAATGTTCGGCGCAAAACCGAGCTCCTGAAGACTGATGAGCGAGGCCTTATTCAGGATTCTGAGCACAACGTTCTCACCAAACACTGTGGCGTAAAACGACGCACGAATATCGATCTCCTGGTTGTCGGTCTTGACGAAAATGCGCCCGTCCTGATGCTTGCGTCGCTCGGCCACGTCGGCATCGGCGAGGATTTTTATTCGCGAGATGATCCGTGGGGTGTAGTCACGCGGGAAGTCCAGCTTGTGAATGAGGACGCCGTCGATGCGGTATCGAATACGTAGCTTGTTAGCCATCGGCTCGATGTGAACGTCGGAGGCACCTTCGTCGATCGCCGACCTTATCAGCTGATCGACCATCTGAATGACGCGGTCTTCGCCTGTAGGCGTGGTCTGGGCCTCGAGCGTGTGGTACTTGACCTTCTGGTAGTCGGAGATTCCGGCGTCTTTGCTTTGAAGCAACGCATCGACCATATCGAGCTTTTGACTGATCGTGGCACTGGTCGCCAGCGACAGCCGCACGCGGCATGCAAAAAGCCGTTCGATTTCTTCGATGAAGGAGGTCATGGTCGGGTCGGCGACCAGCAGGTGCAACTCGCCCGATTCGAGCTTTGTCGGAAGCGCCGCCTGCCGCCGAAGGTACTTGAGCGATACTTTTCGGACAAGCTCGAAGTCGATTTCGGTAATGTCCGGGTCGGCGATGGGGAGATGGAACTTGTACGATAGCGCCTCCACGACGTGGCGCTCCTCAATCAACCCCATTTCGATAAGCGTTTCTCCGATTCGTTTCGACTTGGGCGCGGACTTGCGCTGAATCTCCCGGGCCGACCTCACGTCGTCGTCGGTCACCAACCGCCGGCCGATTAGGATATCGCTGATGCTGAGCCTGTTGCGATGACGACGCACGAACTCGTCGAGCCGGGATCTGCTGATCAGATTCATGTCGAGCAGGACATCGCCGATGGTTGTCTGGCCGCCGAGTTGATCCGTGAGAGCCCGCGCCCTTGTAAGCTGATCCTGGGTGAGTAGACCTTCGTTGATAAGCGCGCTTTGGATAATCTCGTCGAATAAGAATTGAAGCATCCGGCCTCCCCAAGCCTTGTTGCGCCGGCATCGCGTGGCGACACAACCAGCGCCGGTGGATCAAATGATGACTCGATAAGTACTCGGGAGCGGATGCGGGGGGGCTGGATCCGAGAGATCCTTAACCGGCCAATCTCGTATCCATCATTGAAGTGACAGCTCTGAAATGATAAATCATGGGTGCGCGGAAATCACTAGTAATTTTGAGGCCGGACGCTAAAACGCCTGATGCTCAATCGAACCACGAAATGAAGCTTGTCCGACTCTTTCGGGGAGAAGAATTGAAATCGCTTCTGGTTGTTTTTACGCTGTGTCTGAGTTGCGCGGGATGGGCTATGCAAAAAAACGAGCGGCCGCGTGTGCGAGACATCGGACTCTCGATTGGCGTGATTCCGCCCGGACCGCTCAACGCAATCACGGATGTGGACGGGGTTCGAGTCGGTCACACGACGATCATTAGAGGAGATGACGTTCGCACCGGAGTAACCGCAATCTTGCCGCACGCCGGAAACCTGTTTCGAGAGAAAGTGCCCGGCTCCGTATTCATCGGTAACGCGTTTGGTAAATTGGCCGGCTCAACTCGAAGTCAACGAGCTCGGAGAGATCGAGACACCGATCGTGCTCACCTCAACCTTGAGCGTGCCGCGCGCGGCTGACGGCGTGTTGGACTACGTGCTCGCACAGCCTGGCAACGAAGACGTTCAATCCGTCAATCCCCTTGTTGGTGAGACGAACGACGGCTATTTGAATGATATTCGGGGCCGTCATGTCACTCCTAACGATGTGTTGAATGCGATCAAAAGCGCGAAGGGCGGCGCTGTTCAGGAAGGAACGGTGGGCGCCGGCACCGGCACGGTGGCGTTTGGGTTTAAGGGAGGGATCGGTACTTCGTCCCGAAGGCTGCCGGGATCATTGGGCGCCTACACTGTCGGCGTCCTGGTTCAAACGAACTTCGGCGGCGTGCTCACAATAGCCGGGGCTCCGGTAGGGCGGGAGCTGGGTCGCTACTATCTGAAGCAGGAGCTTGAGCAGGAAACCAGATCACCCGCAGTACGCGATGGCGCGGGCTCGGTTGACAATGCGGATGGTTCGGTAATCATCGTTATCGCGACTGACGCGCCGGTAGACGCTCGGAATCTTAGAAGAATGGCGGCGCGCTCGATGATGGGGCTGGCTCGCACCGGATCGGCGGCAAGCAACGGGAGCGGCGACTATGCGATTGCGTTCTCGACCGCGCCTCGGCTGCGAATTCGAGCGAGGACCGCATCCGAGAATCCCTATGCACCGCGAGACACACAGTTGGTGTCCAACGACGCTATGTCGCCGCTGTTCCTGGCGGTAATCGAAGCGACCGAAGAAGCAGTGTACAATTCGCTCTTCCGAGCTACGACGGTGACCGGGCGCGGGCGAACGGTAGAGGCTCTGCCGATCGATCGCACAATTGAGATCCTTCGCAAGCACGGTGCCATTGGCAAGTAAGTTTGAACTGCGGCTGCACTGATCCTCAGTCCGCAGAAAGGCGGTTATTAAGACCATGAGCACAACAGCATCACAACCCGAGGTAGGCTCTGAAGTAGGGCGATTGGCGCCGGAGTTTGAACTCAAGGACGGCGAGGGCCAGACCTGGCGGTTGTCGGACCATCGCGGTAAAGTCGTCGCATTTGTGTTTTATCCTCGAGATGAGACACCCGTCTGCACAAAGCAGATGTGCAGCATGCGCGACAGATGGGCTGACTACCAGGCAACCGGCGCTGAAGTCGTCGCTATATCGGTGGCTAGCGTTGAATCTCACAAGCACTTTACCGACCATCACGATCTGCCACAGAGATTGCTCGCAGATGAGCGAGGGGAAGTGACCAGGTTGTACAACGTGAGATCGCTCTTTGGCGGCTCGCAGCGCGCGGTAATCGTTATAGATCCGAATGGTGTGATTCGCTACCGCAGATCGGTGGTTCCTATCTTTAGACCTGGTGACGACGAAGTTATCGAAGCGATTCGCAGCGCGGCGCGCTAGCCTCCGCCGATGCACACATAGAGGTCGCGACGTCGCGCTGTGGTATTAAGCGAGGTTGTACTGGCTTCGAAGGAGCTCGGTCATCTGGCTGTAAAGCCGCACTTGCTGCTTGTCATAGTAGGCTTGCCACATCGCGGTTTCGAGCCGCGCAACTTCGTTGGGATCGAAGCCGCGCATTCTGGACGCGCGGGGCGCGAGCAGGTCGAACGCGGTATAGGCAATCAGGGTGATTGCAATCAGCAGCAGTATTCTAAATATTACGCTACGCCGCTTGCGGCGGGACCGACTTTCGGATCTGGCCGCCGCCGGTTTATTGACTCGTGTTGTTGAACCAGCCATTTCTTGTCTCTGGTTTGAGCACGGATTAACGACGGCTTCCGGTTTCAGGCTCCGAGAAGATCCGCAAGCTCGGTGAGGGTCCGGACTTCGTAAGCCGGAGTGGGACCGCCCGGTTCGATCTCGCTGCCTTTGCGGTTCACCCACGCCACCGGGATACCGAGCGCGCTCGTCGGCACTACGTCGTGAAAGTAGCTCTGGGCGGCGTGAAGCAGCCGCTTTTGACCTGCGCGGAGCAGCGCTTCTTTGAAATGAGCGGGATCCGGCTTGTACGACTTGACCTGCTGCGCCGTCACGATCAGATCGAAGTCTACTGTGAGATGTCTTTGCGTGACAGCCAAAAGGTCGTCGTCGACGTTGGAGAGAATCCCTAGTTGAAACCTGCGCGACAGTCGCTCAAGCGCTGGATTCGTGTCGGGAAACGGTTGCCATCCGGGAAGACTCGCAGCCAGAAAGATCGCACGTTCAGGCGAAAGGTCCCACCCGAGACTTGCCGCCACTCGACGCACGGTTTCAGCGAGAACCAGATTGTACGAGAGATACGGCTCCGCTTCTACTGTCGACTCCGCAGCGGCGTACGCCTCGATGATTTCATCGTCTCGAAGGGCGACACCATCCTTCGCGGCTTCTGATTGAAAGGCACTTATGATGCCGCCTTCCCAATCAATCAGAGTGCCGTAACAATCGAACGTGATGATGTCGAATGTGTCCGGCATATCCCTCTCTCTTGTTGTTATCCCAGTTCGTCTTCCGAATAGATTGTCGGTGTCAGCGAAGACTGGTAGTCGAACAACTCAGATGAATTGAAGAATCGAGGGACCTCTTTAACGGCAGTCTCGATCGAATCGGATGCGTGAACGAGGTTTGCTTGAATGCTCATCGCCCAATCACCGCGGATCGTTCCTGGCGCGGCTTCACGCGATTTGGTTATCCCGCACAAATTGCGGACGGTATCTACGCAGTCCAGCCCCTCGAGACATATGGCGATGACCGGCGTCAACTGCATGAACCGTCTGATGCCTGGGAAGAAAGGCTTGTCCGCCAGGTGACTGTAGTGCTCGTTCAGGATTGCGTCGTCAAGCGCCAGAAACTTTAAGCCCACCGGTTTCAATCCTTTTTCTTCGAAGCGTGTGATGATCCTGCCTATGAGGCCGCGCTGAATCGCGTCAGGCTTGATTAAGATCAAAGTCCTCTCCATATTGTCTCCTTGTCGTCGAATTCAAGAATTGAGAATCATAGCGGAGACGCCGCGGCGCCGACAAGCAACGGTCACGTAAAACAGGATGTTGCCTGCGACTTGAGATCCACTCTGGCAATTCCCGGAGGGGAAGGGCTCTGGATGTGATCAATAGCCTCGCGAGATCGCGAGCAAACAGCGGCGACGTTCGTCTATAATGACGCCATGATCGAACGAATCAGCGAAACGGAGTTTCAGCAACACGCCGAGAAGGCCATTTCGGAATTGGAGCGCGCCTTCGGTGAGCTTGCCGAAGACCATGAGATCGACGTGCAAGTGGAAGGCGGCGTACTGAGCGTCACCTTTGAGGAGGGCCAACCGGGTAGGTTCATCGTGAGTCCCAACTCCTCTGTGCGCCAATTGTGGGTTTCGGCGCGAGTGTCGAGTTTCAAGTTCGATTGGTCGGAGGAAACAACTGACTTCGCATTTACGGCGACCGGCGAGACGCTGAGACAGGTCATTACCCGGTTGACCCGCGAGCAACTCGGAGATACTACTGTAGCGCTCTAGTGACGGGCCCGGCGATCAATAGAACCCCACTATGCTGATGAAAAACCTCAGGACTCCTTCGGGACTCGACGCGGCAGAGGTCGAACGGATTCTGAAGGACGCCGCCGGTGAGAATAATATTGGTGCCCGCATGGACTGTATCTCCGAGCTTTTTCTTGGCCGACCGTACGTTGAAGGCTCGCTCGCTGGCGGGCCCGAGTTGCCGGAAGAGTTCCGCATCGCATTGAATGCTTTTGACTGTGTCACCTATATCGAGGTTGTCCTGGGTCTGGCGCTGGCTCAAACGATCGATGAGTTCATCGACATCGTGCGCCGGGTTCGTTACGAGGACGGCGAGATTGATTGGGTTCGCCGCAATCACTATATGACGGACTGGGGGGCGAGGAACGCTGAGAGCGGATTCATCACGAATATTACGACTGGTCCGGGCGCGGTTGAGAAGACGTGCACGCTCAGTCTGATCGCCGGGCTTCCGGCGAAGACGACTACCTTCCGCTACTTTCCAACACAGAGTAGCGCGGAAGCCGGCGCGTCAATTGAGACCGGCGATCTGATACTCTTTGTCTCGACCAGGCAGACGCTGGATGTGTTTCACACCGGAATTGTAGTCGTTCGCGAGTGGCGCCGGCTGCTGCGACACGCGACGCGAACGGCCGGCGCGGTGATTGAGCAGGAACTTGCCGAGTTTGTCAGCGAAAACGAAATCGCGGGATTCATCCTCTTGAAACCTTTATGCCGACGCTAACCGCAGTTCTGAATTACGAAGAGGGACATTGGTCGCGATCGCTTACGGAGTCGCTGGCGGCGAGCCTGGCCGTGACGCGAATACTGTTGAATAGCCGTTCGGACGACAGGCCCGCCGGTCTCTCGCCGGCGGCTCAGAGTAAAGCGAGTGTAATCCAAAGTGATTTCTTTAGCGGCGGCGCCATCAATCAACTGCTCGACGCCGTCACGACTGACTACCTGTTGTTGTGCCTTCCTGGGGAGCAGGTCGAACTCGGACAACTAGCGATCGAAAGGATGGTCTCGACCGCGGAAGACTCGGGCGCCGGATTGATCTACTCCGATTTCCGCGATCGTATTGGCGATCAGACAACGGACCATCCGTTGATCGACTATCAAATCGGCAGCATTCGCGATGCCTTCGACTTCGGGGGGATATTCCTGATTTCGAAACGCGCGGCTGACGTTGCAGTTCGGGACCATGGGCGAGTTGACGAACGATTGCACCGGGCGGGTCTCTATGAGTTGCGGCTAAAACTCTCAATCGACTCAAGAACCCTGCGAATCCCGGAGGCCCTGTACACGCGGATCCCGTTTGATCTTCGAGCGACGGGCGAGCGCCAGTTTGACTATGTTGATCCGCGCCAGCGGGAGTATCAACTCGAGATGGAACAGGTCGCCACCGAACACCTCAAACGGATCGGCTCGTACCTCTCCCCCGAGTTTCGAATGCTCCCGCGAAGCGAAGAGCCATTTCCGGTTCGGGCGAGTATTGTGATCCCGGTTCGCAATCGCGAGCGCACAATCAAGGAAGCGGTCTATAGCGCACTGTCGCAGCGAGCAGCTCCAGAGTTCAACGTCATCGTTGTCGACAATCACTCGACCGATTCAACGACCGATCTCCTCCAGGAAATTGCATTCCGGGACAACCGATTGATTCACATCAAGCCTTCGCGCTACGACCTCGGTATTGGCGGCTGCTGGAATGAAGCGATCTACTCCTCGCACTGCGGTGAATATGCTGTGCAGCTCGACTCGGATGATCTTTACTCGAATGAACACACGCTTCAGAAGATCATCGCCAGGTTTGGCGAGGGTGAGTATGCGATGGTTATCGGGTCTTATAAGATCGTAAACTTCGACCTTCAGGAGATCCCGCCAGGCTTGATCGACCATCGCGAGTGGACTCGCGAGAACGGCCGCAACAACGCTCTGAGAATCAACGGTCTTGGCGCCCCGCGGGCGTTTTACGTTCCGGTTCTTCGACAGATCGGTTTTCCGAATGCTAGCTATGGCGAAGACTACGCCGTGGCGCTGCGGATTAGCCGCGACTACGAGATCGGACGAATCTATGAGTCGATCTACTTCGCCCGGCGATGGGAAGGGAACTCGGACGCGGCGCTTCCGCTGGCGACCGCCAACCGCTACGACTACTACAAGGACCATCTGCGGACGGTCGAGATACTCGGGAGAAAGAGGACCAACGGGCGATGATTTGGGATGAGAAGATAATCGGCGAGCGAGAACTGCAGGCGTATCAGGAGGACGAGACCGATCAGAGTCTCGAAGCTCTCGTAGCCGCGCTGATCGATCAACAAAGCGAAACTTGGCCACTGCTTCGTGAAGGTTGTGAAGCCTTCGCGCAGATCGAAACGAAGCGTGTTCGAGTTGAAGAGTCCGAAGTAGTAATTCAACACAACGCTCAGCGGATTCGCAGCACCGGCGCCTCGGTAGACAAGGAATCCGTGGGCAACCGGCGCTGTTTTCTGTGTGCGGACAGCCTCCCGCAGGAAGAGAAAGGAATCGCCTATGGCGACGATCTGGTCATTCTCTGCAATCCGTTTCCGGTGTTGGATCGGCATCTTTCCATCGTTCATCGCGAACACGTGCCGCAGCGGATCGAGGGCAACGTCGAGTCGCTGCTGTCGCTTTCGCACGATCTTGGATCGAGCTACTTCGTGTTGTACAACGGTCCGGAATGCGGCGCATCGGCCCCCGACCATCTTCACTTTCAGGCCTGCTCGCGGGAACTGTTGCCTATAGAAGAGGGCCTCTACGACGACGAACCGGTGATGGCCGAGGATTGCAACTATTGCGAAGAAGCCGCGCGAAACAGCTTTGAGCTGTTCACCCTGGGCGGCTGTGGTCGAAGCGTCGTCGTTTTTCGCGGGGGCAATCGCGACGAGGTAGCCCATTGGGTGTACGAAGTCATCACGGAACTGGCATTGCAAGCCGACAAGACCGAGCCTCTGATCAACATCGTCTGCACTTATGACCCCAGGGTGTGGACGGTGTATCTATTCCCGCGCGCGAAACACCGGCCCGCGAGCTTTTATGCGGAAGGCGACGAGCGCCTTGTAGTTAGCCCGGGTGCAATCGACATGGCCGGCGTTGTGGTCGTCCCCGAACGCCAGCACTTCGACAAGATCGACGGCGAACGCACGACGGCAATCTTCTCGGAAGTGAGCATGAACGGCGAGATAGTAAACGAACTGGTTGACGAGATCTGCGCGTTACCCGATCCCGAAGGGGCAGCTTGGTGAACATAGATAAAGAGCCGACAATACGAATCGGTCTGGTTGCCGGCGCGCGCGAAGTCCGGTTTGCGCTTGCGGGTGCCTTCGTGACTGGGGGTGGCGCAGAAGCGAGCGAAGGCGATTGCATCGCTTCGGCGGAAAACGGCGCCGTCCGGATCAACGGCGTCACCCACGCGCCGGAAATGACGCTTTCTCCGTCCGACTTTGATTCTTGTCGTTTCACCGTACACGGGGTCAGGATTGGAATCGAGTTTCACTGGGAGCGGGAGGAGTCGCAGCACTTTCAGGGTGCCCTGAAGCTTGTGGCGGACGGCGATTCGCTGGCCTTGATAAACGAACTGCCGCTCGAAGCATATCTCGTCAGCGTTATCTCTTCCGAGATGAGCGCATCGTGTCCGCCTGAGCTTCTGCGAGCACACGCCGTGGTTTCACGAAGCTGGTTGTTGGCCCAGTTGACGAAGCCCGAGAGCAAAGTGACTGACGCAAGCGCGCGGAACAAAGACCCTGACGGCGAGCTGATACGTTGGTACGACCGCGAGAGCCATCTCGGCTTCGATGTGTGCGCTGACGATCACTGCCAGAGATATCAGGGCATCGGTAAGGCCTTCTCTCAGGCCGCGTTTCATGCGGTCCGCGTCACGCGTGGTAAAGTCCTTGTCTATCACGGCGAGATCTGTGACGCGCGTTATTCCAAGAGCTGCGGAGGAATGACCGAGACTTATCGCTCGGCGTGGGAGGACCGGGATGTACCATATCTCACTTCGGTGTATGACGTGCCGGGCCTCGAGCCTTCGGGATACCGGATGCCGCTGTCGACAGAAGCTAATGCCGAAGCATGGATAACGGCATCGCCGCCGGCATATTGCGGCGTTGTAACTCCAGAGCTTCTAGCGCGAATCGTGCCGGCGTTCGACCAGGAGACGCCGGATTTCTATCGGTGGCGCGTTGAGCGCTCGCAAGAGGAGCTGAGTGAGATCCTACTCTCACGACTCGGAGTGGACTTTGGCAGGATCCGCGGGTTGCAACCGCTCGAGCGGGGTGAGTCAGGGCGGATCATCAGACTCAGAATTGTAGGCGAGAAACGCACCCTGGTCATCGGGAAGGAGCTGGAGATTCGGCGGGCCCTGTCGCGATCGCATTTGTACAGTTCGGCGTTTGTGGTCCGTGCGGTCCAAGGGCACCTTTCAGACTATCCCGCGCGATTTACCTTGATCGGTGCGGGATGGGGTCATGGCGTCGGCATGTGCCAGATCGGTGCGGCGGTGATGGCCGACCGCGGGCGCGGTCATGACGAGATTCTCATTCACTATTTCGCAGGTTCCGAGATATCGGAGCTCTACTGATATGCTTCGTGGTCAGGATCATCGAAGATCGCGGCGGCTTCCTCGATTCTTGCGGTTACCTGGTACCGAGGGATGCTCTGGAGAAAGACCCTTCCGTAGGGCTTTGTTCGTATTCGCGGGTCGAGGATCGATAGGACTCCTCGATCCGTAGTCGATCGAATCAGCCTGCCTAATCCCTGTTTCAGCGTGAGCGCCGCCTGCGGCACCGAGTACTGATAAAACGAGTTGCCGCCTTGATCGTCGATGTACTTCTGGCGAGCCGCTACCACTGGATCGCTCGGAACAGCAAACGGCAGCTTCGAGATGATCACGCACGACAGCGCTTCGCCCTGGACGTCGACGCCTTGCCAGAACGAAGAGGTGGCGAACAGTACAGCGCCCTCGGTGTTGCGAAAGCGCTCGAGCAACCCTGTCTTTGAGCCCTGTCCCTGAATAAATGTCGGATAGTCGATCAAGTCTCGAACTCGCTCGTGCGTCTCCCGCATCGAGGCAAGACTTGTGAAAAGAACAAACGCCCGCCCGCGAGTCGCGTCGAGTATCTGCACAATCTCCTCAACTGAAGCGTCGAGGAAATCGCGGCTGCGAGGATCCGGCATGCGAGGTGGAAGATACAGCACCGCCTGCTTCTTGAAGTCAAAATGTGATTCGACAATCAACTGGCGCGCCTGGCCGATGCCAAGCCGTCCCTTGATGAAATCGAAGCTGCCTCCCGCGGTCATCGTCGCGGATGTCAGTACGGCCGTCTGAATCTTCAAGAACAGATTTTCCTCGAGTATCCCCGAGACGTCGATCGGCGTAGCGTTGATATGAACGCCGCGGCCGCGCTTTTCGCACCAATAAACGAAGTCCGGCTGGTCTCCGCTGACGATGAACTCGAGATCGAACTTCAGGCTCTGCGCTCGCCTTGCGATGTTGTCCAGTTCTGCCGGCGCATCCTTCACGACTCCAAGCAATGTCGTCAGACGATCGATGGCATTATTCAAAGCAATGTAGGCCTCTCCGCTTGCGGTCGGCGTGAGATTGCCCTCGGGATCCAGGCGAGCAAAGCGCGAGTTGCTGAGCGGATAGCGGCCGTCAGGTGAGCCTGCAGCGCCAGTACGCCGCCGATAGGTGCTCCTTGTTGATTGCCACGCGCCGCTGGTCTGTGTGTCCTCGGTGTGCCCCGCTGCCTCATCATCATCGGGCTCTGCTCCGCGGAACGACAGCCAGAACGTGTCCGATCTTTGAGAGAGTCTGGCAAGTGCTTTGAGCAGCTCGCCCTGCTGCTCGGCCTCCTTGATCTCGAGTTTGCCGGCGTCCTGAATAAGATCAACGACCCGATAGTTAGAAACGCTGGTGCCGAAGTAGGAAGCGGCCACGTCTTCGAGTTCGTGCGCTTCGTCGAAAATCACCGTGTTGTAATCGGGAAGCACCGAACCATAGTCGCCGCCGCGCAGCGCCAGGTCCGCAAAAAAGAGATGATGATTGACGATGACGATGTCGGCTTCCAGCGCCTCGCGCCGCATGCGGGTGATGAAACACGCGTCGAAGTCATTGCACTTCTGACCGAGGCAAGTATCAGCTCGGGCGTCAATCTGCGGCCAGAACGAAAGATCCTCGGGCAAATCGGTCAGCTCGGCCCGGTCGCCGGTCTCGCTCTCACCCGCCCACGTCCGAATCTGATCGAAGTAATCCACCTCGTCGAGTCCTTGCAACATGGGCGTGCCGGCGGCCTTCTTCAGCCGATGAAGGCAAACGTAATTCGAGCGACCTTTCATGCATGTGACTTTGAACTCGCGTGGGATGATCTGTTGAAGAAAGGGCACGTCTTTCTTGTGGAGTTGCTCCTGGAGGTTCTTGGTGGCGGTCGAAACGAGAACACGGCGTCCGGCGGCGAGCGCGGGGATCAGATATGCGAGCGTTTTGCCTGTCCCGGTGCCGGCTTCGATCAGGGCCAAGCCGCCCTCTCTGATGATATTGTTGACAGCCTCGGCCATCTCGACCTGACCTGGCCGGTATTCGTAGTTAGGATGATGTTGGGCGATTAGTCCGCCGGGACCGAATACTTCTTCCATTTGCTTAGATACGTCAGCACGTTCGAATCTAACGCGGCGACTTTGCTCATATGCCAGTTCAGAACGGCCTCACGGTGTGCCCAAGGGGTTGCGCAGACCGCCTCATTCTGTCGATTGCAGCCACTCGTCGAAGGCCAAGAGCGCTTTTAGCTCGCCCTCGTTGCGCATGCGCTCGATCATCTCGGTCAGCCGAGCCGCGTTCAGCATTGGCAAAGCTGCGCTAAAGTCTCCCGCGACGTACTCCTGCTCTGCGGCACCCTCTACGGATAAGAGGTAGATCGTCATCGCTTGGCCGTCGTACCGCCATATTTCAGGCACACCCAGGGCCGCGTAAACTCGGAATCTCGAACGCGAGTCGTGGTGGACATCGACTTCCACCACTATATCCGGCGGCGGGTCCGTCTCGAAGTCCAGTTGGATCTTGTTGCCGATAAGCGCAGCTGTCTGAACATAGAAACACGCGTCCGGTTCGTGGCCTGCGCTGCGCCTTGGTTTCCTGATCGTAGCAGAACCGAATGCCAGGATGTCGATCCGTAGCCGCAATCGAATGCCTGCGATCAGACTATTGATAAACAACGCGTACTTCTCGTGCTCGGCGGATATGGTCATAACGAGCAGGCTCCCGTTCTCGTAGCTGATTCGCAACCCAGGAGCTTCACCCACTTGTTCGAGCAGTTCTTCGTATTCATCCCAACTTACGTCTCGGAATGTTAAGGACGCGTCTTCCGGCAGCCGGGCGACTATCTCGTAGTAACTTATGATCTGCGTACTCATCGCTATTGACCCACTCTTATGCCAGTACCCTTCCCATCTATGTCGCCTGCGCGCGGCTACGCATCAGGCGATTCTCATAGATCGGAAAATGCTCGCAGAGTTCTTTCACCCGATTGCGAACGCTGGTCTGCAAAGACTCATTCTCAGGATCGCCGAGGACTTCGCTGATCAGACCTGCGATCAGTCCCATCTCGTCTTCCCCCATCCCGCGAGTCGTCAGTGCGGGAGTTCCGATCCTCACACCAGAACCTTTCATCGGTGGTTGAGTGTCGAAGGGAATCGCGTTCTTGTTGACGGTAATTGCCGAGCGCTCGAGAGCCTTCTCTGCTTGCGCGCCAGTCAGTCCTCTGACAAACACATCTACGAGCATCAGGTGATTGTCGGTTCCACCTGACACGATCCTGAATCCGGAGTTTGAAAGCTCGCGCGCCAAAACCGTCGCGTTTGAGATAACCTGCGCCTGGTAGTCCTTGAAACTGGCTTCCATGGCCTCTTTGAAGCACACGGCCTTTGCCGCAACCACGTGCATCAGCGGCCCGCCTTGCACGGTTGGAAAGACAGCCCGGTCGATCTCCTTTTGAAATTGCTCGCGGCACATCACCATTCCGGCCCTTGGACCACGCAACGTCTTATGTGTGGTCGTGGTTACAAAATCCATGTGCGGAACCGGACTTGGGTGCAGACCGACGGCCACGAGGCCGGCGATATGCGCGATGTCCGCCATGGAATAGGCGCCGACGTCGCGAGCGATCTTGCCGATCCGCGCGAAGTCGATGATCCGCGAATACGCGGAAGCGCCGCACAGGATCATCGCCGGCTTATGTTCGTGCGCCAGGCGTTCGAGTTCTTCATAATCGATCTGTTCGGAGTCGGCCTTTACACCATACGGCACAATCTTGTAGCTGCGACCCGAGAAGTTAAGGGGATGTCCGTGCGTGAGGTGGCCGCCGTGCGCGAGGTTCATTCCGAGAATGGTGTCCCCGTACTTGAGGGCCGCGAGGTAGACGGCCATGTTTGCCTGCGAGCCTGAATGCGGTTGAACGTTGACGTGTTCGCAGCCGAATATCTGTTTAGCGCGATCGCGGGCGATGTTCTCGGCTACATCGACGAACTCGCACCCGCCGTAGTATCTCTTGCCCGGGTAGCCTTCGGCATACTTGTTGGTCATCACCGAACCCATCGCTTCGAGGACCGCTTCTGAGACGAAGTTCTCGGAGGCGATCATCTCGAGGTTGTAAGCGAGGCGGCGTTCTTCATCGGCGATTGTCGCCGCAATCTCCGGATCAACCTCCGAGAGCGGCCTGTTCATCGGGGTGGTCATTTTTTGGCGCCTTTCAAGCAAGAGTCGAGCAGATTAGCTCGCAATTGGATACTAGCAAAGGGAATCGTCAGTGGCCAGTAGCGGTGGTCGGTGGTCGGTGGTCGGTGGTCGGTGGTCGGTGGTCGGTGGTCGGTGGCCGGTGGTCGGTGGTCGGTGGTCGGTGGTCGGTGGTCGGTGGTCGGTGGTCGGTGGTCGGTGGTCGGTGGTCGGTGGTCGGTGGTCGGTGGTCGGTGGTCGGTGGTCGGTGGTCGGTGGCCGGTGGTCGGTGGTCGGTGGGCCGGTGGTCGGTGGTCGGTGGTCGGTGGTCGGTGGTCGGTGGTCGGTGGTCGGTGGTCGGTGGTCGGTGGTCGGTGGTCGGGGGTCGGTGGTCGGTGGTCGGGGGCCGGTGGTCGGTGGTCGGGGGCCCGTGGTCGGTGGTCGGTGGTCGGGGGTCGGTGGCCGGTGGTCACTTCTATTGAAAGTATGTTTCAAAATTGTCGCGGGAGATGACCACCTGCGAAGCGAATTTAGGAGTGTCAGCGGGGAAGTTGGCATCGCGATTATTAATCTTGAGCTTTAGCATCAGCCGGTTGCCGTAGTTCAGCGTGACCTGGGTTTGGGCGGGCGGGAGGTCTTGAGACTGTCCTTGCTTCAATACAATGGTGGTAGCCTTCGCGTCGTCAACCTGGTACTTGATCCAAACATCTCCCGTGGCCGCTTCGAGCTTCACCACAAGGGGTTGATCGGCTGGTGCATCCGAGGCCGCGGTAGACGGGGGCCCCGTGGGCGAGCTCGGTTGAGAGGCTGGCGAAACTGCGGGCTTCGGTTGGGCGCTTTTCTGGGGGACCGAAGCGCTCGGCGAATCGGTTTCGCCTGCTCCTTGATTTAGCTGCTTAACAAGGGCGATGACTATGATTACGATAAATACGACGATGCCGGCGCCGATGACGATTGTAGGCCAGCTTGTTCGAGACGGTGATTGGCGAAAGGTGACCGGCTCGAATCGGCGTGCGCTCTTAGGATCGACTGACGGTTTTTGAAGGACCAGTTTTGGCGGCCCGGACGTCCGCTTGGTTGTTTGCTCCAGAGGTAACTGTTCGGAGACCGCCTCGGCCTCTTGTTGCTCCGGGCTCGGGCCGGCGACCTGTTGAAGATAATGCCCGATCGCCTCGTCTTCGTTCATGCCGACGTGTTTTGCGTAAGCTCGGATGAAAGACCGGGTGAAGATCCCGCCCGGAAGGATGGAAAAATTGTCAGTCTCGATGGCTTTTAGAAAGCGCGTGCCAATACGTGTCGCTTCCGATATCTCGGCGAGCGAAATACCGCGCTGCTCCCGCTTTTGTCTGAGTTCTTCTCCCAGTGTCGGCATAATTAGCCGAGCTACCTCTCTCAACTCCTGCCCGTGGTTTGAAGGGGGAATTTGTAGAACCTCATATTAAGTTAAGGACTTAGGGGTGTCAAGCTACAGCCTTCCGCCTGCGTCCTGCCTTCTGCCTTCTGGCCGCTGCCCCTGTGCTGCCCCTGTGCTTGACGCACGTGCGCGTTTTGTTAGTTTCAGTCTCTCCGTGAGCGCTCTCGCCAAAGCTCGCGCCTGAGCCTAATTCGATCGCATTTCCTGGAGGACTCTTATCTATGAATACTGAAGCGCTCGGCATGATCGAAACGAAAGGATTTGTCGCAGCGGTCGAAGCGGCTGATGCGATGGTCAAAGCCGCCAACGTGATTCTGGTTGGCCGCGAATACATCGGAGCTGGATACGTAACTGTGCTCGTGCGTGGTGACGTTGGCGCGGTCAAGGCGGCGACCGACGCAGGGAGCTGCTGCGGCGCGGCGCGTCGGCGAGTTGGTAAGCGTTCACGTCATACCCCGCCCGCACAAGGAACTTGAACAGGTACTGGAAGCGAGCGGGATCGTCAATTCCGGAGCGCAGATCGCCGGAGGCACGCGCGGTCAGTTGACCCCCGGTAACCCGGAGGACGGCAAGCGCTCGCTGTCTTCGTCAACCCCTTCAAAAGAGCGAGTCAAATAAGTAGTCCGTTGTCCGTCGCCACTAGTCCGCCGCCAACGGCCGCGGTCGTCACACGATGGGGCCACGAACTGCGTACCACGGTCTCTCAGTAATGAGCAGCGACAAGGATCTGAAATCCATCGAGCAAGCCCGAGATCTCGTCCAACGAGCGTACGAGGCGCAAAAGACGCTCGCGCATTTCGCCCAGGACCAAGTTGATGCGATAGTCGCTGCGATGGCGCGTGTTGCCCTTGACGACGCGTACCGCCTGGGAGAGATGGCCCACCTTGAAACCGGATTTGGATCGGCCGCGGATAAAGCTGCCAAGAATCGTTTCTCAGCCGAACAGATATATAACTTCATCAAACCGATGCGCACGGTCGGGGTCGTTCGCCAGACCGACAGCATCATCGAAGTCGCCTCACCGCGAGGCGTAGTTGCGGCAATTATCCCTTCGACAAACCCGACGTCAACGGCCATCTTCAAGATCCTGATAGCCATCAAAGCGCGCGATGCAGTAGTGCTGAGCCCGCACCCGTCCGCAACCAACTGCATCAACGAGACCGCTCGGGTGATGCGCGAGGCGGGTGAAGCCGCAGGGTTGCCTGCCGGCGCGATTGGTTGCATGACCGTTGCCACTATTGAAGGCACTCAGGAATTGATGAAACACAGGCGCACCGCTGTGATTTTGGCGACGGGCGGCATAGGACTTGTGCGCGCGGCTTATTCTTCCGGTAAACCTGCCTTTGGCGTCGGCCCCGGAAATGTGCCCGCGATGATCGAACGCTCCGCCAATGTCACAAAGGCAGTGCGCGACATACTCACCGGAAAGTGCTTCGACAACGGGACCATCTGTTCTTCAGAACAAGCTGTGGTTGTTGAGCGGCCCATCGATTCGCAGGTACGGGAGAGGCTCATCGCGGAGGGCGCCTTTTTCCTCAATACAGAACAGCAGGATGCTCTAACGCGCGTTGTCGCCACTGCCACCAACACCCTCAATCCGAAAATCGTTGGCAAGTCCCCCACGGTGATAGCCGGGATGGCCGGAATCACAATACCCGACGGAACGCGCGCGATGATCTGCGAGCAGTCTGGGGTCGGACGCGACTACCCCCTGTCGATGGAAAAGCTATCGCCCATTCTAGCCTACTACGTAGTTGAGAGTTTCGAGGAGGGTTGCGAGCGCTGTGCGCAGATCTTACGCTACGGCGGTATGGGGCACACAGCTTCGATACACACTGGTAGTCGAGACGCGGCGCAAGAATACGGAATTCGCATGCCCGCATCGCGGGTTGTCGTCAACAGCCCCTCCACACACGGAGCAATTGGATTCACGACCGACCTCGAACCGTCGATGACCCTTGGGTGTGGTTCGTGGGGAGGGAACGTTACTTCGGACAACATCTCGCCACGACACCTGGTAGACATAAAGCGGATCGCATTTGAAACCAAGCCAATCAATCAGACAGTCGAGGCTGCGCGCCCCGCGATTCGACCGGCGGTGACGCTGGATCGCGCCGAGATCGCGGCATTGGTCGATCGGTTCCTGGCGGATCGGCACGTTCATCAACCGGTTCAACCAACGTCCGCGATTCCCCCCCACCTCCCGCAGCGTCGTTTGATCGATCACCGGCACCGCAAGATGTGTCTGCGGCCACATCGACGGCAGCCAGCAATGGGCGGGTCTACGATTTCGTCTGCGAGGCAGATGTCAAAGGCGCGATTGCCTCACGCGAGAAGATCCACATCAACGCCAAGACCATTGTCACACCGGCGGCCCGCGAACTTGCCGACGCTCATGACGTGTTTGCTCGAGGCTAAGGCCGCATTCCGCTCTCGCCAACGTTAAACGGCTATTCGCGGCCGCCCTTCGATCGAATGAGCGGATCGTACCGAGGAAATTCGCTCTTTTCGCATGGTGGAAGGAACTCCTTGCCCGGATCGATTTGGGGCGAGACGATGGACCCCGTGACCTCTCCCCTGATCCACAAGGATTCAGGCCGTCGAGCCCGCATCGATCCGGGCGAGGAGACCCTTCCAAACCCTGGCGAAAGCCGATTTAACCGCATTTCAGTGGCGCGAACCGCACTTATAAATGGTGTTACAGAAAAGCCCCGGCGGGCGCGAATACAACGCGCGCCGCCTCCGGGAGGCTTCAATCGAGAAAAGAGTGAGCTCAGGCGAGAGGAAGCGGAGGGGCACGGCCAGAGGGAAGGCTCAACGCAGGTGATGTCGACGCGAGCCGATCTGAATAGTCGCTCGGGCGCGCGGTCGCGGCGTGATCCAGGTACTTCGGGTTGAGTGCCTGATCCAGCGGTGGATTAGTCTCGAAGTTGATTGCAGTCTCTTGATTCGAGTTGTCCGACTCAGCGACGGCCGTATTCCCGAACGCGAATTCTCGATGGTATTCACTGGAGTCACGTTGTTCGAACCGGCCGCTGCCATCACCGAGCCACACCAGGACATTGTTCCGTCGAAAGTTATCGGTCCAGATCAAGTCGGTTATGCCGTCATTGTCGATGTCTTTTGCGAGGAGCGATCCGTGAACGATGCGATTCGTGGTGAAGTGGAGAAATGACCGTTTCCCTGTACCGCTGAGCAGGATTCCGACGCTCTTGCGAAATGCCGAGCCTTCGATCCTCGCCTCATCAACTAAACCGTCGGCGTCAAAATCCGAGAGGACGATCGCCTCGCCCAGATAAACGGGCTCCGATCTTTCTGATCCGCCGTTTGCCTGTCCCTGTTGAGGAAGCGCGCCTACCGAGTAGATCAATATCGCCAGCGGAAGGATGGCGGCGCTTGTTATGAACCGGCGGACGTTCATCGTGCAGAGACTATATCAGGGGCTGTCGCCGCCTTCAATGCTCGTCAATGATGTTACGAGCGCGGCTGAACACTCGATCAAACATCGGCTCGGTCAGCTTGCCGGTGAAAGTATTTTGTTGGCTTGGGTGAAACGAGGCTAGCAGTGTAACACCAGCGGTCATGCGCTTCTCGGCCGCGTGCACAAACTTGGGTCGCCGCGACGAAGGTTCGGACAGTCCGATTGAAGCAATCGCAGCGTCGAACGCGAATCGGCCCAACGCGACGATAACCAGGACTCGCTCCAGCAATTCAAGCTCGCTCAAAAGAAACGGTCTGCAGTTAGCGTTCTCTTGAGGCAAGGGCTTATTCAATGGTGGTGCGCATCGAACTGCGGCGGTGACATAGCAGTCCCGCAAGCAGAGTCCATCATCGCGATCGATCGATGTCGGTTGATTAGCAAACCCCGTCTTGTGCAGTGCTCGAAAAAGCCAGTCTCCACTTCGATCACCGGTAAAGACACGCCCGGTTCGATTCCCTCCGTGGGCGGCGGGCGCGAGCCCCAACACCAGCAAACGCGCCCGCGGATCGCCAAAGCCGGGGACGGGTTTGCCCCAGTAGTCCTGATCGGCGAAGCGTCTCACCTTTTCGCGAGCGACCTTCTCGCGCCACTGGACTAGTCTGGGGCATAGGCAACAATCGATGATCTGCCCTTGCAATAAAGCAATTGACTTTGGGGTTGAGCGACGGGACATTCGGGTCTTCACTTCCAGTCGATCCCCACGGCTTCGAACCGGGTGGTGCCGATGTTCTTGATTGAGTGGGTAACCGGCGCGGAACGCCAGCGGAAATCGCCTGGCTTGTAATCAAGCGTCTCAACCTTCGCGCCGGGTGATTGGACGCGAATCTTGGACGTAGTGAGGAAAACGCTCAAAGCCGAGAGGTTGTGGGTGTGTAGGTTCGTCGACTGACCGGGTTCGAGGATCAATCGCTCAATGCGCACTCGGTCGTTCTCCAATACGATCGAGTGACCCGGCGAGGTGTCCGGAGTCGAAGCCCCCACAGGACCGGGAGATTTTAAGATCTCGATAGTGATGTTGCGAAAGGGAGCTGCGGCTACGTTGGTGACGCGATGAGTGATCGGCCCTTTGGTGAATCGGGCCTCGCCGTCCTTCAGAATCAGATCGCCCGGTTGCCCGCCGAGCACCTCGGCCTTCAAGGCGGCATCGCCGATCGAGACGAAGGCGTAGTCGTTCGCGTGAATGTGAAACAGCGTTGCATCGGCGGCCGGGACGACTACATCAAAGACTTTGACATAGTCGTTTTGGAACTTCATATGATGTCGCGGTTCGTCTGCGACTGGGACTGGCGATTGAACTGTCGACGGGAACAAACCGTAAATCGACAGGACGGCAACTGCGAGTGATCGCATCATCAGACCTCCAGCATTTTTGGAGTGCAATGTATAGCGCAGGGTCTGAATCGTTGCAAGCAACAGACCTCGTTGCGAGTGCCCGGTGAACTCAATTGCAGGATATCACACGCACCCGAATGACATATGCGCGGTGGAACAAGTAGCAAGGACGCTGTACTGTATGCAGCACGCAGGTACATCGGGCGACGCAGAGAGAGGACACTTGCCGTTCATTACCATCAATGAATCACCGTTGGCTACGAAGAGTGCTCCGGTCGAGATTCATTATCGCGAGACAGGAATGGGATACCCTCTCGTGTTTCTGCACGGTGGCTGGGGCTACGAGATTTATCCTTTCGGTCGCCAGATAGGTGCGTTTGGAGATCGCTTCCGAATCATCATTCCCGATCGCACCGGTTATGGCCGGTCGTCTAGATTGTCTCATGTTCCTGTCGACTTTCACGCGCGCGCTGCCGTTGAAACCGTGCGGTTGCTTGATGCGTTGCGCATCGAGCGACCCGTCTTGTGGGGACACAGTGACGGAGCGGTGATCGCAGCCAAGATAGGACTCGCTACGCCCGATCGAATCTGCGGTCTGATCCTCGAGGCGTTTCACTTTTACAGAGTGAAGCCCGGTTCGAGAGAGTTCTTCGAGGTGATGTCCGGTGACCCCGCTCTTCTTGGTGACCGGGTGGCCGGCACGCTCTCTCGAGAGCACGGCGAAGACTATTGGCGGAGACTGATCGTGATGAACGGGAATGCCTGGACGGGCATCGCGGACGAAGCAACGCACGCGACGCATGATCTTTATGATGGCGAGTTGTCTCAGCTTCGAGTGCCGACGCTCTTTGTTCATGGCTCCCGTGATCCTCGCACCGAACCGGGGGAGCTTGAGGCTGTTCGGGCCCAACTACCCGGCACCAGGATCGAGATCATCGAAGGCGGCGGCCACAGCCCTCATAGTGAGAGCGGCTCGGCAGCTGAGAGCAATAGAGTAGCGAGTGAGTTTCTGGACTCGATCCTTTAGTCACAGGCTAGTCTGCGTCAGCGGCTGCGAATCCTCAGTCCCGGCTTCTCTTTGAGATGAAACAGAACATGAACGCAGTGTTCTTGTTCATGCTCGTCGATTTGTATGTCCCCCTATAAAACGCCTGACTCGCATATTTCGCGTTTGGGCGGATCACATCGCTTTATTCGCCGACATCCGCCAGATTTTCAGTCTATTTAATCTTGGCCACGCCGTTTCCCGGAGCAGGAAAGCGCGTGAACACCGCCGGGTCGTGCCCGGGGACAATCAGACGGGGACTCGAAGCCAACTGCTTCATCCGATCCTGAGCCCTCAAGTTTGAAGCCGCGTCCAGAGTCTGAGCGATCGGGACATGTTTATCGAGGTTCTCATAGAGATAGCAATTGTCTGACGCGATGACCGTAGTTCCAGCCTTCACGCTCACCGCCACATACTGTGAAGCGTGGGTGTGCCGGCCCCCTGTATAGAACCTGATGCCGTCGATCGCTTCCTGGTCATCGCCCTTTACAAGATGGACGCGGCCCTCAGTGTTCGCCTTTACAAGCGACAGGACATCCTCGGCGTCAATCCCGCCGTGTGAGCCGCCCTCTCGCCATGCCTCGCCCGTGTAGTAGGCGTACTCGTCCTGCTGGATCCAGATTTGAGCGTTCGGGAACAGATCCACGCCGCCGGCGTGATCCCAGTGCATGTGGGTAATGATCAGATCGCTGATGTCCTCCGGCTTGAGTCCGAGCTTCCCGATCGCTTCGGAAGGTCTGATGAAATCTTTCACCTTCCACTGCTTGAGAAACCTGTCGTGATAGAACCCGGAATCAACCAGGACATTTGCGCCGTTTGAGCCCTTCAAGAGCCACACCATCATTTGAATGTCGAGCTTGCGGGAGCGGTCGGCGCCGGCTACCAGGCCAGCGACCGAAAAGTCCGGAATGATCGCGTAACTAATGGCGTAGACTTCGTAGGTTGGCTTCGGAGGCTTCTGCAGTGCGAACGGCGGGAGAAGCAAAGCCAGCGGGAGAAAGAGAGGGATGAGTATCATCGTCGTCCTCATTTCGTTGGCACCGGGTGGCGTTTCGCGTAGGGCGCAAACAAAGCCGCGAAGACGCAAAGATGCCACGGACTAAGCTATTCGCTCGATCTCGACTTCGGTGTTGAAGTCAGGGATTCCGCACTCCGGATCGGACACTCCTCGTTCGATCAAAACGTTGCCTTCAGGCCAATGGACTTGAACATTACCGGGGGCGATCGGCGCGACCAGGCAACATCCGCTCAATTGCCCGGCGGCACTTGTGAGTAGAATACGGTCGCCGTCCGCCACCCCAATTCGCTCAGCATCATGTTTGCTCATCAGCACATCTTCACGACGCGCCCCGGTCAAGGGGTCAAGATTTCTATGAACCATGCTGTTGAACTGCTTACCGCGGCGCGTCGACAACCTCAACTTTGAACTGAGCGCTTCCTGCTCGATCCTGATGACAGAAAACCTCGCGCGGCCATCAGGCATCTGGAATTGTGTCTCTGAACGACCGTCTTCGCCGGGTACTTCACACAAGCGTTCGCCGCCCCACTGAACCTGATCACCTGCGGCAATCAGATATTCTATGCCTTCGTACGCGGGAACGGCTAAAGCTATTTCGTTACGTATCTCCTGGGCATAGTCGAAGTGAATGAGCTTAGCACGGTCAGGTTTTGCGGCTTCGGCAATCCTCATTGGGATCTCCCATTCGGGCAGTGCTTCGCCGATTCGCCTGCCCGGGATCTCGGGGCTAAAGAGGATTCTCCGCTCGGTTGACGTTTCAGTCCCTCCACCGCGCTGTTCGTAGCGAGTCTGCGCGGGAAGCAGGACAACTGTGTCTGCGGGCTCGACCATCATTTGCGGGCTGAGCACGATATCCTGATGGACTCGCAGTGGGATTCGTTCAACCGCCTCGCGCACGTAATCGGGTTCCGGTAACGTCTCGAGAAAATTGCCGCCCACTTGATAGAGCGCGTCCAGACTGCCCTTGTAAGCAGCGTCGATCATCTGGACGGCGTTCAACCCGAGCCAGTCCGGCACATCGAATCCCCACAACCTGGAAAACTTCTCAGCGCCCGCAGCGTCCACGGCGACGCCGCCGGGAAACTGATTCGGGACTGCTCCCACCTCGGCGCCTCCCTGGACGCCAGAGTGCCCGCGAATCGCCATCAGTCCGCACTTTTCGCGGCCGACAAACCCTCGCGTCAACGCGAGGTCGATGATGGCCCGGACATTCGCTACACCATCGCGATGTTGAGTGATCCCCATCGACCACACAAAAACCGCGGTCTTTGCATCGGCGATCATTTTCGCGAACCGCTGCATCTCATTGCGGGTCGACCCCGAGGTTGCTTCCAGCAGTTCCCACGAATAATCTGCCAGAGCCGCTTTCAGGTCAACGAGCCCTGTCGTCTTAGCTGCGATGAACTCGTCGTCGATCCAGCCCTGATCTATCAAGTGCTTGATCACTCCGGCGATAAAAGCTTTGTCTCCGCCGGTGTGGATCTGAAAAAAAGAGTCGGCGATTCGCGTCCCGAACAGCGCGCTCTCGACCACAGATGGAATCCAATAGCGATCGAGCCCGGGTTCGCGATACGGATTGATGACTGCGACGCGGGTGCCCAGCTTTTTTGCTTGATAGATGTACTTGGTCGTTACCGGCTGGTTGTTGGGAGTGTTGCTTCCGAAGAGAACGATCAGGTCGGTGCCTATCCAGTCCTTGTATGAACAGGTTGAAGCTGAGACCCCGAGCGACTGTTTCAGCGCGACGGTCGAAGGAGCGTGACATATGCGAGAAGAGTTATCGACGTTGTTTGTGCCAAGGAATCGCGCCGCCTTTTGCGCTACGTAATAGACCTCGTTTGTCAACCCACGCGAAGTCAGATAGAAGGCCATTCGATGTGGGTCGGTGCGCGCAAAACGCACAGCTATTTCGTCGGTTGCTTTGTCCCAACTCGCACGCGTGAAGCCTTTTTCGCCTCGCCGCCGGATCATTGGGTAAGGCAAGCGGCCAAGCTCGCGCAACTCGGCGGCGGACATCCTCGCAAGCTCGTTCGCATCCAGCAGCGCTCTGATATCAAGCGCGGGCATTGTATTGAGACGCATCAGATCGAGCCTGATCATGCAAAGATGAACGCCGGCCATCGTGAAGTCGTGGATGCCGGTCGTCCCAAGCGCGCAGCCGTCGCACACTCCCTTCGTCAGGATGCGAAGCGCGAAGGGCAGTTCATCCCTGTTACGCCAGATCGTTTTTATGATCTCCCCGTAGTGATTGGGTTTGACTTGCCCGATACCGTTGGGCATCAGGCCCGCCCATGTCTTTTTGTCCCAGCCAGTCTTTGCCATCAGAATTCCCGCCGGAAAGATGCGTTCGATCCCTTGATGCACCAGCCATTTCATATATTCCCTCCTTGAAAAGCAAGCCGTCGCGTTCTGAATGACGGATGGCAATCAACCGCTTCAAGCAACGTGACCGAACAGCACCAAAACGCTCTCGACGTCATCTCTCGGCAGGGACGATCCAAACGCAGTCATCTCCGGGATTTAACTACGATACGTGATACAGGAGATTGAATGGCATCACCTTTGCCCTTATGTCTAAACGTAGAACAGCCCCCGACTTCAATTCGGGACAACGGAGCAAGCGATGAACGGATTTTTGGAGCGTGCAGAGATGACCGGTTACTCAGGCGCACAATGCTCTCGTGGTGCTGTATGGGCCCCCTGGCGAGCAAGCTTGCAGGAAGATGATAGTAGGCACGGAAGCCGTTTGGTTGGTGTTGGCGTGCTCGTGGCGTTTGCTTTATTCAGCGGCGTATCCGTAGTGGTTGCCAGAGGGCACGCGTTCATCGCGGAACGTTATGGGATCTCGCCCGAAGCTCAGTTGGTGACGGCTTGGTTGATTCAAGGGGTAATAGCGTTGATCGGATTTGCGCTTGCAGTTCGTTGGCTAAGGAGTGAATCGCACTAATACTCGCTGGCGCTTATGCGCCGTCTTTTAGTCCCTAAGATTTCTGGCATCATGGCAACCCTTTACTCTGGCCCGCCGCTCGGCGGGCCTTTTTTTGATTACAGGCGTTGTTGTGCGCCGAACAGATTTGCGCGACAATCAGCACTCAGTCTTTTCTGGGGAGAGCCTGCGATGCGTATGGTAGGGATCATAAGCGTAACGCTTGCGTATCTAGCCCTTGGGATGTGGAGCTTCGAACGACCGGCGAAATGCGCCATCCCGTGGGAGTCAGTCTCCAAAACTGCCGGTGGCGAATATGACAACCTGGAAGCGGTGCTCGACACATCCAACGGTCAGATCGTTATCGAATTGTTCCCGGAGGACGCGCCGCGACATGTTGAGTCGTTTGTGAAGAACGCACGGGCCGGGGCATACGACGGCACTACGTTCCACAGGCTTGTCAAATATGGTCTGATCCAGGGCGGCGATCCGCTTTCGAAGAATCCACGGGACCGCTCGCGATACGGCACCGGGGGGCTGAACGCCGGGCTGCCCGACGAGGTAAACAAGAATAAGCATCTTCCGGGCGCGGTGTCTTCTGTGCTTGCGGCTGTGCGTGCGGGCTCGGACGATGTCAAGCCTGGCACATCGGGCTCTCAGTTCTTTATCGTGTTGAACGCCGGGCCGGCTCAGGCAAATCTCGACTCGACTTTCACGGTGTTCGGTCGCGTGGCAGAAGGCATGGACGTCGTTACGAGCATTTCGACTTCCCGTGCAAACGCCGCGGGCATAGCTACTGAGCGAATCGAAATCAAAAAGGTCACGATTCGGGAGAAGACACCAACTCTCGATCAGATGAAGGCGATGCGCGCGACGATCGAAACGTCTCTCGGCAACATAACGCTGCGACTCCTGCCGGAGGCGGCGCCGAACACTACGCGAGCCTTTGTTCGGTACGTGCGGGCGGGTCTGTATGAAGGCACGACCGTCTTTCGTGTTTCGCAAAAGTACTTCCTGGAAGTGGGGAGTCTTGTAGACTGGCCGCAGGACAGCCCGAATCGGAAGCGGCAGTTCAGCCTCTGGCCGATACCCGCGGAGAAGAGTGATCTAAAACAGGAGCGCGGCACGGTTTCGATGCGTCAGGGCGCGGATGGCGCTACGAGTTGGTATTTTTTCGTCATCTCGAAGGATAACCCAGCGCTCGATGGCAAGGACGTACCCTTCGCAAAGGTTATCGAAGGGTTGGATGTCGTCGACAAGATCGCCGGCGCCGAAGTCGACGGCGATAAGCCAAAGCAGCGAATCGAAATCACAAAAATCACCGTGCATTAGAGGAACCGTCCGTAGTCCGTAGTCCGTCGCCAGTGCCCCGTAGTCCTCGGCGCAGCGCGTGTAAACGAACTGATCTACGACTCCGAACCACGGACTGCGGACCAATCGCATGATTCTGGTCATAGATAACTACGATTCATTCACTTACAACCTTGTTCAGTATCTTGGTGAGATGGGTGCTGAGCCGGTGGTCTATCGGAATGACGCGATCTCGATTGCTCAGATGCGCAATCTCAAGCCGGAGAGGATCCTCATCTCGCCCGGGCCCGGCGTTCCGAGCGACGCAGGAGTGACAATCGACGTGATCCGCGCATTCGCGGGTCAGATACCGATCCTCGGAGTTTGTCTCGGACATCAAGCTATCGGCGAGGCGTTCGGCGGCCGCATCGTTCGGGCCCCCTACTTGATGCACGGCAAGACGTCGGAGATATGTCACGACTCGGCGACGATCTTTCGTGGGTTGCCTTATCGGTTTAAGGCGACGCGCTATCACTCGCTGATAGTCGAAAAGGAGGATCTGCCCGATTCGCTGGAGGTCTCGGCTACGACACCTGACGGGTTGATTATGGGGTTAAGGCATCGCCAGTTTCCGGTCGAGGGTGTTCAGTTTCATCCGGAGTCGGTGATGACCGAGCACGGGAAGAAGCTGCTAAAGAACTTCTTAAGGCTTTGACTCGGCGTGTTCTCGGTTCTTCGCGACGTTCCGCGAAATGGCGTTTAGGCAAGAGACGCAGAGATGCGAAGACTTCACGAACTGTGAAAACACGACGCGAACCATCAGGGGTGTTAAGTGCGGGCGGAATTCTCGATCGAATCGTCGAGGCGAAAGTCATACGTTTGGACGCGGCTAAGCGCTGCGTGCCTTTCGAGCTTATGACCCGAAATGCGCTTGGGATACCGAGATTGCCTCGAGAGCGATCATTGGCTGCGGCAATGCGTCGCCCGGACAGGACGAATATCATTGCGGAGATCAAGCATCGTTCGCCGTCAAAGGGAATCATTAGCGAGGAGTTCGAGCCGGTGCGCATAGCGGAGAGCTATGCGATCGGCGGCGCCGCAGCGCTTTCGGTTCTTTGTGAGGAGGATTTCTTTGGCGGCTCGCTCAAACATCTCGAAGGCATTAGAGAGTGCGTGGAACTCCCGCTTCTGAGGAAGGACTTCATATTTGACGATTATCAGCTCTACGAGTCCGCCCTGGCAGGTGCCAATGCGGTTTTGTTGATCGTTGCCATACTCGGCGACGACCTGCTGGCCAGACTGATCGGATTGGCAAGCGAGCTTGGACTCGACGCCCTGGTGGAGGTTCACTCCGTCGATGAAATGAAACGCGCGGCGCGAGCGGGCGCAGCGATTGTTGGTATCAACAACCGAGATCTCACCACGTTTAAGGTTGATCTTGATACCTCAACTCGACTTGCGCCCCTCGCCCCGGAACACCTGATTCTAGTCAGCGAGAGTGGCATCAACTCGGAGCACGATATTCGACGGCTCAGATCCGCGGGGTTCAGCGGCTTTTTGGTGGGAGAACACCTGATGCGTGCCCATGATCCCGGCCATGCGCTCAGGGGATTGATTGAGGCTACCCAACAAGTATGAATCGCGTGAAGACAAAGATCTGCGGAGTGCGGACTCTGGAGGAAGCGCAGGTGGCCGTCGACGCAGGCGCCGACGCGCTTGGTTTTAACTTCTGGCCGCGGAGTGCCCGGTATATCGAACCTCAGACCGCGGGTGAAGTGATCAAGGGTGTCTCGCCGACCGCCTGTATCGTGGGTGTGTTCGTGAACGAGGAAGCGAACCGCATCAAGGACATCGCTGCTGAGCTGGGTCTGAGTGCGGTTCAATTGCACGGGGACGAATCACCGGAATTCTGTGACCAACTCAGCCCGGTCAAGACGATCAAGGCCCTTCGTGTCGGGCAGAATTTCGATCTGAGCTTGATCGACGACTATCGAGTTAACATGATTCTCCTGGACTCGAGCGGAGAGGGCAGTTATGGGGGCACAGGGCGAAGTTTCAATTGGCGAATAGCGATCGAGGCGAAACGTATGGGGCCGATCATTCTGGCGGGCGGGCTTACGACGGAGAATGTCTGGGATGCGGTCACCCAGGTGAAACCGGCGGCGATTGATGTTTGCAGTGGTGTCGAAGCCGAGCCTGGCCGAAAAGACCTGAGCAAACTGCGACGATTTATGGCCATTGTCGCGCGAGCTAATGCTTTGATAGCCAGTGAAGAGGATCGCAGGACGGCGTCCTGATTGTCCGACAACCTTCAGTTTGTCGGACAAATTACGTCGAACGAGATCGTTTTATGAGCAAAGTCGAAGGTGAAAAGTCCTATAGACAGCCAGACGCTTCGGGACACTTCGGTTCTTATGGCGGGCGATTTGTTCCCGAGACGCTCATGCATCCGCTCGATGAGTTGATCGCGGCGTATGAAGCGGCTAAACGCGACCCTGGGTTTCATCGCGAACTTGAATACCTGCTGGCTAACTATGTCGGGCGGCCAACGCCTCTGATGCTGGCTCAACGGCTGACCGATCATCTTGGTGGCGCGCGAATCTATCTCAAACGCGAAGATCTCTGCCACACCGGCGCTCACAAGATCAACAACGCAGTCGGGCAAGCGTTGCTTGCGCGCCGGATGGGAAAGACGCGAATCATTGCCGAGACCGGCGCTGGCCAGCACGGAGTCGCCACCGCGACGGTGTGCGCGTTGATGAACTTGAAGTGCGTCGTCTACATGGGCACCGAGGACATGCGCCGGCAGGAGTTGAACGTCTTTCGGATGCGACTGCTCGGTGCTGATGTTGTCGGGGTAGAGTCGGGCAGCCGGACGCTCAAAGATGCGATCAACGAAGCGCTGCGCGATTGGGTGACAAACGTCGCCGACACCTACTACCTGCTAGGCTCGGTGATGGGGCCCCATCCTTACCCGGTTATGGTCCGGGATTTTCAATCGGTGATCGGGCGCGAAGCGCGCAAACAGATATTGGAGGCCGACGGCTGCTTGCCAGATCTGTTGATCGCTTGCGTCGGGGGCGGAAGCAACTCGATCGGCCTGTTCCACGAGTTCATCGCCAACGAGAGCGTACAGATGTTGGGCGTGGAAGCGGGCGGCCGAGGCGATGCGCTTGGCGAGCACGCGGCACGTTTCAGCGGAGGCAAGCCGGGTGTGCTGCAGGGAACACGGAGCTATGTCCTGCAGGATGAGAACGGGCAGATCTCGACCACGCATTCGGTGTCGGCGGGGTTGGATTATTCGGCGATCGGACCGGAGCATGCTTATTTACACGACATCGGACGAATCAGTTATTCAAAGGCGAGCGATGCACAAGCGTTCGAGGCGTTTCAGCTTTTGGCACGGCTTGAAGGAATTATTCCGGCGCTCGAAAGCGCTCACGCGATAGCTGAAGTGATAAAGGTAGCGCCCTCGATGACGAGTGAGCAGGTGATCGTAGTGAACCTATCGGGACGCGGAGACAAGGATGTGAATTCGGTCGCCGAGCTGGTATCGCGGTAACAGGTTCGACGTGCCCCCCGGTCATTTTCTGAGAAGCTGTGTGACGTTTGTGTTCGGTATTAGCCTGAAAAGATGGAGCAACTGAGTCGACAAATGCCAGGCATCGAAACACGATTTAAGAGTCTCGAGCGCGAAGGGCGCAAGGGGTTCATACCGTACATCACGGCTGGCGATCCAACGCTCGAAGCCACCGAGCAGATAGTGCTCGAACTCGAGCGCAGCGGAGCTGACATCATCGAGCTCGGCGTGCCGTTCTCCGATCCGATGGCCGACGGCCCAATAATTCAAAGAGCCTCCGAGCGAGCGCTCGCCAATCACGTGACCGTTCGTGACTGTCTTGGACTGGTGCGCAGAGTCCGGCGGCAGAGTGAAGTCCCGATCGTCTTGTTCAGCTACCTGAATCCCCTTCTTTCACTTGGGCTCGATCGGCTTGGCACTGAGCTCCGAGGCTCCGGTGTTGACGGTGTTTTGGCCACTGACCTGGTCCCGGAAGAGGCAGATGAGTTTCGATCCGCGATGATGGCCGCAGGGATCGACTTGATCTTCCTGGTTGCGCCTACGAGTACCGATGAACGCATCAAGCTGGTGAGCGAAGCGAGCAGCGGGTTCGTGTACGCGGTTTCGCGAACGGGAGTCACGGGAGTCCGGCAGAGTCTGTCTGAATCCGCCGCGGGTCTGGTTCGGCGAGTCAGGCGATTCACCGATCTGCCTGTTGCTGTGGGATTCGGCGTTTCGACCTCTGAGCACGTCGCCGAGGTCTGGCAACACGCCGATGCGGCAGTTGTGGGCAGCCGGATCGTCGCCGAGATAGCTAACAACGCGGGCGATCCTGCCTTGGTAGAGAAGGTAGGGGCGCTTGCTCGCTGGCTGGTTTCGAGTCGACCGGCAAGTTGATAACCCGCAAATTTCCTTTCTCAAAAATCACGTTATCATTGCCGCTTTTGACTTACGCGAATACACTAGTGGTCGTCAATCGTATCATCATAGGCTTGTAGGGGCGCCCCTCTGTGGGCGCCTCTCTCTACCGTGACAGCGCTTCGGACAATAGACAATAGGTGGCGCCCCAGAGGGACGCCAATACAAGCGCAGCTTCCTGGCGGGGATTGTCTTGAAGATAGAGGACTGGCGAGACGAAATCGATCGGCTTGATGAGCAGTTGGTGAAGCTGCTCAACGCTCGCTCGCAATGTGCTATCGAGCTAGGGCGAATCAAACGCGAACTGGGCCTCGCGATCTACTCGCCAGATCGTGAGCGAGAGGTCATCGCTCACGTGACGGGCATCAACCCCGGGCCGTTGGATCGCACAGCAGTTCGGCGATTGTTTGAGAGGATAATCGACGAATCGCGTCGCATCGAACGCGTGACGGTTGAAAAGGAAACAAAGGTCGAGATTTCGGGGAAGCGCAGGAAGCGAGCGAAGGGTTGAGACCTTGCGGGGAGCGAATTGACGTCTTCCAGTAAGTTGGATTTACGCAAGGACGCGAAGAGTCCCGCGGCCCGAGGGCCAGGGTTGAGAAGGAGAGGCATCAGGAATGGTCATAGTGATGGACGAGACTGCTACTGAAGAGCAGATCTCCGGCGTAATAGACAAGCTCGTACGATTGGGCTTCGACATTCATCGTTCGACCGGCGTGTTGCATACCGTCCTGGGTGCAGTTGGGGAACGCCAGATCGATTGGCGAGATATTGAGCTGCTCGACGGCGTCAAGGAAGTGCTGCGCATAACCGCTCCCTATAAGCTCGCCAGCCGCGGGTTTAAGCCTGAAGGAACCCAGATCACCATCAAGGATGTCACCATTGGCGGGCGCGAGGTCGTTATGATGGCCGGGCCGTGCACGATCGAGAGCCGTGATCAGGTGATGGATATTGCTGAGATAGTATCGCGAAATGGAGCCAAGGTCCTGCGAGGCGGAGCCTTCAAACCGCGCACGTCGCCCTATTCGTTCCAGGGACTCGGTGAAGAAGGTCTAAAGTATATGAGGCAGGCGGCCGATCGTTACGATCTGCTTGTCGTGTCGGAGGTGATGGAACCATCTCAGATTCCAATGTTCATTCGGTACGCAGACATTCTCCAGATCGGCGCGCGGAACATGCAGAACTTCAATCTGCTTCGGGAAGTCGGACGAATCAACAAGCCGGTGCTGCTCAAGCGAGGGCCGGCGGCTACGATCGAAGAGACGCTGCTCGCTGCCGAATACATAATGTCGGGCGGCAATCACGAGGTGATCATCTGTGAGCGCGGTATTCGCACATTCGAACCCTATCTGAGAAACACGTTCGATATTGCCGCGATCCCGGTGTTCAAGAAGCTGTCCCATCTTCCGGTGGTAGCCGATCCCAGCCACGCGACGGGCCGTCGTGACAAGGTCCCGCCGGTTGCCCAGGCGGCTGTAGCGGCCGGCGTCGACGCGTTGTTGATCGAAGTTCATAATGATCCGGAGAACGCTTTGTGTGACGGCGCGCAATCGTTGCTTCCGGACCAGTTTGAGAAGTTGATGCACCGCCTGAGGCTGATCGCAATCGCGGTGGATCGCGAAGTCGCTCCGGGCGTTGAGGAAGCGCTGCTGAAGTGAATATGCATTTCAAACACATCGCAATCATTGGGGTCGGCTTAGTCGGCGGCTCGTTTGCGCTTGCCGTTCGTCGCGCCGGTTTTTCGGGGCGAATTACCGGGTGGGATACCAAAGCTGTTCTCGATGAGGCTCGAGCCCGCGGCGTGATTGACGACGTCGAAGACTCGTTCGAATCGTTCGGCGGTTGTCAGGCGGACCTGCTGTATCTTTCGGCTCCGGTTGGGGCGATCGTGAGTTTTCTGCGTAAACATGGGAACTCCCTTAAGACCGGCGCGATTATTACTGACGCTGGAAGCACCAAGCGCGAGATCTGTCGGGTCGCACGTGAGACGCTTCCGGTCTCTGTGAGCTTTGTTGGCGGACATCCGATGGCCGGAAGTCATCGGGCGGGAGTCGAGCACGCCGATGCTGCATTATTTCAGGACGCGCCGTATGCGTTGGTTGTGGACAAAGCTGGGGTCACGCAAAGTGCGGCGCTCCGGGTGGTCGAAGACATCGTTCGCGGGATTGGCGCAAGACCCGTGATGCTCACGGCGGCGGAGCACGACCGCACCGTTGCTCGGGTGAGTCACGCGCCACAGTTGCTGGCTACGGCACTGGCGTGTGCCGTTGCGCGAAGCCGAAACGACGCCGACCTGGGACTTGCCGGCCCAGGCTTTGCGGAGATGATACGTTTGGCGGCGAGTCCCTGGTCGATGTGGGAGCATATCTGTCGCACGAATGCCGATGAAATAACGCACGCGCTCGACGAAGTCATCAGTGAATTGGAAGGGGCGAGGGCAAGTATCGCGAGCGGCGACTTCGACGGCCTGGGCGCAGCTTTCGACGAGGGCAACAAACTGGCTGTGCGGTCTGCGGGGCCGGGATCTTGAGAGTTCGTTAATAGATTAGAAACGCTCCGATCGCGGACGGCATCGGTAGATCCGGAAAGTACTGAGATTGTCATTTGTCTGGTTTATACCAGGAAGGTTGAATCTTTGATGGCGACTTACGTGATAGGCGACGTACACGGGCGATCGAAACTGCTGGACCAGTTGATAGAGGATGTTCCGTGGGACGTCGCGCGAGACAAGATCGTTTTTCTTGGGGACTTGATAGATCGAGGCGATGACGCGCCGGGAGTGGTCGATCGCGTGATCGAGCTTGCGAGCGCCAACCCGAACATAGTCGTGCTCAGCGGTAATCACGAACAGATGATGCTGGATTGCCTGGATTATGGCGATCTGCAATGGCTCATCCCGGAGAACGGAGGGCTTGCGACGTTGTCGGCGTATGGGTTTGAGCTTGAGCAGTTGAAAGACGTTTCGGACATCAAGATTCCGGCCGGGCACGTTGAGTTCATCAGGGCTTTGCCCTTCTATCACGAGGATGAACAGGCGATTTATGTTCACGCGGGGTTGGTTCCGGGGGAGCATCCGTCGGAAACCGATACGGACGTGCTAGTGTGGACGCGGGATCTCGACTTCTTTAAGGGCTACGACGGCAAGCTATGTTTCTTCGGCCACACCCCGACCGCCTTTCTCCCGCGTGAGGGGCGCAGTCGGCGTTGGGGCATTTACATTCACAATGGTTGCGTTGGGATAGATACGAGCGGAGAGGATGGCAGTCCGCTATCCTGCATTCAAGTCGAGACATTCACTCTTTATCAATCTTATCCTTCAGGCAGGACCGAAGTGGAAAGGCTGAAGCATCGCAAGCCGTCAGCCGCGACTGCTCGAGTCGCACCGTGACTCGTTGATGACGGCATCGGATTCCAGGCATGATCGCCACCTTGTTTTCCTCGTGCACGTCTGCGCGCATTTCGTGATTGGTGCGGTCACGCTCACGCTTTGCGCCTGCTCGAACCGCGTGTTGTTGGACGAGCGGTTCCATGATACGCGGTTGCTTAACTGGACCGTTGTGGATGATCCGGACACGGTCGAAGGGCCGTCGCAGTGGCAGGTTGAGCCCGATGGATGGCTGCACCAGACCAGCAATGTCTGGGGACGCCGCGGTGATTTCATCGGGCGGTGGTTCGGAACTTATCTCGTCGCGGGAGACGCCGATTGGAAAGACTACGCGCTGACCGTGCTTGCCATGCCGGCTGACGATGACGGGTTTGGCGTGGTGTTTCGCTACCATTACCCCGAGCACTTCTATCGCCTGCTGTTCTTACAGGACGGCTTGAGCGGTGGCCCAATCACCAGATTGGACATGCGAGAAGGCGCGAATTACACTGAGCTTTGGTCAATTGCAAGAGGCTATCGCACCGGCACCCAGATGGCGATCGAAGTAAGGGTTGACGCGGATGTGATTAGGGCTTCGGTGGATGGGAAACAACTATTCGAGGTAAAGGATGGCTCTTACAGGCGCGGCAAGATCGGCCTCGTTTGTTTTGCCCAGAAGGGCCAGGCATTCGATGATGTAAGGGTTGTCGGCGAGGAGTGAGGCAGTTGCTCGACCTCGACACTCAATAAACTAAGAAGCGGTGTTCTGAGATAAAAGGCGACGACGGAGGGCCGCGCCTACAGAGTCTATATGAGCAAGGCAGTCATTGTGAGTGGAGCGAGGACGGCTATCGGGTCATTCGGGGGCGCGTTGACCGATGTTCCCGCGACGGAGCTTGGCCGAGTCGCGATTGAAAGCGCGTTAGAGCGGGCGGGCATCGATCGCGCCGACATAG
Organism: Blastocatellia bacterium; assembly: GCA_963737945.1. Taxonomy (GTDB): domain Bacteria; phylum Acidobacteriota; class Blastocatellia; order UBA7656; family UBA7656; genus Onstottus_A. Next base: position 75,251 of record CAVTUR010000021.1, on the reverse strand, counting down.
AAGAAGTAATAATGGGAAACGTGCTTCAGGCGGCCTTGGGGATGAACCCGGCTCGCCAATCAGCCATAGCCGCGGGCATTCCAGACATCGTGCCTTCATTCACGGTCAACAAGGTTTGCGGTTCAGGTTTGAAGGCAGTTGTGCTTGCTGCGCAGGCAATCGCTGCGGGCGACGCGGACCTCATCGTTGCGGGCGGTATGGAATCCATGAGCCGCGCGCCCTACCTGCTGAAGAAGGCAAGGTGGGGATACCGTCTGGGCAGTGACGAAATTGTCGATTCGATGTTGAGTGAAGGGCTCACATGTGCGATGGCAGGATGCCATATGGGAGTTACCGCAGAGAACGTCGCGGCTGAGTCCCGCGTAGGGCGGGAGGAGCAGGATGAGTTCTCTGCTGAGAGCCAGCGGCGCGCGGCGGCGGCGGTATCCGCGGGGTTCTTCGATGAAGAAATCACTCCGGTGATGGTCGCGCAAAAAAAAGGCGAAGCCGTCGCATTCAAAGTCGATGAATACGTGCGCGCGGGAACTACAGCAGAAACACTCGCAAGGCTCAAACCTGCTTTTCAGAAAGCAGGAACGGTGACCGCGGGCAACGCTTCTGGAATTAACGATGGGGCGGCGGCTGTTGTAGTCGCCAGCGAAGACCGTGCGCGGTTGATGGAACTCGCGCCGATGGCTCAGATTGTCTCTTACGCTTCGGCCGGGGTTGATCCGCGCTTCATGGGGATGGGTCCGGTGCCTGCGATCGAGCGCGCGCTTGAGAAGGCCGGGCTCGACTTGAGGGACATTGATTTGTTCGAGCTGAACGAGGCGTTCGCAGCTCAGAGTCTTGCGGTGTTGAAGAAGTTGGGTCTCGATGCGTCGCGAGTTAACGTCAATGGTGGTGCGATCGCTCTTGGGCACCCGATTGGAGCGAGCGGCGCGCGGGTGCTGGTCACCTTGCTTTACGAAATGAGAAGGCGCGATCTGAGACGGGGTCTTGCTGCGTTGTGCATCGGTGGGGGGCAGGGAATCGCGATGATTGTGGAGCGGTAGATATTTGTTAGTTGCCGTGCGGCGTCAATCAGAAGGGATAGGAAGTAGAAGGAATCGAGAACTGAAATGGCTGAGATAGAGAAATCAGGAACAGGGATTGTGCCGGGCGCGCCCGTGATCGTCAATTTGCAGAGTCCGAGGGAGAAGACCTGGGGCGTGTTGCGCGAGCTGAATTCGGCCGGCGTTTTTGTTCGAGGCATAGATCTGAACACGTTCGACGACTGGGTTCAGATGATCGTTCGCGGCGAACGGAATATGGGACTCACTCACATATTCCTGCCGATGTGGCGGGTCGAGCGTGTTGCCCTGGACGAGTCCGTCGATGATATTCCCTCGCTCGCCGCGCAGTTCTATACGCGAGTTGGGCTAACTGTTAATGAATACCTTGACGGTGACTAAGCCGAAACTGATTTGAGGCACTCAAGGAGTAGAGACTCCTGAAGTCTTGGGTGTCGGGTGGAAGTCGGCTAAAGTCGGTCGCGCTTCACTGTTCCTGAAGATGCTGGAATATCTCGGGGTCGAGCTTCGCGGAGTAGGTAATATTGGCCAGCTTGATCTCCTGAACAAACTTGCCGTCCTGTTTCATCTCCCTGCGCACCGGTAGCAGAGTGTTCTGAACGACCGCGGCGCTAAACGGGGTATAGTAATAGTCAATTCGGTACTTCGTGGGAGGCTGTCCTTCAACAAGCGTCAGCTCGTACTCGGCGTGAAGCACGCGATAGGTCTTGGTGCTTAGCCAGAAGCGAGTCTTTTCACCGTCGGCAGTTGTCAGATCGATGACAAATGCGTCGACGCCGATCACAGTCTCGAGCCCGCCATAGTCGAGCTTCGACCCGTCCTCTTTGTACCGCAACAGCGCCATGTACTCGTGGGTCAATTGAGCGCGGAACGCTACATCCGCACCGGCCCGTGGGGTGACGTATTGACCGTTCTGCGCGGACCACACGCTCGCACCGTTGAAACCGATCACATATTTGATTGGAGGGGTGTCACCCTGAGAATTGTCTGCCGGTGACAATTCCAGATCGACCCGGAGCAGATCCTGCGACGATTTCTCCTTCCTGATCGAGCGCAAGAGGTAGTCTCCAGTAAGGTCGCCTTGTTCGGTTGCAAGACGAATAGTGCCGCCTTCCTGAATCGCGGCACGCGCTATACCAATCTGTTTGCGCCCGCCATAGGCGATTATCGCCAGTTCAATAGCGGTTTCAGCCTGAGTCAGCTGCGCTGGTTTCGCTTCCTCCTGCTTCTTGGCCTTCTCCAGGTCTTTTTCGGTTGGTACCTTCCCGTCATCCTTCCGAGCAGGGTCTGGCGGCGCCGATTGCTTCTTGGTTTTCTCCTGGTATACGACGGAGGGCGAGGCGGACGCCAGAACGAGCGCCGAAGAAAAGACCACAGCGACTGCTGCCCCGAGGGTTATCGATAGATTGATAGAAAATCTTTGCAAACCGGACTTGAATAACAAGTTTCGAATTCCTCCGTTGCTCTTATCCAGCGACGCACGCGTGTTCTGAGGACAACCAACCAGACCGCAGTTTAGCACAGCGATCATCCACATCGCACGTCAACGTCCGCCGTCACCATACTTCCACCGATGTGGGTCTGCGAATGCGACCTCATTCGAACCGCCTACGGTGACCAGCATGTGATGGCCGACACATCCACTCGTGATGTCGGTCATAGCCAGGAGATTGACTAAGTCCTAGACTTCGCACCGAGGGGATTTCTTCTGAGGCGATGAGAAGGGGGCTGCGATGAGTGGCGAAAAACCAGACCGCGGGATGGTCGAGATCCTGGAGGAGGAGTGTAAAGGGTGCGGGCTATGCGTGACCGCCTGCCCACCGGGAGTGATGCAGTTGAGCGAACGCCTGAATGGTCACGGATATCATCCTGCTGACTATCTGGGGTCGGGTTGCACCGGCTGTGGCATCTGTTTTTTTGCCTGCCCTGAACCGGGGGCGATCACGGTATACAGACTTGAGTCTCCGAGGGCGGTTGCGATCCAGACTCAGCCACCACCAAATGCCGCCTATTCTTTTTGAGGATCAAGAGCGATGGCGAAAGAGCTGATCAAAGGGAACGAAGCAGTAGTGAAGGCGGCGATACTGGCAGGATGCCGCTCGTTCTATGGTTATCCAATCACCCCTGCCAGCGAGATTACCGAGGCGGCGGCGAAATATTTCCCGCTGGCCGGCGGAACATTTCTTCAGGCCGAGAGCGAGGTCGCGGCGATTAACATGGTTTACGGGGCCGCTTCCGTCGGCGAACGTACGATGACCGCCTCCTCGGGGCCCGGTCTTAGCCTGATGCAGGAAGGTCTCTCGTACCTGGCTGGTTCCGAGCTGCCGTGCGTGGTAGTCGACATAATGCGAGGGGGTCCCGGGCTTGGGAACATCGCGCCCGAGCAGAGTGACTATCACCAGATCGTCAAAGGCGGCGGACATGGGAATTACCATACGATCGTCCTCGCGCCAAACTCGGTGCAGGAAATGTGCGATCTGACCTTTCTGGCTTTTGAGCTGGCGGACAGATTCCGCAATCCGGCCATCGTGCTCACCGACGGCTTTATCGGTCAGATGATGGAACCGGTCGAGTTTCCGACGACGATGGTCACACCGCCGACGAAGGCCTGGGCGGTCCACGGCGACGCGGCTACCCGTGAAAATCTGATTACCTCTATCTTCATGACGCCTGAAGATCTCGAAGATCACGTCATTCATCTCGAGGAGAAGTACGCGAACGCCAGCCGCGGCTCGGCTATGTTCGAGAAGTACAAAACAGCTGATGCAGATGTGATCGTCATCGGGTATGGCATCGTGTCTCGGATACTAAAAACGGCGGTTGACCGTGCGCGGGAGCAAGGCATCAAGGCCGGGTTGTTCCGACCCAGGACGCTGTGGCCTTTCCCTGCCCGGGAAATAGCATTCGAAGCGGAATGGGCCCGATGTTTTCTGACCGTCGAGTTGAGCAACGGCCAGATGGTGGACGACGTCCGGCTCGCTGTCGATGGTCGGCGACCCGTCTATTTCTATTCGCGAGTCGGCGGAATGGTTCCGACGACGGAGGATCTCCTGCGACAGATTATCCTAGCCAGCGAGGCAGAGCATGTACGTGAAGGCTTACCAGAGGTCGAAGAGTCTCTATGGGCAGTTTGATCGCAAACCGGGCGATCATCTAACAACCCACTACTGTCCCGGCTGTGGTCACGGCAATCTACACAAGTACGTCGCCGAAGTCATTGACGAGTTTGGCGCGCAGGACCGAACCGTCTTTGTCAGCCCGGTCGGCTGCTCGGTCTTTGCGTACTACTACTTCGACGTTGGCAACATCCAGGCCGCGCACGGCCGCGCTCCTGCGGTGGCCACGGCGGTCAAGCGGGCCCTGCCCGACAGCCTTGTCATAAGCTATCAGGGCGACGGGGATCTGGGGGCTATCGGCGGGAATGAGATTCTGCACGCAGCCAATCGCGGCGAGAACATAACCGTCTTTTTTGTTAACAATGCGATTTACGGCATGACCGGCGGTCAAATGGCGCCGACTACGTTGATGGGTCAGAAGACGACGACGTCTCCGTTGGGCCGAACGTTTCAGGGGGAAGGATTCCCGCTTAAAGTGAGTGAGCTACTGGCGACGCTTGAAGGTCCGACCTACATAGAGCGCGTTGCGCTTTATGACAACAAGTCGCGAATGAAAGCACGAAAGGCTGTTAGAAAGGCGCTGCAGAATCAGATTGAGGGGCGCGGTTTTTCGCTGATCGAAGTGTTGTCTCCGTGCCCGACTGGTTGGGGATTGACGCCGGCCGAGTCCTGCGATTGGGTGAGGGACCACCTCATCAAGGCTTTCCCGCTCGGGGTGCTCAAAGACTTGTCTGGGTCCAGAGAGGGCTGGACGCGCTACCGGCACGATGTCTCCGAAGAGCAGATTGCCGCGGCCCTGGGACTAAGTCGTCCGAGCTACGAACGAACCCCTGACCCTATCGCGCCGCCCGCGGTTGCTCCCGGCCATGAGACCCACGGATCAAGATCGCGGGTTTTGGCGGTCAGGGACTGCTCTTCCTTGGACGATTGCTGGCTGAAGCAGGCATGCGCCAGGGATATCACGTATCGTGGCTACCATCCTATGGTCCTGAGATGCGCGGCGGTACGGCTAACTGTCAAGTCAACATATCGACGGAGCCCATAGGATCGCCGCTTGTTTCCGATCCGACGGTCCTGGTCGCCATGAATCGACCGTCGCTGGACAAGTTTCAGAAAGAGCTGGTTACCGGTGGGCTGTTGATCTACGACTCTTCCCTGATTGACCGGGCGCCGGACCGAGACGATGTCGAAGTCGTGGCCTTGCCGGCTACTGCCATTGCTGACGAGCTTGGCAGCGCCAGGATCGCAAACATGGTCGCGCTCGGCGCGTATCTCGCAACTACTGGCCTGCTGGACAAAGAGGAACTCGAAAAAGCCCTGGCGACTGTCACACGGAAGACCTCGCTGCTCGAGCTAAACGTCAAAGCCGTCGAAGCCGGGTTTCAGTTCGTAGGTGAATCAAGGGCGACGGAAGTTCTGTTGGGAGTCTAGCAGGCTGCTGAAAAAGGTTTCGTAGTCCCGCCTATAAGGCGGAATCCTGACGGGGCATTGTTTTGAAATCTTCAGAAACGGAGCATTTTCGCGGCTTCGCTCTCCGAAATTCCGCCTGAAGGCGGGACTACGAAACCTTTTTCAGCAGCCTGCTAGGCGACGGGTTCAAGGTTTGAAGTGGTGCCAGGTCCGACCGAGAAGGACACAGGGAAGGATTTATCCTCTGTGTCCTCTTCGGTTCTGACGATTCACCACATTCACTCGCGCCTTAACGCGATCATCGGATCGACTCTTGCCGCCCGGCGAGCCGGAATGGAACTGGCAAACACGGCGACGCTCCCCAGCAGCACCGGTGTAATCACAAACGTCAAACCGTCAGTAGCGCTGACTCCATAAAGCAAACTGGACATCACCCGTGTCAAAGCAAACGCGCCCGTGAGACCTGCCGCGATACCGAATGACGCCAGGCCGAGCGCTTGCCCGATAACTAGGCGCAGGACCTGAGCCGGTTGCGCGCCGAGAGCCAGGCGAATGCCGATCTCGTGAGCGCGCTCGTTCACCGAATACGCCATAACTCCATAGATACCGATTGCCGCAAGGATCAAAGCGCTTACCGCAAACAACCCAAGCAGGAACATCGAAAAGCGCTGGCGCGCAAGCGAATCGTGCAGTCGCTGGTCCATTGTGCTGACGTCAAAGACCGGCAGCTCCGGATCGAGTGCCTGAATCTCTCTCGTGATGCCGCCGGTCATTCCGGCCGGATCGCTATTCGTGCGAATGACCAGGAACAGGTTTCTCGCACCATACTGCTCGGACGGGTAATAGACGGCGATCGGCGGCTCCTTTTCTGAGCTGTATTGTTTCGCATCGCTGATCACTCCCACCACTGTCCGCCACGAGTCTGAACCTCCTCCTTGTAGTCGTTTGCCAATCGGATCTTCATTCGGCCAGAAGCGCTCGGCCATCGCCTCGTCGACGATCACGGTTTCAGGCGCGCCTCTCGTGTCGTGTTCGTCGAAGTATCTTCCGCTTTGCAGTGGTATCCCCATTGTGCGGAAATAGTCGGGGCTGACAATTCGCACGTTGGAGATGATCAACTCCTGAACGCCGTTCGGGACATAGCCTTCGATCTTGATCGGTTCCCAGGCGAGCGCTACTGTGCTCATCGGTAATGAATAAGTCGTCGCGACGGATTCGACGCCCGGCATTGCGTTCAGGCTTTCGACAACTCTGCGGAAAAATTGAGTGATCGATTCCGGCTTGGGATATTTGACGGCTGGAAGTGACAGTCGCAAGGAAAGAACATTGTGGGAGTTGAAACCCGGATAGGCGCTCCAGACACGCTGATAGCTGCGAATCAGCAACCCCGCACCGATAAGGAGGAGCAGAGAAAGCGCTACCTCGGAGACGACCAGTAGCTTACGTACCCGCTGGCCGCCGCGACCGGAGGAGCTACTGCGCCCACCTTCCTTGAGCACTTCGTTTAGATCAACTAGCGACGCTCGGATTGCCGGCGCCAATCCGAAGAAGATTCCTGTCATCAGGGAAACCGAGAACGTGAATACCATTACTCGGCCGTCGATGCCCACTTCATTCAGCCGGGGAATATTGTCCGGTCCAAACAGGCGCAACACCTCGATTGTCAGATAGGCGACCCCTACTCCCACAAGACCGCCAGCCAACGCCAACAACATGCTTTCGGTCAGCAGTTGTCTTATCAGGCGAACCCGACTGGCGCCGACCGCGGCTCGAATTGCGAATTCTTTTTTACGCACCGCCGCCCGCGACAGCAGTAGATTTGCGACGTTCGCGCACGCAATCAGGAGCACAAAGGCGACTGCGCCGAAGAGCACCCGCAGCGCCAGGCTAATATCGCCGACCACCTGTTGGAGCAATGGCACTACGCTGATGGTCAGTCCACCGTTTGGCGGGTAGTTCGCCGGATATTGCTGCTTCATTTGATCGGCGATGATATCCATTTCGGATTGGGCCTGAGGGATCGAAACACCCCGCCGGAGCCTCGCAAAGATGTTGAAGTCTTCGTTCCCGCGATTGGCGCGAGCGCTTTCGCTCATTGGCAGAGGCACCAGCAGATCGGCGTTCCGAATGCCGTTGACAGCAGGCATCACTTCCTTGTTCAACGAGAAGTCAGCCGGCATGATCCCGACTATCGTATAGGTGTTGCCATTCATTGTCAGGCTTCTTCCGATTGCGCCCGGGTCGCCGCCGAACGAGCGCTGCCAGAAGCCGTAGCCCAGGATGACGCTCGGCGGTTTGCCGGGTTGATCCTCTTCGGGGAGCAGTACCCGGCCAAGCATCGCCTTCGCTCCCAACAGGGCAAACAACGAAGATGAGACGCGCGCTCCATCAATGTGTTCTGGATTACCCTGTCCGATGAGATTAAAGCTAGCACCGATCGAGATCGCGGTATCGTCGAAGACAGTGTTCTGAGTCTTGATGTCCAGGTACTGACCCGGCGAAAACCAATCCTGTGGGACGTTCAACCCGGGTGAGCGGCTCCAGAGGATGACCAATCGGTCGGCGTCGTTGTAGGGAAGAGGGCGCAACAGCAGAGCGTTTGTAACGCTGAAGATCGCGCTGTTGGCGCCGATGCCTATGGCTAGAGAGAGGATCGCGACCGCCGTAAAGCCGGGGTTCTTGAGATATGTACGGATGCCGCGGGAAAGATCATGCCAAAGGGTCTCCATCCTAACCTCGGTGCTGCGATCGGTTTATCTGGGCACTTGGGGCGAGATTATCCGCGAATTAGAATGGTATTGCCAGGGTGATTGCTGCAAATCGAACCTGCCTCTCCGGTTACCCGATTTGAACTGTGAGCATCGGGTGTGGCATATCCGCGCGCGAGCTGTTGCTGCCGAGGCGGGCTTAACCGTTTTCCGGGTTCTGCTCTTCCAGCTTCGCGATTTGCGCGTCGATATGGGCGAGCCCTCGTTCCAACGTAACAAGATGACGCCTCATGTAGGCTCTCTCCATTTCCCTGACTATTCGCGCGCGTTCAAGCAGCAACGCTTCCTTTCGTTGAATGTGCTCGGTTTCAGCGGGTGTTAGCGTTCGCTTGCGCCGCATATCCTTCCTGGCTTCGGCCTCACCAATCTGATCCTCGACAGCCTTACTTTCCCATCCTCTTGCCATGCCTTGATTGTATCCCAACTCTATTCCTTCGCGTCACGTCCTTTATCTTTGATCAACACCACGTCGGTCATCACGACACCGCGCGAGCAAGCCATTGTCTTTCCGTCTCGCGACCAATCAAAGCTGAAGATCTGGTCGCCGGTGAACTTCGTCAATTGTTTTGGAGCGCCACCTGCAACAGCCTGACTCCAAATGTTCGATACTCCTTCTTTGTTGTCGAGATACAGGATCGCTTTACTGTCGGACGACCACCGATATTGAATGAACTTGACGTCCACCAGGGTCAATGGTTGCGCGGCGTCAAACGGGACGATACCGAGCTTTGGGCCTGAAGCCGGTTGATCTCCGCTTGTTTGGAACGCGATCCATTTCCCGTCGGGTGAGATAACCGGTTTTACGGCGAGACGTTCGTTGATCTGGACAGGATCGCCGCCGTCGATCGGCACCTTCCATAGCGACAGCTTGGTGCTGCTGGTTAGGGGTGTATACACAACCCACTTGCCATCGGGTGAACAGGTTGGAAAATACTCGCCGCCTCCCTGAGTGAGTTGCCGAGGGTTGCTCCCGTCGATGTCGACTCGCCAGATGTTGAACACCGATGGATTCGCTCCGCGACTGGAGTCGAAAACAACAAAACGCCCGTCCGGCGAGACGGCCGGGAACACATTAGCGCCCGCATCGGAAGTCAACTGTCTCTGGTTCTTCCCGTCGGCGTCCATCAACCAGATGTCGGCAGTGCCGCTGGCATTTGAGATGCAGACCAGACGGCCGTCAGAAGCCAGGGATACCTGATCGTATCTGCCTGACCCCGACGTGATCTGTCGAGCGCGATCAGCGTCACCGTCAGGCGCGACCCAGAGATTGGCGACAGCGTCCTGCTGCACCGTCACGAGCGATACGGAGTCCGCCGAGAGGCTGACGCCCGCATAGTTGTTCAGGTCGTTTGTGATTCGCTTCGCCTTTCCTTCCGGGTAGGTTAGCTGCCATATCTGAAGTTGTCGCGACCCCGGCGTTTGATCCAACGCACTGATGACGAGCCCGCTGCCATCGGCTAGCCATGCAAATCCGCCAACCGCAAGCCATTTCTGAGTTCCTATAACCTTTTCGCTGCCATCCGACACCTGAACGGCTACTATCTCTTGCCGAAACCCGCCGGAAATCTTTCTTGTGGAGGCGGCAATTACCTTGTCGTCGGGTGACCACTCAACTTGAAGAAAGAGATCCGGTTGTTTGTAGGTGAGTAGCTTTTGATCGCCGCTGCCATCCGCGTTAGCTATGATCAACGAGCTCTCGCCGGCAGAATGTCGCACAAATCCAAAACGTTTTCCATCGCGAGAGAACGTGATCGCGCTGTCGACATCATCGATGATCTTTCTTGGTGTGCCGCCAAGAACAGGCACCTGATACAGACCGCGAATGCTCGCGTCCTTTGCTCCTTTGACGAAATAGACGTAGTCGCCATCGCGCGAGAAGGTCAGCCCGACGTAAGTGCCCTCATCTGGCGGGACTATTTGAACGTTGCTCGACGTAGCGGTCTGGCGCACCCAAAGTCCCTGCATTCCCGCTTCGCTTACGATGTGTACGACGTACCTTCCATCGGGTGAGATCACGGCACCCTGGGCCCTCCCGGTGCTGGTGAGCTTGCTGATGGCGATGTTCTGAAAGAAAGGTCCGATTATCTTGCCCCGCTTCTGACCGATGAGCAAATAGACTGAGATTGCGCCGATGACTCCTAACAACAGGAGCCCCCCAAACAAGGCATTCCGGCGTCCGTGCCCCCCTGATATCTGCGTTATGCCGGAGACTGGGCCGCTTGCTATGGCTTCGGTTGGGGCGGTGAGGATTGTGTGGGCTTCGGTCATCGAAAGTTGACCTGACTGCACACCGGTGACGGGTTGGTACCCCTGACTGAGAGTTGCCTGGGGAGCATACGTCCCTGAGACTCTGGCTTGAGAGTCGTACTCCCTGATCAGATCGCGGAGGTCGATCGCGACGTCTTTGATCGACTGGTAACGCTCAGCCACATCCTTGGCCAGGCACTTTCTAATGATGCGTTGAAGTTCAGCCGGCGCATCGGGATTGGTGTTGGCGATTGGAGGCGCCTGACCGTAAACAATTTTGTGCAGCGAATCGATAGCCGAGTCGCCCTGGAAAGGCTTATGACGCGTCGTGGCTTCGTATAGAATGCAGCCGAACGAAAAGATATCCGAGCGCTGATCGACTGTTTTGCCCTGAGCTTGCTCCGGTGACATGTAGCCGATCGTGCCCATCACGACACCGGGTCGCGTCTTGTCCATCACGGCAGTAGCCGCTTCTGCGGCATCCGCGCCCGATGGCGAAGGTTCATCGGCCTCGATCAGCTTCGCGAGCCCGAAGTCGAGTATCTTAGCGTAACCATCCTCGGTAACCATTATGTTGTCCGGCTTCAGATCGCGGTGCACGATCCCGGCCGCGTGGGCCTTGGCCAGCCCGTCGGCGGTTTGCGCGAAATATTCGAGCATCTTTTTCAGTTCGAGATGCTCGCGATGAATCTTGACGTGGAGCGTGAGGCCGCTCACGTACTCCATCGCGATGTAATGGGCAACGTCCGCCGAGTTGTCGGCGTCGAGTTGAGCTTCGCCGATCTCGTAAATGGTAATTATGTGAGGGTGATTCAGAGCGGACGCGGCCTTTGCTTCTCCAATGAATCGGCGCACGCGATCCGCATCAGTCACCAGGGCAGCTGGAAGGATTTTTAGCGCAACCGGGCGATCGAGTTTGGTATCGGTGGCTTTGTAGACCTCGCCCATGCCGCCCGCGCCGATTGGTTCGAGTATTTTGTAGTGATCGAGAGTCGTTCCAGGCGTGAAGGGCATATGGTCTCTCTCCTCGAACTACTGCTTGCCGCGCGGCATGTTCGGCATATTTGGAATACTCGGCATGCTGAATTCCTTGTAATCGGTTGGAATCACGAACAGCGAATCGTCCAACGATTTCTTTTCGACCTTGGTGGCCTCCATCGACATCTTGACCTTGCCATCCTGCATCGTGGTGAGCTTCAAAGGAAACGCGCCGCCTTCGAGGAACTTCACCCACTCGGGATGCGCCGCCGCTTCAGCAAGAAGTTTGGGGCTGAACGCGAGATTCTTTAATGCGCCAAGACCCCCCGCGGACTGGCCCCCCATACCAAAGTAGCCGAGCCCTTTCGCGACGCACATGTCGACGTCTTGCTTCTCGCCCATCAACCAGTGCTCGCAGGTGTAGCCGGCGATGGTCTCTCTGTTCCCCGTGGAAGTAAGTTTAGGAAACTCCGACTCCTCCTGGCCATGAGCCTTCTTCATTTCCTTCATGTCTTCGGCGGCGGCCTTCATGTCCATAGTCGTGTACATCTTCTGGGCCGGCATCAACGTGGTCATTTTTCCACCTTCGAGGTCCCACAGCATTACTGCCATCCCGCCTGGATGGTTGGCTATTTTCGTTTCTATGCGGGTGTGCCGGCCTTTTAGATAGTAGGTCATCTCAGCACCCGTTTGATTCTCGGTCTCCATCTTCATGGCGATCATGCCTTCAAAATCGCCTCCGGCCGGGGAAGCAGCGGAAGTAGATGACGGAGCGGAGTTAGTCGAGGGCTGCTCGGTTTTACTGCAGGAGGAAGCTAACACAGCAGCGCACAGAAGGGTGATTGATAGAAATGTCTGATTGGTTCCTGGCCTGAACATGAGCGTTATCCCCTTTTCTTCGATTGATTCGATCAGTGAAGGATAATAGTCCGAACCTCGTATGACGCGCCAATGCGGGCGGTGCCGCTTAGGCTGCGATCCGCTTCTTACCCTTCCGTTGAGAGGTCAGGATATAGGAAGACTATTTGCCGCATAGGGCGCTGCGGATTACATATGAACGAGAGAGAGAACGTGCTCCGTCGCTTCCTCGTGATATTTCGAAGAGGCCGGTTGCACCGGCTCGAAGGCGTACTATAGAATTTGCGATTGCGTCACGCAATGCGGAGGAGCACGATGAAGATCGGCATTCTTGTGGGCCGCGAAGGGACGTTTCCACAAGCTCTCATCAACGAAATTAACAAGCGCAGCGCCGGAGTAACGGCTGAACTCGTCAAGCTGGGCGGTGTCCGGATGGCTGAGCCCTGCCCGTATGACACGATAATAGACCGCATCTCCCACGAAGTACCGTTCTATCGGGCTTATCTTAAGAGCGCGGTGCTGTCGGGGACCAAGGTCATCAACAACCCGTTCTGGTGGAACGCCGACGATAAGTTCTTCAACTACTCGCTCGCCACATATCTCGGGATAGTGGTGCCGAAGACGATCCTGCTGCCGCAAAAAGAATACAAGGAAGGCGTAGTTGCTGAGTCCCTCGGGAACCTTGAGTACCCGCTCGATTGGGACGGGATCATCGAGCACATTGGCTTTCCGGCGTTCATCAAGCCTTTCGACGGAGGTGGCTGGCGCGGGGTTTCTCGAGTGAACAATCGCGAAGAGTTGATGGAAAAGTATGACGCCAGCGGGACCGATTGGCATGGTTCTGCAGGAGTACGTTCCGTTTACTCATTACGTGAGGTCTTATTGCATCGGGAAGAAGGATGTGTACCCGATGCCTTACGATCCAATCTTTCAGCGGTACCTCGTTGTGGACAACTATCTCGATCCGGAGATGGATGCTCGAGTACGGCGCGAAACTATACAGCTTAACGAGGCGCTGGGATACGACATCAACACGGTTGAGTTCGCAATTGCCGGTGGAACGCCTTACGCGATCGACTACATGAACCCGGCACCGGATGCCGACTGGTGGTCAGTGGGTTCGATATACTTCAAATGGTTGGTTGACAAGATAGCCGACCTGGCGATTGAGACCGCGCTGCGCGGTGAGGCGACGATAACCGGTCACAGGTGGAACGACCTTTTGAATCACGAGATCAAGCGCAAGGGTAAGGAGACCAGGGGCTAGCCTCAAATAGTTTCTAGTTTCTAGTTTCTGGTTTCTAGTTTCTGGTGCGCTTGATTATTGTGTCGTCGACCCCAACGTAGATTGAAACTTGTCACAATCGGAACCAGAAACCATAAACCAAAGACTCTGAACACTGAACCCGGAACTTTATCCAATGACCAGCCGTGCAGCATATGATTACAACTCGCTGATCGAGCGCAAGCCGGAGTTGCTCGAGGCGTCGCGCGCCCTCCTGGAGCAGCGATTGAATGAAGTACGATTTGTTTTTGGCGGTCGTATGCTTTCTCCCTATCTTCGGCCGCACTTCGTCACGCGAAGCGAATGGCAACAGATCACCAGGACCTGCGAGACCGTATGGGGAGCGATCGAAAAGGTCGGCCGCATTGCTCCGGACGATCGGGTCATGCTCGAGCAGATCGGCTTGACCGAAGGTGAACGCGAATTAGTGGCCGTCGATCCGGGCTATGAAGAAGTCTCGGTCACCTCCCGACTCGACTCTTTTCTGACGGATGATACTTATCAGTTTGTCGAGCTGAACGCCGAGTGCCCTGCCGGGATCGCTTATCAGGATGTCGCCGCGGAGATCTTTTGCGATTTACCGCTGATGCGCGAGTTCTCGATCGATCACAAGGTCACCCCGATGTATTGCCGGCAAAACATGCTCGACGCGCTGCTTGCGATCTACCAGCGAGTCCGAGGCCGCGCTGAAAAGCCTCAGATTGCGATCGTGGATTACACCGGACTGCCAACTCAGCGGGAGTTCGAGCTGTTCAAAGAGTTCTTCGAAGTGGATGGCTATTCGACTACGATTGCCGATCCGCGGAGCCTGGAGTTGAGGGAAGGGAAGCTGCACCACGGCGACTTCAGAATCGATCTTGTCTATCGGCGCGTGCTGACAACTGAGCTGCTGGATAAGATTGATGAGTGTCAGCCGTTCGTTGATGCCTACAAGACGGGCGCGGCGGTTTTCGTTAATTCGTTTCGGACCAAATACGTACACAAGAAAATGCTTTTCGGAGTACTGACCGATGAGCGGCATCAGCACTACTTCTCGGACGCGGAGAAAGACGCGATTCGGCGGTCGATTCCGTGGACGCGCCGGATCGAGCAGGCCAAGACGACGTACGGCGGGGAAGGGATTGACCTGCTGCAATTCGTGAGGGCGAAGCGCGATATTTTGGTTTTGAAGCCAAACGACGACTACGGCGGGCACGGCATCTTCATCGGTTGGGAATCGGATGAAGGCGCCTGGGATCGCGCGATCGAGAAAGCTCTGCAAGGCGACTATATTGCTCAGGAGCGAGTGACCACGTCGCGCGAGGTGTTTCCATTCGTCGACGAGACCGGCGTGCACAT
Source organism: Blastocatellia bacterium (assembly GCA_963737945.1). Classification (GTDB taxonomy): domain Bacteria; phylum Acidobacteriota; class Blastocatellia; order UBA7656; family UBA7656; genus Onstottus_A. The sequence goes on along the minus strand of CAVTUR010000021.1, from coordinate 60,199 downwards.
GATCGAGCAGCTGCTTGATCTGGACCCGCTGCTGTTCTTTGGGAAGGTGTCCGGTGGTTTTACTCGGCTGTCGTCATCTTCTCTGGCGAACGTGACATCGGGGGCTGGGATGGTACCGACTATGATCGTGGAGTGAGGAATCGCCGATTGTCGATTGGCGATTGGTCGAGCGAGCGGTAGTCCGAGTGTGCAATCTACAATTGCCGATCGGCACGGCAATTCTGGAGTTCTAATGCCTGACTTCACGCTGGGAATCGAAGAAGAGTTTCAGATCATTGATCCGGTCACGCGCGAATTAAGTTCGCATATCACCGAGATGATCGACGAGGGGCGAATGCTCCTGGGCGAGCAGGTCAAGCCGGAGATGCACCAGTCTATGATCGAAGTCGGCACCGGTATCTGCGCAAACATCCAGGAGGCGCGTACCGACGTCGTCAGGCTTCGACGCACGGTCGCCACTCTTGCCGAGAGCAAAGGCCTCCGCATAGCGGCCGCTTCGACCCATCCATTCTCGAGCTGGAAGGATCAGAAGATCACCCCCCACGAACACTACGCGGCACTGATAGACGAGATGCAGGTGCTCGCGCGAATCGCTGCTGATATTTGGTATGCACGTACACGTCGGCATCGAGGATCGCGAAGCACAGATTCATCTGATGAACGCGGCCCGGTACTTCCTGCCACATCTGCTGGCGTTGTCCACAAGCTCGCCGTTTTGGATTGGAACCAACACGGGCCTGAAGAGCTATCGCTCGGAGATATTCAAGAAATTTCCGCGTACTGATATCCCCGACTACTTCAGCTCCTATTGGGAGTTCGAGAACTATGTCAATCTTCTGCTGAAAACCGGGTGTATCGACAAACCAAAGAAGATATGGTGGGACGTTCGGCCGCACCCGTTCTTCCCGACGCTGGAGTTTCGAATCTGCGACTTCCGTCGAGAGTCGATGAAGTCATTGCCCTGGCGGCCCTCTATCCAGGCGATCGTTGCAAAGCTGTCAAAGCTCTACCGAATGAACATGGGCTTTCGGCTTTATCGGCGCGCTCTGATTCAGGAGAACAAGTGGCGGGCGGTGCGCTGGGGGTTAGACGGCAAGCTTATTGACTTCGGGAAGCAGACCGAAGTTCCTGTTCGCGATTTGATCATCGAGTTGCTCGCGTTTGTTGACGATGTGGTCGATGAGCTTGGAAGTCGCAAGGAGCTCGAATACATCTACAAGATTCTGGAAGGCGGAACCAGCGCTGATCGCCAACTGAGGACCTTCGAAAGAACCGGCGATCTGAATGCAGTCGTAGACCAGTTGATCGCCGAGACCATGGAGGGCGTTCAGTAAACCGCGGCGACAGATCGCTCTCATTTCCCGCCATCTCACCACTTAGGTTACCTCCAAACCATCGATTTGAATCCGCTTCGACATTTCAATTGAGCGGAGCCCCGTTTGCATGGCTAGGATTGTTTGCGCCTTGTCCGGCGCATACTCAATCCTATGTGAGGCGAACATGAACGATCGTGTAACGAAGTGAAATTGAAGAAGACGCTTTTTCGCAAGAGAACGCCGCGTCGGAGGGGGGCGAGGCCCGAGATTCGAGAGAAGGTTCCGCCAACAAGCGGCCAATCTGTTGGCCAACCAACGGCATCCGCGCGAACCCCTTCGAACTCGAAATCGCGTATGGGGTGGCTGGGGAGTAAGCAGGCCGTGCTCGCGCTGTTAATAAGCGGCGGCGTAGTGGCCCTGGTGGTGATCGCTTTTGTGCTTCTGGGACGAGCCTCGTCGCCGGCGGAGGGAGTGAAGAGTCGTGCCGCCCCGCGTCACAACGCGCGCCGGCGGCCGAAACAAGGGTCCAGTGTCGGGCTTCCCGGCTTATTCGATATCGCGACGCCGGAGCAACAGGCAAGCGAGCGATGGCCGGTTCTGGTTGCAAGGATTACATTGAAACTGGCGCTTGCAGGGCTGCTCGCGACTCTGCTCGTGTTTCGACCGCGCCGCGAGTCGCCGCTCGCAATTCGCAATCCCTATGTCGCTCGAACGCAAAATACTCCTCGCGGTGGTTCCGCGGCGTTGATGATGATGCGTCCACCGAGCATGCTGCACGGGCGTTCGGCATATTCGCCAGCGGCGTCCCTTGTGAGGTTCAGAACCAACATATCCAGGACCCAAAGGAAATCACGGTTTTGTTGATCAGCCTGGCAATCAGACTGGCGACCGGGGTGCGGTGAGATCGAGGTGGCTGCCGCTCTTTTACGATATTGCTCGTTCATCGTCGTATCGCTTCTCGGTTTGCGAGCCTGAACAGATTATCGAGCTATGGAACTGACGGTTGCATCTCGGCGAGTCACCAGACAATGCGCTGCTTTCATGTAAGATCTTCAAAAACAAGCATGCAGAGCGAACTGAGGAAGGTCGATAGAGGAGGATGCCGATGATACCCATCGGCAAGATTATTTAGCTCGCCCTGAATCAGCGTCATACTCAGCACCGATAAACTCAGCGAGGAGATCTTCATCTCTGATCCTAACAACATTGAAAGCATCCAGTGCGATCAAGAAGAAAACCAGCTCCTATGTTTATCGCTGAGTTTGCTCGGCGCAGCCCATGACGTTCTTGAAGCTGTCGACGAGTTTAAATTGTTGTGTACGGTTAGCGTTCACTGGCGCATCCGCATGGCCTCAGTGCCGCCATCAAATCCGAAATCAGGTAAATAACCCAGACTCGTTGCCGATTCTCGTGAAGCCGACACTTGGCACTTGCTTTTGCCCTCTCTTACGACGGTCAAACATGCAACCACCCGGAACATTCCGCACCGCAGCCGCGAAGCCGCGTACAGTGATCTTACACCAACATCCCTCGATAACCGCGCTATCCGTTGGTGATCGCATCCTCACGATGCTGGATCATCTGCCGCCACGCATCAGATCGATTATCGTTTGTATTACACACCTCGAGTGCTTATCGTCGCGGTGTCATTGCGGCAACTCTTGCTGCCCTGGCCGGTACCTGTTACGCCAAGCTCCGCCGACGGTATCCACGCGTCTCGTGAATCGCTCCCTCGACAACTCGACGGCGATACTAACAGCGCCCTACAAGGTATCGTTGGGTGACCGGCTGCCCGTTGATGAGTTATGCGATTATCTCCGCGCGACGGGGTATCAGCGACGACCAACGGTCTTCAGGAGAATGTCGTTCGATCAGTTAGAGGTTGATGGAGACGCAGATAATATGTAATATTCCGGGCGATGCCGCATGTCTAGCCGGGACGATCTCAAACCAGTGAGGATTCAGGTAAACAAGAGCGGACACATCGTTTTCCCTGAGTAGTCCGATGACCGGGGAGAAGGTCTCATCAGTAGCCATCAAGGGACACTGCTGGCGTCGATTCGCGACGGGCATCGCCGCAAGAACATACCGGTACAGTTCTCGGATATCCCGGAGAATCTTCAGGCAACGCAATCCGTAGCGCACCGAGGACCGTCATTTCTTCCGCCACAGCGGCATCGATTATCTGGCGCGGAATACTTCGTGCCCTCAAGACCGATCTCGACCGGGGGTGAGTTGGTTCAGGGTGGGTCTACGCTGACTCAGCAGATTATCAAGACCGAGATTCTTAACTTCCGATTGCACCTTTAGCAGAAAGCTTAAAGAGGCGGCGATGGCCATCATCCTCGAGTCGCGCCTTACAAAGGAGCAGATATTCACGTTCTACTGCAATGACGTATATCTCGGCCAGAGCGGGTCATTCGCCATCAAGGGGTTCGCGCAGTCGTCGCAGTCTACTTCGACAAAGATCTGAACGAGCTCACCGTCGGCCAGTCGGCGTTTCTTGCGGGTTTGATTTCTGCGCCTAATCGTTATTCGGCGCATCGCAACCAAACCCGAGCGATAGAAAGGCGAAACCTGGTCCTGATGCCATGGTCGAAACGGGGGCGATAACGGTCGAAGTAGCGGAGGCAGCAAAGGCCGAACCGCTTGAAATTAAGTTGCACGAGACAGAAGACGATGAGGGGACGAGTTACTTTATAGACTATGTGCAACGGTTCCTGGACGGTCGGTTTGGCGGGGCCTCTTTGTCGTCCCAAAACCGAATCACAACTACCCTGGACCCTCGTCTCCAGCACGCCGCTTATGAGGCGGTTAAGCGACAGACGGAGAAACTTGATAAGGTATTTGGGCGTTTCAGACGCAAGGACGCCAACCCCGCGCCGGTGCAGGCGGCGCTTGTCGCTCTCGATGCCCATTCTGGGGAGGTGCTGGCAATGGTGGCAGGCCGGAGCTATCACGAAAGCCAGCTCAATCGCTCCACTGATGCAAGGCGTCAACCTGGATCGGCGTTCAAACCTTTCGTATATGCAACCGCGCTCAGTTCGCGATCGTTCACGGTAGCAAGTAAGCTGTCGGACCGGCCGCAGGTTTTTAGCTACAACGGCGGGCGATCTGAGTATAAACCGATCGATTATCACCGCGGTTTTACAAACAGGAGCGTCACTTTGCGGGAGGCTTTGACGCGCTCGCTCAATGTCCCGGCGGTCCAGCTTCCGATGAGCACTGGGCTCACCAATGTTGCCGAAGTCGCGGAGAGATGTGGGCTCGACAGACCTCGCATTTATCCTTCGATGGCCCTTGGCACAACCGAAGTCACTCCGCTTCAGCTGGCGATGGCCTACACCGGCGTTCGCGCAACGGGGGAACTGCGTTACGCGCCGTTCCGGTCAAGAGTTTGGGCTCCAATCTACCGGGCACAACGACTCGGCGCGTGGCGGGGTCGACCACCCAAGTGTTCTCACCCCAGGTTGCGTACCTGATGACAAACCTGATGCAAGCGGTCGTCGACCGGGGAACTGCGTCGCATCTCCGGTCGATGGACCTGAAGGGTGCGATTGCTGGAAAAACCGGAACGTCGAGTGACGGATGGTTCGTCGGCTATACACCAGAGCTCATTTGTGCCGTATGGGTTGGTTTTGACGACAACCGTGACCTGGGCTCAAGGCCTCAGACGCAGCGCTGCCTTTGTGGGCCGATTTTCTGAAGCAGGCGTTGGACCTGCGGCCGGATCTTGGGGGTGCCTCATTTGCAAGGCCGGGTGGTATCGTCTCCGTCGAAATAGACCCTACTACTGGTTGCCTGGCGAGCGCTTAATCCGCTAATCGCCTGATGGAGGTATTCATCGCTTTTACCTAGCCTTCCTCTAGCTGTTTCTCTCAGACAGATGCCAATCTTTTGGAGATTCCTTAACCTAGCTACTAAGTAGAAACACCGCTGGATGAGCCCGCGTTGCAACAGTAAAGCTACGCCTAGAGTGCCTAAGCCTAGACAGTTTCAGTCGTTGTACGTGTATTAACCTCGCTGAGAGCCACGTTTCACTGCCCTAAGACTTAGACCCTTCTATTTGAACGAGGTAAGTAACCTGCTACAGCGTGTCGTGCTTAGTTTCACCGCTACCCGCATTGAGTATTGCGCCTTTACTGCGTCTTTGCGAGCGTAACCAGTTTCGTTTCAACGCGCTAAAGAGAAGAAACCGTCGCGTAAAGTCTAGTGCACTTACAAACCGTCGTACTCTATACCGCCAGTAGTCTATAATGATGCTTCGACCATGTACACAGATCGCAGCTGATTTCCTGCCATTTCAAAAGTGTGAGGGGCCTCGGGTGTGAATTCTGTACAAAACTACAACTTTTCGGATGCCTGATGAATCTCAATAAGCTCAAATCATTTACTTGAAATTCGATCGCTAACGAGGTTGGAGGTTTAGATGCAGAGACTTAGCTTTCTTAGAGCTGGTGTCAGCACTCTTGTGTTCGCATCGATGCTAGCGGTGCCGATCAGTCTTTTCGGCCAAACCAGGGTTGTCGCGCCCAAGAACCCGTACAGCCCGGCTAAGGATGTTCAGCTTGGCCAGCAGGCCGCGTCCGAGGTCGAACGAAAGATGCCGATCCTCAATGACTATGAGGTTCAGTCCTACGTTGAGCGTGTCGGCAACAGGCTTGTGGAGGGCATCCCGGCCCAGTTCCAGCACCCAGAATTCCGCTACACGTTCAAGGTGGTGGATGCCAATGACATAAATGCGTTTGCACTGCCGGGCGGGTTTACCTACGTCAACCGGGGCTTGATCGAAGCGGCGCACAACGAGGGTGAGATGGCGGGCGCGATGGCTCACGAGATCAGTCACGTCGCACTGCGCCATGGTACGGCTCAAGCCGCAAAGGCCCAGAAGTATCAGACTGGTGCCGCAGTCATTGGAATATTGGGAGCGATCCTCGGCGGTGTGGGAAACGTAGCGGGCCAGGTGGGCCAAATGGGCATCGGAGCTTACTATCTGAAGTTCAGCCGCGAGTACGAGAAACAGGCAGACATACTAGGTGCCCAGATAATGGCGAACGCCGGGTACGATCCGCACGATCTGGCGAACATGTTTCGCACTCTCGAACAACGGGGAGGAGGCGCGGGTCCGCAGTGGCTCAGCGATCACCCCAACCCGGGCAACCGGTTTGAGTACATCAATCGGGAAGCCGACGCTCTGCGTGTCAACAATCCCATTCGAAACACCAGAGATTTCGGTCACGTTCAAGCGATTTTGCGTGAAATGCGTCCGGCTCGCTCAATGCAGGACATCAGCCGAAGCCAGCAACGCAATCCTCAGCGGGGTGATCAACGATACCCGGACCAGAGCGACCCACGGTATCCGGACCAGGACGATCAGCGTTATCCCCAACAAAGCGGCGAGCGCCCAACTCAAGGCGGCGGCCAGCGGCAACAGGTCGAGTACCCTTCGTCGCGCTTTCGGAACTACAGCGAAAGCTCCTTCCGAATCAGCGTTCCTGAGAATTGGCGCGAGTTGCCTTCGAATGACATCGTGACGTTTGCTCCGGAGGGTGCTTATCGGGAGATCCAGGGTCAGTTCGTATTTTCGCACGGCATTCAGGGTGGCGTCGTGCGCGCGCAATCGAGTTCGCTTAGGACTGCGACTGACGAACTGATACGCGAGCTTGGGCAGGGTAATCAGAATCTTCGGAGGAACGGCAGCTACCAGCGCGAAACGCTTGGCCGACGCGACGCGCTAGCAGCCTCTCTAACAAACATTTCGGAATTGACCGGCCGGCCTGAGCTGGTCACCCTCTACACAATGATGCTTAGAAGCGGGGATCTATTTTATCTGGTTGCTGTTGCTCCCCAGGATGAGATGCAGGACTATCAGCGGACGTTCATGGCGGTGCTCGGCACGGTCAGCGTCAACGACTAAATAAGCCGCCCGGTAAACAGGGCGGTTTAGCAGGGGTAGCATAGACTCTTGTCTGTGTTGTGCAGTTAACACAGTCTAAAGTCTATGCTACCCCTTTCGAACTTCTTTCGCCCGCCAGCCGATCAATTCGGGGCATAGATCAAAGCCTCGCCTACTTTTGCGGTAGCGGCGGCTCCGAGAGCCTGCAATCAACGCTCAGAGATCTCAAGAATTCCAGCAGATCGCTCTTCTGCGCAGCGGTGATGGTCCGCTTTTCAAGGTTCTTCTTGTCCAGGTATTGGTTTTGCTTGCCTCCGCCGAGGAGAAGGTCCACGGCTTCCTCGAGGGTAGCAACGCTTCCATCGTGAAAGTATGGCGCGGACTTTGCGATGTCCCGGAGCGTTGGTGTCTTGAACGCGCCGGTGTCCTCGGGCTTGGTGCTGATCTTTCCGCGACCGGCGTCAGGCTCCGGCGCATCCATTCCTATTCCGATATTGTGAAATTGCTGATCGGTGAACAGCACTCCGTCGTGGCAGTTGTTGCACTTGGCCTCTTTGAAGACCTCAAACCCGCGTTTTGCCCCTTCGGAGGCGGCGGACTGATCACCGGCTTGCCAGCGGTCCCAGGCAGTGTCGCCGCTGATGATTGTGCGCTCAAAGGCAGAGATGGCCTGCATGATGTTCTCTTTTGTCGCGTCGCCGCCGAAGACCTTTTGGAATTGAGCGTGGTAACCCTGAAGCGAGTTGATCTTCGCCACGATCTCGTCCTCGTGGTCTTTCGCGCCCATATTGCCGCCCGTCCACGCAGCCATTGCTTGTTTTTCGAGCGATGGGCTGCGCCCGTCCCAGTAGAACATCGTATGGTAACCGATGTTCCAGAGCGTCGGGCTGCTGCGGGTCAGGGGCTTGTTGAACGCTCCGATTGCTTTTGGGAGTCCATCGGTGAGGCCCTTTTCACAAACATGGCAGGAATAGCACGAACGCGATGCATCGCCACTCAATCGCTTATCGAAAAACAACTGTCTGCCCAGCGCGGCCTTCTCAGGGGTCATCGGGTTGTCCGCCGGGATCGGCATCGCTTCATAGCGGGCGAGACCGGCCGGAAGCGGCTGAATATCGGGTTTGAATTCCGCGGTCTCTTTGTTCTCGCACGCAAGCGCTGACAGCGTCAGCAGAAATACTACAGTCGTCAGGATGTTTCTCACCTCTACTCTTGATCTCATCTGAACCCTCCTTTGAACTGTCCGACAAACTTCAGTTTGTCGCGTGAACTTGTCCGACAAACCTCAGTTTGTCGCGATCCATGAATGGTCCCCGGCCGTTCGGTACTATGCCTTGCGGTCGATCTCGCTTGGCGAGCCGCAGGGCAGAACAGGCACGCCAAGATGCGGCCCCGGATTGTTGAGCGCAGTTCGGAGTGCGAGCTCCAGAACCGCGCGTGTGTTCTCTGGGCTGAGTATCGCGTCAACGAATCCCCGAGCTCCAGCGAATCGAGCTTCGAGCTCGGCGTCATATTTTGCGCGCACACGCGCCATTTCAGTTTGCATCTTTTCGTCAGGCTGATGACCTTTGCGTTCGAGCTTCTCGAGTTCCGAGCTGAACAATGCCATCACCGCCGACTCGCCTTCCATAACGCCCATCCGGCCGGTGGGCCATGTGAATATGAAATCAGGGTCAAAGCCCTGACCGGCCATCGCATAGTAACCCGCGCCCGACGCGTGGTTGATGGTAAGCACGAGTTTTGGCACAGTCGCAGTAGCCATCGCTTCAACAAAACGAGCACCGGCGCGAATAATACCCGAATGTTCGGCTTCGGTTCCCACCATGAATCCGGATACGTCTTGCAGGAATAAAAGCGGAGTCTCGTGGCGGTTGCAAGTCTCGATGAAGTAGGCGACCTTCTCAGCGGAGTCGGTGTAGATGATTCCACCGAACGTCGGCGGCCGTCCGGCAGGACCACGGAGCAGCCCTCTTTGATTGGCGACTATGCCAACCGGGATGCCTTCGATACGCGCGTAGCCGGTGATCATTTCCCTGGCGTAGTCAGCCTGAAACTCGTCGAGTTCCCCGGAGTCGAGCAGGCAATCCAGAACGTCGCGCATGTCATAGGCCAGACGGTGATCGGCCGGGATGATGTCGTAAATATCAGCCAACGGCCGTCTCGGACCCTGAGAATCTTTGATCTGCACACGAAGCGGTTGCTGTGGCGGAAGTTCGGAGACGAACTGACGTAGTCTGCTGATGCATTCCTGGTCGTTCTTCGCGCGGAAATGAGCTACCCCGGAGATCTCATTGTGAGTCAGCGCGCCGCCAAGCGTTTCCGCGTCGACGATCTGACCCACGGCGCCTTTGACGAGATTCGGTCCGCCGAGCCCCATGAATGAAGTACCTTCGACCATGATGATGAAGTCAGAGAGCGCGGGCAGATAGGCGCCGCCTGCGACACACTGCCCCATCACCGCCGCAAGCTGGGGTACCTTCAGGTAGCGGCGCATCACAGAGTTGTAAAAGAAGATTCTGCCGCCGCCATATTGGCCCGGAAATACACCGTTCTGATAGGGAAGATTCACGCCCGCCGAGTCTACGAGATAAATGATCGGCGTGCGGCAGCGCATTGCGATCTCCTGCGCGCGAAGGATCTTGCGCACTGTCTCCGGCCACCAGGAACCGGCCTTCACCGTAGCGTCGTTGGCTACGACCACCGCTTCGCGACCTGCGATCCGGCCGATGCCGGTAACAACGCCCGCCGCAGGCGCCTGCCCATCGTAAAGATCGTATGCAACTAGTAGCCCGATCTCTTGAAAGTAGGAATCCTGATCAAAAAGGAGCTCAATACGTTCCCGCGCGGTGAGCTTGCCCCTTGCGTGCTCTCGATCGATGCGCTCAGGACCGCCGCCCTGGCGTAGCTTATCTTCGAGCGATGTCACTTCATCAACCAGCTTTTCGAAGTGTTCGCGATTGGACGTGGTTGTCTGCGTGTCCATAGGAGGAGGGTCTCAAACGAGAATGAAGGATAGCAACGCGGGCTTATGGTGACAAGCACCCTGAGCGCGGTGCTGGGAGCGCAAGCATCCCTGCCTGCCGCGGCGCCAGAAACAAAATGCGCTTATCGGGACGCAGGCAGTGATGCCCGCGCTCCCAGGTGTTGCCCCGGGGGCAGCAATCGCCAATTGCCTGTGGGTGTCGTGGGGATATGACCGTTGCGTTTTATCCAGTCGATGATTAGCTCGCGAAGATCCTTGCTTGATCGGAATATGACTCGCGCATCTTTGAACATCGTGTAGCCGGCTCCTCCGTTGACCCGGAATGTGATCGTCGCTAGACGAAGCTTTTGGGTTTGCTGAACCGGTTGCCCGCGAAACCGCATACTGCGGATGCGCTCTCCAACGGGCTTTGAGATATCCAGATCGTATGTGATCCCTTCCGCGACATCATAAGTGTAACCGGGAAACCTCTCATCAATAAGTTCGAATAGTGATGCGTTTGGTTTGTATGTTCCAAAATGCCGGGCCGAGTGCTCGAGCGCCTCCTTCAACTGCTTGCCCGTAACCTCCACCACGATTGGGGTCGCTTCATACTCGTAGAGGCCGATGATGTCGCGCACGGTCACCGGACCCTTCGGTATCCGGGCTTTGGAGTTCAGGGTCATAGCCATCGACACATCCGCATTGCTCAGTTCCAATTGAACGCGATGAACCAGATCGAGAATAGCAGTGTCCCTGAACCGCTCTTCGCCCGCCTTCAATTCAACAGCCGAGTCGCCAATCACCTGATCGAGCCATGCCTGCGTTTCGCGATGATACGGTTCAGCGATCCGCAGGATCTCCGGATCAGCCTCAACCTGATCGCCGACTTGAATCGTGCGAGATGATTTTGCTACGACGTGCCACCCTCCGGGGGCACTTCTTCTTTCAAGATATACATCTGCGCGTGCCACACTGCGGCCCCATTTCTCCGCTTGAGAGAGCAGCACGCCGTTGATGTATAGGGAAGGAATTTCGCGATGAGTGTGACCCATGAGAATGACGTCAATCCCGGGAACGTTCTCGGCAATCGCAAAAGCTGCGTTCTCGTTTGGCATCTGCCCCGGCAACTTCTCGCCGCTTTCCAGATCGACTTCAAGGCCCATGTGCATCGCAACGACGACCAGATCGACTCGTTCCTTCGCCCGGAGCACGGCGGTCCACTTCCGCGCTTCGCTCACCGCTTCGCGCAACTCGATCTTCGAGTAGATGCGATCGGGATCGCCCAGGCTCGGCATACCCAGCGTCGTCAGACCAATGATTCCGATGCGCACACCGTTCACCTGCCTGACGAGGAACGGCTGGAAGTAGTTTTCGCCGGTTCCTTTCTTGTAGGTGTTTGCCGACAGCCACGGGAATCGAGCTTCGCCGCGCGCTTTGTCGAGCACATCCAGCCCGAACTCGTATTCGTGATTGCCGACTGCCATCGCGTCATAACCGATCTTGTTCATGACCGTCATCATCGGATCGGGCGGTTTGTTGTTTACCCTGGCGTGATGGAATGTCAACGGTGTGCCTTGTATCGTGTCGCCGGAATCGAGCAGGAGCAAGCTGGGATTCTCCTTGCGCGCCTGCTTCACTATCGTCGCAACCCGGGCCAGCCCGCGAGCCTCCGGTCTGTTTGTGTTGTAGTCGATCGGGTAGATGTTGCCGTGGAGGTCGGTAGTAGAGAGGATTGTGATGTGCGCCCTTGCCGGCCCCTCGGCCCCGCAAGTCGCGCAGCATACTAGCAGAACTAATCCGCTGATCAAGAATGAAATAACAATGCTCCGGGTTCTCATTTGCACTCGCTATCTCGGCGTCAGTGACATCTATTATTCGATCGGTTTTTCATCCGGATTATACGTCGGTCGAGTAAAGTTGCAATGCTTGTATCGAGAAGCGCAAAACGTCGGCACCTTGAAAAGCCCGCCCCGAATGTTAATGGTATTCGTCCCCATTTGGCATTCTTTCGACGGAACCAATTGATGAACATCCTCGGAATCTCAGGGCAGGAGCGAGACGCGGCCGCGGCGCTGGTCCGAGACGGTCGTGTGGTCGCCGCGATCGAAGAAGAGAAACTTGCTCGGATCAGACACATTGGCATGAACTACGCCGGTGGGCTGCCATTTCGGGCGATCGAGTTTTGCCTCGAACGCGCCGGCATCGCGTTCGATAAAATCGACTACGTCGCCTATTATCTTGAGCCTCACAAGCGTTTTCATCGCGAGATCGCCTTCAATTCCGCGCGCGCGATCAACGCGGCCGCGCAAGGATCGATCGAAGGATTCCCGCCTTATTTTGTCGAGAGCCTGAATGATCTCAAACAAAGGTTGAAGACCAGACGGCTCGTTGAAGCGCGGCTTTCGGCATCCGGCAAGTTCCTGGAAGTCCCTCATCACCTCGCACACGGGGCGAGTGCTTTCTTCGCGTCGGGCTTTGAGCGCGCAGCGGTGATCTCGGTAGACAACAAGGGCGACATGACCTCGGCCGCATTGATGACCGGCGAGCAAGAACAGCTTCGTATTCATGCCGAGGCGCAGTTTCCCAATTCGATCGGGATGGTATACGGCGCTGTGACCGCTGCATTGGGGTTCGATGCCGACGGCGATTGGCACAAGACCATGTGGCTCGCGCCTACCGGCAAGCCGGCCTTTGCGGATCTGTTTATCGACCTTCTGAGCGTTGCCCCCGACGGGTTGCCAGTGGTGACCCTCGACTACTTCGATCTTCCTCTGAGTGGAACGCCCGCGCTCTCCGATCGCTTCTTTGAGCGCTCCGGGCTAAAGCCGCGGGTCAAGGACGCGCCAATCACTGAGAAACATCGCAACCTGGCGGCGAGTGTTCAAGAATGCATCGAAGAGGTTATGAGCGAGATGGCGATCCGCCATCGGGAACGCACCGGCGAAAACAATCTGTGTCTTGCAGGAGGTGTCGCGCTCAACAGCCTGGCGGCGTCTGCCGTCGAACGGCGCGCGGGATTTGCCCGCCTGTTTGTGCAACCGGCGGCCGGCAACGCTGGTTGTTCTATCGGTGCCGCGTTGTACCTCTGGCATCAGGTCCTTGGCAATCGCGAACGGGGATACCAAATGCGACACGCTTTTCTGGGCCCCCAGTTCAATGATGAAGCGATCAAGAGCGTGCTCGACAATTGCAAGATCGCCTATGAATATTCGCTGACCGAGGACAAGCTCATCGCTGAGGCAGCGCGTCTGCTCGCGCAGGGAAAGATCGTCGGCTGGTTTCGCGGGGCGATGGAGTTTGGGCCTCGCAGCCTGGGCTCTCGCAGCATACTGGCCTCGCCGACTTCGGAGATGATGCGTGACAATCTGAACGCATTCATAAAACATCGGGAAGAGTTCCGGCCCTTCTGCGCGTCAGTTCCCGAGGAGCGCACGGAGGAGTTCTTCGAGGCCAGCGCTTTGAATGAATTCCTTCAGGGTGTGAGCAGGATCAAAGAACCAAAACGACACTTGATTCCCGCAGCGGTATTTGGCGACGGACTGGTTAGGGTGCACAGCGTAAGCCGCAAGACTAATCCGGCGTTTTGGAAGCTGCTGTCGAAATTTGGCGAGTCAAGCGGAGTGCCTGTGCTTTTGAATACGTCGTTCAATCTCTTCGGCGAGCCGGTTGTATCTACGCCTCGTGAAGCGGTTCGAGGATTTTACTGTTCAGGGATCGATTCTCTGGCCATTGGTAATTTCCTGATAAAGAAGTGACGGCGTTGCGTCTTTGCGATGCTTTTGCGTCTTTTGCGCAGAAACGAATACCCAGCGCAAAGACGCAAAGGACCGCCAAAAACGCAGAGACTGTGGAGAGAATCTCAAAACGAGCGAAGAATGACAAAGCAAAACTACTTGGTAACCGGCGGAGCGGGATTCATAGGGAGCCACATAAGCGAGCGACTCGTACGTGAAGGCCACGACGTTCGTGTGCTCGACAACTTCAGCTCGGGACACGAAGCGAATCTCGACAAATTTCGTGGCAGTGTGGAACTGATTCGTGGCGACATCCGGGATTCGAAACTAGTCAACGATGCAGCAAAGGGTGTTGACGTCGTTTTTCACGAAGCCGCCCTAGGTTCGGTCCCGCGTTCCGTAGCCGATCCCGTAACCACCCACGAGGTAAACATCACGGGAACGCTTAATGTGTTCCTGGCGGCCCGAGACGCCGGCGTAAAGCGAGTTGTTTACGCTTCGAGCTCATCGGTCTACGGCGAGACCCCGGTCCTGCCAAAGCGCGAAACCATGACACCTCAGCCGCTGTCTCCGTACGCCCTCTCGAAGCTTGCCGGTGAGCATTATGCTGGTGTCTTCAAGCATGTCTATGGTTTCGAAATTGTGTCCCTTCGGTACTTCAATATCTTCGGACCCCGTCAGGACCCCGAGTCCCAATACGCGGCGGTGATTCCACGGTTTATTGCTGCGTTGCTCGCGGGCAAAGCGCCGGTGGTCTATGGTGATGGTCTTCAATCGCGCGACTTTACTTATGTAGAAAACGTCGTCAACGCGAACCTGCTGGCGTCGGAAGCTGAGGGTGTTGCCGGCCGGGCCTTCAATGTCGCATGCGGCGGCCGCTACACGCTGCTCGATCTGCTTGCGAGCATAAAAGAGATACTCGGCAGCAAGATCCAGCCGATCCACGAAGCCGCGCGTGCCGGTGATGTACGCGACTCGCAGGCCTCGGTTGAGGCCGCCGAGCAGGCATTCGGCTATCGAGTGGTAGTCGATTTTGAAGAGGGCATTCGCAAGACAGTGGATTGGTATCGAGCGCAGATCGGAAAATGAGATTGGACTCAGCTCGTGGAACACACACGTGTGACCCGGGTAGAGTTCGCCTGGGTTAAGGTCAGCGGCGTCTCAAATCGCAAAGCCTTCGACGCAAAATAAGCAACCCCTTAGGTCTGTACACACACGGAATATCCGCACGTGCAATAGAGACAACCGCCGTTCTGTCGCAACGTCTCGCCGCAATCAGGGCAGATGTTTCTGGCGAACAGCAGATTATCGGAGCGCTGCATCTCGGCCTGACCCGCGGAGGCGAACGTTGGGGCTCGCTCATATCACGCAACTCCGCGCTGAGCACCTGCTTCTCGCGCGAGCCGTCTCGATAGACAGTGATGCCTTTGCACCCAAGCTCGTAAGCTAACAGGTAAGCTCGCTTAACATCATCAACCGTAGCCCAGGCAGGGAAGTTGATGGTTTTTGAGACTGCTGCATCGATATGTTTTTGAAACGCCGCCTGCATGAGAACGTGCCACTCCGGAGCGATCTCGTGCGTCGTCACGAACACGCGTGCTGCTGGGGCGGGAACTTCCGAAAGATCGCGCAGCGACGCGGTCTCCGCAACCCGCTTCATCAATTCTTCACTAAAGAACCCGTGCTCACGCGCGTAGTTCTCGAACAGCGGGTGAACAAAGAGCATTCGCTCGGATTCAAACGACAGCCGGCGATACGCAATCGAGTAAACCGGTTCGATCCCGCTCGAACAGTTGGCTATAAGGCTGATTGTCCCCGTCGGCGCAACCGTGGTCACCGTAGCGTTGCGTCGCTCCTGGTTTTGCAATTCCCGGATGCGAAGTTCCTGGGGGCGCAGGCTTCCAGACTGCTCTTCGCCGCCCGTCTTGTAGATGCTCTCCTGAAACCATCTCGGAAATGGCCCTCTGTGCCTGGCCAACTCGATCGATGCGTTTAGCGCTTCGCGTGAAACGAATTTCATTACTTCTTCGGCTAGATTGATCGCCTTCTCAGAGTCATACGGAACGCCGAGCAATATCAGGAGATCGGCCCATCCCATCACGCCGAGCCCGATCTTTCGATTGAGCCTTGTGATCTCGGCAATTTGCGGTATCTGGTACTCGCTTACATCGATGACGTTGTCAAGAAAGTGAACCCCAAGTGCTACGACTCGCTTGAGGCGGTCATAGTCAACCGCGCCGTCACGATGAAACTTCGAGAGATTGATCGAACCCAGCACGCACGACTCATAAGGCAGGAGCGGCTGTTCGCCGCAGGGGTTGGTGCTCTCGATCTGACCGAGTCCGGGGGTCGGGTTGTCGCGATTGATCCGGTCGATAAAGATCACCCCGGGCTCGCCGTTGCGCCTCGCAGACTGAACGATGCGATCTAAGATGCTCACGCGCATCCAACCTGCTTCACGACTCTCCGACTCCGCGGGTTGACCAGATCGTGGAGTTCGCCATTCTTGACCTTTGACCATGAATTCGTCAGTCACTGCGACTGAGATGTTGAAAGTGTTCAGCTCGAGCGGGTTCGTTTTTGCGGTGATGAACTCTTCGATGTCCGGATGATCGATGCGCAGGATCGCCATGTTTGCGCCCGCTCGCTTCCCGCCAAGCTTCGTCACCTCGGTGGCGAAGTTGTAGAGCCGCATGAAAGAGACTGGGCCGCTCGAGACCCCGTGAGTGGATTCGATAGGGTCATCCCGCGGACGCAGCCGCGAGAAAGAGAAGCCCGTGCCGCCGCCGCTCTTTTGAATAAGCGCCGTGTCGCGCAATGTTCCAAAGATGCCCTCCATCGAGTCATCGACGGGGAGAACAAAGCAGGCAGACAGCTGAGCCAGGTTGCGTCCTGCGTTCATCAATGTAGGCGAGTTAGGTAGGAACTCGAGGGCGCTCATCATCTCAAAGAAGGCCTCTTCAGCGGCGACTGCGTTGGCGGGAGTAGTGTATTGAAGATCGGCTTCAGAGACACTGCGCGCGACTCGGCGAAACATGTCTTCGGGAGTCTCGGCGATCTGGCCGTGTTGATCTCTCGCGAGGATACGTTTCTCGAGAACCCGGAGTGCGTTTTCTGTCAGCTCACCTTCCATTTCTTCCTGGCGTCTTACTTAGCGTCTCTGTCTCTTCTTTGCGTTGCTTTTGGGTTGCTTTGCGGTTCTTTGCGGTTCTTTGCGACTTTGCGCTGAGTATTTTGTCCTTCCGCAGCCCACGATCTATGAAGCGAGCGCCGCGATGTGAGTCCTGACGGTCTCGCCCAGTGTATCAGGTTGTATCCGCCCTCGAGCACGGAAATGACGCGGCCACCGCAGTGACGATCGGCCATCTCCAGCACCAGGCTGGTCATCTCTTCAAAGTCACGGTCTTCGAGCATCAGCCCGCCCAACGGATCACCTCGGCGCGAATCGAATCCCGCGGAGATGATTATCAAATCAGGGGGGAAAGTCCTTTCGATCGCCTTGAGCGCGTCCGCGAACGCTTCGCGATGAACTCGCGCCGGTGTCTCCTCCGCGAGCGGGATGTTGAGCGTGGTCCCTTCGCCCTTATCCAAGCCGCGCTCGCTGGCCGAGCCCGTTCCGGGATAATAAGGATATTGATGTGTCGAGAGATAGAAGACCGATGGATCGCGATAGAAAATCTCCTGTGTGCCGTTGCCGTGATGAACATCCCAGTCAATTATCAGCACCCGGTCAGCGCCGTAGTGCACTTGAGCGTAACGTGCAGCTATAGCAACGTTGTTGAAGAGGCAAAACCCCATCGACCGGTTTGAGGTCGCGTGATGCCCAGGGGGTCTGACGAGTGCGATTGCGTTGCTTGCATCATTGAAAACCTCATCGACGGCTAAAGTTGCCGCTCCCGCGGCGAGTTTGGCAACTTCAAAGGATTGCGGGGAGATTGCGGTATCGAGATCGACAAAAGGAACGCTGCGCTCGCACAGGCTTCTAAGTTGTTCGATCAGGCGAAAGCTGTGACAACGCATAATGTCGTCATTGGACACCTGCCGCGGTGCGAGGTGCTGGAGTTTGGTCCACAGCGCCTCGTCGTGTTGGAGCGCGGAAATGATAGCTCGGAGCCTCTCGGGGTTTTCGGGATGGTGTCCGGTTTCATGAGTGAGGAAAGCGGGATCGTAGACCAGGGCCGTAGTCATGGCGGAGCATTATAGATGAACGAACAGTGAGGACGCCAAGAGGAGCGCGCAGGTAACGAATCGCAATGTTGAGTACGGAACGGATTCGAGTGCAGAGAGAGATGTCTCCGTGCAATTGACTAGTTCAAGGTTTCCCGTCGTGCCTCTCGGACCGCTCGCTCACAGAATTTCATATGTTGCGCGGAGAATCACACACGAAGGAAATGAAACATAGTCGGGCCAAATTGCTTCTAGATGATCGCCGCGCGGAGCCACGAACCTATTCGTACCTCAATGCGATCATCGGATCGACTCTGGTGGCGCGATAGGCTGGGACGAAACAGGCTACCAGAGCCACTCCGGTCAGGATCAAGGAGATCAGTATGAAGGTGAGCGGATCGGTCGGGCTCACCCCGAACAGCAAGCTGGCCATTAGACGGGTAAGCCCGAATGCTACCGCCACTCCGAGTCCAACCCCGATCAGCGCGAGAGTCATCCCGTTGCTCAACACCAGACTCAATACTCTCGATCTGGATGCGCCCAGCGCCATGCGAATGCCAATCTCATGGATGCGCTGGCTGACCGAATACGAAATCACTCCGTACAGACCGATCGAGGCCATCATCAAGGCGACCCCGGCAAAGATCGTCATCAGAATCATGTTGAACCTCGCTGAAGCCATCGATTCTTCGACAATCTGGGTCATCGGACGAACTCTGGTGATCGGCGCCTCGTGAGTTACCTCGCCGATTGCGCTGCGCACCGCGCTCGCCAAACTCGCCGGATCGGCTTGGGTGCGAACGAGCAGGGTAGCTTCCTGGCCGAGTGACAACTGAGCGAACGAAAAGTAGATTTCCGCGGAGGCCTCACGGTCGAGTCCCCACTGCCTTGCGTCTCCTACTACCCCAACAATCTCGTGCGGTTGTCCATCCAGCGCCTTTACTCTTCTGCCGATAGGGTCCTCGTCACCCACATAGAGCCGTGCAAAGGTCTCGTTGACAACGACGTTTTCCGGTTTTCTCGAGAAGTCGGCATCGGTGAGAGCGCGCCCTTTGAGCACCGGAATTCCGATCGATTCGAAGTAACCCGGTGTGACCTGGCGGAACTCGGCTACCGGCGCGTCCCCTGGGTTGAACGGAGGTTTTCCTTCGACGTTGAAGCCTCCGTTGACGCTGCCGCGTCCGGTGACCGGCAGATCATTGATAGCGCCTACAGATTGAACACCGGGGAGCGCGCCGATTTTGCGGCGGGCCTCGGCTAAGAAGTTAGCCGCCTGCTTAGCCTCATACTCCTGTGCGTCGGCACCGTTGGCCGCCGGTGTGTAGGGGAAAGAGATAAACGCCGCTAGTGATCTGTCCGGATCAAATCCCGGGCTGACTTCGGTGAGGCGTTTCATGCTACCGATCAGTAGCCCCGCGCTGACGAGCAAGACCAATGACAGCGCGATCTCCACGACGACCAGCCCGCGTCTGAGCAAAGTTCGCTGGCCCTCCGAGCTTCCGCGCGAGCCTTCCTTAAGCGCTTCGTTGAGGTCAGGCTTCGATACTTGCAGCGCGGGCGCAAGACCGAAAACCATTCCGGTGAGCAGCGATACTGCGAAAGTGAACCCGAGGACCCATCCGTCGATTGCTACCTCGTTGATACGCGGCAGACCTGATGGCGCCAGCGTGACCAGAAGCCTGACTCCCACGAGAGCAAGAATCACGCCGAGTATGCCGCCGCCGAGCGCCAGCAGCAGGCTCTCGGTCAGGAGTTGCCGCACTATGCGGATGCGGTTCGCGCCCAGCGCTGTGCGTATCGCGAACTCACGAGTCCGGGTGGCCGCGCGCGCCAGCGACAGGTTAGCTACGTTGGCGCAGGCGATGAGCAGAACAAAGCTGACCGCGCCGAGCATGATCAAAAGCACGCCGCGCAGATTTCTCACCTGTTCCTCGAGCAGTGGGACGATCATCACGCTGAGGTTTGCGTCGTTGTCGGGATATTGCTGGGCTTGCGCGGCTGCGATTTGGTTCATCTGCGCCTGGGCCTGCAATTCGGAGGTGCCGTCTTTGAGGCGAGCAATTACCTTAAGATAGTTCGAGCCGCGTTCCGCCTTTTGTTCATCAAGGATCGCGGGCTTCCAAATGTCGATGCGCCGCGGAAACTGAAAGGTAGCGGGCGCTACGCCGATGACCGTGTAGACCTCACCATTCAGGGTTATGGTTTGTCCGATCAAGTCGACCTGACCGCCAAATCGATGCTGCCACAAACCATAGCTGATCACTGCGACAGGATTTGAACCCGGTCGATCATCCGAGGGTCCAAAAAAGCGACCGGCCGCGGGTGGAACATCGAAGAGCGAGAAGAAGTTTCCGGTCACACGCGCTCCGGTTAGTTTTTCCGCTTGATCTCCGCCGGTCAGATTGAGGATCTGATAGTCATAAGCACCGATGCCAGAGAACACTTCCTGTTTGTCGCGCCATTCAAAGAAGTCGGGGCGTGAGATCGGGCCACGTTCGATGGGCGGTTGCATGCGATGGACGTGTACAAGCCGGCCGGGGTCCTTGTACGGTAACGGGCGCAACAACACCGAGTTGACAACGCTGAAGATGGCGGTATTGGCGCCGATGCCAAGCGCGAGCGCCAGAACTGCGATCGCGGTGAAGCCGGGACTCTTGAGCATCGTGCGGAGAGCGTAGCGGATGTCATGAATAAGATTGTCCATAAGTCGAATAGGTCGAATAGGTCCTATTATTCGTATCTAAGTGCCACCATCGGATCAACCTTTGTTGCGCGGCGGGCCGGCACGAAACAGGCTACCAGAGCCACCCCTGTCAGTATCACTGCGATGGTGAAGAACGTAATTGGGTCAGTCGGGCTCACGCCAAACAACAGACTCGACATCAGCCGGGTCAGAGCGATGGCGAACCCGAGGCCGATGGCTACTCCCGCAAGCGCAAGCGTCATCCCCTGTCTGACGACAAGGCTGAGGACGCTGCTCTGCTGGGCGCCCAGCGCCATTCGAATTCCGATTTCGTGAGTACGCTGGGTTACTGAGTAAGACATCACGCCGTAGATCCCAACTGCCGCGAGCACCAGCGCGATTGCCGAGAATGCCGCGAACAGGATCATGTTGAGCTGGCGTTGCGACAGGGAGCTCTTGACCAGTTGATCCATGTCCCTCACTTCGTAAATGGGCTGTTCCGGATCGAGCGAGGAAACTGCGCTGCGCACGGCGCTGGCCACACTGAGCGGATCGGTTGTCGTCTTGATCGCGAGATACATCTGATTGGAAGGCCGCTGAAGCTGCGGAAAATATACCTGCTCGCGGCCCTCTTGCCCCAGGCCGAACTGTTTGACTTGATCTATCCCGTAGTGCCTGATGTGCGAGACCACGCCGACGATCTGACCCCACTTGATATTGCCGTTGTTGAAGGCGGCAACAAAGCGTTTGCCCACGGCGCTCCCGTTTGGCCAGAACCGGTGTTGAAAGCTGTCGTCGACTACTGCGACCGGCATCGCGGTCTCGTTGTCGGCCTCTGTGAACAGCCGGCCCTCCTTCAAAGCGATTCCCAAAGCCTGGAAGTACTCGGGCGAAGCCCTGCGACGGTCGGCTTCGATGTAAGGCAGGCCTCGAAACGTCTGCAATCCTTCCTGGTTTTCCGCGCTTTCAACCGCCGTGGTGCCCGACGTATACGAGCCGCTTAGCGGGAGATGCGAAACTGCGCCTGCCGACTCAACACCCGGCAGGGCTTTGATCTTGTCCAGCAGTTGCCGGTAGAACGCCGCGGCCTTTGGACCATCGTCCCCGTACTTGATTTCAGGGAGATCCAGCTTCATGGTCAGTACGTTCTCGGTTCGGAAACCCATATCCAGTTGCAACAATCGCTGAAAGCTTTTGATCATAAGACCGGCGCCTGCCAGCAGGACAAGCGCGATTGCCACTTCTGAAACCACAAGAACGTTACGGAGCCGATGGCGGCCCGTGGTCGAACCGCGGCCCCCTTCTTTGAGCGAATCGTGGAGATCCGGTTTGGAGATTTGGATTGCAGGCGCCAGACCAAATGCGAGACCCGTCACAACTGCCATCAACACGCTGAAGCCCACAACGCGCGCGTCAAGACCGATCTCTCCTATGCGAGGAATCTCACTTGGGCCGAATGCGACGAAAAGCTTGACCCCGAGATAAGCCAGGGTCAGGCCTAACGCGCTTCCAATAGTCGCCAGAATCACGCTTTCGGTGAGCAACTGCCGAATCAAGCGGCCCCGCCTGGCGCCCATCGCGGCTCGAATTGCGACTTCCTTATCTCGTGCCGATGCGCGAGCGAGCAGCAAGTTGGCGACGTTTGCGCAGGCGATCAGAAGAACGAAGCCGACTGCGCCCAAAAGGATGTACAGCGCCGGACGGATGTTTCCCACCAACTCGTCCAGCATCGACACCGGATACAAACCAAACCCACTGTTGGCGTAGTTGTTTGGATATCGCTGCTCGAGGGTGGCCGCAATATTGGTCAGGTCGCCTTGCGCTTGCGCCTGATTGACGCCGGGTTTCAATCGCGCGACTACTTCGAGGCCGTGGTTACCGCGGTTACCCAGATTGGCTATGTCGATCGCCAGGGGTACCCATAGCTCGTCCTGCTCCGGGAATTGAAAGCCTGGCGGCATTATCCCAATCACTGTGTAGGCAGTTCCGCTAAGTCCGAGAGTCTTGCCGACCAGGGCCGGGTCGGCGCCGTAGCGACTTCGCCAAAGCGCGTCGCCAACGAGGACCACCTTGTTTGTCCCTGGCCGGTCTTCTTCCTCGAGGAAGGTTCGGCCTGCACTCGCCTGAATCCCGAGGATTGGAAAGAGACTGGCGTTGACCGAAGCCAGGTTCACTCGCACGGGATCGCCGCTGCCGGTGAGGTTCGCACCGCTTGTCTCGTACGCAGCGATGTCCTCGAAGCTTTCGCTTTGCTCTTTGAGATCGAGAAGCTCGGGTTGCGAAATCCAGTTCTTCGGGATCCCGGCTTTTTCTATTTTGCCCCAGATTCTCACGAGCCCTGCTGGATCCTTAAAAGGCAACGGCCGAAGCAGGATGGCGTTGACGACGCTGAAGATCGCGCTGTTGGCGCCGATGCCAAGAGCAAGCGCGACGACTGCGACCACCGTGAACCCGGGATTCCTACGCAGCATTCGAAGGCCGTAGCGCGCATCATGAATCAGATTTTCCATAACGACTCCTTCAGGGTTCCGGGTTCAGAGTTCAGGGTTCCGGGTTCAGAGTTCAGAGTTGCGGGTTCAGGGTTCCGAGTTCGGGGTTCAGAGTTCCGATTGCTTGTCGGATGTCTCTTTTGCACGCTTCGAATGGTACTCCGACTACTCAAGTTCTAGCCCTTAACCCAAAACTCTGAACCCTGAACTCTGAACTCTCAACCCTGAACCCTCAACCCTGAACCCGTTTCATTCAGTGCATCGCGAACGCTTTCTCTTTGGATTCGCCTTCCTGGATAACCCGGCCGTCGAAGAGGTGTACGCTTCGATCCGCGTGCGCGGCATATCGCTGGTCGTGGGTGACCATGCATATCGTCGCGCCCTGGCCGTGCAACTCGCGCAGTAGATCCATCACTGCCTCACCGTTAGTCGAATCGAGGTTTCCGGTGGGTTCGTCAGCGAGCAGGATGAGCGGGTCGCCCGCCACGGCTCTCGCGACCGCAACTCGCTGCTGCTGACCGCCGGACAATTGGCTGGGAAGATGTTTGCCTCGATGAGCCATGCCCACTCGTTCGAGAGCTTCTACAACACGCTTTTTGCGCTCGATCGCTCTCAGGCCTCGATAGGTAAGGGGCAACTCGACGTTCTCGTACACAGTCAAGTCGCCAATCAAATTGAAACTCTGGAAAATGAATCCGACCTCGCGATTGCGAATCCGCGCGCGCTCAGAAAGCGGCAGGTCGGCGACCGGCTTGCCGCCAAGCCAGTAGTCACCCTCGGACGGCGAGTCCAGCAAACCCAGAATCGAAAGCAGTGTCGATTTGCCGCAACCTGATGGTCCGTTGATTGAGATAAACTCACCCTTCTTGATTTCGAGGTGTATCCCCGCAAGCGCGTGAGTCTCGACCTCATCAGTCAGAAAGACTTTTGTGACTCCCTGGAGCTGAAGCAGCGGTTGATCGGATGAACTCATCTTCCTCGTCCTCCCTTTGATCTAGAGCAGAATAGGTACTCAATCCTGCGTCGATGACTTGTATGGTTCCGTTGCCAAGCTATACAGCCTTCGACTTAATAACGTTCCCGGAATCTTGGCCGGGTGCAGATTGGTTGAGTCTTGCGTTCCGGATATGGACAGACTCAGGGCACGACGGTGAGTGACGGACGAGAGAAAAAGGTTTCAGAATAGCGCGCGCTAGTGTCGCGCCTCAAAATGCGAAGTCTCTCAAACAGCCGGAGCAGCAGCGTCATCACCCTGCAAAGGGACGCAAGGATGGAGCGTTTTGAGATCATTGAAACGCCGCGCTTCGGTTGTGCGTTAATTAAACGGCCAGGCACTGATAAGATGCGAGAAACAATTGAAGTAGGCGGTTTGAGCTGAAACCTTTTCGTCGCGCGTGCCACTAACTGGTTGAACTTAGGATGAAGCCGGATATGATTAAGGCGATCAGCCTGGTGGGCCAGTCGAGCGCACGCGCCGGGACTTTGATGAATAGTTCGGAAGAACTTATAGCGCGCGCCCGACACGGCGACGACGAAGCGTTTCGTCTGATCTTCGATCGATACGGTAGACCCATCATCAGCTTCATTTATGATATGGTCGGTCGCCGCGACGTGGCCGAAGAGCTGGCACAGGAGACTTTCGTGCGTGCCTATAAGAATCTCAGAGCGCTCAGGGACGACACCAAGCTCTCAACCTGGTTGTTTGGAATCGCCAAAAACGTCGCTCGCGAGTCCTTGCGCTATCGACACCGGGAGACCGATAAAGTCGGAATTGACGACGATCGCGTCATTGAACTCAGCGATGGAAAGCTCCCGCCAGATCGCGAGTTGTTGGATAAGGAATTGAACGGTGTGATTCGGGATGCGCTTGGGGCGTTGGATGAAGATAAGCGGGTGGTGTTTACGTTGAAGATATTTCAGCAGCGCAGCTACGAAGAAATAGCGGAAATCACTGGCTCGTCGATTCCAAAGCTCAAGACCGATCTGCACAGGGCAAGAGCCGAAATGCGCCGCCGCATTCGTCCTTACCTCGGAGTTGGCTATGAAGTGTGAAGAGTATCAAATACTAATTGAAGATTACATCGACGGCGGCCTGGATCAGAAGTCGGCTGCGCGTGTGACCTCGCACACGGCTACTTGCGCGGAGTGTGCGAGCTTCTATCAGGCGATGAGCCGCGAGCAGGAAGTCTATGCGCGCTACCAACGCGATGTTGAAGTTACTCCCGCACTCTGGGCGTCGATCCAGACCAGGATCAAGCAGGAACGAACCGCCCAGCCGGGAGGATTGATGTCCCGATTGCGGGAACAACTAGCTGAGGCGTTTTCTGCACCGCGTTTGAGCCCTGCGTTTGCCGCCGCGCTCGTGATCATCGCGATCGGAACCACAGTGTTCGTAATGAGCCGTTTGAATTCCTCGAAGCCGGTACAGATCGCGCTCAGCAACTCCAACTCTGCGGCCGGGTCCACAGACTCGAATAACAACGGCGGTGTTTCTGTTACAGGACCAAATAAGCCCAAAGCCGTACCGGATAGCAGCCTCGCCGGGGGTCAGACGACCGAGCCGCCGGATGGAGTTCCGGTCAAAGTTAAGGTGACGGCACCCGCCGCTGTTGCGACGAACCGAGGAGTGACGACGCTCACTCCTACTCAACTCGTGCGCGACGCCGAACAGAAGTATTTGGCGGCGATCGCGATGCTCACCCGAGATGTGAATCGCCGGCGATCGCAGCTTGATCCGATGATGCTGGCGCGCTTCGACGCTTCGCTCTCCGAGATCGATCGGACCATCAAGGAAACCAGGCACGTGGTGCGGGAGAATCCCGAAGACCCGATCGCTCTGCAGTATTTGTTGGCGGCATACTCGAAGAAGGTCGACGTGCTGAGAGAGATGACCAACGACTAAGTCTATGTATAGAAGACAGCAAACGGTTTTTGTATTAATGATGCTCGTAGCCGGTGTCCCGGCGGCGTTTGGACAAACAAGCTCGAACGTCGAGCAGACCCAGAAGCCGGCCAAAGCACCAAAGCCAGAGAAGGTGCCTAAGGCAGACATGGCTCCTGTAGCTCCTATGCCCGGGGTTGCCTGGGATGAGCAGGTAAAAGTTGAACCGGTAAGCGTGAAGCTTGCGCGTGGGGGCAAGGTGGCGATCAGCAGCCGATCCGGCCAGATCATTGTCAGTGGCTGGGATCGCGACGTTGTCCAGGCCAGCGCGACCGGCGAAAACGGTCCGGTGCAAGTCGAGACGCAGACCACCGGAGATCCGGCTCGTCCGCGATTGTTGTTGACGATTTCGAATCGACGCTACGGAAGGGACGCAAAGCTGGACATAAAGGTTCCGCGCTACGCCGACGTGGAAACGCTCGAGGGCTATCGCGGTGACATTGAGGTCGCCGATGTTGAGGGAGCTACGCTGATAAACGCAGGAAACGGTGACGTAAGGGTAATGCGCGTGGGTTCACTTAAGGTGAGCCGTCGAAGCGGTGACGTAACGGTTAGGGAAGTAAAGGGTGACCTCACGGCTCGCAGCTACAACGGCGATGTGGTAGTTGAAAATGTGAGCGGTCTGGTCGACGTTGCCGCCACCAATGGAGACCTGACAGTTCACAATGCAGGCGGCGATGTGCGAGCCAACTCGGCTACCGGGGACGTCGAAGTTCGGTGCGCGAAGGGCCGCGCCGAAGTAAGCAGTGCGAGCGGCTCGATAACGCTGACCGGAGTTGGAGGCGATGTTGATGCGTCCACGGCAAGCGCCGACGTGACCTTCAGAGGGGCGATTCGAAGCGGAGGCAGCTATCGGCTCAAGTCGCTGTCGGGCGCGGTATCGATGACAATTCAGCCGGATGTGGAGGGATTTACAGCAACACTGACGACATACAGCGGCGAAATCGAGACCGATTTTCCGCTCAAGGTTGAGTCCCCGTTGCAAGGCGGTCCGATCAACCGCCGAATCACCGGAATATTCGGGAGCGGGAAGGCAAAGCTGGCACTGGATTCATTCAGCGGTACGGTAAAGATAGCAAAGGGTACTGCAGCCGCCTTAAAAGAGTGCAAGTAGGCAAAGCAAGTCTGGAGACGCCAACTTTTTTGTTGGTCGCAGTGAAACTTCTTTTCGGGATTAAGCACTCACCCATCGAGAGCTCAATACTCACAACAGAATAATGGAGGAGAAATGAGAAAGACCTTTTTCGCCTTGTTACTCGGTGTGGCGGTCGTCTTCGCGCTGGCGCCTCAGTCGTTCGGCTCTGCGCAAGAGCGCGAGCGTCGTCGCACAACTACGACAACCACTTCAAGATCGAGTTCGTCAACTGACACGTCCGACCAGGGCGATTACGCGGAGAAAGACGAGTTTCACCAGAGCTATCAGCTCTCGGGCGGGGCCAATGTCGAGGTGAGAGGCATCAACGGCGCAGTAGACATTGAGACCAGTCCCGGCAGCGTGGCCGAGGTCAACATCATCCGATCCGCGCGAAATCGCGACGATCTCGAATATCGCAAGATCATCGTCGAGCAGACTGCTACGAGCCTTGTCATTCGTGGAGACAATGAGCGCGAAGGGTCCGGCTTCGGGCGTAATCGTGACGTCCGTCAACGCGTGATGCTCAGACTCCCCCGTGCAGTTGATCTTGCCGTCAGCGGAGTCAACGGACGAGTCGGAGTCGGCGAGATCGACGGCCCAGTGAATTTGAGCGGCATAAACGGAAAGGTCGAAGTGGCCCAGGCGATGGGTTACTCGGACATATCCGGGATCAACGGTCGCGTGAAGGTTACCATCTCGCAGCTCGGCACGCGCGGTATACACGTGAACGGGGTAAATGGCGGCGTTGAGCTTGTCTTTGCCGAGGAGTTGAACGCCGATCTGGACGTGACTGGAATAAATGGCAGCGTGAACACCGATGTTTCGAATGTAACGGTGTTCGGCAAGCTCGACCGGCAAAACTTTCACGCAAAGATCGGCTCGGGCGGCTCCCCAATCAAGGTGAACGGAATCAACGGCCACGTTAAGCTTTCGCGCGCGGGTTCTCCCGGCTAGGTTCGACGGTCTTTGTTCCCGGGGCTGCGCGTTCATTCGATCGCGCAGCCTTCACGTCATGTTTGCGAGCTCCAGCAACGCATTGCGGTGCTGGGGCTCGCAACGTCGCATTAACTTAAAACCAGAGTTCTCGGCTGAGCTTGAAATAAGAGTGGACCGACTCAGGGCGCTCCCGCCGGAAACCGAAAGAAATGGAACGAGAAGCGATGCCGGGTGTTGAATCGGGCAAGAGGCACATCTCGGGGAAGGAGAACACAGAACATGAAACGTAGCTTGGTTATGTGTTTGAGTGCGTTGATGGCGTGCAGTTCAATAGCGATGGCGGGTCCTCGGTACGTCTCCGATTACGATCAGCAAACGCAGGAGCGACCCAGGCGCGTCGAACTCCCCAGCTTTCTTGGTGTTGAGTTGGGTGAGGTAAGCAGGGAAACGGTATCCCGATTGAAGCTGCGCGAAGAGAGAGGGGCTCTGATAGAGGGCGTGACTTCCGGCAGCAGTGCTGCCCAGGCGGGTCTTCAAAAGAACGATGTGATCGTCAAGTGGGACGGGGACCCGGTCGAAAGCGCCCGCGAGATGTCGCGCCTCATTCGTGAAACGCCAGCCGGCCGAGCCGTGAAATTGACCGCGATGCGCGACGGACGCGAGGTTGAGGTTAACGTCATCCTGGGAGAGAGGACGTCTATCGCGGGCCGAGTTCGTCTTGCGCAGCCGGCTCTCGCGAGGCTGAGAGTGAGACCGGAAGTGCGGGTTAGCCGCTTGAGTGACCGGCGTCAACTCGGAGTAGAGCTTCAAAGCATGACGCCACAGCTTGCCGAATATTTTGGACTGTCGAAACGCAGCGGAGCACTGGTGATCTTTGTGTTTGCCGACTCGCCGGCGTCCAAAGCGGGACTCAAAGCAGGCGATGTGATCCTCTCAACTGGTGGAGAAACGGTTGAGAACCCGATGGATGTCCGGCGAGTCCTCGGGGATAAATCGGGCGGAGTTCTTGAGTTCAAGATCCTTCGAGACAAGCAAGAGCAGACTTTAAGTATTCAGCTGGAGACGGGCACGAACTCCTGGCTCCTCGCACCCGATGACTACGCCGATATGGTAGTCGCGATCGCCCCGATGACTGTTCAAATCCCAAAGATCGCGATCTCTCCAATGACCGTCGCTGTGCCCTCTCTTAGTCTAAAGCCGATCACAGTCCGGCTGCCCAGTTTGCTGCACCTGGATCCGATTGTGATACCACAAATGAAGTTCGCTCCGATGAAAGTCGAGCTTCCGAAAATTCAGATCGATCCGGTCAAGATCGTTGTCGTTCCCCGGCGTATTGTTCTTTGAGACGAGACTCCCCGGTTAGCGCTTCTACTCGGCGACATCATCAACAGCAATCGATTTCCCGGCGACATCGAACCGCCGGGAAATCTCGTTTCAAGGATAGAATTCGGTACGGACTATGGTTCGAAGTAGAAGGTCAGTGTGCCAATCACCCGCACCGCCACACCCGATAATATCGTCGGTGTGAAGTGCCATTGGCCTGCTGCGTTGACCGCTGCATCCTTCAGCAGCGGGTGACCCGAGATAGCGCGCGCGGATATCACGTCGCCCGCTTCGTCAACTGTAACTTCAACGACAACGGACCCGGTTATGCGGGCCGCCCGCGCCAGGGGAGGAGACTCTGGTAATACCCGGTGAGTGGCCGACTCTGCCAGCACGCCCCCAGACTTGCGAATCAGTGTTGAATCGCTTTGCGTGGGAACCTCTGGTATAGGAGAAATCGGCGCCTGCGCCGGCCACACCCCGCCATCCTCGAACCTGACCTCGACCACTCTGGCTTCCAGACGCTCCGGATCGCCATGCACGACGATGAATCCACCATCGACGGCGGGCAGCTCAAACCTCCCGGATCCACCCGGCTCGATCCTGGTTGACGCGTATGTGATCGAGGTTGAATCCGGCGTTCCGCATCCAATCGCCATACCGGTTACGCGCCGGTCCGTGTTGTTCACAAATTGAGTGGTCAATCTTATCAAATAGCCAAATCGGGCGCCGGGCGGTAACCCCTCCCGCGCTGAACCCTCGAGCCTCACTGCCTTGGCTGATGCGGCGGTGATTGACACCGGGGCCCCCTCCGGATTCTTAAACCGAATCGCCGTATCAGGCGCCTGATCGAGTTCTCTCAATGAGTCGGCCGGCGGCGGAAGCGGTGGCGGCGGCGGAGGCGCGGGTGGCACGACTCCCCAAACCTCGCCGTCTTCGAACACCACACCGCCGACCCTCACTGACCAGCCAGCAGGGCCTCCTACGAGAATGAGGAAGCGATTTTGGCCGCCCGTGGTATAGAGCCCGTGTGGCTCGACCAGGGGCTCGGTTCGTTCATAGTAAGCCCTGCGTTCAAGATCGTTTCTGAACTCGAGTGTAATACCTTTTACGCGCCGGTCGGTGTTGTTCGTCAGAGTCACGACCGGAGCGACCGCGAATTCGTCTCCGGAGCCGTTTGTTTCGCGCGGAACGGATCGAGCTCTGGCGGCAGTTATCAGGACCGGAGATTTTGAGGAGTTCCTGTACTCAACCATCGTCTCCGGGGCCTGATCGAGTCGCTGGATTAGCTGTTCCTGGCCGGCTGGAAACGCGAAACTGGTTGCGCCACCCGAGACACCGGGGATTTCATCGTCAATATGTTGAATGACTGCGACGATTGTGTTAATTGGGACGGTTTGCCCTTCTTGGACCCTGATCTCGGCTAGCACGCCCGACGACGCGGCTAGGACCTGTGTATCTAATTGATTCGCGGACATTTCAAACAGAGGTTCGCCGCGCGCCACCAGATCGCCGACCTGCTTCAGCCACCTGACAACTGTACCCTGTACCATGGAATCCGCCGTTTGTGGCATTCGTACTTCAGCACTTGTTTTCCCTCGGGTAGTGTGCTCGGTTACACCACCGGGAACCGCTGCAATGACCAGCTCGCCCGGCACATCCGTCTGAGCAGCGCCTGCTCGGGTAAGGAGACCGGCGGTAATCGACACGACCACTACAACTATCACGATTGAACCGACAGCCACCCGGTGCCAAACTGACAATGTCACTCGAGAGTTTCTGGACATGATTCGCTCGACCCTCCTCCCCAGATTTGAGCCGGTAGCGTTTGATGCGCCAACAACGCTCCATCCAAGGCAAAAACGTAAGACCTTGATTAGACTCGACGCGTAAACTTCCGGGGCTCCGCCGAGACGTATTACCTCCTCGTCGCAAGCTCGCTCGCGCTCGGCGAGCAGCAGACGATCGAGCAGCCAAATGATCGGATGGAACCAGAACAGACAGCAGAGGAGCCGATGAAGGTTTGCGATCAAGTTGTCCCATCGCGCTACGTGAATCACTTCGTGCATCATCACGGCTTCCAGCTCCGCGTCGCTAAGTTCCTCGGCCAGGCGCTCGGGCAAAAATACGATTGGTCTGAACACGCCCCAGACTCCGGGCTCAGCTGTGGCTGGAAGGATCGACAATCGGATGCTGCGCTTGATGCGCAGCCACGACCTGACACGATCGAGCACCTGTCGCTCTCGAGAAGTGTCCACAGACAGACCCGCGCGTATTGCGATGTTGAATCGCCGGCGCCTCTTCAGCCACAGCGCGAGCAAGACAACAGTCCCGGCAAGCCACGCGATCGTCAGGGAGCAGAATAACTCGGAGTGACTGTTGCTGGCGGGCGAGACGGCGGTGGCGAATTCATCGAGCTGATTGATGGGTGCAGTGAGTTGAAAAATGACTGTATTACTCTGCCTCGATCCGAATCATGGAATCCAGGAGAGGAGGGAAAGCGAAGCCGAGGAACTGAGCGAGGGAGACGAGGAATGCCGATGGCAATACGAACTTGACTGAGGCAATCAGCCATACGGCATATCGGGCCCGACTAGGTCCCTTTTTCAGCAAACCGGCCGCTCCAAATGCAACGAGCGAGATCAGGGTGGCTTGCCAAAGATGATTTGCGAGCAACGGCCAGAGCCATCGTGACCACTCGGCCAGCCACTGGTGAACAGTCATGGCTTGTTTACCTCTCTGCGGCGCTCCCTACTTACTTCTTCTTCGATTTTCTGAGTGATCTACAGATCCCGTCCCGGACTTAAGCGGAGCCTCTTGCGGTTGTGTCGTGAGCAAGCCTTCCAGTTCTTTCAGGTCTTCCAAGCTCAACTTCCCAGTTTCGGCGAGATGAGCCATTAGGGGTCGGGCAGATCCACCGAACGCCTCCAATAGCTCATTTATCAATCTATGGTGAGCTGATTGCCTGGTTAGAACCGGTTCGAATATGAAAGCGTTGCCGATTTTCTTGAGCCGTCGAACGGCGGCCTTCTCCTCGAGTCTTCGCACGATTGTTTGAACCGTAGTGTAAGCCGGTCTTCGCTTCTCCGGGAGCCGCTCCTGGATCTCGCGCACCGACCCGCTCCCGATCTCCCAAAGCACGTGCATGATTTCGAGCTCGAATCTGGTAAGTCTTATCGGTTTCTTTCGCGCCAACGTACCCTCTGACTCGACGATCTACTACAACTGAGGCTGACCCTACTACAGATGTCGTAGCAATGTCAAGAAGAATCTTGGGCGGCGGCGGTGGAGGTGGGCAGTGGCGCAGGAGGCACAACTCCTCGGGCTTAACGGCTGACCATCAGAGGGATGCGTCAACCGTCCGTAAGTGGGCGGAGCTCGATTGGGGCGCATTCGACGCTGCGATCGCCCGTCGCGCTGCCTGGAACGATTGAACGCTTGTGACCTGTAACGCGTTATCCAAGGCTGAGCTACCCGACAAGATCACGGGAAGAACCGTCGAGGCCGACCTCTAGACTTAAGCCTTTGGCGCCGCCAGTTTTGACTGCGAACATCCAGAGGTCATGGTGGAGAGGGTTCGCTTCGATCAAAAAGAGCACTTCATGGCCTTTTTACTTTGACCACGTATTCGAACTCGCGTGGGGTCCCGTCGCAGCCATTTGTCCTTCCTTCGATGAGATGTGTGCCAACATGCTTATTTGACGGGTTGATCACGAGCGCCCCAATTGCGCCCCCATCCTCATATCGGCGCAGGGGGATGAGTTGAACAAAGTCAGGCGTCGGCGGCAACAACTCAATCCTTCCGATGGTCTCACCAGGCTTACACGCGCCTGTGAAAAGGATTACGAGCGGATGACCCGGTTGCATCACGAGTTTCTGGTCGGTGGGAACAATTACGAGGCCTTCATTATCTGGTGGGGCCACCGGCGCGATTTCAGTCGGTGCCCCAGCTTTCTTTTCGCTCGCCGGTTTCTCCGTGTTTCCTTTCCTGTCGGCAGAACAGAGCACGAGCAGAGCAGCTAATGCGATCATCGTGATCTTCATGTTTTTTCCTCCTTTTATCGGCCCTATCCACTAGCTAGGATTGAGGCCGCCAGTTTTGCATGCCGCGTGTGGTAACCCGTTGCTGCCCTGGAAAGATTCGCCCTTCCCCTGGCGCAGTTTTCGGAAACACGCAACGTCTCTTCGATTGCGGCGCAACCGTTGCTATTGGTAGCCCACAAGGGATAACCAACAGAAGTTTCGCCGGCAACGCCCCCTGGGGGTAATGGCGGCGTCTGCACTGGCGCCCCTAATGCGGTTGCCGGGTCGCCGTTGTTCAGTTGGTACTTGTACACCTTAGCCCCGCCCGTGCCGTTCGCCAGAAATGCGTTGGGCTGGACAATAAACAACCAGTATGATGTTGAGCCTGAATTAATCGGGTCAATGACTGGGTGCGTACTGTTAACCACGTCAAGGTAGTCATCGGGGAAGGCAGACTTCGTGGGCTTCTTAAAAGTCCAACTAATTGATTTGCTCAGATTGTTTGAAGCTGCGTTGCAGATAGCTAGCCAGGTTCCCACGCCGGAACCACCACTAATCTCCAAGAAGGTAATCGTCAGAATGTCTGCGTTTGCCGGGGTGTACGGCTACAACAGGTTTATCGATGGCCGCAACGGGTAAACCTGGAATCCTAACTGCGGGTTCAAATGTCGCTCCTGAATCGCCGCTAGGTGGTTTCTTGCTACGGAATATCATGATGGAATCGACCGGGTCATTGGGGTTGAAGGAGGTCGCTCCCATCGAGACCACGTATACGGTTCCGTCCACGCCGACCGCTGTAGCAATTCCATAGCTTGATACAGACACTAGCGAAACTACTAGGATGAGAATCGCGGTAAGTCTTAGATGCATGGCAATTCTCCTGGTTCGGACTCTGTTAAGTTAATTACAACTGAGTCTGAGCCTACTCCTACTGTCGCAGGGTGTCAAGAAACTCTCGAGGAGGATTTGAGCTTTCGCTTAAGCGAACGGGGTCAGGCAAGTGTCAGTCAAGTTGACGCGCGGGGCAGCCGCACCTAGAATCAGAAACTCAGCGATCCGGGTTGGGTACAATCCCGATAAAGAGGTGATGCGTGCGTCTAGTTCCCAGGGAAGAAAAGTACTTTGGCATGCTCAATCAGCTTGCCGCTCAGGTCAAACAGGGCGGGGAGCTTTTCGTGAGGATCTTTGAGGATTATCAGAATCACGCACGCTACGCCGAACAGATCAAAGGGATCGAAGTGTCCTGCGATGATCTGGCGGCCAAGATAACCCAAAAACTGAATTCCAGTTTCATCACACCTATCGACCGCGAAGACATTTACCTGTTGGTGACAGAGCTCGACGATGTCATCGACATGATAAACGACCTGGCGCGTCGCCTCGACATCTACAGCGTGACGACGCCGCGTTCCGACGGCGCGGAGATAGCGGGTTTGCTTGCCAGGGCTACGGTCGAGATCGAAGACGCCTTTGCGATGCTCGATCGTCACCAGGGATTGGGCGAACACCTGGCCACCATAAACCAGCTCGAGAAGCGCGCTGATTCTCTTTACAGCGACGCGGTCAGGCGGCTGTTCAGGGAAGAGAAGGACCCGATAGAAATAATCAAGTGGATGTCGATATACGAGGAACTGGAGAACTCCATTGACCGCTGCAAGGATGTCGCGGAAGCGCTCGAAGCCGTAGTGGTCAAAAACAAATGAGCTGTTCGCGCGGCGATTCGTGCCCGCAAAGACGCGTTCCAGACTAAACAACCCGCATAACGCAGTCCGCGGCTTTCCGGCGGAGGTCAACCTGAATGACGGCGCTAATGGCGTTTGTCGTGTTTTTTATCGCGATCGCCCTTATCTTCGACTACATCAATGGTTTTCATGACGCAGCCAATTCGATCGCGACTGTTGTGTCGACGCGGGTACTCTCGCCCGGCGTGGCCGTTGTGTGGGCAGCATTTTTCAATTTCATCGCCTTCGCGGTCTTTGGCACTCGAGTCGCCAAAACTGTCTCTGGTGACATGATCAATATTAACGCCATCGAGGAACAGTGGAGGCTGTGGGTTCTGCTCTGTGGTGTCTTAGGCGCGATCGTGTGGAACCTGATCACCTGGTACTACGGCCTGCCGTCTAGCTCGTCACACGCTTTGGTTGGCGGTTACGCCGGCGCCGCGCTGGTCGCTCACGGCGGATTCTCCGGGTTGTTCGTAGCGTCGGGCTGGATCAAGACGGTGTCGTTCATAGTCATCTCTCCGCTGGTGGGATTGGTGCTGGGATTCGCGTTTATGATTGCGATCTTCTGGATTTTTCGCAGGCGTACTCCTGACCGGGTCGACCGGCTCTTTCGCAAGTTGCAGCTTGTGTCCGCCGCGCTGTTTAGCCTCGGCCATGGCGGCAACGACGCCCAGAAGACGATGGGAATAATCGCAGCTGCGCTGGTCGCATCCAGCGTAAATGCGAACGCATCGAACGAGATTCCGCTCTGGGTTGTGCTTTCGTGTCATGCTGCCATCGGGCTTGGTACTCTGACGGGCGGCTGGCGGATTGTGCACACGATGGGTTCGCGGATAACAAAGCTAAAGCCGGTTGGCGGTTTTGCCGCTGAAACCGCGGGCGCCGCCGCGCTCTTTATGTCAACCTATGGAGGCATCCCCGTCAGCACTACGCACACCATAACCGGAGGCATCGTGGGCGTCGGTGCGACTCGCGGGCTATCAGCGGTCAGGTGGGGCATTGCCCGCAGAGTAATCTGGGCATGGATTCTGACGATTCCGATGTCGGCTCTTATCGCAGCCCTTGCATATGGGTTGGTCCGGCTCGCGCACAGTATATAACCCCAACTTACCTCCGCCGTTGATCGGGTCTGAGCCGATCGTCTTACACGGCGATTTGCACAACGGTTTAGGGCGATGCGCCACTTCGCCTTAACGGTCATTCTGATTGATCAAAGCCGCCTGAGTTTATTATTGACTTCGTTTTGTGCCGATGTTAAAAGGTTAGCGTTTGTGAGGTTATCGGTTCCCGCAGCTCCCCGCAGCAGCATGCGGAACGCCGAACGACAATACCAAATGCCCCTTACCCAAAGACCCGGTCTCTTGTTGCTCCCCGCGTGACTTTCTCTCAGACTAGTTTTTTTTCCGCACCCCCAGAGGCGGCCTTGGAGATTTCAAGGGTTGCAGCTTTCCCAGGGCCTGATCGCTTTCAAGCGCTGTCAGCTTGAGATGGCCGCTGGTAAGAGACATTACTCTGCGAAGAGTGGGAGCAGAAGTGCTGGTAACTATGTCGGCGAAACTGGGCGAATCGCTCCTCAAAGACAACCTCATAACCCCTCAGCAGCTTAAGGAAGCGCTTGACTATCAGAGAGTCAACGGGGGGCGTTTGGCTTCCACGCTCGTGAAGCTCTGCATGCTATCCGACGAGGAAGTGACGGCCGTACTCAGTCGGCAGTACGGCGTACCTTCGGTCAATCTCGATCTCTTTGAGGTGGATCCCGCGGCCGTTGCACTGGTTCCTCAAGAGACATCCGAACGCTATTCAGTGCTACCGCTCTCGCGAGTCGGAGCGACGCTTACGCTTGCGATGGTCGATCCCACTAATGTTTTCGCTGTTGACGATATCAAGTTCATGACCGGTCTATCGGTGGAACCGGTGGTGGTGAGCGAGACCGCACTAAACGCGGCGGTAAGGAAATACTACGGGACTTCGCGGGAGATGGAGCTCGCCAAGGTCATGGAGGACCTTGTCGCGGAGACAACCGGCCTGCCGGACTTCGGCGAGGACGTGGACCAGCTCGAAGTTGAGGGTCTCGACGAGGAGATCGATCTAGAGAATCTCGAGAAGATGTCAGAGGACGCACCAGTCGTGAAGCTGGTGAATGTGATTCTGGTAGACGCGCTTCGAAGAGGGGCTTCGGATATACACATCGAGCCGTACGAAAAAGACTTTCGCGTACGGTTCCGCATGGATGGCGTGCTCTACAACATTATGGCTCCGCCGATGAAGATGCGCGATGCGTTGACGTCCAGGCTCAAGATCATGGCTCGCCTTGACATCGCCGAGAAGAGACTGCCGCAGGACGGGCGAATCAAGATAAGAGTACGGCTTGAAAACCGTTCTCGTGAGCTTGATTTCCGCGTGTCGACACTGCCGACGATCTTCGGCGAAAAAATGGTTCTGCGCCTTTTGGATAAGGAGAACCTGCGCCTGGATATGACCCAGCTCGGATTTGAGCCCGAGAGTCTGGAGAAATTCAAACGGAACATAGCCAGGCCTTATGGAATGGTGCTGGTGACGGGGCCAACTGGATCGGGTAAAACATCCACGCTCTATTCAGCGCTTCAAAGCCTGAATACAACTGAGACAAACATCATGACCGCCGAAGACCCGGTCGAGTTCAACCTGATGGGCATCAATCAGGTCCAGATGAAGGAATCGATCGGACTCAACTTTGCGGCAGCCCTCAGGTCATTCCTTCGACAGGATCCGAACATCATCCTGGTCGGAGAGATCCGCGACTTTGAGACCGCGGAGATCGCGGTCAAGGCTGCCTTGACCGGCCACCTTGTGCTGTCGACCTTGCACACCAACGACGCGCCGTCGACCATCAGCCGCTTGATGAATATGGGTATCGAGCCGTTTCTTGTAGCAACGTCGGTAAATCTCATACAAGCGCAGCGGTTGGTGCGACGAATCTGCAAAGAGTGCAAGGTGGAGGTTAAGAGTCTGGATGAAGCTCTCATAGACGTCGGATTTCCCGCGAGTGATCTGGCAGATATAAAGACCTTCAAGGGTGCCGGCTGCAGCAATTGCAACGGCACGGGGTACAAGGGCCGGGTAGGGTTGTACGAGGTCATGGAGATAACAGAAGAGCTTCGTGAGTTGATTCTGGTCGGAGCGTCGGGTCTTGAGTTGCGCCGAAAGGCGATAGAAGACGGAATGCTGACCCTGAGGCATAGTGGACTTGAGAAGATAAGGCTGGGTATGACCAGCCTCGAGGAAGTTGTGCGAGAGACTGTCAAGTAGGGTCTGGAGGAGTCATGCCGGAGATTGCGTTGAGCGAGTTGCTTCGAAAAATGATCGAGCACGGTGGTTCGGATCTACACATAACGACGAATTCCGCGCCGATGGTGCGCGTGCACGGGGTACTTAGGCCGCTTGAATATGCAGAGCTTACGCCGGCTGAGACGAAACAGCTTGCGTACTCCGTCCTCACAGATGCGCAGAAACATAGGTTTGAGGAGACGCTTGAACTGGACTTCTCCTTTGGAATAAAGGGACTTTCCAGGTTTCGCGCCAACATCTTCAATCAGCGCGGTGCAGTCGGGGCCGTATTTCGATCTATCCCATACGAAATCAGGTCATTCGAAGAGCTGGGTCTACCGGCAGTAATCACAAAACTCTGCGAAAAGCCGCGCGGCTTGATTCTTGTCACCGGGCCGACCGGGTCCGGCAAGTCCACGACCCTTGCAGCGATGGTGGATAAGGTCAACCGCGATCGCCACGAACACATCATCACCGTAGAGGACCCGATCGAATATCTGCACAGTCACAAGGGATGCATCGTCAACCAGCGGGAAGTGCATGCGGACACTCACAATTTCGCAAACGCGCTACGGGCCGCACTCCGGCAGGATCCGGATGTTGTGCTGATCGGTGAGATGCGCGATCTCGAAACGACTGAAACGGCGCTCAGGATTGCCGAGACCGGTCACTTGACGTTCGCCACATTGCACACAAACTCGGCCGCTTCTTCGATCAACCGTATCATCGATATCTTTCCGTCTGGGCAGCAATCGCAGATTCGGACGCAACTCTCGATGGTGTTGGAGGGGATCGTGACGCAGGCGCTGCTTCCGAAGGCGAATGGTCAGGGCCGGGCAATGGCGATGGAAGTGTTGGTCCCGAATTCAGCGATCCGGAACCTGATTCGGGAGGACAAGATCCATCAAATTTACTCTATGATGCAGACCGGGCAGGACAAGTACGGAATGCAGACATTCAATCAATCCCTGGCGACACTGTATTTCAAGAAGCAAATTACACTTGAAATGGCGGTGGCTCGCTCGTCGAACTCGGATGAGCTCCAGGATTTGATCAATCGCGGCGCGGCTGCCCTTCAAACACAGCAGCCGTCGCGGGCGCAGGGGTATCAGCCGGGAAACAAACCCCAGGCGCCACTCGGGAGAGTCGGGCGATAGATGTTGCGTCGGATGGGATCCAGAAAGTGCGACATTGAATTGCTGACGCAACCGCATGCCCCCAGGTTTGAATGGTGAATGTTGGAAGATTGGAGAGACAGAAATGCCGACTTATGTTTTTAAGGGCCGCAATCGTGTGAACGAGATTGTTGTCGGTGAACGAGTGGCTGCCGACCGTGCTGCGCTTGAGGCTATGCTTCGGCGGGAGCAGGTCATCCTAACAAACGCGAGAGAAAAAGGCCGCGAGATCAGCTTGCCAAAGCTTGGGCGAGAGAAAGTCAAGCACAAGGACCTGGCGCTTTTTACACGGCAGTTCTCGGTGATGCTTGATGCCGGACTTCCACTCGTCCAGTGCCTTGAGATACTCGGTCAGCAACAGGACAACAAGTTCTTTCAAAAAGTGA
>CAVTUR010000021.1:0-12500 GCA_963737945.1 Blastocatellia bacterium | reverse complement strand
AAGGCATCCCGACATACTCCGGAAGGCACGAAGGCTCGATGTGTCACGCCGCCGATGCCTTTACCCGTGTTACGGGTGAGGTTGCCGCTGCTTCCGGCACGGAAGGTCCCGGGTTTAGCGATATGATCTGTGCCATTGCATCCGCCAACGGCGCACGCTCTCCGGTACTCGTGCTGGCCAGCAACATGTCAATCCGCGATGAAGACACCGAAGCCGGCATTCAACTCCAGTATCAACAGCCGGCCACGGAAGGGCTGAAGAAATACGGAAAACGGCTGATCACTGCCTCGCGAATTCACGAGTACGCAGCCTATGCGTTCCGGCAGCTCAGATCGGGCGTCCCCCGTCCGGTTCACCTCGACTTCCCCAGCGAGGTCTACCGCGCGTCGTTCAAGAGCCAATCGGACCTCGTTTACAACTACGATAAGTCGAAATACCGCACTGACTCAAAGCCGCATCCCGATCCCAATGCCATCCGGGCCGCTGTTGCTATGCTCAGGCAAGCGCAGCGGCCGATAATCGTCTCGAGCAACGGAGTGTTCTACAGCAAGGCATGGGAGGCGCTAAAGGCCCTGGCCGAGAAGGGCCAGATCCCGGTCGTGGAGTCCGGCGCCATGAAGGGACAGTTCTCAGACGCGCATCCGCTGTCGGCCAATGCGTCGCCCGGCGCGCTGGCGAGCGCGGACCTTGTGATTCTTGCAGGTCAATACAGCATGCCTACGATGGGCGAGTTCGCGTTTGGCCCGGACGCAAAGTACATTCGCATAGATCCCTGCCCGGAAGATATCGGACGTAACCTTCCGATCGATGTCGGTCTCGTCAGTTGCGAGAAGGCAGCCCTTGAAGCGCTATTCAATGAAGTGCCGGCGATGAAGCACGACGCTTGGGTCGCTGAGATTGCCGCCGCTCGAAAGAAGTTCGAAGATGAGTGCGATGCCTACTACAAAGTTGGCGCGGCCTATTCCGACGCAGTGCATCCGTCGGTGATTGCAAAAGAATTGAGCGACTTCCTTTACCGCGGGGACATTCCCAAGGAGCAAACGACTGTTGTCTCGGGCGGCTATGGCATAGCACGCTATGTCCGCAGATGGCTGAGAGGGTACAGACCGGGACAGATCATGAATGGTGCTTATCAGTACGGGGCCATTGGGCCTGATGTCGGATACGCCGTAGGCGTCGCCGCTGCCGTGCAGAATGGCATCAGTGTGCAAGCGCCATATAAGGGTCATCCAATCGTCTGCATAACCGGAGACGCCGGCTTCGGGTACACTGCGATGGAGATGGATACGCTCTCCAAATACCGTCTGCCGGTAATCGTGATCGTTTACAACAACAATGCCTGGGGCACCTGGACCGGAAACAGGGGCAACAGCAAGACGCTGTCCATCCACCTGTTTCAAGAGAATCTCAGATATGACAAAGTCGCCGAAGCACTTGGTGCACACGGAGAGTACGTGACAAACCCAGGCGACTTCAGCGGTGCGTTAAAGAGATGCTACGATATTGCCGTCAAAGAGAGCCGGCCCTCAGTGATCAATTGTCAGGCGAAGAAGGAATTCTGGCTGCGTGATCAATACCCGCCCGGTAGTCTCGGGAAAGTCGAGCCGGGGTGCATGTCCTACTATCACTGACCTTTGTTTTTGGACTTACCCCGTCTGGCCGCTGGCTGGCTCGGCCGCATTCAGGAAGCCTTCTGAACAGGTTGCCGATAGACGAGAATGTCAACAAAGCCACTCGATATAGTACGAAAGAGCCTGCGTGGGTACGCGGATCGTGGTGTATTTCGAGGCCTGAATGAAGTCAAACCGCGCGACGGGAAGCAGACGTTTACGTTCGCATGGATGGGGGATCGGACGCTCGAGTTCGCTCTCAACACTAAGACGGC
The DNA here is from genome assembly GCA_963737945.1 of Blastocatellia bacterium. Lineage (GTDB taxonomy): Bacteria > Acidobacteriota > Blastocatellia > UBA7656 > UBA7656 > Onstottus_A. The sequence continues at coordinate 10,615 of CAVTUR010000021.1, read as the reverse complement.
TACCCTGACGTTTCGACATCTTTTGCCGAACGTGCCTTCGCGCTCTGAGCTGTATTCTGAGTTGAAGCGCTTTCTGAGCAGCCGATGCGATACTGATCTGCCGACGCATCGGCGCATTGACCTGAAGCGCGCCGAAGTTGTATTTGTGAACCGCGCGGGCAGCATTTCACTCGGGCTTAAGATAAGGAATAACCAGTATGCCTATGGTCTGAAGAAGCTGGTCAATCTGGTACACGAGGTTTTCGTGCAGTTGAACGATTTACATCCCGAATACATGTGCGAAAACTTCGACGTACCGCAGGAGTAGAAACACGTAAGAACAAAACGGAGGGTCGAAAGCGTTGTCGAAAAGCATTGCTTCGTTGTTCCTCATTGTGGCTTTTGCGCTTTTGCCTCAGCTGGCTGCTGGCGGCCAGGAGCTGCATCCTGCTGCGCCTCATCGGCATCCCGAGGCGCAGAAACTCAAGAATCCCATTCCTTCTGATGAGCCTTCAATTCAAGAAGGTCGAAAGTTATTCATTCGTAATTGCGCGTCCTGTCATGGGGCCTCTGCCAAAGGCGACGGGTCGATGGCCCTGGCTGGGGGCACGCCGTCAAACCTCACCGATGAGACGTGGGACCACGGCTCCAGTGACGGCGAAATATTTGTCGTCATTCGCGACGGCACCAGCAGCGACATGGAACCTTACAAAGACAGATTGACCGAGAAGCAAATGTGGCAGCTCGTAAACTACATTCGAAGCCTCGGTCCGAAGACTGAGAAATAAGAAGTCTCGGTGCGAAGAACCCCGCGGTTTCTCATCAGTTGGGGTTGAGGCCATCGAACGGAGCCGTTTGCGGATTTGGTTTGTCCGCGGACGCCTGTGATGGTATAAACTTAAAGCATATTCTTAAGGTGTCATAATCGGGATCACTATTAGGATGGCATCGGCTGGGGCGGTCGTATACGGAAGCGGCATACCGCTACGCTTCAGACGGCACAGTGGAAACTCAGTACAGAACTCTAAATCTCAGTCTCGCTGGAGGGACGGTATGAAACGCGTCTTCGGTGTTGGTGTGGCCTCTTGCTTTGGCGTCTGCGTGTTGTTTACAACCGGCTTGGTTTCAGGCTCTGACAAAGCGATGGTCACATACTCAAGGGATGTCGCGCCCATCCTCAATAAGAATTGTGTGAGCTGCCATCGTCCTGGTGAGGTCGCGCCGATGTCTCTGATGAGTTTCAAGGAAGCGCGGCCGTGGGCGAAAGCCATCCGCGAGCAGGTGTCCAAGCGAGTCATGCCCCCTTGGTTTGCGGATCCCAAATATGGAGAATTTTCCAACGACTGTCGTTTGTCGGAGAGGGAAATCAGTACAATCCAGGCGTGGGTAGAAGCGGGCGCCCCGGAAGGCGAGCACGCGGACCTGCCCAAGCCCCCGACATTCACTGAGGGTTGGACGATCGGCAAGCCGGATATTGTTCTTTCGATGACCAAGGCGTTTGACATCCCCGTCGAAGGTGCGATTCCTTACCAGAATTTTGTGGTGCCGACTAACTTCACCGAAGATCGATATGTGCAGTTTGCTGAGATTCGACAAGGCGACCGCAGTCACGTTCATCACATTATCGTCAACGTCAGATACCCTAACAGCCGGCCGGCGGCACGAGGGGCGCAAGCTGCCACCCCGGATGAACGCCCAGACCGGAGAGAGGACTCCGATGGCAGGCTTGTTGGTTGGGCGCCAGGGGAGGCTCCTCTTATTCTGCGTCCTGGTCAGGCAAAACTGGTCAAGAAGGGCTCCGATCTGATTTTTCAAGTTCACTACACGACCAACGGCGAACCAGGAAAGGACATAAGTAGCGTGGGTCTCATCTTCTCAAAGGTTCCGGTAGAGAAGCGGGTAGTTACGGCCGGCGCGTCCGCACGCGATCTCAACATCCCGGCCGGGGATCCCAACTACGAATCGAGCGGATCTTACATATTCAAGGAAGACAGCCACATCGAGAACCTTCACCCCCATATGCATTTTCGTGGGAAAGACTTTCAATACAGGCTTGTCTATCCTGACGGCACATCCAGGATTCTGCTTTTCGTGCCGCGGTATGACTTCGGCTGGCAGTTGACTTACTTTTTTAAGGAACCTGTGGCCGCGCCGAAGGGAAGCCGCCTCGAAGCCGTCGCCCATCACGACAACTCAGTGAGGAACAAGTTCAACCCGGATCCTACCAAATCCGTTACTTGGGGACCTCAAACATGGGAGGAGATGATGATCGGATATTTCGACTTCACCCGAGACCATCAGAACCTCCGGGTCGAATCCGAGACTGCCGCGAAGTAAGAGCGAGGATCGGTTTGAGGATTGTCCTCGCCCGAATCGTGATGTGAGCGGGCTAGCCATGAGAAGGAGGAAGCAGATGAAACGCTTGCTTGGAGTTTTCATCGCGAGTGTCATTGTCACGGCAGCGGCGACCCTAAATAGCGCCAGCGCCTCCGACAAGGTCGTTCCTACGTTTGCCAGGGATGTGGCGCCAATAATCTTCAACAAGTGTGCCTCGTGTCACCGTCCCGGCGAGCCTGTTCCAATGTCACTCACTTCTTACCAGGAGGTGCGGCCGTGGGCTAAAGCGGTCAAGGAGCAAATTCTCGGGCATACGATGCCCCCGTGGTACGCCGACCCAGCGTCATCGCTCAAGTTCCGAAATGACCGGCGACTCTCGCAGAAGGAAATCGATACCCTGGTAACCTGGGTGGATGCCGGGTCACCAAAGGGCGAGGACGCCGATCTGCCGCCGCTGCCAAAGTTTGCGAAAGGCTGGAGTTGGGGTGAGCCTGATGTGATCATTCCGATGCCGGTCGAATTTGAAGTGCCTGCCGAAGGCGAACTACCGATGCAGAATTTTTATGTTGCCGTGCCGTTCAAAGAGGACCGATGGGTCGAGGCGGTCGAGTTGCGGCCGGGGAATTCCGCTGTCGTCCATCATTCGATCGCAAACGTCACCCGCCTTCCCGAAGGTAGCAAAATAGTAAATGGACGAGCCGTCCGGGCCGAGCTCAATACCGCGGACGCAAGCCGAACCGGCGGACTGCGTCAGGGAACCGAAGTCTTCCAGAGTCAGGATGCGTTTTCTCGCGCCGGCGCGTTTAAGCTGATTGGCCAGGCGCCCGGTAAGGGTTTTGAGAGACACTACACCGGGACTGCAAAGCGCATAAGCCCAGGCATGTATTTTCAGTTCAATATGCACTACCAACCAACGGGCCGGCCGGAGAAGGACCGCTCGATGCTGGGTCTGTGGTTCGCGAAAGTACCGGTGACTCACGAGGTGTTGACCAAAGGCGTTACTGATACCGTATTCGTCGGCGGTAAGGACATTGGCCAAACCAGGATGGTGAACGGTCGGGAAGTGAGAACTCGAGGTAGGATCCCAAACATTCCGCCCTATGCTGATAACTGGGAGATAGCGGGCGAGATGACCGTAAAGCAGGACATAACGTTGTATGCTTTCGCCCCACACATGCATTTGCGTGGTAAGGACATCAAGTACATCCTGGAGTGGCCTGATGGACGCACGCAGACTCTCCTCAGCGTGCCGAAATTCGATTTTAACTGGCAGCTTCACTACGAGCTTGAAGAGCCACTCAAGATTCCGGCGGGGAGCAAGCTTACCGCGATTGCTCACTATGACAACTCGTTGAAGAACCGCTACAATCCTGCCCCGCAGAAGGAAGTGTTCTGGAGCGAACAGAGTTGGGATGAGATGTTCATACCTTGGTTTGAGTACACGGTGGATAGCATTGACTTAACTAAAATAGCCGGCGCCCAAAACGCCAGCAAGAAAGAATAGAACTTACGTATTTTCTATTTTGTTATTTGCGATTTTCGATTTTCGAATTTGAGATTCTCATCACAGGTGACAAATAGAAATAAAAAGATAGAAAATCGAAAATCACAAATAGAAAATAGAAAATCCCCAGGGCCCTATGTTACGCACGCTCCTTCTATATACTCCTCCTCTTCCAGCAACAGCCTTCTCGCCCAACAGAGCCTACCGACCCGATGCCGCCGCCGAACCTGGATTACTTTCTGGGCACGTGGTCGTTCGATTGGAACTTGCCCGAATCAGCAATGGGTCCCGCCGGAAAGATGAAGGGGACTGAAACCTATAAGAAGATCCTCAGCGGTCAACGTTACGAGAGCGAGATTCAAGGGGAAGGACCGGAAGGGCCCTTTCAAGGACGGGCGATTACAAGCTACGACGAGAAAGAGAAAATAGTCACGCGCTACGAGATCTTCAGCTACGGCGCCTCGGCTTTTAAGAGCGGCCCGATCGGCGGGGACCTCGGGGGCTATTACACAATCTACTGGGAGAGTGCGCCGTTTAAGAAGGACGGAAAAGTCATCAAGATGAAGGGCAAAACTCAAATGCTCTCTCCAGCGCACTACCGTTTGTTTCTCGAGATTTCAGTTGATGGTGGCCCGTACACCAGCCTTGGCAACCCGTGGTTCCAAAAGGTTGACGCCAAACCGGCAGGATGACCTCGTCGTCAACTCCTCCTGACGAGACGCTTGATCGAAACGCGCCGGACCGTCAGATTAACAACGGTCTTGGGATTGAGGCGACAGCACATTGTCGGTTTCACCTCGCTTCAACAAGCTCAATCGCGATCGAGTCCGGTCCTTCGATCATCGCTGCTCGCGAGTTGCTGTTGCCGAACTGATGAATCTCCTCGAGCACCTTCACTCCTGATTTCCTCAAGCGCTCAAGGGCGGCTGCAACATCCGGGTAGCTTACCGCGATGTGATCCACGACGTGACCTCGGGTGCCGACCAGGGGACCCGGCCGTTGACGCGGGTAGATGATCAGACTGATCTCGCCAAATCGCACGGTCGTCGCCGGAGAGCGAATCACCCCAAGCGGTTCGGATGGCGCCGCAAACGGCATCTCGCAGGGGCCGGTCCGTTGTGCGCTCGCTCGGCTGACGGCGCCAAGGTGCTTTTGATACCACTCGGCCGCACACAACGGGGCGTCGCTGTAAAGATGCACGTGAATAAACGCTCGGGTTTGAGATGTGTTTATTTCGACGAGGGCACCGTCGGGTGCTTTCATATAGGCGAAAAGAGTCCCGGATCCGAGCCTCGTGATTGGTGTTTGAAACGCAACACCGCTCAGCGAGGTGCTTCTGATAATCCGCTTCCATATCAGTGCTGCCCCACCCGAAATGCCAGATCGCGCTATCCGGGGCGGTCGCCGGCGGCTTCGTGACCTGATTGAAGAGCACCCACATGTTTTCGCTCTGGATCGCGTCCATCCCAGCGACGGCGGTTTTTTTCGTAACGTCGAATGTCCTGGTGTAAAAGTCAATGGCTTTGGCGGGGTCCAGCGAATTCAGATGCACGTGATGAAACCGGGCCTGCGTGGGTGCTTCCTGTGACAACACCTTTGACCACGGCAACGCGACGAACACAAACGTAATGAGTAATACCAGTTTCCGTGAGTATGACATCTTCAACTCTCCTCCGACTTCTGGGAGCGCAGGCATCCCCGCCTGCTCTTATCCCCGGCAGGCATGTCTGCACCCCTGGCAGGCTGCTGAAAAAGGTTTCGTAGTCCCGCCTTCAGGCGGAATCCTGAGCGAATTGCCTTTGAGACTACCAGAAAAGTTAGCGCTTACGAAGGCTTCGCACCTCGAGTTTCCGCCTGAAGGCGGGACTACGAAACCTTTTTCAGTAGCCTGCTAGAAGAGGCTGGATAATATGAAGGCGGACCTGGTCCGTCAAGACGTGCCCGCGATCTGCGGCGTCTCTTGTCCATTCTCGCAACCGATGGTTATAGTGAACATTCAAATTCGAACCAGGGGAGCATTGTATGGCCAGGCAAACATACCAAATAGTAGCACTACCCGGTGACGGCATTGGACCGGAGGTGGTCGCGTGCGCCTTGCGAGTCCTGGGCGCAGTTCGAGAGCTGTTCGAGGTGAACTTCGAGGTCGAAGAGATCCCGTGTGGCGGTCATTACTACGTCGAGCACGAAACCGAGTGGCCCGAGGGTTCGTTCGAGAAATGTGAAGCTGCCGATGGGATCTTGCTTGGGGCGGTCGGACACGAGGTCGAAGGACGAACCGTATTTACAAAGCCCGGCAAACCGTATCCCGAAGCTCAACTTGCCGGATTTGCGCAGGTGATCGGAAATCGGAAGAAACTGGATCTTTATGCGAATGTGCGCCCGGTGAAACTCTATCCGGGCGTCAAACACAAGATTCACGGAAAGCTGGTTCACGTTTGGGATGCAGACAAGGTCGACTACGTCGTCATCCGAGAGAACACTGAGGATGCCTACACTGGCGAGATGGAGGTCATCGAAGACGGCCGGGTCACGCCGATCCGCATCACCCGGAGAGCGACCGAGCGTGTAGTGCGTTATGCTTTCAACCTCGCCCGGCTGCGCAACAAGCTCAAGAAAGTGACGTGCGTTGACAAGTCAAACATCATCGGCGCGCATCGGTTCTTCCGCGACGTGTTCCGTAAGATCGGCGAGAGCGAGTTTCCTGACCTCACGTTGGACTATGCTTATGTTGACGCCTTTTGCCAGTGGCAGATTCGCAGCCCTGAATGGTTTGACGTAGCTGTGGGTCCGAACCTCGTGGGCGACATAGTTAGCGACAACGGGGCCACAACCGCAGGCGGATTGGGATTGGCGGTCGGCGGGAATATTGGCGACAACCATGCGATGTTCGAACCGATCCACGGCAGCGCACCCAAGCACGCCGGCAAGGACAAGGCGAATCCGCTGGCGGCGATCCTGGCAATGCAGATGATGCTCGACTGGCTCGGGACTCGCCATGCCGATGAACGGCTGGCTCGTGCGGCGGTCGCGGTGGAGTCGGCAGTGGCAGCTGTGCTTCTGGAAGGTAAGACACTCACCTACGATTTGATTGGCGAGGAGAGAGCAGCCAGGTGCAGCGAGGTGGGCGCCGCTGTTGAGGAGAAGCTAAGGACGATCGTCAAGCAGAGCAGGTGATGTAGAGTTCGGTCGAATCTGGCGTCGCGGCCGCCTTAGCGCAGGGCCAAACTCTTACCTGCATTCAGAGCGCATCCCAAGAAGCGCTGGTGCTGCCCCACGGCAGGTGCATCTAGTTGCGCCAATCGAGCCGCTCCCCCTCCGCGAGCATTACTTGGCGCTGTTGCAACTCCGCCTCCCATTCCTGCCGCCCATCCGCGCGCAACCGGCGCGGGACGATCACGCCGACAAAACGGATCAGCCATAGGTGTGGCACGAAAGGTGTAGGCTGGTTCAGACATTCAGCCCTCCCATCAGTCGTGGCGGAGAGCCTTCATCGGATCAATTTTGGTTGACCGGCGGGCGGGGATGAAACAGGCCGCCGCGGCGACCAGGCTGAGGAGCACCGCCACACCCAGGAAAGAAAGCGGGTCGGTGTTCGTCACCTGGAACAGATTCAGCTGGCTACCAACCAGGCGCGCCGCCGCCAAACTGGCGAGCACGCCAATGACCATGCCGGCCCCGACCAGCTTGCCGCCCAACCGAAAAATCAGGCGCAGAATGTCGGCGGGCTGCGCACCCAGCGCCATACGCACGCCCAGCTCGCGCGTTCGCAGCGAGACCATGTAAGACAGCACGCTGTAGACGCCGGCCAGCGCCAGCCCCAGTCCGAGCGCGGCAAATAGACTAAACAGCGCCATCAGGAAGCGGGGCTGCGCTGTCCAGCGGCCTAGCACTTCTTCGAACGTCATCGGATTGAAGAGCGGTTGTTCGCTGTCTAGCTGGCGCACTTGCTCGCGCAGGGCGTTAACGAGTTGTCGCGGGTCCTGCTGCGCGCGAAAGGCAAGTGTCCGCGCTGGCGGCGCGAGCTTAGTGTAGGGAACAAACACTGCGGGTTTGGCTGAGTCGCGCAGGTTATCACTACGCGTGTTGCCGATCACTCCCACCACGGTGACGTCGGGCGACGCAGCGGGCGGCGTCAGGATATCCGCCTGGCGCGGGTGGCTGAGTTGGTGCAACTGGATGCGCCGGCCCAAAGGACTCTCGCCTGACTGCCAAAGCTGTGCCGCCGCTTCGTTGATGACCGCCACCGGATCGGCGTTAGCCACTTCCGATTCAGTCAACATCCGTCCTTGCAGGAGCGGAATCCCCAGCGTTCGCAGGTAGTCGGCGCCCACCGTGTTCAGCGTGATCTGGCCTGTTTCGGCGCCCGCTTGTCCACCAATCGTGTAACCGGATTCCGGCCCGCCGAACGGCAGACCACCGGTGCCCATCGTGGCGGCCTCGACGCCGGGCAGATTCCTGACCCGTTCCAGCAAATCCTGAGAAAAGCGATTGCGTTGCTCCCACGTTGCGTAACGCTGGTGCGGCAGCAGCAGTGCCACGCCCATCAGTCGCTCAGGCTGGAAACCCAACTCTATCTTTTGCAGCGCTATAAAGCTGCGCACTGTCAGACTGGCGCTGAAGAGCAGCACCACCGCCAGCGCGACCTCGACGACGACCAGCGAGGTGCGCAGCTTGCCGCCGGCTGCGGTGGTGGATGCGCGCCCTTCGTTTTTCAAAGACTCGACCAGATTCTGACGCGACGATTGCAGCGCGGGCATCAACCCAAAGAGAATTCCGGTCAGCGCCGAAATTCCCAGGCAAAAGAAGAGCACGTGTGGGTTGACCTCGATGCGCGCTTCGTTAGGCACCAGGCTGGGGGGCATTAGCGTCGCCGTCAAGTGCGTGATCCAATTTGCGAAGAGCAACCCCAGCGCGCCGCCCAGCAAAGAAAGCAGCACGCTCTCCGTCAGCAACTGCCGGACTAACTGCACGCGCCTTGCACCCAGCGCCAACCGGATACACATCTCACGCGCACGTGCCGTGGTCTTGGCCAGTTGCAAGTTGGCGACGTTGGCGCATGCGATCAGCAACAGCAAGCCCACTGCGCAGAAGAGCAATTGCAAGCTACGCTCCATCTGGCCGCTGGCCGCGGTGACGTCCAGATAGTTGGTTAATTTGGTGCTGAACTCTTCTTTCGGGATCCTGGCCGCCGGGTCTTTGGCCACTTCCTGGTGCAGCGCATGCAGTTGCCCTTCAGCCGCCGTCGTCGTCACGCCCGGTTTCAAGCGCACGACGGGAAAGACCATCTGCGCGTCGCGGGCGACAGTGCCCATCGGGAGCCAGAGGCCGTCGTCCGTCCACCACCCGAAACGCGGCGGCATCACGCCGATGATCGTATAGACCTCATTGTTCAACCGTAACGTCTTGCCCACCGCGTTGGGATCGCCGTTAAACAACTTCTGCCACCGCTGAAAACTCAGCACCGTAACTAGTTCCGGCTCACCACTGGCGCTAATGTCTGAAGGCTGGATCGTGCGCCCCACGAGCGGCGGGACGCCCAAAAACTGAAACGCATTGCTCGACACCCGAATGCCGCCGAAGATTTCGGGCGCGTGTTCGCCAGTCAACAGCACGGTCTCAGGGTCGGTCGCCATCACCTCAGCAAAGGCCGGCAGCTTCGCCATCTCCTGATAAGCCGTCAGCGGGTAAGCCCGCATCGTCTGCGTCGTTTTGACGCTGACCAAACCGGGCGTCCAGATTTCGTGCGATCGCGCATAAGGGTAAGGGCTGATCAACACCCCATAGATCACGCTGAACAAGGCTGTCGTCGCGCCAATGCCCAACGCCAGCGTAAGTACGGCGACGGCGGTCAAGCCTTTGTGCTTGAGCAGCATTCGCACGCCGAACCGCAGGTCTTGAATCATGTCGTCCTCCCATCGGTAGGTTTGCATCCACAGCGCATCCCAAAATGCGCTGGTGCTTCGCCAAAGCAGGTTAAACTTGTGGCGACTATCGAGCCGGTCCCATTCTGCGAGCAGCAGTTCGCGATGGTTCAACTCGGCTTCCCATTCCTGACGCCAATCGGCTCGCAGCCTGCGCGGCACTATCACGCCGATCAATCGAATTAGCCAGAGCCAAAAACGGAAACCGCTGTGATCTTGTCGCCCGTCCATCCTTGCCGTATTCCTATATGCGCTTAGTATTGCTCGATTGATGGGTTTTCAACGGAAGGGCACCCCAACTGCGATTGTGCCTCCTCCAGTTGATAGACCGTGTTACGCCATTTGAATCGCCTCTGTTCGGCCAGTAGCTTACCTGTCTTCAGGCGCGAGATGGTTTTCGGCCGCGGAGTGTGTTGAGCGGCGTTTGCTCCAGGAGCCGATAGCGTTTGACAGCTTCCGCTAACGCCTCACGTCCCGCGCGGGTCAGGTCGTAGTACTTGCGCTGCGGTCGCGGTTCAGACTGCGAGATGCGTTGGTTTTCCCACTTCGAAATGAGATATCCGGCTTCCTCGAGTCGGCGCAGGGCGGGGTAGACAGTGCCGCCCGGCACGCCGGTCATGTCGACGATGTCGAAGCCGTAGAGGTACCCGTTGGAGATCGCCTGCAGGATAACCGCCGACGAATAAGTCAAAAACCCTTTGCCCATCTGTCGCTCCCAGAGATCCGATGAGGATAGGATCCTATCTAGCCAGCATTCTACATAGGGTCGGCTGTTGAAGCAACGGCACAAATATCTGCCCCCGCCATCTCGGGCCCAGTGAATTCATACTGCCTGGTTCACATCCTCAGAGTGATTAGGTGACACAGCTTCTGC
>CAVTUR010000020.1:0-241089 GCA_963737945.1 Blastocatellia bacterium | reverse complement strand
AATACCACCTCACTGCCTCGGCCCCGGCACTAATCGGAGTCGATAGCAACTCGGCGGGTGAGATCACGGTGACCGAAGACTCCGTCATCGATGGCGTCGACTTCGCCCTGTCGCTCGGCGGAGTGATTACGGGCAAGATCACCGACAGCGAGGGCCGTCCGGTCATTGGCGAACGTGTTTCGCTCAAGCCGCTTGAAAAAGGCGAGGAACCGGCGGAGATGGCCGCTGCTACGCAGATGTTCGGAAACAGGATGTATTCAACGGACGACCGCGGAGTCTATCGCATCTATGGCCTGCGGCCCGGACGTTACATCGTAAGCGCGGGCAAAGACTCCGATGTCATGTCCGCTTTCCTCTCTCAACGCCCCAAGCGAGCCCAAACGTTTTACCCGAGCGTGACCGACGAGTCCAGGGCCAGGCCCGTCCAGGTGACGGCGGGCTCTGAAGCATCCGGTATTGACATTCAGTTCAGCGCTACCGACAAAGGATTCGTTGTCAGCGGACGCGTCGTGGATTCGGAGAACAAGACTCCGATTGCTAACGCGATGGTAGCCTACTCAAAAGGGCAAACGAACCTGCTCGGTGATGACAAAGTCAGAGTCACCATCGACACGGATGACGATGAACACGAGGGTGACTCATCAGGCGTGCCGGGTGGGTTCACGACTACAAACGACAAGGGTGAGTTCCGGTTCGCATCGGTCTCGCCGGGAAAGTACAAACTAGAAGCCACTGCCATCGGTGCATTCGCCGGGGCGAGCGACGGCCAGTTCTACGCCGACCCCGTCGCCTTCGAAGTCCAGTCCGCAAACGTCGAAAAGGTCGACATCAAAGTTCACCGGGGCGCGGCCATCAACGGAGTAGTAGTGGTCGAAGGCGCAGAGGCGCAGGAAGGTCCTGACCGTTTTGCTCAACTCATGTTGACTGCGATGGTATCGAATGATGCAACCAAATCCTACTCATCGGGAAACTGCGTGGTCGGGGCCGACGGCAGTTTTCGGCTCGGCGGGCTCAAGCCTGGGAAGGTAACACTTCGCCCATTCTCTATGGGCACGCGACGAGTTGGACTTCTACGAGTCGAACGCAACGGCGCCGAGATGCAGGGAGGGATTGAGCTTCAGCCCAACGAAGAAGTCACCGGTATACGAGTAATCCTCGTCCCGGCGACCTGCGTGATCCGCGGACAGGTGACTATCCAGGGTGGCACGCTGCAACCGGGAACAAGGATTACAGCAATTGCCCGTTCAGCAAATCGGGATCCGTCCGACTCCCCCGGGGTCTTCGGGAACCTCCCTGTTGAGGTAGGTTCCAATGGCTCGTTCACGATCGAGAATCTCGCTCCGGGCAGCTATGAAGTAGAAGTTTACACCTTCCTCCCAAGTCAGCAGGGTCCGCGCGGCGCCCACGCAAAGCAGACAGTAGTCGTGACCCGGGAAATTCCGGGCGCAGTGGATCTCGTGCTCGACCTGAGCCGGAAGACGTCCGACAAATAGAGCATCATGCGACAACTCACCTCACTGTTGACAATGTTGGCGCTTCTCCTGTTGACCGCAGCGGGCGGCCAGGCGCAGGTGGCAAACAAGCCGCGGCCGAGCGATCCTCAAAAAGCGGAACAGCCGGCGATCGACAAGGAGCCCCGCTCGGCAACACGGATTCGGGGAAGGGTTATTATGGAGGGCGGACGCCCAGTCTCCGACGCCACGATAATGGTCTTTCCAGTAAACGTCGCGGGCAACGTACAAAGGGCCATCACCTCTTTGTTTCGTCCGGTCACTTCCGACTCGGACGGAAAGTTCGAACTGACCAGCCTGCGGCCTGGAGCCTATACGCTGTCGGCCAGTGCGCCCGGATACGTACTGTCGGAAGGAGACTCGAAAACATTCTATCGTCCGGGCGATACCGCCACGATCAGCCTGGTCAAGGGCTGCGTCATCACCGGCAAAGTAACCAGCATGACTGGTGATCCGGTCATCGGAGCGCTGGTCAAAGCGATCAAAGTGCGTGGCGCCGACGACAAGCCGGCACGGGTGCGGTCGACCATTGACTCTCAGATTTCCGATAGCCTGGAATTGATGCTCGGACCGTTCAGGACCGACGACCGGGGGATCTATAGGATCTATGGTCTCACACCCGGCTATTATCAAGTCGCCGCTGGGGGCCGCGCCGGGCAGGGGTTTTCCTTCGGCGCCGGGAATGCTTATGACGGCGACGCACCCACCTACTACCCTTCGAGCACGATGGAGACCGCATCAGACGTCACTGTGCGTGCAGGCGAAGAAGCAGGCAACATAGACATACGCTATCGCGAGAATCGCGGTCACTCGATAGGCGGAACCGTATCGGTGTCCGCGGGACCCGCTCCCTCGGCCATTTCGTTGTTTCTCAGCCGCGCCGGCACCGGGACACTTGAAGCCACGACAATCGTAATGGCAGGCCGTGACCATTTCGGCTTTGACACTCTCCTGGACGGTGAATATGTCGTCTCTGCGATGAGTAACCCGGGGAATATGGGGCTGACGGCGGGCGCTGAAAACATGACGGCTTCGGTCTCTCAACCACGCCGTGTAACGCTGAGGGGCACCGACGTTTCCGGTATCAACCTGGTCATTGAACCGCTCGCCTCGATCGCCGGGCGCGTTGTCGTCGAGCAACTTCAGGATGCCAAACAGAAGGTCCTCTGTAAGGACGTCCGGCCAGTGCCGATCGAAGGTACAGTGCTCAGCACGAGATATGACGGTAAGGAGAAGATTGACCCGCTCAACGGCCCTCTCGGAGCGTTTAAAACCACCACCCCAAACGAGAAAAATGAGTTCATCCTCAGCCTCCTTCGGGCAGGCCCTCACTATCTTGACGTCCAACTTCCCGCCGAGCATCTCTACTTAAGATCGATCGCGCTTCCTGCACCGGACCCGAAAGCCAAGCCGATCGATGCTGCGAAGAGCGGCCTCCAGCTCAAGTCCGGCGATAAGATCACTGGTCTGGTCGTCACCGTTGTTGAAGGCGCCGCAAAACTGTCGGGGACCGTGGTTACCGGACCGGCAAACAAGCCTCCCGAGACCAAGATGAGGGTACACCTCGTGCCTGCCGAACCTGAGGCGGCCGAGGACGTATTGCGCTACTTCGAAGGCGAAGTGTCAGCGGACGGCGAGTTCGCGCTATACAACCTCCCGCCGGGCAGGTACTGGCTCGTGGGACGGGAGACTTCGGACACGGACAAAGATGAGGCCGATCGCAAGCCGCTTGCGCTGGACGCGGGCGCGCGGACGGCGCTTCGATTTGAGGGCGAAGCTTCGAAGAAAATCATCGAACTGACGTTATGTCAAATCGTAAGCGACTACCGGTTGAAATACATACCTCTCACAAAGCCGTCAAAGCCGCCGGCAAAAAAAGCAGACTAGTTGGAGGAACCCTTGCCGGCACTCTTCTGAGGCGCTGCCAACAACTCATCTATCTTTGCCGCAAGTCTTTCGCCGCGCAGGCCGGTCGCCTGAATCACGCCGTCTTGATCTATAAGCACCGTGTGCGGGATCCCGTAGACCCCATACAACCGAGAGATAGCGTTTGCCCATCCGAGCCCGTCGTAATACTGCGGCCAGGTGATGTTCTCCTCTTTCATGTAGGCTTCGAATGAGGGCCGATCCGAGTCCAGGTTGATGCCGATAATAGTGAAGCGATCGCCTTCGTACCGAGTCCAGATCTTTCTCACCTCAGGCATGTCATTTCGGCACGGGATACACCAGCTCGCCCAGAAATCCAGAAGCACAACTTTGCCTCTCAACTTCTCCAGCGCGAGTTCAGCCCCGGTATGCGATTTCACAACAAACGTTGGCGCGACTTTCGCGTCAACCATCTTGACGTTGGCGACCACCGCCCGCGCCTGACTCACCTCAGTCGCTCCGGGATCGAGCTCAATGTACTGCTTCAGGACCGTGACTCCCTCCTGCTCCTTGCCGGACTTGATCAGGGCAAATCCGAGGTTGTAGTACGCCTTCACAATCTTGCCTTTGCTTAGCTCGATCGCTTTCTGCAGAGCAACAACGGCCTCCTCAAACGACTGCTTCTCGTTCTGCAAGTAGAGTGTCACCCCGAGGATGTTGTACATCTCGGCTTCATTGGTTGGTTTCAGCTCGGCTGCCCGGCGAAACGCGACCGCGGCCTCTGTCAGTTTGCGCAGTTGAAAGTAGACTTGCCCCATCCTCTGAAAGCACTCCGCGCACTTGTCCTCGCGGAGAGTCGCAGCTCGCCGAAACTCGTTGAGCGCGTCGTCAATGCGGCCCTGACGCAATAGGAGATTGCCGTTGTCGAGCGCCCGTTGGGAATCGGAGCCGTTGTCGGCGGTCGCACTCTTCTGTTCCTGCGCACCGACGGCTCGCGGTTCAAGAAACAGACATGTCAACAAGGTGAACAACGCAATGAGACCCGCGCCTACTCGCCCGTCCGCGAGTCGTGCTCCGATGAATTGCCCGCTGCCCGTTGACCAGTAATCTGTCACGCAACTCCTGTCATGCCTGGACGCCGCACCCCGACGTCAATTCAATGTAAGGGCAATGTCGGCGCGCCTGCCAGAGCCCTTTGTACCTAGCTTGGCAACGGTCAAGGTCAACCCTTGCCGGCGCGCCGCTTCGGCCGGCATCAAGAAGAACATCAGTCCCTGACGCGACTCAGCACCTGCAAGAGTCGTCCTGAGATCGAACTCATACGAGGTAAACGCGTCGAGGGATTCCTTGTATCCAGACTTGGTATAGGCTGAGATTCCATAATAGGAGATCAGCCGCTTGAAGGCTTTCCGCGGATCCACCGCCTTGTAGCGTTTGGATTGAGTCTCGATTTCAAAGCGGGCCTTCTTACAGTCCACCGCTTCGCCGCCAGAGTTGGTCATCATCACTCGAACCGGCAAGACTCCAGCCAAAATAAGATTGGCGTCGAAGGTCTCGAACAATAAGTCCTCATCGGTCATCGCGCGCGCCTCAATCGCGATGCCATCTACACTTGCTTTAGCCGCATAGTTAGCCGGAGGCAGACCCGGCTGCGTCTTCACATTGAAAGGTCGTCCGCATCCAATTGACGCGGCCGCGAACAACGCTGCGAGGCTCGCGGCGGCAATCCGAAACAGACACCTACGCGATGAACGACGTGTATTGTTTGCGGCGGTCAGCATCAGGCTGATGCTAAAGGCACCGACGACGGAGTGTCAACTTGCGGCTCTTTGGAGCCCTATGCTAACGTCACTTCTTTCGACAAACAATGCGGTTCTTGTCCTATGAGACGGCTCCGCGAGACTGTCCAGGAAATGCGTAGGGGGGACGTTCGCAGGCTTATTTGGGCCCGTTCCGAGTCTCGACCAGGAAATGATCACTTCGTACAAAGGTATCAGCCCGAAGATCGCCGATACCGCTTTTGTGGCTGCCGGCGCCCAAATAATCGGCGATGTCCACCTTGGCGCGCACTCCAGCGTGTGGTTCAACTGCGTCCTGCGCGGCGACTGCTATCACATAAGAATAGGCGAGAACACAAACATCCAGGACAACACCGTCATTCACGTAACGCAGGGACGGTTCGCCACCATCATTGGAAGTCATGTTACCGTTGGGCATTCAGCGGTGCTTCACGGGTGCACAGTGAAGGATCGATGCCTGATCGGCATAGGCGCGATTGTGCTCGACGACGTGACCATCGGAGAAGAATCTTTTGTGGCGGCGGGCTCTCTCATAACGCCCGGCACGGTGATACCGCCGCGCTCGATGGTTATGGGGGCTCCCGCGAAGATACGCCGGCAGGTTACCGATGATGAGGTTGCACGCATCGACGAGCACTGGCGGCACTACATTGAGTATAAGAACCAGTACTTGGCGGAGAGGAAAGAGAATTGAAAATTGAGAATTGAAAAATGAGAATTGAAAAATGAAAATTGCAAATTAGACAAGGTGACCCGTGACACCCGATGAGCTGTCCGAACGACTGATCAACTTCGCCGCGCGCGTTGGCAAGGTCGTCGACGCGCTCCCTGTTACGCGAATGGGGCGTCACATCGCGGGGAGAAAAGAGAATTGAAAATTGAGAATTGAAAAATGAAAATTGCAAATTGAAGGAGCGGAGTCGAGGGCATGACGCCGGATGAACTATCCGAACGACTGATCAGCTTAGCAGCGCGCGTTGGTAAGGTAGTCGATTCGCTCCCTGATACGCGAATGGAGCGTCACATCGGCGGGGAGAAAAGAGAATTGAAAATTGAAAATTGAGAATTGAAAAATGAAAATTGCAAATTGAAGGAGCGGAGTCGAGGGCATGACGCCGGATGAACTATCCGAACGACTGATCGACTTCGCCGCGCGCGTTGGCAAGGTCGTCGATGCGCTCCCCGATACACGAATGGGGCGCCACATCGCGGGACAGTTTGTTCGCTGTGGCACGTCGCCGGCACCTAACTATGGGGAAGCTTGCGCTGCCGAGAGTCGGGCTGACTTCATCCATAAGCTCGGAATCTGTTTGAAGGAATTGCGGGAATCGCGCAGCTGGATTCGCTTGATTATCAAGACAGAGCTGCTTCCCGAACACAGGATGAGTGAACTGTTCGATGAGTGTGACCAGCCCTGCAACATCATCGCCCAATCGATCGTCACAGCGAAGAAAAATAGGGACACAAGGAGATAGCCGCAGCACCATTCAATTTGCAATTTTCATTTTTCAATTCTCAATTTTCAATTTCCCGGTT
This sequence comes from Blastocatellia bacterium, assembly GCA_963737945.1. Taxonomy (GTDB): domain Bacteria; phylum Acidobacteriota; class Blastocatellia; order UBA7656; family UBA7656; genus Onstottus_A. The sequence continues at coordinate 234,377 of CAVTUR010000020.1, read as the reverse complement.
CTGACTCAGACGACATGATCACTAAGGTATTTCCCGGTTCTGACTCAGACGACATGATCACAAAGTTACGCGCAATCGATCGTCACAGCGAAGAAACATAAGGACACAAGGAGATAGCCGCAGCACCATTCAATTTGCAATTTTCGTTTTTCAATTCTCAATTTTCAATTTCCCGGTTCTGACTCAGACGACATGATCACAAAGGTACGCGGAACAATGGATCTTCTTCCGGCGCGTTTCACCGAGAAGGCGGAAGCACGGATAGAGTGCTGGGATCTGATCGAGCGCACTGCTCGCGAGGCGTTTCGACGATACGGATTCCAGGAGATTCGCACTCCGATCATCGAGAGAACCGACTTGTTCGAGCGTGGCATCGGTACCGAAACCGATGTGAATAAGGAGATGTACACTTTTGAAGACCGAGACGGTGAGCGAGTCTCTCTACGGCCTGAATCGACTGCCTCGACCGTTCGCGCATACATCGAGCACGGATTGTTCAATCAGCCCGGGCTCGTGAAGCTCTTTTATATCGGTCCGCAATTTCGGCGTGAAAGGCCCCAAAAGGGACGTTATCGACAGTTCGGACAGATTGGCGTCGAGGTGCTTGGCCAGAGCGATGATCCCGCGATCGAAGCCGAAGTGATTGAGATGCTCCATTGGTATTTGAGAGAGCTTCGGATCACCGGAACCACGCTGCTGGTAAACTCAATTGGCGATGAGAACTGCCGGCCCGCTTACATCGCGCGTCTGAAGGAAGCGATTCGCGAGCGGCTGCCGCATCTATGTGGAAGCTGCGGACAGCGCTACGAGACGAATCCGTTGCGTGTTCTCGATTGCAAAGTCGAGGCGTGCCAGCCGTACCTGAACGAATTGCCGGCCATTACGGATTCGCTATGCGATGCCTGCCAGACACACTTTCAGCGGTTCACCAAGCTTCTGGATGAGCGGGCGATCAGTTACACCGTATCGTCTAAGCTGGTGAGGGGGCTGGACTATTACATGCGGACTGCGTTCGAGATCACTGGCGATCAGCTTGGCGCGCAGAACACCATCGTTGGTGGGGGGCGTTACGATGGGCTTTCACAGATGCTGGGCGGTCCGCCGGCCAAGGGATTCGGGTTCGCGTTCGGGATCGAGCGAATGATAATGAGCCTGCCCGAGAACAGCACCGATAGCCTGGCTCAGGTGCCCGGTGTGTACATCGCTTACATCGGTGAGCGGGCTCGCGAGCATTCGTTTGCGCTAGCCGGGAGATTGCGCGAAGCTGGTATCGGCACCGTCGTCGACCTCGAGGGACGCAAGTTGAAAAAATCGCTGGCGATCGCGAATAGCCTCGGGGCACGCCGCGCGTTGATTGTCGGAGACGACGAGATCGACAACGGCAAGTACGTGCTCCGCGACATGAGCACCGGGGAGCAAGAGAACGTGGGAGAGCAAGATCTGATCGCGATGTTAACGAAATAATGCGTGAAACGTGAAACGTGAAGCGTGAAGCGTGAAGCGTGACTGCAGGAATCGGTCACGTATCACATTGCCAGGTATCAACGTATCACGCTTCACGTTTCACGTATCACGTATCACGTTTCACGCAGCACTCGGCCATTTTTTATGCCTACACTTGATAGCTTGGGAAGCCTAAAACGCAGTCATTATTCCGGGGATCTGAGACCCGAGCACGCGGGCGAAGTGGTCCGTCTCATGGGTTGGGTTCACAAACGACGTGATTTCGGACCGCTGACCTTTATAGACCTCCGCGATCGCGAGGGAATAGTTCAAGTCGTCTTTGACGAGGAAAAGAACGCCGAAGCCCATCGCCGGGCGAAGGAGTTGCGAAACGAATACGTGGTCGCAATCGTCGGCAAGGTCCTGATGCGCGACAAAGACAAGCTCAATCCGAATCTCAAATCCGGTCGAATAGAAGTAAAGGCGATGGAACTGTACGTCCTCAACGATGCAAAAACGCCGCCCTTTGAGATCGACGCGGGCAAAGCCAGTGAAGAGGTCCGCCTCAACTATCGCTATCTGGACCTTCGCCGGGAGAAGATGCAATACAACATTGGACTGCGTCATCGGGCGGCGATTGCAGTCCGGCGTTATATGGACGAACACGGGTTCTACGAGATCGAGACGCCGATGCTGATCAAGACCACCCCGGAGGGCGCTCGCGATTACATAGTGCCCAGCCGTTTGCAACCCGGGCGCTTCTACGCGTTACCGCAGTCGCCGCAGATCTTCAAACAGCTTCTGATGATTTCCGGCTTCGACAAATACTTTCAGCTCGCGCACTGTTTCCGGGACGAGGATCTGCGCGCCGACCGCCAGCCGGAGTTTACCCAGATCGACATCGAGATGAGCTTTGTCCGGCCGGAAGATATCTTCAAAGTCACCGAACCTCTGATGGCCGAGCTGTCGCGGCTGATTGACTTGAAGATCGACCTTCCCTTCCCACGCATTACCTACGGGGAGGCTATGCGCCGCTACGGCACGGACAAGCCGGATACCAGATTCGCCATGGAGCTCGTCGATCTATCTCATAGCCTGGCGGACACTGATTTCACGCCTTACCGCTCTGCGCTTGACGCAGGTGGACAGGTAAAGGCCATCAACGTCGCAGGCGGGGCGAAGTACTCGCGCAAGAACCTCGACGAGCTAACCGAGATCACCCGCCGCTACGGCGCAGGCGGAATGGGGTGGATCAAAACCGCCGAGTCGGGGGAGATCACCTCGCCGCTTTCGAAATCCATCGGCGAAGAGAAGGTCGCAGAACTGGTTCAGGCAGCCGGTTCCAAGGCAGGCGACTGCGTGCTCGTGGTCGGGGGCAAGGCCTCGGTCGTAGCGGCGTCGCTCAGCGCACTGCGAATGGAAGTTGCGGAACGCGAGGGGCTGATCGATCCGAACAAGTTCAACTTCCTGTGGGTTACCGATTTCCCGATGTTCGAGTATCACGAGGAAGACGGGCGCTACTATCCGATGCACCATCCGTTCACCAGCCCGCGGGAGGAAGACCTCGACAAGATGGAGTCAGATCCGGGTTCGGTGCTGGCGAAGGCCTACGATTTGGTATTAAACGGTACGGAATTGTCCAGCGGCTCGATTCGAATCCATCAGCGCGAGACACAGCGACGAGTATTCAAGGTGCTGGGGATGACCGAGGAGGAAGCTCGCTCGAAGTTTGGATTCCTACTGGATGCGCTGGAATACGGGACGCCGCCTCACGGCGGGATGGCGATCGGCTTTGACCGGCTTGTAATGCTGCTCGCGAGAGAAAAATCTATCCGTGAGGTGATCGCATTTCCGAAAACCGCCAGCGCGATCGATCTGATGACTGACTCGCCCAGTCCGGTTTCAGACGAGCAACTGGCTGATCTTCACATCAGGATTGTCGACTGACATCGGCTCCTCGGTTGGTGGCGCCGCGAGGTGTAGAAGCTCGCGTCATCACTTAAACAGGCTTTTCTGCTTTCATGCGCGCCTGCTTTCATGCGCGCTTGACTCTCGACCTTTCCCTTTGTAGAATGCGAACTCTTCATAAATCGCAATGGTTCGTACGTAATCCTCCAGGTTTCAGAAGTTCTTAGGATGTGCAGATAGGGCGAGCAACAAGACTCGCTTATTCAAAGCCTCAGCAATGTAGTGCCTGCACTTCGGGTGCGGCCTGAATGCAACGGGGCTCGGAAGCATCCGGCTCAGGTCACAACTCGGAATTGGATAACCTAACCAACGCTCACACTGACACTCACTTGTCAGGTGGGAGGAATGGAGGCGAAATGTTTTCGACAAAGATCAGGCGCGGACTCGGCTGGACATCACCGCCGGGTTCAACAATAAGATTCCGTGAGAGATATCACAGCAGAAACCGGAAGATTTCAAGAGGGCGCGCCGTTCTCGGCGTGCTGCTCTCGCTGCTGATGCTTAGCGGGAGCGTTCCCGCTCAAAGCTCCGCGTCCTCAGTTAACGGCACCGTTGTGGATCAACAGGGTAAAGCCGTTAGCGGAGCAACAGTTACACTAACCAGTAACGACACAAACACTGTACGGACTATTACGGCGGGTGAGAACGGCTCGTTCCAGTTCAGCCTGGTTCAGCCGGGCGCGTACCAGATCGAGGCGTCGGCCGCCGGTTTCAAAAAAGGTGTAATTACAGACTTGCGCGCATTGGTGTCTAAGGCTACCAATGTGACAATAGAACTCGAGGTCGGCGGGGTAAGCGACTCGGTTACGGTCAGCGCAGGTTCCTCGGAGGTCCTGCTCAACAAGCGCGACGCAAGCCTCGGCAACAACTTCGTGGCCCAGCAGATCACCCAACTGCCGCTCGAATCAAGAAATGTTGTGGCACTTCTAAGCCTGCAACCCGGCGTTACGGCCGCCGGCAACGTCACTGGTTCGCGGACAGACCAGGGCAACATCACTCTCGATGGCGTCGACGTCAACGAGCAGCAGGCGGCCAGCGCATTTGAGAGCATTCTGCGGGTCACTCCTGATTCAGTTCAGGAATTCCGGGTGACAACTACGAATCCGAATGCGGCGGAAGGCCGATCGGCCGGCGCCCAGGTGGCATTGGTCACCAAGAGCGGAACGAATCAGTTCCACGGCTCGCTCTACGAGTTCCACCGCAATACGATATTCACGGCTAATGACTTCTTTAACAACAAATCGGGCACGCCGAGACCCAAACTGATCCGCAACCTGTTTGGAGGCACATTTGGCGGCCCGATAAAAAAAGACCGGCTGTTCTTCTTCTACAACTACGAGGGCCGGAGGGACGCCAGCGAAGCGGCATCCGACCCGAGGACCGTGCCACTTGCCAGCCTTGGCCGCGGCGAAGTGAGCTACCGGGACACTGCCAACAACCTCGTCACATTGACTCCTGCCCAGATCACTCAGATCTTTCCCGCGGTTGGGGTGAACCCGGCGGCCCTTTCAGTGTTGGCGGACGCAGCGAAACGGTATCCGGCGAATTCAACCGAGGTGGGAGACGGTCTTAATACCGGCGGTTTCCGGTTTAACGCTTCAACCCCCGCGCGGTTCAACACCAACATTGTCCGGCTGGACTATAATCTCACACAAGATGGTCGTCACCTGCTGTTCTTCCGCGGGAACTATCAACAGGACGTCGTCCTGAGTGCACCTTTCTTGCCCGACTCGCCACCACCGGGAAGCTGGAACCACCCGATGGGATTCGCCGTCGGTCACACGTGGTCCATCAAGAGTTCCCTGATCAACGACCTTCGCTTTGGCATGACTCGCAACGCGTTCTCCAATTTCGGGGATTCCGGTGCGAACAACATTCAGTTTCGGTCGGTTTTTTCACCGGCGAATTTCTCGCGAACGTTCACCCGCACAAACCCGACCTACAATATCACCGACGATCTTTCGTGGACGCGCGGCAACCACAACGTGCAGTTCGGCACAAACGTTCGTGTAATTCGCAATACACGGACCAGTGTTCGCTTCGATTCCGCCGTCACCAACGGGTTCTTCTATGAAGGGTCCGGGGCGGTTCTGACCAACCCACTAAACCCGCGAGCCGGCTCGGCGTGGGTATCTCCGATGAAGCACGCACTCGCGGCGGTCATCGGCCGATATTCGCAGTATGCGGAAAATGTCGATTACAACCTGGATGGGTCTATCGTCGATTCAGGAAGTCCGCTGGTGCGCACCTTCGCTACCGACGAGTATGACTTCTATGCGCAGGATTCGTGGAAAATCCGTCCCAACCTCACGGTGAGCTACGGGCTCCGCTACGGCTTGAGCAGGCCCATTTATGAGACGCATGGCTACCAGGCCGCGCCAACCGTGAATCTCGGAGACTTTCTCCAAAGGCGCCTGGCTAGCGCCGCAGCGGGCAAACCCTTACAGGAACTGATCACCGTCGATCTTGCCGGGCCGAAGAATAACAAGCCCGACTACTACAAGTGGGACAAGAATAACTGGCAACCGAGGGTCGCCGTTGCCTGGACGCCCAACTTCAGTAGCGGGTGGATGCGTAAGGCTTTTGGGAGTGATGGAGATCTTGTGATCCGCGGTGGTTTCGCGATGGTCCACGACTTCCTGGGGCAGGCGCTGGCAACCAACTTCGACACCGCCAACACGCTCGGCTTCTCTTCGAGCACCAGCATATCGGCGAATACCTTCAACGTCACGACCCATCCGGCGCCGCAGTTTTCGGCTTTCGGGCAGAATATCCGCGCGTTGCCAAACCTCCCTCCTGCCGCGCCTTTGGTGTTCCCTCAGGAAAAGGCACCGGACGGCTCGACGCGAATCGAGAGTTCGCTGGACTCAAACATAGTCTGGCCTGAGCACTATAGCTGGAACGTCTCCGTGGGTCGCAAACTGCGCGGTGGGTTGTTTGTCGAAGGAGCGTATGTCGGCCGCGCAGCGCGTAAACTGCTCTCGGTCGTCGACACGATGCATTTCAACAATCTCGTAGACACAAAATCGGGGATGGACTGGTACACCGCGGCAGGCAAGCTGGAGGATGCGCGCCTTGCAAACACGCCGATCAACAGTATTGGTACGATCCCGTTCTTCGACAACTTGTTTCCAGGACTTGGAGACAACGTGCTCGGGGACCCCTCACTGACTCCTACGCAGACGGCTTATACTCTGGTGGCTAGAGAGGGAGTGGGCGGTTTCGAAATCGTGGACTGGACCTACATTCAGACTATTCTGGACGAATTCTCGAACGTCGGACCGTACGCGTTCAGACAAAACCAGTATGGCTCTCTGTTCACGACAAGCAACTACGCCGAATCGGATTATCACGCCCTGTTGTTCAGCGTGCGCGAGCGTTACAAAGAGAGCGTGACCTTTGACTTCAACTACACTCTGTCGAAGTCCCTGGACACTGCATCGGGAACCAACAACAACGCGGGTTTGATCCTGAATCCAATAACGCCAAAGGCCAATCGGGGCGTCTCGAGTTTTGACGTCAAGCACCTGATCAACGTCAATGGCGTCTGGCAACTTCCGATAGGGCGGGGCAAGAGGTTTATGTCCAAGACGCCGGGGATTGTTGATGCATTCCTGGGTGGCTGGCAGTTGACGGGCATTTTCCGATACAACTCCGGGCTGCCGTTTGGCGTTTTTGACAGCGGCGGTGTCGGATGGGCCACCAATTGGAACTGGACGATCGCAGGCACCCGTCTGGTACCGGTCAAAACTTCGCCCACCCGGGGTGAGGACGGCAAAGACCCCAACAACTTCAAGGACGTTCTGGCGGCATATCAGAGTTTCCGGAACGCTCGGGCCGGCGAGGTGGGGGACCGAAACCCCCTCCGATACCCCGGATTCATCAACCTGGACGCTGGTCTCGGAAAATCGTTTACGATGCCGTACAGCGAAACCCATCAGCTCCAGTTGCGATGGGAGGTTTTCAACGTCACCAACACGCAAAGGCTTACCGGAGCTTCAAGCACCGCGCTTGAATCAGACCCGTTCCTGGCCACCGCGCCTCCGCCCAACTGGGGGAAATTCACGGGCATCCAGGGGACTCCTCGTGTTATGCAAATCGCCTTGAAGTACACTTTCTGATTGCGCCGTCTTCCTGCGCATTCACGCGGGCTGGAGCCATGCTTCAGCCCGCTCTTTTCTTGCAGCGAAGATTGTTTCTCAGGAGAGTGCCCGCGCAAGATTGAGATCTGGTCTCGAATCCCACCAACGCAGTTGGTGGTTCGTTCATACTCTGCCTACAAGAGGGCTGGCGGAACGTCGTCCCAAATCCCACCAACGCAGTTGCTGGTTCGTTCATACTCTGCCTATGAGAGGCCTGGCGGAACGTCGTCCCAAATCCCACCAGTAACGCAGTTGGTGGATCGTTCATACTCTGCCTATGAGAGGCCTGGCGGAGCTCCTTCTCCCGAATCCCACCAACGCAGTTGGTGGGATTCGGAGAGTGTCCGCGACCTGTTTTGTAGGCCGTATATGAACGATCCACCAACTCCGTTGGTGGGATTCGGAAAGGTGTCCGCGAGCTGTTTTTGTAGGCTGAGTATTGAACGCACCACCAACTGAGTTGGTGGGATTGGTCTTGGCTAGTTATGTCATTGGCTTTCTGGGCAGGCTGCTAAGGCTTCTTGTTCTCAGATATGTACTGCTCGAGTTGTTTTCGGTCAGGATAGTCGGGTTTCTTAGCCAGGAATTTTTCATACTCCGCTACAGCCCGATCTTTTAGCCCGGCCGCTTTGTAGAGAGCAGCCAAACGGATGTGCGCCTCCGCTTTCTCGATCGGATCGAGCCTAAGAGCTTCCTCGAAATAGCTGACCGCTTTCGAACCCTTTTTGATCTGGAGATATGATTCGCCCAGAAAGTAGTTTGCATCGGAGGACTTTGGTTGTGCTTCGACGGCGCGGGACAGCACTTCGATTGCGCTCTCGAATTTCTTCTCGCTCATTCGAAGCTTCCCAAGATTCAGCAAGGCCAATAGAAACGAGGGCTTTTCCTGAAGAGCGCTCAGATAAGACTTCTCGGCCTCTCCTGTATCCCCTTGTTTGTACTGAGCCGTACCCAATTCGGTCCAGACAACGAAGTCCTTCTGGTCCCCAGCGAGTATCTGACGCAACAGTGCGGTAGCCTCTTTGTACTCCTTCTTCTTGATCGCTTCCTGAGCCTTTCGCAGTCGAGCATCATCCTCGGGTCGTCGCTTGTAGTCGTCGAGTGCAGGGATGCCGCCGACACTTCCCTGTCCCTGCGCACCCGGTTTCACCCGCCATTCCAGATTCAGATTATTACGGATTTCCGTCTTTGTCCGGTCCATAAGCACAACACGGACACGGGCGGCCTCCTGGTTCTCGGCTTCGACCACGATGTCGTATTCACCATTTGCTACATCGTTGAACCGGTACCGGCCGGGACTCCCAACAGTCTGACGCGAAAGAAGTGTGCCATTCACACTGTACAGGATGATGAAGAAGGTTTGAGGTCTCACACCGGAGACCTGGCTGTCGTCGATCTTAAAATCTCCATACAGCGTATGTCCGCCGCCCACCTGCGGGACTCCGCTCGCGACCGTTCCCGACAGGATCATAACCATGAGCACCGCGATCAAGGAGTTGCGTTTCATGCGCGCGATGTTACCACATTCTTGAAACGATGCTAAAGTGAAACGGATGCGGGAAACTTTGATTTGACTGAGAGCGCGCCGATCAAGATAATCACCATCTCTGAGCTCGATAGTCCACTAATCTTGAACCGAGGGGGAATGATGAAGGGGAGAACGCGCGGTCTTGTTCGTTTTTCGGCAATAGCTGGAAGGGCATTCTCTGCGATTCTACTTGGGTCGATGTTATTTGCCTATGGCTGCGGAAGCGATTCTAGTCAAACCAGCACCGTAGCAAAATACCCTGCAGGGATCAGCGAAGACATAGAGCAGCAACTGAAGTATGATGCGCGCGTTGACGGCTTTGAACCGGATGGCGAAGATCTCGTCGTCAACGTCAACGTCTCCTGGATGCACTCACCTCCCGGAATGCGCGAGCGCGCGCTCGGACAGTGGTACAGCCTGTGGCAACCGGCACACAGCGCGGCCAGCAAGATCATCGTGAAATTCGAAGGGAAAGAAGTCGAGAGGTGGACCGCCGAGAAAGGCTATCAACCCGCAACCGAGGAGAACAAAGGCTCCGCCGAAGGGTGAGAACAGTCAACGCGGAGGAGGGTTGGAGGTTTCGGGTTGGAGGTTGGAATTGAAGAACGAAGAAGATTGAAAATTGAGAATTGAAAAATGCAAATTGCAAATTGAAGAGGCGGAGTGGAGGTCACGGGGCATTATTCAATCTGCAATTTGCATTCAATTTGCAATTTGCATTTTTCAATTCTCAATTTTCAATTCCCAATTCGGAACTATTCACTTCCTCCCCATCTGGGACTAGTTGCCCTTCTGTTTGATCCTGAACGATTGGTTGCCAATCACCATCACACCGGCGCGACCGCTTGAACCCACATTCGGCTTAACATTGTAGGTTACCGAGCTGGTGCCGATTCCCACGATCTGAGATGTAACCGTTATCCAGCTCTCCACTGTAGTCGCCTCCCATCCGCATCCGGCGTCTGTGATGATTTGAACGCTCCCGTTTCCTCCAGCGGCGTTGAATACGGCTGATGACGGATTGAGAGCGTAACCGCAGTCGCCAGAATTGCCGCCGGCTTGCACGATTGAGAAAGAACGCCCGCCGGCGGTGATGGTTCCCTGTCGGGGCGAACCCGTGAAGTTATCTCTAACTCCATAGCTAACCTTACCGGATCCTGTCCCCGATGCCGCGGAGGTGATGAATATCCAGCTATCGATCTTGGTCGCCTCCCACTCACACTCGGCCAAAGTCGTTACGGTAAAAGCGTCTTCCTTTCCAGCAGCGCCAAACAGCTTGCCTGCGGGATTGAGCGTGAACGGACAGGGGACACCCGCCTCCATCACCGTAAAAGTTTGCCCCCCGACGCTCACCGTGCCCGTTCGAGGAAAAACTGTGGAATTCAGTTCGACCGCATACCCCACAGATCCGTTGCCAGTGCCGGTCTCGGTGCCTGGCACGATCGTTATCCAGGTGTTGTTGCTGAGCGCTTTCCAGAAGCACCCGGCCGGCGCGGTGACGGATATGCTCCCCGTGCCACCCACTTCCGCGAAAGACTCAGACACCGGAAGTATCGAATACGAACAGCTAACATTGCTCTGATTCACTGTAAACGTTAACCCGGCGATCGTAAGCGTTCCATTTCGTGGGCTGCCTGTCCCGTTCACAGCGACGTGATAGCCGACCAAGCCGTTCCCGGTTCCGCTCGCGCCCGATGTGATACCCAGCCACGAATCATTGCTGACAGCTTGCCAACCGCAACCGGCCGGCGCCGTAACACTCACTGTCCCGTCTCCACCATCGGCCGGAAACGGTTGGTTCGTCGGCAAGATGACACGGGGCGGGTTCGAGGCCGTGAAGTTCACGCTTGATGAGTTGTTTGCGACTACCGGATCACGGACAGGCGATGTGACCGACGCGGTGTTGCCGATGCTCTGCCCGTTTTGAATTGCACAATCCAGCTTCCCGACGATCGTTATCGTTGCCGAAGCGCCTGACCCAAGCGAACCGAATGAAACAATTCGATTATTGCCCGAGCCACCGCAGATACCGTTGGCGGTCGAAGCGCAGGACACAAAGGTGAGCGATGCGGGCAGGTTGTCGGTCACCGTTATCGATGACGCCGAATCGGGTCCGTTGTTCACCAGCGTGATCGTATATGTGATATTACTTCCCACGGTGATGGTGCCCGACGAGGCGGCCTTTGCAATACCCAGATCCGCAGCGCCGTACGTAACGCAGGCTGAAAACTCGGAAGTGTCTCCTTGTGGATTCGTGGCTGTAGCTGTAATTGACTCTCCGGAGGAAGCCGATGCGACGAGGTTGACATTGAAAGTAGCGTTGCCCGAGACGTTTGTCATCGCGGAGGCGGAACCGAGAAACACGCGTCCTTCCCCATTGCCTGACGGATCGCATGACGAACTCGAGAAGAACTCCAACGTGAATGTCGTGCTCGGATTGCTGTTGAGAGTGCCCTGAACGTTGACACCGCCACCGCCCGCTCCGTTCGAGGAAGTCAACGCGGGAAAGTTTTGCAAGTTGTTTGCACCCGAGTCACCATCACCAACATCGTTCGGCGTTACACCCGCAGGCCCGAGGTCAATACCGATTCCGGCGTTTGAGAAAATAGAGTTCGCCCGGATGGCGTTACCAGTGCCCGACTCAATTCTCACGCCGGTCCCGAGATTGAAGGCAATGATATTGCCCTCGCCCGGCGCACCGCCGACAGTATTATTGCTTGCAGAATTAATGACTCGCACGCCGTCCGAGCTGTTCGGCAGAGACGTCACGCCGTCCGCCCGCGTGCCGATCCTGTTCCCCTGCACTCGATTGCCCGATGCCGTCGATGAGTTGATACGCACGCCGTTTGAGCCGTTTCCAGAAATGACATTTCCGGCTCCGGCAACTGTGCCCCCAACCGTGCAGTCGTTTGCTTCGGTGATTGCCACACCGCTGCTCCCGTTGCCGAGAGCGTTTGAACCACTCGAATTCGTACCGATGAAGTTCCCCTGTACCAGATTACTCGTGCCGACTGTGATGAACTGTACGCCAACACCTGCATTCGCGGAAATGACGTTGCGTGCTCCGGAAGTCGTGCCGCCAACCGTACAATTGATTACGCTATTGGTGCCGCTCAGCATCTCAATGCCGTCGCTTTGATTGCCGAGACCGATCGTACCCGTGGCATCGGTTCCGATGAAGTTGCCACGGATTTGATGGTTCATTGTCACACCAAGTCCCAGAACCTGTACTCCGATACCAGAGTTGGCGGAGATCACGTTGCGAGCGGCCGCAACCGTTCCGCCGATCAAGTGGCCGCTACCGGAGACGATCAACACTCCTGCGTCGCCGTTGCCAGAAGAGGCCGTCCCAGTCGCATTGAGCCCGATAAAGTTGCCCTCGAGAATATGACCGCTCGCCGACAGTCCGACCCCGATGCCGTCAAAGCCGTTTATGACCAACCCGCGCACTGTGCTGCTTCCGGTCCCAATCGAGAGCCCTCCCGCTCCAACTCCCGCGCCATTGCCAGCAACTTCAATTGGCGGGTTAACGCTTCCCGGGTTCTGGGTGGTCCCGTCAATCGTGACTGCGCCTGAGACTCCGGGAAGCGGTGAAAGCAGAGTTATCGACTGTGAACCGGCTCCCGGAATGTTGAAGGTAATCGAGTCTGCGCCAGGACTTGAATTGGCATCGAGGATTGCCTGCCGCAGGGAACCGCCTCCGGAATCGCTATTGTTGATCACCGTAAACGTCGTCACCGGGCTCGTCAACAATACGGTTGGCGCGCTCACATTGCCCGTGAGCACAACAAGATCGTTCAGCGCGTCAGCGTTCAGACGCATCGGAAGAACCGCAGCCGGCTCGCCGTCAAAATCGATCGTGGCCGCGACCAGAAGGCGCGATGACGCGGATCCCTGCGTTGCGCTCTCTTCAGGCAAAGTCGCGGACTCATTCATGAGTATCTGAAGTTGGCGGCCGGGTCGATCCATAAGCAACAGATCGTCTTTCGACGAACTTGAAACCCGCACCGGGAGCAGCGTTCGCGAAGAGACGGACGCCTTAGTCTTCTGGACGGGAAGAGCCACCGAGCTGGCATCTCTCCAACTTGCCCCGCTCGATTGTGCCCTTGAAAACACATGACACGACGCATCATCCGAGAGCAGGGCGATCTCCTGCTCCAGATCTCCCGTGAAATCGCCAACCGCAAGCGACACGATTGAAAAGGAAACGGCGACTCGCGTGACGTCAGGCGGCTCCGCATCGAGCTTCTTGCCATCGGCGTCAGAATGCTTGCGATCTCTGCCCCGGATGATGACTAACTCGCGCCCGGCCGCAACCGCAATATCCACCGGAAAATGGTCGTCGAGCTGACCGAGGGCGATTGAGTTTGATTCCGAAGGAAGCGCGATCACCTCTGGTGCGGCATTGAGCGCACCCGCTGCGCCTTCGTAGATGAGCAGCCGCGGTGCCCCGCTCCCCTTTACCGCCACCACAATATCCGCCAGGCCGTCGATCCTATTTACATCGCCTGTCGCAAACGCCGTGACCCTGCCGGGCAGCGTGAATAAACGAGCTGCTCCAAATCCGCCGCGACCATCCCCCGGCAACAAAACAAGCGCACCACCGCCGCTCTCGGCGGTCAGGACGTCAGGGTGACCGTCGCCGTCAAAATCACCGGTGCCCAGAAAAAGAGGAGCGACAGGGACATCGAACGCGCGCGACGACACGAAAAACGGCGATTGCATATCGTCCGAGGACGACTCGGCCGCCCGAAACAGTGTGCGATGCAAAATCGCATCTCGCGTGTTTGTGAATATCGTATCGGTGTCACCGCGACGAACGCTGATCACGCCGCCTTTCGCCCCAGCATAACCGGCAACCAGATCCGGGACTCCATCCTCGTCAAAGTCGGCGGAGCCAATCGATAACGCACGAGTCTGGTCCGCTTTCAATTGCTCCACCAAACTGGAAGCGCCCTGATACTCAGCAGGAGCGATTCTGCCATCGCGAAAACTTATCCAGGGGCTGCCGCGACCCTCCGCGCGAGCGGTGACCGATATTCCTAACAATCCTCGCGCATCGCCGGTCTCCTGGTTTGGGACAACAACCCCAGCCGCAGAAGCGCGAAGCAGCGCGCTCAGTGGAACCAGCGAGAGGGCGGCGGCGACTACAGGGATCAGTGCAAGAGTGTGATTTCGCTTCATTTCGTCCTATTGTTCCTTGAAAAAACACCACCACCAAAGCCTCGGCTGACCGGTCTGCGAGGCCAGGGCGTCGGGAAATGCGAGGACCTTTGCGCAAAGGGCTCTTCGACTACAACTCCCACGCTTGTTTTCTAGCTTCCACCTCATCGGGTGGTTCGTTTATCCTTGAGCCGTGTTGGATCTTAATAAGGACGAAGCAATCCGGTCAAGCAAGTCAACTTTTGCGCCAAGTGAATTAATATGCACCTTGCCGCTCTGGCTGAAGCGTAGTTAGCGGCAGCGTGTGACACTCGCTCGGAGGTCCGAACAAATGCCGTCAGCAATCCTAAGGGCAATTGTCGTAGCCGCGTCCATACCCTTATTTACCTCCAGTGTGTTGCGCTCATCCGGGGAAGATGCAAAGCTGGATCGCATATTCAATGACCCGATACGGACGATAACCATCGAGAATTTCGCCGGTGCGACGTCCGTTCGAGTGTGGCCCGGGCAGTCGGTTAGCGTAAGCGCTTCGCGCGCGGGCAGCCCCGATAACTCGCGGCTTGAGGCCGAAGTGATATTCGAGCAGCCTTCACGCGACGACCTGAAGATCATTGCGAGTCCTGACAGTCTCATGCGCCCAATAACTCTCAGCATCCAGGTTCCCGCCTCGGTCCAACTCTCGGTAAGGGGCGGGACGGAGCGTGTAAGCATCAAAGGCCAAACGGCCAGCCTCTCGATCGAAACCACCTCGGGCAGCGTAGCGATCTACCTTCCGGCGATATCCAACACGGAGTTGTCTCTGCGGACTATCAGAGGAGTGATTGAAACTCGTTTGCCGATCAAGCTGTTTGGCCAATTCGACACCCACTTGCTCGACGGGAAACTCGGGACCGGCGGGACTCCGGTGATCGCTCGAAGCCAGCGCGGAAACATCACCGTTTTTCCAGAGACCGGCTCTAACATCGAGTCGATAAACCAAACTGTAGAATCCGCGAAGCAAGCCGAGCCCGGCAATAGCTACCCGACTGAATCTGGATTTCGATCGGGGACTGCCTCGGGCAATTCGCCGGCCGGCAGCGAGGTTGGCGGAGCGGTTGACGACGTGATCACGCTCGAGGCGAGGCTTGTCAATTTGAACGTAAAGGTCACGGATGCGTCGGGCAAAACGCTGCCCGCTCTCAGAAAGGAGGACTTCGCGGTTTTCGAAGACAATGTTCGTCAGGAGATCTCCTATTTCGAGCCGGTCACCGCTCCGCTACACATCGTTCTGCTGCTCGACCTGAGCGGAAGCACCGAGCATAAGATCAAGGTAATAAAAAAGGCGGCGCAGAAGTTTGTCGATTCACTAAAGCCAACCGACCACATCGCGGTAGCGGCGTTCACGCGACGCTTCTACATAATCTCCAATTTCACCACCGACCATAATCTTTTAAAGGACCGCATTGGGGACATCAAGAATCGCCACTCAGGTACGGCATACTACGATGCGATGTGGGCTACACTCGATCTGCTGGATGAAGCAAACACGACGCGCAAAGCAATCGTCGTCCTCACCGATGGGGTGGACAACTCACTTTCCAATCCCGACAGCGCCGAGTACGACCCAAAGCACAATTTCGATGAATTGCTCTCTCGAACCATCGAAGCGGACGCGACGCTCTATCCGATCTATCTTGACACCGAATATGAGACGATCGGCGCGGGCGGGCGCAGCGGGCACGAGGCATACGTTACGGCCCGCAAACAGCTTCAGACGCTGGCAGACCAGACAGGCGCAATGATGTTCAAAGCAGAGCAAGCGGAAGATCTCGAAGGGGTCTACCAGCAGGTTTCGGCTGAGCTGCATTCGCTCTACAGCATGGCGTACGCGCCAAAGGTGGTGCGAAAAGACGGAAAGTGGAGAAAGATCAACATCGCGGTCGAGCTGCCCGGCGCGAAGGTGAGGACGAAGAGAGGCTATTTCGCGAGATGAACCCCTCATCCTGCGCTTGTTTTTGTGGACTCCTCATTTACAGATTCCTGAATTAATATCCGAAAACTTGGAAATGCCGGGATGCGACCCGCAAGAAAGACAAAAGCTTTGGGGTTTTGCACGTCAAGTTGAGGCGCGTTACCCCTTCACATTGAACAGATATGGTTCAACGGGTCAATTTAGACGATATGGCGCCCAAGTGGCATCCGTATTGCTCCGAAGGAGTGCCAACTCTCAGAGACACTTAGGAAATACAAGATCATTGGAAGTAGTTCAGGCGCGAAGTGCGTGACAGCGCATGGGTAGACGCCTTCCGGTTACGACGTTCTCATTCAGTTCTCGTTCGATTCAGGCCCAGCGGGGGGAACGAAGCCCGCGCGGATTCAGTTCACAAGGTCCGAATGAAATCAGCAGCATCAACATCAGATGGGAGCGGGTGCGAGGACCAGGTTCCCGGATGCTCTTGTTTACCTCAACGCCTTCAGTCCACAGGGTTATAGCCGCATCAGGCCGAGTCGTGATTGCGGATATTACCCTCTCTGCAAACAACACGTAAGTGGTAGGAGGAGATCTTATGATGAGAAGATTCACTTCAATGATGATTTTGGCAGTTTTATTACTGGCAAGTGCTCCGGCTTTTGGGCAGGGCACTCGCGGTAGTCTGAGCGGTGTCGTCAAGGACCCGAACTCAGCCGCGATCGTGGCGGCCACCGTAACCTTGAAGAACAGCGCAACCGGCGAAGAGCTCAAGACCACCACCAACTCGCAGGGGGCCTTCTCTTTTCCGTCGCTTTCGCCCGGCAGATACTCTGCTTCGATAGAGGCCGGTGGGTTCAAGAAGACTGAGTTGTCGGAGATTACCATCCAGGTTGCCCAGCCGGCGTCTGTCGATGTCAGTCTCGAAGTTGGCGCTGTAACCGAACAGGTCACGGTCACCGGCACGGCGCAGGAGGTGATTAACACCTCAAGCCCGACACTTTCAAAAACCATCACCGCGAAGCAAGTGGCCGACCTGCCTCTGCTGTCGCGCAATCCGCTTGATCTCGCTCGTCTGCAGGCCGGTCTTGCCGTCAACGGAACGGATGTGCGAAATGCATCGGTTCAGGGGTTGAGAGGCAATGCAACAAACGTGAGCCAGGATGGCATCAACGCCATGGATAACTTTGTGAAGGGCAGCTCGTTCTTCGCGATCAGTTCTCCATCGCTCAACGCAACCAGCGAATTCAGCATCACCGTCGGCACCGTTGGCTCGGACGCCGGTCGCGGTGTTGCGCAAGTCAGCCTGGTCACCCCGTCGGGCAGCAATGGTTTTCACGGCGGCGTGTTCTATCAACACCGCAACGACGCGTTGAACGCAAACACGTTCTTTAACAATGCCACCGGGACACCGAAAGCGTTCCTGCGTCAGCATTTCTTTGGCGTTCAGTCTTCCGGCCCGGTGTGGATCCCGAAGTTGTACGATGGTCGCAACAAGAGCTTCTGGTTCTTCTCATATGAAGGCTTCCGCGAGCCGTTTGCGGTGACTCGCAATCGCACGGTGCTGAGCGACGAGGCGCGGACCGGGAATTTCCGGTACATCGGCGCGAACGGCGCGCTTACATCAATAAACCTTCTTTCGCTTGGGAATTTCCACTCGCTCAACGCGCTTGCAACAGCGCAGCTGAACGCGATGCCCTCGGCGAACAACGACCTGGTCGGCGATCAGCTGAACCTTAGAGGTTATCGCTTTAATGTCTCGGGCACGGATCCAAGCGACAAGTACAATGGTCGATTCGATCAGCAGTTGTGGGACAGCGAGAAGTGGGGTTCGCACAAGTTCGAGTTCACGTACCACCACGGCGATTTCCTGCTCACGCCTGATACTTTCAACGGACTCGAAGCGCCGTTCCCTGGCGGCGTAAACGCTTTCCAGGCCTCACAGCGAGTTTTGTGGAGCGCGGCCGTTCACTCGACCTTCGGCGCGCACATGACCAATGAAGCCCGCATCGGCCGGCAGTACGCGCCGGTCGGCTTCCTGCGCGAATCGCAGCCTACATCGCCGTTCATCGTTTTTGGCGCGGCGACTACGAACTACGACAACACGTTCATGTCACAGGGCCGCAACACGCAGCTCTGGCAGGGTGTTGACAACTTCTCGCTGGTACAGGGCTCGCATACTTTCCGAATGGGCGTCGATGTTCAGTCGGTAAGCGCGATAAGCTACAACGATGCCGGTATCAATCCGACGGTGACGCTAGGCACCAACAGCGCGAATCCCGACGGCATCCTGACCTCAGCCTTCCCGAACCTCCCGGCGGGTTCGGCGGGAACCAGCATCACCAACAACGCCAGGGCCATCTACCGCGATCTGGTGGGTGCTCTTGGCAACGCATCGGCGACGTTCAACATCACCAGCCCGGACTCAGGGTTCGTACCCGGCGCGACGCGTTCGCGCGAGTTCCTGTATCGGGATGTCAGCATCTACTTCCAGGACGCCTGGAAAGTGAAGCGCAACCTCACATTCAACTACGGGCTCAGATATGAGTTCGAGGGAGTGCCGACCTTACCCGACGGTCTTGGAATACAAATCACAAACTTCAACGATCTTTTCGGCATCGGCGGCCCGGGCAACCTGTTTAACCCGGCGTCGACGTCGGGCAATGCCTCGGCGACGTTGGATTTTGTCAGCGGAAAGACGGGGAAGGGTCTGTACAAGAACGATTGGAACAACTTTGCCCCGTTTGTCGGCTTTGCCTATTCACCGAATTTCGAGAGCGGTCCGTTGCACTGGATATTCGGGGGAGAGGGTAGGAGTTCGATTCGCGCAGGCTATTCGATCAGCTACCTGCGTGACGGATTCACGATTGTCAGCAACGCGCTGGGTACCGGAACAACAAACCCCGGGTTGATTCAGAGCGCTGCCAACACAACGCCAACCGGTGTTTTGACCTCCGCCGGTGTTCCTCTGGTCACCCCGGTGTTCAAGATCCCGATCACCTCCGCAGAGAACTTCGCGGCCAACACTGGGAACGGTCTATGGGCGTTTGATCCGAATCTGCGCACGCCCTACGTTCAGCAGTGGTCCTTCGGCATCGAGCGCGAGATCAGCTCGAACACCGCGATTGAGATTCGGTACGCGGCAAACCACGCAGTCAAGATTTACCGGGCACTTGACTACAACGAGACCAACATTTTTGAGAACGGCTTCATGCAGGAATTCTTGAATGCGCAAAAGAATCTTGTAGCCAACGGCGGGACAAGTTTTGCGCCGGGCGCAACCGGGATTCCCCTGCCAATCTTCACCAAGCTGTTCACCGGCGTCTCCACCACGAGCGGCTTCGGCAGCTCGACGTTCATCAGCAACCTGCAGCAGAACAACATAGGCGCCATGGCCAACACGCTGGCGTACAGCAATACCTACAAGACGTCACGGTTGAATCTGCCGCCGGCTTTCTTCGTGACGAATCCGAACGCGGCATTTGCCAGGGTGCTTGGAAACTTCTCCTACTCCAAGTATCAATCGCTCCAGATCGAACTCCGGCGAAGGTTCGCAGGGGGACTTCAGTTCCAGGCCAACTACACCCTGGCCCGGACGTTAAACGACGGGACCACCATCGTCAACAACCAGAGCGCAAATGAATCACCGCGCACACAGAGGAATCTTGGCCTGGACTATCAGAATTCTGACCAGGATCAGCGCCACCGTTTCGTGACCAACGTGGTCTATGATCTTCCGTTTGGCACCGGACGGCGGTTCCTCAGCGGCATGAGCGGCGCCTTGTCCCCGGTGCGAAAAGCAATCGAGGGCTGGACGATTGGAACCATTGTCACCTATCAAACCGGCTCTCCGTGGTACGTGACCTCGGGCCGCTCTTCGTTCAACAGCTTCAATGCCGGAAACAACTCGGCGCAATTGGGTTCGATGACGTTCGAGGAATTCAAGAAGAACATCGGCGTATATCGCACACCGGTGGGTGTGTTCTTCATCAATCCGAGCCTTCTGAACGTCGTCACCAACACGACGACCGGCGCTCTGACAAGTGCCAGACTGAAGGAAGGGATCTTCGTCCAACCGGCCGTGGGCACGTTCGGCAACTTCCCGATGAACTCGCTGTTCAAGCCGAACTTCACCCAGACCGATTTCAGTCTGGCCAAGAGGACCTACTTCTCGGAGCGAGGCAATGTCGAGTTCCGAATGACGGTCTTCAATATCCTAAACCATCCAAACTTCACGATTGGCAACCAGTCATTTGAGGCCACCACCTTTGGCCGAGTCACTGGCACAACGGGGCAAGAGCGTCAAATCAGCTTTAACCTCGGCATCAACTGGTAAGCCTGAAAAAGTTGTTTGGTTTGCAAAAGGAGCGGCTCCCCGGAGCCGCTCCTTTTTTCATCTCCTCTGCCAATTGTAATCAGTCAGACAACTATTTCTTGCACCCAATCGCCTTTTTAGCCCCGCAAAGTTCCAACCTCAACCTGCGGCCTCGGGCCCCTTCTCCCTTTCTCCCCCTCTCCCCAGGCGTAGGTGGAATTACTCATCCGGACTGAGGGGTTACACGGCTGCGGTCCTGTTAGCCCAAGGGTAAACTGGCGGTCCGGAATCGTGAAGTAAGCGGCATCATCCCGGCACAAATATCGGCCTTTTATCTAAAACTAACGGGGACACTGTACGATCCCGGGAACGGGTTCAGGCGCGTAGTGTGCGTCGCCTTCAATATGGCGAGGAGCCGGAAAATCAGGCGACGGCTCATATTCTCATTCAGCACCAGATTTTTCCTGAGCCTCACGGGTAATGGTCACTCGGGCCTCAATCGACCGGGGTTCCGATTGAAATCAGCGGCATCAAACTTGACGATCGAGAGCAAGGGCGTAGGGCGATTCATTCTTGCGCTCTTTTCCGTTGCTACTTCAGGCACAGAGCGATAGACGCATCAGGCGACAGGTATTGCGGATATTGCTCGCTTCATAGACGACAAAGACAAATAAATTGAAGGAGGAGACCGATGATCAGAAGACTCACTTCAGTAATCCTGACAGTCCTACTTTTAGCGAGTATCCCGGCGTTTGGGCAAGGGACTCGCGGTAGGTTGAGCGGTGTTGTCAAGGACCCGAACGGGGCGTCGATAGTGGCCGCCAATGTCACCTTGAGGAACAATGCAACCGGCGAAGAGTCCAGGACCACCACCAACTCACAGGGGGCTTTCTCTTTTCCGTCGCTTGCACCTGGCAAATATGCTGCTTCCATAGAAGCCGGGGGTTTCAAGAAAACTGAGTTGGCGGAGATAGTCATCGAGGTCGCCCAGGCGGCGGCAGTCGACGTCAGCCTCGAGGTCGGCGCAGTGACTGAACAGGTCACGGTCACCGGCACGGCACAGGAGGTCATCAACACATCCACCCCTACGCTCTCAAAAACGATTAGCGCAAAGCAGGTGCAGGACCTACCGCTTTTGTCTCGCAATCCACTTGACCTCGCTCGGCTTCAGGCCGGACTCGCCGTCAACGGAACTGATGTTCGAAATGCATCGGTTCAGGGTTTGAGAGGCAACGCGACAAACGTAACCCAGGACGGCATCAACGCGATGGACAACTACGTGAAGGGTAGCTCGTTCTTCGCGATCAGTTCGCCTTCGCTCAACGCAACCAGCGAATTCAGCATCACCGTAGGAACCGTCGGATCGGATGCGGGTCGAGGGGTTGCGCAAGTCAGCCTGGTCACTCCGTCGGGTAGCAATGGCATCCACGGCGGTGTCTTCTATCAACATCGCAACGACGCGCTGAACGCCAACAATTTCTTCAACAACGCGACCGGCACCCCGAAGCCCATTCAGAGGCAGCATTTCTTCGGCGTACAGTCTTCCGGCCCGGTGTGGATCCCGAAGCTGTACGACGGTCGCAACAAGAGCTTCTGGTTCTTCTCGTACGAAGGCTTCCGCGAGAATTTCAATGCCACGCGCAACCGCACGGTGCTCACCGACGACGCGCGCAAGGGAATATTCAAGTACATCGGCGCGAACGGTGCGCTAACTTCAATAAACCTGCTCACGCTTGGAAATTTCCACTCGCTCAACCCGCTGGTCTCGGCGCAGCTCAATGCGATGCCCTCGGCGAACAACGAACTGGTGGGTGATCAGCTGAATACCGCCGGCTTCCGCTTCAACGTCTTGGGGACGGATCCGAGCGACAAGTTCAACGGGCGATTCGATCAGCAGCTGTGGGAGAGCGAGAAGTGGGGCTCGCACAAACTGGAATTCACGGTTCACCACGGGACGTTTCTGCTCACGCCCGATACTTTCAACGGCCTTGAAGCGCCTTTCCCCGGCGGGGTAAACGCTTACCAGGGTTCCACACGAGTCTTGTGGAGTTTGGCTGTTCACTCGACGTTTGGCGGGCGTATGACCAACGAAGCTCGCATCGGCCGGCAATACGCACCAGTCGGCTTCCTGCGCGAATCCTTTCCGAGCACCTTCTTCATTAACCTTAACGCGACGACAGACTATGACAATAGGTTCCTGTCGCAGGGCCGCAACACAGAGCTCTGGCAGGGTGTTGACAACTTCTCGCTGGTAAAGGGCTCGCATACATTCCGCATGGGTGCCGATATCCAGAACGTTTCCGCGATCGCTTTCAACGATACTGGCATCAACCCGACAGTCAACCTGGGCTCGAACAGCGCCAACCCCGACGGCCTCTCAACAGGGAATTTCTCTAACCTACCGAGCGGGTCCGCGGGAACAAGCATCTTCAACAACGCCAGGACCATCTATCGCGACCTGGTGGGCGCGCTCGCGTCGGCTTCCGCAACGTTTAACGTGACCAGTCCGGATTCAGGCTTCGTGCCGGGCGCAACGCGCTCGCGCGAGTTCCTGTATCGCGATGTGAGCCTCTACTTCCAGGACGCCTGGAAGGTGAAACGCAACCTCACTTTCAGCTACGGGCTCCGATATGAGTTCGAGGGAGTTCCTACCCTGCCCGACGGGCTTGGCCTACAGGTCACCAACTTCAACGACATTTTCGGCATCGGCGGCCCCGGCAACCTTTTTAACCCGGCCTCGACGGCGGGCAATGCCTCGGCGACCCTGGATTTTGTCAGCGGAAAGACAGGAAAGGGTCTGTACAAGAACGATTGGAACAACTTTGCTCCATTCGTCGGTTTTGCATACTCGCCGAATTTTGAGAGCGGTCCGATGCGCTGGATATTCGGAGGTGAAGGCAGAAGCTCGATTCGCGGAGGCTATTCGATCAGCTACCTGCGTGACGGCTTCACGGTCGTCAGCAACGCGTTGGGAACCGGGACGACAAACCCCGGGCTGATTCAGAGCGCCGCCAACACGACGCCGACAGGCGTATTAGGCGCCGGTGGCGTGCCTCTGGTCACCCCGGTCTTCAAGGTTCCGATCACCTCGGCTGAGAACTTCGCGGCCAACACCGGGAACGGGCTGTGGGCATTCGATCCGAATCTGCGCACGCCTTACGTTCAGCAATGGTCGTTCGGCATCGAGCGCGAAATCAGCACGAACACGGCCATCGAGATTCGGTATGCGGCAAACCACGCGGTGAAGATTTTCCGCGCACTTGACTATAACGAGACAAACATCTTTGAGAACGGATTCATGCAGGAATTCCTGAACGCGCAAAAGAATCTTGCAGCCAACGGCGGGAGCAGTTTTGCGCCGGGCGCGACGGGGATTCCCCTGCCAATCTTCACCAAGCTGTTCACCGGCGTCTCAAACTCGAGCGGCTTCGGCAACTCGTCGTTCATCAGCAACCTGCAGCAGAACAACATCGGCGCCATGGCCAACACCCTGGCGTACAGCAATACCTACAAAACATCGCGCTTGAATCTGCCGCCGGCGTTCTTCATCACCAATCCGAATGCGGCATACGCCAGAGTGCTTGGAAACTTCTCTTACTCCAAGTACCACTCGCTCCAAATCGAACTCCGGCGAAGGTTTGCGGCAGGGCTTCAATTCCAGGCGAACTACACTCTGTCAAGGACGCTGAATGACGGGACGGGCACGGTCAACAATCAGAGCACGCTGGAATCGGCCCGATCGTTAAGGAATCTCGGTCTGGATTACCAGAACTCAGACCAGGATCAACGGCACCGCTTCGTGGCCAATGTGGTCTATGATCTGCCGTTTGGCAGCGGACGCCGATTCCTGAGCGGCCTGAGCGGAGCCTTGGCGCCGGTGCGGAAGGCACTCGAGGGCTGGACGATTGGAACCATCATCACCTACCAAACCGGCACTCCGTGGTACGTCACCTCGGGACGGTCGTCGTTCAACAGTTTCAACTCCGGGAACAACTCGGCGCAGTTGGGCTCGATGACCTTCGAGGAGTTCAAGAAGAACATCGGGGTGTATCGCACCCCCGGAGGTGTCTTCTTTATCAACCCGAGCCTTCTTGACGTCGTCACCAATCCAACCACGGGTGCTCTGACAAGCGCTCGGCTGAAGGAAGGCATCTTCGTGCAGCCCGATGTGGGCACGTTCGGCAACTTTCCGATGAATTCGCTTTTCAAGCCGAACTTTACCCAGACTGACTTCAGTCTGGCCAAGCGGACCTACTTCTCGGAGCGAGGCAACGTCGAGTTCCGGATGAATGTGTTTAATATCTTCAACCATCCAAACTTCACGATTGGCAACCAGTCCTTTGAGGCCACCACCTTTGGTCGAATCACTGGGACGACGGGGAACGCCGTCCGGGAAATCAGCTTTAACCTCGGTGTTAACTGGTAGGCTCAATCGCTGTTTGGTTTTCAAAGGAGCGGCTCCCCGGAGCCGCTCCTTTGTTTTGTCTGTTCTGCGCAGTTGTAGCCAGTCAGACAGTATTTCTTGGCACACCACCGGCTTTAGCCGCGTGGAGCTTCAACTTCAACCTACATCACTCAGCACCGACCCTCCGCGACACCACCGGCTTTAGCCGCGTGGAGCTTCAACCTCAACCTACGTCACTCAGCACCGACCCCCCGCGACACCACCGGCTTTAGCCGCGTGGTACTTCAACTTCAACCTACGTCACTCAGCACTGACCCCCCGCGACACCGCCGGCTTCAGCCGCGTGGTACTTCAACTTCAACCTACGTCACTCAGCACCGACCCCCCGCGACACCACCGGCTTTAGCCGCGTGGTGCTTCAACTTCAACCTACATCACTCAGCACCGCCCCCCCGCGACACCACCGGCTTTAGCCGCGTGGTACTTCAACGTCAACCTACGTCATCAGCACTGACCCCCCGCGACACCGCCGGCTTCAGCCGCGTGGTACGTCAACTTCAACCTACGCCGCCCAACACCAACCGTCCGCGACACCACCGGCTTTAGCCGCGTGGTACGTCAACTTCAACCTACCCTCAGCACTGACCCCCCGCGACACCACCGGACTTCTAGCCGCGTGGTACTTCAACTTCAACCTACGTCACTCAGCACTGACCCCCCGCGACACCACCGGATTTAGCCGCGTGGTACTTCAACTTCAACCTACGTCACTCAGCACTGACCCCCCGCGACACCACCGGCTTTAGCCGCGTGGTACTTCAACTTCAACCTACGCCGCCCAGTCCGCGACACCACCGGCTTTAGCCGCGTGGTACTTCAACTTCAACCTACGCCGCCCAGCACCAACCGTCCGTGGTGCTTCAACTTCAACCTACGGACTCGTATACTGACAATCAATGACAAGCCAACCGCCCTTCAGCCATCTCGAATCAGCTTATCAGCTTCACTTCTACCTCTGCTTCAAAACTCATTATCTGCGTGAAGCTCTCGTCGGCAAACCCGAGCAAGAGCTTGTAACGATTGCGGCCGAGGCTGTCTGCAACAAGGAAGGCTATCATCTACTCGAAACAAACGTGGAGCCCGCAGTTGTCCGACTGCTGCTCAGTTTGAAGCCAGACCAATCGGTCTCGAGGGCTGTCCAAAGGCTGAAGGGTAACATCTCTCGACAGTTCTCGGCGACTTTCGCTAAGCGGCTGCCCGAGTTGCGAATGCCCACTCTGTGGGCGCGCGGCTATTTCGCGCGCAGCAGCGGAACGGTCAACCTCGAAACTGTGCAACGCTATGTCGACAGCCAGATTGCACACCATGGATACCGCGGCGCTTGGACCGAGGCGCTGCGGTACAAGAACCCGCAATTCAAATCGCCGGCTTTCAGCCTCGCGCACTGTCTCACCATTCTTCAATACCATCTGGTGCTCGTCACCGATTTTCGCATCCCGATCTTCGACGAGTTCATTGCGCCGAGACTCTTCGATTACGTCATCGCTATCGGCCAGAAGCACGGTTTTACGGTAGAACGGATGACTGTGCTGCCGGATCACATTCATCTGCTGATCGAGACCTTGCCCTCGCTCGCTATAGGTGACTGCGCGCTTTCCCTGGTCAATAACACGCGCCTCTGGATGGAGAAGAAGTTCTGGGGTGTGCTCAAGCAAGCGAATGCCTGGGACGTCTGGCGTCCATCCTTTTATGCGGGAACGGTGGGTCAGTACACTACAGCCCAGGTGAGACGATTTCTGAGCGAGGCGTAGGTCGAAGTTGAAGCACCACGCGGCTAAAGCCGGTGGTGTCGGGAGTGTCGGTGCTTTGCGGCGTAGGTGGAAGTTGAAGCTCCACGCGGCTAAAGCCGGTGGTGTCGGAAGAGCCGGCGCTGGGTGGCGTAGGTCGAAGTTGAAGCACCACGCGGCTAAAGCCGGTGGTGTCGGGAGTGTCGGTGCTTTGCGGCGTAGGTGGAAGTTGAAGCTCCACGCGGCTAAAGCCGGTGGTGTCGAAAGAGCCGGCGCTGGGTGGCGTAGGTCGAAGTTGAAGCACCACGCGGCTAAAGCCGGTGGTGTCGGAAGAGGCGGCGCTGGGTGGCGTAGGTCGAACTTGAAGCACCACGCGGCTAAAGCCGGTGGTGTCGGAAGAGCCGGCGCTGGGTGGCGTAGGTCGAAGTTGAAGCACCACGCGGCTAAAGCCGGTGGTGTCGGAAGAGCCGGCGCCGGGTGGCGTAGGTCGAAGTTGAAGGACCACACGGCTAAAGCCGGTGGTGTCGGGACGAGCTTGGCTACCGTTTCTCTGCCATCTCGATCGCCTGAAGCATTGCGCGAGCCTTGTTGACGGTCTCAACGTACTCGCTCTCAGGCACCGAGTCCGCAACTATCCCGGCCCCTGCCTGAAAGTACGCTCGGCCATCTTTCGTCAGGATCGTACGAATCGCTATGCACGAATCGAGGTTTCCTGAATAGTCGAGATACATTACCGCTCCCGCATAGACTCCTCGGCGCGTCGGTTCCAGTTCGTCAATAATCTCCATCGCTCGGATTTTCGGAGCACCGCTCACCGTCCCCGCCGGAAAGCATGCTGC
This sequence comes from Blastocatellia bacterium, assembly GCA_963737945.1. Taxonomy (GTDB): domain Bacteria; phylum Acidobacteriota; class Blastocatellia; order UBA7656; family UBA7656; genus Onstottus_A. Next base: position 206,839 of record CAVTUR010000020.1, on the reverse strand, counting down.
AAGCGCATCAAAGCGATCCATCCCCCGTCTCAGCCGTGCCTTGATCGCCGATGCCAGGTGCATCACGTGCGAATACCGCTCGATGATCATCAAATCAGTTACATCGACTGAGCCGTAGTCCGCAACCCGCCCGAGATCATTCCGTCCCAAATCGACCAGCATCACGTGCTCAGCTACTTCTTTCTCATCGACGCGCATCTCCTCGCCGAGGAGCAGGTCTTCGGTCTCGGTCGCGCCCCTCGGTCTGGTTCCCGCTATCGGGCGGTACTCGATTCGGCGGCCAGTCGCGCGCACAAGCATCTCGGGCGAGGCGCCGATTATCGATTGATCGGCGATCTTCAAGAAGAACATATAGGGCGAGGGATTCACCACCCGGAGCGCGCGATAGACTTCAAACGGGTGCGCACTGAGATCAACTTCGAACCGCTGCGACAGCACCACCTGGAAAATATCTCCTGCTGCGATGTACTCCTTGGCGGCAACCACCGCCTCTTCGAACTTGTTTCTGCTGAGGTTCGAGCGCACACGCGGATCACCGGACGCCTGTCGTCGCGGCAACGCCTCAATAGGGTCTTCAAGCCGTGCCTCCATCGCTTCGATGTCGTCGATCGCTTTTCTATACTGGGTCTCGATATCGAAGGTTTTACCGCCGGTGAAAACATTGGCAATCAGATGAATCTGGTGTCGCACGTGATCGAAGACCAGCAGTCGAGAAAAGAACATCATCACCGCATCGTCGATCCCGATGTCGTCGGGATGAGCATCCGGAATTCTTTCAAACCAGCGAACAGCGTCGTAGCTGAAGTAACCGACGGCGCCGCTCACAAACGGAGGGAGATCGGCAAATCTAACCGGAATGCGTTGCCCGGATAGTCGTCGAAGCACCTCGAGCATAGGCTCGTCAGTCTCTTCTTTGCTCGCGCCCTCCTCAATCGTCACCTTACTCGCGCGGCTGCGAACGACGATCTCGGGGTTGAATCCAAGAAAGGAATACCGCGCAACCTTCTCACCCCCTTCCACTGATTCGAGCAGGAACGCGTAGGGGCTGAGACGCTCGATCTTCAGATAGGCTGCAACCGGCGTAAGGAGGTCGGCCATCACGCGTTTTACAACCGGCACAACCGTGCCTTCGCTAGCCCGCTCGAGGAACTCAAGATAAGTTTTAGGGTGAAGGTTGTCCATCCGCGGATGTCAGCTGCGTTGCGACCAGATCCTTTTGTTTCGCTCGATGTTAGCACTCGTCAGGAAGGTCAAACAAGACACATCAGCGATTGAGTTCGGCCGGTCAGTTAGGCTGAGCAAATATGTTGTTTAGCACACTTTGAACACGCCTGGCGGTCCGGGTGATCCTTTCCGCCCGCGCGGTGAGTTCTTCGTTGGTCACTTTGCCGCTGAGCACGGCCGTACCTCCGCTAGCCATCACGTCATGACTCTTTGGACCTGGCTGAAAGGCGTCTCAACTGTCGCTTAACGTTTTCGCGACGGCACTCTTCCACCCCGCTCGCCTGCCGGTGCGCCAACAAACATAAGTGAATAGATTCCATACAAGCGGACGCTCGGCCCGCCCTGAACTCCTACGTGTTCTCCAGTTAATCGGGACAAGCATTGAAAACCGGCCGTGGTATCGGTATTGCTTTTGTGTTACCTAGAGATCGATCAAAAAACAAAGGAGGAGTTCATTATGGCAACGCTTGTTACCGGATTATTCAAGACGCGATCTACCGCGGAACACGCGGTTGAGAGTCTCATCGACTACGGATATTCGCGCGACGACATCAGCCTGCTAATGTCCGACGCCACGCGAGGCCGCGAGTTTAGTCTTCAGATGGCGACCAAGGCGCCGGAAGGCGTTGCGACCGGAGCAACGATTGGCGGCGTTCTTGGGGCTATCGCCGCAGGTCTAGTTGCCCTGGGAATCGTCGTTGTCCCGGGTTTGGCTCTGGTTGCTGCCGGCCCGGTGGTCGCCTCACTCGCCGGTCTGGGCGCGGGAGCGGCTGCAGGCGGGTTGACGGGTGGGCTTATAGGGCTGGGCATCCCTGAACACGAAGCCCGGTTCTACAGCGAGGCTGTTCAAAACGGTGGAATCCTCTTGGGCATTTACGCACACGACGATCGCTCCGATCAAGCACGCCGAATCCTGGAGGCGGCGGGAGCGGACAAAGTCAAATAGCCGTGCCGCTCTATTCCTTTTCATCCACTTGTAGCTGAGCGTCGTCGACATATTTGCAAACCCCGTAACACTTATTCACGCAGCGGGCAGATGGTAGGAGGCGCCAAAACAAACAATACGACTTAGCATATGGAGGTAAACAATGCACACAATCAGAAGATTAGTTCTAGCAACACTCGTTGCAGCACTGACGATACCGACGATCGGCGCCAGCCTCATAGATGTCTCGGCGCAACGGCGCCCATCATATCGCGTCAGTGCGCGAAGTGTGGACCAGCTGCTCCGGCGCATTGAGGTCCAATCAACGCAGTTTCGATTGCGGCTGGGCCCGGCCCTCAATCAGAGCCGGATTGATGGCACCAGACAGGAAGACAATGTCAATCAATGAGGGCGTCATGTCCGAACGGACGAGCCAATCGACACGAACCGTAACCCGCACTGGGAATAGACATGTTTCTGATGATCTTCTTAGGTCTTTTCACGACACTCTTCGGAGTCGCCCTCGGAGGCGCGGTTCTGGAGCTGATTCTGCGAGCGATGGCCACCAGCTTAGCCGAGCGCTCGGCGAAGGGGCTCCGAAGAGCTCGCCCCGGTTCGGATGGGTCACAGATGTGTGAGGAAGTTGCGGTATAACGGCAACGCGTAAGAGCAGACTGAATGGCATATGATCGACGTTTTCGGAAAGTCTTTGTAGAGCTGACAGTCCCCACCCATAAGACCACTATTGTGTTCGAACCACTCCCTTTCGCATGACCTTCGCCCCGATTTTCAGCGCGCACCTCAAACCATCGACAAAAGCGTTGATAGTACAGGCAAGCGAGTCTTACAACCTTATTGGCTGACGCTGAGTTGCTATCCGGGGGTAGCCGTAAAGATGAACCACACGCCAATCAAAGGGTATTCCGGCCGCAGATCACTCGACTACTGTTACTGCGCCGTTCCTGCAAACCGACCTGCTGACCAAAGGGAGGTACGGGGCGTATCTGCTTTTGATAGGCGGTACCGCAGCCGTGTATTTTGGAGCAGCGAGACTGGTTGACGTGGTGGATTGGGGATGGCGTCGGCGCTCTGGTTGTGCCGCCGCTTGCGCTCACGTGGCTAGAGAGAGAGTCGAGCGGTTGACGCCGGTGCGGGCGGTAGAGGCTCTGATACTGCTGAGTCTCTTGTATAGCACTTACTGGTTATGCCGCGGTTCAGGATGGCGAGCGCGCCAAGTCGGCAGGCTATCAATCTCATATGACCAAGCCCATCGACCCGCTACTTCTCATGGAGGTAGTCGTAAAAGCCGGGGCCGGAGCGCCTCCTAGTCTCGACATCTGCGGTGTCATCTGCAGAGTTATGCCGCGCGCCTTTTGTCCAGAACGTCTTTCCCGAGACGGACACGGTTCTCGAACGATTGGTTTGCCGTAAACAGCGGGATATGGATTCCGTGCGCCGTGACAAACCCGTCCGCCCACCGCTCGACGCGACTGGTGGAGATGTCTCTGTGATCGGCAATCTCCAAGCTGTTCTTTGACCTGCCATCTGCCTTGCGATAAAACCGCTCTGGGTGTTCCATGATATCCCCTCTCTCTGTTTCTCTTAGCGCATAGCGGTCTCAACGCGTCGCAAGTTCCGGATGCGTTGATTGATGGATGCTCCAAGCTCCGGATTCAACCCACGACAGCGCTCGAAGTCTCTTTCTGCCCGATCTTCATTGCCTCTCAGGAGTTCCGCCAGCCCAATCTTGCTCGGCGTACCATGCGTTCCCTCGATTCAGGTATGCCGCAGCACTACTGCGATTCCAGTCAATTGATCTGTCAAGGCTGCGAATCGCGTCGTCCCATCGTCCCCGCACGTTCTGCGCGAGCCCTCTATTGAAAAAAACCACCGGATCGCTCGGATCGATCTCAATGGCTCGACTGTAATCGGAGATGGCCATGTCGAGGTCTCCCTTGGTTTGCCACGCGGCGCCTCTGTTGTTGAATGCTTGAGCGTAGGGGGGAGCGACCTCAATGGCCTGGTCAAATTTACGGCCGGGTTGAGCTTCTCGATCGGGTTCTGTCACTGTGCGGCAGATAGTAGTGGCTCTATTGACGGGTCTTCGAATTAGCATCGGACCTTGGCTCCTTTTTCTTGTTCTTTGAAATCCGTGCCCGAATCCCATCAGTTCCTCTTCTTGACCGCGGGCTCAGTGGCTACCACAGTCTTCACATCCCCCGGATAGGTTGGAGACGAGATCACAGGCCGCGTGGGTTAGCAGCCGAAGTGCCCTATAGCCGTCCTACGAGCGCCAGGATCAGTACTACCAGCAAGATCAATCCGAGCAAGCCAGAAGGGTAGTAACCCCAGTTCCTGCTGTACGGCCAACTTGGAACTGCGCCGATCAGCAAGAGAATCAGTAAGACAACCAAAATCGTTCCCATCGTCGGACCCTCCTTCAGGATGGCGCGGGTGGAGCAAACTCAGTTTCCCGAGCGCCTATGCGGAGCCATAAGGCAAAACGCATTCCCCGCCATCAGCGCGACGGCGCCGCCTCGATGTCCTTTGCAATGCGGGCGGGTTATCAATCACGAGAAGAACGGGTGGCCAGGGTGATGCGAATCGAAACAGGCAGTGCATTCATAACGGACGCGTTGGGGTGTTAAAAAGGATACGATGATGCTTATCGCGGTGCGGACCCGTCAACTCCAAACTACGATATTGAGGATTCGAGATCTCTGCCTCGGAGGGGTTAATGACTTGCACTAATGCGACTGAACGCGGGCGATTCGGGAGAAGCATGTATCGGATTTGCTCTGACCGTCTTCCGGACCGGCGGTCAAAGGTGGGGTCGCCTGGTTTGCTTTAGTGATCTTCCTAGGCATTTCCGAGGTTGTGTCTCTTGATCAAGCTATACAGGCGCGGCCGATAAATGCCGAGCAGATTGGCGGCGGCTTGTTTGTTTCCCCTGGTGCGTGCGAGCGCGGCGCTGACAACTGAACGCTCGACTTCTGCGAACACATCCACGGGTTCGGCACCGCTCTTGGGTTCCGGTACCTTGTCTACGATCATCCGGCCGATCGCGTCGAATGACGATCCATTCGCGTTAGCACCCTCATCAGCCGTCGCAGCGTTGACGCTTCCGGGGCCGGATACCTGCGCAGTTTCCGTCGCCGAAGCGGCGGTCGTAGTGGCAGCCATTGCTCGCGCCGCCGTTTGTGCGAACGGCACGGCCTCAACATCGATAACGTCGTTTTTGCAAAGGAGTATTCCGCGCTCGATCGCGTGCTGTAACTCGCGCACATTACCGGGCCACGAATGCTCAAACAACCTTTGGTAAGACTCTTTTGAGATTCTGCACACCGGTCGTTGATACTTCTCCGCCAGCTCTACCAGAAAGTGTTCGGCCAGATGCTGAATGTCCTCGATGCGCTCGCGCAACGGCGGGACACGAATCTCAATTGTGTTTATTCGGTAGTAGAGATCCTCTCGCAGCCGCCCTTCGTTGAGGGCTTTGCTCGGGTCGCGATTCGTCGAGGAGATCAGGCGGAAGCTTGCCTCCTGCGCCTTGTCGCTCCCCAACCGATAGAAGACACGTTCCTGGAGAACCCTGAGGAGTTTTGGCTGAAGTTCAACCGGCATTTCCCCAATCTCATCCAGCAACAGGCTCCCGTCGTCGGCACGGCTGATGAGTCCGATCTTGTCCATCGTAGCGCCTGTGAACGCTCCCTTGGTGTGGCCGAATAACTCGGACTCGATCAGCTCTTTTGGTAGCGCCGAGCAGTTGATTTTGACAAAAGGCTTTTTGGCCCGAAGGCTCTTATAGTGAATCGCATTAGCGATGAGCTCCTTGCCGGTACCGGATTCTCCTATGATCAGGATGTTGGCGTCTGATTCGGCGACGCTATCAATCATCTCGTAAATATTCTGCATGGCTTTGCTGCTGCCGATGATGTTGTAGTAGGACGCTCGGTTGGTGAGCCGCCCGCGCAGTTGTCTGATCTCTTCGGCTTGCTGGCCGCGCTCGACTGCCTTCTCTATCAAAACCATCAGCTCTTCAAATTCAACCGGTTTTTCAACAAAGTAGAAGGCGCCGGCCTTGGTCGCCTCCACAGCTTTGGCTACGGAGCCGTGACCGGAGATCATGATGATCTCGCTGTCAGGCGAGATCTCTTTGAGCCGCTTGACCACCTCGATACCGCCGAGATCCGGAAGTTGCAGGTCGGTCAGAATTAGGTCGAATTGAGAACTCTCGACCAGCTTCAACCCCTCCTCGCCAGTTTCCGCGCGGGCGGATTCGTATCCCCGCGCCTGCAGGTGAAACTCCGCGAGTTCGAGCATGGATTGGTCGTCGTCAATAATCAGGACTCTTGTCTTAGGCATTAAAGGAGTACCTCTTTAGTTTGTCATTCACAATCAGAGCTGATCAGGATCGACCTACGACAGCTACGCTGGTGGATAACCAAGCCAAGTGGGCCTTCTCACATCAGGCCCCTCGTCTCCTACTGGCTAGCCCGGTAAGACTTGCCACAACCGTCGCGAGTTCTGCCGGTTCGACCGGTTTCGGCATATGCATCTGGAAGCCGGCCGAAAGCGCGCGAATGCGATCGATCGAACGGCCATACGCGGTGAGCGCAACCGCCGGGATTCGCCCGCCCATCTCCGGATCCAGTTCCCTCACCCGCCGCAGCAGTTCATAACCATCGACTTCCGGCATGCTCACGTCGGACACCAGAACATTGGGCCGTCGTCCGTGTTCATCGGCCGCGAGAGCGGCGAGAGCATCGCGAGCGGACGCCACAGACGTTACAACCGCGCCGCATTGTTGTAGCAGAGTCGCTACCAGCTCGCGAGCATCGGCTTCGTCATCAACGACCAGCGCCCACACCCCCTCCAGCGATGGTGCGCCGAGCACTCCAACCCCTCCAAACACCGGCGTTTCCGCATCGCTCGTTTGAGGAAGAACGGCCCTCAACGGGAGGTCAATGATGAAGCTGGCTCCCTTGCCTTCGCCGGGACTCTTGGCATAGACCGTCCCGCCGTGCAATTCCACGAGGTGACGCACCAGCGAAAGACCCAGACCAAGTCCGGTACTGCGGCGAGTGCTCGAGCCGTCAGCCTGGTGAAACCTATCGAAGATGAAGCGCAAATACTCTGGACTGATTCCCCGGCCAGTGTCGCTAACGGTAATTCGAACGTGAGGATCAGCGCGCTCTAAACGCACCTCAGCGGATCCGCCCTTATCGGTAAACTTTATTGCGTTTGACAGCAGGTTCCATACGACTTGCTGCAGGCGATCCGGGTCTCCAGTGATGACTCCCCTTCCTGCATTCAGCTTGAGCTGGATCTCGATCTGCTTGGCCTCGGATGCCGGGCGCAAGACGTCTACGGCGTTTTCGATCAGCGATGTCAGATCCACCGGTTGAATATCAAGCCTGAGTTTGCCGCTCACTATCCTGGCAGTATCGAGCAGATCCTCAATTAGTCTGGACTGGGTTCTGGCGCTTCGTTCGATGATTTCGATCGCATGGGCGAGGGTCTTATCGTCCACTCGGGTAGATCTGAGAATCTGCGCCCAACCGAGCATTGCGTTTAGCGGCGCGCGCAGCTCGTGCGAGACTATAGCAAGGAACTCGTCCTTGGCGCGGTTCGCCGCCTCGGCTTCCTCTCGAGCCTTCTGCTCCATGTCAAGCAATCGCTCCCGTTCCACTTCGGCCCGCTTGCGGTCCGTTATGTCGTTTGCCAGCACCAGCGCGGCGCGTCTACCCTGGAATAACAACTCATTCCAGATAACCTCTACATCGATAGTCGTCCCGCTCTTCTTCTTGAGCCGCGACTCGCTGGCGTTTGGAAGCGCCTCAAGCGCCTCAGAAAAATGATCGCCAAAGCGTGCATCATCAATCACCGGCCAAATGTCCTTCATGCTCATGGCTAAGAACTCTTCTCGCGAGTATTCGTAGTGCCTCAGCGCAGCCTGATTGACGGCCAGAAACTCAAACGAATCGAGATCACAGATCCAGGTCGGAAGTGAGCTACTCTCAAACAAAAGCTCATAACGCTGTTCGGTCTCGCGGCGCGCTTCCTCTGCTTCCCGCATGCGGAGCAGCGCCCTGATCGTAGCAATCAGTTCCTCCGGTTCCACGGGTTTCACAAGATACGCATCCGCCCCGCTTTCAAGCCCGCGTACCCTCTCCTGACTTGAGGACAAAGAGGCCGAGATCTGAAGGATCGGCATCGTGCCATCTCCTTCCTTCAACAACCGGCAGACTTCGTGCCCGCTGATGTCCGGCAGCTGAATATCGAGGAGCACGAGTTGCGGCCTGACTCGTGCAACCAACTCCAACGCCTCGCGACCAGTCGCTGCCTCAAAGACTTCAAAGCCCTCGAGGCGAAGAAGCTCGCTGGACGCCGCCCTGCTGGGCGCATAGTCCTCGACGTTTACAATCCTGATCTGAGACATCGACTCCGACCTCACCACACCCTGTCGAGATACTCTATCAGCTTCAATTTCTGCGCGCACTCTATAGCGAAGGAAGGGGTCCCGTACTCCTCGCAAGGCGTCCGGTGACGCTGCCGAGCACGGTCACCAGTTCCGCAGGCTCCACCGGTTTGGGCACGTGCATCTGGAAGCCCGCGGCAAGCGCTTTCATTCTGTCTTCAACCCGGGCGTGTGACGTCAACGCAACGGCAGGCACGCGACCGCCGCTTGCCGGAGACAGGGTGCGCACCCGGCGCATGAGCTCGTATCCATCCGTTCCCGGCATTTCAATATCAGCAATCAACACCTCAGGCCGCCATCCCTCGCAGAAACTAGTCAACGCTTCCTCGGCTGACGCAACCGTCTTTACATCCGCGTCGCACTCCGTGAGGATGCCGCTAACCAGCTCGCGTACGTCGGCTTCGTCATCGACGACGAGCACTCGCAGACCCCCGAGAGGAGGTGGGCACTCGAGTGCTACGGGATCCAGCGTCTCTGGCAAATGTAGGCCCGCCTCGCGAACGACGCTCATTTTGCTCGCCAGCGGAAGCCTCACAATAAAGACTGCACCTTTTCCTGGGCCCTCGCTCCGGGCTCGAACTGTGCCTCCGTGTAATTCAACCAAATGACGCACGATTGCCAGGCCGAGACCCAAACCTCCTTGCCTACGAGTGCTTGAACTGTCGGCCTGTCGGAAGCGCTCAAAGACAAAAGGAAGGAACTCTGAACCAATTCCGGCGCCAGTATCTCTGACCTCCAGTTCGACGTACGAGCCCACCCGGGCCAGGCGAACGTCAACGGAACCTCCCGGCGGGGTGAACTTTATTGCGTTGGACAGAAGGTTCCAAACAATCTGCTGCAAACGGTCCGAATCGCCGGCAATCGACCCCGCTTTGCGGTCGAGCGACATGTTTATTACAATTCCTTTTGCTTCCGCGGCGGGCCGCACTCCCTCAACACCGGCTTCAATAATGACCCCAGGCTCCAGGGTGCGCACGTTGAGCCGCAACTTCCCGTTGATAATCCGAGACGACGTCGAGCAAGTCACTAATAATCCGGTTCTGCGTCCGAGCACTGCGTTCGATGGTTTGGAGGGCGGCGGCTGTTTCCCCCTCGCTGAGCCTCCCCTCGCGCAAGAGCATAACCCAACCGAGTATGGAGTTGAGCGGTGAGCGCAACTCGTGTGAGATGGTAGCGAGAAAGTCATCCTTCATGCGGTTGGCCGTCTCGGCATCTAGTCTCGCGCGCTGCTCGGCCTCGTAGAGCCGCGCGCGTTCGATCGCGAGCGCCACTCGGTCAGCCGCCAGCTGCAGCAGGTCTACGTCGTCCTGAGTAAAGCTGTGCGTTTCGCGGGTGTCGACATGGATCACGCCGATGACCCGGTCCTCGATCATCAGCGGCGCCCCGACCACCGACCGCGCGTTCTCAAGCAATATCGTACTCACCACTTCGGACGTTGAGAGATCATCGACGATCAACGGTCGGCGACTGGTGGCGATCCGCCCCGCGATTCCGCGGCCCATCGGCACGCGAACCCTCGCTTCCTCCTCCAGTCCGATGGCGATGCGTCCCCCCAGATATTTCCCATCATCGGTGACAAGCAGAATTGCAGCAGCATCGGCACCGAGCAATTCCTGAATGCGCCCTAGCATCTCGTGCAACAGCTCGTCGAGCGAAAGATGTGACAATGCGGTATCGGTTACCCTCTGTAGCCGTCGAATTTTTTCCGCGGCTTGCTCCGCCTCTGAACGCGCGGCCTGCTCGCTTAACAACAGATGATTGCGCTCGTGCTCCGCTTTCTTGGCATCCGTAATATCGCGGGTAAAACATCGTGAGTGGATAAACCTCTCACCCTCCCACAACACATTTGAGTTGATCAGCACATGCCGGATCGAGCCATCCTTGGCTCGCAGCCTCGCTGGATAGTCGACAAGCGTCTCTCGTCGCGCGAGACGCAGCATGATGTGCCGAATGGCCCCGGGATCGGCGTGAAACTCGGCGATGTCGTATCCTACGTACTCCTCGCGACTGTAGCCCAGCATATCTAATTCAGCGCGGTTCACTTGCAGGATGATTCCGTCCGGTCCCACCCAGTGCAGACCCACGGCGGCATTCTCGAAGAAGTCCGCAAGCTCTTCCTGGCTTCGCCGCAATGCCTTGGTGATCGCACGGCGCTCGGCGATCTCGACCCGTAGCGCTTCGTTGGCCGCAGTCAACTCAGCCGTCCGAGACTCAACCCGCGACTCCAGCTCCTCATTTGACCTCTGCAGAGCGTTCACCGCTTGCTGCCGGTCCGCATCCATCAGATGCAGTAGCTGAGCATTGCGCCAAATAACCAGCAAGAAGAGGACAACATTCGCCGAAACCAGCATCGCTATGCCGAACTCCCTGCTGTATAACTTCGCATCGGTGCCGACTACGTTTAACCATCCGAGGATTGATGGAACTCCTATCACCGCGAATATCAGACGACGGAGCATGAACCCACCCGCACTCTGGCTTGTTGCTACCGCCATCAATCCACAATGCGGATAAGCGCTCAGGCTGCCCGTCGAAAGTACGATCAACGCTACTGCACTCTGAATCGTCATTTCCGGTCTCAGATGATAGAGCGCAGTGATGCCGTATCCGTAACTAAGCAGCGTTAGCAGACAAACCACAACCACACTGATCGCCAGAAACTGCGCCGGCCGCCTCCCCCGCCGCGTCTCAACGTGCACCGTCAACAAAGCGATACCCGACAACAGAAAGCAAACCGCCGTGCTGATTGGCAGTCGGCTCGGAACCGTCATAGCTTGGGACGCCGATTGGAAGAGCCCTCCATCGACCCCGGATTTCAAGTTGAGAATGTATCCGATGAGAGTCGGCCCGCCCGAGAGCGCAACCAGCAACCCGAGGACTTTTCCCATCGTGTTCGTTACTAGATTGCACCGAGGGCCGGTCAGCAGCCAGAGTGACCCGCCTCCAAGCATCAGGGCTGTGGCGGCGATAGGTCGCATAGCCGGGAGCGTCGGCCGCAGCCTCATCAGGGTCTGGCAATCCGTAGCCCAACCAGCGAGCACCAGTCCGCCGATCAGAACAACGATCAGACTTGCGATCTCCGGCATTCGCTTGGCCGCGCCGCTCAGAAAGAATCTACTCATCCGCCACCGGTGATTGTCGAGCTGGAATCCCATCGTTATCGAGCGCTGCGAGGAAGATGCCTGGTGATTCCGTTCTTCCACATTTCACGCTCGACCCTTATCGGTTCGGGTCATCGTGGAGCTGAGAAAAAAGGGCCGACCCTTGGGGTTTATATCTCTCCCGACCGGGCCGCGAACCATCGAAGTCGGGCGCGACTTCCTGAGACAGTCAACGGCCGCGGCGAACCGATTCCGTGGTCGGCCCGGCCCCTTGTTCCGCAATTGTGCAAAGGACGGACCAGACCCATAAGTAATGAATCGAACCCGCATTGACACATTCATCGCTGTTGGACGCCCATGCACAAAAGCTGGCGCGCGTACGAATCTCGGACAGTCGAAGGAAAATCATACATGATTCGTTGACCGGCGTTTGCTATCTGGTTTGATTACAAACACCGAGAAGATTCGCAACAAGGTTGCTCCCAGTCCCACTCGAGTGCTCGCTGAGGCAGCTACCTCTTGAGAGGCACGGCCCTTGCCTGCATCGTGGGCGCAAAGCTAGAAGAGGTGAATCACTATGCTCTGGACTGTCCTACTGGTGCTTTTTGTTCTTTGGTTGCTGGGATTGGTCGCGCATATCGGAAGCACACTGGTGCATTTGCTGCTCGTAACGGCGCTTGTCCTCCTGGTGGTCGAATTGTTTAGTAGCCGGCGAGTCGCGTTCTAGCGCGACCGCTGCGTATAGCTGTCGCCCGATCGATTCCAACGCGAAAGACGTTGGTCTTCATCAAGAGGTGGAACAATGCTGGAAGATGAGAAACTTGCGATTGATGAATCAGAACGCGCTGCCAGTCATCAAGCAACAAAAGACGAGGTCCGAGCGGAGGTTCAGGGCCAGGTTGCTCGCCATGCGCAGCAGGACGACGAACGACGTCACGCTGACACTGCCGCACTGGGCAGCGAATTTAGGGATAAGGCGATCCATGAACTGGCAGGCACCGAAGCGGAGATCGATCGAGGTCGCGCTGCGGCCCGTGTTTCACAGTTCATTGACTACGTCTTCTACCTGATCTATTCCTTGATCGCCCTCGAAATCCTCCTCGAGCTGTTGGGGGCGAGAGAGTCGAATACGTTCAAGAACTTTGTTGACGGGCTGACCGCTCCCCTGTTGCTACCCTTCACGACACTCATGCCTGATGTATCGAGGGGAAGATTTCAACTCAGGGTCTCGTATATTGTCGCACTCTTCGTTTATGTCCTGCTTCACATGGCGATCAATGGATTGCTTCGCTTGTTCGCACATAGGAAGACAGTAGTCTGAGAGACGCTGGTGAGCGGCGTCGACTGAGCCGGACTTTGGTTCAACCTGAGAATTGGACATGATCAAACCAACTACTGTTAGCGATATCTTCAAACAGCAACTCCGTGATTCGCTGCTCCGGGAGACCCGGGGCTCGCGCGCGGTCAAGATTGGAAAGCATACGAACATTTACACCTGCGGAGACAAAGGCGCCACGGTCTACTTTATTGAAAGCGGCCAGGTTAAGCTGGTCACGGTTTCTCCGGAGGGCAAAGAGTGCCTCCTGGCGATCTACACGCCGGGAGATGTTTTTGGGGAGATGTGCATCGCAGGTCCCGGGGAACGCCTTGAAACGGCGACTGCCATGGAACCAACGGAACTAAAATTGATTCCCGTTTCAAAGTTCTTCTCCCGTCTGAGCAATGACTCTCTCCTTGAAGGATTCACCAGCTACCTGGCGGCGCGTATCGCGGATCAGACCCAGATCATCTCAAACCTCGTTATGGTTGACTGTGAACATCGGCTGGGAACAATTCTGTTGCAGCTGGCCGGCAGACTGGGAATCGGAGACTACCGGAGTGTTCGCATCGAAAAGCGAATCTCACACCAGGAACTGTCGGCGATGGTCGGCACTACCCGCCCTCGAATCACCGCGTTCATGCAGCGATTCAGGGAACTTGGGCTGGTTGATCAAAGCGCGGAGAGATTTCTCGTGGTCAGAGAGAAGAAACTTACCGACTACCTCGCCCAAACGGCTTAGCCATTTGTTGAGTCGGTCCTCGCCGAGCTTGAATCCAGCAAGACGACGTGTAGTTGCTGCGGCCCGTGTACCCCGACCACAAGAGTCAACTCGATGTCCGCGGTGCGGCTGGGGCCCGTTATGAACGTGATCGCGCTGCTCAAATCTCTACCCTCGGCCTCCGCGGCGCCGCGCAGCAGAGGAAACAGATCAGTCAACCCGGACAGTACTTGTTCCGCCTTCACTACAGCTATATGCACCGGCGGCAGCAGCGAGATCGAGCGAGCTTGTCCCTTGCGTGCGAGCAAGACCAAGGTGCCCGTATCCGCGAGCGCGTAGTCAACGCCCGACAATCCGATATGCGCTACTGCCGACCTCCGGGTGAATTCCGCCTCAGCCGTCTCGGTCAGCAGCTCTATGCCCTTTTCCCCAAGCGTGCGATGCAGATCGACACCGTCGATGAGCGGCCCTTCCCCGGCGACGATCGTTCGTGCCCCGCACACCGAAGCGACCTGTTCAATGTAATCAAACGCGGACTCGATACTCGTCGCGCTGTGGAAGTGCCCTCCGATTCGCGTCAGCTCGGTCTCGAATTGCTTAATCAACCCGCTCCGCCGCTGTTCGCAGTTCTTCTTGATTTCAGAGACCAAATCCTTGAGTTGATTCGATGCTCGCGCCACGGCCTCGCCACCGCCTGTGGGAGGCTCCCCGTGCAGCGCACGTTTTATGTTCCCGAGTATCTCTTCTCTGGCATTTCCAGGAGTCATTTAAGGACCTCATCACGAACGAATGCGCGCACTGCCAAAGGCGCTATTTCTGTTCGTCCCACATCGAACGAAAGGACCTCCTGGCAAGCGCCGGGAAATCTCTATTCTGAGTCCAACCGCCGAGCGCGAACGGAAGTTGTTTGATCTTGCCGTCCTCCAGGAACGGTCCCTGAAAAAACGCCGGCAGCCTGAAAGCAAGGTTGTAGATGATGCGGTGCCGCATCGCGAATGCCCAGAGCTTTATGGCCAGCTTTTCGAGCAGCAGCGGCCCACCGTCGTGACGATTGCCTTCGGACCAGTCGCTACGGAGCTTTAGCAGGATCCTCGGGATGTCGATTCTCACCGGACAAATCTCGCGACAGGCGCCGCACAGCGTCGACGCGAACGGCAAGTCTTTGGATTTCTCCAGACCGGCAAACGCCGGCGTTATGATCGAACCGATCGGTCCCGAGTACACCGATCCATATGCGTGCCCGCCGATCTTCTGATACACCGGGCATACATTCAGGCACGCTCCGCAGCGGAGGCAATATAGAGACTCGCGCATTTCCTCGTCCGCCAGAAGCCGGGTCCGGCCGTTGTCGAGAATGATCAGGTGAAACTCCTCGGCGCCGTCGGCTTCCCCGGCCCTGCGTGCACCGGTGATCAATGACACATAGCTCGACATCTTCTGGCCGCTGGCGCTACGGGCGAGGATCTTGAGAAATACCGCCAAATCATCGAGCGATGGAACAAGTTTTTCTATCCCCATCAGCGCGACATGTATTCTCGGGAGCGTGGTGCTGAGCCTGATATTGCCTTCGTTTTCGACGAGGACGATGGTCCCGGTTTCAGCCACCCCAAAGTTGGCGCCGGTGATTCCCATGTCCGCTGTCAGGAACTTCTCCCGCAATCGTTGCCGCGCCACGACGGTCATCTCTTCGGCTTCCTTGAGGTTTGCGACTCCCAGCTTGGCGGCAAACAGATCCGAGATGTCACCCTTTGATTTGTGAATCGCAGGGGCAAGAATGTGTGAAGGCTTCTCGTGCGCGAGTTGTACGATGTATTCCCCCAGGTCAGTCTCAACAGCTTCGATGCCAGCGTCTTCGAGTGCCTCGTTCAGCTCTATCTCTTCAGTGACCATCGATTTGGCCTTTACGACTCGCTTGACGTCATTCCTGCGCGCCAGTTCGAGAACGATGGCGCGGGCGTCTTTGCCGGTTCGCGCCCAGTGAACCATACCGCCGAGTCGCACAACGTTATCCTCGAGCTGCGAAAGATAAAGATCGAGATTGCCAATGACTTGTTCTTTGATCTCGCGGGCGCGATCGCGCAGCGCCTCGCCGTCAGGGAGTTCCGCAAACAACTGGTTACGCTTGACCGTGAAGCCGTTGAGCACGCGCAGGCGCGTTTGCAGCGTCTTGTTCTGCACCGCGACCCTCGAGTCTTGAATAAACGATTCAGAGGTTACATGCATAGAAATGACTGGCGACCGTCACGTTTCACTGGTCACGTTTCACTGGTCACGTTTCACTCTTCACTTCCCTTCGCCAGCAGCTCAGCTATGTGCATCGTTTTCGCCGCCACGCGTTGCCTGCTCAGGCCCCCGGCTATGTGCATCAGACAACCAACATCGCAGGCGACAACAACGTCGGCGCCGCTCTTCCTGACGCTGTCAATTTTGTCTTGTAGAATGCCGCCTGAGATGTGCGGATACTTGATTGAAAACAGCCCGCCGAACCCGCAACAGGCCTCAGCGCGTTCGAGATCAACCAGCTCGATGCCTTCCACCGAACGGAGGAGACACTGAGGCTCGGTCCTGACATTCAGCTCACGCAGCAAATGACACGACTGATGCAGAGCAACCTTGCCCCGAGAGAACGCACCAACGTCTTGAACCTGGAGAACGTTTACCAGAAACTCGGTGAATTCATATGTCCGCGAGGCAAGCGACTTGGCGCGCTTGTGCCATTCGGGCTCATCCTTGAACAGCTCAGGGTAGAAAACCCTGACCATGCTGGTGCAGGAGCCCGACGGCGCCACCACGTACTCGCTCTCTTCAAAGATCCCGATAAAACGCTTCGCAAGCTCACGCGCCTCGACGCTGAAGCCGCTGTTGTACGCCGGTTGCCCGCAGCAGGTCTGGGCCGGCGGAAAGTCCACTTCCACTCCAAGCTTTCGTAGTACGCTGACCACGCTCATTCCCACCTCGGGAAAGAACTGGTCCACCAAACAGGTGATAAACAGCGAGACTTTCATTTCTTATCGGTCAGCCTTTCAACTGGCGGGGGTCAAACAGAAGCGGAAAGAACCGCCCACCCATTTGCTCCCCCGGCGGAATCGGAGGTACGCCCTCGAGCGGCGGTGCGTCAGAAACAGACATCACTCCGTCTCGAAACACATTGATAACCGTCGCACGCCTAGGGTATTCCGTTCGATTCTCGAAGGAGCCGTGAATCATCAGCGGGTGATGAAACGAGGCCTCTCCCTTTCGCAACTCAATCGCGACCGGTTTGAACAGATCCTTCCGCTCGTCACTCAGCACGGCATTAATAGCGTGCATATCGCCGGCGAGTCCAGTGATCGGCAGAAGGTCCCATCGGTGACTGCCCGGAACATAATGCACGCAACCGTTATCACGAGTCGAGTCGTCCAACCCGATCCAACAGCTCAGATGGGCCATCGGCTGTGTACGAGTCCAATACGAGTAATCCTGATGCCAGGCAACGCGACCGCCGTGACGCGGCGGTTTAAAGAAGAGCTGATCGTGCCAAAAACGAACCGGCCCCCCGAGCAACTGCGACGCAGGCGCGGTGAATGCCGGGTTCCAAAGTAAATCGTGAAAGCCCGGCGAGATCCGCCAGGCTCCCAGGGCGTGAAACAAACTAGTCTCGGGGTCGGCTGATTCATTGGAATGATACTCATAGAATAGCCGCCTTGCTTCTCGGGATGGATCGATGAGCGCGACGAGCTCCTCACGCAGCACTTCGACCTGTTCATTGCTGAGCATGCGAATGCCCGCGACATAGCCGTGCGCCCCGTAGAACGCGACCTGTTCATCGCTCAGGCAAACGGCCGTCACCTGTTCTCTCGAACCCTGAGGCTCAAAGAGAGTGGTGATCGGCCGGTGACGAGTAGACAGGTCTTCAACCATTACGTGAACATCCGGGTTCGCTTTCAAAGGCAATTTGTCGGATGGTCATTCTAGCATCAACCGCAAGTTCTTGTAGGCCTTCCCAATGTCCAAATCGGCTACAGCGTCGCTGATGTCCGATACGTAGGGTTCGCCACCGCCCCCCGTTGCCTTGATCGCCTCTGTGCGGAGCTGTATGCTCTCGCCCGAGTCGGGCTCGGCTCGTTCCCTGGGGATCCTTTTGCAAACTGGCCCGACCGGATGTGCGGGTCAACCCGGTGTTGACGCCAGCTCGCAGAGAGAACAGCAGAAATGGAATTGCACTCGCGGTTGATAGAGAGACCTGGGCCGGCCACCCGTCAAGAAAACCTCCGGTTGGGCTGAATTCGGTAAACGGATTCAGAGTTTTAGCTAAATGTAAGTGTATCGGCTTGTTTCTCATCAATCGCTATGAAAGGAGCTAAAAAAGTGATCAGGACGAGAGTGACCGCACTGGCCGCGATCAGCATTCTGGCTGGCACTTCGGCCGCATGTAATTTCAGTTTCTCAACTGCTCGGGTCGCAGACGCAAAGATGGCTAAAGGCGTCAGCGAGAAAATGGAGCCGATCGACCCTACCAGCACCTTTGAGACCATTGACGACGTGGTGCACTGCCTGGTGGTGCTCGGCAACGCGCCAGAGAAAACAAGAGTGAAAGCGATATGGACCGTTGTGAACGCGGAAGGCCAAAAGCCAAACGACAAGATCGGAGAAACGACGGTTGAGGGAGGAGGGGCAACAAACGCCGTTGACTTCACATACAAACCGCCTCCGGCCGGCCTTCCGGCCGGAGACTATAAGGTTGATATCTACTTGAATGCTCAATCCGGGAAGGAAGAGCCGCCCGCAAAAAGCGTGGCATTCTCGGTGAAGGCTGCCCGCCCGATGATCACCACTGCGACTCTGTCAGACAGCGAGGAGGGCAGTTCGGTGACCGAGTTTCCGGCTGGAACGCCCATTTTCTTTTGCACAGCAAATCTGCGAGGAGCCTCTGCCGGCACGAAAGTGACTGCAAGCTGGGTTGCCGTTGAAGCCCAAGACACAGCGCCGAACTATGAGATACGACGGTCACCCTTAGTCCTGGAGGCTGGCCAAAACAAGGTGACCTACAATCTGAAGTACGACCGCGGATTCCCGTCCGGGCGCTATCGAGTGGATCTTTATCTGGGCGACTCCACCACGGCCGACGGAAGCGTGACATTCACCGTGGAGGAATGAGATCGATTTCAACCCGACCGTCTTGATAAACGTCGAATATGCTCCTTCACCTGGTCTTTGTTGAGTGCCCGACGCGAGGCGAATCTCGCGTCAGGCACACAAGGCCTTGAGTTTCGTGGTCGCACCTGCCGAAGTCTGCAGCGAGAGAAGGAACGAACTAATCTCGCGCCTGTTGATCAACTGGTCAACTTGCTCTGGGACTTGAGCGCTCCGCCGCATACCATCCCACTCCTCTATTGGAACACGCATGAATGCGTTAACCACTCTTGGGTCGAAGTGCGAGCCCGAGTGAGCGGCAATTTCCTCACAGGCGACCTCATGTGTTTGCCCGGCGCGATAAGGCCGGTCGCTCCTGATCGCATCGTAAGCATCTGCTACAGCAAATATTCGAGCCTGAATGTGAATCCCATCGCCTCGCAGCTTGTTCGGATACCCGCTTCCATCGTACTTCTCATGATGCTGGCCGACTATCCATCGCGCACCCGACAGAAACTCCACCCCGTCGATGATACGCAGGCCATGAGCCACGTGCTCGCGCATTCTCACCCATTCATCCGTCGTGAGGGAGCCCGGCTTCAACAGCACGGAGTCCGGCACGCCAACCTTCCCAATGTCGTGAAGCAGCGCGCCCTGCTCGAGCGCCATTAGATCGTTCGAACTCAAACCAATTTCCTGTCCGAGTCTCATCGAGTAAGCAACCACGCGATCCGAATGTCCGCGAGTCTCGATGTCTCTCGCCTCGAGCGTGCCGGCAAGCCCGCGAAGAGTCGCTCGATAGTTTCGATACAGGGTGTCCAGGATGAAGTTTAGGTCTTCGTTCGCCGCGCGCAGCTCCTCGGTTCTTGTCCGCACGCGCTCTTCGAGGATCTGCTCATTGCGGTACTTGTCATCGAGCGCCTGTCCGTATTGAAGCGCACGATCGACTGCCAGCATTACGCTCGCCAGATCGAATGGTTTGGTCACGTAGTCGAACGCGCCCAGTCGCATCGCCTCGACCGCGTAAACAATGTCGGTCATCGCGGATATCATGATCACGACGGTCCGCGGGCAGGTATTCTGCAGATAGCGGCAAAGATCTAGGCCGTCCTTGCCTGGCATCGTAATGTCACTCAACACAAGGTTAAAGGAGGTCGACTTGAGTAGAGTGACCGCTTCGTCAGCGCTTGCAGCGGTTGAGCACCAATATCTGTCGTGGAGACAGGCCCTGAGCAGGCGACGAATCGCATCATCGTCATCGACTATTAGAATCGAGGCTCTTATTCTACTCATGAAGCGCTCCTTATGTGCTCAGGGTTGGTAAAGCGATTAGGCGGTTGGCCTTTGAAGGTCAACTGCGGCGGCGCGAGGTTTGGTCCGGCGAAAGTCTTGAGCTTGCTGGATCGCGATGGGTGTTGAAGTTTGAACAGCGCTTTCGCTTCGATTTGGCGGACACGCTCCCGCGTGACCCCGAAGTAACCGCCAACTTCGTCCAGCGTGTGCTCGCGGCCGGCTTGACCCAACCCGAAGCGCATCTTGAGAACCTTCTCCTCGCGCGGGGTCAAATGCTTCAACGCATCGTTAATCGCGTCACGCAAATCCGAGTTGATCAACGCTTCACTGAAGCCTGCTACGGATTTGTCCTCAATTAACTCGCCGAGACTCACACCCTCATCCGCGCCAACCGGCGTTTCAAGTGAGATAGGCTCCTGCACGACTTCGAACACCTTGCGAACGCGAGCCTCAGGTACATCCAGTCTCTTCGAAATGTCTTCCGCTGTCGGTGCGCGGCCCAACTCCTGTTCAAGCGCGCGGGACGCCTGGACTTGCTTGTTGATGGTTTCGACCATGTGAACAGGGATGCGGATTGTATGCGCCTGTTCCATTATTGCGCGGGTGATCGCCTGGCGAATCCACCATGTGCCGTAGGTCGAAAATTTGAACCCGCGTCGCCAATCGAACTTGTCGACTGCTCGCATCAACCCGACGTTGCCTTCCTGAATGAGATCCAGAAACTGGAGTCCTCGATTGGTGTACTTCTTCGCGATCGAGACAACCAGGCGAAGATTGGATCTGACCATCTCGTCCCTAGCTAAACCAGCCTCGGCATCTCCAACGCTGAGGCGGGCAAGCGCCCGCTCAAGCTCGATGACGCTCACGCGCCAACTAGACTCCAACTCAACCAAACTGCGATTTGCTTGTCGCAGCCCGCGTTTAAGCTCGATCTCATTCGTGCGGCGGCCTCTTTTCCGCTCAAGCGCGCCGCGCGCTTTTTCAATCGCGGTCTTTGTGTCGCGACCCTGATTGACCGCTGATCGGATCAATCCAGCCAAATGATCACGTTGAGGTGATGTGAGGTCGAGCGCACGGCACTGGCGGCTCACCCGTACGCGCTGCCGCGCGAGCTTCCGGCGCACTCGCCGAGTCTTCTTTGACCTTCTCGGCTCGGCTTGAGTTCGCGCGTACAGTCTTAGAGCAACCTTGTACTCGCTGGATATCGTGGCTATCGAGGCGAGCGTTGAGATAAGACATTGATGAATGCCAGCCTCAGTGATGTCCTCTTGATCGCGAAAGTTGATTACCTCCCGGATGTGCAGTTCGCCCTGTTTCAGCCGTTCACCGATGGATATGATCTCCTCGATGCAGATTGGCAATCGAGATACGGCTTTTGCGGCCCGCCGGCAGCCACGCTCGATCCTGACAGCGAGGGCAGCTTCGCCTTCGCGAGTCAACATCGGCGACACACCCATCTCGCGGAGATAAACCCCCACCAGATCCTCGGCGCTGTCGACTTCCTTGGCAAGCAGCTCGGGCTCTGCCTGGGCGTCGTTCTCGAGCAGGTGCTGTTCCGGGCTATCCAGGTCGGATTCTTCGTGAGAGGTTTCGCGCTCATCAAGATCGGTTGAGTATATTTCCTGATCGGTCGTTCCCACTAAATGCAGTCGGTGCGCAGGCGTTTCGTGGTCGCGCTGAGCTACCGTTGAGGTTGTTGTTTTTTTTCTCACTGTCGCTCCTTAAGACACAGGGCTAAGTCATACCCAGGGGACTAAATCCCTTGATGTGTGATATCTCCCGAAAGACGTGTTATTGGTGACCACGCGGATCGGATCTGCAAGGGGCATTCCCCTCCCGGGCTACTTTTACAGCAGACAAGGGAGTTTTAGATGCCGCGATTTACCGGAGGGCCCAAACAGCTCTGGTGAATTCAAGTGGGGACAACAGGTACAGTGCGGAAACATGCTACAACAATAAGGGGCGAAGCGTGCGAGCTATTCTATTGAAATATGTTCTCAAGTCAATAGTTATTTTATCGAGGCCACGGGCCTGGCAAAGCCGAGCAAGCCGACCGCAGATCTGGATAGACGTCACAGCGCGCGTCTAAGGCTGACACCGGCATGCTGTATCTCGTTAGCCGGCCAAAATATGGATACAGGACGAGTGATTCAGATAGGAAACAGGAGCCGCAGCAGGCAATCCCTTCGGGAAAAGGACTGCCTGCTGCCCGGAAGATTCTCGGGAGGGCGAACTCTCGTCTTGTCGGATCGCCCAGGCACCTGAGAAGTAATCGGCGGAATTAGACGACTACTATCGTTCCGCTTGCCTGCGCCCTCAGCTTGTGACCTATCGTCGTCCGAAGCCATGACTCAGATCTCGGATCATGACCCCAGGTCAAATTCCCCAAGTCACTACTTGGAGCCGATCACTGCATCCTTAGCCGCCTTTGCAACGCGAAACCTGATGACGGTCTTCGCCTTGATTTGGATCTCCGCGCCGGTGGCCGGGTTGCGTCCTAAGCGTGCCTTAGTCTGCTTCTTGACGAGCTTTCCAATCCCGGGAATTGTAAATTCGCCATTTTTTTTGGTCTCACGATATGCTATGCCCCCCAGGGATTCCAGGAAAGCTGAGGCGGTCTTCTTGTTGGTTCCAGTCGCTTCGGCAAGTTCGGTAGCGAGCTGCGTCTTCGACATCTTCTTTGCGTTTGCCATAAGTTCTATTGTCCTCTTTCTAAATTTTGATCTCCGTGTCTGTCCACAGGCTTCTCTAAACTCGGGTGCGGTGTCAAGGCCGGCTCTTCGGTCGATAGCGCACGTCGGTCACCGCTCAAAAAGATACCCCTGCGCCCGCCGCCCCTTAGTCGAGCGAGCAAAACAGGGGGATTTCTGCGACGCGAAGATTACTACACCAGCGGTGAAGTTGCAACCAAAAATCGCACAAAACCCTCAATTTTATTAGGTGAAATCAGATCTTTGGCAGTGCTCTACCCCTTCGAGCACACGATTCGTATCGTCACGGTACACTCAACTCAATTAGCCTTAGCTACATCCGGCTATCCTGCGGCGGGGACACCAAGATATATAGAGACCAAGACATATTGACTGAGGATACTTCAGATGAGAGAATTCGGTCTTGTGATGTGAGCCCCCGAGTCGTTCAACATCCTCAACCGAGGAGGTTGCCAATTCGACCAGGTGAGCGCCTAAGATGTTACAGCTCAAGCAACACCAATTCGAGACGGAAGACCTTCCACCAAGGTGGAACATCGGCGTGGATAGGCGACAGGTGGTAGCCTATGTTGGGCTGGCATTGATTGCCGGGTTCGCCGCAGGGTTCATAGCCTCGAGATACGTGAGCCGCAAAGACACGGTTGCGCCGCCCCCGATTGCGGACTCTCGGCAGCCCGCTCGCCCGGGAGCGGCCGGGGACCTGCCTGATGAGTTCCATCGGGTCACTCGCATAGTGCGGGCTGATGAAATCGAGGTGGAGGGTGTTGGACCCGTGCGACTGCTGGGGATAGAGACCCCCGACGGCAAATCTCCCAAAGAGATCTACGGGGTGCACGGCCAGCACGCGCTCAGCTACGCCGAAAAGACGTTGCTCGGACAGGATGTCCGGCTGGAATTCGACCCAGAAAACAGCGCCAACAAGGACTCGAAATCCCAGGCATATGTCTACACGCGCGATGGTACGCTGGTAAACGCCGAGATGGTGAGGCAGGGTTTCGCGTTCGTGCGGGGGACCGAACAATTCCGCCTGGCCAATGACTTTCGAGGATTCGAGCGCGATGCGATGCAAGCGATGCGCGGCGTTTGGGGCTCCTCCTCTTCATCCGCGACGCTCGCTTCAACGCCTTCCTCGTCTGCGACTCCATCGTCGATGTCCGATGAAAAACAAAAAAAACTTTCGCCGCTCCCGCCGTCGGCCTTCGGGGCTAACATCCCCGCGCTCTCCGGATCGCCAGGCACTCCGCTTGAACCAAGCGTTTGGGTGTCGTCCGGCGACAAGATGTATCACAAGTCAGGATGTGAGTTTCTAGACAAAAAGAAACGCTCTATCCCCTTGTCGCAGGCAAGGACGGAGGGTTTCAGTGCATGCAGCAGATGCTATGCCTCGACGGTGATAAAGGCGCCTTAGCTGTTGACGGATGCCTTATACTATTCCCCGGATTGTCCCCCCTACCGGCCTGAACTTTCGACTCGGAGTAGTACGCCCCCGCATTGAACAAAGCCCGCAGGACTAACAACGAGAACAGGATTTGATTATGGACAGGCGATGGCTTTCTGTCTGCACAACAGTCGTGATTTCACTCCTCACACTCGCGCACTCCAGCGCGGCGAACACGTCTCGAGAGCGGCCACTGAACAAGAGTAAAGCGGCGGTCTCTATGAAGCGAACTCCCGGCGGTGCCCAATCACGCCCAAAGCCTTCCACGAAAGGGCGGACAAAGGCCTGCGCGCCATGCGCCGCGGAACTCGCCACGGGACAGAAAGGTCGGCAGGCAAAGAAACGCTCAAAAACTGCCCGGAGCCTTCCATGCCATCCTAAAGATTACGTCGATCCGAGGATCGCCAGAAATTACCGGGCCGCGCTTCGTGATATGAAGCGCGCAGGCATCACGCCACGAGTTACAAGCATGTGGCGTTCTTCGGAGAGTCAAGCGCAACTCCATCGGTGTTCGCTCAGCACCCGTTGCCGTCGATCCAACCCGGGCCTCTATGGTGCGCTACCTGCGGGTAAGTCCATTCACGAAGCAGGATTCGCTGTCGATATCGGAGGCATTGCTTCTGGACCGCGGGGTGCGAAGAGGCTCACCCCACAGGGAACGCGGATTGTCCGAATCATGCGCAAGAATGGGTTCAACTGGCGGTATGGGCTGGCTGACCCCGTGCATTTCGAAGCAGATCCCCGCAAGCATGGGTATCGCAATGTCCAGGAAGCCATCAGGCGAACCCAGACCACGTGCCAGGTTCGACTCGCTAAGAACAGTACTCACAAGAAGGCAACCGGCAAATTCACGTCCTCGCGCGCGCGCGTGCCGGAGCGTACTCGGCTGTCGGCTCAGGCAAACCAACCAAGGACACGCCAGCGCCGGAAAGCCGGGGCCTAACCACGAGCATCCGCGCGAGATGCATGGTAGCACAGCCGACTTCTTCCTGTCGGGCCGCGATGTCCCGTGGTGGCTAGCTGGAACATCGATGGTCGCAACGACCTTTGCGGCGGACACGCCTCTAGTGGTCACCGGGCTAGTCGCCAAGAACGGGATCGCCGGTAACTGGTTGTGGTGGAACTTTGTGATGAGCGGGATGCTCACAGTGTTCCTGTATGCCCGGTTGTGGAGACGAGCGGGGGTAATGACCGACGTCGAGTTCGCAGAGCTGCGCTATTCAGGAAAACCGGCGGCGTTCTTGCGAGGCTTTCGCGCCCTCTATCTAGGCCTGCCCATAAACTGCATCATCATGGGTTGGGTCAACCTGGCGATGGTCAAGATACTCCAGATAACGCTCGGGCTCGACAAGGGTGGCGCAATTAGGGTTGTCATTGGGCTGCTGATCTTCACGGCATTTTACACTACGATCTCAGGTTTGTGGGGTGTATTGGTAACCGATCTGTTCCAGTTCGTCCTCAAGATGGGGATGGTGATAGTGCTCGCGATTCTCGCCGTGAACGCCGTCGGTGGAATGGGCGCTCTCAAGACGAAGATCGCGTTGCTGGATAGTTCAATCGGGCAGGAGGGCTCACGTCTTTCATTCTTCCCGGAACTGGATTCGGTATGGATGCCGGCGATCACATTGTTCACCTATCTGGCGGTGAACTGGTGGGCAAGTTGGTATCCCGGCGCCGAACCCGGCGGCGGCGGCTACGTCGCGCAGCGGATCTTCGCAGCTAAGGACGAACGTCACGGGCTTCTCGCAACGCTGTGGTTCAATATCGCTCACTACGCGCTGAGACCATGGCCATGGATACTCACAGCGCTGGCATCGCTCATATTGTATCCCGACCTCGCGGATAAGGAGGCGGGATACATCAGAACGTTGATGGATCCAAATGTGTTTCCGGTCTACCTGCGCGGTTTCATGCTGGCCGCGTTCGCCGCGGCATATATGTCAACGATAGGCACTCAGCTGAACTGGGGCGCCTCATACGTGATCAACGATTTTTACCGGCGCTTCGTCAAACGCGACGGCGGCGAGCGGCACTATGTTATCGCGTCTCAACTCGTCACGGTCCTGCTGATGATCCTGTCGCTCATGGTGACATTCAATCTGGAATCAATTGGGGCCGCCTGGAAACTGCTGCTGGTAACCGGCGCGGGCACCGGGACGGTGCTCCTGTTGCGCTGGTTTTGGTGGAGAATAAACGCATGGTCAGAGGTCGCAGCGATGATAGCCGCGGCAGGGTGCTCACTCTTTTTGCAGCTCTATCTAAAATGGGACAGCGATCGTCCGAGGGACTTCGCCTACCTGATGATTGTCACAGTCGGGGCGACGACTGTCGCTTGGCTTACGGTTACCCTGCTGACTCGCGCTGAAGCTGCGGAGACGCTGGCGGCTTTCTATCGCAAAGTACAACCCGAGGGCCCGGGATGGAAGCGCGTCGCTAACAACGCGGGACTCGAGCCTTCAACGGCGAGCGGGGGACTTGCCATACAGTTTGCGAACTGGTTTCTTGGATGCGTGTTGATATACGGGTTTCTATTCGGCATCGGCTACGTAATTTTCGGCGAGAGCCTGAAAGGTTTGTTTTTCCTGCTTGGCGGCGTCATCGCAGGGGCATTGATCATTCGGAATTTGAAAAGCGCCGGCTGGCAGCAGTCTCCGGATGACCACAGACCGAGCCCAGACACTTCCATGGCCGCGTGAGGTTATGTAAAGAGTTCAAGCTGTTCTAGCCGTCTGGCGACGACGAAGCGAGTTTTCTGGCTGAGCGAGAAAGCAAGCACGATATTCTCACTCTGAACTTCAGTGATGGTTTGTAGAATTAGGGGGATCACAGTGCGCTTGATAAAACGAATCGGCTTAGCGGTCCTACTCTTGAGCACCTCAAACGTACTTGTTTCCGTGCCGGCGAGCAGCAATCAAGAACAACAGCCTGCAGCTGCGGAGAAATCCTGGGTAGAGAAAACGCTGGCATCAATGACGCTCGACGAGAAGATAGGCCAGTTGATCATTCCGGCGACCGTCGGCATGTTCCTGAGTCAAGACAGCGATGCGTTCAGGCAAGCGCAACGTGATATTTCAGAGTTTCACGTCGGCGGATACCACATGCTGGGCGAGGTAAACCTGCTCCACGAACCGGCGGGCGTCGCGTTGTTCATAAACCACCTGCAGGAGCTGTCCAGGGTACCGCTGTGGATCACCGCCGACTTTGAAGGTGGTGTTGGATTGCGCTATATCGGCGCAACGCGACTTCCGCGTGCGATGGCGATGGGGGCAACGGCGAACCCCGACATGGCCTATCAAGCGGGCCGAATCACTGCTGAAGAGGCGCGAGCTCTGGGCGTCCAGGTAAACTTCTACCCAGTTGTCGACGTCAACAACAATGCCCGCAATCCCATCATCAACATTCGGTCATTCGGGGGAGATCCGTTACTCGTTGCCCGCATGGCGCGCGCGTATATCCGAGGCTCGCAGGATCACGGCGTGATGGCCACAGCCAAACACTTCCCGGGTCACGGTGATACATCAACCGATTCGCACCTCGAGCTGCCGGTCATCGACGTAGATCGGGCACGGTTGAACGCCATCGAACTGCCGCCTTTTCGAGCCGCGGTCGACGAAGGCGTCGGCGGCGTGATGAGCGCTCACATAGCATTGCCGCGAATCGACACTGCCAATCTTCCGGCCACGCTTTCTCCAATGATGCTCACCGGCGTGCTGCGAGGCGAGCTTGGATTCGGCGGGGTTATCTTCACCGACGCGATGAACATGCGCGGAATTGCCGCTCATTATCCCGAAGGGGAAGCGGCAGTTCGCGCGGTCAAGGCTGGCGCGGACATTGTGTTGTATCCGCCAAGCGTAGAGCAGGCCTTTGTCGCGCTTAAACGGGCTGTCGAATCGGGTGATATCAAGGAGTCCCGGATAGACGAATCGGTGCGCCGGATCCTCACAGCCAAGGCGAAGCTGGGGCTGAATCTCGGACGCCTGGTGGATATCGGCAAGCTGGATAAGGTACTTGGCACGAACTACAATCAACGCACCGCGCAACAAATCATCGAAAGCGCAATCACGCTGGTGCGCGACAAGCGAGGCGACTTGCCTCTAAGATTAGCGCCCCAACAGAAAGTGCTATTCATCACTATGGTTGATAACAGCGACGGATGGCGCGACGGGGTACCCGGACACGCATTCTTCGCCGGGCTAGTCAAACGCCATCCGAATTCAATCAACGTCTACGTGACCGACAAGACCTCTCCGACGGAGCTTGAATTGATAAGAAAACTTGCTGCTTTCTCGGATACGGTTATCGTCAACGGGTTCATTCGAGTGTCGTCATTCAAAGGCTCGATTGACATGAGCGAGGGCGAGATCAATCTCTTGAAGCATCTTTCTGCGATCGACAAGCCTTTCGCCTTCGTGCTCTATGGCAGCCCATATCTCCTGTCCTTCGTGCCTGAACTCCCGACTTACATTTTGGCCTATGAGTACTACCCGGCAGCGGAAGAAGCCGCGCTGAAGGCCGTGCTGGGCGAGATTGAGTTTAGAGGCACACTCCCAGTCGAACTGCCGGGCTTCTATCCAATAGGCCACTCCGCCGCGAGGAGGTAGCGGGCTCGCTTTCTCGTTTCTCGATGCGAAGGCAAGCTAGAGCCCGACCTCCGTGCCTCCATGTCTAAGTTTGACGCCTTGATTCTTGCAGCGGCATAGGGCAGCATTTAGCCACACAAAATTATGGAAAAATCATCGATGTACGGCGATGCAAACGAAGACAACGAAGATGTTCGAGTATTCACTTTGGGCGAAGCTCGAAGCCTGATGCCACGGCTCCGCAAGATGCTGGCGCGCGTCGCAAGAGAGCGCGAGGCGCTTCTGGATATGCGAGTCGAAATAGACCTGGCGAGGGAAAAAGCCGTTGATGGCGGCGGCGGCAGCCCGTTCGGCCCCACTTACATTGCCCACCTGATCGCGTTCAGCGAAGCCGTTCAAGAGATCGAGTATATTGGTGTGCACGTGAAGGATCTGCGCACTGGTCTTGTCGATTTCCCCTACGATCGCGACGGCCGAATAGTCTACCTGTGTTGGAAACCCGACGAGGATGAAATAAACTGGTGGCACGAGACAGACTCGGGATTTGCCGGCCGGCAGCCGCTAACCGATGAATTTGAATGAACCACCAGGCTGAGGGCTGCGCATTCCGACCGACACCGAAAGATGCGAAACCTCCGGCCGCACGATTAGGTATCGCAAAGTGGTTTCCAAGAAAGATCGACAGGCGGAGCCGGGGGAACGTGGGGAGAAGGGCGTAATCCTGACTTATGCCGACGTGCGAGGTTCTTCCTTGCGGACCGGCTCATCGCGATATCTGCGATCGTCGTCGCGATACCTCTTTTCCTCGATTTCGTGTTGGTCGTCGCCTCGCATTCCTGTCTTGAAGTGGCGGATGCCTTCACCGAGGCCTTTAGCGACCTCCGGTATGCGTCGCGCTCCAAACAAGATAATGATTATCAGCGCTATGATCAGCAGCTCCGGCATTCCAAGTGGACCCATGTTTAGTGCTCCTTAAAGACTGACTCTGATGAAGCGATTCTAGACCTCGCAAAAGTGGCTGTCAAACACGCTTTCTTGCGCAGCCCTACCGGTGATGAGAAAGGAGTGTGCAACTCGCACGAAGGCGATCTAGCTGGACATGACAATGCGTCGCAGGACGCTGCGTTGAGCGCGGACGGATCGTATGTGCTACCGATCACCTTGTAGATCAGCAATCCGGCCGGCTTTTTTTGGATTCTCAGAACTCGCTGTTATCCGGGCTGGCAAGCGGCATGCCGTTCAATATCGCGCGCTCACATTGGCGGCTCTTCACAGACGCAAGGGCCGCAAACACTTTGCACTCCGCGGCCTTCGCCGAAAAACCCGCCGCTGCACGCTTCATCCGAACCAACACCCTTACGCTTTGCGGGATTTGAAGGTTCTTGATTTCGCCGATCGGCTCGAAGCTCTTCCAGAACACTTGGCTTTCGTTATCTTTTCTGATGAGTCGTTCGCTAGCCCGTAGGTGAAGCTTCATAGCACCAAACTCCGCGATCGAGGGGGCGTTCTTTTCGAAACTTGCTTTGATCTCCTCAGCCGCGACAAACAGTGCGACGCGATTGGCGGCAGAACGCGACTGTTCGAACCGGGCAGGAACACGCAGCACCGAAGAAGATCTGGGGGCGCGCGCTTTCGGGGCATCGGGGACGGTCCCGACCCAAGGCGACTCAGCCTTCAAGGCACAAGCGAATTGGTTGGTGAGCGCGCAGATGGAACGTTCAGGCGAATTCGAGAGGTCGCTGTCCGGATTTCTGAACATACAAAGCTCTGATGGGGGCGCGGGGTTATAGCTCGCACCAAAGACTTCGGCGATCTGCTGCCAGGCGTCCACCGCAGCGGACAGTCTTGGGCTGAAGGTGACTTGCACACCCGCGGCTCTCAGCGAAACCGGGATGATGGCGAGGCCCAGGAATAAAAAGAAAGCGGTACCAACCGGGGCGTGTGCTGATCTGTTAAGTCTTTGCATTGCCATCTCCGAACCAAATCAATACTCCCGCCTGAGTGATGCCTTCCGAAACGGAGAAAAGGGCTAAAAGTTCAACTTTTTCTACGCCTTCGTCTTTGCTTCAACGCGTAAGTGGCCTGAGAAACAAGAAGGTTGCAGTTAATTTCCGCAACGGGAAGTGCGGACGGGTCTCCGAGGAATAGCATTGCACCCACTAGACTGTTGGCGAGGAGTCAACCCCCAATCGGGAACGGGTTGAGGTATTGATGCGGGTCAGAGGGGATGGCCAGACGAGTGGAAAGCTAGAACAGAGTTGCCTGGTTCGAATGGCCACCG
The DNA here is from genome assembly GCA_963737945.1 of Blastocatellia bacterium. Lineage (GTDB taxonomy): Bacteria > Acidobacteriota > Blastocatellia > UBA7656 > UBA7656 > Onstottus_A. Next base: position 175,654 of record CAVTUR010000020.1, on the reverse strand, counting down.
GTCTTCGTGAAATCAAGACCGAGGTGCTCGTAGGCGAGGCGAGTTGCGGTGCGGCCGCGGGGGGTGCGGTTTAGAAACCCGACCTGCAACAGATAAGGCTCATAGATTTCCTCAATCGCGTCTTTCTCTTCGCTGATTGCGGCCGAAAGTGTTCCGAGTCCGACCGGACCGCCGTCAAACTTCTCAATGATCGTCAGCAAGAGTTTGCGATCTACCTCATCGAGCCCGTATGTATCCACCTCCATGCGATCAAGAGCAAGACGTGCCACCTCGCCGGTCACGTCGCCGTCGTGAAGAACCTCTGCAATATCCCGCACTCGACGCAGCAGACGGTTAGCGATGCGTGGCGTGCCGCGCGAACGCTTCGCTATCTCGTGGGCGCCGCTTGCCTCGGCCTTCACACCCAGGATGTCGGCAGACCGGTTTACTATTACTTCCAGATCCGGCACCGGGTAGAAATCCAGGTGAAGCGGTATCCCGAAACGCCCTCGCAGCGGCGCGCTGATGAGTCCGGCCCGCGTAGTCGCACCTACCAATGTGAACTTCGGCAGCTCCAACTTTATCGATCGAGCCGATGGTCCCTGCCCGATTATGATATCCAACTGATAATCTTCCATCGCCGGATACAGGACCTCTTCAATCGTCGGGTTGAGCCGATGAATCTCGTCGATGAACAACACGTCGCCTTCAGCGAGATTCGTCAACAGCGCGGCAAGGTCGCCCGCCTTCTCTATTACAGGACCGGCGGTGGACTTGATTTCAGTACCCATCTCATTCGCAATGATGTGCGCAAGGGTAGTCTTGCCCAGCCCCGGCGGACCATAGAGCAACACGTGGTCGAGAGACTGTCCGCGTTTGCGAGCCGCTTGAATAAAAATCGATAGATTCTCTTTTGCCTTGTGCTGACCGATGTACTCGCGAAGCCACTTTGGTCTGAGACTCAACTCGAACTGTTTTTCGTCATCCCCCTCAGTGCCTGCGGATATGATTCTGTTTTCCACCATCGGAATAAAACTCCTGCGCGCTGAGCGCGCTTCTGATTGCGCAGTTTACCATAAGTTGTGATGCCGTCGAACAGCGTTACAAAATGCAGGTCAGCCGCTATACTTTTTCAAAGCTCAATGACAAAACGACCCGAAGAAGGAAGAATCTGGGAGTGGAGGGCGTTCGGCCGCATCAGCGAGACACTCGCCTCAAAGGTGCGCGCTTACCCCATTCGGCTTGGGCTCAGCGATCTTCGAGGTGATGACATTTACCTGGTCGCTCCACACAGCGATCAGAATGTCAAACTGCGCCTATACGCGAGCGGGTGGGTCCTCAAGCTCAAGCTGCTGTTCGAAACCCATTTGAAACCGTTTGAACTCTACAATGAGAGTGCGGAGTACACCTATCATTTTCCTGTTGCACTCAACACACTGAGAGACGCCGCACGCCTGCTGGGAACTGCGCTTCCGTTGGCCGCTCTTTCAATCGGCACCTTTGCCGAAGCAGAGTTCGTGAAGACGCTGGCGGAGTCCTCCCCGCCGGTGGTAGAGAGCAGAGTATCGAAGAGGCGAGCGCAATATCAGTTTGAGGATGGCTGGGTGGAGCTGGCCGATGTCAAATTCGCGACACGCGCCACCCAGTCAATATCGCTTCACTCACCTGAGATCGAGATCGTAAGAGAAATGTTAACGCGCTTGCAGCTGGGTGATGAACTGGAACCTATGAACTACATCGAGGCTTGCAGACGCTGGGGCTGAGGGCTCGGCGATTGTGCAACCACCATACTTGAGCTGAGACGCGTTCACTCTAACCAAACAGTCCATCGAGAAATCCTATCTGATATGCCATGAGCGCGCCGAGACCGAGGCTGAAGACCGCCGCAAGCACTTGAACCCCCCAGTTTATTCTCTTGAAGCGATCCGCCGTAAATTGAAGCGGTAGGCTCACCAGCGCGCTCATCACAGTCATCCCGCCAATCGAACCGGCACCGAATACCGCGATAAACATGAACCCCATCGCCGCGGACGGGATGGTTGACAACACCAGCAGCATCAGCGCGGCGCTTCCAGCGAGACCATGAACCATCCCCACGAGAACGGGGCGGGCGTTCAACCGCAAGCCGTGATGGGTGGCCGGAATTGCTTCCGCCGGCTCGTCGTCAATGTGCGGATGGAAATGCGCGTGCCCGCCATGCACATGTGAGTGGGCATGAATCTCGCCGCCGCGCAGCAGCTTTCTCAACGCGTTTGCCCCGAGCGCTATGAGCATCAGGGCAACGCACAACTCCAGGGCCATCGCTGTCCTTGCACCGATTTTCACGTGAAGAAGCAAAACTGCGACCCCGGCGATCAACAATGAAATCGTATGGCCCAAGCCCCACAGCCCCCCTACAACGGACGAGCTGAGCAGACCCTTGCGCTGGCTGACTATCGTTGACACTGCCGCCAGATGATCGGCTTCGACCGCGTGCTTCAATCCGAAAACAAGACCTAATGCGAGCACCGATGCGCCTGACGCCGCGCTGCCTTGCGAAACGGAGCTGGTGAAGGTCGCGAGCAGACCGACAACAGGCGCTGCTGAGATCCAGCCTGCGCTCATCATCGCCTGATAGCAGATCACCAATCCGGCGCAGGTGATGACAAACGCGCTCAATACCGGAAGAGCCCGGACGAGACGGCTCGCGCCGAGCGGCCGCTTGACCAGGTGTCTTGCGTAAACAAATATGAGGCCGACTGCCGTCAACGCGGATGCGAGGCCGATGCTGAACGCGATCACTAAAATCAGCCCGTAGCCAACGCGATGAAGCGAGATTGCCGAAAGCATCAACACCAGAGCGGAAGGGCATGGCAAGAGCCCGCCCGATATTCCGAGCGCCAGGAGGCTCCGCCAACTTACTCGAGACCCGTCCGAACCGGGTGGAAGATGCGAATGCGTTTTTCCGTCGTGGGTGTGCGTTGCTGACCCATCATCCGAGTGATTGTGCGTTTGATGCGCGTGCGAGTGTGAATGATCGTGATGATCCCCGTCCGCATTGTGCGTGTGGTCGTGACCGTGATCCGAATGCGCCATCGCAGCCCTGAGGCGGCGAACGAACAGGTTCAATCCGATAGTAACGACTATGCCACCCGAAATCAGACTCAGGATTGGGAAGAGTCTCTCAGTTACAACATAGTGCGACGCAAACAGCGTTACGAGTCCTAGTGTCAGCACGCCAGCCGTATGGGTAATCGTCACGGTCAAGCCGAGAAATGCCGCGTGGCGGGGAGTCCCGCGCGAACCAACCAGATAAGCTCCCACGACCGTCTTTCCGTGACCGGGTGACAGCGAGTGGAATGCGCCAAGGACGGCGGCGAGAAGCACGCCCAGGATTGCAACGAGGGGGGTAAGCTCCGGTGCGGTGATCAATTCAGCGAGCCGATCTCTGGATTGCGATGCTTTGCGCCCATCGCGGGTTACCAGACCAGTTGTCCCCGCCGGTGCTGGCCCTCTTACAAACGAAAGTTCGGCGATCCGCTCATCCAGCGGCGCCGCGAGAGAATCTTCGGGGTAAGCCTTTAGCTCGTCTGTCAGACCGTTGCCAAAAGCCGAACTGTCAAAAACACTCTGGCCCTCGGCTTGAGTTACAACAATCTCGCGCCAGCCCATTCGGTCGCGGTAGTTCGTGTCCTCGTACCGCATTCGACGCGTCGCGCCCACGCTTGAATCAAGCGGACTCTCGAAGTCGCATTCTACGCGTAGCGTCGCAAGCCCTCCCGCTCCCGGAGGCAGCGTTGCATTGCTGGCGGTCACGTTTAGTGGCAATAGCGAGCCGTCAACGTCGAGCAGTATTCCGGCGGCGAGGCTCGCCGCCACGCGGTCTGCGTAGGTTTTGAGGTCGGCCTTTGATGGCGATTCATCGCCATTAGACCTGATCACCTGCAGCTCCTGGAATGCAGGAATCTCGGCCATATCGATAACATAACGAACGCTTATACGATGGCTGGCCACTTCAATGCGCGCGAAGTGGTTGATCGTGAAGTTACCGAGAGGGTGCGCGAAGGCCAAACCGGCGAGCGCAAACAATGCCATCGCCGAGAATACCAGTCGGCGCCTCATTCTTCGCTGCTCCGCGTTGTAATCCCGGTTATGCATAAAGCTCCTGGCACCTGTTCCTTCAGTTGTTGAGGCTATCGAGCGCTTTTCGGGCATTCGCAGCCTGTAGCGGATCGAACTCCGGGTTGAGCTTGATCGCACGCTTGAGGTAATCGCGCGCCGCGGACGAATCGCCTGATGCTAGCGCAATCATACCGGCGTGATAGAAGAGTTTCGCGTCACGAGTGCCCAGACGCAGAGCAGCCTTTATCATTGCGTCTGCTTCGTCCAGCTTTCCTGCCTTCAACGCGGTCCACGCCACGGCATCCGCGCCGTAGATATCGCGTCTAACAGCGTACTCTTTGCCCGCGTTCGCGTACGCGTCGGCCGCTTTCAAGTCGTGATCGGCGTAGAACAGCGCAAGCTGCCGGTTGTACATGACACCATTTATCGCGCTGAGCCTCGCTATGTGCTCGACAAGCTCATACTGAGCCGTCGCTTCCTTATCTCGCCCCGAAAGTGTGTATAGATCGCCGAGCGCCGCAACGGACGTTGGATCGGGCAGTATGCGAATGACGCGTTCATACTGTTCAATAGCGCCCGGCAGATCGCCTCTTGCAGCTAGCACTCGGCCTAGTGAGGCGAGCGCGCGGTAGTAGTTCGGAAAGGTTATCAACGCATCACGATAATGCCGCTCCGCCTTCGGATAATCACCCGGGGAAAACGCCACTTCCCCCAATTGCCAGCGAATCCATGCCATGGGTCTGGCGCGGGCGGCTCCTGTTAGGGCGCAAGTGTTTGAGCGCTCAAGGTCGCCGTGTCGCCTCATCAGTCCGCCCCCGCAACAATGTAACGGCGCCGAGCGGGTCAGCGTGCCCACGCTGTGCCGCGAGTCGCTCCATCCGCGGGAAGCTTATCGCCGCGTCATAATCACCTAATTCAAGCAAGGAGTCCCCGAGAATCCGATATGGGTAGCTGTTCGCCGGATCGAGCCCGGCGATTGAAGCGCATGATCACGCGAGGAGGTGAATTCGTGCAATGCGTATTCGGCCTGAGCGAGGACCGCCAGGCCCCCTGTGTTGGTTTCGGCTGATATTGCTTACAGTGAAGCCTTGGCCGCTCGCGATGCGAGATCTAGATAATCCAACCTGCCTGTCTCGCGCAGCCGTTGAAGATAATACCCTGCAAGCTTGTTGTAAGCGATGATGTCATCGGGGTCGTGATTCACTCGATCTTCGAGGAATCTTATCGCGCTCTGGGCCGCTTCGGTGATGGTACTGATGTTCGGCGGGCGAGGGGGCGGCGAGCTCGAAGACGATGTGGACCGGATGCCACAGCCCGCCAGCACCAGCGCGCACCCAGAGACGAGAGCCATCGATGTCAGTCTTGCGTTCAATGTGACCTTATCAAGTGCTCGGCTGGTTTGGAGGGCGGATTGCGGATCCGCCTCGGCGAGTCCGCAATCCGAAGGTTTTGGCGCAAATCTTAATTGCGCGTGTTGTCATCCGTGCCGGAGGCTCGCGGCTGCTGAGGGGCCGGCAGGAACGGAAAGGTATCGGTGAACGCCACGTCATTTGCATTGACGTTGTCGCCGGTCGTCACACCACCGTTGCTCGCGAGGAAAAGGAATGTATCAACCACGTCATCAGCGGGACGGCGGCCATTCGGGAACCCGGCCCCGGCGTTGTTGCCTCCGCCCGGTCCCGAGTTCGGCACCGAAGTGTTGAGACGCAACAGATCACCCCTCGCCACGTACACGCTTGCCAGAATTCCGATGTTGGTAGCGTTAGTCCCGAGGGCCTGAAGCGTAGCAACGATGTCGCCGGCGAATTTGCCATTAGCATCATCGAGGGGGGTCGAAGCGTTATACTCATCCTTTCTTGCGAACGGAATGATCAGCGCATTCAGCGCAGGGTTGGCGCTGCGGTCCAGCGTTTGGAACTTGCCTTCACCGCTGATGCCACCGTCCTGCGATAGAAACTGACGGCGTCGCCTCTGAGTGAGGCTGTCCACGCCGATTACGTTTGCGCCCGGGTTGCCTGCGGTAAACTGAAGCCGAAAGTACGAAACCGGGATCCTGAGGACGATGCTGAGTATGTTGTAACCGGCGAACGAATCACGTCCGCGCTGCAGCGTTGTCACATCGGGGCTTCCCGCCAGCACGGATGCGCGGAAGCGAGAAAACCCCGGGATGTCAAAGAAAAACGGGTCATCTGTTTCGCCCGCGAAGAACGAAACCCCGGTGGCGGTATTGTTAGTGATTACCGGAGCATTTGGAGTTCCCGATAACGTCGGCAACGTTGTAGGTGCGGTGAACACTTCACCAAACGGCAAAACTACCGTAGCCGTCTGCGGCGTGGCGGTGCCGGTCCGCGGCGAAAAGTCGATGAGCACTTGCTGGTCCGTTCTTGCATCGCCGGTTGTTTCGATCTCAAAAACGAATCGAACATTGGGATCGAAAAAAGCAAAGTTGACCGCCTCGCCCGGCACTATGAACCCACGAACGGTCAAGGCAAGTACGACTTTGCTGTTGTCGGTTGGGTCGAGGAAGGCGTAGGTGTCACCCTGGTCAACCCCCTGGTCGTTTGCATTGAGAGGCGCGTCTGCGTGATCAGAAGCAATGATCGGGGGCGCCGGCGCCAGCAACGCCACGAAGACCACGCTGACAGTCAGCGCGATAAGCGCTAGCTTCTTGTTAATCGAGCCATTCATTCTCGGTTCCTCCTCTAAGTGAGCGATGGCCGGAATCGGCCAATCTATGGTTGGGGCTCGGCTCCCGAAAAATACCCGACGGGCCAAGCGGTTTACTCGGAATGGTAAGTAGACATCCTGTCTAGTTCGATACGAATACTTCAGAAATCTCGCCTTCGAAATCAAGACTACGAACTGGCCTTCGAGATCGGATTCGTTGGCCTCGCGCTGGACCGGGAGGGGAATCCAGGGCCGGCGAACGGAGGACTATGCTTCTTCCGCAACACCGCCCTGGTCAGATCGGCGGCGTCCGGGCCAGTTCCACACATAATGGAAAACTTATTCTTTCACACCTTCACTCGGGTGGGGAGACTCGAGTGCAAACCGTCATCCGCCGGAAAAATAAAAGCGCGGGTCGGCTGTCTATGACATCCTATTTTAGCCGCGCGCCGTTTGGAACATCTTCCGTAAACGTCGCGAGCACCGGACGACCGTCTTCTCCAACCGATGCCGCCAACAGCATGCCGTTGGATTCTAGTCCCCTGAGCTTGCGAGGCGCAAGGTTCGCTACCACGATGATCTTTCGCCCCACAACCTGCTCGGGCGAATAGTGCTGTGCGATACCGGCGAGAATCTGCCTCGGCTGAGATTCTCCGAGATCGACCATCAACCGCAGGAGCTTGTCGGCTTTTGGCACCTTCTCCGCTTCGAGCACCGTTGCCGCGCGAAGCTCAACCTTGATGAAGTCATCGATCCCGATCACCTGAACCGCAGGCGGCGCAGCGCTCTCCGCCGCTATGGCGGCCGGTTGTTCGGGAGGGCTTTCCTGCGGCTTGGTCTGTTCTGCGGCAGAAACCGCGGCTTCTTTTTCGATCTCGGTCATTATCTTTTCCTTATCGAGTTTCGGGAACGCAGGACTAATGCGATCGATCTTCGTCACAACGAGGGCCTCGCCCCAGGTAGCGTCGTTCGGATTAAGCATAAGCGGATCACCCGCAAGACCCATCTGACTCCATATTTCGCGTGAGGTCACGGGCAGGGCCGGGGCCACCAGCAACACCAGATGCCGCAGCGCTTCATATGCCGCTGCGAGCACATTCTGAAGCTGTGGCCGGGCGGACGGGTCCTTTGCAAGTTTCCACGGCTGGTTGTCGGTGATGAACTTATCTACGCGCGCGATTCCTGCCCACGCGGCTTCAAGCGCGCGTGACAGGTTCAACGCGCCAAACTCCGCGTCGAACCTTGTCTTAGCTTCAGCGATGTGGTTTGCCACATCAGCCGCATCTTCGCTCTGATCCATCGCCGGACGTGGCGGTACACCGTCGAAGTAATTCCTGATCATCGTCAAACTGCGGCTGGCAAGATTGCCAAGCCCATCCGCCAGATCAGAGTTCGCTCGTTCGATCAGACCCTGATAGGTCACTTCCCCATCCTGACCGAACGCCACGTCGCGAAGCAAATAGTATCTGATCTGATCGTTTGTGAAATACCGGTGCAACACGTCGAGTTGAATAGCATTTCCCAGAGTCTTGCCCATCTTCTGCCCGCCGCGCAAAAGCATGCCGTGAACGAATACCGAGCGCGGCAGTTCGATTCCCGCGCCCATCAGGAACGCGGGCCAATAGACCGCATGAAACCTGAGTATGTCCTTTCCGACAATGTGAAGAGCCGGCCAATACCTGTCAAAGTCTTGATATTGGTCATTACCCCAACCCAGCGCGCTGATGTAATTAATCAGCGCATCGAACCAGACGTAGACCGTGTGGCTGGGATCGCCGGGCACCGGTATTCCCCACTTCACCGAAACCCTGCTGATCGAGAGGTCTTTGAGTCCGCCCGCGACAAACGAGATCACTTCGTTGCGGCGAACGTCGGGCTGTACAAACTCCGGCCGCGATTCATACAAATCAAGCAGCGGCTGTTGAAACGCCGATAGCCTAAAGAAATAGCTTTCTTCGGCGATGCGATCGAGCGGCCGCTCGTGGACGGGGCACAATGGCTCGTCGGTCTTCGAGTCGACATCTTTGAACTCGTTGCAGTAGCCGCAGAACCACCCCTCGTAGCTCCCCTTGTAGATGTGCCCGCGTTCCTCGAGGATACGCCACAGCTTCTGAACACTCTGCTCGTGATGTGGATCGATTGTGCGGATCCAACGATCATACTCGATCCCGAGACGAGCAAACGCAGCCTTGAACTCTTCGAGCACCTGATCGACGTGCTGTCTCACCGGCATTCCCTTAGCTTCGGCCGCGCGCTCGATGTTGATACCGTGTTCGTCCGTCCCGGTCAGGAAAAAGGAGTCAACGCCGCGCTGCCGCTTAAACTTCGCGAGCGTATCGACAACCAGCGTGGTGTAGGCGTGGCCAAGGTGAGGCTTCGCATTGACGTAGTAGATCGGCGTGGTTACGTAGAAGGTGTTTTCTCCCATGTTGAGTGTCATGAACTGAGATTTGAAGATTGGGAATTGAAAAATGAAAAATGAAAATTGAAAAATGGAAATTGAGATATCGAAATCGCCGGAACCAATTTTCATTTTTCATTTTTCATTTTTCAATTCCCATTCTTCAATTTCCTGCCTCTCCCGGGCATCATCCTTTGCGGCCCAGAATCAGAGCCATCGCCTCCGAGCGCGTCCGCTGGTCCTTCAGAAATCCCCCTCGTAGCGCACTCGTGACGGCCTTCGCGCCCGGCTTTTTTATGCCACGCATCTCGATGCACATATGCTCGGCTTCAATCACCACCATAACTCCGGTTGGGCGCAGCATTTCGTCGAGCAGGTCGGCGATCTCTGTGGCCAGCCGTTCCTGAATTTGGGGCTTCCGCGCCATAAGGTCAGCCACACGGGCGAGCTTTGACAGACCTACGATTCGCCCATCTCGCGGAATGTAAGCGATGTGCGCCACTCCAAAGAACGGCAACAGATGGTGCTCGCAGATCGAGTATAGCGGGATGTCTTTGACGATTACCATTTCATCGTGAGTCTCCGCCGGTATCACGTGGAGAAACTCGCGCGGGTCGTTATGCAAACCGGCGCAGATCTCTTCATACATAAGCGCTACCCGGCGCGGCGTACCCTCGATGCCGGGACGGTCTGCGTCCTCACCGATCCCTTCAAGTATCAAGCGCACGCCCGCTTCGACCTTTGAGACATCAAATGCGTTTCGTTGCACCGGCCGCTCCCGCTCGCTATTCTTCTTTGATCTCGGCATCTTATCCATCGATCCCATCGCTCGGCTTTAATTGGCCTCGATAGGCCGCCTCAGCTTCTGCATGCACTTCCAGGAATGCCGCGTTCGCCGCAACAGCCAGTCGGACACAGTCCTCGTATTCAGGCTGAAAGTGTAGCGTGCGCCCGCGGTGGCGCGCTACCTTTATCCGCACCGGCCCATAGCGTGTTTCAACAGTTTCGATAGATCGTTCCAGGACCCGTCGCTTCCCTTCGTAGTAACGGACACCAAGTGTTGTAGTCTCCGCCAACAACATGTCGATAGTCAGGGCAACTGTCTCGGGCTTGCAGAGAATCGTGAGCAAAACCCCCGGCCTGTCCTTTTTCATGTGAACCGGCGTCATGAACACATCAAGCGCCCCGAGCCCAAAAGCGCGCTCCATCACAAAGCTGTAGACCTGAGGGTTCATATCGTCGATGTTGGTTTCTATGACTACGATCGTCTCGTCGGAACCAGCATAGACTTTGGTCTGTGTTTCCTCGGGTTTCCGTATTTCGCCGAGCACGAGCCTCAGCGCGTTCGGGAAGGCTTTTGGATCGCGCGACCCTGCTCCGTAGCCGAGCATTTCGACCCTCATCGGCGGCATGGGCCCGAACTCCTCGCAGAGCGTCGCCACGATCGCGGCGCCGGTCGGTGTCACGAATTCACCTTCAAGCTCGCCGGCGTATACCGGAACTCCGCGTAAGAGTTCGGCCGTCGCTGGGGCCGGGATCGGCAACAGCCCGTGTTTGGTGCTTACCGAACCGCTTCCCAGTCTAAGCGGCGAGCAAAAGAATCGTTCGATTCCCAGCAACTCGAATCCGATCAACGCGCCTACAATATCGATGATCGAATCAACCGCCCCGACCTCATGAAAGTGAACCTTGTCCGGAGTCGTCCCGTGAACCCGGGCTTCAGCCTCGGCGAGGCATTCGAAGATTCGAATCGCTTGATGCTTGACGTGATCACTTGAACCCGACCCCACAACAAGTGACCGAATGTCGGCGAGGGTTCGCGCCGGCTGAGTGGTCTCATCAACCTCGACATCAAACTTCGTCGCCGCGATGTGGCTTCGCTCGACCCGGCGGCTTCTGATTTCATAACCGCCGAGCCCAAGAGATGCGAGTTGTTGCTTGAGCGATTCCAGATCAACTCCCAGATCAAGCAGTGCGCCGATAATCATGTCGCCGCTCACACCGGCAAAGCAGTCGAAGTACACAACTCGCATCACACCCGCTCCTCAGTACCCATCATTTTGCGATCTTTGCGGCCCTTTGCGTCTTTGCGCTGAGAATTCTTGTTTGAGGCAAGCGACGCAAAACCGCGGAGAATCGACTCACCCGCGCGCCCTCAAAAACTGCGGCAGCAATTCGCCGGCCTTGCCGAGTAACGTGGCATCGGCGATAAAAGATATCTCGGTCATTTCCGCATTAACTTCGATCATTCGCGCTCCCTGACGTTTCGCAGTGATCGGCAGCCCGGCAGCGGGATAAACGAGGGCCGAGGTCCCGATCACAAAGAACAGATCGGCGCGCGCCGCAGCCTTTTCAGCCCGCTCGAAGACGCCTTCCGGCAACATCTCGCCAAACAAAACCACGTCAGGCCGAGTGTGTCCGCCGCAAGCAAGACAGCGCGGCGGATTCCCTTCAAGTGGCGTTTCGCGCGCTTCAAACGTGCTTGCGCAGCGCAGGCACCGCGCCCGCCAGATATTCCCGTGCAACTCCAGCACGTTGAGGCTTCCCGCGGAACGATGCAGATCGTCTATGTTCTGGGTTACCAGGGTAAACTCTTCGAACCTTCCCTCCCATTCAGCGAGCGCCAGGTGACCAGGATTAGGCTCTATGTTTGCGAGCATTCCCCTTCGATGATCGAACCACTCCCACACGAGTCTCGGATCGGTCGCTGCAAGCTCCGCCGAAGAAAGCTCAGTGATGGGTTTTCCGCGCCACTTCCAGATCTCGCTATCGCTTCCGCCACGAAACGTCGGCACCCCGCTCTCGGCGGATATCCCCGCCCCGGTCAGCACCGCTACGGTTCGGGCCTGGTCGAACATTGATTGAATCTCGTCGGTGACGCAAGTGAGCACAGTCGACAATTAGACACCTCAGTAAAACCAAGATGCTATAAACCGAGGTCTCCGCAAGTCAAGCGCTCTGATTTTCCCATTCGGCTTGGTCGGGCAGCTAAATAAAGGCAATGTCTCTCGTCCTCAGCCTCGTGAGGCAAAGCTATCCACCACTGAACCGAAGAAAGGGGGCTGTTGTAATCCCTGCCTCACGCCGTATGATTCGTCACGGCTTCCGAATAATTCTGCATCGTGGTTCAAGGCCACAACTAGTCCCAAAGCCAGGAACCCTGAATGAAAATGGTAACGACAAGACTCTCGAATCCTGGATATGGGATGCCGCGTGTTCCATTCGTGGCGCGAAGGACGCTCCCAAGTTTAAGGACTACATCCTCCCGCTCATCTTCACCAAGCGCCTCTGCGATGTTTTCGATGCCGAGGTGAACCGCATCGCCAAAGAAGTCGGCTCGCGGGATAAAGCGTTCAAGCTCGTGAAGCGCGACAAGAAACTGGTTCGCTTCTACTTGCCGTTGCAACCGGCCAATCCCGACGACACAGTCTGGTCCGTCATCCGTACACTTGCGGACAAGATCGGCGAGCGACTTACAACGCACCTTCGGGACATCGCGGATAAGAACGCGTTGCTCAAGGGCATCATTGATCGCGTGGATTTCAACGCCACCACTTACGGTGTGCGCGACATTGACGACAACCGCCTCTCCAATCTCATCGAATGAATCAGCGAGAAGCGCCTCGGTCTCGGCGACGTGGAGCCGGACATCATCGGGTGCATTTATATGTATCTTATCCGCAAGTTCGCCGAGGGCGGCGGGCAGAGCGCGGCGAGTTCTACACGCCGGACGCGGTGGGCGAGATCATGGCGCTGATCATGGACCCGGAACCGGGCATGTCGTGCTACGACCCCACCTGCGGCTCCGTCGGTCTGCACATCAAATGCGAACTGGCGCTCTTGAGAAGAAAATGGCGCTGCGCTCCCGCAGTGGTCAAATACTCGGTGCTGAACGAAGGCCACCAGCTCTTCGCTTCCAAATACCGGTTATATCTGCCGACCGAAGAAGAACTGCAGATAGAGATCGAACGGGAACATGCACTAGCCGTAAGAGAGCAGCGGGCGATGTATGAGGTGATGGGAAGATGAAGCGCTTATCGGTGCATGTTCAGGTTTCCCAGTAGCGAATCTACTCGCTGGTTCGGCTATGATTATGCCGAGTTACCTCTTCCGAACAGCTAGCAGTTCGTGGTAAAAACGTGAGTAGCGGAGGAAGTAGACCATGTCGAGTCAAGCATTAGAGCGCATCATCGAAAAAGTGAACACCCTGACGCCCGAGGAGCGGCGGCAACTCCTCTCGCGCCTAGAGAGAGACGAGCGGACGGCTGACCTCAGACGCATTCAGGGCAAGTATACTGGAATGAAGACAAGCAGCGATGCTTTCGCTGCGCGCAAGACTGAGGAGATTGAGCTGGAAGGTCGACGGCGCCGATGATTTACGTCCTCGATGCGTGTGCGATGATCGCGCTTCTACTCGGCGAGCCGGGCGAGGATGTGGTTTGGGCTCATCTTCTGGAGGAGGATGCGAGTTGCGTCGCGCATTCGGTAAACCTTTAGGAGGTTTTTTATGACTTCTATCGCGATTCTGGCGAGGCTGCTGCCAGTGAAGCGATAGAAGACCTTAGGTGGCTCGGGGGGGGTTGAGCGCAACGATCTCGATGAGCCTTTCTGGCGGGAAGCTGGCACCCTCAAAGGTACGCACCGGCGTGTTTCGCTAGCCGATTGCTGCGCGATTGCACTGACCAAACGCGTCGGCGGTACACTGCTGTCCTCAGACCATCACGAACTCGATCCACTCGCCGCGCTCGGCGTCTGCCCGATTACTTTCATTCGATAACGATTTGAATTACGGTACTGTCGCACGGCTGTTGTAATTCCTGCCTCACGCCTTATAATTCGTCACGGCTTCCGAATGATTCTGCATCGTGGTTCAAGGCCACGATGATCCCCAAGCCAGGAACCCTGAATGAAAAACGGTAACGACAAGTCACTCGAATCCTGGATCTGGGATGCCGCGTGTTCCATTCGCGGCGCGAAGGACGCTCCGAAGTTCAAGGACTTCATCCTCCCGCTGATCTTCACCAAGCGGCTCTGCGATGTTTTCGACGACGAGCTGAACCGCATCGCCGAGGAAGTCGGCTCACGCGCCAAGGCGTTCAAGCTCGTGAAGCAGGACAAGAAGCTCGTCCGCTTCTATCTGCCGCTAAGCCGCAAGACCCCGACGAAGCCGTCTGGTCCGTCATCCGCACGCTCATCGGACAAGATCGGCGAGCAGCTGACGACGCACCTGCAGGACATCGCGGATGCGAACCCGCTGCTCAAGGGCATCATCGACCGCTGGACTTCAACGCCACCACTCATGGCGCAGCGCGACATCGACGACGACCGTCTCTCCAACCTCATCGAGCGCATCAGCGAGAAGCGCCTCGGCCTCGGGACGTCGAGCCGGACATCATCGGCCGCAGCTACGAGTACCTGATCCGCAAGTTCGCCGAGGGCAGCGGGCAGAGCGCCGGCGAGTTCTACACGCCGCCGGAAGTCGGCTGCGATCATGGCGCTGATCATGGACCCGGAGCCGGGCATGGAGCGTCTACGACCCATGCTGCGGCTCGGCCGGCCTGCTCATCAACTGCGAGCTTGTGCTCGACGAAAAGATGAACGCTGCGCAGCAAGACAAGTACGCGCCGCTGAAGCTGCACGGGCAGGAGTACGTCGCCACCACGTGGGCGATGGCGAACATGAACATGATCATCCATGACATGGAAGGCGAGATCGAGATCGGCGACACGTTCAAGAACCCGAAATTCCGCGAGGGCAACCGCCTGCAGACGTTCGACCGCGTCGTCGCGAATCCGATGTGGAACCAGGACTGGTTCAAGGAAAAGGACTACGACGCCGACGAACTCGGCCGCTTCCCGAAGGGCGCAGGCTTCCCCGGCGAGCAATGGCCGACTGGGGCTGGGTGCAGCACATCCTCGCCTAGCCTGAACGACAATGGACGAGCCGCCATCGTGCTCGACACCGGCGCCGCCTCGCGCGGCTCCGGCAATGCGAACAAGAACAAGGAAAGAGACGTCCGGCAGTGGTTCGTCGAGCAGGACCTGATCGAGGGCGTCATCTACCTGCCGGAGAATCTCTTCTACAACACCAGCGCGCCGGGCATCATGCTGTTCCTGAACAAGGCGAAGCCGAAGGACGCAGGGAAAATCTTCCTGCTCAACGCCAGCCGGAGGTCGCCAAGGGCGACCCGAAAGAACTTCATCCCGGACGACGGCATCGACGCGCATCGCCGATACCTTCAACGTTGGCGCGAGGTGGAGAAATACAGCCGCATCGTCACGCGCGAAGAGATGGCGAAGAATGACTACAACATCTCGCCGTGCCGCTACATCCACACAGGCGATGCCGACGCATACCGGCCGCATCGCGGAGATTGTTGGAGGAGTTGGAAGCGCTGGAGGAAGATGCCGAGGAAACCGATGCCGTGCTTCAGAGCGTCCTAGCGAAGCTGTCACCGCATGAGTGCCAAATGGACAACGCAGCAGAGCTTGGTGGACGTTCTTACGCTGAATTACGGCTGGAGCTTAAGGCGGCAAAGAATGCGAACTGATCCGGCGGTATACGCTGTCTATGGTTCCAATGGAATCGTCGGCACCCATAACAACGCAACTCGTCCCAACGCCCGGGCTAATTATTGGCCGGAAAGGTTCTGCCGGAAACGTTCACTTCGCACGCAAACCGTTTTGCCCGATCGATACCACGTTTCTATGTCGCCCCACCGGACACCGTCCCTCGACATAGGACTTCCTTTATTATCCTCCTTCTTCATCTCGACCTTAAAGCGTATCCTGGCGATGTCGGGGTGCCGGGTTCTGAATCGACGAAATGGCCTACAAGAGAAAGCCGTGTGCTTTTCCAACTAAAGTAGACCGAGCAGCAGAAGATTGCGGGTGTGTTGGGGCTGGTGCAGCGGGCGATTGAGCAGCAGGAACGGATGATCGCGTTGACCACGGAACTGAAAAAAGCACTCCTGCACAAGCTCTTCACCCAAGGGCTCCGCAGCGAACCGCAAAAACAAACCGAGATCGGTCCAATGCCGCAGAGTTGGGAGCCGACGACGTTGGGGACGTGCTGTGACATCGTTAGTGGTTCCGTCTCGTACACAGATTTTTTGAAGATGGTGTCAGAAGATGACGGGGACGCGATCGAGTGCATGGCGGTCAAGGTCTCCGACATGAACCTGCCAGGCAATGAGAACGAGTTTGTTGGTGCCAACGCAGTGCGCCGCATCTCAGTGGCAACCGCGCATCGCAAATTGGTTCCACCCAACACGGTCATTTTCCCGAAAAGAGGAGCGGCGATCGCGACTAACAAAAACGCTTGACGACGACTTGGACGGTTCTCGACCCGAATCTGATTGGACTCAATGCTAAGAACTCACTCGACGCGAACTTCTTGTTCTATTGGGTTCAAACCTTTGATCTGCGGAAGATCACCGATCCCGGTCCAACGCCTCAGCTTAACAAGAAGGATCTGATTCCGATTCTCATGCCGCTTCCCAAAGAGATGGACGAGCAACAGGACATTGCCAGCGTGATGTCCACCGTCAACCGGAAGTTAACTTTTCATCAGGGCAAGCACGGCGCACTCACCGCCCTGTTCCGCACTCTGCTGCACCAGTTCATGACCGCGCAGCTTCGCGTCCACAACCTCGACCTCAATGACCCTATTAATCCCGAGGAATTCATCATGAAACTGCGACGCCTCCAAATCGAAAACTTCCGCGGGATCACCGGCTTGGATTTGGAGCTAAGAGACACAACGGTCCTGATAGGTGAGAACAATACAGGCAAGACCGCAGTGCTCGATGCTTTGCGCTTTGCGTTGCGCGAGGTCAGGTCGCGGCGCGGCTGTTCTTTCGACGCCTACGATTTCCATCTGCCAAACGCCACTGCGGAACCAGCCTCCGCTCCAGCGATCAGCATTAGGATCACGTTCCGCGAGGATGTACCCGGCGATTGGGGAGACCAGCAATTGGCGCGTCTGAATCGAGCCAAGATCGCTCAGATTGACGACAGCGGCTGTGCGTGCGTCATCCTGAAAGTCGGCGCACGATTTGATCCGCAGACCCAAGACTTTATTCAGGATTGGGAATTTCAGAACCTTGATGGCTCACCGCTCGCCGGCTTATTCGATACCGCGATGGCAGTGCTACAAAATGAGGTGCAATATTACTATCTGGCCGCTCTACGCGACGCGGCCAAACACTTCGACGCCAAAGGCGTTTTCTGGCGCCCGTTCCTGAAGGAATCGCAACTCACACCCGAGAAGCGAGCGGAGATCGAGACCAAGCTTTCGGAGGTAAACCAACTAATAGTCTCTTCACACGCCAGTTTTTCCCAGGTCGTGGCACGCCTAAAGGAAGTCAAGGATGTGGTGTCGATGACTGGAGGGGACGACTTGGTTTCGGGTTGACGCCGTTCCCGGTCGGCTTTTTGATATGCTCTCCAAAGCACAAGTTAGCTTGAATACTGGCACTGGGGCCAAAGTTCCTGTCGGACGACATGGGGGGGGCACACAGAGTCTCGCCGTGCTGACTCTTTTCAATGCGTTTCTTCAAGCGTGGAACAAAGGCGATCCAATCGTCGCGTTGGAAGAACCTGAGGCACATCTCCATCCGAGTGCAGTGCGGGCACTCTGGCAACTGATTGAACGCATTCCCGGACAGAAAATCATCTCGACTCACAGCGGTGACCTGCTTTCCGAAGTCCCGTCCGAAGCGGTAGTTCGATTGTATCGTCAGTTAGGCCGGACCATTCCGAAAAGCTTCCCGGGACGTTTCGCTGATCCCGAAGAGGCAACGACAATTCAACTATCACATTCGACATGCTCGAGGCGAGCTTCTGTTCGCGCGCTCCTGGGTGCTGGGGAAGGAGAAACTGAAGTGACGTTGCTTCCAGAGTTAGCCCGGCATCTTGGGAAAAACCTTGAACACAGTGGTATCCGCTGCGTTGCTTATCGACAGTCTCGGACATTAGCCTATTTGTCCAGGTAGCGGAGAAAATGGGCATTCACTGGATAGCCCTGACAGACAATGATGCCCAACAGGGCAAGGCGGATCAGACGAAGGTTCGGGACTCCCTGGGAGGGAGGCTGGAGGCGGACATGCTCATTGTCATGCCCGAGGAAGACATCGAGCAGCACCTATGCGCCGTGGGGTTCAGTCACGTGTACGAGGGATTCTTAACTCCGCAGACTAGCGCGCGCATTACCGTTCCTAAAACAGATCCGAATTACTTCAAACAACTCACGAAGGCTGTGGCAGGTCACAAGATCGCCGCCGTTCATCAGGTGTTAGACGAGATAAGAGCTGGAGCACCTGTGCCTACACTGTTAGAGAATACAATCAATGCGGCGATCAAAAACTGGGCAGAATCCGTATGAACTACGCGCTCAATGAGAATCAACGTCGTACCGCGAGTGGAACGAAGGCCCACTACTGGTTTTAGCCGGACCCGGTTCAGGAAAGACCTTGGTCCTGACGCTTAGGGCGGCTCGCCTTCTTCAAGGGAACTCCGAAGCAAGTGTTCTCGCGCTGACCTTCACCACCAAGGCTGCCGATGAGATGCGCGAGCGACTAGACAAGCTCTTGGGCGGTCGCGCAGATCGGGCACATCTTTGCACGTTCCACTCGTTTGCGGGAGACATCCTACGACAGCACGGTAGCCACGTGGGAATTCAACCGGATTTCTCGCTGCTCACGCTTGATGAAGATCGCGTGGCTTTGATCGAACAAGTGATCACGACATTGCCATGCGATACTTCCACCATTCCGCCTGATCGAAAGAATCTACTGGTATTGCTGGATCCGCTTGTTCTCGGAGTCGTATGCGGAGACAGCCAAGACCACAGGGATTGCTCAGAGCCCGCCGTGGGTTCCCGTTTTGTTCAACAACTACTGTGAGGCGCTCCAACGGAGCAACCGACTGGACTATGGAGGGCTTCTGCATTTCGCAAGGACGCTACTTTCACAGAACGCAGGAGTGGCCCGTTTGACCCGCTTGGCTTGGCGTTATGTCTGTGTGGATCAGTTCCAAGATACGAATCGTGCCCAATACGACCTCCTTCGTTTCATTATTGATGACCAGCTGCCGAATCTATTTGTGGTTGCGGATGAGGATCAGATCATTTACCAATGGAATGGAGCGAGCCCTGAGAGGCTGCTCGCATTGCGGGGAGATTTTGGAATGGAGGTGGTCCAGCTTCCCGAGAATTTCCGATGCCCGCCCGTGGTCATCAAGCTTGCCAACAACCTAATCGCACACAACCGCACACGATCACCAGGCAAGCAAAAAAGGCGCTCGTCGCACGCAAGCCCGACAAAGAAAATTCGGTTTTGAAGGTGCACGTGTTCGAAGATGAAGCGGCAGAGGTCGCCGCGATCGCCACAGCAATTAAGGAAGCCGGTTCGGGTTGCTCTAAGATTGTGCGGTGCTCGCCCGTTCGACCAAGCTCCTTAAACAGGCTGCGCAGGAATTGGGTAACACCGTCTGACGCCCTATCTGGCGCAACGGAAGAACGAGTTCGAGTGCGCTTCCGTTCGCTGGATGCGCATGCCGGCACTTCGGCTTGCCAACGCCCTGTCATTATCGGGAGTTCCTGCGCCGGCTTTGCGTGGCGTGGCAGGATTTTGCTGAGGTCGTTATTGAGGTCAATGAAGTCGAAGCTGTTGCCGTGCTGAATGGTGGAAACTTTCTACGCACATGGATACGCTGTGGCGTCCGCGAAGCTTGATTCAAACGCGCTTAGGTACTTACTGAATCGAGTTCAGCGCGATGTAGTAGAGCGGCTCTTCTTCATGGACTTGCTCGAGTGGTTTTGGACCCAGGAGTGGCGGACGATGCAGTCGAACGGGAGGAAATGAAGACTTGGCAGAAGTTGCACGGGGAATTGGTGCGAGAGTACGCATCAGAGAACTTGACGCTTCACCTCTACCTTCAAGAGATGGATTTGAGGTCAAAGGCAGCGGATCGGGTGGTCGATCCATTCCCTGCCTCACTGTGCATGGCTCCAAGGGGCTTGAGTTTAAGCATGTGTTTCTGATTGGGATGGCTGACGAGGTATTCGCCATCCTACCAGGCCGTCAAGAAGGGGCCCGAGAGTAGGGAGATGGAGGAGGAGCGCCGGAACTGCTTTGTGGCGATCACACGGGTTCAAGAGACACTCCACATTAGTTGGGCGCGAACTTACAATGGCTACGAGAAGAAGCCGTCGCGGTTCATCGCAGAGATGGGTTTCAAGTTTCCCAAAGCATCATCCTAGAATCGCAGACCATGTCCGGACCCGGAGAACACAAAACCGTCCAAGCTCGCATCCTGAAATACGGGCAGGGAGATCGGGTTGACTTTCGTGCCTCGCGATGAAACCGAGCGGCGGCGCGGCTTCGACGCGGACGGTGCAACAGCCGAGGAGCGTGCGCGTAACAGGTCGCTGTTCTTTGGCGATCTGCTGCGCGGGTTCAGGGTAGCGCGGCTCTGCCTCCACGCCCTCGACTTGCCGGAACTGAAACCGTTCACTGCGGAGAATGCACGATGAAGAACGAACTCAATCCCGAATGCTCCTCTATCAAACGAGTGACGGAGCGACCCGGCTGGAAGTCCGTACTGGAGAACGAGACGGTTTGGCTGACCCAGAATCAGATGGCCGAGCTTTTTCAAAGGGACAAGTCGGTCATTTCCCGCCACATCAAGAACGTCTTTGAGGAGGGAGAGTTGCAGCCGGAGGCAACTGTTACAGGAATTCTGCAACAGTTCAGACCGAAGGTGGCAGACAGGTTGCCGCGACAGTCGAGTACTTACAACCTGGATGTCATCATCTCCGTGGGCTACCGCGTGAAGTCGCATCGCGGCACCCAGTTCCGCATCTGGGCTACTCAGCGGCTGCGCGAATACATCGTCAAGGGATTCGCGCTCGACGACGAACGGCTCAAGCGAGCCGGGGGCGGAAATTACTTCGAGGAACTGCTCGCACGCATCCGCGACATCCGGTCGTCCGAGAAGATTTTCTGGCGCAAGGTGCTGGAGATTTACGCGACCAGCATTGACTACGATTCGCGCGAGGAAGCGTCGCAGCGTTTTTTCGCCACGGTGCAAAATAAGATGCACTGGGCGGCGCACGGGCACACGGCGGCGGAGATTATCCATGCACCGCGCCGACGCCACGAAGCCGAACATGGGACTGACGAGCTGGCAAGGGACCAAGCCGACCAAGGAAGAAGCGGCCATCGCGAAGAATTACCTGACGGCGGAGGAACTCGAAGTCCTCAACCGCATCGTCAACGCCTATCTGGAATTCGCCGAACTCCAGGCGCTGACCGCAAACCGATGTACATGCGGGACTGGATCGCAAAGCTGGAGGATTTTCTGCGGCTGGGCGATCGGGAGATCCTCACCCACGCCGGGAACCGTTTCCCATGAACAGGCTTTGCGGAAGGCGCAGCTTGAGTTTGAGAAGTTCCGCCTCCTTCAGCTTGCCCAACCTTCGCAGGTGGAAAAGGACTTCGACGAGGCGGTGAAGAAGCTACCCAAACCCAGGAAGTCACGGAAAACCAACTGATGCCCGTTTCCGGAGAACACAAGACCGTCCAAGCCCGGATCCTGAAATACGCGCAGGAGATCGGGTGGACTTATGTGCCGCGTGAGAAGCCGAGCGGCGGCGCGGCTTTGATCCGGACGGTGCAACGGCGGAGGAGCGCGCGCGTACAGCGTCGCTCTTCTTCGGCGACCTGCTGCACCCAAGGTCCGCGCATTCAACCCGAAATACAAGGAGGCTGAGGGCGCTCTGATCGGCGAGCTTCAGCGTCTCCACGCCGACATCGACGGCAACCGCGATTTCCTCGACGTACCTGCGCAACCAGGGCAAGTTCTTCTGCGCGGAGGAGAACCGCGAGCTGGACTTGACGCTCATCGACTACGACGACATGGCGCCGCCGCCGAGCAGTGGCGCAACGTCTACGAGGTCACGGAGGAGTTCTACGTCCACAACGGCCGGTACGGCACGCGCGAGGACGTCGTCTTCCTCATCAACGGCATCCCGGTGCTGGTGATCGAGTGCAAGAACGCGAGCAAGGACGAGGCGATCGCGCTCGGGGTCGACCAGATCCGGCGCTACCACGAGGAGACACCGGAGGTGATGGTGCCGGAGATGCTCTTCACGGCAACGGAGGCGATCGGCTTCGCCTACGGCGTGACGTGGAACACGGTGCGGCGCAACATCTTCAACTGGAAGCACGAGGAGATCGGCAACCTGGAAGCCAAGGTCAAGAGCTTCTGCGCTGTGCCGCACCTGCTGCGGCTTCTCAAGGACTTCATCCTCTTCGCCGAGAAAGACGAGGAGCTTCAGAAGATCATCCTGCGGCAGCACCAGACGACCGCGTGGAGCGGGTCGTTGGCGCGGGCGCTCGACACCAAGCGCACGCGCGGGCTGGTCTGGCACACGCAGGGCAGCGGCAAGACCTACACGATGATCAAGGCGGCGGAGCTGCTCTTCAAGGCGCCCGAAGCGGAGAAGCCGACGATCCTGCTGATGATCGACCGCAACGAGCTCGAGGATCAGATGCTCAAGAACCTGGCGGCGGTCGGGCTGGGCAATGTCGCGCACGCCGCATCGATCGCGGAGCTGAACCGGCTGCTGACGAAGCGATGACTACCGCGGGATCATCGTGACGATGATCCACAAGTTCCGCGACATGCCGGCGAACCTCAACACGCGGACGAACATCTACGTGCTCGATCGACGAAGCGCACCGGACGACGGGCGGCGACCTGGGCAACTTACCTGATGGCCGGGCTGCCCGAACGCGACGTTCATCGGCTTCACCGGCACGCCGGTGGACAAGACGGCCTACGGCAAAGGCACATTCAAGACGTTCGGCATGGAGGACGACAAGGGCTACCTGCACAAGTACTCGATCGCGGAGAGCATCGAGGACGGCACGACGCTGCCGCTCTACTACAACCTCGCGCCGAACGAGATGCTCGTGCCGCACGAGATCATGGAGAAGGAGTTCCTCGCGCTGGCCGAGACCGAGGGCATCGCCGACATCGAGGAGCTGAACAAGATCCTCGACCGGGCGGTGAACCTGAAGAACTTCCTCAAGGGCAAGGATCGCGTGAAGAAGGTGGCGCGACTACGTGGCGGACCACTTACCGCGAGAACGTCGAGCCGCTCGGCTACAAGGCGTTCCTCGTCGCTGTGGACCGCGAGGCGTGCGCGTTCTACAAGGAGGCGCTCGACGAGATCCTGCCGCCGGAGTATTCGGAGATCGTCTTCACCGGCAACAACAACGACCGGCCCATCTGAAGAAGTGGCACATCGAGGAGAAGCGCGAGAAGCAGATTCGCAAGGACTTCATCAAAGCTCGGCGAGTCAGCCGAAGATCCTGATCGTCACCGAGAAGCTGCTGACCGGCTTCGACGCGCCGATCCTCTACGCGATGTATCTCGACAAGCCGATGCGCGACCACACGCTGCTGCAGGCGATCGCGCGGGTGAACCGGCCCTACGAGAACGAAGCAGGCGGAGATGGTCAAGCCGCACGGCTTCGTCCTCGACTTCGTGGGCATCTTCGACAAGCTGGAGAAGGCGCTGGCCTTCGACAGCGACGAGATCAACGCCATCGTCAAGGACATCGCTCTGCTCAAGCAGCTTTTCAAAGCGAAGATGGAGAGCAAGGCCCCGGCGTACCTGGCGCTGGTCACGCAGAGGCTTCAACGACAAGGATGTGGACAACCTCATCGAGCACTTCCGCGACAAGGACCGGCGCAAGGAGTTCTTCAAGGAATACAAAGAGATCGAGATGCTCTACGAGATCATCTCGCCGGATGCGTTCCTGCGGCCGTTCATCGAGAATACTCGACGCTGTCAGCCATCTACGCGGTCGTGCGGAACGCCTACGCGAAGAAGGTCTATGTGGACCGGGCGTTCCAGAAGAAGACGAACGAGCTGGTCCAGAAGCACATCGGGCAGTCGCTCATCGGTTGAGGAAGGCGGACGAGTATCGTGGAAGATCGATCGCCCAACGATCGAGACTGATCAAGAGAGCAGAAGGACGGCGACGGCACCAAGGTCATCAACCTCGTCAAGAGCCATCGAGAAGACGGCCGAGGAAAACAGCGACGATCCTTCCTGGTCGCGCTCGCGGAACGGGCCAAGGCCGTGCAGGAGAGCTTCGAGGATCGGCAGACCAGCACGGCTGACGCCCTGGCCGAGTTGCTGAAAGAGATCGAGAAGAACGAGCAACGGAAGAAGGAACAGGCGGCGAAGGGATTGGATGCGACTGACCTACTTCGTGCTCTGCAAGCTGACCGACGACGGGATACCCGAACCCCGAGCAGGTCAGCAAGCAAGGTCGGCGCGAAGTTCTGGCGAGTTCCCGAACTGGCAGCGCAGCGAAGCAGAACTGCGCGAGTTGCGCAAGCAGGTGACCTTTGCCGTCTTGCAGAGGAAGACGACCTGGAGAAGGTTACCGCAACGGTCGAAGCCCTGTTCGACCTGCTGAAAAGAGCTTTAGCGATGAAGCAGCTGGCGCGACAAAGAGGAATTCAAGAGCCGCGTGCGTGGAATGGGCCGACAAGCTCGATGTGAAGGTGCGCGGCGTTGTACTGTGCGGCCGATGCGGAACAAGTGGGCTTCGTGCTCGACTGCCGGCAATCTGAGTTTCAACGACGAACTGCTGGGCTCGAGAGCGAGAGCTCGGCGACTACGTGATCGTCCACGAGCTTCTGCACTTCTCCGTGCCCAACCACGGCAAGCTTTGGAAGAGCCTGATGCGGGCACACCTCGGCGACTACGAACATCTCGAAGCAAGACTAAAAGAAGCGTCCAAGCAGATAGGGCGCGCACTTGCGCACGACGCCCTACCGTGATCCGTCTCGCGTGAGTCATTCGCGACGTCGCTCAGGCACCGCGCGACTGCAACGAAACCTCTCTCCTTTCAAAAACCGCAACCCCACTGATAATATTTCGGATTCCCAGAGTCAGCAGAAACGGTGCTGTGATAGACGACCCTGAGAACCGATCCCGTATGACTATCCAGGAAACAATGCGCGAGCGAGTCCGCTCGGCGATCCACAAGCTGTTTGCGATGGACCTCGATGACATACCAGTCGAGGTACCGCCTCGCACTGAACTCGGCGACCTTGCGTTTCCGGTAGCGTTCGAACTGGCGAAGCGACAAAAGGCCGCAACGGGTCAGAAACAGAACCCTCGGGATATCGCGAACCGGCTCGCCGATGAGCTGAGAGGAAGTGAGGGAGTCGTTCGCGTCGAAGTAGCCGGCGCCGGCTACTTGAATCTTTATCTGGATCGAGCCGACTTCGTGTTGCGGTCAATTGAAGAAGCGCAGGCCCTGGCACCATTGCTGGGAGGCAAGATCATCGTCGAACATACCGCGGTCAATCCCAATAAGGCTGCGCACATCGGTCATCTGCGCAATGCGGTGCTCGGCGATACGACCGTCAGGATGCTCCGTGCGGCCGGTGAGACAGTCGAGATACAGAACTACATCGACAACACCGGTGTGCAGGTCGCCGACGTGGTTGTGGGGTTCAGACACATCGAACGGATGACGCTCGAACAAATCAAAGCCATCGAGGATAAATTCGATTATTACTGCTGGGACCTCTACGCGCGAGTCGGGAGCTTTTACGAAGAGGATAAAGCGCGCCTGGCTTTTCGAACTGAGGCTCTGCACGGGCTCGAGGCCGGTGCGGGCGAGATCTACGAGATGGCGGATTACATCTCGATGCGCATACTCGAATGTCATCTGAACACCATGGCCCGGGTTGGAATCGTATACGACCTGTTGCCACGAGAGTCTGATGTGCTGCAGATGAATCTGTGGAGCCGGACTTTTGAATTGCTCAAGGAGCGCGGCGCTGTCGAGTACGCTACCGAGGGCAAGCTCGCCGGGTGCTGGGTGATGCGTTCGGCTGATGAGTCAGATGACGGTGAGGAAACCGAGCACGAGTTAGACAAAGTAATCGTGCGATCGAACGGCACGGTGACCTATACCGGTAAGGACATAAGTTTTCATCTTTGGAAGCTCGGACAGCTCGATATTGATTTCTACTACAGGAAATTCCACACCTATCCAGACCAGCACGTCGCGTGGATCACCAGTTCCAACCCTAGTGACAACGATGCGGCGCATCCGAGATTTGGAAATGGAGCGGCTTATTTCAACGTGATAGACATCGGCCAGGCCTACCCGCAGCACTACGTCAAACTAGGAGTTATGGCGGTGGATCACGATGAGCGGGTCGAGCGAAGCGCGCATCTCGGCTACGAGAAAGTCGTGTTAACCACGGCGACCGCAGAGCAACTCGGACAACAGGTCACCGACGAAGACCGGAAACGCGGCGTTGTTAGTATGTCCGGGCGCAAGGGTCTCGGTGTGAAGACCGATGACTTTATCGATCAGCTCGAGGCGAACGCGCTTGCTGAGGTCGCGAGCCGTCACCCCGAGCTAAGCGCCGAAGACCAGTGCGAGGCAGCGCACAAAATTGCCGTGGGGGCGTTGCGCTACTTCCTGCTCAAGTTCACGCGGAATTCGATCATCTCGTTCGACTTCAAGGAGGCGCTGGCATTCGACGGCGAGACGGGTCCTTATCTTCAGTATTCGGTCGTCCGAGCGAACTCAATTTTTCGCAAGCTGACCGACGCCAGCATCCACGTGAGCGCCGCGGATCTTAATGAGGTGAGACGCGAGCGCCTGGACGAATTACTCAGCGGCGAAGGCGGCGATGACCTGTGGTCGGTTGTTTACCTGGCTGAGCGGCTCGCTGATGTCGTTCGCGGAGCGGTCGGTGCGCTGGAGCCCGCGGTCGTCGCGAAGTGGGCGTTTCAGCTCGCCCAGCGGTTTAACATCTTTTATCACAATCATCACATTCTTTCGGAACAGGATCCCACTCGCCGCGCGCTGCTCGTTGCGATAACTACGGTGGCACGAAGGCAGTTGATCCGCGCGTTGGAGGTTCTTGGTATTGAAGCTCCCGAGAGGATGTGAGAGCCGAGGAATTGTCTGCAAGATTTAGTCTGACTTCATGACGCCGATTTCCCCTGAACGGCGAGAGTCCGCGGTAAGGTCAGTCAGCGTGGATCTCCGGCTGATTCAAGGAGGCTGTTGGAGAAGGCATGCTCATAGTGATGAAACCAGGCGCCACCGAATCTCAGGTGGAAGAAGTGCTCAGCGTCGTTCGAGCCCTCGGTTTCAAACCGCATCCGATGCCCGGGGCTACTCGTACCGCGATTGGAGTCACCGGCAATCCCGGCGAGATCGATCCGGCTCACTTCGAGATGCTCTCGGGGGTCGCCGAAGCCATCAGGGTTTCAAAACCCTACAAGCTCGTCGGCCGCGATCTGAAGCAGGAGGACACTATCATCCGGGTCGGAGACGTCGACATCGGCGGTACCGAGCCGGCAATTATCGCCGGACCGTGCGCGGTTGAATCATATGACCAGACGATGGAGATCGCCGAGATAGTTGCGTCGTGCGGAGTCCATCTGTTTCGAGGAGGCGCGTTCAAACCGCGCACCTCGCCTTACGCGTTTCAAGGTCTCGGCGAGGAAGGCTTGAAGATTCTGGCTGCGGCGCGGGATCGATTCGGACTCAGCATCGTAACTGAATTGCTGGACACCGAGACGGCCGATCTCGTCGAAGAGTATGCCGACATCGTGCAAGTCGGAGCGCGTAACATGCAAAACTTCTCGCTGCTGCGCCGTGTCGGGCGGGGACGCAAGCCGGTGATGCTCAAACGCGGCATGTCGGCGACGCTTGACGAGTTTCTGCTTGCTGCTGAATACATCATGGCTGAGGGCAACTACAACGTGATCCTGTGCGAGCGAGGCGTTCGCACTTTTGCCGACCACACGCGCAATACGCTGGACTTGTCGATCGTGCCGGCAGTGCAGAAACGCTCTCACCTTCCGATCATCGTGGATCCTTCTCACGGCACCGGCAAACGTCACAAGGTGATTCCGCTCGCGCGAGCAGCAATAGCCGCCGGCGCCGACGGTATCATGATCGAAGTCCACAATCATCCCGAACAAGCTCTGTCGGACGGCCCGCAAGCGCTGCTGCCCGAAATGTTCAAGCAACTCGTCGCGGAGGTTCGCGCCATCCACAAGGTCATCGCAGATGCCGAGGCACGCGTTATGTGAGAGGGCATACGCCGAATCCTCGTGCGGGCCTCTCTCCGTGGGCGCCCTCTTCCCACAACCGCGCTCGTCTCACCAGGGAGAGCGCCACAAAGAGACGTCCGTACATGCCTGATACGAGCGCCGTGGCAGCCAACTCTCAATTGCAGCCGGTGGCCTTTCGCAGGCGCACTCTGTCTTTCAATCTGAGTTCGTCCGCTGCGGTCGTAATCATCGCCGCGGTTCTCTCCTTCTCAGCATTCCTGTACTTCTTCGCCAACGGAATGACGAATGTGTATGGCGATGGAGTCGCGCACGTCAACATTTCTCGTAAGGTAGTCGATTCGCCAGACGACTCGCTATGGCAGCGCTACATGCAGATCGGATCTCCCTGGCTTCCGCTTCAGACGGTTGCGATGTTGCCGTTGGTGGCCAACGACTGGATGTGGAGAACCGGCGTCGCGGGGAGCGTTGTTTCGATGATCTCGTTCGTGATCGCCGCAGTATCTCTCTACCTGCTAGCCGGAAACTTCTATAGCGCGGAGGCCGGTCGATGGCGGGAGGCTCTGCCAGCGATGTCCGCCGCGATCTTCGTTATGAATCCCAGCGCGCTTTACATGCAGTCAACGCCGATGAGCGAACCGGTCTTCATGGCTGCGCTGGTTACCGCGGTCTACTTGCTACAACGATGGCTCAGCGATCAGACGAAGAGGCGGCTGGCGATCGCGGCCGCAGGAATGACGATAGCTACCTTATCGCGGTACGAGGCCTGGCCGGTAGCGTCAGTGGCTATTCTCATCGTCGTTGTTACGTCACACGGCGACTGGCCGACCAGGATCAAGAACTGCGCGGTGTTTGCGGTGCTCGTAGCGATGGGTCCGGTCTACTGGCTGTGGCACAACTGGGCGATCTATGGCAACGCGATCGAGTTTCTATCAGGGCCGAACTCGGCACGCGGGATCGCCCTGCAGAATCGTGTGAATTTCAACTGGTCGACGATATTTGTCGGGCACGCGGTGCTGGACGTTGTCACCATCGCAGCCGCCACCGCGGTATGCGTCGGTCCTCTTGTCTTGTTGTTGAGCGCTGCCGGGTTCTTGCAATCGCTGGCAGCAAAACGCAGAGCCCTGCTCAAGAACTCGCCGCTGGTCTTGCTTATTCTGCCGTTCTTCTTTCACGCATTCAGCCTGTACCGCGGAGAAATTCAGATCCTTCCGTTGAGCGCTTTCGGGTTGCTCAATATTCGATATGGCTTGCCTCACTTGCTGGCGGTCGCGCTATTTGCACCCGCTGCGGTTCTGCTTTTCAAGAGTTCGGTGCGGCGATGGGCCGCCGTCGTCGCGTGCCTGATCGTCGCGGCGGACTATGGACACCTGCTCTCAGAGGGACCCGCGCAGCTTGCGGTCTATCAGGAAGGTTATCGCAACGGCGTGAACGCGCAGCCTGTGCGGGAGCGCGCGCGTGTGGCTTCGTTCTTAAAGGCGAATCCGCCGGCTCGGTTGATTTTGATGAACAGCGGCGCGCTAGGGCCGATTGTCCCCGATGGAGGCTTGCGGTTTTCGGACATTATTCACGAGGGCACAATCGGGTGGCACCAGGTTAGGGACGGTATTCCAAAGCGGGTCGCAACCGTGATACTGCAGCAGGGTGATCCGCTCGATCTGCTAATACGTTCGAACCCGGTGGTTGAGCGGGAGCTGGCGGCGGAGTTTTCGCAGCAGTTTTCGGCCGGAAATATCAGGGTTTATGAGCGCCGGCAGGGTGACAGGTGAGTCAGTGAGCGTGACAGATTTCTACGTTTGATCTGTTTTTGATTCTTTATTCATGATTCCGCGGCGCGCCGGCAAATCACAAATCGGCAATCACAACTCGCAAACCTGCCCTCAGGTGACGTCCATGCCGGTATAGCTTCGGTGAGCAAGCGTTCGCACTCGGTTTCGTCCTGCGGCCTTTGCAAGATACATTGCGCGGTCCGCCATCTCAATCAACTCATCCTTGTTCTTCGCGCCTGTGGGGTAAGTCGCTACTCCAATGCTCGCGGTCACCTGCCCGACTTTGGGCACCGGCGTCGATGCTATCGACTCTCTCAGACGCTCGGCCACCTTTATTGCGCTCTCACGTTCGCACTGCGGTAGAATCACCACAAACTCCTCGCCTCCATAGCGGGCGCAGACATCGACATCACGCACTGCCGCCGTCATCAGTGAAGCAACATGACACAGAGTGACGTCCCCGGAGCGATGACCGTTCGTGTCGTTGATCCGCTTGAGATGATCCAGATCGAGCAAAATCAGGGAGACCTGACTATTGTTGCGGTCGGCGAGCTTCGTTTCGCGATCGAGGCGATCTTGAAAGTACCCGTGGTTGTATAGCCCTGTAAGCGCGTCGGTCATCGCTTGGGTCTGCACCTTACGGAAGAGACGCGCGTGACTTATCGCGACGGCGAGCTGATCGGATACGGTCTTGACCATCAGCACTTCTTCGTCTTCCCAATTGCGCGAGGGAGTATCGTCCTCGATCAACAACCCGCCAATAACATCATTGCGATAGGATATCGGCACATCCAGAGCGCTCGGCGCTGCGGATAGCTCGTCGCAATCCACGGCAACCTCCGGCATCGCCGGAAACCCGTCGGGCGCGCAATCAGCTGTGGCCCTTTTGAGCGCGGATTGACCGGCAGGCGCGCCGTTGCCGGCGCCGTTGAAATGTCCCCCGGCTTCACTACCCTCTCGCCTCGGATCTTCAGGTCTCTCGTAGATGCTCATGCCCTCGGGCAGGTTTGTTCCCTCTTGCCAGAGCACAATAGCGGCGCGGCGCGCTCTCAGCGCGTGTCCGACCTCCTCGACGGCCGTCTGGAGGATTGGCTCGATTTCGAGGGCGCTAGAGATCGCTGAGCTAATGCGATTCGTAGCCATCTCGAGTTCGTTTTGGCGCTGCATCAGCATCGTCACTTTTGTCGTGAAGGACAGCGCGAGTCGGAGCGATGAGCTGGTCGGCGTGCAAGCGTTCACCATCATCTCAAACCTCTTAAGCTCTGTTGGCGTCTGGACGCCAACACGCGCCATGAGATACTCAATCGCGGTGAACACGACGTTGGAATCAAAGGTCCAGATCATGTCATAGGCGCTTGCGCAGCCATTCATCTCAAAGGGAACTGAAGACGACGCCAGCAGCCCGCAGAAACGGGGCTCCATCACCAGTATAAACGGACCAGTTTCGATACTGTGATAGTCGCGCTCCTCTAACGAGGTGAGCTTAAAAGCGGGCTGCGGTTCCCACTCGCGCCCCCCGCATTCGGAGTCGCAGGAGAAGAGATAAACTCGGCGTGACGAGGCAGCAAGGGTTGCAAGGCGCTTCTTTTCTCGCGTAGGATCCCCGTTCAAACAGCGCCCTTCGATTACCAGCGCAGACAGTCTATTCTCGGTGACGACATCTTCAAAATATCGCACGAGGCGTGACACTGTTTGCTCGTTGCAGCGCACCGGTGAGAACTCTTCCCGATGCAGATCGGTAAGAACGTAGTAAAGCGAATTCAATGCAGGAGACCCCGGGGGGACGAGGAAACTGGTGCGGGGACTGAAAAGAACCTCGCCCCAATTCTACCCTGCGAGCCTTGAGAGTCAATTCTTTTGATCTCAGGTGCTATAATCGCTGAGCAACCGGATTTAGGGTCATCGCATCACAAGCTGTAGGTCATGGCCTACATTACACAAACGTTGACAATGCCCGTGACCGGCGAACGAATCCAACCAGCATCGGACCTGGAGCTGGCCAGGGCAGCGGCCGCCGGTGATTCGGTGGCGTTTGAAAAACTTTACGAGCAGCATAATAGGCGAGTCTACTCGCTCTGTTTGAGGATGCTCGGGAACGGCACGCACGCGGAAGATCTGACTCAGGAAGTCTTCCTGCAAG
This sequence comes from Blastocatellia bacterium, assembly GCA_963737945.1. GTDB lineage: Bacteria > Acidobacteriota > Blastocatellia > UBA7656 > UBA7656 > Onstottus_A. The sequence continues at coordinate 143,458 of CAVTUR010000020.1, read as the reverse complement.
TCTACAAGAAGATCGGAAGCTTTCGCGGCGACTCGGCGTTTACCACGTGGCTGCATCGATTGACCGTGAATCAAGTGCTGATGCACTTCCGTAGGCGTGGCGTTAAGCTGGAGCATACCAGCGACGAAGGCGACTTCACCAACGTCGTCGAGACACCGCTGCAGAGTACGCGGCGAATCTCGATGGTTGAGAAGCTCTCGCTCGAGAAGGCTATTTCGGAGCTGCCTCCGGGTTACAGAACCGTCTTCGTTCTACACGACGTTGAGGGTTACGAGCACGGAGAGATCTCGAACCTGCTGAATGTCAGTATTGGAACCTCTAAGTCACAGCTTCACAAGGCGCGAATGCGGCTTCGCGAGCTCCTGACCAAGAGGTGACGAGGTTTCAGGTAAGATCAAATGGTTTGCACGCAGTGTCAAGAATTGCTATCCGAATACATCGACGGAACGCTCGAACTTGGTGAGCAGGTCAACATCGAACGCCATCTCGGGGACTGCGAACCGTGCCGCGCGGTACGCGACGACCTGCTCCAGATTGTCCACTTTAGCCAGCAGCTTCCTACCCAATCCCCGTCAACCGCGCTGTGGCCTCGTATCAGCTCAGACCTCGCCGATCTCCAGCCTCAGTTGTGGTTGCGTCCCTTTAGGTGGTTGGTAGGCTTCAAATCGCTCAATTTCAATTTCTCGGTCCCGCAGTTAGTCGCGGCAGTGGCGGCGCTGGCGATAGTCGCCTCAATCGGAGTCATCATATCGCGGCGCGACGGGGGGCAGCCTCAGATGGCGGCCAGCGCCGGCAGCGTTACCCTCTCTGATGTAAGACCTCTCTCACAAACGGATCTACAGCACCTGGAAAGGCAAATTGCTCAATTAAGCAACACTGTCGAGCAGCGCAAGGATTCCTGGGATCCGGAGTTGCGGACCGCGTTCGAGCGAAATCTCCTGTACATCGACCAGTCGCTGGTCGAGTGCCGGCATCAGTTGAATGACAATCCGGGAGATGACGTCTCGCAAGAGTTGATGCTCGACGCCTACCGGGAAAAAGTTCGACTGCTTGAAGGCTTTGAAAGGTTTTGATGCCAGGCGGTAGGCTTCTGCGTTGAGAGCTGGCAGCGATAATGATGGGTCACAAGAGCAGCCACACGAGACGCACGACGGTGAAGCGCTCCATTCCGCTATGCCTGTCGCTTTTCTTCTCCATCACGGTCGTCGCGGTGTCTGCAGATTCGCCTGCGCATTTCGAAAAGACCTACCCCCTCCAACACCCCGCTCATCTGACGATTTCAAACGTGAACGGCAGCATTCGCGTCGGCTCGTGGGACAAAAGGTCGATCCTGGTGCGAGCCACCACCGCTTCGTTTGTCTCAATCGAAGATCAGATTGTTGGCGACGACATTTCGATATCGCCGAAGCGAAACCTGAGACTGGGCCACGCAGACTTTGAAGTATTGGCGCCATCAGAAACATCTGTAACGATCAAGAACATTGTCGGCGAAATCGAGCTGCGCGGAATCACCGGCCACGTGAGCGTCCACTCGTTCGATAGTGATGTTCGCCTCGTCAGGTTGAGTAGCCCGTCAGTCGACGTCCTTGTGACCAAAGGCGACATCTTCTTTGACGGCGAGTTGCAGGAAGGCGGTTCCTACAGCCTTCAATCAATGAAGGGGGACCTCGACGTTACGGTGCCCACCACGACACCCTTCAACCTCAATGCCCGCGCTCTTAGCGAGAACATCAACCTCGGCTCGTTCCTGTCAAACCTGACGGGCTCCGCACGGGGACCTAAAGGCGTTTCTGGCACCTACCTCAAGGGTGGCTCTCGACTCAACCTAACCGCATATGCCGGGCGCATCCTTCTCCACAAAAGGTGACCGAACGGCCTGCCGATATCGACTAGTGCCCCCGACGAAACCAGTACTGCGCCGTCTACGGGAACATCCCCGGTCCTAACTCGTAGTTTTCGATGGTAAGCGCAAGCGTAGATTAATTGCCGAGCATATGTTATAAAATGACCGATCTTTAGGGACCGGTAGACGCCCTCTCAGCGGGCCCTATGGTATAGACGTATTCGATTATTAAGAGAGCTGCTCGTTTGATGCGCAAAAGCGAAGTCAACTCCCATAGTATACCCATGCGTGTGGATGCGGCGCAGCCCCACGAGGGAAGCGATCCTGTCGAGGACTACGACCACTCGAGCTTTGACAATGCCAGTGACGAGAGGTCTGCGCGATTACATCTCGAGTCGCTCCTCCCGTTTCTAGAGGAACGCATAGCATTCACTATGCCCAGCGAGCTCAGGCACCTCGATGGCGTTTTAGATTATTTGAACGAGCGAATGCTCCGCCTTGGAATTGTTAATGCGGGTGACTCAGAGGTTCTAATTGCGTTGGACGAGGCCATCGTGAATGCAATAAAGCATGGCAATAAGTGCGATCCCCGCAAAGCGGTTCACATAGTTGCTGAATTCAGCATCGAGGGAGTGCGATTCGTTGTCGCCGATGAAGGTTCCGGGTTCGAGCGAGAGAACGTGCCTGATCCGACCGAGCCCTGCAGACTGCTGGAACCGAGCGGGCGCGGTCTTCTGCTCATCAACCACATTATGGATGAAGTCCGCTTCAATCACTGCGGCAACCGTGTGGAAATGTTTAAGCGTCCGGTCAACAAGCCTCAAGCTGAAAGTCGATCGTCAGGCGGCCAAACCACTACCGAGTAAGGCTACAGTCGGCGGAACGAGGGCGGTCTGTCGCTGCGCCTGAAGGCTTCGTTCTTCAGACTTTCCCCGCCGTGTCTGGTCCTGCGTTCCTTGCTGCTACACTTGCCGTTGCTCGGGATCAATCGCTCCGTCGGGCAATTGTGGCCGCAGCAGGCCCAATAGCGCCGTTGCTCGAACCCGATCCGAGAGATCTTCGATCATCACCCGGCGCGCGCATTGCTCATCGTAGCCGTACTTGATTAGCGCGGATCGAAGGCGGTGCTGTGCTTCGCGTTCGCCGCGGTTCAGGGCATCGATGACTGCAACCTCAAACATCGCCCGCTCTTCCGGCGACATCCGCTGGATCATCGGTTCGATGGGATATTGACCCGAGCACAACCGTTGAATCTCGCGAGACACCCACTTCGGATCACGGCGCGATGTCACGGCAACCGGGTTCAGCATAGCCTCCCTAGGCCACCGCCTTCGCCTGACCCTCCCCAGAAAGACCACGAGAGCCAACGCCGCAAGCTCTAAGAGAGCAATAGCAGTTATGAACCACCACCAACTGTGTTCAAGTTGGAGCAAATCCCTCCCCAGTCCGTCCGTTCTTGCCAGCACCCTCTCCCAATTGTTTTGGTTTGCAGTAGATGGCAAGACACGTTCCGTAGCTGTAAGGGGCAGTCAGGCAAATGGATTTGTCCAATTGAGCGTAAGCATCCTTCAAAACTTCAAGGCATAAACTGTCACGGAATGAAACCAATAGGGACGATGGCTGTAGCTGAGCCATTATCGGCAGAGGACAGAAAGAAGTGTCGTGGTCAGCGGAAGGTCCGCAGGCCTATCGACAACCTCGCTGCACGAAGCACCGCCTGAACGCGGGCATTCGAATCTGCTTCTGCTTTCGGACTACCGCCGCGATCTATGGACGGGCCTTGTACTTCTCGTACAGCTCCGTGTGCCTGCTGGTGAGTGGAATGTCGCGTCCGTTGATGAAGACGTGTTTGATCTGAGTCCTTATCTCGAGCGGATCACCGTCGGTTACAATCAGATTCGCGATCTTTCCCTGCTCGATCGAGCCAACGCGATCGGCAATACCGAAAATTTCAGCGGGATAGATCGTAACGGCCTTAAGGGCTTCTTCCTTCGGAAGCCCAAACGCAGCGGCCATTCCGGCGTGATAAGGCAGGTTCCTCGAATAGGCGGAATCGTTTGTCTCGAAAGCAATCTTCACCCCGGCCTTCGACAGCAAACCGGCGTTCGTAAAGGCAGCGTCGTACGGATCGTCCGCCCTTACCGGCATTCGCAGCACCGGGCCTACCAGAACGGGAATGTTTTTGGCCTTTAGCAGATCGGCCACTCTGTATGCCTCAGCGCCTCCTGATATGATCGCCTTGAGCTTCATCTCAGCGACAAACGCGATTGCACCCTTAAGGTCGCGCTCGAGGTTGGCGTTAATGACGACCGGCATCTGGCCGCGCACGACGGGTATTAAAGCTTCGAGCTTCAGGTCAACGTTCTGTTTTGGAAGGCTCGGATCCTTGGCGCGTGCGTCTTTCGCATCACCATAAGCGGCCGCATCGCGGAGGATCTTCTTCAGGCTTTCGATCTGCTTCTCTTGTTCCCTGCGCAGCTCGGTTGCCGATCGCCGCTGCCCCCCAAATTCGCCTCCGAATCCGCGCCCGCCACCTCCGCCCGGCCAGTTGATGTGCATCGCAACGGGTGATTTCAACACCATCTCGCGGGGAGTCCAGCCGTCAAGGTTCAGAAACGCGCTTTGTCCGGCGATGAGACCGCCTCGCGGGGCGGTAAGAGCGCTCGTGACGCCGTTCACCCGGGTCACGGCGATGTGCGAGCTGTCGGGATGAATGGCGACGTCTACGTGGATGTTCGCGTTGTTGTCGCCTATCTCATTTGTGTCGACAGATCCGGCAACAGATCCGATTTCAGTCAGGCCGATCTCGGTATCTGAATCGATCATGCCCGGATAAACCGACAGCCCCTTACCCTCAATCACTTTTGCGCCGGAGGGAACCGACGCATTCGCGCCCACCGCTGCGATCCTTCCATTCGCGATCACGACCGTCCCGTTGTCAATCACCGGTCCGGTCACGGTTATGATTCGCACATTACGGATCGCATAGGAGTCACCCGGACCCTGGGCACGAACGACGCGCAAGCCCAATCCGGACGGCCCAACGAAACCGAACGTCATCGCGCAGATCAGGGCGGTAAGTATGAAACATGTTCCCTTGCTCTTCATCATTCATCTCCAGGAGTCCGACAAACTTTTGTTTGTCGTTGTGGTTCGTCGGTCGCGTCTCGGGGCGCCTGTTCTGGCCGACGACAACAGAGTTTGTCGGACATCGTTGTTTTTGTCGCACATCGTTGTTATGGCTCGTTCGGTCGAGGCGATTCGCGGGGGCGAGGCTGAGGCTCATCGGGCCTTTCGACGCGTGGCTGACGCGGCCCGCCGCGCTGATCTCGTTCGTGCTTGATCAGTTCTGCCTTCTCGCGTTTGAGCGCGTCGCGCTGCTTGAGGTCTTCATTGCGGTCAAAATAGACCTCGCCCTCGATCATCGTCAACTCCGGCACCGTGTAGACCGAAAACGGATGCTGGCTGAATATCACCAGGTCCGCATCCTTCCCGACATCGATCGAGCCAACGTGCTTCTCGATGCCAAGCTGAATAGCCGGATCGAGCGTCACCATCCGCAGCGCCTCTTCTTCGGCGACGCCGCCGTACTTCATCGCCTTCGCCGCTTCCAGATAAAGACGCCGGGCGAGTTCATCGGAATCGGAGTTCATCGAGACGATAACCCCGCGCGACGCCATCAGGGCCGCGTTGTAGGGGATCGCGTCGTAAGCTTCGAGCTTATACGCCCACCAATCCGAGAAGGTCGAGCCCCCGGTCTTGTGTGCCGCTATTTCCCTTGCAACCTTGTAACCTTCGAGCACGTGTTGAAGCGTCTGAACATGAAAGCCCAGCTCATCGCTCAGGTTGAGCAGCATCAGAATCTCGTCGTCGCGGTAGCTATGCGAGTGGACCATACGCTTACCCTGAAGAATCTCGACCAGCGCATCGAGCATCAGATCGCGGCGCGGCGGGATCGCGGTCTTGTCCGTCGCCTTCTTCGCGTCGTAGTCCTGCCACTCGCGCATGTAATCTTTCGCCTTGACGAACGCCTCCCGGATGGTTTCTTCGACGCCCATCCGAGTCGCCGGATAACGGCGCGCCGCGGCACCCGCGCGGCCCTGATTGTTGGACTGCTTCGGATTCTCGCCAAGAGCGAACTTGATACCCGGCGGCGCATCCGGAACAAACCACTGGTCGACCGGCTTCCCGACCTTCCACTTGACCACTGCGTTCTGTCCGCCTATCGCGTTCGCCGATCCGTGCAGGACATTAGCCGTGGTCGTGCCGCCCGCAAGCTCACGATAGATGCTCGGACTGTAGGGATCGATCACGTCGCGAATTCGCACCATCGAGGTCACCGAAAGTGAGCCTTCGTTCACGTTGCCATCAACCGCGGTGTGCGAGTGGCAATCGATGATTCCGGGCGTGACATATTTGCCAGTGGCATCGATGACACGGGCGTTCGGGTCGCGCGCTTTGACGTTCGGCCCTACCTCGACGATCTTGCCGTCTCGGATCAGGATCGAGCCGTTGTTGATCGTTCCGTGCGAGGCCGTCAGGATAGTCGCGTTCTTGATCAGCGTTTCTCCAGCCGCAGGTGAAGCGACCGCAGAACCGGCTCCAACAGCAAGTTTCGCGTTTCCAATTGTTTGCGCGAATGCTGAACCGACCATTGCCAAGGTCAAAAGTATTGCCAGAATCGCGTTAGTCTTTCTCATCATTCCCCCAATCCGATGGACGATTGCGTCTCACTTGGTTCCTTCTCGAAAATTGGCAATCGACAATCGCAAATTTCTCACCTCGCCCTCGTGCCGGTGAACTCGAAGGAGCCCATCGCGCCCATAATCATCGTGCCGTGCATGGAATCGCCGTCAATTGTGCCGCTGATTATCGCGTCGATGGACTGACCGCCCATGTCGACGGTAGCGGTTAGCCGGATCTGATTTCCTGTCACTCGTCCACTCTTTATCGCGACGTTTCCCATAGGCGTTCCCAGCGTGCCGCCTACCTGATCTCCGTCCTTTGACAAGGTGAGTTGAGCCCCAATGTCTCCCTGGGGAGACTGAACCACCAGCGACCACGCGCCGGACGGATCAACGGCGGGTCCCGCCGGGGGCCCACCCCCACGGCCACCGCGCGACGGCGCGGCATCAGGCTTCTTTAACTCTATTTGATCCCCATCGATGAAGACGTGCCGAACTTTTGTGTCCTTGGCCAGAAGATCGCCACTCGCGATCACCAGGTTTGCTATCTTGCCGACCTCGATGGTTCCGAGCTGATCCGCTACACCAAACATCTCGGCGGCGTTGATAGTCAGCGCTCGCAGAGCCTCGTCCTTTGACAACCCGTTCTCGACGGCCTTCTGCACGTTGGCGATGAAGTCCTGGGGCCGAAGCGAACCCCCGGTGAAAGCAAACTTGACTCCGGCCTGCGCGAGTCTCGCCGCGCCCTTTGGAGTCTCCGCACGTTCTCTTAGCACCTGAAGTGTTTCGTCTTCGTCCTCCGGCAGATCGGCTGCGCGCTTTGGAAAGTCGACCGAGAGAATCACCGGCACGCTCCTGGCCTTGAGCATGTCCGCGACTCGATAACCGTACATCGCGCCCTCGATGATCGGCTTCAGTTTGAACTCGTCGGCGATCATCAATGCACGGCGAATATCGCCGTCCGAGTTAGCCACGAACAGTACCGGCAATTCTCCTTTGAGAGCGGGCTGAAGCGCCGCAAGTCGCTTGTCGTGTTCTGGCCTGTTGACTCCGCGTTTAATGCGGTTGTAGCGATCAACCTCATCGCGATAGCGAATCGCGTCGTAGAACGACTGGCGGATGTAAGCGACGGTTCCCATTAGCGAGCCCGGATATCCCCCACCGAATCCGCCGCCCGCGCTGAACTGAACGGTGAGGGCCACCGGCGCGCGGAGCACGAGCTTTGAAGGTTCCTCGCCGGCCAGGTTGATCAGCGCGCTCTGGCCGGCAAATATCCCCTGTCGCGGACTGCTCAACGCTGAAGTAACGCCAACCGACCGCGGATCCTCAAACGACGCCCCGGGTTTGATCTCATCGGCCGCAGCCAGGGACGGATCGCCGTGCCGGGCTTCAGACGATGGCGGTCCGCCAGCCGCCGCCGCGGTGATCGCCGCTTGCCTTCCTCCGGCTCCTCCGCCTCCGGGCGGAGCCTGTGCGGGCGCTGCGAGTCCAAGGCTTGTGTAGCCGTCGATCAGACCCGGATACACGGTCATTCCGGCCCCATCGATGATCCGCGCATCTGCCGGTATCTTGACGCTCTCGCCCACATCGGTGATCAGACCGTTGCGAAACACAACCGTGCCTTTCGCGATTGTCTTTCCGGCGCCCGTAACGATCTGAACGTCTTTGATCGCGAATGCGTCTGGCGCATCGAGGCGCGCAACCGGCGGGTGTGCGAACATCACCAGCGCTGCGGCAGCGATAAGCGTAAGGGTCGCGCCTGCGCGCGTGAGGGTCGAATTCCCGGCTCGCGTCAAGGTTGTGCGCCCCGAACGCGCGTGAAATGTTTCTGCCATTGCGATGGCCTCCTGCTGTAAGGTTAGCATTAGGTTGAGAAGAATGATTGAGTCGCCTGCCTGTCTCTGATCGCGCCCGCAGGGCGTCCACTGAGCGGGCATAATCTATCTCAAAGCCCACCTCGCCGCAAGCTCTATTGCTCGCCTCGCAAGCCCACTTTAACCCGGATTACTCCGTTATCCTGGCACCTCTGCCTCCTCGGCGTAATTCTCCCTCAACACTTCCAGGACCATTGCCGACATCTCCGAAGCCAACCAGCAAGTTGCCCGGACGCGGAGACCCGATCATAATCGAGTGCTTCCATAGGAGGGACGCAATGTCAGAACTTAAGAGACGTGAGGCGATCAAAGGGATGTTTGTTGGGGGTGCCGCGCTTGCAGTCGGCGCGCTGAGTGCTCCAGACGCAGAGTCCATGGCCAATGGTGGTCCCCGGAGTGCCGGTGCGGCTCAGGCGGTGAGGGCATTTCGAGGCCAGCATCAGCCGAAGGCTTTGTCGTTCGATCCAGCGAAACTGCGAGGTATCTCCGAAAAGATCATCCGATCTCATCACGAGAACAACTATTTCGGCTCGGTCAAAGCGCTCAACGCAGTCGAACAACGACTTGACGCGATGATGAAGGACAAAGATCTCCCGGCGTATGTCTACGGCGACTTGAAACGAGAGGAACTGGTGCGGACAGGCTCGGTGGTTCTTCACGAATATTATTTCGCCAATCTTGGAGGCGACGGCAAGGCTGGAGGCGCGGTGCTGGATCTTATCAAACAGTGGTTTGGCGGCTACGAGGAATGGGAAGCCGAATTCAAGAGGACTGCGAGTGCGCTAGGCGGGGGATCGGGGTGGGTGATATTCGCCTACAATTCTCACACCGGGGAAGCGCACAACTACTGGGCGTGGGACCATATGCACAACGCGCCGATGAGCCGCCCGCTGCTTGCGCTTGATATGTACGAGCACGCCTATCACATGGACTACGGAGCAGCCGCTGGGAAGTACGTCGATGCATTCATGCAAAACGTAAAATGGGAAGAGGTGAATCGGCGAACGGAAGAAGCGCTTCGAAAATGAAGCGTAGACCCGCTCTTCTTTAGATCGCTTGATTACAGCCTTTAAGCAGTCGCAAACCCGGGGTTATCTAGAGATTCCCGATTGCCGGCGCTTTCTCTTGTGCTGCTCGTTTCAAACAATCGCCTTTAGTCCCGTGCGTCAACTGGTCTATCATTCGGCTTTCGTATTTGGCCCTGAAGTCCGGAGCTGGCCCAGTTTCAGGCACCACAGGAGGAACCCACGATGAAGAGAGTCCTGATTGTCACGATGGCAGCATTGTTTTCTCTCGGCGCGGCTGGGATGGCTCGGACGGCAGCCCCAAAAACCGAAGATGACTTTCAATTGGTCAAGGTTGCTGAAGGTATCTACGCGGGCATCGCCAAGCCCGGCGGTCTCGCGTCCGGCAATGCGGGGTTCATCATAGGAGACGGCGGAGTCCTCATCGTCGATACCTTCTATACCCCGGTAGCAATCGAAGAACTCATAAGCGAGATCGGGAAGATGACCGCCCAACCGATCAGGTACGCGGTCAATACCCACTACCATCTCGATCACACGGGCGGTAATCAAGTCCTGGCTGAGCGGAATGTGCCGATCATCGCGCACGATAACGTGATGATCTGGCAGACGACGAAGAATCGGCGCTTTCTTCCGCTGCCCGAGGAACTCCAAAAACGAAAAGCCGACACGACAAAACAACTTGCGGATACGCCCGAAGACCAGAAAGACAAGCGATCTCAACTCGAGCTGCAATTGCGGAGACTCAATGTGATGTTGTCAATCAAGCTCACCAATCCATCGGTGACATTCGGCTCTGGGACGACGCATGTCGATCTGGGCACTCGTGAAGTCGTTCTGTTTTCCCTGCCAGGCCACACCGGTGGCGATGTGCTGGTATTCGTGCCCGACGCCAATGTGTTATTTACCGGTGATATGGGCTGGGCAAAGACGCTTCCCAACCTTGTCGATGCCACGGTCAATGATTGGATTCCCTCTCTCGACAAGATTCTCACCAACCATCCAACTTCGAAGTTCATCCCGGGCCACGGAGATGTCGCGACGGCGACAGAGATGCGTGACTTCAGAGACTATCTCGATGATCTCCGGAATCGAGTGAAGAGAGGAATTGCCGATGGCCTGACAGTCGAACAGGAAAAGGAGCAGTTGAAGCTGCCGGATAAGTACAGGAGCTTCGCTTTTCAGAATTTCGCGCAGCCAAATGTTGAAGATATGTACAAGGAGTTGAAAGGCACGAAGCAAAGTAAGTAAGGGTTGGGGCCACCGGATCCAAACCCAACGTCCATTTGGACGCGGCGTATGGTCGGGAAGGCTTTTAGCGCGCTTGCTTCAAGGAATGTTATTGCACAACTCGTCCGCGACCCATCGTGTTGCAATCATCGGAGCCGGGATCGCAGGTTCCGCAGCGGCGTACTTCGCTCACGCAGCGTTCGGCTCGGACTTGTCGATCGTCGTGTTCGAGCAGAGCGCGCAGATCGGTGGGCGCATCCAGCACCGGCCCTTCGCTGGAGCGTTGATCGAAACCGGCGCCACCCTGATGCATTCATCAAACGAGTATCTGACCCGGTTCATCTCGGAGTTAGAGTTGACGCATTCTCCGCCTCAGGACCGCAACAGCGAATCGCCGCCTACCTTTGGCGTCTGGAATGGAGACGCTTTCCTCTTCAGGAGTCATCGATCAGGTCTGCGCACCGCCGCACTCATGTTTGGACGCTACGGTCTGACGCCCCTTCGGATTCGCAGAATCGTCAAATCAGCGGTCAAGAAGTGGGTCCGTATTTACGACCTCCAGCGAAGCAGGCGCGCTTACTCGACGCCAGAAGAGATGTTTGCCGAGCTTGGGTTGTATCAACTGTGCGGGGAGCCAAGCCGGGCGTTCTTTCATCGCCATCGCATCTCTGACAATTTCGTAGAGGAGTTCATCGACGGGATATCACGGAACAACTACGGTCAAGACAGCGACATTCACGCGTTCGTGAATCTGATCTCGCTTGCCGGAGCCGGCTTTGCTGGAGGGCATTTGTTCTCCGTGCGGGGAGGCAATGCACAAGTCTGCGAGCGCCTGCTGAAGCACGCCAACGGAGATGTTACGAAGAGCGCCCGGGTTCTCAAGATCTCGGTGGATAGCAGCAACTCAAATCAATATTCAATCACGACGAACCGAGGAAGGGCTCCTGGTTTTGACGCGATCATCATCGCTACGCCGCTGGAACTCGCGTCGATAGAGTTCGAAGGCGAGATCGCGGCAGCGTCGGCGCTACCAGCCCGTTCATATCAGGTCACCCATGCAACGTTCGTCGCCGGCGAGTTGAACGCCCGGTTCTTTGGTCAATCGATAGAAGCCCTGCCCGGTACAATTCTCACAACAGAGAACCCGCGGCTGTGGTTCTCTTCGGTCGGAAGGTTAGGCACCTCGCCCACCACGCATCAGCCGATCTACAAAGTGTTCTCACGAGAGGCGCTGACCGACGACCAGATCGGCGAGTTGTTTGAAAGACCATCAGAAGTCGAGCGCTTTGTGTGGCGAGCCTATCCGGTGCTCAAGCCAGCTCAACCCTGGCCGCCATTCCGTTTGGGGCCACGGCTCTACTATGCGAATGCGATGGAGTCGGCCGTCTCAACAATGGAGACCGAGGCGGTCGCAGGACGCAACGTTGTTGGCCTGATGAGACAGGACTTCTCGCAGGCTTGAAGATCTCTACGCGTGTTTTGATTTGATGAATGACGAACCTGCTACACCCGTTGTCGAGCCGCGAGAATCCAACCGGCTTCGCGATGCGCTGGGACTCGAGCGCAACGTTGCCGCTGCTTCCGCAGCGGTCTTCATGTTCAGCATGGGCGAAGAACTGTGGAAGAAGTTCCTGCCCAAGTACCTTGAAGCGCTCGGAGCTGGAACCGTGGTCATCGGGCTGTTCGGAACTGTCAAAGACTTTTTCGATGCTATCTATCAGTACCCGGGCGGCTGGCTTGCTGACCGTGTGGGCCGGCGGCGCGCATTTCTTGTGTTCATAGCAATGGCATCCACTGGATACGTGATCTACTTGTTCAGCCCGTCGTGGCCGTTTGTGTTCCTGGGGTTAGCGTTTGCGATGGGATGGGCAAGCATGGCCTCACCGGCGATATTCTCGGTGATCGGCGATGCGCTCCCGCAGAACAAACGCGCCATCGGATTCACCTTCCAGTCGTTGATCAAACGGGTGCCGATGGCAGTTGCGCCTCTGATCGGTGGCGCAATGATTGCGACGTTGGGAATTCAGAGCGGGATAAGAGCCGGTCTGATCATTACACTCGCGCTCGCAGCCGTCACGGTTCTGATCGTTCTGGCCATCAACATACCGATCGCACCGGGAGAACCAGTCAACATCGGAGGCGTATGGCACAGCTTTCACGCCGCGCTCAAGCGTTTGCTCATATCCGACATCATCATCCGCATGTGCGAGGGCTTGCCCGACGTTCTGATCATTCTCTATGTGACAAACATCATCGGCATTAGCGTCGCGAAATACGGTGGGCTCGTGGCGATACAACTGGCGACTTCGATTTTGGTTTATGTCCCCGCTGCGAAACTTGCTGACCGCTTCGGCCGCAAACCGTTTGTCATTGCGACGTTCGTATGCTTCGCCCTTTTCCCGGTTGCGATCGTCCTTTCGTCGAGCTTCACCTCACTGATTCTCGCGTTCATCGTCGGCGGTTTGCGTGAGATCGGCGAACCCTCGCGCAAAGCTATGATCGTCGACTTCGCGGTGCCCCACCTGCGAGCGCGCACGGTTGGGCTCTACTACCTGATTCGAAGTCTTTCGATCTCGCCCGCGGCGGCGATCGGTGGGCTGCTGTGGAGGATCGCGCCTGAAACTCCTTTCATAGCGGCTGGAATCGTGGGGATGATTGGAGCATTCGTCTTTGCGGCGACTGTAGAGGAGCGCTATGCAGGCTAGCAGCTACGCGCGCTGGCGGTTTCGCCGGGGCACCGTGCATAATTATCACGCACAGTAAGACGAGAGTTCTTTATGATTCAGGCCGTCACAAGTCCACCGAGTTCACCCGGAAAACCATTCGTGGGCCACCTGCTCGAGTTCCGCCGTGACCCGCCGAGGTTTCTTAGCAAACTCGCGCGCGAGCACGGCGATATCGTTCACTTCAAGCTTGGCCCACAGGACATCTATCTTCTCAATCATCCCGATTACATAAAAGACGTGCTGGTCACCAACAATCGCAACTTCGCCAAGAGTCGCGGGCTCCAGATGGCCAAGAAGTTTCTCGGAGAGGGTTTGCTCACCAGCGAGGGTGAGTTTCATCGTCGGCAGCGCAGGCTCGCGCAGCCGGCGTTTCATCGTCAGCGCATCAATGCTTACGCGGAAATAATGACCGATCACGCCGCGCGAACAAGCGCGCGCTGGCGAGACGGCGAAACGCAAGACATCTGGCAGGAGATGATGCGTCTTACTCTGGCGATCGTCGGCAAGACCCTGTTTGACGCCGATGTGGAATCCGAGGCTCCCGAAATCGGCAAGGCGCTCACCGACGTAATGCAGCTCTTCGAGCGAATAACAAATCCGTTTGCCGGCCTCCTCGAGAAGCTGCCCCTTCCAGGCAACGTTCGATGGCTCAAAGCCAAAGAGCGGCTCGACTCGACCATCTATCGGATCATCAACGAGAGGCGGGTGTCGGGCGAGGATCGCGGTGATCTGCTCTCGATGCTATTGCTCGCGCAGGACGAGGAGGGCGACGGCGGCAGCATGACCGACGAGCAACTGCGCGACGAAGCGATGACCCTGTTTATCGCCGGCCACGAGACGACCGCGAACGCGCTAACGTGGACCTGGTATCTGGTCTCGCAGCATCCCCAGGTTGAAGCGAAGTTGCACGATGAAATCGACACCGTGCTTGCCGGCAAGACCCCAACCGCCGCCGACGTCATGCGGCTGCGCTACACCGAGATGGTTTTTGCCGAGGCGATGAGAATGTATCCGCCGGCGTGGACAATGGGCCGCCGCGTCGTGGCCGACTACCAAATCGGACAGTATGTCGTGCCCGCGGAGTCGATAGTTCTGATGAGCCCCTGGGTCATGCACCACGATTCGCGATTCTTTCCGGACCCTTTCAGGTTCGATCCGGAGCGCTGGACGCCGGAGGCTCGAGAAACTCGGCCCAAGTTCTCGTATTTTCCGTTCGGCGGCGGCCCTCGCGTCTGCATAGGTGAACAGTTTGCATGGATGGAAGGAGCGCTGCTGATCGCGACCATCGCGCGTCAATGGAGGATGAGGCTGGTTCCGGGGCAGCGTGTCGAGCCAAAGCCAATGATCACCCTGCGACCGAAATATGGAATGCGGATGGTGGTCTCTGAGAGGATTGAGCGAGCGGGTCAAATTGAGAGCGCGATTCTCTCGAGCAGGGTCAACGAATCTGCTTTACCCTTGCGCCGATGTTGAGCTTCGACCAGCTGCGTTCCGCTGTGAGAACAGTCGCCTTTCGCACGGTCCCAAGCGCAAGACAACATCGATCACCAAGCGACAATCCGGATCTCTTTGTGGCAAGGCGAAGTGAGGCCGCGCTAAATGCGAGTTGCGCGTCAAAGTCCACTATCTCGATGTTTAGCAGGTTAACCGAATGGCAATTTTGTTGTTATTTCCCATGTCAAGGTTGATCGTCTAATCACTTGATTAGGCGTATGCCGCAGGCTATGCTGCGCCTTACACGGGAGACGCACTATTTCAACCCGCTTCATATTTTATGACTCGATACCTTAAGGCTCTTCTATTAGTCTTCGTCGCGGTTTGGGTGTGGGCGGCGATCAATCCGTCTTATCGTCACGATTGGTTGCTCGAGAACTATCTGGTCTTTATCTTCGTGCCGATCATCCTCCTGACCGGCAGATATTTCAAACTGTCGGACGTGTCGTACACGCTGATCACGCTGTTTATGGTGCTGCATGTGATCGGCGCACACTATACCTACGCCGAGGTTCCGTTCGGCGACGTGCTGCAGAATTGGCTGGGCGCAAGCCGGAACATGTACGACCGGTTGGTGCACTTTTCGTTTGGGTTTTTGTTAGCGTATCCAATCCGCGAGGTCTTTCTTCGGGTTACGCGGGTAAAGGGATTCTGGGGATACTATCTACCGTTCGACGTGACCCTTGCATTCTCAGCGGCCTACGAGATCATCGAGTGGCTGGCAGCGGCGAACGTGGATCCCGAGGCTGGGCTGGCTTTCCTCGGATCGCAAGGTGACGTCTGGGACGCACAGAAAGACATGACCATGGCTGGGATCGGAGCACTGCTGGCGATGATCGTCATCGCGTTGATCAATCTCAGGTACCAACCGGGTTTCTGGCAGGAGATGAAAGCCAGCTTCAAGATTGAGGAAGGCGACGGACCGCTCGGCGAGAAGAGATTGAAAGAGATGCGAAGCACCAGGAAGTAGAGTCCCGGCTCATTTTTCGTTGGGCCTCATGTAAACAATCCGTTGATATAGGCTTCGGGCGAGAACTCGATCAGATCATTCATCTGCTCGCCGACGCCAACGTAGCGGATCGGAATTCCAAGCTCCTTGGCTATCGCGATCACGATTCCACCCTTGGCCGTTCCATCAAGCTTGGTTAGAACGAGCCCGGTCACCGGCACCGCTTTTGTGAACTGGCGGGCCTGCTCAAGACCGTTCTGGCCGGTTACTGCGTCCATTATCAAGAGCACCTCGTGAGGCGCGCCTTCGACTTCGCGGCCCGCGATACGTCGCATCTTTTCAAGCTCCAGCATGAGGTTCGTCTTGGTGTGCAGCCGACCGGCGGTATCTATGATCAACACATCAGCGTTGCGAGCCTTTGCCGCTTGTATCGAATCGAACAACACCGCTGAGGGATCCGTGCCGGGCTTCTGCTGAATAAGCGGCACTCCCGAGCGTTCGGCCCATATCGCAAGCTGATCATTAGCGGCGGCGCGGAACGTATCAGCGGCGCAGATCAGCACCTCGTTGCCTTCGCTCTTGATGCGATGGGCCAGCTTGCCTATCGTTGTGGTTTTCCCAACCCCGTTTACGCCGACAACCATTATTATGTACGGCCTGATCTCAAGCGGAACTTCGGTCTCGGACGCCACGGTGCCGATTTGTCGATTACGCTCCGCCGCATCCAGGATCTCCCTCAGCTCCGATTTGATCAGCCGCTTCAACTCATCGACGTCGCTGAGCTGTTTCCGATTCACTTGTTGCCGCGCCTTCTCGATTATCCCGAGAGAAGTCTGCGCACCAATGTCCGCGCCGATCAGCGCTTCTTCCAACTCGTCGAGGACAGTGGCGTCGATCTCGCGCCGTCCGCCAATCACGGTATCGATTCGCTCGGCGAGGTTTTCACGTGTCGAGGCGACAGCTTCCGCGAACTTCTCGAAGAACTCGGGTTCGGGACCTTCGTCCCGCCGAGCGGCGATCGCTTCTTCCTCGGCAGTAGCGGCACGGTTCAGCCCAAGAGAAATGAACTCAGGTTCTTTCTTTCGTTTCCAGAATGCCATGATTTGATAATGCTCCGGTTCCTATTATGAGAATGACCGCGGGGTATTCAAGGCGCAGAAAGGTCGCGGATCGTAGAATAAAACGCTGGAGGGCAACCGCGCGGCCGTGTGACCTGCTAACTTTGAACCTGTCTTAAAACAGGTGGGTAACCCAGGCTCCGGCATTTGACATCCCCGATCGATGCGGGGCATCGCGCCTGCCAGAGCTGTCAATGGCCCCCGTTGCGTTAGCATTGGTAAAAAATTAGCAAATCATCACCAGCTTTGCAGAAGCCCTCAGCCTGACCGGATAGTACACGGCGTTCGAGCGGCGGTCAACGCACCATTTCGTCTAGAGGAACATCGCATTCCGGGGTGCGTTTTTCGACGCTTGTAAGCTCATACTGGTGCAAATCTCAAAACGCAAGGTGGGGTACCCGAGTGACTACTCAGCCATTCTGCCCTCGATCAGGTTTTTCAACAGGAGATCCTCGAATGACACATCGACAGTGACCATCGTGTATCCAATACCGCTCGCCCTGCAGAATGATTCAAGCGATGTTGTGTAAGACGCAAGCGACGAACGATACGCGTCCAGCACGCGATGATTAACGGTAACCTCTCGCGCGGCGCCGCTCTCGGAATCCACAAGGATCAGATCGCCAATTATCAGCGGTTGTAATTCTTCAGTCGCGAGCACCTGAATCAGGTTGAGATCGAACCCCCGTTGCGCCAGCAGTTTCATCTCCCTTCGGAAGTCGCCCTCGTCCAGAAAATCAGAAATAACAAAGACGACCCCGGGTTTGGCGTTTGATCGCTGGTACCCTCTGATCACCCCGCTGAGGCTGGTAACTGCTTCTGGGCTGATCGGGCGTCTGCCCGCGGTAAGCGCTTCGGGTGACGTGGTTTCAGGTGATTCGAGCGAGAGGTGTTCGAGAAACGCCAGCACCGCATGCAGATGGCCGCGGCCTCGAAGCGCTCGGATCCGTGCCCTCAAGTCTGAATCGAACGTAGCTACGCCGACCCGATCGAGACTACTGACTGCGAGGAACGCGAGCGCGGCGGCCGCTCGTCGCGCAAAGTCAAACTTGGTCATCGGTTCGCCAAAAGACATCGAGCGGCTCTGGTCGATGAGGATATCGATCCTCACGTCTTCTTCTTCGACAAACTGACGAAGCATCAGCCGTTCGAGCCTCGCGAAGATGCTCCAATCGACGTGCCGAAAATCATCGCCGGCCTCGTATTTCCTAAAATCTCTGAATTCGACCGACGCGCCTCGACGGGTGGACCGCCGTTCGCCACGTGTCGTGCCCGGAAACGCCCGTCGCGCCTGTATTCTGAGGCGCTCGAGCTTTCTCAGGAATGGGGGATCGAGAAGGCTTTCTCTGGCTTCGCCCATACTACGCGAGGACATCATCGAGTATCGAATCCGTGCTCAATCCATCAGCCTCGCCCTCAAAGTTCAGAATGATCCTGTGACGCAATGAAGGCTTCGCGACCGAGACAATATCTGCCGTGCTGACGTTGTAGCGGCCCGCTAACAATGCGCGCGCTTTAGCCGTAAGTACCATCGCCTGCGCTCCTCGCGGGCTTGCGCCGTAGCGCACATACTTGCGTACCGACTCGGGCGCGCCTTGGCTATCGGGATGTGTCCTCAACAGCAAATCGGCTGCCAGTTCTTCCACATGAGGAGCAATGATGACTTGGCGAACAAGCGTTCGCATCTCGATCAGCTCGTCTGGCGTGAGAATATTATCCGCGTGTGGCAAGTCCTCGGATGTCGTCCGCCGCAGCACTTCTATCAGATCAGCACGCGTAGGGTAGTTGATCACCAGTTTGTAGATAAACCGATCGAGTTGAGCTTCGGGCAGCGGATACGTACCCTCCATCTCGAGTGGGTTCTGAGTCGCCAACACGAAGAACACTCCTTCAAGCGGATAGGTGGTTGCACCGACCGTCACCTGCCGTTCCTGCATCGCCTCCAAAAGCGCTGACTGTGTCTTTGGCGTTGCTCGATTGATTTCGTCCGCTAACAACAGGTTGGTGAAAACGGGGCCGGGCTGAAATCGAAACAGCTTGTCGCCCGTCTCGTTTTCGAAAATGATATTGGTGCCGGTGATGTCCGCGGGCATGAGGTCAGGGGTGAACTGCACTCGCGCGAAGTCGAGTCCCAGTGTCTCACCGAGGGTCCGGACCAGCAGGGTCTTTCCGAGGCCAGGAACGCCTTCAAGCAGAACGTGACCACCGGCCATCAGTGCCAGCAGAGTCGCCTCGACGATCTCTTGCTGGCCCACAATCACTCTCCCAATCTCAGAACGCAGCGCGCCGAACTTGGCCACATAGTCCTGAACCTTCGTCTTCAGGTCACCTAAGGTTTGCATAGGAAGTCAGCGCAATAAGCGGAGAATTGAAAAATGAAAATTGAATTGAAAAATCAAGATTTGCCGATGCAACCCGGCTCCTCGTGACGATGAGTTTCAATTTGCAATTTTCACTTTTCAAACGTCAATTTTCATTCCCGATCCCGATCTCCCTTCTCACCACGGCATCTTCAGTCTGACAATGTCCTTCATCTGAATGAGATGGTTGAGGTCGTTACCTCTGATCTGGCGCACGACAAGTTGCTCGACAGTCATTGGGCCATCTGTCGAGTGCGTTCCGCCACGCGACCAGCTTTCAGGTGGGGCACCCTCGAGAGTTCGGATCGTTTCCCCACGCAGCCCTTTGAACTCTTCAAGCGCAGCCTTCGCATCTTGATTAATGTAGTCGTTCTCAATTGCAATCTGGTTCTGGTCAACACTGACGAGCAGCGGGTTGTCTTCGGTGAGTATGCGTCGATAGCGCGCCAGATACGCGAGACGTTCCATGTCTCGCAGGTGACACATGATTTCCTTCACTGACCATTTGTGGGGGATGGGGCGCCATCTCAACGTGTCTTCGTCGAGGCCCCAAAACAAGTCGTCGAGCTCGTTGGGAAGCGACCTTAAGTTGCTTAGCAACCGGTCCTTGTCTCGCTGATCCATTTCTTTCTCCTGTTTGACTCACGTTGACCTTTATCTCTTCGCATCCGGATTGATCGCATCAAAATACTTGCGAATGACCGAGCGCAGACCGGCCGGAACTTGACTGCGCTGAACCGATCGCTCGGCCTCGCGGCGATACTGCGGATAAGCCGAAGAATACGGCGCGCGCGCAGCTCCAACGCCTGCTTTCGATTGCAGGTACAAGTATTCGCCTCCAGAGCCCGGCTGAAGCTTACCCTTCAGGCTCGCCTCTCTTCCCTGACCCGGATACCGTCTATCGACGGCGGTGTCCAACTTCTCGAGTGCCGCGCTTGCGTTGGGCCGACTGCCCGGCGAAGTCTGATTGCCCGAGCGTGACCCATTGTCGACCGATACCGACCTGCGGCCGGGCCTCTCGCCGTCGTCCCGTTGACGCTTTTCGTCTCGAATGCGGGCGAACTGTTTCGAGAGTCCCCCAACTATCTCTTTTGCCTGCTGGTTCTCGGACAGCAAGCGGGCTGCTGCGTCAAGTTCTTTTTTGAGCTGTTCCTGATTGCCCAGTCGCCGCGCAACCTGTTCGATCTGCTCTGGTCGAACTTGATGGGACATTTCCTGCAGCGCCTTCTGTAGATCCTTCGACTGTGCGATTTGTGAGAGATCGCGTGAAAGTAACTCAGCTGCCTTTCGGAGCCTCTCAATGTCAGCCGAACTCAATTCGTTTGCGCGCAGCTCGGCGGCCTTCTTCAATAACTCCTCAGACACGTTTGGCAGAGCCCTTGCCGCCTGCTCAGCGATCACGTCCGGAACTGCTTTGAGTGCATCCAGCGAACCCGCGGGCAGTTCAATAGATTGACTATCATTGGCCTTCCGCTCAGCGGCGTTCTGATCACTCGTCTTTTCGTCGCCGGCCTTCGCATCTCCAGGCTGTTGATCGCTCTGCTTCGGATCCATCGTCGCGCCGGGTTCGCGGGCAACTTCCTTGGTGACATTGGGGCGGGCATCGGTTGGTGCGGCCTGAACCGACTGGGCATTCCGATTTCCCTTCCCTGGAACTGGCTCCTGTCGCCGCTTCTGTGGCTCCGCTTGCTTCTGTCCTGCGGCCGATACCGCATCAACGACCAGGTTGTTCACCTTTTGCGTCTCTCGGATCTGTCACGCGGGCCCTTTTTCGGGAACCATTTCTCGACGCACCAGGCGGCTGGCCGGCAGGTAGAGCGCTTTCATCCGGCTCGACCCCAGTTCGTCGTGGTGTGGACAAGGTAGAGAGAGCGCTGCCCAGCCGTCGATCTGCCAGGCTGACTATTTCATCCGCGCGCGTGCTCGCAAGATCATCGTGGCGCCGGCGTATTCGCTCTTCAAGCGCGCTTAGCCTCTTTAACGCTTCCGCGCGAGTAGCAACGGAACGCCGGAACCCTCTTCCAACCTCCGCCTGTTCCTTCGCCAGCGCCCCGGTCTCGCTTCCGGGCGGTGCCGCCTGCTCAACCTCGGCGGCGGTCTGCTCAAGATGCTCGCCCGCGCTCTCAATGTCGGCGCGCTCAGCCGCCAATGTCTCATTGGCCGGAATCGAACCGGCGGGGAGCATAAGCGCAACCGCGAGTCCAATCATCGACAACAGCGAAAAGATGTACCAACCGCGTGTTTTATGCGGAACGACGGTGGATGCGCGCCGATCGCCCAACCGATGGGCGGCGTCTTCAATCAGCGCTTCCTCAAACCTGCCGCTGGGTCCGCCGCGCTCGATGATCAACCGCGACGTGACCACTCTGTCCTCAAGGTTGAGCGATTTATCAATCAGAAAGGCCGCGTCACTCTCGCTTGCGTGAGTAAGGAACCAGTGAGTCAGCGCTGCCGCAATTGAGAGACTCACCGCGGCGAGGATTACCGGCCACACCGGCATCGCAAATGGTCGCAGTCGCGAGAGCACCACGACCCCTGCAGCGGCAAACCCGGACATCATCACCGCAAGAGCAAAACCATCTTGCAGCGACAGCAAGCGCTGGCGCCACATCACGCGGCGCTCGAGTCTAACGATTTTCACTACGGCTTCGCTCATATCCAGCTTCTAACTCTCTGCAACCGCCTCAAACTCAAAAACAAACTCACAGAGGTCAAGAGCAGATAGAATATCACTTGCGTAACCCACACCGGAACGTCGTGAAGCCAGACGTTAGCAGGGATCGGAATCCCCGGAATCTGCGACGCGATCGCGGCGAACGGATTTGTCCTCAAAAGCAGGAACACAATGTTCAGGAATGCCTGCGATGGAGCTGCGTTGAAGTTCCCAGCCAACGCCGAAAAGAACAGCGCCAGCGCCGGCATCGCCGCGACCAGGAAGATAACCGCAATCAGGCTTGTCAGTTGCGCCAGCACGCCTCGGCGAATCAGCGTAGACCAGAAAAAACTCATCGAGCAAAACGTCACGCCGGAGACGACCATGATCAGGTAAGCGATCGCGATGTCGCGCAACGCTACGCCGCCCAGCGAATAAGTAAGGGCGATCAAGGGCAGCGAACCAAACAGAGTGAGAAAAAGATACGACAACGCTGCCCCGACTTTTCCAAATAAGATCGTGGAGGGCTGCGCAAGCGAAGCGATCAGTAGATCGAATGTCTGCTGCTCGCGCTCCGACGAGATCGCGCTGGCCGAAAAGGTAGGAGCGATCAGGCAGATCAATCCCATCTGCACATAGATCAACACGGGCGTCAAGACCGACCCTGCCTGGTTGACAACAGTTGTAGGAGCGTTCTTGTGAATAACGATGTAGATCAAGCTGATGATCACGCTCAGCGTGGCGACGTAACCGGTCAGCACAAGAAACGCCCGCGTGCCGCGCATCCGGCTCCGCATTTCTTTAATGAGGATGGGATTTGAAAAATCCATTTTTCTAAGGTCTCTGGTTTCTAGTTTCTGGTTTCTGATTTGATTACCCTACAGCACCACTTAACGCCTAAGACCACCAGAAACAGAAACCAGAAACCAGAAACCGATCTTAAGCAACCACTCCCCTGGTCACCTTCAAGAAAATGTCTTCAAGGTTGGCCTCGGTTCGAGAAAAGCCCAAGAGCGGAATGCCGCGGCCCACCAGGTATGCGAGCAATTCGTCTATGTCGTCGGCCTCTCCCCCGTACTCGATGCGAATCACTCGCCCGTCACAGGTCGTGCGAGTGACGTCAGGGCGCTCAGCAAGCACCTCCAGCGCAATCCGCGGATCGCCTTTTACCGTGATATCTACGACTACGTTCCCCGCAAGTCTCGCGGTAATTTCGTCGATTCGCCCAGCCGCGAGAAGCCGTCCCGCTTCGATTATTCCAATCGAAGTACAAAAGTCAGCAAGCTCGGTAAGGATGTGCGAGGAGACCAGGACGGTCTTGCCCATTCGGCAAAGCTCCCGAATCAACTCGCGGATCTCGATTCGCGCATGTGGATCGAGTCCCGATGCCGGCTCGTCCAGCATCAACACCGCCGGATCGTGCAACAGCGTCTTGGCAAGACACAGCCGCTGCTTCATTCCGCGCGACAAACTCATGACCTGTGAGCCGCGTTTCACGGTGAGATCCGTCAGTTCGAGCACGTCAGAGATTGCTCGCTTGCGCCCGGCGGGGCTCAGCCTGTAAAGCGCGGCAAAATAGTCGAGGTATTCCCAAACCAGCAAATCGTCATACACGCCAAAACTATCGGGCATGTAGCCGATCAAGCGACGCACTTCGTGGGGCTCGCTCACAACGTCGAAGCCTCCGACGGTCAACTTGCCTTCGGTCGGGAGCATAAGAGTCGAGAGCATCTTGATGGTGGTAGTCTTGCCCGCGCCATTCGGGCCGATGAATCCAAACACTTCGCCTCGCCCAATCTCTAAGCTGACATCGAGCACGGCCGGAAAGTCCCTATAGTACTTCGACACGTTTTCGAGTTTGATCATTGGATTGTCAGTTTCTAGTTTCTGGTTTCTGGTTTCTAGTTTGGGTTGCTCGCTTCTTGTTTCTCTTCTCTCCCGAACCTTAACTTCATGCCTGCCAAAAGTTCGGGCCTTCAAATACAAAAACAGAAACCAGAAACTAGAAACCAGAAACTATAAGTGCACAACGTACAACGCCTTGCTGCGGCGCCTGGACGAACCCGGAAACTCGATTCTCGCAGGATCCTTGTCGACGAACCCAATCAGCAGCGGACGTTCGAGCCGCTTGATCGCGTCCGTCAACAATTGAGTGCTGAAAAATCCTTGCGTAATTGCGCGGTCTCCGCCTATCTCTCGATCCAGCATAGCTCCAAGATCCTGAAAGAGTTCTGCTTCGTCGCTTCCCTGTTCAAATTGCGTCAGGTACCAACTGTTAAACGCCAACGACTGCGGCTGCGAAATCGAAACTCGTTGTTCGTGCCCGGCGGCGATATCGAACAAGTCCGACATGCCTTCCGAACTCAAATAGACCGCTTTGCTGATCTGCGCGTCACCGAGGTTTCTGACCACCACCGATGACTCGATCGGGGAGGCGGACACCAGCGGCTGAACGCCTTCGTTCATCGATCTCACCTGGAAAAAACCGGAGGTCCAGGTTGTCATCGGCACGCGCAGGGTGAACTCCCCTGAGCCGCGCTCGCACTCGATGTTGCCGATGGCCGACGCGCTCGAGCCTTGATTCCCGTTGTACACGTCGTTGACGTACGTGTCGGGGCCCTCGAACGTGACCTCCTGAATGCCCTTTGTTGCCGGCATCATCAGCAGTCCGCTCGCCACACAAGAGATACCTTCAGGTTGATGAAGCTCAACGAGTGACGAGTCGGCGAGTATCGAATCCGCGCCGCGGCCTATCCGCGCAACCGTAATGCTGACAATCGCAAATGTGATGACCACCGCAGGAATAGTCACCCACGCAAAATCGATCTTACGCCTCCATCGCAGCACAAGGTAGTTGATCGGCCCAAGGGCCACCACATACGCCAGCAGAAAGAGCAGAACGTACCTCGGAGAGGGCGGTTTGATCTCCGCGAGATGAAACAGGAATCCCTGAACACCCCCTCTGTTCGACGAGGAGTTTCCTCTCCGCCCGGATGTGATCCAATTGATGTGCTTCGGTTTTGGCTCTGCCGAGGGCAACAGCAGATCCGTCCACAGATCTTTCGCCCCGCTCCAGCCGCGGTAAGGATTAAGCTTCGGATTGATCGCCACAAACCGCACGAGCCCGCTTCCGTAGCTCTTCTGGGCGACAACGGGCCTGTCATCCGCGCCGAGCAGAGCATAAGCACCAGGCTTCAACTGACCCGTCATTAATTCCAGCCGATCAGTCGAATCGAACGAGCCGTACACGTCGGTCAACGCCGAGAGCGAAGGGACACTCGTCGTTGCCTCCACTTCAACCGGCAAGATCGATCCGAGCCCAATCGCCCGCAACCCCGCGATGTCCGCCCCACCAGTGACGACCAGCAGTCCACCGGAAGCCACCCACAGTCTTAGAGCGCGCGTTTGGTCCTCGGCAAGTTGATTCAACGGCTCGTCTCCGATCACGACCGCGTCGAGCTGATCATAGGAAATGAACTCGCGCGGGAGATCTTCGGCGGCGATCACCATCGGATGCGCCAGAAGTGTAGGACGTCCATAGCTTGGCGGGAACCGGCCTCGCCGTGGACCTTGAGTCGACGAAGGCTGTAGTGACATCGCCACTTGAGAATCGAGTTGCGGTAGCTGGCCGCCGGCGGGGGCCGCGCTCTTGAAAGGCGCGCGGTTTGGCACTCGAATGATTTCCGCCGAGGAAATGTTGTTGAGCGTGGTCGAGTCGGTGTCGAGAACACCGATCGCCAGCTGATCGCTCATCATGTAGCTTCTTTCAACGTTGACTCTGGTCTCGGCGACCACGCGATCGCCCGACTGGAACCGCACGATCGGGCTCTCGCCTGAATTGAGAAAGGCGGAGATCTCGTGAAGCTGGCGCGAGCCTGTCGGCAATTGAATATCCTTCACGTACTCCCGCACTTGCGGGTTCGGATTCGCCGATGACTCGCAGTGAACGATCAGCCTGCCGGAGATCGGCGGACCCTGATTCGCGAGGCTAACGCGGAACGGAACCCAGCTTCCCGTCCAGTTGCTCACTTCGAGTCGCCCGAACCCGGCGCGAACAATCATCTCCAGATTCTCGGTACGGGCGATGCCTGTCTCGGCGGCGCTGGACTCTTGCGCCCGCACCTCGCGGGTTATAGCTTGTTCGTGCCGAAAAGGCAGATGGCGACGGCACCAACGGCTATTCCGGCCGCGTGGATTCGTCTTGATTGAAGGCCTCGCCGTTGAAACGAATCGGGACATCGCGGCGAATCTATGATAGAGTTTGTTGCTCAAATAGGCCATCCAGATTGTAGCGGTGATTGAGACTATACAATCATTCGAAGATTCTATTCAACGAACCACCGGTTCCTTCGCTTGTTTGTCCGACAACCTTCAGTTTCTCGGGCTATTCCGGCATGCGGCGAGAAACTGAAGTTTGCCGGAACTGAAGTTTGTCGGACATGCCAAAGGCTTCTGAAAGTGCTAGATTAACAAACGAATAAGATCGGACGGAGACTAACAAATGAAGTTTTCTACGAAGGCGATACACGCCGGCCAGGAACCCGATCCGACAACGGGCGCGGTCAGCGTGCCTATTTATCAAACCTCGACCTACGCGCAGCAGGGTCTGGGTAAGCATAAGGGTTTCGAGTATGCCCGGACCCAAAACCCGACCCGGATGGCGCTTGAGCAAAACCTGGCCGCACTCGAAGGCGGTCGGGCGTGCTTCGCGTTCGCGTCGGGGATGGCCGCAACGAATGCGGTGATGACTTTGCTAAAGGCCGGCGATCACGTGATCGTCAGCGACAACACCTACGGCGGAACATTTCGCCTGTTTGACAAGGTGCTAAGGAATTTCGGACTTCAGTTCAGCTACGTGGACGCACGCGAGCCTTCAAATGTTGAAGAAGCGGTTAAGGCGGAAACGCGGATGGTATTCATCGAAACACCCACCAACCCTGTGATGTCTCTGGTAGACATTCGAGCTGTTTCCGAAATAACGCGGCGGCGCGGGATTCGGCTGGTTGTCGACAACACTTTTATGAGTCCTTATTTTCAAAACCCGCTCGAGCTTGGAGCGGACATCGTCGTCCACTCGACCACCAAATATTTGAATGGCCATAGCGACGGGGTTGGCGGCGCTGTGATTCTGAACGACGAAGAAGATACTGCCAGGATGTCTTTTATACAAAACGCGGCCGGCGCTATTCTTTCGCCGATGGATTCCTGGCTGGTTATGCGCGGCACGAAGACGCTGTCGGTGCGCATGCGTCAGCACGATGAGAACGGCCGTATCGTTGCACAGTTTCTTGCGGAACATCCGGCAATTCAAAAAGTCTACTATCCCGGGTTGAAGTCGCATCCCCAGCACGAGCTCGCATCACGGCAGATGTCCGGTTTCGGTGGAATGATCTCCTTCGAGACCGGGTCGCTTGAAAACGCAAAGCGAGTGCTCGAATCGGTGAGGATGTGTACGCTTGGCGAGTCGCTTGGAGGGGTGGAGACGCTGATCTCGCATCCGGCGACGATGACCCACGCCTCGGTGCCTGAAACGGAACGCAACCGCCTCGGCATCACCGACGGGCTAGTGCGGGTCTCAGTGGGGATTGAAGACGTTGAAGACATCATCGCCGATCTGGATCAGGCGCTGAGCAAGATTGAAGCAGACCGTGGTTTGTAGTCCGGAGCACTTCCGGGCGAGTTGATGGAAGGGAGCGACGACCACACAGGTTACTGACGTTGCCATCGAACGCGAATTCCATCATAATCACCGCCAACCCAGGTTATGTGTGTGGAATAAGTTGTTCGGGTTGGCTGCGTCGCTAGAGTTGCTCCGTCAGGCTGGTCTGATCTGATTTATGGCGGAAGAAATCGCATTCAAAATATCCGTATACGCTAAGAGCGATGTGGGCGTGGTTCGGTCCGGCAATGAAGATAATTTTCTCGTCTTAAACCTTTCAACCGCTGACACGTGGAAGCCCGACGATTCTGACGAGAATCCTCCTTTGAGCCTCACCACCTTCACTCAGAGTCACTACGGCTCGCTCCTCGCCGTTACCGACGGAATGGGAGGCGCCCTGGCAGGCGAAGTCGCAAGCCGCCTCGCCGTCGAGTGTGTGCGCGATCGAATGCTCGAGCTTCAGGCCAGCCCGGTGTATTCAAAGTTTCCTTTTTCCGAACGCCTGCGCTTCTCGATCGAGTTGGCAAATCTGTATATTCTAGAGATGAGCGCAAAGCGAGCCGAGTACACCGGCATGGGCGCGACATTCACCGCCGTTGGGGTATCAGGCACAACTGCGTATTTTGGGCAGGTGGGCGACAGCCGGGCTTACCTGATTAGAGCCGGCCGGATACAACAGATCACCCGCGATCAATCGCTGGTAGGGCAGTTGGTCGAGGCGGGCCACCTAACCGAGGAAGAGGCTGAGCGGCACTCGTACCGCAACGTGATCCTGCAAGCGCTCGGCGCGTCCACAAATCTGAACGTCGTGATAGACGAGTTGGCCCTGCGCGACATGGA
This sequence comes from Blastocatellia bacterium, assembly GCA_963737945.1. GTDB lineage: Bacteria > Acidobacteriota > Blastocatellia > UBA7656 > UBA7656 > Onstottus_A. The sequence continues at coordinate 115,002 of CAVTUR010000020.1, read as the reverse complement.
CACCTTTGCGCTTTGCAGCGACGGTCTGTCCAACAAGCTGCGAGCCGACGAAATGAAAGCGATCATCGACCAATCCGGTTCATTAAAGGAGGCTTGTGAATCGCTCATCAAGCTGGCAAACGAGCGGGGCGGCGAGGACAATATCACCATACTGCTAGCTCAGGTGAGCGGCGGACGCCTTGCGCCGACTGAAGATCCGAGGACTACCGCCCTGTTGGCCAGCGACTCCGTGCAGCAATCATTAACCGAATCGGGGCAGCAACAGAAATGGTTAGAGAGATGGGGCGCTGAAACCCTCCCGCGCAATCCCGACCTTCCATATCACATCGATCACAACTTGCTGGACGACGAGGAAGAAACGACCCTCCCTCCGGAAGAGGATACTATCCCGCCAACTGAGAATGTCGAGGAGTAGCTCCGGAGCGTACCAATCTTTGACTCATTCGCTTTATGAGAAGTATCGTTCTTCCGCAGGCTAACGGCGTTGCATTATTTCCGTGAGAGGGTCTCAAAATGACTAAACAGGAGCTTCACAACCGGCTCGAGCAATTGCACCGCGAGCTTCAACGCATCGAGTCCGTCGATGATGGCGAGCAACATCTTCTTCAGTCGTTGATGAGCGACATCAAAAAGCTTCTCGAGGCAGATGAGAGCGAGCGACTGCCTGAATCAGAGCGACTCGGTGACGGGCTGAAGGAAGGGATAGAGCTATTTGAAGCATCGCATCCCCAGGCGACAATGCTGATGGGCCAGGCAATTGAGGCATTGGCAAAGTTGGGGATTTAGCCATCTCGAAGTGAGGTTAAATGAAAAACGACAGGCTTGTGAACAAGAAGGCGAACAAATAGGCACCAATGGGCAGGCGTCTTCGCAAGCACCAGCTACCGGATGACTCAAACTCGCTCCCTCAAAGAAAGCGCCGCCAACACAAAGTGGCGGCGCAATCCAAGTGAGATTCTGCCAACAGGTGTTCAGCCTATTGGCCAGCCGCAACCTGACCAGTCCCGTAATAGATTCGCTTGTATGACAACACCACCGGGCTGTTTGTTTGCGCCTTCACCGAAGGCCCGCCGGTAGGTCCGCCGCTCTCAACCACATAACCGGGATAGAACGGCGGCGATTGACCATTGTCATAGCGCGGGTCCCACTTGCCCTTGTACATGTAGCCGTGGAACTGTCCATCGTACACCCCCATGTTGTCGTAATTGGTAGACTGCATTCCGCCTACGAGGTTGAAGTTCCCCCTAAAGGGTCGGCCTGCGTAGTTCAGGACGTCCGATCTGATGCGACCTCCAAAAGGCCGGCCGTTTGGCCCGATGATCGGGTCGCCACTAGGATCTTTCAACTCGAAGGCCGCCATTGAGGCGTGCACGGTCAGATTGTCAGGCGCGCTGCCGTCGCCCGGGATGTTGATATTGCCACCTGATGCAAAGATACCAAGGACGTTATGCGCATCAGGGTTGATGGGATTACCTGCCGGATCGACCACCGGTGTCTCATAGGTGAGGTCTCCAGTCAACGTGACGCTTCCTCCGGCCACCGGGTGCCGGCCGTCGCCGGTCGCCATGCCCCCGGCGGTAATTGTTATCGCGAAGTCGGAATCGATCGCGGGTATAGGCTGTTCCTTGGCGTCGCGACCAGGGCCGTGAAGCGATGCTATATCACCACGAACGTAAAGGGATGCCGCCGACCGATTGCCCTTGTCCGCTATCGAGCGGTCCCGGGGAACTCCTCTCAGCGTGCGCGTGCCGTTGCCCGCATCGACCGTGGTCGTCCCCGCATCAATATCGATAACCACCGTTGTCGTCTGGTTGCCTTGCGTTATCTTGATGACCTGCCGATTTCCGGAAGGATCAGCGCTCAACAGAACCTGATCGGCATCCCCCATAACGTAGATACCGCTGCCCGAGAAGGTCTCGCCGTCTGAAGGAAGATAGACGCCTCGCGCAAGAGTCGGCGTCGTCGCGTTAGGGTCCTTAGGTTCGGCGAGAGGGGTTGTAAGATCACCCGCCGCCCGGAGTGCCATGTGCAATTCGCCATCAGTCGGCGGTCCTCCGGATAGCTGGTAGCCGCCGTCAATTACCGCTCGGGCCTGATCAAACGCGTTGCCGGTTGGCGGAATCGGCTCGACCCCGCGATCGAATCCCGCGAGGAACTTTGGCGCAACAAGTACACCGTCAACTATGTCGGAGTCAGCATCGACTGGCGGCGGAGGCATTCCCCCACCGTGGCGATAGTAGCTAGCCGACTTGTAGGCCTGGGTAACGTACCCGCGAAACGTCGGCGCATCGGAGCCATCCGCAACTGTCCAGAATCCGAAACGCTCGTTGGTGTGAATGCGGCCCGAAAACCTGTCGCCGGGGCCCAGTCCCTGATAGATAAACGGGCCTTCCGGGTTGTATGGATCGAACTTATCCGTGAACAGTGCGAATTCCGCGAAGCTGCCAACGCGAAGGGCGCCACCCTCAGCCTTGACCAGCAGGTTGAAATTGACAACCCCCTCTTCGACAAGCGTAACCGCGCCGTTCAAGCCGGCGATTCCTTCACCTACGGAGTCCATTTGATAACTCACGGAGTAGGGCTCGACCTGGCCTAACCGAGGGTACAACGGGTTGATCAGTTTCACGCGGCTGCCCGCGTGCGTGGGATCATTGTCGCCCGCCGGGAAAGGTACTCGAATGTCAGTGATCGTGATCTTGGTTTTGTATGCGGCGTTATTCGGGAAGGACTCGGTTGTGTTGAATGCTTTCTCCGCGGCGGCAATGAACGCATCAGGGTTCAGGGTCGGCTGACCCACCGAGACCCGAGGAGGATCCGGCAGTGACCCGAGTACGAATTTGTCGTCACGAAGCAGACGATGCAGATTATTAACGCCTGCCTCCGCGGCGTAGAAACCACTCGTCAGGTTCTTGAAGTTCGAGGTGATGGACTTATCCGACAGAGACGTGAAAGTCACCGCGAGCGCTAGCATCAACAACAATGACATGATCAGCATCACGCCGATCAGCGCCATTCCTCGTTGACTATCGGCTTGATAGGCCGGTACGTGTTCGCTCGAAGCCACCTGCGTCAATCGCCTTTCGCAATAGTTCCCTCTCTTCGACATCGCATAGCCTCCCAGACTCGCTGTCTTCATTCGTTGCGTCCTCGATCGTTCGTCTAGTATCTTGGATTCAATCGCTCGCCCAGCTTTGGTTGCTTGCCGATCCGCCTGGTCTCGTGGTTGTAGCCACCGGCGCCTAATGCGCCTGAGTCGTACGGGTTGCCATCGGAATCGAAGCCCGCTCGGCCACCGGATCCTGAGCCGCCGGCGTATCCGCCGCCGCCAGGGCTGATGCCCGAGCCATCTCCGCCGCCTGCTCCGCTGCCACCACCCGAGCCGCTTGGGTCACCCGGCAGACCAGGGGAGCTAGTGCCCCCTCCGCCGCCTGGGGATGAGCCGAAGGCTCCGCCGGATATGAACCGGGGACGGATGACGCTCGCCAGAGTGACCAGACGTTCCGCCTGCTTATCGCTCTTGATCTCGGTGCGTGCGGTCATGGTGACTTCAAGCGCGGTTGTCTTGTACTGCCGCGAGATGTTTTGTTCCTTAACCCACTGGCCCCCGGCTTCGCCGTCTCTCACTTCGAGATATCGAACCTGAAACGCCACAACGTTTCGCGCGATAGTGATGGGCGGCGCATCGTTTACCGAAAGCCCGAATGTCGGATGATCGTGATCCGTCTTACGGTCGACGAAATAGCGCTTGATCGCGCAGGGCCGCATAGTGAATGAGCCGCCTTCGTATACGGTGCCAAAGGCAACTTCGGGCTCAACGCCACGGTGATCGACCGGCTCAAAGCTGAGACCTACGGTGCCATCCGCTGTTACCTTCGCCGATTTGATCTTGATGAAGTCGAACTGGATAGAGCCGTCCGCCTGAGAAGCGCTGACGACAAACTCTTCGTCGGGCAGGAGCCCGTCGACGACCGCCATTGACTCGATACGCGAAGCACCGTTTGGCAGGATCTCAACATACCTGTCGCCTGTAGAGAACGGCGAGGTTGACGCCGCGATGAGCGGAAGCGCTGCCGACGGCAATTTCGATTCGGTGTCCGAGGAGATGATTGTCACTTCGTCGGTCTTTCCTTCAGGACCGTTGTATGAATAGATCGAGCGAAAGCGGGAGCCGAGCCCCAGCGCGTTCTCTTTCGATTGCTGAATGTCGCGGGTAAGGAAATCCATCAGCAGGCGGGCGTTCTGGTCCATCTCCGACACGCCTTGCTCTGTCCTGAATATGGTCTGGCTCTTGCCGAGCAGGGTGACCACCGACCCGATGATCAGCGTGAACACCGCCATTGCGATCAGAAGCTCCGCGAGCGTAAACCCTCGCTGGTCTCGTCGAGGCGCAGACGCCCTCTCGAAAACTCGCTTCTGTGAATCTCTGGTTGCCGGTTGGCTCCTGGCTATAGTCTTCATGAAATGTTCCCTCTTTGCTATTGATTCGTCATAACCGTGTACAAATCGACGAGCTCCGGCGCCTTGCCGGCAGACGGATTCTCGCTTTTGACCCGCACGGCAAGCGTCAATCGCCGATCAGCCGGGTTCTGTTCGCTGCTGGACATGATCACCCATCGTCGCGAATAGGTGACGCGGTCATCGCTAAACGGATTCCCTGCGGTGATCGTTCCGTCGGGTCTGCGCGTTTCTGCAGTGCCGTTCGGGCTGACAACCGTCACCGTACCTTCGGGCTCGACATCATCGCGGCCCGCAATGATGATCTTGTCGAAGTAGTAAGAGCCGTCGCTCGTCAGAGCATCGTGTTCGATGCTGCCGGCTATGTAAGCGTCATCCGCGCCGTGACTGTCGGGATTGTTGGTCATCCTCGAGGGGTCGACAAGCCGTTGAAAAGAAGCGGCGCCGAGTTGCTCGAGCTTGTCTTGCGCGAAGGTCGTCGCAGTGGTGTAGTTGCGCGAACTGGCGTTCGTCTTCATCGCCAGGGTGAACATACCGGCTATGCTGACAAGTCCCACTACAGTAACCAGCATCGCGATGATTGCTTCAATCATAGTGAACCCCGCCGCATCGCGGCTATGGATCCGCGACCGGCCGGCTAGCGTCACTGTTGCTTTATTAGTTGGTCCCATGTTTTTGACTCTGCTCTTTAGTTATTCGTGTCGATGGTGAGCTACGTGCGATCGTCTCGTTTAGCCTCCGAGACGGTCACCTGACCAGTCGGTGATACGGTCACGAACAGGTAGTAGCCATCGAACCCGTTGAGTCGAATCGCCGGGCTCTCTCTTGGCATCGGCGAGATCACACCGCGGCCATCGAAAGCGATTTGCTTGGGAGCATCGGTCGCAAAGGTGACACCGACGGGTAGTTGTACGGCGCCCATATTTTTCGGCGGCTCTTTGCCCGTCGGGTCGTACTGCTGTATGTCAACGCGTTGCACTTCGGCCACGAAGACTCCGGCCAGCGTGTTGTTGGAAGTCGCTAAATATCTCGCCCGTTGTAATGCGGTCGCAACATTGCGCCCGCCAACACCCAACCGGTACATTCGCATATACGACATTACTTGAGGCACTACGAAGGCCGATACAACCGCGATGATCAACAGAACTACCATCATCTCGATGACCGTGAAGCCGCGCGCGCCGCGCTCGGCGTTTGAACCGCCTATGATCTTTGTTCGAAACATTTTGTTACAAAATATGGCAGAAGCGTACTTACACTTCCCGTTAGTTGTTCTCAGACGACATCTCTAAGCGCCACGACTGGCGCCTACTACATTGAATAAGGGCGGGTTGGTGTCTGGGGACTGTTGGGGGTACTGACTGAAGCGCGCTTTGACTAGGCAATCAGTATTCCGCGCCCCGGAGCCCAGTCACTTTGTCTGCGCGGCTCACTGCAAAAAGGATGCTCTTCGTTGGCAGCAACAGCAGAGGGGATGCCTGCGCTCACCGGAAGGGTCTCCCCCGAGTTCCTGGAGTGCGTCTTGCGGATCTTTCTTGTAGACTTATCGCGGACACTGATTCTGAAAGAGCATACCTGCATGGCGACGACCATAAGCGACCGGGAACACATCTCTACCGACAACCTCGACTTGATGCTGGCGGTCCTGCCGGGAACGATCCGCGAGGCGCTCGCGCGCGCCGGCAACATGGACCCGCTCATCGAGGTGGTGCTCGATCTGGGCCGTCAACCTGAAGCACGATACACGTCGGGGGCTCTCTATCTGGACGATGCAGTGGTGAGCCGTGAGGACCTTCTTTACGTCGCAAGCCGCATAGGCCAGTTCACCCGCGACAACCGCGCGGGAATCGAGCGAACGCTTCACCGGATCTCCGCGATGCGCAACCGCGTCGGCGAGATCGTAGGGCTGACCTGTCGCGTCGGCCGTGCGATCTACGGCACGGTCGACATCATTCGAGACATAGTCGAATCGGGCAAGAGCATTCTGCTGATGGGAAAACCTGGTGTCGGTAAGACGACTCTTCTCCGCGAAGCGGCCCGGGTGCTCGCAGACGATCTCGAGAAACGAGTCATAGTCGTTGATACCTCGAACGAAATCGCCGGAGACGGCGATGTCCCTCACCCGGGGATCGGGCGTGCGCGGCGCATGCAGGTGCCCGAACCGGAGCACCAGCACGGAGTAATGATCGAGGCCGTCGAGAATCACATGCCCGAAGTGATCGTTATCGACGAGATCGGCACCGCGCAGGAAGCCCTCGCCGCCCGCACCATCGCAGAGCGAGGCGTCCAACTCATTGCCACGGTGCACGGAAACACACTCGAGAATCTGATGATCAATCCGACGCTCTCTGATCTTGTCGGCGGAATCCAACCGGTCACCCTATCCGATGAGGAAGCACGGCGGCGCGGGACTCAAAAGACGGTGCTCGAGCGAAAGGCCCCTCCGACATTCGATGTGCTCATCGAGATTCAGGATAAGGACCGGCTCGCAATTCATCCTGACGTCGCCGAAGCGGTCGACCTGATGTTGCGAGGGTTCCTGCCCACCACCGAGGTCCGCGAGCGCCGCGCGGGTGGCGAGGTCGCCATCACAAAACCGTTGGCGCCGGAGCGCGCCGCGTTTGGCGCCGAGCGGAGAGAGCCAGACGTTGCAAGACGGGCTCAGGATCCTCGCGCCGCGAAGAACAAGCTCATGCGCATCTATCCCTACGCAATAAGCCGCGAGCGATTGGAACGCGCAATTGCCGTGCTTGGGGTACCGGTGGCGGTAACCAATGATCTCGCTGAGGCCGACCTGTTGCTCACACTAAAATCGCACTCAAAGCGGCAATCTCAAAAGCTCAGGGAGGCGCGAGGCCACGAGATCGAAGTGCGGGCTCTGCGTAGCAACACGCTGACCTCGATGGAGAACTTCTTGCGAGAGACGTTTGGCGCCGCTGCACGCGTCGTCAATGAGGACGCCGCGATGCAGGAAGCTGAAGACGCTGTCATTGAAGCAGTCGAGCGACGCCGCCCGGTAGAGCTTTCGCCACAGCCTCGACACATCCGCCGCATGCAACACATCTATATTGAACGCAGCGGTCTCCAATCAGAAAGCAAGGGCCAGGACCCGACGCGCCGAATAATCATCTACCCGCTCTGACGCTGCTCGAGGTTTACTTAACCGGGGTGAACGCGTCCCAGTCATAGGTGATGCCCATCGTAAGGCCGGTTCTGGGAGCGCGCTTTGACGTCCCGAAGATTCCCGCAGCGAACCAGCGCACGCCGAGCGCGCGAATCTGCGCACCCAATCGGGCCTCCGAGAAGTCTTCAGTGCCGAGCGGTGCGTGCTTTCTTGTCGAGTGAAAGCCGTTCAACTCGCCGACGATGTTCACTCGATCCGTCGCGGCATAGTTGCCGGCCAACCCGTACAACAGCACATCGTTTTGTGACGTAGCTTCCAAAGGTGCCGTCAGGATTCCAAGCCCGAGATTCCCAAACAAGTTGAGCTTGTCGCCGATCCGTTTCCCGGCGGTGATCATCCCGTAGAAGTTGGTGGTGTTCGTGCCGATCCCCTTAGCCTGATCGGAGTTGGGCAACTCGATCCCGAACCGAAACCCGAGTGCGGGCGTAGTTCTCGACTCATTGCGGAGCTTCATCTTCATCCAGAGCCGGACATCGCCAACGTCGTTTGTGTCCGATACGTTCGCGCCAAGCTTCAACGGAATTGCCGAAGGACCGCGGCTGGTGATTGAAAGAAGATTCTGAAACGTCCACTCGATCTGAAACTCGACGTTAGGCGCAAGTCCGAAACTCAGCCGTGTGTCGGCAAGTTTGGTTACGTCGCCGCGAAGACCCGAGAGCGGGAACCGCTGGTTCTGAAGAAACTCAAAACCCGATTCGATACGAATGACGCCAGGCTTGATGATGTCGACATCTTCAGTGAGCAGCGGTCGCTGCTGCGCCGAAGCGACAACCACAAAGCCCGAGATCGCCAGGGGAACAAAAAACAGGTGCGCCAATCCGCGAGCCATTCTGGGTCCGACAAAGTGACTCAATTCTTAAGTCCTCCGAACTCGTGCCCGATTCTATGATCGCGCCCCGAATTTGTCAATTTTTGGCCCTGAGGGTTCCTATCCGAAGAGCATCGGGGTTGAAAGAAGACGCCCCGAGGCTCAAGGTGGCCGACTTGGAGTTTTTGGGACTGCGGGAAGTCGCACGCGTGTTCACTTCAACCCATCGCGAGCGCCTTTGTTAGCCGTCTCCGCTTCGTAAATTGCTCCGCCGATTGCGGCCACTTCACTATCAGAGGTCATCTCCGCCTTTAGCGCGCGCAACATCTGCAAGTGCGTATCCGTCGCATCGCGCAGAACTGCCAGCGCCTTTGGCAAAGCTGTACTTTTCGGGTTGCGTTCGTATGCATCTTCGAGCTTTGCCATGCATTCTGAGATCGCGCGAGCGTAGTGGCGAAGCAACTCGGTCCGGCCCACCTTTGGCACCGCTCCCCACTCGCGCTCCTCCTCCTCGACCTTCTTCTGCTCCTTTTTGTCGACCGGGGTAGCCGCGGGTCCGACGATTGCTTTTAGCCGCCGGTCCGCAATTTTCATGAAGACCTTTGCGCGTGCGTCTGGCGCCTGAGCCTCTCGCACATGCTCATCTTCCTCATCGGTCAGGTAGTCACCTGGCAGCTGGGGCAACCCCGGTGGCTTTTCAGACCGAGCGTCGACGACTAGAAGGGGCGAGAGCCTGGAATTCGCCACACCTGCGAAGGCGGGTACACGGTGCATTCTGTTGATTCCCGGCCGAGCGTACTTCGATAAAGGTTCGTCCTTCGGTTCCTTTTCGGCGCTGGGCTCCTTGAGCACTCCGCCGGAATCGAACGCTGCGTTCAGCGCCTCAACACGGAGCTGTTTGGTATGTCTCAACGCTGCTTCGGCAAAGGCCTCCCGTTCGCTTGGGAACAGTCGTTCGATACTCTCAAGCGTTTTGATCTGTTTATAGAGAGCCTGCTCGATTCTCTTCGATAGACTGCGCTTGCCTTCCTCGAGTGAAAACGCCTCCTTCCCAGCCGCGGCCACTGCCTTGTTGTATACATCCAGTTCGCGCTCTGCCGCGCCATGGTTGTTAACTGCTATCAGATTGAAAGCCGCTTGAAGGTGCACGTCTGAGATTTTGAGATACGCGTCGACCAGCTTTTTGGGGTTGTTACTACGGGCAAGCAACGCCTTCTCGGAGTCCGAAATCAGCTTCGTCAGCGGTCTTGGGTCGACGGGCAACGGCGGTTCGGGGATTTGGGCCCCTTGAGCGTGCGAACTAACGGTTAGAGCGAAGAACACACAAAAGACTACAGCAAGCCCAAACACCCATGCATCGGCAATTCTGCTTGCACGGCAGAGTTGTTCAAGCGCCGTTTTCATTTCCCTCTTTTGACCACCGATGTGCATTTGTGTTCTTTGATCAACCTCTGCAGCTGAATCGATCTCGTGTTGGCCTCTTCGACTTCACTCTTGTTCGAGGCCGGATCGGCGCGGCGTACGAACTCCTGGTAGGCGCGGGCAGCCTGTTCGCAATCGGTTAGGTGGTCCAGCGAGATCGCAAGAAAATAATAACTCGCGGCAACTTCGGGGCGAACGCGGATGATCCATATGAACTCACGCGCAGCCTCCGGATACTGCTTCTGCTTGAACAGCGCGGTCGCAAGGCTGGCGTGCGCAGTGTAGTTATCCGGTTCGCGCGTTAAAGCTTCCGCCAGCACCGACATCGCCGCCTCGATCTGCATCGATCGCACAAGGGAAGCGCCCAACTGGACCCGCGCGCGATTGTTCTTCGGGTCCGCTTCGAGTGATCGTTTATAGTAGTCGGCCGCACGCGCAGGCTTTTCCTTGAAGAAGAAGTCGCCGGCCCTCGCCAACAACATACTGTCCGCCGGCTTGGCAGCGACGACCCGGGCGATTTCCTTTTCGGCCTCTTCGCCCTGCCCGTTTTCAGCCATCAAGCAGGCCATCTCCACGCGAATCGCAAGGTCGTCAGGTTTCTCTAACAGAAGCCTCCGATAGAGCTGAATGGCAGCCTGCACCTGGCCCGCCCGCGTGTGGAGCTCGGCGAGTTTCACGGCAAGCTCGCGTGAGGGCTGGGCGCGATATGCGCCCGAGTAGTCGTCGATGGCCTTCGGAATCTCGCCGCGGGCCTCGAATAGGCGGCCGCGGCCTTCGTGAGCGGTGGCGTTGTTGGCATCCAGATCGAGCGCGTGCGAATAGTCACTAAATGCCTCCGCCGATTTGCCCAGCCGCTCCTCAGCAACGCCTATCAGCGCATATGCAAGCGTAACCTCTTCGCGTTGTTCGATGGCGACCCGCAAGTGCTCGATCGCGCCCTGCGGCTCGTGCGATCTCAGAAGCGCGCTCGCATAATAAATGCGAACGCCGGTCAGCTTCGGGTCCAGCTCGATTGCACGGGAGAGCTCGCGCTTGGCGTCTTCAATCCGGCCTCGATCGAGGAACATTTGCCCCAGACCCCGATGAGCCCGCGCGAAGCCCGGTGCTAGCTGGGTCACCTTTGTCAGATCCGCCTGGGCTTCGGCTTCACGGCCCAGACCAAGCAAAGCGTTAGCGCGCTGGTAGTACGCCTGAAACAACGACCCGTCAGAAGCTATTGCCGTCGTATAAAACTTCACAGCAGAGTTAAGATCGCCGCGCTCCTGTGCCGATTGTCCTTCATCAAACGCCGCCGCCGCGCTGTGTTTCCCGCCGTCTGGAGTAGCTGGAGCCTGCGCTGAGACAACTGGTGAAGAAAGTACTAGCAGTATCATGGAGGCAAGAAAAACCGGGAGACGCATTGCGCTTACAACCTCGGAGTCGATCATAACACCTGCATTATCGGCCTTCAACGGCGGCACGGTCCGCCCGAACGCAGGTAACGAAAGAGTCCTAACGCGGTACCGGGTGAAAGACGTCTTAGGCGGAGAACGCGCCGTCCAATTCAGTCCGAAGCAACTCGATGGGTCAACGTTGCCAATAACGCGGGAACAACTTCGGCCCAGTCACCTACGATGCCGAAGTCAGCGGTATGAAATATCTCAGCGTTTGAATCGGTGTTGATTGCTACGATCGTGCCCGTTTGCTGGATGCCGATCGTGTGATTGAGCGCGCCTCGCACTCCGATGCCAAGGTAGAGCATCGGCGAAATTATTTTGCCGGTGAGTCCAACTTGCTGATGTCGAGGCAGCCAGCCTTGATCCACCGCCCGCCGAGTCGCGCAGAGTTGGGCGCCAAGCGCTTTCGCCAACCCTTCGATTTGGGCAAGGTTTTCAGGGCCGCCGATCCCTGCGCCGACACAGACTACTCTCTCAGCCTCATCCAGCTCCGCGACTTCGAGCGAGACCTCCCGTCGAATTTCAATCAGACGCGCGCGTTGATCGTCCACATTCGAGAGGGAGAGGTGAATCACCTCCGCCTTGCGTGAGTTGTTAGGCGCTACCGGTCGTAGCATCCCGGGTTTAACGGTCGCTATCTGCGGCAGCGTTCGAGAATGAATCAACGCAACTATGTTTCCGCCGAACGCGGGCTTGTGCTGGACCAGCGAGCCGCGCTCGTTGACATCGAGGTCAATGCAGTCGGCCGTCAGTCCCACTGCGAGGCGAGCCGCAACACGCGGAGCAAGGTCGCGGCCGTTAGACGTTGAAGGCACCAGCACAACGACCGGCTTGTAAGCCGCAATCGCGTCAACCAGCAGCGATGTGTACGCGGCGGTGGTGTAGCGATCCAGACGATAATCGTCGGCTACGTAGACTTTGTCGGCGCCTTGAGCCGCGAGAGCTGTGACGTGTGCGCTCGCGTTCGCTCCGGCAACGACAGCCGCAAGCTGCGCGTTGAGCTTTCGCGCCAATTCGATTCCCTTCCCCAGCAACTCAAAGGTCACCCGACGCAGATTGCCGTCCAGCGACTCGACGATCACCCACACCTCACGCCCACCTGGGGATTCGACCCTTGTGTCGGGCGCCGAGGCAAACTGGCGGGCGTGTTTCTTGTCACCAAAAGCGTCGCGCGATTCCAGTCTCTCCATGAGTTTCGCGGCCTTCTCTTCAACGCTCGCGCCCTCAATAATCTCGACCTGGCGTGAGCGGGCGAGCGACCGAATCTCCTGAACCCATGTCGGCGAGCCTGAGAATCCGAACACGCTCGTATCGGCTGACAGGTCGGCGGCGGTGATTTCCAGGATGGGTTTGGCACGCCCCGCTTCGAGTTGAGGCTCCTTGACCTTGATCGGACGGATAAGCCGCTCTGCAGCAGTCAGCAAGACCGGCAGATCGCACTCGATCGTCTCAAAGCCGTCGTCAGTCTCGCGCTCGACCTTTACCGATCGATGGTCCTCGCTCAAAACGATCCTTGCGGCACCGGTGATTTGTGGCAGGTCCAGCGCCTCAGCCAGCTCGGGACCGACTTGCCCTGTTTCGGCGTCAACGCTGTACTTGCCGCAAAAAATAATGTCGAAGTCCCGGCCTCGAAGCGCGAGTGCCAGCGTCCGCGCGGTTGCGAGCGTATCCGAGCCCGCGAAGGCCGGGTCCATAAGATGTATCGCCCTGTCGGCGCCCGCCCCAAGACACTCGACAAGGGCATCGCGAGCTTGTGGCGGCCCCATAGTGAGAACGACTACTTCGCCGCCACAGAGATCGCGCAGTCGAATCGCTTCAGCGAGCGCGCGACGGTCGAAGGGGTTTACAACGTTCGGCACCCCCTCTCTAATGATGGTTTTTGTTTCAGGGTTGAACTTGATATCGGCGACTTCAGGAACTTGCTTTATGCAGACAATGAGTCTCATTTGCGTAGCCTTCGGCGGGTAGACCGGGTTTGCCCTTTTTTCATTCTCTATCTTCCTGTCGTCATTTGGCACTTATCAGTCATCTCTCGTCCTTGCCATACGGAGGATCGCCTTAGTGCCAAAAGGGAAATGGCGAGGCGAAACGAAACGGCATGCTCTTTCGAGGCATTCGTGTTCTACCTCTTCGCCTTCTTCTTTCTCTGACTCGGTTCGATCGGCGGGATGGTCCCCGGGTTCAGCAGTTCCGAGATCGGGGCTCCTTCGACGTCCGAAAACCTCAGTCCAAGAACGGCCGCGGCCGTCGGTCCAATATCGATCATTCGCGCAAGCGCCATCTTTGCCCCGATTCTCGCGGCGGCGCCGTAGACGATCAGAGACGAGCGCATCTCAGCTCTCGTTGGCAACTGACCATGAGTTCCGCGATAGTCCTTCGCATCATGGGTCTCCGGTCCGGTGAATTCCTCTCCAAAGGAAACTCCCGTCGCAGCATCCAGCATCAGAAACGCCGCAGGGATGGCTTCCATCCGTTTCATCTCCGCTTGGTTCAACACGCGGTTGATCGGACCTTTCCCCGCTGCTATCCGATTGAAGATGGCAGTCACCTTTTCCGCGGTCTCTTTGTCGTTTGGATCGCGCAATACGATCGCGCACGAGCCTCCCGCGGGCCACGCCGCCGCCTTCCAATCCGTAGGCTTGCCATCGGCCCCGAGGGTGATGAGCTTTTCTTTGACGAGAAGCACATTCGGTTCGAACTTCCTGTTCACGTCAGCGAAACCATGATCCGAGACGAGAAAGAACGTCGTCGAATCAAAGATGCCCGCTTTGCGCGTGGCTTCGATAATGCGGCCAACATAGCCGTCCATTCGTTCGGCCGTCTCAAATGCGGCAGGTGTTCGCGGACCGCTTTTGTGATGCGTGTCGTCGAGCGCGATTACGTGAATCAACATCAGGTTGGGTTTGTAGGTGTCGATTATGTATTCGCTGATTGCGCAGCGGCGGCCGTCGGTTGTGTTGTCGCCGCCGGACCCGGCCGCGAGCGCTTTTGCGAGCAGCCCCGGCGTTGAGTATTGAGCAGTGCGCTTTCCGGTCGGAGGATTCTCTTTCGGGTCCGCGATTTCGGGCACGTTGTAGTCGATATCCGCTCCAACGGTCACCGGCCATCCGACGTTCGCGGTCACCAGACCGGCCTTCTTCGCCATGCTCCACAGCGTCTCAGTCTTCAAAGCGTCCGCAAACCAGTACCACTCTTTAGTTTGAGGTTCGGTGGGCGCTTCGAAGATACGATTCTGAACGATCCCGTGCACCGCAGGGCGAACCCCGGTGATCATCGTAGTGTGCGCGGGGTATGTGATCGTCGGAAAGATCCCCTCAACTCCTTCGGCATACGCGCCTCCGAGTTTCATCTTCACCAGATTTGGCACTCGAAGACCAAGCCGCGCCGGCTCGAGATAGTAGTCGGGCACGAGCCCGTCGATCGAGATCATTATGACGTGAGCATCGCGCCGGGGCTCCGGCGTTTGTGGAGGCTGTGATTGCTTTGCTTGCGGTAACACCGGCGTTTGCAGCGAAACGAGCGCCAGGCAGGTGATCGCAAGCAGCCTGTTTGAGCGAAGATGTTTGTTCATTGGTGCAAGGGAGCATACCTTTCTAGCGATGATTGTACCGACCGTGGCCACGCTAATGCTTTGATCTTCAGGCGTCAAGCTTGAGTGACTGCGGATGGTTTCGATCGAATCGTATATTAAGCCGGGCTGCCGACACGCTGTATTTTGCGGGTCATCGTGGATCGAGTGTCAATTCCAACCCGTCACGCCCGATAAACACCTCGCCTGAGTAGTCACGCTCTAACTCAGCCTTCAGCTCTGCTTCATTCACCTCGAAATAGAAGTGAGTGACGATCAGTCTCGCTGTTTCGGCGCGGGCCGCCAACTGACCCGCTTGTCTCACTGACAGATGTCGCACGCCTTTGCGCGGTTCGCGAAAGGAACACTCCGAGATCAACAGATCGGCTTTGCTGAAGAAGCTCGCGAGCTCCTCGCTGTAATCAGTGTCTCCGGTGTAACAGATCGCACGGCCGTGACTCTCGATCCTGACGGCAAGGCTCTCATCGGTGTGTGGGGTTTTCGCGACCGAGAGCGCCGATTCAGCACCCAGGTTGAGCGTCTCACCGGGTATCACCGTTCGCAAGATGACCGGACACTTCGCACCGAAAAGTCTTTGTCCGAACGCCGTTTTGAGTCCATCTGCAATGCGGTCGAGGCCGATCGGGCCGATGATGGTCAAAGGCTCATTGCGGGGGCTCTCCGTTCCATATTGAAAAGCGAAGAGCAGAGACGCCAGTTCTCCGATGTGGTCTATGTGAAAGTGACTGACGAACAGGTGAGTCATGTCTTCCCAGGGGAGTCCGTATCGGGCAAGCGCGTGCACGGTCCCCGCGCCACAGTCCATCATGACCAGCGCGTCGGGCAGTTCGACGAAGTAACCGGCGGAGTTCCGTAAACCGCTCGGAACAACAGTGCCTGAACCGAGTATTGTCAGCCGCATCATCTTTCGAAGAATTCGATTCTATCACTCGCGCGACGGCGACACACACATACGAGTTGCGCACACGGAGCTGTTGTTGACACGCACTTGCCGGTTCCTCTAGCATCGCACGAGTTGATTGGCGGCGTCATTCAGTGCTCGGAGTCGCTGCTGAACAATCTCTCGAGCGGCGCGATCGAATGACGGCACAGAAGACTAAGCCGACAGAAACCGGCGAACCGACAAGCTCTCCGCCACGCGCCGGAATCGTCATCGCCGTTCTGTTCCTGATTTTCTTCCTGGGCAGCAGCGATAACCAGATGATCTCGCCTTTGCTGCCGCTGATTTCTCGTGAATTCGGACTGAAAGAAGGGGAAGTCGGCCAGGTGATCGGGCCGGCCTACGCGCTGGCGGCGGCGACGGCAGCTTTGCTGATCGGGCCGCTCTCGGACCGCTTTGGCCGCCGCAGGTTCTTGCTGTACGGGTCGGTATTGTTCGGGTTCTCTCTTGCCGCGGTCGGTATGATCGCCGATCTTCGAGTGCTTGCTGGAGTGAGGCTTCTTACAGGGCTGGCGGCCGGGACCTTCTCGACTTGTTCGATTGCATATGTCGCGGACTACTTTCCTTACAAGCGCCGCGCGGTAGCCATGAGCGTCGTGCAAGCGGGTTACTTCGGGGCATTAGTCGTCGGCGTGCAGATCGCCAACAACATAGCGCAGTGGAAGGGCTGGCGCATCAGCTTTGTGTTTTTCGGCGTGTTGTCCATTGGGGCCTTTCTGGCGGTGCTCGGGTTGCTGCCCGAGGACAAGCATCTGATGACCGAGCAGGAACCGTCGGCGCTCGTATCCCGTCGATTTCACAATGTCCGAATGCTGTTTGATAACCGCGAGCGGGTGGCCGCCATTGTGGCCGCCTTCTTTGTTTCCGGCGGCTTCGTGGGCTTCTTCTTTTATCTGGGCTCGTGGCTCAAACAGAGCAGGCAGTTCACTACTCGCGAGTTCGACATCGTTTTCGCCGCAATCGGCGTAGCGCTGTTGATCGGGGTAGTCGTCGCCGGACCGATCTCGGACAAACTGGGCAAACGCGGGGTGTCAATACTCAGCACCATTTTGCTTGCTGTGATGCTGTTGATAATTCCGACTCTGGGCCGGGGGCTTGTTCTTTTCGTCAGCCTGATGGCCGCAGCCCTTGCGTTCGCATCCAGGCAAGGACCGCTGCAGGCGCTCGCGACTGAGCTTGTGCCCCGCCGCTCACGCGGTACACTGGTGGCGGCGCGCAACACCGCCTCGCAGATTGGAATCGCCATAGCCACGCTGGCTTGCGGTCAACTCTACGACCACTCGGGGTATCAGGCCGTTGGGCTGTTTAGCGGCCTGGTCACTTTAGGAGCGGCCGCTTGCATATATATCATGAAAGAGCCGGTCGGCCGCGAGCCGGCGGCGTGAACCTCAATGAACAACACGGACAACTCTCAAAGCCCAGGACCGACCCGGCCCCGATGGCGCCGAATACTAAAGCGCATAGTGATCACCCTGTTCATCGTTGCAGTGGTCCTTGTCTTCGGGGTATTCCCGTGGGCACTCGCCTGGCTGGTCACAAACGCTAAAACGCGACCGATGGATCGCAACCTCACCGAGACGCCCGCTAACTTCGAACTGCAATACAAAGACGTCGACTTTCAAACCTCTGATGGGGTAAAGCTGAGCGGCTGGCTGATCCCGAGCCGCGACAAACATGTCACGATCGTCTACTCCCACGGCCTCTTCAGGTCACGCCGCGAGCTTCTTGAGCGCGCGGCGGAACTCGCTCGTGTTGGTTACGGCGCGCTGTTGTACGACTCACGCAATCACGGCTTGAGCGGACCGGCGCGGGTGGGGTTGGGCTACAATGAACGCTTGGACGTCGAGGGAGCAGTCCGCTTTCTCCGTGAAGACCTGCGAACGCCGGACAGGATCGTGCTGTTTGGGATCTCGATGGGAGCGACCGCGGCACTGCTGGCGGCGGCTGAGACACCCGAAGCCGCAGCCGTGATTTCAGACAGCTCATTCCTATCCTTCAAAAACACCGTCGATCACCATGTAACATGTTCCTGCACCTGCCGTCGTTTCCAGTTGCGAATGAACTGAGGTTCTTAATCGAGCGGCGGGCAGGCTTTGATGGCTCGCAGTTCAACGTGCTTGATGCGGTTAAACGCATTGGCGACCGGCCCATTCTGTTTATCGCGGCGGCGCACGATCGACGAATGCCCCCGAAATCGCCGAGCAGCTCTATGAGGCTTGTTCGAGTTCGAGGCGCGATCTGATAATCGTCGATGGCCCGGGTTCGGAAGTGCACGGGCATGCGTTTCAGGCAAATCCCAAAATGTATATCGAAAGAGTCGAGCGATTCCTGGAGTCCGTCTTGAAGGGAGGATAGATCGAAACGAGCCCGGGGCTGACATGATATCACCTGATGTCGCCACGCTTGATTGCTCATCCATCACGCTTGCACTATGATTGCGGCCATGGACGACGATCGGCTTTTTGAAGACGTGATCGACATCAAGCCTCGAAAGCGTAGACTCGGGCTAATAGTAACCGCGGCCATTATCTTCGCGCTCTTGCTGTTCGGCTCTCAGTTCCTGAACATCTATATCGACGCGCTGTGGTTCTCAGCCGTCGGTTATTCAAAAGTCTACTGGTACAAGTTTCGTCTCGGCGGACTGCTCTTCCTCATATTCTTTGTCCTTTCGTTCCTGATCGCACGGATACCTTTCGTCTTCCTCAATCGACTGTTGCCGGAGCTGACTGAGCGCCCGACGTTTCGCCTAAAATCCGTCGAAGACATAAAAGACATAAACATCTTGCCATGGATTTATGGGCCGGGAATCTGGGTGCTTTCGGCGGCCATCGCGCTTCTCTCAGCGATAAGCATGAGTCAGGAGTGGGCTCAGTTCGCGTTGTATCTACACTCGCAGCCGTCTCAGATTGCCGATCCGATTTTTGGGCGCGATATCAGCTTCTATCTATTCGAGCTGCCGGTTATCGAGCTGGTTGTCGGCTGGCTGCAAGCGATCTCGGTCGTAATGTTAATCGCGATCGGTGGGGCATCGGGCTATATCTGGTACTTCGAGCAGGTGAAGGGCACGATAACGCAGGATACACGCCGCCGAGTTACTTCCGCGATCAGTCTGGCCGCGGCTTTTTTTGCGTTGCCACTTGCGGCAAGCACCTACCTGGACCGGTTTGACCTGTTGCACGGCCAGCACCAACTGTTCACCGGAATTGACTACACCGATGCGAATGTGCGTTTGATGGCGATGAACATTGTGATTGGTCTGTTGCTGGTGTCGGCCGTCGTCGTCGCGGCGAACGCCTTCTTCCAGAAGCGAGTGCGGACTATTGTATCGCTTGCAGTGATCGTCGCGGCAGCATGGGTGGGTGGATTGGAGATCGTCCCGGCAACCTTTCACTCATTCTCGGTGAAACCGAATGAACTCGCCAAGGAGGCGCCGTTCATCGATCACAACATCAAAATGACCCGGCACGCTTTCGGTATCGACCGTGTAGACGCCAAACACACTGACGATCAAGGTCTGAGCTTCGAGGAGCGCCCGTTTGAACCAAAGCCGACGCTCACGATCGAGCAGCTCCGAGCGGGCCACGAGACGCTGGATAACATCAGGCTCTGGGACCGGCACGCACTTCAATCGACGCTGGCCCAGATTCAAGAGATTCGCACGTATTATGACTTCCGGCTTCCTGACGTGGACCGATACATTATTAACGGCAAGCTTCGCGAAGTGATGCTGTCCGCGCGGGAGATGAACGTCGACCAGTTACCTGAACAATCCCGGAATTGGATCAATCAGCACGTCGTCTACACTCACGGCTACGGCGTGACTATGAACACCGTAAACGAGTTTTCCGCGGAGGGTCAGCCGAACCTGGTGCTCAAGAACATGCCGGTCGAGAGCACGGCCGCCGAGATAAAAGTCACGCGGCCCGAGATCTACTTCGGCGAAGAGGCCAACTCGCACGTCTATGTGCATACAAAGCCGCAAGGCGCGACTCCTCCCGAATTTAACTACCCGGCGCCCGAGGGTAGCGACTCGTACACAACCTATGAAGCAGACGCGGGGATACCGGTCGGTGGATTGGTGCGCCAGCTCGCGCTCAGCTTGTATTTGGGAGATGGAACGAATCTGCTCTTCTCAGACTATATCAACTCCGAGAGCCGTGTGTTGATGCGCCGCAACGTAAGCGAGCGAGTCAGGGAGATCGCGCCTTTCCTTCTGTTCGAAGACGACCCGTATGTTGTAATAAACCGTGCCGGCAAGCTCTTCTGGATAATCGATGCTTTCACATACGCAGACGCGTATCCATACTCGACCGCATATCAGGTGGCGAACCGCAACATAAACTATATCCGCAACTCGGTGAAGGTGGTTGTTGACGCTTATGATGGAAGCACGAAGTTTTATGTCTTCGAACCCGACGATCCGATCATAAGGGCTTATCAAGACATCTTTCCCGATCTCTTCCAGGCTAAGAGCGCCATGCCCGAGGATCTGCTGGCACACGTGCGCTATCCGAGCACTATGGTAAACGCGCAAGCCAGCGTCTATACGCTGTATCACATGCAGAATACGCAGACTTTCTACAATCACGAAGACTTTTGGGCCATCGCAACGGGCGAAGCCTCGCAAGGCGCCGAAACTACCGTGATGCAGCCCTATCACGTGTTGATGCAGTTGCCTGGCGAGCCGAACGCCTCGCTCGAGTTCGTAAACATACTTCCATTCACGCCATCGGGTCCCGGCCGCAGCAATATGATCGGATGGATGGCGGCGCGCGCCGACGGCGCCAACTATGGACGCACTCTCGTATACAGTTTTCCGAAGAACGTAACGGTCAACGGACCGGCTCAGATTCGGGCGCGGATAAACCAGGACTCACAGCTCTCGCAGTTGATGACCTTGTGGAGTCAAAAAGGCTCTGAGCTGCTGCGCGGAAACCTGCTGGTGATTCCAATAGCCGACACATTGCTGTACATCGAGCCGTTTTACCTTCAATCCTCCGACGGCTCCTCGAAGCTACCGGAGTTGAGGCAGGTGGCCGTCGCATCTCAAGACCAACTAAAAGCAGCCAAGTCATTCGACGAAGCGCTCAGCCTCCTGGTCCCGGGGGTTACCACCAAACAGACTGCGATCCCCGGACAAACCGCCCAACCCGAACCCCTAACGGCCTCAAAACCACCATCACCTGGTCAACCTATTCAGGCTGTCTCATCCGAAATCGAGCGATGGACCAGGCAAGCCCAGCAGCTGCTGTCAGACTATGAGCGGCTGACCGCCGAGGGCAAGCACCGCGAGGCCGGCGAGAAGCTCGATCAATTGAAACAAACCCTTGCCGAGCTGAATCGAAAACGCGGTATGTAAGCGGGATTGCCTTCCCAGCAAAGCATCGCGCCCGTACATGGAGCGCCGAGCCATCGCCGTCCAGCCAGGCCCCGCACGCGAATCGACAACCCAAAACGATGCCGGCGACCCAGTCTCAATCGTCGCCATAGCGGTCTTTCCCCGCGATTATCCAGACCCCCAATCATCCTCGGTTGAAGCCAGAGAATAGTTTTCAAGATGTACAATATTGAACAGACCAAGAGCTGGTTGATGTGTAAGATCAAACCGGTCTTTTCCTGAAACCAGGGAACCGACGTAAACACCGAAGCTAAATTTACAGGCATAAGCGCGCTGAGTGTTCATCATCAGACATTGGCTGCGCAAGAAAGACTTGAAAGTACCTTGAGTAAATTCCCTCATCGTCGTGCGGAAAAACTCCCAAGCAACGGCTACGACACCTGGCGTGCGCGATCAGGCGCGAAGCGGGTGACCGGGGCTGCGCATCAATCACACCGCTCTGGCCCTACAATTTCCACAACCATCGCGCGGCTCTGGCGCTCGAGCCCTGAGGGCGCCGGTGATTCCGTGATTTGTGAACACAAATTGCCTGCCCTTCTTCGTGAGCTTGAGGGCTAACCACGTGACGGCCATCACGCCGAGACGTGATCACGCTCATAGTTCTTTTTCGGATAAACGCTTAAATTGGCTGCTCAGAATCTAAGGAGGCACAAACAATGAGCCCGGTAAAACTAATCAAGGCGGCGATGGTGGGCGGCTGTGCGGTGTTGGGATTGTTGTATACGGCTTCGAGCTCCTTCTCGAGACCGGCGACAGATCCCGGCGACAAGACAACAGCCCAACAGACGGCGTCCGCCAAGTACTCGCCCGAAGACTTCGTTGGAAGCGAGACCTGCAAGGCCTGCCACGAAGAACAGCACAGCAGCTTCGCCAAGACGGCTCACGCCAAGCTCGAAAAAGCCGGCTGGAAGTCAGAGAAGCAAGGCTGTGAATCGTGTCACGGTCCCGGTAAGGCGCACGTGGAAGGCGGCGGAGACAAAACCAAGATTCGGACATTCGAACACGAATCGCCAAAGCAAATCTCCGAAGCCTGCCTGAAGTGCCACGCAGGCAAGGAAGAGCACAACAACTACAAGCGTGGCGAGCACTGGCGCAATGATGTAGCATGCACCGATTGTCACTCCCCGCACTTCTCAACCAGGCCTGCCGCAACTCTAGCGGGCTCGCCTCAGGGAAACACCGACTTTCCTTCCTCATTGATTCCGGTAGGTCCCTTCACAGCGCACTCCACTGACCTTCCGCCGCCCAAGATGCTCGCGAAGAACGAGCCGCAACTGTGTCTGACTTGTCACGCCGAGATGAAGGCGCAGTTCACTCAGCCGTTCCATCATCGGGTGCTTGAAGGCGCGATGAAGTGCAGCGATTGCCACAACCCGCACGGCGGATTCGAACAGAAGCAGGCCAGGCTCAACACAGGAGCCGACGCCGCGTGTATGAAGTGCCACGCCGACAAGCAAGGGCCCTTCGTGTTCGAGCACGCGCCAGCGAAGGTAGAGGGCTGTGCGATATGCCACACGCCGCACGGGGCGAGCAATTCAAAGTTGCTCAAACGCAACAACGTGAATCAGCTCTGTCTGGAATGCCACAGCAACGTCGCGCTCAAGATTGGCGAAATTGGAGTGCCCAACACGCCCAGCTTCCACAATCAGGCGACCGCGCGGTTCCAGAACTGCACAACGTGCCACGTGAAGATCCACGGCTCGAACAATCACGAGTTCTACTTCCGGTAAGGGGATATGTCCGGAGAATCGAGGAGGGACGCAATGAAAAGCAAGATTGGATTCACGCTGCTGTTTTTGACCGGGTTCGTGCTTGGACTCGTGCTGTTGGCAAACGACGCGCGAGCGCAACAACCCGAATCTGATAAAGCGAAAGCGCAACCGGCGGCAGCGACCACCCAGAGCAACCCGGAAGGCGCCTATACTTTGACATCGAGCATTGAATTCGGGGTGCGGGGCATCGTGATCGACGGAAACGCCGACAAGTACCGAAGTGATCTGAATTATACACCGGGATTCCGCATCTTCGATTCCAGCTTCTTGATGAGATCGAGGGACAACAGTGGCCCGGTGCTCGATACCCTGATGATCAGTTCCTTTGGCTGGGGCAAAGATCCTAACAGGTATCTGCGGGTTAACGCCGAAAAAACCAAGGCGTACAAGTTCGATGCAAACTACAGAAGGTTTGATTACTTCAACGATCTGTACAACTTCGCGCTCGGCCAGCATACGTCGAACACCGAGTACCGGCAGGGCGACTTCAACCTGACCATTCTTCCGCAGAACGAGAAGTTCAGATTCAACCTCGGGTACTCACTCGATCGAAACAGCGGACCCTCGGTCACGACCTATGACTATCAGCGTGATGAGTATCCTATCCTCGCGCCGACACAATGGGCGTCCGACGAGTACCGGGTTGGAGTGGACGCGAAGGTCTCCGTATTCGATCTGTCGTTCATGCAGGGCTGGCGGTTCTTCAAGGAGGACACCCAGTACTTGATAAACATGCCCGAACGTCGGCAACAACCCGACGAACACCAGCGTCCTCAATTCCTTCCATCGTGAGGCGCCGACTCGCGGCAATACTCCGTTTACGCGATTGAGCGTGCATACGCTGATCGCCAAGAAGCTGGACTTCACCGGACGTTACATTTACACCAGCGGCAAGACCGACTATTCGTTCTTTGAGGTCGCAACCGGAGTAGACGGTTCGGGCAACAAGATTACCTCGGAGACTATTGCGGTCAACGGAACCGCCAAACGGCCGAACGGAATGGGCGACCTGGCAGCAACCTTCTACGCGACGGACAGGTTCAGGATCTCCGAGACGTTTCGAGTAAACAACTTCCGTATCAGCGGGGGAGATCAGCTTACCGACGCGTTGCTTCGTGCCAGATCAACTCCATTCGGCGACACCGTGCTTCCGCCGGTGTTCACCAATACTCTCGCGTTCCGCTCAATCGGCTATCGCCGCTACTTGAACACGATCGAGGGGGACTACGACATAAACTCGAGGCTCTCAATCCACGCCGGCTATAGATACACGAACCGACGCGTACAGCTAGGGAGCAACGACATCACTGTCAACGCACCGGCCCCCGAAGAAGAGGTTCAAAAAGTACAGAACAACACAAACACCTTCATCTTCGGGTTCAAGGCGAAACCGGTGAAGATCTGGTCGCTGTACATGGATCTCGAACGAGGGAGCGCCGACAACGTTTTCACCCGAGTTGATAATTATGACTTCACCAATGTGCGCGTACGGAGCATCCTTCGACCCAACAGGACTCTATCCTTTAACGTATCGCTGGTGACCAAAGACAATAACAATCCGGCTCTGACCGAGAGCAGTCAGACCTTTGGGGTCAACGTCAAGTCGAGAGTCTTTTCCACATCCGTCGACTGGAGTCCCAACGAGAGATTCGCGCTAAACGGCGGCTACACCCGGATGAATGCCACGAGCGACGCCGAGATCATTCTGTTCCTCGCCAACGTGCAGACACTCGGACGAAGCCAGTACTTCATGCGCGACAATTTTGTTTTCATGACCGGGTACGTCCGGTTGTTCTCACGAGCAACGCTGTTTGGCGGATATCGTCTTCACAATGATCCAGGACAGGGCAGCCGCACTTCCACTGCCAGTAGCCTGGTAGGGTCGTTCCCTTACGAGCTGCAGAGTCCTGAGGCGAAGCTTGTCTTCAAGCTTCACAAGAACGTGGACTGGATCGCCGGGTACCAGTACTTCGGCTACGAGGTGCCGTACCCGAACACCTCAACGCAGTTTTATCATGCGCACTTGCCGTACACGTCACTGCGCATTTCCTTTGGACGCGAGTAACCGCCGATGAGCACGCTCATTGGGATTGGTCGCTAGTTGAGCCAAGGGTAAACGGGCAATATGAGGGAAAGAGTAAGCAAATAAGGGCACCCAGCTGCAAGGGGGAGAGGCCACCGCCTCCCCCCTTTGCCCGCCAGCCGGATGCCCATGCCAATCACAGGTAGAGTTAACAAGGAACTGAAGCCGACGACATCCCTGCGGGGGGATATATGAACCAGAAAACGACAAACAACCAGCTGGCTGCCTCCTGCACGGGCCAACCAACAAGGAGGTAGCAATAATGCCTGGAAAATTAATCCAGTTTTTTTTCGTAGCTCTTTTTGCCGGAGGCCTTCTGGCTCTTGCGCAAATGACCGAGGCACAAACAGTGAACCCGACACCAGCCCCCCTGGGCAGACCGGACTACAACTACTCGGAGTCCGACAGCTGCAATAGCTGTCACTTCTCAAGAGGCGCGGGCGGGGACCACATGCTGGAGGCAGTCGGGTTCGCCTTCGATACCACCTCAAATGCTTTCAAGTTCTCTGGCGGAGGCTGGCGGTCATCCGTCCACGCGCAGTCGAACTTCAAGTCGACGCAAAATACCTACTGCGCGAAATGCCACTCACCGCTTCAAGCTGATCCGGCAGCAGAGTTCCTCATAGGCGCTTCTACGCCGATTGCCGATGGCAAGGTAGAAGGCGTTACGTGTGCAGTCTGCCACCCGTCTCATACTGCAGCGGTGGAGCTTGGTCGCAGGCTCGGGGTTTACAAGTGGGGAATGGACAAGAACACCGCGGCAGCTTATGACGTCGTCCTCGAAGGCAACGAGGACCTGCTTTGCCTGAACTGCCATACGACTCGGCACAACGAGGGTAACGCCGCGTTCGATCTGATGTATGTCGCAGGTGTGAAATGCATGGACTGCCACATGGCGGTGTACGGCGAGATCCCGGGAACGGATGTGCCGAAGCGGGCACATGACTTCAAGGTGGCCAAGAACCTGCCGTATTCCTGCGGCGTGGAAGGAAGCGTTATCCACTGTCATCCAGGCTTCAGCGTGGAAGCGACTAACGCCTTCATTCCTTATATGAAGGATCAGCATCGACCCATGTGGGTCAAGGATAAGACTACGAAGAAGCTCAGATCCGCGGCGGCCTATCTGTCACTCTGGAAGTCGCTCGAGGCCCAGGTCCAGAACCAATCGCATTGAGCAACCCAGGTTTCAAGTGTCGCCATTAGCGAGCTGAAAGGAGGTGACGTTGAATCAGCCAAAGGAGGGCCGGCAGAGTCTAAGGCGTCCTACGACTCTATGAGTTTTGTCAAGATGCCATGCCAGGACCTGTGGGTCTCGAGAAAGAACAGGGGCTCCCCTCTTCTAAAATCAGGATGGGGAGCCACCTCTCTTGTTGGCGCGCAGGTCTGCCGGGGTTGTTTGGAATGAAAGTTCATCTGCGCAATTCCTCGCTAAAGCTGCGGGAATTTACTCGGCGCATGCGTTCGAAGCGCCTAAAAACGAGCGAGTTACGCCTAATTCCCCTGGGAATGGTTGTTGCCTTGAAGATCGTTGACCCGTGGGGGCGTAATAGATGGCGCGGTCAGACGAACCAGAGATTGAGGCCGCCGCCGAAATACTGTGAATGAAAGGTGGAGTGGAAGAATGAAATTCTCGATCAAAGGACTAAAGACAATTGTCGTTGGCACGATGTCGTTTGCGATTCTGGCTGTGATGATAGTGTTCCAGACCAGTTCACAAGCCGCAAACGCGACTGCAGGTGATGGCGTAGAGACCTTCAAGGCAAAGTGCGTCGCGTGTCACGCCGCTGACGGAACCGGCAGCACAGCGGCCGGCAAAGCAATGAAGGTCCGCGATCTGACATCGGCGGAGGTGCAGGGGCAGACCGACGCGCAGCTTCTAGAGATCATTGCGAAGGGCAAAGGTAAAATGCCGGGTTATGAGAAGACACTCGGCGCCGACAAGTGCAATGAGCTACTCACCTACGTACGATCGTTTAAGAAGTAAGCTGGCAGACCGGTGGTCAGAGGAGCTTGTGACTATTCTATGGTGACTCCCACGTTATCCGGATCAAACTGCGTGACGCGGGAGTTATTCTTTCATCGCATTCATTGGAGGACGTAAAAATGAAACACAAACGAGCGGCTATCGCAATACTCGGATCGGTGGTGTTGGCGGCAGCATTAATGACAGCGGGCCCGACTCGGTCGGCAAGCGCCGCCGATGCCGCAGCTACCTACAAAGCGAAGTGCACCGCTTGCCACGGGCCAAAGGCCGAAAAGGGCTTCAACCCGGCAAAGTCGGACGGCGAGCTTCTCGCCGCGATGCAAAAGGGCGTCAAGCCAAAGATGCCCGCCTACGAGAAGAGCCTCGGCGCCGAGGACTCCAAGGCGCTGATCGCGTACATGAAGCAACTGCGCAAGTGAGCAACCGAGCATTCGGCGCGCGCGGCCATCGCGGAACGTCAAACCGCTGCCGCGCGCTCCGAACACCTCGAACGCCAGGCGATCGAAGACTGTACCTGATTTTGGGTAAGTAAGTCAGCTCCCACGAAGGGTGGGTTGAGCTTATGAAGCGCTACGTTCTGGTCGGTATCAGTTTCCTCTTCCTGATCGTGTGGGCGAGCGCACCCGGTTCGCGCTCGCTTCAAGTGCATGCCCAGGGTCAGACGCTGACCAGCAGCGACTGCATCGCATGCCACAACGATCCTCAACTTGCCAAAGAGGTTGACGGTAAGATCGTCAGTCTTCACGTAAGTGAAGGCGCCTTTGCCGCGTCCGCGCACGGTCCGCTGGATTGCACCAGTTGCCATTCAGACATAAAGGCGGTGCCCCACGAACCCGCCCCGGCAAAGGTCAACTGCGCGGAATGCCACAGCGAGGCCTTCGATGCCTATAATCTGGGGCTGCACGCCATTGCTCGCAAGAACGGCAACGACAAAGCCGCAAACTGCCTGGACTGTCACGGCAACGCTCATCAGATCCTGCCCTCCAGCGACCCTGCATCAAGCGTGAATCACGCCAATATCGCGCAGACCTGCGGAAACTGTCACGGCGAAAAGTTTGTGATGGAAAACAGCGGCATAAGCGCCCGGCCCTTCCTGTCTTATCAAGAGAGCGTACATGGACGCGCCGTCGCCGCAGGAAACGAAAAAGCCGCCGCCTGCACAGACTGCCACGGCAGTCACGACATCAGGCCTCCCACCGACTCGGCATCTACCATCGCAAAATTCAACGTGCCCACCACTTGTGGCAAGTGTCACGAATCGATTGCAGCCTTGTTTCGCGAAAGCATCCATGGGCAGTCGCTGGCCCGCGGAAACTGGCAGGCACCGGTTTGCACCGATTGCCACGGCATTCACATGATCAAGGCCCACATCGATCCGACGTCATCGGTGGCATCCCAGGCGCTTGCTAAAACAACATGTGCGCAGTGTCACGAAGGCGTCAGGCTCTCACAGGAGTTCGATATCGAGGGCAAACGCGCGAGCACCTATCTCGACAGCTATCACGGCATGGCATCGAAGCTCGGCTCCGCGGTCGTCGCCAACTGCGCGAGCTGTCATGGCGTTCACAACATCCTCCCGTCGTCTGATCCGAAGTCAATGATCAACCGAGACCACCTCGTCGAGACCTGCGGCAAGTGTCACCCGGGAGCCAGCGAAAACTTTATACTGGGCAAGGTGCACCTGGATGTTCCCACCTCCCAGGACATCGGCAGCGTTGCGACTCGATGGATACGATGGATTTACCTGAGCTTGATTGCCGCGGTCATCGGGGGCATGGTCCTCCACAACGGTTTGATTTGGCGAAAGAAGGCGGTTGCCAAACGCCGGGCGGAGGTTCGCACGATCGTGCGAATGAGTGCGAATCAGAGGCTTCAACATTGGCTGCTGCTTACTAGCTTTCTCGCCCTCGTGTTCACCGGCTTCGCGCTCAAGTATCCGACGTCATGGCTTGGGGACCTGCTCGGCAGCAGCGAGGCGATTCGACGGATTGGCCACCGGATCGCGGCGGTGATAATGATCGCGCTTGGTGTCTATCACGTGTGCTACGTCGCGCTCACCAGAGAAGGCCGCCAGGGTTTAAGGGATCTTCTGCCAAGGAGGAAAGACGTACTTGATTTGGTGAAGAACTTGAGTTACTACATGGGACGCGCTTCGACCAAGCCTCAGATTGGCCGATTCGGTTACGCGGAGAAGGCGGAATACTGGGCGGTGGTTTGGGGAACCATGATCATGGGCCTTACCGGGCTGATGGTCTGGTTCAAGGTCGAGGCTTTCAGTTTCTTGCCGAGGTGGTTTATCGACATTGCGCTTGCCATTCACTTCTATGAAGCGATATTGGCTACGCTGGCCATCGTCGTATGGCACTTCTATCAGGTGATTTTTGATCCCGATGTCTATCCGCTCAATTGGGCGCTGGTGGACGGAAAGGTTTCGGAAGAGCACTTCAGGGAAGAACACCCGCTCGCCTATGAGCAAATGGTGGAGGCGCAGCGCGGCGAGACAGGATCGGGCCCGAGAGAATCGGGCGATAGCAATCAGTCGTGATCCGTCACAAGCCACCACCGGTGACGACTGAAGTAGCATACACTTGAGTCCGTGCAGTCTGCGGCTATTTACCTGTATTTCCGGGCGCCGGGAGGCGCAGCTTGTTCCGAATACCGATTCAGTTTCAGGTTATTACCCGTGCAGGCGAGAAGTCCGCGCCTCATTGAGATTGGAGCCAGCTAAAGATGGCCGATGATTCAATGCCGGACACCCAGAACCAGCCCGTCGAAGATGCAGGGCGCAGATCATTTTTCAATCGCCTGTTTCAAACAGTGATGGGTCTGTGGGGCGTTGCATTCATCACAGTCGTAATCTCCTATATCAAGACTCCACGCGAATCCAAAGGCATCGCCGACAAAGTCTCGCGGGTAGGCCCGCTTAACGAGTTCGAGGTCGGGACTGCGAGATTCATCGCCGACGAGAGGCAGCCATTCTGGGTGATTCGAAACTCGAGCGAGGAACTGATCGCCCTCTCCGCCACTTGCACTCATCTCCGTTGTATCCTGCAGTGGGAGAAAGACACCGGGCGCCTGGTATGTCCGTGCCACGCAGGCGCCTTCGATCTAAACGGCAATGTAGTCGCGGGCCCGCCGCCCCGGCCGCTGCAATCACTCAAGGTCGACACGAGGGGGGGAATCGTTTATGTCATCCTCTCGTAGGGTGGTGGGGTGGCTCGAAGAGCGGCTCAACCTGACGGAGATATTTTCGTTCTTCACTACCTTTGGACTTTCCTATGGCGAGATCGATCTGAATAAGCCGCTCGCAGCGGCAAGCCG
Organism: Blastocatellia bacterium; assembly: GCA_963737945.1. Classification (GTDB taxonomy): domain Bacteria; phylum Acidobacteriota; class Blastocatellia; order UBA7656; family UBA7656; genus Onstottus_A. The sequence goes on along the minus strand of CAVTUR010000020.1, from coordinate 84,610 downwards.
CGAGGCGTTCACGCGGGAGCTTCCGACGTACACCCGCGGCCCTTACATTCTCGGCGTTTTGACTTTTCTCGTTTTCATCTTCCAGGGAATCACCGGGCTGCTCCTGGCATTCTATTACCAGCCGTCGGCGACGGCCGCTTATGAAAGCACCATACTCATCATTCGCGACACAAACTTCGGCTGGTACATTCACCAGATGCACTATTGGGGAAGTAACACGCTGATCGCGTTGCTTACCCTGAGGCTGGTGCGGTTCTTTTTTCACGGCGTCTACAAAAAGCCGCGCGAATTGTTCTGGGTGTTCGGCGTTACACTTCTCCTGCTCGCGACCCAGCAAGCGTTGACGGGAAGTCTGCTTCCGTGGGACCAGCGCTCGTACTGGTCAGCCACGCGGGGGGTTGAGGTAATGAAGACCCTCCCGGCGATTGGTTCGATCCTGTCATTCCTTGTCGGAGGGACGGAGCTACTGTCGGCAACGCTGCTTCGCTTTTACGTGTTGCACGTCATCTTTATTCCATTGGCAATGGTGTTCTTCTTCTATCTTCATTTCGCGACGGTGCGGAAGGTGGGTCTGAGCCCGTTGCCAGGCGAGAAGCAAGCCACGGCAAAGCCGCTTTACCCCGATCACCTGTTTCAACTCATCATACTTTCGCTGCTGTTGTTCGGCGGGATTCTGACTCTCGGCACGCTCTTGCCAACTTCTTTCTCCGGCAAAGCCGATCCGTTCACCAGCCCGCCCGGCGCGAGGCCCCAGTGGTACCTGTTGCCGGCGTACGGGTTAGTGGAACTTCTACCTCACTGGTTGGCTGGGGTTATTGTGCTGCTCGCAGCGCTGGGGCTCCTGGCGCTCCCAATCATCGAACGCGCGCCGTACCGCGAACTAAAGAAACGGCCGATATTCGCCGGCATAGCCGTGGTTTTCTGCCTGCTGATTCTCGTGCTTACGTTCATCGGGTATCGGAGAGGTTATTGATGCGCTCCTCTAAACCAGACAGCGAGACAAAACGACACGGAAAGGGGGCTCCCGGGGAAAGGCGGTCCGACCCGCCTCTTCACCCATTCATCGCCTTTCGCCGCCGACTGCTCCTGGTTGCACTATGTCTTAGCGCGGCAGTCGGAACCGTCGCTGCACAGGGTCCGTTCAGCAACAGAGTTCCCACTGACAACTTCTGTACGGTCTGCCACAGCGACAAGCAGGTTGAACTTCAGGACAGCGCTCACGCCCGTGAGGGAGTCAAGTGCGCTGATTGCCACGGCGGAGATCCCAAGGCGCAGACAGTCGCGGGGGCGCATAGTAACAACTTCAAAGGCACGTTTGATCGCAAGCAGGCAGTCGAGCTCTGCGCAAGTTGCCACTCCGATCAGGCGAAGATGAAGCCTTACGGAATACCGACTGATCAGTTCGCGCTGTACCGAACTTCCGTGCACGGGCAGAAGTGGATGCAGGGCGACACACTGGTAGCCGTTTGCAGCGATTGTCACGGCACTCATCGAATCCTTCCGGCAGACGATCCCAAGAGTCCTGTCTACCAAGGCAACATCCCTCAAACTTGTGGCAGGTGCCACGCAAACGCCGATACCATGAAGCCCTACGGACTGGATCCCAACATTGTCGACGCGTACAGATCGAGCGTGCATGGTCAGGGGCTGCTCGAGCGGCACAACCGCCAGGCACCCGAATGTACACGATGCCACGGCACCCATGGGGCCGCCCCGCCGGGTATAGGGAACGTAGCGACCGTCTGCGGTCAGTGCCATACAAAGACGCTGGACGCGTTCAGGCACAGCCCGCATAAAACCAGTATGGAGGTTGGCAAACAGAGCGAGTGCGCGAGCTGTCACAGTAATCACGCAATCGCGCCAGCCTCGCACGAAATGTGGGGGACAAGCTGCGCCAGCTGCCACGAGAGCGGCTCGCCGGAGGCTGATCGGGGAACAAAGCTTCAGACTTTGTTCCTGCAAGCCGAAAAAGAATTGGAGAACGCCCACGGCGCGATCGAAGGCGCAAAGCGCATCCCCCTGGACGTCAGCGACTACGAAACAAGGTTGTCTGACGCGAGAACCTATCTCGTCGAAGCCCGCCCGGTCAGCCACGACTTCTCGGTCGACGACGTCGAAGATCTCACAAGAAGGGCCCGCTCGATCGCGCTCGAAGTCGAGTCGGAAGTGCACCAAAAGATGGGAGTGTTTCGGGGGCGCACGATTGTGCTCTTGCTCGTCCTGTTCTACATCCTGATCAGCATCGGCGTGGTGACTGGATACCGTCGAAGACTAGAGGCGGCGAAGGGAACTGGAGATTGAGGATTGAAGATTGAGGATTGAGGATTGAAGATTGAAGATTGAAAATTGCCCTCGGTTTAGACAGTTCTAACTTTGCAATTTTCAATTTTCTTCAATTTTCAATTTTCCATGCTGCCGTTTGGCGACAAAGATACACTCATGAGCGATCGGGTCTCAAGGATTACATCCTTATTCAAACGACGAGCGGAGAGCGCATCGCACGATTTCAAGACGCGATGGCGAAAGGTCGTCTTCACCGGTGTGTTGCTCCTTGGCGGCGTCATCCTGGTTTCCCTTCTGAGTATGGAAGTGACCTCGACCCCCCAATTCTGTGGTAGCTGTCACATCATGGAGCCTTACTATCAGTCGTGGCAGATCTCCACCCACAAGAATATCGCGTGCGTTGACTGTCATATTCCCCCGGGGATCACCTCAGAGTTTCGCAAGAAGTACGAAGCGCTTTCGATGGTGGTGAAGTATTTCACGGGCACTTACAGCACAAACCCATGGACCGAGATCGATGACTCTTCCTGTCTGCAATGTCACGAGCGGAGGCTGCTTGCCGGCAAAGAGGTCTTTCACAACGTGCTGTTCAATCACACGCCTCATCTTACCGAGATGCGCCGCGAGAAAAAGCTGCGTTGCACCTCTTGTCACTCGCAGATAGTGCAGGGGAGCCACATCGCAGTAACCAAATCAAGCTGCTTCCTGTGCCACTTCAAGGGCCAGCAGTTCAATCAGGGCACTGCGCGATGCACACTGTGCCACGAGGTGCCGGAGAAAGTAGTCACCAAAGCAAATCTGAGCTTTGATCACGGCGACGTCAAACGGTTCAATATGCAATGCTCGGCGTGCCACTCGAACGTGATTCAGGGTACCGGCGAAGTCCCGCGAGAACGCTGCAACACTTGTCACAACGATCCGCCGCGGCTGAATCGCTACGGCGAGACCGAGTTCATGCATCGGACTCACGTGACCGATCACAAGATCGAGTGCACGAATTGCCACATTGAGATTCAGCACAAATCGGTTAACACAGTGGCCGCGACCTCGACCGATTGCAGCACCTGCCACCGTGATGGCCATTCGTCGGCGGCCGACCTGTATGCTGGAATCGGCGGCAAGGGCGTTCAACCGATGCCAAGCGCAATGTTTCAGGCCGGAATCCACTGCGACGGCTGCCACTTCCTCCCTCAGGACAAGTTCGGGAGCCAGGTGGCAAAGGCGAGTGACGTGAGTTGCATGTCGTGTCACGGAGCGCGCTACGAGCAGGTGTTGCCGCGCTGGAAGGGTCTCGTAAACGACAGGCTTGGAAAAGCGAAGGCCGAGTGGATGCAGGCACGAAACTCTCTCGCAGCTCAACACGAAGCAGGCCCGCTGGCGGATGCATACTCCAACATCCAGCTGGTCGATCGCGGTGTCGGCACCCACAACGTCGAATACAGCCTGGCATTGCTCAACGCAAGCCACGATATGATAAACCAGGCGCTGGAACAGCGCGGCCTCAAGGCCTTCGCGAAAAAATGGGCGGAAGCGCCGTTCGAAAGCGCGTGCTTCAAGTGTCATCGCGGGATCGAGGTCCAGACGGGCCGGGTCTTCAACATCAACTTTGTACATAAGCCTCACATTGCGTCGGGCTTCCAGTGCGCAACCTGTCATCGTACGCACGAGGAAAAGCCGGCAAAAGAGGTACTTCGTTTTGGCCCGGAGGGTTGCGCGAATTGCCATCATCAGCGACAGCAGGAGAACCAGAGCGCGTGTTTGCGCTGCCATACGGATCTATTCGGTCGCAAGATCAGTTTCAAAACAAAAGAGTTTGACCACTCGTTCCACGTCAAAGATCTGAGTCAAAAGTGTGTCGACTGTCATCGCGCGGGCGGCAAGATAAAGCGGGGACCAAACCTCAGCACCTGCGCGACGTGTCATCCTGAGGGTTGGAAGTAGTGGCCCTTTTGCGGGTGGGATATGAAGCGCTTTGACTGGTAGATGGATTTGATACATTGCCGCTCGTACGTTAATCGTAGTGGCCTCGGATGTAAAGGCGTGTCCGCGTTTGCCGGCAATCTCGATTTGGAGTCAAGAACAAAGTCTGTAACCAACGGAGGAGAACAATGAACCAGGCGAAAGACGGACCGGCTTCGCCCAAGAGGCGGGATTTTCTGGATTACCTGCTAGGGACAAGCGTCGGGGCTACCCTGCTCGCGATCTTCTACCCGATCGTCAAATTCCTGATCCCTCCACAGGTTGTCGAATCGGCGGAGAGCTCGGTTGTCGCCGGAAGCGTGAAAGAGATAGCCGTCAACACCGGCAAGATATTCAAGTTCGGCACGAAGCCCGGAATCCTGATTCGAACCGCGGCCGGAGAATTGAAGGCATTTTCCGCCGTATGCACTCACCTGGACTGTATCGTTCAGTATCGGCCCGACACCAAGCAGATCTGGTGCGCCTGTCATAATGGTCAATACAACCTGAGCGGCCAGAACGTGGGCGGACCTCCTCCGCGACCGCTCGAAGAGTACGTCGTAAACACTCGCGGCGACGAGATCGTCGTGTCCAAAGGATGAGCAACCATGAAAGCAGACGCGCTTAGACTCTGGCTCGATGAGCGATTGGGCACTGCCGCGCTCGCGAAGCTGGCGCAAAAAAAGGAAGTTCCGGTACATCGGCATACAATCTGGTACTACTTCGGCGGCATGACCCTGTTTTTGTTCCTGGTTCAAGTGGCGACCGGGATCATGCTGCTTCTGTACTATCGTCCAAGCGCCGAGAACGCCTTCGAGAGCGTGCAATTCATCATGACCGAGGTGCAGTTCGGCTGGCTCGTTCGCTCGATTCATAGCTGGTCAGCCAATCTCCTCATCGCCACGATGTTCATTCACATGTTCAGCGTGTTCTTCATGAAGGCGTATCGCTCACCCCGCGAAATCACCTGGGTCACCGGGTCGCTGTTGCTGTTTATCTTTCTGTTCTTCGGCTTCAGCGGCTACTTGTTGCCGTGGAACAAACTTGCGTACTTCGCAACGAAGGTCGGCACGGACATCGCAGGAGTGATTCCCATCGTGGGCGACTTCTCCAGGAGGTTTCTGCGTGGCGGCGAAGAAGTGACCGGCGCGACGCTGACACGGTTCTTTGGATTTCACGTCGCTGTGCTGCCGGCGTTGACGACCGCAGTGCTTGGCGTTCATGCGTTGCTGGTACAAAAGCACGGCATGAGCGTCCCGCCGGGGATAAAAGCCGAGAAGTTAAAGACCATGAAATTCGTTCCGAACTTTCTGATGCGAGATCTCATCGGCTGGGTCCTCGCGATTGGGGCGCTCGCGGCGCTTGCCGCCCTGTTTCCCTGGGAGCTGGGCGAGAAGGCCGATCCGTTCGCAAGCGCTCCCGCTGGAATCAGACCCGAGTGGTACTTCGTTTTCATGTTTCAAACGCTGAAGCTGATTCCATCAAAGCTGCTTTCCTTTGACGGTGAAGTAATAGGAATCCTGGCGTTTTCATTCGGCGGTCTGCTTCTGGTGATTGTGCCGTTTCTGGATGGTTCGGCGGCCAATCGCAAAAGAAGCCGCATATTCACGATCATCGGTCTGGTTGTTGTCCTCTACATCGTCGGGATGACTGTCTACGGCTACCTCGCCTGAAGGAGGCCCTGGTATGAATCAGCATTATCCCAGTTCTGGCTCGCAGCTACGCTCAAATCGGTTTGTAAAGGTCTCGGTCACCCTTGCCCTTGTTCTAATCTCCTTCAGCGTCGCTGCCGCCCAGAAAAAAGACTCCTGCGTTGATTGTCACAAGGACATGCAAGGAGAGCTCAGTCTGCCGGTAGAGATGTCAAAGGGCGACATACACCAATCGCGCGGGCTGTCCTGCGCCGATTGTCATGGGGGCAATCCCTCTTCGGACGATCCAACCGGCGCGATGAATCCGGCAAAGGGTTTTGTCGCCAAACCAAAGCATAAGGACGTGCCGCAGTTCTGCGGGAAGTGTCACAGCAATGCCGAGTTCATGCGCAAATTCAACCCGGCGCTGCGAGTCGATCAGGAGCGCGAGTATTCCACCAGCGTCCACGGCAAGTTGCTCGCAACCGGAGATCAAAACGTCGCCACCTGCACAAACTGTCATGGGTATCACGGAATCCGCGCAGTCAAGGATCCCCAAGCTCCGGTCTTCGCGACGAACGTGGCCGAGACATGTTCGAAGTGCCACGCCAACGCCGACTACATGAAGGGCTACAAGATACCGACCGATCAGTTCGACAAGTACAAATCGAGCGTCCACGCCAAAGCTTTGTATGACCGGCAGGATATTTCGGCGCCGACTTGCAACGACTGCCACGGTAACCACGGCGCCACCCCGCCGGGCGTCGCCTCGGTCGCCAACGTATGCGGCCAATGTCACGTTCGCCAGTCGACGTTGTTTCAGGCCAGTCCACATAAGGCCGTGTTCGACGCAATGGAAGTAGGCGAGTGCATACAGTGTCACAGCAATCATGGTATTCAACCGCCAAGCGACGAGATGCTGGGTGTCGGGCAAGGATCGGTTTGCACGAGCTGTCATACGGAAGGCGACGGCGGCTATCAAGCCGCGGAAAAAATGAGAGGAATGGTTGACCAGTTGTCGGCGAAACTCGCAAACGCACTTGAAGTATTGAACCGCGCCGAGCGAGCTGGGATGGATGTCAGCCGTCCTAAGTTCGAGCTGTCCGGAGCAAAAGACTCGCTGACCCAATCGCGCGTTCTGATCCACGCGTTCGCGCCTGACGAGGTTGCCAAGGCAGTTGAGCCGGGGCTCGAGCTAGCCGGCAAGGACCACAAAGCCGGAGAGGACGCGCTGGCTGAGTGGGGTTTCAGGCGCAAGGGGTTGGGCGTCTCTTTGTTTTTCATATTGTTTCTCGCCGCGGTGATCTATCTGAAGATAAGGCGAATTGAAGGCAGTCATTAATTTGACTGACAGCATTGCCACGTGCGACGAAAAGCTGTAGAAGATGTGACCTTCGCCGGCGTTGTATCGCCAATAGCCACCAGAAGACGGCCTGAAGACCAGGGCGCGATGCTGGACAGCGCGCCGGCGTGTGGAGCAATGAGGCCCTGAATGCCTCAGCTTGAGGTTTCACCCTCCAAAGGGGCTGAAGCATACCGGACTTCAGCCCCAGGATCTCAAACCCCACCCCGGTTACCGGTCCGCCTCGTTGGGTAAATCCACACCCGCAACTGAGAAATTTCCCTCAACAACCCTTATCCGCACAACCCCAAACCCCAGACTGTGCAGGCCTTAAGACAGGGAACGGTTTTTGCCCTATCGTTTAGGTCGACAGCAAGATCTAAGTCGGGGACTCTTTTATGGACGCGACCGAAACGCTGGAAGTGATGCTTGACAACTCGCCGGTTTCCGTCTCGGCTGAACTGCTGGACAAGTACAACCAGCCGGGTCCGCGCTACACGAGTTATCCGACCGCGCCGGAATGGGACGACACGTTTCGCGCTCCGCAACTGCGCGAGGCGTTCGCCGAGGCCAACGTCAAGCCCCACCCCGCGCCTCTCTCTCTGTATTTCCACATTCCGTTTTGCGAGTCCCTGTGCCTCTACTGCGGTTGCAATGTAGTTATCAACAAACGGCACGAAGTAGCATCTCCTTATCTCGATCGCCTCAAACGCGAAATCGATTGGGTCAGCGCCGAAGTCGATCGGACTCGCAAAGTTGAACAATTGCACTGGGGCGGAGGAACGCCGACTTATTTGTCGCCCTCGCAAATCGATGAACTCTTCACTTACATCAGAGATCGATTCTCACTCTCTCCCGCTGCGGAGATCAGCATCGAAATCGACCCTCGTGCAACAACCGAAGAGCATTGCCGCGCCTTGCGCAGTGCGGGCTTTAATCGCATCAGCATGGGTATTCAGGACTTTGATCCGCTTGTGCAGAAGACGATTCATCGCGTGCAGCCTTACGAGGACACCAGGCGACTCTTCGACTACTGTCGCGAGATTGGTTTCGACAGCATCAACATCGATCTGATATATGGCTTGCCGCATCAGACCGCTGAGAGCTTTAGCGATACGGTCGACAAAATAATCACGATGAATCCCGATCGCATAGCGGTGTTCAGCTACGCTCACGTGCCGTGGATGAAAAAGCAACAAGGCAGCTTCGCGCGCTTTCTCCCGGAGGGATTCGAAAAGTTCCGAATCTTCACCAACGCGATTCGCAAGCTGACCGGCGGAGGATATCGATACATCGGTCTTGACCACTTCGCGCGGCCTGAAGACGAGATAAGCCGAGCGCAAGACAATCGTTCCCTGCATCGAAACTTTCAAGGCTACACTACAAAGGCGGGCTGCGATCTCTATGCGATGGGCGTGAGTTCGATCAGCGGTCTTGAAGACGCATACGCGCAGAACTGGCGCGATCTGCCGCGCTATTACGAATCTATCGATGCCGGTGTCTGGCCTACTATGCGGGGGTTACGAGTGACCGAGGAGGACAGGCTGCGCCGCTCGGTCATCAACCGCATTCTGTGTCACACCGTCGTGGTAAAGTCCGAAATCGAGCGCGATTTTGGGATTAACTTTGACGACCATTTCGTGGCGGAGCTCGCCCAATTGCGAGATCTTGAACACGACGGCCTGGTCCGGCTCGGTGGAGGTCGGATCGAAGTGGCCCCTCTAGGGCGCATCTTTATTCGCAACGTCGCGATGGCATTCGACGCGTACCTGAACAAACCCGAGGCAGCCCGCACACAGGTGTTTTCAAGGACGCTCTAGGAAGCGAGACGATATTGGCCAATTCCCGCTTGCAGGAGATCAAAATGTCGAGACCGTTTCACATCTTGAAGCACGAGCACCGAGTCATTGAAAGAGCGCTGCGTGCGCTCGACGGAGTGTGCATGAGGCTCGAGGGCGGTAGCAGGATCCCCGCCCCTGAGCTCAAGGAAATCGTTGGGTTCATCACGACATTTGCCGATCGCTATCATCACGGCAAAGAAGAGACGCTGCTATTCCCGGCTCTGGAACGCCGCGGGATCACGCGCGAAGGTGGCCCGCTCGGGGTTATGGAGTACGAGCATCAAGTCGAGCGCGAGTTGATCGCCGACCTGGAGAAGGCGATTGGTCTTTATACGGAGGGTGACGTCGATGCGGTGCAGAGTTTCGTAGACTCGGCTCGAAACTACTTGCGCCTGCTTGTCGGGCACATCGAAAAGGAAGACAGCATATTGTTCCGAATCGGCGACGAAGTACTGGACGACGAGGAGAAGGCCGCGCTCGCGGAGAGCTTCAAGCAAACGGATGTGATGCTGGGTGACCGCTCTCTTCAGGATTATGAACGACTGGCCTCGGAGCTCGAAGAGAAGTGGGCCGTATGAGCGGGGCAAGTCCGGATCCTGAATGAGCAAGCGGTCTCAGTTGAAACTCCCCAGGGAACACGGCGCTTGGGTGATCCTCTATGTGGCACTTGCTGCTGGCGCGCTCGTGGCCTGGAGCGCGCCGCTTCGCCTGTTGTTCCTTGTGCCGTCGGTTACGTTCATGTTCATCGCAAGGGAGTCGCTGCTGAGCTGGTGGCGAGCTCACAGCCGAGGCAAGCAAGATCGCAAATCCCTACAATTCGCTCTGGCTTATTTGGGGCTGGCAGGTCTCTTCGCCGCACCGCTGTTGCTTGTCTATCATCTGTACTGGTTTGTCACGATGGGCTTCGCCGCCCTGACGTTGCTCGCAATAAACACACGGCAAGCGGTTCGCAGAGAAGATAAAACAATCGGCGGCGAAATTATGGCGATCGCGGGGCTGACCCTTGCGGCTCCTGCGACATACTATGCGACGCGCGGCACCTTCAACGTAACTGCGGTGTGGCTGTGGGTGTTTTGCGCGGCTTACTTCTCCAGCAGCGTGTTCTACGTCAAGCTGCGCGTTAACACCATCAATCCTCGGATCGAGGAAATCGGGCGCCAATCGCTGCGGCGCTGCACCCTCTATCACGCGATGCTGCTCGCGGCGCTGATGGTCATCGCCCTGACTCAGAGCTTGAACCTGCTTGCGTGCGCGGCCTTCGCGCCGGTGTTGGCTCGCTCGTTCTGGCATGTGGCCAGGCCTGTGCGGCAAATCAACCTTCGACGAATTGGATGGATCGAGGCGGCCTACTCATTGGTGTTTCTGCTCTTCACGACGTTGACCTTCCGCGCGTAGCGTGACTCTTTCAGAACCGTTACCCCGACACGTTGATTCCTTGAAGACCCGAACCAAACAACCTGGACCGGGGTCAGTAGCATTTCGACGTGCGTTACTCCCGGATCTGCAAGATCTTCTGCGGACGCTACCGGGGAATTGTCCGCCACGTCTGCGAGAAATTTCACAGAAAACCTCGATCCTGCCGATATGTGGTGCTTTTTTGGGCTGTTTTGTCGAGGAACGATCGTTGCACTTGCCCGGAACCGGAGGGCTGTGGTTGCTGTCACTTTCCAGCGTGATGGTAGCCATAGCTTCTCCGCATTTATGAGGATCGGTTTTGGACTGCCGGCTTCAGTCCGACAACACACCACCACAGAACCCAACCAATGTGATCACACGATCTGTCATTCTGACCTGACAAGTCTTGGTACCCATGCAGGGAATGAACAGAGCAACCCCTTGTTTTGCACTACTTAGCAGAACCGGACTGGTCGCTTCAACGACGGTACGGGCATTGCCAGTTGGACGCATAAGGGTCCCAGACTAAAACCAACGAAGGGGAATAAGCATGCTGAACAGAGTCAATGGACGGCTGGAACTGGATCGCGTCAACATGTTCATACGCGCTTTAGCGGATGAGATGGCGCAAGCAAACAAGGATCGAAACACATTTCCAAATACAGTTGCGGTAGAAATGCAAGAAGCGCTGTACGAGTTGCGGCTCAGGAAGTTGTTAATCAGCGCGCTGGTTGACCCGGATCATGTCGGCGAGACCACGAATCACTAGTGCGAGATCGAACCGCAGGGCACGTTGGGAGGTGAGCATCTCCGCTCGACGTGCCTCAAATTCGCTGGCATAAACGAGCGCCGGCAGCGCTTCATCTTGCGGCGTCACCGATCCTTTACCCACCGGCTGCCTTCGAATTCATCACAACTCATGTGATATAGTCACCGTGCTTCGCCCCAGAGAGTGGCGTCGCGGAGCGGACCTCAACTGGGACAAGGAACCTCAAGTATGACCAGGACTCTACTAACTTACGCAGCGGCAATTGCCGTCACAGTTCTCGCCATCACCGCAATTCCGGTGGCTCGAACAAGTGTGGTAACGCCAACCTTCGCAAAAGACGTTGCGCCGATATTGTTTAAGAACTGTGCGAGCTGTCATCGGCCGGGCGAGATCGCGCCGATGTCGCTGCTCAGCTACGAGGACGCGCGCCCCTGGGCGAAAGCAATTCGCGAGAAGGTAGCCACTGGCAACATGCCGCCGTGGCACGCCACCCAGGCGCACGGGATCTTCTCAAATGATCGGCGATTGAGCGAGAAGGACAAAGAGACATTGATTCGTTGGGCGGATGGCGGCGCGCCAAAAGGCGACATTAAGGATCTGCCACCGGCTCCGAAGTTCGCGGACGGTTGGGAGATCGGCACGCCTGACGCCGTTATCAGCATGCCCAGAGAGTTCGAAGTCAAGGAATCCGGCACTATCGCCTATCAGTTCTTCGAAGCGCCGACCAATTTCACCGAAGACAAGTGGATTCAAGCGATTGAAGTACGACCCGGTGCGCGCAGCGTTGTCCACCACGTGCTTGTCTTCTGCCGCGAGCCCGGTGAGCGAAGGACGCCCGCTTTCACCCAGGTCTTGCCTAATCTCGGAGGCATTGGGCATGGTGGCGTCGAGCGGGGGCTGCCCGGCTCGCTGATCGCAACGACCGCGCCCGGAACCAACGCCATGATCTTCAAGCCCGGGTCGGCAATGCGGATCAAAGCGGGCGCCGTCTTCGCTTTCCAGGTGCACTACACCGCAAACGGCGCCGCTACAAAGGACCGTACCAGCGTCGGCGTGATCTTCGCGAAACAGCCTCCGCGACAGGAGATTAGGAATAGCGCTTTCGTCAATCCATTATTTCTGATTCCTGCCGGAGCTGATAATTACGCGGTCGAGTCCGCAATTCAGTTTAGCGAGGACTCACACATCTGGGCCCTGTTCCCACACACCCACCTCCGCGGCAAGAGCTGGGAGTATCGTCTAGTCTATCCCGACGGCCGCACCGAAGTAGTGCTGTCCGTTCCCAGGTATGACTTCAATTGGCAGACATACTACGTTTTTGCAAAGCCGCTGGCAGTGCCAAAGGGCACGCGGCTCGAAGCTACCGCGCACTACGACAACTCGGTAGCAAACAAATGGAATCCTGATCCGAAGATCGCCGTCCGTTGGGGCCCACAGACTTGGGAAGAAATGCAGTACTCCGGGATTACCTATTCCGTCGATGACCCGCAAAGCGAGCACACAGCTGAGAGGTCTCGAGACTAGCAAAAATGAGCGCGGGATTAGTCGAGTCTTCGAATCGCTTATGAACGACTAATGTCATCCGATGGTTGTTGAGGCAAAGGGAGGTGGCTGCCACCATCATCCACCTCCCGTTAACACCTAGCGGATGGATCTCTATTGACCTTTGCCCGCAGTTGTCTCCCGGATGCGTTTGGCGTGCCGCGAAGCTTCATTTTGATCGTACACTAGCTCGACGACTTCGCCTTGGTTATCCTTCACGAACGTGATCTGGGACTCGACCTCGGGGACAAAGAATCTGGTGTCTGAAGCTGGGAAGAGTTCTCGCTTCGGGTTGTTTGTAGCCTGGCCAAAATATCTGTTCCCTTCTCTGGTCACCACATACGTACGATCGTTGCCGAAGTCGTACTTGCCGACGTATGCGTCGAACACCTGAGGATTGACCTTCGCCAAAGTCTGCGGCTTCTCCGCGGTGTAATCCATGAATCCCATCATCATCTCATCATAGGTAGGTTCACCCTGACGTACGGCCTGGGTCGGGTCAGGGTTGAACCTGTTCTTCGCGGAATTGTCGAAGTATCCCGTAACCTGAATCGTGCTGCCCGCGGGAATTCGTATCGGCGCTTGCGGCCGATAGGCCAGCTGCCAGCTGAAACTGTAGGTCGGCACGCTCAGGAGGACTTCGGACTTTCCGTCTGGATAGAAGACCTTGTACTCCATGGCCGCTCCGCGATAGTGCATATGCGGCATCAGCGAATAAAGGGTGATGTCGAGGCTGGGCGTCCAGCTTGCAGTTACCTTATGATGGTCGGCGCCCGGCGGGATCTGGAAGAAGACGTTGGACACGGCGCGTGTCTTCATTACCCTCTCCGGTGGTTGTTTCGCAAAGACCAAACCAACCATCGAACGATCCTTCTGAACGCTGCCGGCAACCTTTGAGTAGTGAACCTGGAAGCGAATAATCGCGCCCGCGGGGACCTTCTTGGCGGTTCCGGGCAGCCACTCACCGTAGTCGCTACCCGGCGCATATGCGGTCAGAAAATCGTCGACATTGTTATAACCCTTCAGATTGGCAGGTATTTCGCTCGCGTCGTTGTAGACCGGCTGATCCTTTTTCATGCGAATCAACAGGCCGTCACGATAAAATGGGGTGTTCTTCAGGGACCCTTCGAGCGCCGCGGAACGCTGTTCCTTCGGAACCATGTTGAGGCTTGGCTGACCGGGCGGAACCACAAAAGCAATGATGTGATGCACGACAGTCCGATTGCCCGGCCTGGCCTCGGCCATTTGCACGTACACATCCTCTTTGAAGTTGGTTGGTGCGTCGAAGTACTGGTATTCGTCAGGGCCGCTTGCTTCAACCGTGTACTCTTCGGGCATCTGGATAATCAGATCAGGTTTGCCGATACCCCAACCCTCGACGAATTGCGGTGCGGGCGGCAGGTCTTTCGAATTGCCCTCCGGCGCTCCGCCGTCAACCCATGCTGCAATTGTATCAATCTGCGCTTGCGTCAAACGCGGATCATTGGACCATCGACCGACGTGCGGATCGGCGTGCCACGGAGGCATCTGACGGCTGACCACCTTCTCTTTGATTGACTTCGCCCACGGCCTCACGTCCTTATAGCTGAGCACCGAGAACGGCGCAGCTTCACCGGCACGGTGGCACTCCGCGCAGCTCTTGAAAAGGATTGGCGCGACCTCCTTGTTAAAAGTGACGTTCTTGGTGCCAGGTCCATTTGCGTGGGTCGCGGGTAGCGCGAAAAGCCCCACGCCCCCGATACACATCAAGGCGGTAACGATGAAACGAGTTCTCTTCATACCTTAACCTCTCTGAGTTGTCTAAAAGCCGCTTTCCCTCGAGCGGGAGTGAACCGGCTGGGCTTCGTAGCAGATGTTCAACCATCCTTCGTATGCATGAGACGGTACGAACGTTGATCGCCAATGTTCCTTTGGTACTCTACCTCAGATACGCACCATCGTCCGCGGAGTGTGCAGAATGCTTCGGAAGCACCCTTTCTTAGCAACCCGAGTCAGCTCGCCGCAACTCCAGAAAGGACTGAGGCGAGGCGGGCCACTGGTGGGATGCCTCTCCCAAGGACCAGCTTAGACGTCTGATCATGACGGATGACGTAAGAATAACGGAAAGCCAACGGCGATGCTGATGGGGCTTATCCAACCGCGGGACGCAAATTGTCGATCGAGCAAATTGCGGCCGGCGTCCCAACCCCGCTGGCCGGGGGCTTTGTAGTTCTGCTAACCACAAGACCGGTTCAGTGAGACCCGATCACTAGCTGGCTGTCACTTCCGGGCGCCTGTTTTCGCAGAAGCCCGGGGGGCCCGTTTGGCCGATCGGCCCGCAAGTTCCTTCTCCCTGGCGATCGACTTTGCATGCTTGAGCGCCGCTCGAATGAACTTCCGCAGATGACGGTTCTTCAGATCTTCCGGTCGCCGCACCTTGATGTGCCGGATGATTTTGCCTTCGCCAACCAGCACTCCATCGGGGTCTTCAAGCTCCGCGCCTCGATTGAACATGAGATTCACGCCTTTTTGATACGTTACAACCTGAACAAAGGCGTCCGACATTCGGCCCGTAAGCGAATACCAAAACACGAGCGCGTACACACGGAGCACTTTCTCGACCGCCGAGGGTGCTTCTTCCAAAATCATCTCTCGCAGTGCAAGCGCAAGTTCTCCTACGCTCACATCGAAGGTTGAGAGCTCGCGAATCAAGTCTTCAAAGCTTGGGGTATGAGATTTAGTCATTTCTTAGTTGCGGCAGAAGGGATAATGTTACGTCGATGCTGGTCTCACGATCAATCGGGGCCACCGCTCCCCGGGTTTGTCTGACTTCAATCTGAGACTCAAAGCTTCGCCAAAACAGCATCGCACGAGTCGAGTTTTCTATCTGAACCGAGCCCGGGTGACCTAAAGACTCGCCTTCAGCTTCGTCAAGGCTGCCAGGCACTGCTCCACCTTTTGTGTGGCTTCACTCAGTTTCGTTTTATCTTCGAGGGTGATCTTTCCCTGTTTGTCCAACTCGCTCCAAACATCTAATGATTTCAGATACCAATCTCGACCTTCTTTGAAAAGCTCGGTTTGGCGAGCATCTCCCATTGCGTGGCTTGCTTTCAAGAGATCGGCATCGCCCAGACCTGCATACACCTCAGCTAAGGATTTTGTCTGCGAGCTTCGAACGGGTTCGCGCGAGAGAATGTCCAGAGATTTGCGATAAATCTCCGATGCTCCATTTGCATCACCCTTGGCCAGCAGGATTTCGGCATATGTCTGGTAAGTTACGCCTAGATTGCCTTGTCCCTGCATGTAATCAGGATTTCTGGCTAAGGTTTCCATAGCGATTCTTATTGCTTCCCGGACGCTCGTGACCGCGTTATCCAGCTTTTTGATCCGCCGATAGCTGTCGCCCAGGTTTGCATAGGTGGCAGAGATATCGAATTGACTTTGCACATTGTTTGGGTCCGCTGCAACAACTTGTTTCTGTTGCTCAATTGCCTTCAGATGAAACTCCGCGGCCTTCTCGTGCTGGTTTAGTTGCGCGTAGGCGGAGGCGATTCTCGAGTACCCTACCCCCAGAGTGCGAGCGGCATCGGCGTCGTGTTGGGCGGACGCCGCTAACCTGGAAAACCCGTCAACGGATTTCTCGTACTGTAGTAGCGCGGCGGGGTAATCCGAGAGATCCATGTAGGCATCGCCGACTTTCAAAGTTGCGCTGGCTACAACGCGGATGCTGATCGCGTCAGTCGTATCAGCCGCTTGTATGGTCTCGGCATTTGCGAGAACCTTTTGATAAGAATCGAGAGCGCCTTTGAAGTCGCCGTTCTGCTCTTGAACGTGGGCGACGCCACTGAGCGCGCGATTAAAGCTCCTGAGATAATCCCAGTTCCCAGGGTCGACCTGGACCAGTTCCTCGAAAGCCGCCAACGCCTTACGATAGGTCGACAAGGCAAGTTCGTTTTCACCCTTAGCCCATAAGATGTCAGATGTCTTCATGTAGGCGCCGGCCAAAGAAAATTTGCGGTTCGCATCAATAAGATTCGCCGAGTACAACACTTCACGAATCGCCACAGCTTTGCGATAGCTGTCGAGGGCGCCTTCCGTGTTGCCCAGGTTCGCCCCGAAAGGATTGCCCTGGACATCGCCGACTTTTTCGTACGCGGTCGCGAGTTCAGCCTGTAGTGTCGGGTCGCCGCTGCTCTCCGCCGACAAGTGGTCAAGATATTCAAGCGCGTCCTTAACCATCTTTTCGCGAATGGGCGTTGACCCCGCCAGTTTCTTGATGGCATCGTGGTATTCGAACAAAATCGCGTTCGCCAGCTTGCGCACCTCGCTAAAGCGCCGTTCGGCCTTATCACGCTCTTGCCTGGCCGCGTGTGCTTGCCAAAGAGTCGTCACCGCGCCAGCCAATAGAGCGAGGATGATGAGCGCTCCAGCGGCGACTGCCGCCTTGTGTCTCGCAATAAACTTGCTCGCGCGGTAGGACAAGGTGTCCTGCCGCGCGATTACAGGAAGACGCTGGAAGTAGCGGTTGATATCCTCCGAAAACTGTTCAACGGATGCATATCGCCGCTGGGGCTCCTTTCGCATCGCTTTCAGAACGATGTTGTCCAAATCTCCCTCAAGCTCGCGCCGCAAACGGTACGGCTCCGAGTCTCGCGCCCTGCTGACTTCGTCCGGGGTTACCGTCACCTCGGTGCTTCCGCCGGCCCCAGGCGATGTTTCAGTCCGTCCGATCGCGGTGCTGGGCTTCCACGGTTCCTGCTCACAGATCACATCGATCATTTCGATCAGCGGTAGGCTTGTGAGTCGATAGGGGCGATGTCCGGTGAGCAGTTCGTACAACAGCACTCCCAGCGAATAGACGTCGCTCGCCGTAGTGATCGTCTCGCCCCTCGCCTGCTCGGGACTAGCGTAATCAGGCGTCATCACCCGGCAACTGGCTTCCGTGAGATCGCCAGACTGCGCTGTTGCTGAAAGCAGTTTCGCGACACCGAAGTCCAATAGCTTCGCGGTTCCATCCGCGGTGACCAGGATGTTGCCCGGTTTTATGTCGCGATGGACTATCAAATTCTGATGGGCGAAGTGCACCGCCGAGCAAACCGCGCGAAACAGCTTCAGCCGTTCAACGGTCGTCAGCCGGTGTTTATCGCAGTACTCTCTTATCGTTTCCCCTTCGATGTACTCCATGACGAAGTACGGGGCCCCGCTTTCGGTCGTCCCTCCGTCCAGCAGCCGTGCGATGTTGGGATGATCGAGGCCAGCAAGAATCTGCCGTTCATTCCGGAATCGGTGGATGATCGTATCGTGATCGAACCCGGCGGTGACCACCTTAATGGCGACTCGCTTTTGAAACTCCTCATCCGCGCGCGCGGCCAAATAGACCGTTCCCATTCCACCGCGCCCGATTTCCTGGATTACTCTGTACGCCCCGATACGAAGCCCGGATACCGCTCTCGCTTCCGACTCAGCGAGCGCTATCGTGGTTTCGTCGAGCGCCGGCGGAGTCTCGATAAAGCTTCCGGCGCGGTCCGATCCATCGATCAGCTTTTCGATTTCATTCCGAAGGGAAGCGTCTCCTCCACACGCGGCTTCCAGGAAATCGCGGCGCTCGTTAGAAGGCAGATCGACAACCTTGTGAAACAGTTCGTCGATCAGCCGCCAGCGTTCAGGATGCATGTTCCGCATTTTCTTTGATGGTGGTGTACAGCCAGGCCTTGGCCAGCTTCCAGTCCCGTGCGACGGTTATCACGGACACCTTCAGGACCTCGGCCGTTTCTTCTACGCTCAGCCCGCCAAAGTACTTCATCTCTACGACTCGGCTCTTTCGCTCGTCGAACGCCGCAAGAGCGGTAAGCGCCTCATCGAGCTCGACGAGATCAGTCGCCCGTTCATCGCTGATCATCGCGGCTTCATCCAGCGGTATTCTTAGTGCGCCGCCCCCGCGCTTAACACGATTGTGGCTCTTTGCGTGATCGACCAGTATGCGGCGCATCATCTGAGCAGCCACTCCAACAAAGTGCGCCCGATTCTGCCAGGCGACTTGTTTCTGATCAATCAGCCGCAGATAGGCCTCGTTGACCAGCGCGGTGGGTTGAAGCGTGTGATCCCGGCGTTCTCGCCTGAGATATCGGGCAGCCACGGCTCTCAATTCCTGGTATACGATCGGCATCAAACGGTCCAGGGCGGTCGAGTCGCCGCCGCTCCAGTCTTTCAACAGTCGTGTCACGTCGCTGGGTGGAGGAGGTTGCATTGGTGACCTTCTGCTGCCGGGTTTACCGCCGGCTGGAAGTCGGCGCGGTGAGTATATCGCCCATGCCGCCTCGATCACATAACCCTGTGGATTCCATCTATCCTCAGTACTTCAAAAAGTTAAGAACGATGAAAGTCTATCGAGAAACTTGTCGCGTTAGGTAGTAGGAGGCGGACTCAGGTGTTCCGAGTTCCTTTCAACCTCCGTCCGGAAAGAGCCTGGATTCTCAGGGGGAGCCAGATATGACGAAATGCCTAAGGGCCATCAGGACCGGGCTGTCGTGCCTCATTGTCGCTCTTTGTCTCTGCTTCCAGGCAGGAGCTGCACTTGCGCAAAGCACGGCTTTCACCTATCAAGGCAAGCTGAGTGACGGCGGCTCTCCGGCCAGCGGCAACTTCGATATACAGGTCGGGCTGTTTGACACCGCAACGCAACTTGGCGGAGTGTCCGCGAGCGGCTTCATCCAGAACACGACCGCGCAGCAAACAGGCACGAACTTCAACGTCGGCGGCAACGGCACGGTCGGCGGCGCCCTGTCGGGCAACACAGTAAACGCCGCAACCCAATTCAATATCGCAGGCAGTCGCATCTTGAGCAATGCGGGAACGAACAACCTGTTTGCCGGTTCCTGTTCGGGTATTGTGAACACGGGCAGCGGCAACTCCTTCGTCGGCGCTGCCGCTGGTTTCAACAACACGACCGGAAGCAACAACTCGTTTGTCGGTTCATCAGCCGGCGCAGCAAACACGACCGGCTTCGGCAACTCATTTGCGGGCGCGCTGGCAGGTCAGGCGAACGTATCGGGTAGCCAAAACTCGTTCTTCGGAAGCAATGCGGGCTTTTCAAACACGATAGGCGCTAGTAACTCGTTCTTTGGCGCGGTTGCCGGTCAACTAAACACAACGGGTGTCAGCAACTCGTTCTTCGGCGCGGGCGCCGGAGGCTCAAACACGACGGGTGGAAGCAACGCATTTGTCGGCACGAATGCCGGGTTCTCCTCGACGGGCGACGGCAACTCGTTTCTCGGCAGTAGTGCAGGTCAATCGAACACAACGGGGAGTAGCAACACGATTCTGGGAGCTAGCGCGAACGTCGGCGCTGGGAACCTTAGCTTCGCAACCGCGCTGGGTGCAGGAGCGGTCGTCGGCACAAGCAACACAATCGCTCTCGGCAGAAGCAACGGCAGCGACACCGTGCAAATCCCAGGTGCTTTAAGTGTGACGGGATCAACGACTTTTGGTGGAACTCTCGGAGCAAATATTTTTAATGCGACGACCCAATACAACATCGGCGGTTTCCGAGCGTTGAGCTTGGCGGGGAATGCAAATACTTTCGTGGGTTTGGGTACAGGACAATCGAATTCGACGGGCTTTCAGAACTCGTTCGTCGGCGCGAATGCCGGAGCCTCGAACACGACGGGCGGCAATAACTCATTTTTCGGGCAGGCTTCCGGATTCTCGAACACCGATGGCGGTGAAAACTCGTTCGTCGGGTTTACTTCCGGATTCTCAAACACGCTGGGCAACGGCAACTCATTCTTTGGCAGGGGCGCCGGGGCCTCGAACACCACGGGCAGCAGCAACACCATTGTCGGGTACTTCGCAAACGTCGGCGCGAACAATCTCACCAACGCGACCGCCCTTGGCGCAGGTGCGCTCGTTTCGCAAAGCAATTCGCTGGTGTTGGGTAACAATGTAAATGTCGGAATTGGCACAGCGGCTCCCATGAGCCGGCTCCATCTCAACGCCAACAATCCCAGCTTCGCCGTCACTTTTACGAATAGCGCAAACACCGCCAGACGGCGCGGCTACCGCCTCGCCTTTGACAATGACCGGTTCAGTTTTCAACGGGCTGATGATTCGGGAAACTTCGTCGACAACCAGGTAGCAATCAATCAGGCGACGGGCAATGTCGGCATCGGCGACACGGCGCCGCTGGGTAAGCTGCAAGTAGTGACCGCCAACGATACTAACCCTTCAGTCATCACTGCGTGGGATTCCAGACACTTCGTCCTTGGGGAGTCGGCAAGCAGCGGGGGCATCGGACTCTCCTATGACCAAACCAACAATGTGGGTTATATCACAGCAGTCAGTCCAAACGTATCGTTTCGGAATCTAGTCCTGCAATCTGCCGGCGGCAACGTCGGCATCGGCACGACTGCTCCCCAGGCCAGACTGCACGTCAATGGGATCATTCGCGTTGACGCTCTCGCCGGCGCCGGCGTCGTGCAATTGTGTCTTAACGCTGCTGATCAAATCTCGGTTTGCTCCTCCAGCCTGCGGTACAAAACAGACATCAAGCCCTTCAACAACGGATTGAATTCTATCAATCGGTTGCGACCGATCGCGTTTATTTGGAAAGACGGCGGAATGAAAGATGTCGGTTTCGGCGCCGAAGATGTCGAGAAGATCAGCCCGTTGCTCGTTGCTTACAACTCCGCCGGACTAGTCGAAGGCGTGAAGTATGACCGGTTGAGCGTCGTTTTCGTCAACGCTTTCAAAGAACAGCAACCGCAAATCGAATCGCTCGAGAAACAGAATCAATCACAACAAGAACAGCTTGAGCGCCAGCAGAAACAGATCGACAGTTTGAAGCAAATCGTTTGCTCGATGAATCCGCGTGCCGGAATTTGTAAGCGAGGGAAATAACGATGCCACAAACAACCAACAAGAATCGTAACCTTACGCTTTGCGCCGTCTGGTTCCTCATCATCTCGCAGATCGCGCTCGCGCAGACCACGCAGTTCACTTATCAAGGCAAGCTGACCGATGGCGGCGGTTCACCCACCGGCCAGTACGACTTGCAATTTCAAATCTTCGCCGCGCTTTCCGGTGGCGCGGCTCTCGGCACGGTGCAGCTCGAAGACGTCCAGGTGACGAATGGCGTCTTTAGCGTGAAGCTGGATTTCGGCGGAGCTAACTTCAACAACAACGGCGCACAGTTCTTAGAGATAGGCGTTCGACCGGGGAATCAAACCGGCGCGTACACAATGCTCACTCCGCGGCAGCAACTCACCTCGACGCCCTATGCGATCAAGAGTCTCAACGCGGGCACGGCCGACGGGCTATCTGTGGCGTGTGTGAATTGCGTGACCAGCAGTCAGATCGCAAGTGCGCCTGCCGGTAGCGCAAGCTCCTATGTTCAAAACACCACGACGCAACAACCAGGCGCTGACTTCAATATCAGCGGAACTGGAACGGCAAATATCTTAGTCGCCGGAACTCAATTCAACATCCGCAGCAATCGCATCTTGAGCAACGCGGGAAGCAGCAACCTGTTTGCCGGAAGCGGTGCTGGCAATTTGAATGATGACTTACATGGTGTCGACAACTCATTCTTCGGCGCGTCCGCCGGCGCCGCAAACACGATAGGCTTCGACAACTCCTTCTTTGGCGCTCTATCAGGCAGAAATAACACAGGCATCGGCAACTCGTTCTTCGGCGCTTCAGCGGGTTTCGCAAACACGGCGGGTGGCACCAACTCCTTCTTCGGTGTGGCGGCCGGTAATCTCAACACGACGGGTAGTAATAACACCATTGTCGGATGGAACGCCGACGTCGGAGCGACCAATCTCACCAATGCCACTGCCATCGGCTCCAGCGCTCTGGTGTCAAAAGGCGATTCGCTGGTCTTAGGAAGTATCAACGGCGTCAACGGCGCCACCGCCGACACAAACATCGGTATCGGCACCACATCACCTGTAAGCAGACTGCAGGTAGTTACCGCAAATGATACCGCTCCAGCTTCTATTACAGCCTGGGATTCCAGACACATGGTTATTGGGAACACGGCAAGCAGCGGCGGTATCGGTATGTCCTATGACCAAACAAACAACGTCGGTTATTTCGGGACATTGCATCCCGGCGTCGCCTGGGGAAATCTGATCCTCCAATCCGGCGGGGGCAACGTCGGAATTGGTACTGACATAAATCCACCGCACGCCAAACTCCAAGTCGCCGGCGGCAGCGTTTACATCACCCAACCAAACAGTTTGATCATCACTTCGCCAAACGGCGCCTGCTGGTTTATCACGGTGAACAATGCCGGAGCCTTGTCCACGTTTTCGATTCCTTGCCCCTAGGAATGAGAGGAGCAATGAAATGAACCCTCATCGAAACCCATTCGGTGTGTTTGCTGTTTTCCTTGTGCTATCAGCAACATCTCTCGCGCAGACCTCGCAGTTTACTTATCAAGGCAAGCTGACGGATGCCGGTGTGCCGGCCAATGGTCAGTATGATCTAACTTTTAAGCTATTCGATTTTTTATCTGGCGGAACGCAAATAGGAGTGGCTTCAAGTTTCCCGATGGAAGCGTGCAAACCACGGCGGCGGCGAATACGACTTATACCACTGTTGGAACCGTTCACCTTGATCTCGTGGATCCGGTCAATATCAACCACTTGAACCTTCCAACGGGAACTTATCTATTGACGGCCACCGTCGAGTTCAACAACGCCGGGGACTTAGGCGAAGTCGTTTGCTCGTTCACTGAGGGCAGCACCCTTGATGGTTATCAGCTCAATATCCCCGGCGGTGGTTTCTCTCAGACAACGACCATGCACTCAGTATTGAATATCGCGTCCGGCGTAACCTCCAGTGTCACCAGACCAGCGCATTTTACGACATCTTCGTCTTTAAGAGCCGGCTCACCGCGGTGAAAATCGGCGGGAGTGTTATAGTACAGTGACGATCGGAAAACCGACTCAAGTTTGTGCGGCCCAGCCAGCCGTCGGGCGTAACCCATCAATAGGAGATCAAGGAACAATATGAAAACCAGGATAATCCGGACGAAAGTATGTATGTCCCTTTGGTTTCTATCGATCCTGTGCGCTTCAGCGAGCGCGCAGTGGAAAGACAACAACGGCGGCAACTGGAACAATCCAACGAGCGCGTCTATAGGGACTATCATAAACGATCAACTTTGGAATCGAATGCGTGCGAACGCCAGGGAGCGTGCAAAGAGCGGCAATCCCGCTTCGTCAAAGACCGAGGTTCCTCAAAACCTGGCGGCGCAAATCGACACCGCCGTTCATTTCCGCTCGACCGGAACTCAGCTCAGAACGCAGGCGATTGCTGATGAGCTAAGCGCCGGGGGCGCGCCGGAACTGAAAAAGCAGATGTTCACAATCCTCAGCACGCTATTGACCGAATACGAAAAAGCCGCACGGGCCCAAGGCAAACCGAATGATCTGGCCCTCGCGATCACCGCTGCCCTTGTCTACAACAGCAGTATCTACAACGGGACGCCTGAACCCGCGGACCCTCGGATCATGGAGATTCGAGATGCATTGGCCGAACTGGCAGTCGAAGGCGGCGCGTTTGCATCAATGACAGACCGGCAAAAACAAGAGCTTTACGAAACGGCCGTCATCTCCACAATGCTTGCGAAAGCCGGATACGAGGAAGCCAAGAATAATGGCGATAAGAGCGGCATGGCGATATATCGCAATCTGGCGGGACAAACCCTTCAGGCAGTGAGCGGGATGCCACCCGATAAGGTCAATTTGGGAAGCGGAGCCCAGGCGGGCGAAACCGGTGTCTCAATTGGCGCACAGACGACCGCGGCTGGCTCGTCATCTTCCTCGGTGCCGATTGAACACTGGGTGATCATGCGTGCGTTTGGAGACAATTCCGCCGCAGGGGCACAGCAATACAACGGGAAACGGGTCACGATCGTCGGACCCGTAGATTTCGTTCGAGTCGAAAACGGAAAGCAGGTAGCCCGCATGAGCGTGCCTGCCTGGTCGGGTCTACAGATGTTTTGCATATTCCCCGCTTCACAAAACGCCGCTGTTGCCAAGATCCTCCGTGATCAGCGGGTTGTTATGGAATGTACGGTCAAGGGAGAGGCCGGAGGCTATGATCGCGTGGGGCGTGTCGACTTGGGTTCCAGCGTGGGACGGATCACGCTAGACAACTGTATCTTGCGGTAGGACTCAAAGGTGCGAGCGCCGGCGCTAACGACCGGCTCGGCATCCTGGCATGCGAAATGCACCGATCCTGCTCGAGTAGTTCGCCGCGCCTTTCTTGATGTAGTCACCCACGTACCAGATCGTACAGTCGTCGCTCGGGTCGATGGCTGTTTGTGTGTAATCTTCCCAGCGCATCGTGTTCTGCGCTCCTTCGCCTTCAACCAGAACGGTCTCTTTGAGCGTCAACTGTCCGAGCGGGTCTTTCGCGAGCCGACCCGCAAACCGCTGTCCGGCAAAGTTCGGCGTTCCACCGAATGAGTACCCGATCCCGATGTTGCCGCGGCGATCAATTGCCGGGCTCGCCATCCAGCGATAAAAGCCGTCCGGTGCATACGTTCCCTGCTGATGAACAACAATGTTGCGGTCCTTGCCGACTCGGAACTCGTACCAGCGCACGCCTCCCCCGCCAGTCGAGGTGTTGACCGAGTGCAGTCCGACAATCGACTCGTGGCCCCCGATTCTTCGATATGCGAGCCGCGCCATGATCTTGTCGCCCTGCGCATCGAGGCGCCGTTCTGTACCCGGCTGCGGCACGCAGTTTGTGAGCTGCCCGCCACACAAATAGTGATACGGAGCGACGGTGATCTTCTCCGGTCCGATGATCTTTGTGTTAGCGGGATTCTTCCAGTCGACGTGAAACTTCCATGCGAAGATGGCGTCGTCTTCGAGCACCTTGTTCAGTTGTGTCCCACCCGCGGCCATCATGATATTTGGCGCGCCTGGTGGCGGGAGGCGCTTGCCGTCAACATCCGCGTTGTTCAGAAAGTTCACGCCATCGATAACCACGCATTGCTCGGTTGCGGGCTCTCCCTTAAGCATCCTTGCGCGGTCCACTACGCACGCGTGCTTTTGGATCACCTCGTCACCAGTGCTGGTTGGGTTGTAGTAGCCATCTGGCCAGATCGCCGGCCGCGGATAATCCGGAAACAGCGACCGTAAGAATTCATACCGATAGTAGGGGCCCAACGGATCGGCGCCGGCGCTGATCGCGTAGCACATCGAGTAGGGACCCTGCGGGCCTGGTGCTCGAGTTTGGCTGCCCCGCGCGGGTACGCCTGACGGCGGCTGTCCGGGATCACCCGGGCGCGGCTGCGGCGGTTGCGCGTACTGAGGCGCAGGCACAAAGAGCGGCGCCGCCGCTCCAGGCTGACCGGGTTGGCCGGGCACACTCACCTGGGCGGGCTCGCCCGATCGCCCGGGTTTCGGCTGATCCGGTCGCTCGGGACCACGACGGAACGTCGGCATCACTACCAGCCATCGATCGGCGAGCTGATCATAGCGCACGACTGCGTCGCCGTTATTGGTGGCCTCGCACGCGCCACCGAAGCCTTTGAATATCGTGTTAGTCGGAACGGGACCATAGAGCACCTTACCCGTCTGCTTGAACTTTTTGCCTTTCTTGGTGAAGATTGCCATCCGCGTATTGACAATTTGGAATACGTGATTCAGGCCAACCGCGAGGCTGTTATCCGAAGGGTTGCGCAGGTTGGCGGTGCCCTGCGGGCCTTCGAACCCGACCCCGAGCCCATCAAACCTCTCGACGAGCATCGCTGCCGGGCGAGCACCTTGAGCACGTTGTTCAACCGCGACAGCACCCGGTGGGCTTGTCATCACCGGAGGGACTATCGGCGCTGACGGATTCTGCGATGCTGCTTTGTCACCAGCCCGATCCGGATCACGATCTGTCTCAAGAGCAACTAGTGAAGAGCCCTCCGACTGCGATCCTGGAAATGTGAACGGAACACTGGATTCGGGGAGCTTTGGTGTCAACGCTAACGACAATGACACTGCCGCCAGAATGATCGCTGCGCCAGGAATTTTCGAGGCTTTCAGTTTCAAGTTATGAGCTCCTCAAAGGAAGTGCGGGCGAAATGCGGATTCCAAATCCCCTCCGATCGTGACCTGGACGCTTTCTTGTCAGAGGAATACCGGGCGGAGTATATCTCAAGTGCGCATACAGTGTGTAGGGGTGGGAGCACCGCACTCTTGTCGGCTAAGAGTCCTGGCTGGCAATGACGCCTTGATTGTTGACTTAACCGGACAGTGTGGTAGCTTGTTCGAGTTCGCTCCAAATCTGAGTTTGCAGATCGGTCCCGCAGGTCCAATCGATCTTCGTTACTGAACGTAAGGATGATTCTTGATGAATAGCATGATCTTAAGAGGAATGATCCTCTCCGTATTCTGCCTCTCCCTTCTTTATTGCGCAGTCTCCGTTCACGGCAACGATGGACAAGGGGCCTCCGATTTTCAGATCGCGTCCCTCGCAAAGAAGTCGCGGGCGTTGACGGAAGCGATTGTCGAAAGAGTAGGCGGCGTCGACAAATTGCGTGTGCCGGCGACCGACGCGCTTCTACCTCAGCCAACGCTTGGAGAAGGAGTGACCATCGATCCCCGATTTGCGATCACCGAAGCCAAGCGGTATCTGGGGAAGCAGCTGTTCTTTGATCCGGTTCGCTCAAATCGAATCGACCCGGCGTTCGGCGGTTTGATCACTACCGCGCGCACCGGATCGTGTGGCTCGTGTCACCTTGGGGAGGTCGCAGGGAGAGCCGGGCAAGTCATAAATCTCCATCTTGGGGGCGAAGGGCGTGGGTTCACCGACGCGAATGGTCTGTTTCGGGTGCGCCGCAGGCTGCAACCAGGCCTGGTAGACGTCATCCCAACTGGGGTCCAGGAAATAGTCAACGGGGTAATCGTGAAAGACGGACGTTTCGACGCGGTCGATGCGGTACCCAGGTTGTCCCCTGGAATGATCGGATTTGGCTTCAACAACCGGCTGCTGCTTGGCGGCAAAGCTGGTCAGCCCTCGGGAGACCCAAACAACCCGCGCGGCCTCCCGGCGGGAGAGAACCTGGCAGAGATAGCTTTCGACGCGCATCGCATGCTTGGAACACAAAAAAACGCCGTTCAGGAGACCGCTGTCTACCTCAAACTCTTTCAGGACGCGTTTCCGGTAGAGGCCGCGGATTTCGCGAGATCGGGCAACCTCGACGATCTCATCAACGACGACACCATCGAGCGAGCGGTCGCCACTTTCTTGAGAACCGTGGTGACGAGAAACACGCCGTGGGACAGGTTCCTCGCCGGCGATGCACGCGCGCTGACCAAGGCTCAGATCCGCGGCGCATTGTTGTTTGTAAGAGATTTTTCAGAAGGCGGTGTTAACTGTATTTCATGCCACAGCGGTCCGATGCTCAACAAGCAACTGGGCGACGAAGCAGGCAAGCTGGTTGAAGAAAACTTCCACAATCTTGGGATCGGAGATCACCCGCTTCAGGGGCTCGCCGCAATCGCGCTTGCAGACCCGAACCGCCACGACCTCGGGCGCGGCGAGATAACCGGGCGCCCCGGGGACAACTTCAAGTTCCGGACGCTCACTCTGCGGCAACTGAAAGATTCGGGAGGCCAGTTGATGCACTCCGCGCTCTTCCATTCGTTGCGCGATGTGGTTGAGTACTTCAACGCCGGTATACCACAAGACCCGTTTGCTTTGGCGGCCGGGAACGTATCGGCACGATTTACGAACCCCCGTGGGCCGGACCAACCTCCGGGGCTTGGATTGAGCGCGGACCAAGTCGATGATCTCGTGGATTTCCTCGAGAACGCTCTGTACGATCCGGCCTTTGTTCAAGCTGACGCGAGCTCCGGAACCGACACGTTCGAGCTCAATGCTCGAGACTTGACCTATTCGATCAATCGTCCCGATCTCGCGGCTCTCGGGGCGGCCGATGGCCTTATGGCCAGCGGCCTGTGCCCCACGAGCAATGACCCGCTCACCCGGCGCGACCGCGGCCTTGAATTTCTAGACGTGACCTCGCGGGTTGTAGTGGGCTCACAGCGCATCGATAAGGATGTGAGCAATGGGATACAAACGCACCACCTCGCACTGACCAACATCAGCAGCGATACCGTTGATACGCACCTGATCATGTGCTTTATGACTATGACTCCAGGGGTTGACGTCATGGATGCCGAAGGGCGCACCATCAGAACTCCCGTCGGCGGCGTCCCTTACCTGCGGGTGTTCATGCCGGGTGGGACCATTGAGCCGGGTCAAACTGTCGAAATCGCGGTCCGCCTCCGTGCGGCCGCCACGACAAACGTAACCTACACCCTGGATTTGCTCAGCGGACAAGGGAAGCCCTGATCTGAAGCGGACATACGCAAACTTGTGCGCATTCGGGCGCCCGAAGCCGGTGTGACCCACCAAAAGAAAACTATTGATCTCGGATCAATGAGGTATACGTGCACCTCACAGACCTATTGAAGCTCAGCGGAATCGCGATCGTGATCATAGGGCTTGCCCTTAGGTTGCGCACTACGCTCGTGGTTTTGACGGCGGGACTGGTCACCGGAATTGCGGCGGGGCTCCCGCTCTTTTCTAGCGAAGGCATGTTTCAAGCGCTTCCCTTCCTCACCAATCCGGGTCAGGAAGGTATCATCAACATGCTCGGCAAAGCGTTCGCCGACAATCGACTGATGACTCTGTTCATCATCACTCTGCCGGCGATCGGACTCGCCGAACGACACGGTCTCCAGGAGCAGTCTGCGGCCCTTATTCGCCGGTTCGCCGCCGCGACGGTTGGCCGCCTCCAAATCGTTTATCAACTGTTCCGCGTGCTCACCGGGATCCTCGGCGTCAGGCTTAACGGGCATCCGTCATTCGTCAGACCGTTAATCTTTCCGATGTCCCTGGGCGCGGCCGAAGCGACCTTCGGGGCTGCGAGCGCCGAGGATGTGCCCGAAGATGTCGTCGAAGAGATAAAGGCGGCGGATGCGGCGAGCGAAAACTACGGGAATTTCTACGGACAGAATCTTTCGCCGGTACAACCGGGCATCCTGCTGGTTTTTGGCGTGATGACCGGACTCGGTTACGCCGTCAGCGTCTGGAGCCTTGTGATGTTCGCCATTCCAATCACTACGATCTCAGTGATCCTGGGAGCGCTTCAGTTCCGGCTGCTGGATCGACGATATCGAAGAAAGGCGGCGGAGACTCGATGATGGCAAATGCCGCGGTCTCCCTCTCTTCGATTGCCAGCAGATGCTTCAGCCTCGACTCGGTGTATGTCCTTACCGGGCTGGTGCTCTGGATTTTTGCTGCGATGACCTTTCGTGACGGCGCGAACAAGCGGCGCAAGGGGAGCGGGTTGTTTTGGCTGATACTAGGGGCGATCTTCGTGTTTGGCAGCGTGATCCCGCACTGGGTAACCGGTCTTTTGGTTCTCGCAATGGTTGGAATCGATGGGAGCGGCGGTGTAGCCCGCGGAGACTACGACGAGTCGACGAAGGAAGAACAGGCGAGTCGCGCAAGGGGAATCCGCGATAGGATTTTCATACCCGTCCTGGCCATTCCGATCGTGACTTTCGGGTTTGCGATCGCTTTTCGTTGGCTGAAGCTGGATGTGAATCAAGGTGCGCTGGTTGGACTCGGGTTTGGAGGCATCAGCGCGATGGCGACGTGCTTGTGGATCACTCGGGATAAAATCCGGGTGATGATGCAAGAAGGCAGGCGGCTCAATGACGCGATGGGCGCGGTTAACATCTTGCCGCAACTGCTGGCCTCGCTTGGGGTGATCTTTACGGCGGCGAAGGTCGGAGATCTAATCGCAAGCGGCATCTACCGGATCATCCCGGCCGACAATCTGTTCTTGCTTGTGCTTGCGAACTGTTTGGGGATGGCGCTGTTCACAATCGTGATGGGAAATTCATTTGCGGCTTTTCCGGTGATCGCGACCGGAGTGCTGGCCCCGCTGATAATACAGCCCTTTGGCGTCAGACCTGAGATGGTCGCAATAATCACGTTAACAGCCGGATCGAGCGGGACGTTGATGACCCCGATGGCCGCGAACTTCAACATAGTTCCGGCGGCGCTCCTGAACATGCGTGATCAATATGGAGTCATAAAGTTCCAGTTGCCATACGCTTTGGCGATCTGGTCTCTTCATGTGATCCTGATGTGGCTGATGATCAAACTTTTTTGAATCAAAGTGGGATGGTTCAGGGTTCAGGGTTCGGGGTTCAGCGTTCGGGGTCTTAGTTTCGTCCCTGGTCTAACAGAGGCACCCGAACCGGAACACGGCACACAGAACACGGAACCCTGAACCCTGAACCCTGAACCCTGAACCCTGAACCCTGAACCAGAAACTAGAAACCAGAAACTTAAAAACCCAAACCGGCAGCAAAAAAACGACAACTAACGAAAAAGTGTTTGATTCCCCTCCGGTCTTGCTGTATAAGGGAAGTGGCACATCTATAGCTCTTGGAAACCCCGTACAAGGTTCTGATCGATACGTAGGGCGACAACCGGCGTGGCTCGGTTTGCCACCGGACGCACAGTCAACTACCATCCGGAAACGGACCGCCCAAAGCAAATACTCACTTGCCTGTCCTCAACAACAGGAGATTTTCATGGATAGAAAGTACAAGCAGCGCGGCTATCAAAACGAAGAAAGAGAGCAAAAGCCGCATGCAACCAATAATCAGCAAAGGAGCGACATACGCGCGCCAAAGATGCCCGCCTTCCGCGAGGTAACGAGGTGTTCCCTATGCGGAACAATGGTCAATATCGAGATTGACGGAATCGCGTTTGACACTCAGTGTCCCAAGTGTAACAGCGATCTACACACCTGCAAGAACTGCGTGAGCTTCGATCCCGGCGCCAGATTTCAATGCCGGAAACCCATAACCGAGCGCATACCAAAGAAGGAACTGCGTAATCAATGTACACTTTTTGAAGCTCGCAAAACCGTCGAGCGCGAGACAACGACGGCGGTGGCTGAGGTTAAAGACGCGCGCTCTGCATTCGACAAGCTCTTCAAGTAAGCCTCACACGCTTTCCGGCGCACCAATCGACTTGCAGCGGAAACTACTTCGTCCCGCATGATCTCGCTCGATGTAGATTGAGGGTTTTGTGACGCCTGAACACCGGCGCCGCAAGGCACTATGAGCCCGATGGTGGAAGGAACCGCCTCACCAGATAGCGGTAGACTCCAGCTCCGACCAACCCACCCAGGATCGGAGCGAGAATGTAAAGCCACCACTCGTTTCCGCGGGGGCCGGGAAAGGCGATTTCTCCAAAGCCTATGACATAGGCAAACAACCGCGGCCCGAAGTCGCGGACAGGATTCACCGCGTCCATAGTCAGCGAGCCTCCCATGCCAACAATCGCAGTGACCGTCAATCCGATGAACACAGGGCCGAGACCCGCTTGAGGCATACCCGGGTTGTCAGGCTCGGTGAGTGCGAAAATCATCAGCAGCAAAAACATCGTCAGCAGCGCTTCAACAAAGAAAGCCCCGCTGGCGGACACCGTGGCCATCGCGCTCGCATCGACGCCGATGCCACCGGGATTGGGATAGAAGCAAGAGAAGATCGACATCAGTTTCTGGCTGCCCGGCGCGCCCACTTCGACGCCGAGCTTTTCCAGCGCTCGCGGCCAGTAACCGTGCCACATACCGTAGACCGCAGCCGCGCCGGTGAACGCGCCGGCGATTTGGCTGAGAATGAACGGACCTACTCTGTTGCGCGGGAAGTCTCGGAAAACAGCCATCGTGATCGTGACTGCCGGATTGAAGTGGGCCCCTGAAATCGGCCCTGCGACATAGATGCCAAATGTCACCGCCAGCCCCCACATCACCGCGACTCCCCACCCGTCGAGCTGGTTGGTCATCACCGCCGCGGCTACCGCGCCGTCGCCGACGAGAATAACGATGAACGTACCTATGAACTCTGCGAGACACTGGCCGGAGAGACTCGCGGAATAGACGTTTTGACTCTCCTCAAGCTCGTCTTCAACGTCGGCTACTGCCGCTCTCGACATTCTTCACCTCAAGGTCTGTAAGCGCAGACATCCCTGCCTGCACCTTCGTTCTCGCTCAATGCCAGCTGACAGGGATGCCTGCGTTCCCAGGATCCGTTTCGTCAAGTTTCACAAGTATGTCTGTAGCAACTGGAGCGTTCGCCAATACGCTCGTCGTGCGAATCCCGGCCACTTCGCGTTCAGAAGAGGCGTCGAACTCGTCGCGTTGCTTTCCTGCCAGCGGTTGGACGAGCCGCTCAGATCCCAGACCAGATCGGCTCCCTTGATACCAGCTCGCGCGAGCGCTCCTGCCGGATTGCGGCCGTTGTCCGAATAGGTGTTCTCGTGAATCCAGTTGTTCTCCGGAACCGGCCCAACATCAAACGCGGTTCCCTTCGGAAAAGCAACTTCGAGACTGAACACCGCGACGCCGTAGCAGTCGTTGCCGCGAATCTCGTTTCCGGTGACTTCGTTGTTGTCGGCGGCCATTACCATTACTCCGGTACCCGGGGGGACATTCGCCACGATCGAATTCGGATTTGCAAAGTTCACGTGATTATTGTTGATCACCCTGTTATTGCGGACGATGCAATTGTGCCCGGCCTTCGACGGGTTGTTGGGCAGAATGAAAACCAGGATTCCACCGGTGTTGTCGTGAACGTTGTTGTTTTCAACCACCGCGTTGATCGAGTTCTCAATCTCGATGCCGGTAACGTTGTTGTAGGCTTCCGAATCTCGCACAACGATATCTCGCGACTGACCGACGTACAGAGCCGCGTCCGCGATCCCGGTAGCCACGCAGCCTTCGATTCGGACGCCAGTGCAACTGACGGGATAAACGCCATACAACCCGGTGTCATCGATCTTCAGGTTGCGAAATGTGACGTTGCGGGCGTGTTGAGCTACTACCCCGTTGGCAACGTAGTGTTGAACATCGAAGTTCTCAATCACGAAGTTGCTCCCGGTCGCCAGCACACCGTCGCCCAGTTTCTTGTCTCCATCCAGCACAGGACGATCGTGATGTTGATCGGCTTCAGCCGCACGCGGGGTTTCTAAAGCATTTTGGCTCGTCACACCCCTCAGCGTGATGTTATCCAGATCGACTTTGACTTCTTCTCTGTAAACACCTGGCATCACTTCGATGACGTCGCCGGGCCGCGCTCGATCGACCGCCGCTTGAATCAACTCCCCCGCTTTGACGGTGATCGTTTGAGGAGGGCGATCGGCGATCTGTTCCCTCGACGAACCGACGTTGTACTTTGCGACAAGCTCGCGCGCCGGGTTCTTCAACCGAGGAACAACAGCCAAACCCGACGGGACCTTATCCGGAAACTCGGGTAGATTCGATTCGTCGGTGAGCGAGTACAAGAATGCTATCAAATCCTGTTTCTCTTCGGCAGTAATCGCGTAGGTGTGAATCTTGTCGTCAACTTTTGGCTCCTTGAAGCCCATCCCGGGACCGCCGCCCCCAGCATAGAAGTCGAGCACCTCCTCGAGGTTCTTAAACCTCCCGTTGTGCATGTAAGGCGCGTTCAATACGACGTTGCGCAGCGTTGGAACCTTGAAGGCATACTTGTTACCTTCGCCCTTGGTTACATCGAAGCGGCCGTAGTCCGGTTGTGAGCCATCGACTTCGGGGACGCCGATGATCTTGAAGTCCCGGTTGGCAAACGTCGGAGATCCGTGACACTCAAAGCATCGAGTGCGACCCGATCGAAACAAGTTGAAGCCTCGCCGCTGCTCCGGCGTAAGCGCGCCGAGTTCACCTCTCACGAAGCGATCGAACGGCGAGTTGTTAGCCGTTAGTGTCCTCTCGAATGCGGCGACCGCTTTTTGCACGTTGTCCAGCGTCACCGCTGAGCCGTCGCGACCCGCGAATGCCGCATCAAATTGCCCGACGTATTCGGGTATGTCTTTCAGTTCCTTGACCAGCGTTTCCGGATTCTCGTTCATCTCGATGTCGCTGGTAATCGGTCCCTTAGACTGATCTTCGAGATCGTCCGCCCGGCCATCCCAAAACTGCTTATGGTTAAATGCCGCATTCCAGATAGTGGGCGCACCTCGCCGAACAACGGATCCGCCGGTACGCTCAGGCCCGATTCCGTGACCTCCCTTCCCCATCGACAGCGCTCGCGCGTCGGTGAAACCGAGGTCCGGATGGTGACAAGTCGCACAAGAGACGTCATTCGCGCCAGAGAGAATCGGGTCAAAGAAAAGCAACCGCCCAAGCCGCACCCGTTCGTCGTCGGGGCTTGTTGCCAGCGGATTGTCCGCGCGCAGGACCATCTTCGGAAACTGCCGCACCAGACCGCCTCCCCCTTTGCCGACACCCGCGGTGTCGCCGTCGCCTGCAAAGTCCGCTTGCGCCGGCCATAACCCGAGGGCAACGAATCCGGCGATTGGCACCGCCAGCAACACGATGAGAATACGCAGCCAGCGACGCCCTGATCGCGCGCGCGGCTCTGAATGAGACTGGTCGAGTCCGATCTGTTTTGCCGATGCTGCAGCCATTTTTCCTGCCCTCCCGATCGATGAATTGCTTAGGCTGAGTTGGGAGAAGCGATTATATTGATAAAACCGCTAAACACAAAGGCAAGAGACAAAAAGTACCAGCGACGTCGCGGCGGTGGAAACTAGTTCATTCGCTCCAGAGACGACGCGATGAGAGCGGCAACCTCGGCGTTGTTTACGAGCAGTGCACGATTTGCGGTCAACGTTTTCCCGCCCGTCAGCGTCTTCATCTCCGAGAGCAGGAACGGTGTGACCGCCTTCCCGCGAAGATCGAGACTCACGGATCGCGCCATCGCTTCATCTGTGGCGGCGGCGACTTCGGCGAACGCTATTTCATGCTCGGCGGGAACGGGAACGCACACCAGCACCGCGGTAAGCGCCCCCACGCGCCAATGCAACCCGGCTACTTCGGCCACGTCATCAGGTGTCTCAACTCTGAGATCCAAAGGCAATCCGCTGGTGCGCGAGTAGAACGCGGGAAGCTCATCGGTGCGATACCCGACTATCGGAACGCCGAGCGTTTCCAAATACTCTAGCGTCTTTGGCAGATCGAGGATTGCTTTTGCTCCTGCGCACACGCAGATGAGCGGGGTGTCACCCAGTGCGGTGAGATCGGCTGAGATATCCAGCGACTCGGCCGCCCCGCGGTGCACACCGCCAATTCCGCCAGTGGAAAAGACCCGAATGCCGGCCCTCTGCGCAAGACGCAGGCTTGACGCTACGGTAGTCGCCCCCCAGCTCCGCTTCAGCATCACCGGGGCGAGGTTGCTCAGGCCTACCTTCTCGATGCGTCGCTCATCCGGCGCATTACCTGTTGCGAATACACCGATTTCGTCTTCGCTCAATCCTACGGTTGGAATCCCATTGACGATGCCGATCGTTGCCGGTGTCGCGCCGCGCTGGCTAATGATCTCCTCGCAGGAACGGGCGGTCTCGAGATTCAACGGATGAGGCAGACCGTGAGCGATGACCGTCGATTCGAGCGCAACAACGGGCGCTCGCTCGTCGAGGGCGCGGCGGACCGTTTCAGCAATTCGAATCTCGCTTGGCGATGACTCTCTCATATGAATCGTGGCGGGACCCGCTCAATCCTATACAACGGTACTCCCAGGTAACAAGCGTCTCTACGTTATTCGGGTCGAAAAAGTGGTCCGGCCCATCTGTTATGTTCGATTTCCTTTGTCACTGATTGGACCCTTTGTCCGTCGGACAAATCAACACTGACAAATGAGAACTGGAAAACGGAAAATCCGCGGCTTATCTCGCTTCCACAGCATGTATTGTCACGGTTATACTCTTGCTCCACGCAGCAGCCGGAATAAGGCTTAATCTAAAGGGGGAATTTGGATGGCGGAGGAGAATGTGCTTGCGCTGATATTGGGCGGAGGTGCGGGCCAGCGACTGTACCCGCTGACCGGGAAGAGAGCCAAGCCGGCCGTTCCGCTTGGCGGCAAGTATCGTTTGATCGACATCCCGGTTTCCAACTGCATCAACTCGGACGTTCACCGCATTTTCATTTTGACCCAGTACAACTCGGCGTCGCTCAACCGCCACATCGCGCGGACGTATCGCTTCAGCCGTTTCACAAACGGATTCGTCGAGATTCTTGCAGCCGAGATCACGCCGGAACGTCCGGATTGGTTCCAAGGGACCGCTGACGCGGTGCGACAATGCCTGCACCATCTGGACGACTACAAGGGCGACACGATCCTGGTGCTGTCAGGCGACCACCTGTACCGAATGGACTATCGCGACTTTGTAGCGCGGCACCTCGAGACCGGCGCCGATGTCACAATCTCGCTGACTGCCGCGCGGTCGGACGAGGCTTCGGATTTCGGGCTCGTCAAGATAGACGATGCAGGCCGGGTGATTGAGTTCAGCGAGAAGCCCAAAGGCGAGGCGCTCGAGCACATGCGGGTCGACACTACCCGCCTGGGGCTTGCCCCTGAACCCGCCGCGCGCCGCCCCTTCCTGGCTTCGATGGGAATCTACGTATTCCGCAAAGCAATACTCCGGCAGTTGCTGGTCGAAGAAATGCCGAAGGCGGCGGACTTTGGGAAGGAGGTTATTCCGGAAGCGTTGTCCCGGCACAATGTGCAGGCTTACTTGTTCGATGGCTATTGGGAGGACATCGGAACCATCGGCGCATTCTACCGGGCAAACATAGAGATGACTTTACCGCTGCCGCCGTTTAACGTCTTCGACTCA
This sequence comes from Blastocatellia bacterium, assembly GCA_963737945.1. Classification (GTDB taxonomy): domain Bacteria; phylum Acidobacteriota; class Blastocatellia; order UBA7656; family UBA7656; genus Onstottus_A. The sequence goes on along the minus strand of CAVTUR010000020.1, from coordinate 47,134 downwards.
GATGCTCCTATGTATACGCGGCCGCGCTACCTGCCCGGCTCAAAGCTGCTTGACTGCCACATACAAAGCTCGATCATCACCGAAGGTTGCATTATTAACGGCGCCACAATAAAGGACTCGATCGTTGGCATTCGCAGCCGAATCGAACACGGCACGCGGCTGGAAGGCGTGCTGATGATGGGAGCGGACTTCTACCAGAATCTCGACGAGTTGCAGGCGGACATCAATCGAGGCTATCCGCGTATTGGCGTCGGGCCAAACTGCTTTATCCGACGCGCGATCATCGACAAGAACGCCCGCATTGGGGCGGGTGTTCAGATACTAAACGACGCTCAGCAAACAATGACTGACGGCGACGGTTTCTTTATTCGCGATGGGATCGTCATAGTTCCCAAAACCGGTGTGATCCTGGACGGGACGATCATCTAGCGGTTGCGTGAGAGCGGATTCGACACGCTCTCGCATCAATCTAACTCACAAAGCTATGCCGACTCCGAGACACTGCCGCCTTCGATGTCAGGCGGGCAACGGTTTCGGAAAGCGAGGAACGAATGCGAAGATTTCGAATATCTATTCTGCCCACCGCGCTGGTATTAACTATGATAGGTGCCGCTGGAGCCCAGACCCGCGGGTTTCAGGGAAGCGACCAGCTAAGGCTTCGTTCGGTTGGCGATGTATCATTCTCGCCCGACGGTTTGCGGGTTGCTTACACGGTGATCAACAACGACGGACCCGGGCGGCCGTACTCGCAGCTCTGGATAATGACCGTCGCAGACGGCAAATCGATCAGGCTCGGCGGCGAAAAGGAAGGCTCCTCGAATCCGGCGTGGTCGCCGGATGGCCAATGGATCGCCTATAACGGAAGACTTGGCGAAAAGTCCGGCTTGATAGTAACCCGTCCGGACGGCTCAAACGCGAAGTTCCTGGCCGCGCTTCAGTGGACAAATAGTCCTCTTCCCTCGACAGGCCAGAGCGTGACGTGGTCACCCGATGGAAAGCGCATAGCCTTCGTCAGTTCAGTCCCCGGTCCCGAGACTCCGGACGCCACCGGTGATCCGGTCGTGATCACTCGCTATCTGTACAAGCCTGACGCCGGCGAAGGCTTCACTCACTTCAACGACAATCGCAGGCTGCACATCTTTGTGGTTGATGTCGCCAGTGCCCAGATTAGACAACTCACCGACGGCACTCATTACGAACACTCGATTGACTGGTCACCAAAAGGCGACGAGATCGTTTTCGTCTCGAATCGAGAGACAAACGAAGACCAGTTCTTCAACTACGACATCTTCACGCTCACGGTCGCCGACGGATCGATCAGGCGATTGACCTCAACCGAGAGCGCCGAGTATCGCCCGCGGTGGTCACCCGACGCAAAGACGATCGTCTATCAGGCAACCAGGCGTGGCCTGACCGATCTCGAGACCACGATGGAGGATACGCACATCTGGTTGATCAATGCAGATGGAAGCAACCGCCGTGAGATCAGCTCTATGATCGATAACCGGCAAGGCACGCCGGCGTGGTCAACTGACGGCAAAGCAGTGTTCTTCACGGTTCAAGACCGCGGCAATGTTCGGTTGTTTCGGTTGCCGGTTGCGGGCGGCGCTCCGGAGGCCGTCGTAAACGAGCCCGGAACCGTGGGCGGGTGGTCTGTATCGAGAGACGGTTCGCTGGCTTACTCGTTCGCGAGTCCAACTGATTTGGCGCAACTCTACTTGAAGCGCGCCAACGCCGCGACGAAAAGGGTCACCAATCTGAACGCAGATATCCTCACAGGCAAACAGATCGCTGAAGTCGACTCGTTCACCTTCATCAGCAACGACAACAAGTACACGATCGAAGCTTTTCTCACCAAACCTCTGGGGATGACTCCAACTTCGAAGCACCCGTTGATAGTCAACATTCATGGCGGCCCGCACGGCCAGCAAGGACCTGGATTCAACCTCAAGAATCAAGTCTATGCGGCGCGTGGGTGGGCGACCCTGATGGTCAACTATCGAGGCTCGACGGGATACGGCCAGGCTTTCACCGATGCTGTGTTTGGAGATCAGAACGGCAACGAAGCGCAAGATGTACTCTATGGTGTGAGCGCGGCGATGCGCCGATTTCTATGGATCGATCTCGATCGAGTCGGCGTCGAAGGTGTGAGCTACGGCGGGCAACTGACCAACTGGCTGATCACCCAGACGAGCATCTTCAAGGCGGCGATTCCGATCGCCGGGATTTCCAATCTGATCAGCTACAACTACATGACTTACTACAATCAGTACGAGCAGATGGAATTCGGGCTCTTTCCGCATCAAGGCAATATGATGGACGTGTTGTGGGAGCGCTCGGCGCTGAAACACGTAGCGAAGGCCCGAACACCCACAATGCTGATGCACGGCGAAAATGACAACGACGTGCCGATCGCCGAAGCCGAGCAGTACTACATCGCGCTCCGCGATGTTGGCGTCGAGGCGATTATGGTTCGATACCCTCGCGAAGGTCACGGCATTCGAGAATCAAAACACGTCGTCGACTCGATCGACCGATGCATCAACTGGTATGTGAAGCATTTTCCAGCGGCGCAGTAAGCGTTTTGAGCTCTGCGTCTTCGCGGGTCTTTGCGTCTTTGCGCGGAACTAGTTTGCGTGAGGTAGATTACGTAAAGACCCGCGAAGACGCAGACCGGACTGGCTTGCCTAAATGCGAATCTGGCTTTCAAAGAGCAGCGAAGTTCCTCTACGCGAGCAGCTCGCCACACAGATCCTTTTAGGCATAGTCAGCAACGATCTAAAGCCCGGACAGAAACTCCCAAGCACCCGCGAGCTCGCGCGTAGGTACGATATTCACTCGAACACCGTGAGCGCGGCCTTCCAGGACCTGGAGCGGCGAGGATGGGTCGAGTTTCGCAAAGGAAGCGGTGTCTACGTTCGGGAACGCATCGTCGATGCGGCGACCGACCCTGAGATCGAGCTCGATCAGTTGATCTCGACATTGCTTCAGGTGGCGCGTGAAAGAGGTCATTCGCTCGGCGAGATCCAATCGCGCATAAAGCGCTGGCTTGAGACTCAACCACCCGATCACTTTCTGGTCATCGAGCCGGATGAAGAAATGCGGAGCATACTGATCGCCGAGATCAAAGAAGCAACCGGCTTTCGAGTCTCGGGGGCCGGACTGGAGGAATGCGCGCATCCTGAAGTGCTGGCCGGCGCCGCCGCGGTCGCGATGTACGGCCAGGCAGACGCCGTAAGAGCCGCCCTTCCGGCCGAAGCATCTTGCCTGCTAATGCGATTGACGTCGGTGCCCGGAACGATTGCGGGCCAGAAGCGCCCTTCCGCAGACTCGCTCTTGACGATCGTCTCGCGCTGGCCTGACTTCTTGAAATGGGCACGCACCATCCTGGTGGCCGCAGCGCTCGACCCGGACGCGATGGACTTTCGCGACGCACGCGAGCCAGGCTGGCAGAAGGCCTTGGCCGCGAGTGCAATGGTAATAACCGACGCGCTCACGGCGACCCGGCTCCCTCCGGGTTGCCGCGCCCGCGTTTTTAGACTCATCGCCGACTCCTCAATCGAAGAGCTTCGAACCTTCAAAGACTTCTTAGCAAGACCTCTCGCCTGACACTGTGACAATCAGATAAGTGTCACACGCTTTCGAGCGGATGCCTGCGTCTGCCCATACAATCGTGTCAGATCGGGAGGCACTAATATGTCACACACAGTTGCTCGACGAACTGTCGCAATCGCCCTGCTTAACGCGTGCATGTACACGATGGTCCCCGCTCGCGGAAGCGATCCGCAGCCGCTCCGCGAAGCGACTATTCAAGCCGAATCCAAAGCGCGGCTCACTCTTCAATCACGGATCAACTCGAAGCTGAGCGAGGCCGGCGACATCGTCGTCGCAAACCTGACCGAGCCCCTCTACGTCGCAGGCGAAATGGTGCTGCCGCGCGGGACTGAGTTTCACGGTCGCATCGTCGAGATCGCGCCAGCAAAGCGCGGCCAACGGAGCTCGCATATGTCGATCAACTTCGAACGCATCATCACGGCCTCGGGAGCGGTGCCCATCTCGGCGCAAGTTACGGCCATCGATGACTGGGACAACGAGGAGACGATCAAGGCCGATGACCGGGGCAAGATGAAGGCCGGCCACAGAGGCGAGAAGACCGTCGACAACATGAGAAAGGGTACATCGCTCGGATTGTCCGCGGGTATTGTCGGCGTCGTGCTTGGCGGCGCCGCCGGCGCGTCCGGCAGACAGGCGCTGGGTATCGGAGGCGCCGGAGTCGCGGCTGGAATGATCGGCGGGGCGTTGCTGACAAAAGGAAGCGAGATTCGCGTCGCACAGGGGGCGATTCTGCGGATCAAATTCCAAAGGCCGCCAGGCTGCCGCTGATCCCACAACCCGGAACAGCAGTGTCCGACAAACCGTAGTTTGTCGCTGACCAAATGAACGGAGGAACAAGATGTTTAAACGAAACACAAAGTCAACAAAAGCGACGCTGATTCTCTTCTTGCTCACAGCCGCAGTCACCGGCCTGACCCGACCCGCCCTGGCGACGCGCCTCACTAGTCCGAACAAGGGTGGATTTGTCGCCTTGGACGAGCCTCAAGCAGAAAAAGACAGACCAGCGGACCCGGCGGCAATCCTGGCGGAAGCCCGAATCCTCTATGTTTGCTCGCGCACTGGGTTCCTGAAGTCAGAGGTGATTGAAAGCGAACTGCTGAAACGCTCCGACTTCCAACAGGCCGGTTTCGTAGTCACCAAAAACCTGAAGGCCGCGGACCTGGTGATGGAGGTACGGCGCTCGAACTTTACAACTGAATATCCCTATATAGTCGTCGACCAGAGAACTCAGCTCGTTGTCGCCAGTGGAAAAGTAAACTCGCTGTTCGGCACCGCCGCCGGCAAGATCGCCACTGGCTTCATGAAACAGATACAAAAGGTTAGGCCGGTGGCGGGTGTCACAAAGAAGTGATTCCGGTTTGTCAGCTTGGACAGGTCAGCTTGGACAAGGATGGGAACGCAACATCGCATGGCCGGAACACGCCTTCAAGAGGCCCTTGAGGACTACAATGACGCTATCACGACGAGAGTTTCTCGATTTTCTCAAATCCACTTGCGCGGTCGCCGCCCTGCCGGGGGTGTTAGGCACTTCATCGCTTGCACAGAGTGCGCCCGCCGCTGCGGCGCCGCCGGCAGCCGGTGAGTCAGAAGCCGTAGTCAACGACATTCACTCTCAGCTCAACGCTACTCGAGTCCGCCGAGTCATCAAACCACTCACCACCAACGATCTGCGAGCCACCATCCTTACGGCCAGATCCGAGCGTACGGCCATAAGCATCGCAGGAGGCCGTCACTCAATGGGCGGACAGCAGTTTGGGACCGGGACGATCCTTATCGATATGACTGGTATGGATCGCGTTCTAAATCTGGATGCAGAGCGAGGCATTGTTGAGATCGAGGCGGGGATTGAATGGCCCGCGTTGCTGGACTACCTGGCAAAGTCTCAAACGGGGCGTGAGAAGCAGTGGGGAATAGTGCAGAAGCAAACCGGCGCGGACCGGCTGTCGATCGGCGGCGCGCTCGCCTCCAACGTTCACGGCCGCGGGTTGAGGTTCAAGCCGATCATCGACCAGGTTGACTCCTTCACTTTGATGAACCACACCGGCGCTATTCTGCGGTGCAGCCGCGACGAGAATGCGGAGCTGTTTCGACTGGTCATCGGCGGCTACGGTTTGTTCGGGATCGTGACATCAGTGCGGCTGCGATTGTTGGAGCGAAGAAAGGTTCAGCGCATAGTCGAGATTCGGGACACGAAAAACATAATGCAGTCATTCGAGCAACGAATCGCCGATGGATATCTGTACGGAGACTTCCAGTTCGCGACCGATGGCAATCGCGACAGCTTTCTGCGCCGAGGTGTTTTCTCGTGTTATCGCCCCGTCGATCCGTCGACAGCGCTCACCGTGAACCCCACCCGGTTTCATCCGGCGGACTGGGCTCGACTGACCTACTACTCTCACAAGTACAAACGACGCGCATTCGACGTGTACACGAAGCGTTATCTCGCAACATCGGGGCAGGTCTACTGGGCGGATTCTCAACTGTCGGCCGCCTATGTAGACAACTATCACCAAGAGCTCGACCGCAAGCTCGGGGCGAAGGTGAAGTCTACAGAGATGATCACCGAGATTTATGTTCCGAGGAAATCGCTGGCGAGTTTCATGGAAGACGCCCGCGTTGCATTGAGAGACCAAAACGCCAACGTGATCTATGGAACCGTTCGCTTGATCGAGAGAGACGACGAGAGCTTTCTTCGTTGGGCGCGGGAGTCGTTTGCGTGCGTGATCTTCAACCTGCACGTCACCCACGACCCGAAGGGATTAGAAAATGCCGCTGCCGCCTTCCGGAGTTTGATCGACCTGGGGATCAAGTATGGCGGGAGCTACTATCTGACATATCATCGCTTTGCGACGAAGGAGCAGGTCGAAGCCTGCTATCCGCAGTTCCGAGAATTTCTTGCGCTGAAGCGGAAGTACGATCCCGCCGAAGTTTTTCAGAGCGATTGGTACCGGCAAAATAAGGGCATGTTCGGCCTCGAACGTGTCTGACGAGAGAGGGCCATACATCGTAACCATCGTCGGCCCTGACCAAACTCCCGAGTCATCGCATCCATTACACCTTGACAGTCTTCGAGTCTCTCGCTAATAATGCCGCCCAAGCTGGAGACGAGCAGGAGAGAGAAGAATGGCTTTCTGGACTTCAAACGCAAAGAGCGATGCGCAGCGAGGCAGCAACCGTTGCGGCCTCTTCGCGTTTAGCTTTTTTTGGTTTAGCACCGCAGCAACAGCGGAAGGGGCCGGGGTCTAGTCCGAGAAACGGATATCAAAGATTTCTGAGGCCCGCTCCTTCCGACGAAGGCAGCGGGCTTCAAAGTTTTGGAGACATCGATGGCAGGCAAGTTGGAAAGCGACAGACCAAAGGTTGCATTCCAGGGGGAACGCGGGGCCTTCAGCGAAGACGCGGCGAGGCGACTGCTAGGCGCCGGCGTCGAGACGTTTCCCTGTCGAACCTTCGAGGAAATGTTCGAAGCTGTCTCAACCGGTGTGGCGGATGCAGCGGCAGCGCCGATCGAGAACAGCCTCGCAGGGTCGGTGCACAAAAACTACGACCTCCTGATGGAACACGATCTTACGATCATCGGCGAAGCGAATGTAAGAATCGTCCATCACCTGATAGCTGCTCGCGGAGTGGCCTTCACAGATATCCGTCGCGTTCATTCGCATCCGGTCGCGCTCGCGCAATGCGAAAGATTTCTGCGCGCCAATCGTCAGATCGAAGTCGCGCCTGCCTACGACACAGCCGGTAGCGTCAAGATGATTGTCGAGAGCAACTCTGGGGAGGATGCGGCGATTGCCGGAGCGACGGCTGCCGCTGTATACGGCGCGGTCATCATCGCCGAGAGCATCGAAGACAACCCTCAGAATTTCACTCGGTTTCTATTGCTTGCTCGGGTCGACCGCGCGGCTTCGATCGAGACCATTTCTAACCAGGGCCAGCGTAAAACATCGATCGTCTTTCGAGTAGCTAACAAACCCGGCGGGTTGTTTCGCTCGCTGGCTGCGTTTGCGTTGCGCGACGTCGACCTGACGAAGATCGAGTCTCGGCCAATCGAAGGCCGGCCGTGGGAGTATTCGTTTTATCTCGATTTGACAGGAGATCAGCACGAGCCGCACGTCGAGCGAGCGCTCGCGAATCTGTCGGAGTTTGCGGAGAGCGTACGCGTCTTAGGGAGCTATTGGAGAAGTGAAGAGTGATGAATGATAAGTGATGAGTGAAACGTGAAGAGTGATGCCTGACGATCTCGCTATCACGTTTCACGTTTCACCCTTCAGGCACCACCTTTCGCTACCATTTCTTAAAGGAGTAGAGGCCAATGATCATTGCGATGAAATCAACTGCAACCGAAGAGCAGATCGAAGAAGTGTGTGAAAGCATCCGCCGGTACGGCTACAACCCACACGTAATACGCGGTGAAGAGCGTGTTGTGATCGGCGCGGTTGGTCACGGGGACAACAAGGATCATCTTCAGAACCTCCGCTCAGTACCGGGTGTCGAAGACGTCGTGCCAATCCTGCAGCCCTACAAGATCGTCGGGCGCGAGCTGAAGCCTCAACGCACGATCGTCCGTGTGGGCGATCTCGAAATCGGCAGCAAGGAGTTCATCGTGATGGCCGGGCCCTGTTCGGTCGAGACGCGTGACCAGTTGATGGAAACCGCCGAGGCAGTCAAGCTGGCCGGCGCGCAGGTACTACGAGGCGGCGCGTACAAGCCGCGCACTTCCCCCTACGACTTTCAAGGACTGGAAGTCGAAGGGCTCAAACTCCTGGCCGAGGCGCGCGATCTCACCGGGCTAAAGATCGTGACAGAAGTCGTGACCACCGAAGACACCGAAGTCGTAGCGGAATACGCTGATATCCTTCAGGTTGGCGCGCGCAACATGCAGAACTTCGCGCTTCTGAAAAGGCTCGGGAGCGTCAAGCGCCCGATCTTATTAAAGCGAGGGATGAGCTCGACTATAAAAGAACTGCTGCTGTCCGCCGAATACATTGCGTCTCACGGCAACGACCAGATAATTCTGTGCGAGCGAGGCATTCGAACGTTTGAGACCGCCACCCGCAACACCCTCGACCTTGCGGCCGTCCCGCTCCTCAATGAGTTAAGCCACTTGCCTGTCGTGGTCGATCCCTCTCACGCAACCGGCCGCAGAAGCCTGGTTCGACCGGCGGCAAAGGCCGCCGTCGCCATCGGCGCCGATGGCTTGCTCATCGAAGTCCATCCCCGCCCGCAGGAGGCGTGGTCGGATGGTCCGCAATCGCTGACGCCTCCGATGTTCGCCGAGATAATGACCGAGCTGCGTAGATATGTCGGACTGGAGTCTCGATCCCTCAATTGAGGCGTCGAACATCAAAACACGGCGTCACAAAGCGGAGTCCCTTGATTCGTACCCACCTTGTGCCTTTGTGCCTTCGCGTTTGACCTCTTATACTGAAAACCGATGGCATTACCGGAACTAAGACTCCGCGAAAACGTCGTCGGCGATTTCTACGTCGACAGCACCTGTATCGACTGCGATCTCTGCCGGCAGATCGCATCTGAGACGTTCTCCGACATCGGCGATAAATCCGCGGTTCATCATCAGCCGGAAACCCCGCAACACGAATTCGCAGCGCTCAAGGCACTGGTCACTTGCCCGACCGCCTCAATCGGCACGCTCAGCCATCGATCCGCGAAGGCGGCTGCGACGGCTTATCCTGAGTTGATATCCGACAACGTCTATTTCAACGGCTTCGCCTCCGAGTCGTCATACGGAGCGTCGAGCTATCTCATAGTTCGCCCCGACGGCAACGTGCTGATCGACTCGCCTCGCTTCGCCGGGCCGCTCGTCAAGCGCATCGAGGAGCTCGGCGGAGTTCGGTTGATGTTCCTTACTCATCGCGACGATGTCGCCGATCACAGGAAGTGGGCCGGTCATTTCAAGGCTGAACGCGTAATGCATCGCGATGATATCGGCCCGTCTCTCGCCGGGATCGAGCGGGTACTTGTGGGACGCGACGCCGCTGAACTCGAAGACGATTTGCTGGCGATACCGACTCCTGGACACACTCGCGGTCACACCGCGCTGTTGTATTCCAATCGCTATCTGTTCTCGGGTGATCATGTCTGGTGGTCCGATGCTCATAAGTCGCTTCACGCTTCGGAGAATGTCTGCTGGTATTCGTGGCCGGAGCAGACTCGCTCAATGAGGTTGTTGTTGGACTATCAGTTCGAGTGGGTGCTCCCTGGACACGGTCGACGCGTTCAACTAAGCTCGTCCCGTATGCGCGAGCAGGTTGAGCTTTGCGTGGCTCGGATGGAGCAGCATTCGCGTGTAGTTGGTTAGCAGCAAATCCGATCCAACCAGGCCGTCTTCGTGAGAAGTGGGTATGTGACGCAGCAGATGATCGTAGCGTAGACTGTCCAGTCTACGCGCTACAATCCTGCGCTACGGGCGCGCAGACTGGACAGTCTACGCTACAATCCTGCGCTACGGGCGCGCAGACTGGACAGTCTACGCTACAATCCTACGCTGAAGCCAAAGAAATGCGCTTATCGTTGAGTCCAACTGTTTCATCTCGAGTCGCGTGGTCCAAACTAGCCGCGGCCGGCACAGTCATCATCCTGGCGATCGCCGCGCTCGGCCAGAGTCAGGCAAGCAAGCCTTCCGCACAAGTTTCCGCACAAGTCCGTCTCGGTCTGAGACTTTTTCGAGACTCCCGCTTCTCGTCCCCACAAGGGGATCTTCAGAACAGTTGCGCTTCGTGCCATCTCCTCGACGAAGACCCTCAGGGAATGCGAGCCCACACGGATTTCTTCTCCCGGAGCTGGGTGCCCTGGCGCGGCGGAGACCCTCGCAGAGAAGAATTGCGCAACTCGCCAACGATTCTCGACTCCGGGCTGATGCCAAGGCTTCATTTCGATGGCGAGTTTAGCTCGCTCGAGGATCTCGTAAAGGGGACTCTTGCGGGTAGGCCGATGGGCTGGCTTCCTGGTGAAGAGGTCCAGGCTTTCGATCGTGTCTACGGAATCATCCTGAAGGACACCTCTGAACCTGCAAATCCCGGGAGCAACTATCGCGAGGACTTCAGGGCAGCGTACGGCGTTGATCCCGGAGAACTCGGCAAAGACGACGTAGTCAATCGCTCCATCAAGGCTATCGCGGAGTATCTGCGAACGCAAAACAGCACGCGCACAACTCCATACGACCGGTTCGTTCAAGCGAACGCTCTCCGCGCCGAGCCGGCACACGGTGAAGATCCAAAACTCTTCGCGCGTCTCATGCTGAGCAGTGTCGCAGCACTCGAAAAGAAACGCGCGTTGAAACTGCCGGCCGGGTTCAGCGGTTCCGCGCTTGCGGGGCTGAAGGTGTTCTTTCGCACGAACGGCGCCGGATCAACTGGCAACTGCGTGTCCTGCCACGCCCCGCCGCTGTTCACGGATTTCTCATTTCACAATATGGGAATCAGCCAGAGCGAATATGACCGGGTGAACGGAGATGGAAGCTTCTCTGAGTTGGAGATTCCTGCTTCGGCTGTGGCGCACCGCCCCTCGACGCAGTATCGAGAGATCCCTTCTAAGCGGAGGCCGGAATTTGCAGACCTGGGCCACTGGAACTTCGTCGATCTCAAGACCTCGACGCTCCGGCGAGCCGGCGAAGCCGACGACCAGTTCCTGCGACGAATGATCGCGACTTTCAAGACACCGACGCTGCGGAATCTGGACTTCACCCAGCCCTATATGCACACAGGGGGGTTCACTACGATCGAAAGCGCGCTGGCCGAGCTGATGCGCTTGAGCGAACTTTCGCGGGCGGGGCGAGTTCGATCGGGTGATGAAGAGTTGGTCAGGATCAAAATCACAAACGCCGATATTCCTTCACTCGTTGCGTTCTTGAAAACACTCAACGAAGATTTGAAGCGCGGCGCGAAATACTAGTTTGGTCTCCGAATGATGCCACGATTGCGCGGAATCTTTCTGCTTGGCTTCTGGTTCACGTCCATCGCGGTCCTGGCACCGCTGCTGATCGTTCTGGTCCTGATCACCAAGAACGAAAACTTTATCTATTCGCCGGTTCGCCTGTTCATTCGCGCAGGGCTTGCGATGGTTCGAGTGCGGGTGGAAGTGAGCGGGCTCGAAGGTCTCGACCCTAAGCAGACTTACATCTTTACACCCAATCATCAAAGCCTGATCGAGGTACCGCTGTTTGTGGCGTACCTCGGCCGCAACCCCGCCTATCTCGGAAAAAAAGAAATCTTCAAATATCCCATCTTCGGATACGGCATCCGGCTGATCGGCATGGTGCCAGTAGATCGGAGCAACAGCCCCGCAGCGGTCGAGAGCGCCAAACTGGCCACCGAGAATCTGCGGCACGGGAAGTCATTTGTCGTTTATCCCGAAGGCACGCGGTCGGGCGACGGCAGAATGCTTCCGTTCAAGAAGGGCGCTTTCATGATGGCGATCGATGCGGGAGTACCCGTAGTTCCGGTGACAGTCTCGGGAGCGTCAAAGATCATGCCCAAGGCCCAGGTGAAGGTGTTTCCGTCGACGGTGCGTATTACGGTTCACGAACCCATCAGCTCCGCCGGATACTCAAAGGAAAACGTTGTCGAGCTTATGGAAAGGACGAGAGCGAAAGTCTTCTCGGGGCTCGACGAAACCGAAGCGGAGTTGCGTGGCTTCCCAGCCGACCTCAGGTCTCGACAGAGCCGTGCCGTCAGGTCGAAAAGCAGGTCGTCGTAACACATACGCAAGAGACGCCGGACAACAGTGTCATCATGCCTTCCAGCGTGGGTCACGAGCGGGCAGACCAATCAGCTCAATCCGGTTGCCATACTCGCCAACACATAAACACCATTCCCAAGCCTGCCGGCGAATCCTTCGTCCACAAGCATGTGGTTTCCCACTCCCGCTTCCGGACGAGACAACCCGGTGACTTTTGCCAGCTCACCGAGAACAGTCTCTCCCGCGCCCTGCAGATAGGTGCGAGCTACTTCACGCACCGCCTCTCGACGCGTGACCCTGGCCGACAACTCCTGTGGGAAACGCCCTTCTGCAAGAGACCAAATGTAAGTGAACGTCGGCTCGTATAACACCTCTGAAGGAATCACTTTCATCGCGCGTTGAAGCTCATCGATTGAGCGAGTGAACCGAGCGCGGTCTGTCACACCCGACTCGGCTCGCAGATCACGCGTCCCCATCTCCCACTCCCGTCGCAGGACTTTGAGAATCGCCCGGGCATTTGCTGAGAGAATCTCAGATTCCTTTCTCCTCGGAACGCCCCACAGCGCGTTGAAGTGCGGTATCAGGCGCGGGGCCACAAAGGTCGAGCGCCCGCGCACCAGCTTCGAGTAATACACCCGGCCGCGACGCATTACTTCATCTTTGATGACCCAGGCGAGACTCGATTCGGGATCTTTCTGAACGTTGCGGGGCATGTAAGCGTCGCGCCTCCCGCAGACGGCGACGTACAGCGACGGGCCGGTTCTCCGCGCATCAGTTAGCGTCGAGCAGAATCCGACAGCATCGATGAACCGCTCGGCGTCGACTGCGTTTTCAATGCGCAGCTCAGGCAAGCGCCGCCAAGTCTGGTCGCGATAGCTCTCGATTTCTTCCGGAGTGGGTTGAGGCATCGGAGGATAGAACGCAGATGAAACGGTTCAAGTTCACGGTTCGGCCGCTAGTCTGAGGGCGGTGGTCGCTTTGCTCTGGAACCGGCCGTACGAATAGCCGCGCAAAGACCGAACTATCAACTCTAGAAATTTGATCACTGTGATAAGCGGTCTCACGCGTTGGCGTCTGCGTCCAGCTCTTCCAGTCTGCGTTTGCGGTGCCGAATGATGAGCGTCGTGCTTACCGCAACCGTCGCCGCGCCGAGCAAGATCAGCCCCGCACCCTTGATCCAATGCTCGAGCACATCCCAGCTTCGGCCGAAGAAAAATCCCGCAAGCGATATAGCGATCGACCAGAGCACCGCGCCCAGCATGTTGTAAACCGCAAAAGTCCGCCAGGGCATGTGCGCCGAGCCTGCAAGCAGCGCCGCAAACACTCGCAACCCGGTGATGAACCGCGCGACTAGAATCGTCTTGTTCCCGTGAGCTTTGAAAAAGCTGTCCATATGCGCGATCCGCCCCTGCGTCAAACCGGCGAAACGGCCATAGCGCACGAGAGTCGCACGGCCTACTTCGCGGCCAACCAGGTAACCGGTGTTGTCTCCGAGCACCGCGCCAACCGCGGCAATCGTAATAACTTCCGCGAGGCTGAAATGACCCTGGGCGGCAAAAAACCCCGCCGCCAGTAGAATGGTCTCGCCGGGGACAGGCACGCCGGCGTTCTCAAGCATCACCCCGAAAAAGACAACCCAGTAGCCATAATACTCGAAGTATGAAAGAAGAGCTGAAAGCATCAGTGTCGAGAATGGTACTCGCCGGTCTATGCGACGGCAACCCTCGCGTTGGCTCACAACAGTTGCCAAGCACGCGGAGATTGCTGCGCGCGACTTCCGGACTCCGGCGCTACTCTGCGCCTATCCTTCGTGCCGCAGCGAGCGGCCAACTCCTCTCTATAGAGAGCGCCCCCTCTTCAACATCGCGTAGACCGACGGTGTCACTATGAGCGACAGCGCTAATGCCACCGTAAGCCCACCGATCACGGCTATCGCAAGGGCCTGCAACATCTCTGCTCCCTGCCCCAGCGCCAGCGCCAACGGCATCATCCCAAGCATTGCTGCCAAAGAAGTCATCAACACCGGTCTAAACCTGCGCCTTCCCGATCGAAGCAGAGCATCGCGCAAGGTGTCACCCGACGCCAGATGATCTTCAACCGCATCCAGCATCAGAATCCCATTTTTTGCCACGATGCCGACCACCATGATCATCCCCATATACGAAACCACGTTGAGAGTGGTGCGGGTGATGAGCAGCGCCGCCAGCACCCCGCTCAACGCGAGGATTGCGCCAGTCACTATCGCGATCGGATGCGAGAACGAACGAAACTCGATCAGCAAGGTGATAAAAACCAGCACCACCGCAAGCGCCAACGCCATTGTCATCTCTCGAAAGCTCGACTGTTGTTCGCGGTATAACCCTCCGTACTCCAGGGTCATTCCCGGCGGAAGCCTCACATCCTTCGCGAGCTCCGCCCGAATCGCGCCGATCGCCGAGCCAAGATCGATTCCCTCCAGGCGCGCGGTGACGCCGACGGTCTGTCGCAGGCCATCCCGCGCAATCTCCGTCTGTCCTTTGTCATACTCAATCTCGGCGATCTGATCGAGCCGGAAGAGCGTGTTCTTTACCGGTGAGCGAATCGGCAGCGCGCGCAGCGCTTCGAGCGACGCCCGTGATTCCTTTGGCAAGACTACCCGCACGCTGATCAACCGGTCCTGCTGAATGATCACCGAAGTCGCATCCCCGGTCATTGCAGTGGTCACCGTATTTGCAACGTCTGCCGCTGTAACGCCAAGCCCGGCCGCGCGCTGCGGATCCACCCTGAACGTGATCGCCGGACCACTCACTGTCACACCGTCAAAGGTGTCCACGATCCCGGGAATCTTCTTGATGACTTCTTCAATCTCGGCTGCCTTCTGATAAAGCGCCTTCGCATCCTCGCTAAAGAGTTTTATCTCGACGGGCTGGGGTTCACTGGTCAAATCGCCGATCAGATCCCCGAGGATGCCGGGCAATTCGACACGATCGAGGGCAGGCTCATTCGATGCAATCCGCTTGCGAAGCTCGTCCTTCACCTCTTCTGTCGAGCGTTTGCGATCGGGCTTGAGCTTCACGAGAAAGTCACCCGTGTTTGGCTCGGTGATAGACAGACCAAGCTGCAGTCCCGTGCGTCGAGAGTAGCTCTCGACTTCCGGTGTGTCCTTCAACATCCCCTCGACGTGTTTTAAGATGCGATCCGTTTCAGTTAGCGACGTCCCTGGTGGCGTGAAGTAGTCCAGCACAAAAGCGCCTTCGTCGAATTCCGGCAAGAACTCCGAGCCAAGATTCGTGTACGCGAAATACGACAACGCAACCACGATAAGACACACGATCATCACCAGAGCGCGGTTGTCGAGCGCTCTTCCGAGCAGCCACTCATAGCGCTTTACGATCGCCCGCAACAATTTCCCCTGCTCCCGGGTCTCTTCGCTCTCGTCAGCGACAAGCTCGCCCTCGAGTTCAAACCCTACCAGGCTGTCTTTCTCACCAGCCGGCCGCCTCTTCGGTCTGATGAAACGCTCCGCAAGCACCGGTGTGAACGAGAGCGCCAACACAAGCGAGGTCAGCAGCGCCACGGCCATCGTCAACGCGAGCGACCGGAAGAAAACACCCGTCACACCCGTAAGTAGAGTGAGCGGCAAAAACACAACCACCGGAGTGACGGTCGAGCCGATGATCGGAATAGTTATCTCCGACACGGCGCGCTGTACCGCGTCGTGCCGGGACTCGCCGCGCGCGCGATGCGTGTAAATGTTTTCGACAACCACTATCGCGTCGTCGATGACCAGACCGATTGCCGCTGCGACTCCACCCAGCGTCATCAAATCGAAGCTCAAGCCCGCAAGCCACATCGCAAGAAACGTCGCCAGTATAGTCACGGGAATCACTAGTATCGCTACCAAAGTCGTTCCCGCGTTTCGGAGAAAGCCATAGAGAATGGCGACCGACAGCAGAAGTCCTATCAGAATCGAATCTCGTACCGACTTGATCGAGGCGCGCACCAGCAGCGACTGGTCGTAGTAAGGCGAGACCTTGACATCCTTCGGAAGCTGCCCGCGCATAGCTGCAAGCTCGGCCTTTACTTCGTCTACGACCTCGACCGTGTTTGCGTCGGGCTGGCGAGTGATGTTGAGGAGCACCGCCGGATGGCCGTCGGCAGTGACAATCGTGTAGTTAGGGGCGACGCCTTCGCCAACAGTCGCGATGTCGGCTATGGTCACCGGTGCGTTGTTGACGACCGCGACGACGATCGCGTTGAGCTCTTCGGGCTTCTTCGCCTGGCCGCTCACCACCGCGAGCTCCAGTTGATGGTTTTCCTCTACCAAACCGGGCGACGCGATGATGTTCGCTTTGTTGACCGCATCCACGACCTGCTCGAGGGCGACGCCTCGCGCGACCAGCCGCTCGGGATCGACGGTGACGTGAAACTCTCGCGTCTGTCCTCCGGCAACGGCCACCGCCGCAATTCCCGCCAGCCGCGTGAGCCGTGGTTTCACCACATACGTAGCAAGATCGCGCAGACTTGCCGGATCGCGATCGTCTGAAGTCAGGCTGTAGCCGGCAACGGGAAAGACGGCAAACGTCAGACGATCGACTCGGCGTATTGACGCTGTCGAGGGCAAGCTCGCAGCCATTTGCGCAAGCCGCTCCTGGACCATCTGAAGCGATTCGCGTACGTCGACTTTCCAATCGAAGAAGAGGCTGATGTCGCAGCCCCCGCGCTGAGTCGTCGACCGAATGCGATTGACGCCCGGCAGCCCGTTCATCGCCTCTTCGATGGGACGAGTGACCGAAACGAGGACCTGTTGGGCCGGTACTACGCCGTCATCGATTATTATCACCACCCGAGGGAAATCAGTTTGAGGAAATATGGCTACGGGGAGTTGAACCGCCGCGTAGAGCCCGGCCGCGCAAAGCAGGGCGACTAGTAGCAGGACCGCGCGCGACTGACTGGAGACGATACCCGCAAGACTCACCGTGTCTCTCCCGCCTTATCCGTTGGTGAATCTTCTTTCTTATTATCATCGTTGTCCTTGCCCCCGGGCTCCCGATCGTCTTCTTTCTCACTCTCGCTCACTTCTACTTTCGCACCATCAGGCAGGGCGTAGTTCCCTTCAATGACAACCGTCTCACCGCCTTTCAAACCTGAGGTGATCTCGATGCGATCGGGCGTGCGAATGCCGACCGTCACTTTCGTCTCGTGGGCCTTCGACTCCTCGTCAACCACCATCACTTTGCCCGCATCGCCGGTTGTCGTATCAAGCATTACAGCCGTTGTGGGGACAACGATCACGTTGTCGGCTCTGTCGGTCAACAGGACTATCTTTGCGGCGCTGTTGGCGCGCAACCTGCCGCCCTTGTTCTTCAATCTCACCCATATCTCCACCGAGCGGCTCTGCGGATCGCTCCCCGAACTGACCAGCGAGATCACTGCGATCATCTCTTCGCCAGGCAAATCCTGCGGGTAGACTCGAGCGGTCTCGCCCGGTTTGAGCTGCGCGGCGACGGTGTCCGCTACCGGAGCTTTCACGATCACTTCGCTCACGTCGCCGATGTTGAATAGCTTGCCGCCTGGCGCGGCGAATTCTCCCTCGAACTGGAACTGCTCGGTAATCACGCCCGAAAACGGAGCGCGAACAGTCGCATAGCTGAGTTGCGTGTCGAGCGACGACAGCCGCTGCTGAGCTTGAGAGACGCGTGACGCGGCAACCGCGCGATCGTTCGGTTGAGTTGCAGTCGCGTGTAACCGGGTCGCGCTTTCGGCGAGCCGCAGATCGCTCTCCGCGGTTGTGAGCGCAAGCTGTGACGCCTCAAGGTCTTTCTTTGAGATACCGCCTTGGTCGAAGAGGGTCTTGCGCCGCTCGTAAGTCGCTCGCGCGTTGTTGAGGGTCGCACGCGCGTCCTGCAGCGCTTTCTCGTCCTGCGCGCGAGTCTGGGGGATCGAACTAGTGGCAATTCCGCGCTCGTTGAGCTTTGCCTCTTCAAGCGCGCCCGCGGCTTCGGCTCGCTGCGCCTGAATATCACGCGATTCGAGTGTTGCAATCACGTCACCCTCGCGAACGGTCTTGTTGCGCATCAGAGGCATGTGCTTGATCTGAGCGGCGAGCTTGGCGCTGACCGTCGCTTCCTTGGCGGGCGATATCGTCCCGAGCACGGTGACTCCTGCGGCGATGGATTGCCGCTCGGCTTTTGCGACTCGGACGCTGACGATTGTCTGTTCGGTTTCCTCTGGGTCGCCGGGCGAGTTTTTGCCAGCGAACAACCAGAAGGCCAGGATAGCGACGGCCGCGACCAGCAACAGGGCGAGAACGATCCCGCGAGTTCCGACACGCAGACGCAGCTCTGAGAGCCGGGTTCGTGGTGGCGCCTCGCCGGCAACATCCCGTGTTTTCTTCTCGTCGGACATATTGCCTCGCACTGGACCCCTGGAGCCGCACAGTGGCTGGTTTGCCCGCGCAAGTGGCGCGAGTTTCATCTCGTGCGTCGGTGCTCCAACGATAGGCGGCGTCTACGCTCCCAGGACGGGGCCACCGCTGCCCGCCATCGATACGTCACAGCTGTACAGGCTGGCCACCTCTCCTCTCATTGCGCGGTGGCCTGCGCCAATCGAGCCTTCGCCACTTGATAGTCAAACAGGGCCTGATACAGAGCTGCGCGTTGCGCCGCAAGCGTGTTCTGCGCTTCGGTGACCTCGATTATCGCCGCCTCACCCCCACGATAGCGCGCGAGCGACGCCTGCACGTTGCGCTCAGCGTCACTAACGCTTGCACTTAGGAGTTGATAGCGCGCGGCCGCCGACTGCGCCTGCGCTCTCGCTGCGAAGAATTGCTGCGTAAAACTGCGGACCGCGAGATTGCGTTCGGACTCAACGCTCTGCGCGCGCAAGCGGGCCTGCCGTTCTCGGCTCTTGCTTGCTCCCCAATCGAAGATCGGAATCGTCACGCTCGCGGATGCCAGCACACCGGTATGATCGTGAAGCGGATCGAGCCCCAGCGATTGTGAATCAAACCCGCCGCTGACTGAATAAGAGAACTGAGGAAGACGCTCGGCGCGCGCCGCTTTCGCCTCCTGCTCGGCCGCGCGGCGCTGCGCATCAAGCTGTGTAAACTCGGGGCGGTTGGCAATCGCGGACGAGACGAACCGATCTACCTCACCCGCGGCGGGCAATGCGTTTGTCAGATCGGCGATCTCTATAGGCGTCGAGAAATCATATCCGACCAGAACACGCAATGCGCCTGCATCTATCAACTCGCTAAGGCGCGTTTGCTCGAGATCGTCACGGCGACCGGCCAGAGCCAGCCGAGCGCGGGTGACATCGACTTCGGCGACTTCGCCTGCATTGAACATCAATTGAGTAATGCGTGCGAAATCTTCTGCCGCGGCAAGACTCAATTCCGACGATTTCCGTCTGGCCGTTGAGAGCGCCAGACCGTAATAGGCTTCATCGACCGCCTGGATCAAACCCCGCCGAGCGACTTCTGTTCCCGCGCGAGCAGCCTCAAGCAACGCGACACCGCGTTTCAGCGTCGCGCGCAAACGGCCTCCAACATCTATTTCACCCGTTGCGCTGACGAGCGACAGATATTCCGCTACCGCATTGGAAGCGAGGTAGCTGAACCTTTCGGCGCCGGGCGTGCCTGGCGGGACGGGACCGAGTGTGGGCGAGTTGTATATCACTCCTGAGGGTATTGTGATGCGCGGGAGAAAGGCCGCGCGCGCCTGCCGCACATCTTCCGCGGCGATCAACTCGGCAAGCTTGCTCTGCTGAAACGTTGAGGCCTGCGCCAGCGCAAGACCAACGGCTTCATCGCGCGTAAGGCGATTCGCCGAAGCCCCAACCTGCTGCGGCGCTCCATTGGCGTCAGGCGTTTGAGTAAGCTGACCCTCAAGGGACGGCGCCGGTCTGGTCGATTGAGGAGGTTCGTTGAATCTTGACCCAGGCTCGAGTGGTCCCTGCCCGCGTCCCTCGGACGTGAGCGCGATGAGAACCGTCGCCACCAGGACAAACCTCCGCAAGTAGTGAGGATGACAGCTGGCCTCACTCGGCAAATCCATCGGTTTTATCATTGGGGTCGAATTGAGTGTCGAATTGAGCACCGTATCAGAGATCATGTGTGCCATCGAAGGATGTTGGCGCGCCCAGAGTCAATACTCTACGTTACAGTAAAGAGTGCTGTCTAGAACCTTGACGGCGTCTTTGACTCGCGCGGCGCACGCACCAATCGCTCAAAACTTGAAGCCCAACGTAAGCTGCATGCGCCGAGCCGGTCTTGAAGCTACCGGCAAACCAAAAAACGGTGAACTGCGATTGCCCACAAAGCCGGCAAAGTTTGTTCTGTTCAGCACATTGAAAGCCGCGATGCCAATCGTGATCGCGGAGCCTTCGTCGACTTTCTTGCTAGTCTCTTTCAAGCGAAACTCTTTGGCCCATCGCAAGTCGAGCGCAGCCGCGCCCGGACCCTGCAAGCTGTTGCGAGGGACACCCGCAGGACGGTCAATAGCCAGGTCATCGCGATTGTCATCCCGCCCAGTCGTAAGGCTGTAGGGGCGCCCCGAGGTAAGCGCCAAACTCATTCCCAGATCAAGCCATTCGCCGGCTTTGATCACGCCCAGTAAGTTGAAGCGATGCCGCTCGTCGAAATCAGCCCGCGACCACTCGCCAGCCAGATCATAGCTATTGGCCGGTCGCGAATTGATCCCGCCAGTATTGTTGTAAGCCCGGCCCAGGGTGTATTGGATTGTCCCGCTGAAGAACCGGGTGATCTTACCGCGTAACATCAACTCCAATGCGTGTGACTGGGAATGAGCCGTCGATTCCACTTGGCGCAATATTCCGATAGCCGGATCCGGCCGTTCAAGAAACGGCGGCAGAGGCGCGTTGATGTCGCGCGAGCGAAACAGCTTGACACCACGCGTATTGATGTAGTTGGCCGTTGCGGTCAGCGACTTGTTTAACTGTCGTTCGATACCCAACACACACTGAAGCACATAGGGCTCACGTATGTCGGTTGCGAAACGGACAATGCTGCTCGGCTGAGTTGCAAGCGTTCCACCCGACGAAAGGGGATCAGGATAACCCGGATCGGATATCGACACCTCCCGCAGTCTCTGTCCATCAAAGCGCAACCGATCGGCGATCGGTCCGATCCCCGTTCGGTCATAGAAAATCCCTCCGCCGCCGCGTAAAACGGTTTTGCGCTTCTTGTCCGGCGCGTAAGCGAACGAGAAGCGCGGTGCGAGGTTATTATTGTCGCCCAGATAACTCTGTCTGTCGTAGCGCAAGCCCACCCCGATTGAAAGATTCGACCGCACCAGAACATTGTCCTGCACAAACAGGCCGAAGTCCTTTTGCAAAAAAGCAAGGTGGCCATCGCCCTGGTTTATCGAAAACAGGAAAGGACGATTGTTCACATAGTCCGCCAGCGTGGAGAAAACAAACGTCCCGCCAAAGTTAGTCCGGTCGCTGAACCCCCGGCGGCTAATATCGGGAACGTTTAGTCCGCCTCTGACAAAGTGTCTCCCGTGATTCCACGATAGTATTTCGTTGAGTTGCACATGGTTTTCAGTCGTGCGCCGATCTTGTTGGCCGCCGCCGCCGGTAAAAGCGTCCAGGACGACGATCTTGGGAACTCCCGGCGTCACGCTCTTCGCTAAGGAACCTTCGTTGCCGGTTCGCATAGTGAACTCACTGATCAGGCTCGGCGATATGATCCTGCGAAGCGTGAAATAGAGATGGAGTTCGTGTCCATTCGAATCGCTGGCCGCCTCGGCAAGATTGAACCCACCCACGCCGCCATTCCTCGCCGAGTCAAATGTAGACTCGTAGCGAGCTGAAAAGGTCGTCTTCTTATCAACCTGATGGTTGAAGCGAAATGAGATCTCAGTATCTCGGTTGGGATTGGCTACATTCTCAGACACCAATCCGGTCGGGGTGCCGGCGAAGACTACTGATTGCAAATCCTCTTCCTCTCGATTGACGCTTAAGAGAAAAGAGGTTGTCTTACCATTGCCAAGCGGTCCGCTCAAGTTGCCTTCATAAAAGCGCCGTTGCTCCCGTGGGCGCTCGAGCGCGAAGGCGTTGCGAGCGTCAAGCCGGTGATCGCGGACGAGAAAGTTGAATTCGCCGTGATACTGCGACGATCCGGGTTTGGTAAAGACCTCGATCCGCGCGCGCCCCAGTCGGGCGAATTCCGCTGAGTAGGGATTCTGATTTATCCGCACTTCCTGAATCGTCGAAGCCGGTACTTTCCTCCTGGACGATTCCAACCCATCAATGATGATGGTGGGGCCATCGGATCCGATCGCTCCCGCGTCGAGCAGGTTCGCAACGCTACCTAAGACATCGTTGCCCAGGATCGGCAGGTTGTTGAGTGCCTGTTGATCCAATTTGATGACATTTAGGTTCTCATCTGGACTGGTGTTTACTTGATTTGGTCGATCACCCACCGAAATCTCTTCGCTAACGTCGGCAACTTCTAACACGATTGTTAGGGGAGACGGAGGTTTGGCCCCTAACGTAAGGTGAGCTACCGTTGGCTTGAATCCTTGCTTCTGCGCTTCGACCTCGTAAACGCCACTCGAAATGCCGGTAAAATGAAACGCGCCCGTCTGATCTGCGGCCGTTGTTTCTGTCGAGCCGGCGCCTTCTCGCCGAAGGATGACTGTTGCGTCGGCGATAACCGCGCCGGTGGTATCAAGCACAACACCCGACACTTCGAACGGCCTTGCCGGACTTTGGCCAAAGGCGACAGCCATCGCGAGCAACATTACCGCCAGAGAGCCAACGAATCGAAGGCTTCCCTTTCTGATGCTAGACCGCACGCGGCTACTCCTCGTCTCGCTGTTTCGGTTGACTAAGGCTTCTTCGTCTTCTGCAGGGGCTTCTTCCCAGCGGCTTTTTCTTTGGCTTCCTCTTCGTTTTCGCTGTCGATGGGTTTTCCTTCGGGTCCTACGGTGATCTCAGATCTCTTCCCTGCCGTGTTGACCTGGGCTTCATAGGCCACCAACGCGTTGTTCTTGGTAATGGACTCGACTCTGGTAATTCTGCCTTTGCCCGCCTTCGCCTCGATTGCTGTTTTGACCGCGGGAGACAGCGAAGCCATCGTTACTTCTTCTTCAACCTCCACTATCGAGCCGGCAGAATCGATGAGCACGTCCTTGCCGTGTCCGTTCACTTTCAACTCAACCTCGTAGTAGGTCTTTCCGTGTTCCACTTCCTTCGAAAGCCCACTAATAGTCGCTCCTTTACTTTGTTCCTGTACGGTCTTCTGCACAGCCTTGGGAAGATCTCTCATCTTCACTTTCTTTTCGCTGCCCTGCGCATTGCCAAAAATCAATAAGGATGCCGCCAAACAAAAGGCCGGTAAGACTCGCGTGGCTCGGATGGTCATTGTTGTTCTCCTTGCAATGGGTCCGAGAAACTGAAGCTTGTCGGAGGCGACAAACTGAAGTTTGTCGGACATTCCGTTTGCCTTCAGATACTCTGTGGAGCGCCAACGATTCCACTGGGCTACGGGAACATTCTATTAATCAAAGATGAACCCACGATTAAGAGTCATGCGGTATTGGTTTATCGGTGCCGTTCCTGGTTGCTTAGCGGAAGAGAAACGGTGAACGTGCTGCCCGCACCCGGCCTGCTAACAACATCAATGGAGCCAAAATGGGCTTCGGCCACCCACTTAGCTATTGAGAGCCCCAAACCGCTTCCGCCATCAGATCGGGAGCGCGCGCGATCGGCTCGGAAAAATCTCTCGAAGATCCGATCTTTGTCAACCGCGGGGATGCCGATGCCAGTGTCCGCCACGGCAATCTCTACTGTACCGTCCTTCCTCGTGAGTTTGACCGCTACGCGCCCGCCTATTGGAGTGTACTTTATGGCGTTGTCGAGCAGGTTCAGGATCATCCTCCTGATCAGAGATTCGTCGCCGAGGACTGTTATGTCGGCGGTAGGATTAAGCGTCAAAGTTACTGCTTTGGTGAGAGCAAGGACTTGAGAAGACTTTGCACAGTCTTCTAACAGGTCGTTAAGGTAAAACTCTTCGACCTTCAGTCCCTGCTGTCCGTAATCTGCGCGAGCTAGAGCGAGCATATCGTCAACCATGCGGGAGAGTCGCCGCGCCTCGTCCTCGACTATCGCCAGAGACTCCCGATACTCTGATTCATCGCGCTTTTGAGAAAGCGCCACTTCGGCTTCTCCTCTTATGATAGCAAGTGGTGTGCGTAACTCGTGGGAAGCGTCCGCCGTGAACTGTCGGAGGCTCTCGAATGAGTGGTCGAGCCGCGAGAGGAGACTATTCAGCACCGTAGCAAGCCGGCCCAACTCATTACGAGGATTGGTCACTTTCAACCGCTCGTGCAGATTTCGGGCGCCGATCGATTCCGTCTGCTCGGTCATCGCGGCGACCGGGGCCAGGCTCTTGCGCGCGAGAAGCAGTCCTCCGACACCGGCGACCAGCAGCGCGCCAGGGATCGCCACATAGAATATGCGTCCCAGCGCTTCGAGTTCTTCGGCGGTGTTGTGCAGCGGCTGCGCCAACGCAAGAAAGTAGTCCGCATCGCGGGTACGCACTCGCAGAACTGCCAGTCGGGCACCTTCCGCGCCGAGACCGGCGACAGTAGACAGCACCGGGCCGCTGGCAGTCTCCGCGGCCCGGAAGGCCGCCTCGGGAACGCTCACCACGTTCTCGTTGGGATAGCTTTTCGTGAGCGACCGGCCACCATCAAAGACCGCCATATGCACATCACCAAAGCTCAGCAGCTTTTGGGTCTCGGCCGCCGCCTCGCTGAGGTCCCCGTCGTTTTCCTCCATCTCGGATCTAAGAAGATTGGCGGCGGTCTCGGCACTGATGGTCAGAGCTTGGTCCAACCGCGAATAGGCCGCTCGAGAGATTGCGGTGTATACGTATATGCTGAAGCCGCCGAGCAGCAGCCCAAAGACGAGCACGTACCACATTGTCATCCGAACGTGTACGCTATTAAACATTGGCGCCTTGTGGTTCGGCGGAGAACACATAGCCTTCGCGGCGGCGTGTGTGGATCAACGGTCGACTGGCACCCTCATCGATTTTCTTCCGCAATCGCCGGACATAGACATCGATGACATTCGAGAACGGATCAAAATTCTCATCCCATACGTGACGGCCGATCTCGTCGCGACCCACCAGCTTGCCTTCGTTCAGGACAAAAAATTCCAGGAGTGAATACTCTTTCGCAGTTAAGCTGATGCTCCGTCCCGAACGCTGCACACTGTGATTCATGGTGTTAATCGTCAGATCATCGACCTGAAGAAATTCTGTCCTGAGAGATTCCCGCCGCCTGAGAAGCGCGCGTAATCTGGCCAGCAGTTCTTTGAAGTCAAAGGGTTTGCTCAAGTAGTCGTCGGCGCCTGCATCCAGACCCGCGACACGGTCGTCCACCGCATCCCGCGCGGTGAGCATCAGGACCGGCGTCGCTACGCCTTCGCGGCGCAGCTCCCGGCAGACCTCAAACCCATCGCGCAAAGGGAGCATGACATCCAGAACAATCAGGTCGTAGTCATCGATTCCAACCTTGTATAGCGCCGCATCACCATCACTGGCGATGTCAACCGCGTAGCTCTGTTCGCGCAAACCCTTTGCGATGAAATGCGCGACTCTTGGCTCGTCCTCGACAAGCAATATGCGCATGTTTGAGTCTCGGCTCAGTCTAGCACGCTCAAAATGAACCGGGAATTAATCGGCGCGTTCCTGAAAACGATTTGGCACCCGCTTATGGCGTTGGCGGTTTGAGAGCCGCTTTGCGTCGCGCCGCTTTCTCCTGCTCGCTCAGCCGAGAGTCGTAGCCGTAGATAGCATTTTCCCAATCGCCATACATTGCATTGGGCAGAATGATAAACCGTGTGCCAAATCGTTGGCGAGCAGCGTCCACGGCTGCGGCGCGCTCCGCCGTCGTCTTACCTTCAAAAACGTCGCTGAAATCTGCGAGGTTGTCGCCGCACAGCAGAACTATGCGGTAGCGTTCGCTTATCTTTTGGCGCCGAGGTTCCTTGCTCGACACGTCTCTTCGCACCATGACGGTCTCATCACTGACACCGGGGAAACCCAGTTGTTTGAGGTTGGTGATTGTCCCTGCCTTCTCAGCCTCTCGACGATTGGTAACATAGAAGACACGAACATGCCTGCTGGCGGCGTATCGGAGGAAGTCCACCGCGCCGGCTATCGCAGGAGCCTTCGCGCGATTACACCATTCGGTCCAGCCGGCGGAATTAAACGCTTGTCGATTGATCACCAACTCCGCCTGAGCGGACGAGTTGTCGAGCACCGTCTCGTCGACATCGACGACGACCGCACGTGGGCGCCTCAGTCTCGAGTTGATCCGGAGGTCCCGGTCAAGCATCAGACGGGCCAGCGCGTAAGCCTGAAACTGCAACGCTCTCACTTCGGCGGATGACTGTTGCCATAACACCGCGCCGGTCTGATACTCGTTGTCGGCCCGCGACGGTTGGGCAGTCAGCGCAGTGGGACTTTGCGCATAAGTGGCAAGCGTTGGCAATAGTAAAAGCACAAAGGCACTAAACACACGTCGAACTTTCGTGGGTCCTTTTGCGAAGTTCATGGCGACGACTCCTTCGAGTGCGGAAAGTAGTTGAACCGCTGGCAGAGACTGCCCGGTTTCAGGCTGCCTTGCCTTTGTGAAGATATCAAGGCGACTTGTGAGTATTCTCGGCTGGCGTCGCCATTTCGTGGGCCTCGGATCCGATTCGCCGAGTTAATCCTGTATTCATCTTTGAAAGATACAATCTAGACTTCAACCCGTACTCCTTTAGGAAGTTGAGCCATTTGTATATCAACTTCTGAGCAAGAATAGTAGAAACGAACTCACCAGAGGAGTAACCGCGATGCCAATCATGATGAGTATTTTGATGGGGCTCTTGTCGGTCGCCCCGGCCTTCCAGGGCTCGAGCAGTTACCGGTTGGAGGGTCGTTACCCGGTTTCGGGCGACGGCGGTTTTGACTATGTGACTCTGGACGCTTCGACGCGCCGGCTCTACGTTTCGCACGGGACCCAGGTAGAGGTCCTGGACGCGGATAGCGGAAAGGTCGTTGGGGCAATCCCTGACACTCCGGGTGTACATGGCGTTGCGATTGCGTCAGCTTTCAAGCACGGATTCACGAGCAACGGCCGGGAAAACAAGGTGTCGATGTTCGACCCCTCGACTCTGGCCTTGATCAGGAAAATTGATGTTGGAAGAGGGCCGGACGGCATTTACTTCGATCCCCGCTCAAAGCGCGTATTCACTAACAATCACGGGTCACACGATATCACCGCCATCGATGCCGCGACCGGCGAGGTCGTGGGGACGGTGAAGGTAGGGGGCGACGGCGAGCAGGCGATAATCGGGGCGGATGGTCTTATCTATGTAAATAGCGAGGACACCGCTGAGGTAGTGGTGTTCGATCCGAAGTCGCTCGAGGTCAAGAAGCGCTTTCCGATCGGAGTGGCGAAGGTTCCGACCGGTCTCGCTTATGATGCCAAAACCAGGCGCTTGTTCATCGGGTGCCGCAACGAGCCGAAGATGGTTGTAATGGATGCCACGTCGGGGAAAGTAATCGGCAGCTTTCCGATCGGCGCCAATGTCGACTATGCGGGTTTTGATCCCGGTTCCGGTTTGATTTTCTTTTCGTGCGGAGATGGAACCCTGAGTATCTATCGAGAGAAGTCCGCGGACGCCTATGAAGACGCTGGAGCTGTAAGGACACAGCCAAGCGCGAAGACGATGGCCTTTGATCCAAAGACAAAGAAGATCTTTCTTCCCGCTGCCGAATATTCCGAAACTCCGGCGACCGAGCCGGGGAGACGTCCGCAGCGCACGATCAAGAAGGGATCATTTGTGGTACTCGTCGTCGGTAAGTCCTAAGTCGGAACCAGCCCATCTGGGACAATCTGATTTCAGAGGCAGGTTCAGTCAAACCAAATCACTGCCGTATTGAAAATAAAGGATGTGCAAGTGAAGCAAGACCAAATCACGCGCCGACAGGCGATATTCTCGTTAGCGACGATTTCCGCGGGGGCGTTTTTCAAACCGTCCTCGATCTTCTGTTCGCCGGTAAACGACAAGATAAGATTCGCGGTCATCGGAGACTGGGGCACGGGCGACAAACATCAAATCGGAATAGCGAATCAGATGTATGCATCTCACCAGCGTAGCCCGTTCGATTTCGTCATTTCCGCGGGCGATAATGTTTACCCAAACGGCAGCGGGAGGTATTTCAATAGGAGCTTCGAGCAGCCCTTTTCCAGCTTACTCAAAGATCGCATCAAGTTTTACGCGGTGCTCGGCAACCACGACGTTGATGAAGGACGGCAGGACCAGTGCCAGTACCCATTGTTCAATATGGGTGGCCAGAACTATTACAAGATCGAGAGAGGAAACGGCATAGTGGAGTTCTTCATGCTCGACTCAACGGATTTTGGAGCAACCCAGTTCACCTGGCTGGAAAGCTCGCTGCGCGAGTCGAAAGCCAAATGGAAGGTTGCGGTCTTTCATCATCCGATTTATTCGTCGGGTAAGACGCACGGCTCAGCGACCGGTTTGAGGAAGCGACTTGAACCATTGTTTACCCATTATGGGGTCAATGTGGCATTCTCGGGTCACGATCACATCTACGAACGAACCCTGCCGCAGCAAGGCATCCAATACTTCGTTTCCGGCGCGGCCGGGAAGTGCCGGCGAGGAGACATAGACCGCAAAAGCGGCATCACCGCAGCTAGTTACGATGAAGACAGCCACTTTATGGTAATCGAGATTGACGATAACCAGGTGACCTTCGAGGCAATCAGCGAAACTGGAGTCGTAGTTGATCAAGGTCTTGTCAAACAGAGATCGTGAGTCCTCATGATCTGGTTTGATCAAGCCTCGAGGGTGCAACATACCCGGTCGCGTTGGAAAAAGGTATAGCCCGCTGTTCGAGTCTCCGTCGGGAATACCAGATTCTGATCCTTTGACATCACCGCCTCCGGATAGAATCGGAACGCCTTGTAGGTAGCTTCAACGCCTATTCGGCCGCGCAGCGGCGGTATACGCGGCAGCGGCGTGTTTGTATCCGACAGCTTCGCGTTTACGTAGTCAGGCTCCGATCGAAGCCAGATGTTTCGATGCAACCCCAGATCAACCTTGGCCTCGGTTCCCGTGTATCGCGACGTGCCCTGAGCGTAGTTAGCGATCAACAGTTTCGACTCGTCATCGACTTGTCCGGTAGGAGCAAGGAAGATGAAATCCCGAATGTGATAGTAGAAGTAATTCCACTCCGCGGGCATCCGACGCTGGCACCTCTCAAACGGTCTGCGGGTCATCCGCGGCCAGTCGCGCGGCTCGACGCTCGACCCATTCGTACACCATCGGCAGAACTACAATCTTGATCGGGCGAGTGATGAGGCCGCCTACCACCACGATTGCCAACGGCTTCTCAATTTCTGCTCCTGTTCCCGACGACACGATAAACGGGATCAAGCTTATGCTTCCGATCAACGCGCTCAACAACTCCGCGCGCAGCCGGACGGTCGCTCCGGTGACCACCGCCTGGTGCAATTCCATCCCCTGATCGCGCAACTTGTTGATATATGACACCATAACCATACCGTTCTGGACGGCAACACCGAACACGGCTATAAAGCCAACGATCGCCGGAACGCTCAGCGGGAATCCGGAGATCAGAAGGAACGTCGTGCTTCCCACGAGCGCTATGGGGATGTTGAAGATGATCGTCAGTGTGTTACGCAGAGAATTGAAGCAAGCGAAGATCAGAACAAAAACCAGCAAAAGCGAGATAGGGATTGCTATGAGCAGCCGACGCACGGCTTGTTGTTCGTTTTCGAATTGGCCGCCCCAGGTGATGAAGTATCCGGGTTCCATCCTGACCCTGCTAGCGACTGCCGCCTGCGCGTCGTGAACAAAGCTACCGATGTCGCGGCCGGTCACGTTGCACATTACCACTACGCGGCGTAGCGAGTCCTCACGGCTGATGACCGAATCCCCGCTCGAGAGCGAGAACGAGGCAAGCTGTCCAAGCGGCACGCTCCCGGCAACCGGAGCCGCGATGAGGATCGACCCCAGCTTATCGATTTGGTCTCGAAAGCTCTCTTTCATCCGAATAAAGATCGCAAATCGCCGCTGCCCTTCGAGAACATCGGTCGCTTCATCGCCACCTATGGCGATCTTGATCGTTTCCAGCACATCGGAAATATTGAGACCGTAGCGCGCGATCCTGTCCCGATCCAGCGACAATCTCGAGATGCTCCTCACCGGCTACCTGCTCGACCGCAAGGTCTTCGACACCGCGAATCCCCGACATCGCGGCTCGAATCTCATCCGTGAGCCTCTTTAGGATTTCGCGGTCCTCGCCGAAGACTTTTACCGCTATCTGGGCGTTGATTCCGGAAATCAACTCATCGTTTCGGGTTTGAATTACTTGAGAGAAATTGAAGCGGACGCCCGGAAATCCCTCGACACGATGGCGCATCGCGTCGACCAGATCATCTTTCGTTTTGGCGGTGGTCCAATCACTCTTCGGCTTAAGTCTGACATACAACTCGTCATTGCTGACGCTCTCGGGGTCGCCGCCTAGCTCAGCTCGCCCGATCTTGGCAACAACGGTTTCAACCTCTGGGAATTCGCGAAAAGCGCGTTCGATCTGAGTCGACACGTCGATCGCGCGATTGAGCGAGATGCTCGCAGGCATGGTCGCCCTGACCAGCATGTTTCCTTCGTCTATGGTCGGAAGGAACTCGCTGCCAAGAATGAACACATCTGCGATGCTCCAAACAATCAACAATATTGCGATGGTAATCGCGGCATAGTGATTTCTGATCGCCCACTCGAGCACCGGGACGTAGATGCCTTTGACAAGTCTAATTATCGGGTTTGGACGCCTGTCCCCCTTCTTCAGCCTCAGCCAGAGCGCGCACATCATTGGCGCAATGCAAACTGCCATCATCATCGAACCGATCATCGAGAACGTGACCGCATACGCGAGAGGCTTAAACAGCTTGCCCTCGATCCCTTGCAGCGTAAAAACCGGGAGAAAGACGGCAATAATCACGAGTATCGCGAAGAATATCGGGCGGCCGATCTCCTGTGCCGCAACAAGTATAGCCTCGCGTACGGATGTCTCCTGATGCTCCTCGAGATGGCGATAGATGTTCTCGACCATCACTACGGTGGCGTCGACCATCATCCCGATGCTGATCGCAAGTCCTCCGAGCGAGGAGAGATTAGCAGACAGCCCCCCGTACCACATCAGAATAAACGCCACCAGCATGCAGAATGGGATCGCGGCCGCCGTAATCAATGAACTGCGTATGTCTCCCAGTAGCAGGATCAGAATCAGCAAAACGAGCGCTTCGCCTTCTATCAGCGACTCGACGACCGTGTGCACGCTGCTGTTTACCAACTCTCCCTGATCGTAGTAGTCGACAATACTAACGCCTTCCGGAAGCGCCTTGTTGATCTCGACAACCTTGGCCTTGATGCGATTGATCACCTGCTCGGTATTCTCGTTGATCCTTTTCAGGACGATCCCGGTGACTACCTCCCCCTCGCCGTCTTTGGTTACCGCCCCTTGCCGAATCTCGTTCCCAATCTCAACAGTCGCCACGTCGCTCACGCGTACGGGCGTGCCCTTCCGAGAGTCGAGGACTATGTTCTTGATATCCGAAACGTCCTTGACCAGCCCGATCCCTCTGACGATGTACTGGCTGTCGCCATGCTCGATGAAATTGGCTCCGGCGTTCTGGTTGTTGGCCTGAACAGCGTCGAAGACCGCCTTTAGGGGGATGTTGTGGTTGACCAGCGCCTCTTGATTTACAATGACCTGGTACTGCTTAACGTTGCCCCCGAAGCTGAGCACGTCTGCCACGCCAGGGACGGTACGCAGTTGGAGTTTGACGATCCAGTCCTGAATCGTGCGAAGTTCCTGCGTGGTTCTGCCGGCCCCCACAACCTGGAAAAGATAGATCTGCCCGGTGCCGGTGGTGATCGGGCCCATCTCGGGTTCAAACCCCTGCGGGACCCTGTCCTTCGCGAGCGAGAGACGTTCAAAGACCTGCTGGCGAGCAAAATATATGTCCACGTCGTCGCGAAAATAGACCGTCACTACAGATAGCCCGAACTTGGACGTCGATTGCACTCTGACCACACCAGAGATCCCGTTCATCACGTTCTCGATCGGAAACGTTATTAGCTGCTCAACTTCCTGGGGCGCGAGGCCCTGTGCCTCTGTGTCAATTTCCACCTGAACCGGAGTGACGTCCGGGAATGCGTCGACGTTGAGCTTTGTTAGGGCGAGAACGCCCCCGGCAACGATCAGGATTGAGACGACCGCCACCAGCAGCCGCTCTCGATAAAAGAATGCGATGAAATTGTCGGTCATAGAATCCTGGGACCGCAGGCATCCCTGCGTGCCTCTGCACGAGTCGAAATTCCCCGGGAGCCCAGCCAACCTTGCGCTCATTGTGCCGCGCAGTGTCAGTCAGGATCGATATCTGAGCGCTCCCAGCCTCTATCCGGCCGCCTTGCTCTGTTCGAGGAGCAAGTAGTTTCCCTTTATGACTACCTTATCGCCTGCTCTCACACCGTCTCGAATCTCGATTCGCTCATCGCTCTGGATACCGGTGGTGACGACTCGCTTCTCATAGCCTGCGCCGGTCAACACAAATACGATCGATTTCCCGCCGTCGCTGAGCACCGCGGATTGCGGAACCGAGATCGCTGAGCTATCCGCATCGGTGATGATCTGTACATTGGCAAACATGTCCGGTTTCAACCGTCCGTCTTTGTTCGAGACTTCGGTCCGAACTCTAATCGTATGTGTTTCCGGATCCACCACACTCGAAACGAAAATGACTTTGCCCGAGAAAACCGAACCAGGCACCGCTGGAATCAAGACCTTGGCGCCCTGTCCAAGCTTCACTCGATCGAGGTCCTTCTCGAACACATTGGCGTCAATCCAGACACTGGAGCTGTCGATGATCTTGAACAGACTCGCATCCGACCCAACCGTTGCGCCGATGGTGGCACTGCGTTCAACCACGATCCCGTCGATCGGCGATGTGAGCGAGAAAAGCGCGCCGAGATCCTGATCGCCCTTGAGTCCGTCTACCTCGGACCGGGTGAGTCCAAGGATCAGCAGCTTGCGCCGGGCAGCGGCAAGAGCCGCTTTGGTCGACGCAACCGAGCTTTCACCCGCGGCCCTCGCCACCTCCAGATCGTGTTCGGCCGCCTGAAAGGTCTTCTGCGCCGCAATGCTTTTTTCGTAGAGCAGTTTGGTGCGGTCAAAGCTCGATTGAGCGAGCTTTATTTCGGCCTCGGTCGTTCTCCGCGCGTTCTCGTAATCGGCGACGGCCTTTAGGTAGTCGGATTTCGCCTCGTCGATGTCCGCCGACTCGAGATCGGCGAGTTTCTCGCCCTTTCTTACCCGGGTGCCCTGTCCGGCGTAAAGGCGAACGATGCGGCCTTCGTGAACCGGCCCGATCATGGCGATGCGATTCTCGGGAACCAGAACGGTGCCGGTTGCCAGAATCATCGCCGCCATCGCGACCGGCTGCACGGTCTCGGTTTCCAGTGCCGCAGTCTGAGAAGACTGCGCGCCCGAGGATCCCTGACTTGCATTGACTGGCGGGGTATCCGCGGGTTTACCACACGCTGATGCGACCACCAGCGATCCGAGCAAAATGAACTTCATCAATCCTGGAGATGACATCCTGTCTCCTTTCAACCTGTCCGACAAACTTCAGTTTGTCGCGAGTTCCAGTCCAGCCATCGGCCGGCGACAAACTTCAGTTTGTCGGACAGCGCTACTTCTGAAGAGGCGTGGCAGTAGCCTGCTCAAGATCCAGCAGCGCCGTCTGATAGTCAAAGAGAGCCTGATAGTAGCTCGCGAGAGTTTCACGGCGAGTCCGAATCGCATCCAGAAGGTCAAGCACCGTTCCCTCGCCGGCCTTGAATGAAAAGTCGGTGAGGTTCTGTATCTCTTCCACTTTGGCGAGCACTCCAGTGCGGTAGAGCTCGACCCGGCTCTTCTGATTTTCGAACGAGGCGAGGGCCTTTTCAACATCGCTCAATACCAGGTTGGTAAAAAGCTTTTGGTCGTTTTGTGCTCTTTTCTTCTGAATCAGCGCCTTGACGCGTTCGCCTTGATTGCGATCGAAGACCGGCAACGTTATGCCGATCCCGAAGCTGTAGAGATTGTCAAAACCCACGTGTTTGAGCCCCAGGCCAAGGTTGATGTCCGGAATCCGTTGCGCATCTTGAAGCTTGATGCTGGAATCCGCCGCCAGTTCGCTGATCCGGGCGGCTCTCAGATCAGGCCGTGACGCAAGCGACTTATCACGGAGATCGGCCAGCACAAAGTCGTAAGATTTGTAGTCGAGGGTACCGACAGGGGTTACTTCCATTGATC
The DNA here is from genome assembly GCA_963737945.1 of Blastocatellia bacterium. Taxonomy (GTDB): domain Bacteria; phylum Acidobacteriota; class Blastocatellia; order UBA7656; family UBA7656; genus Onstottus_A. Next base: position 12,408 of record CAVTUR010000020.1, on the reverse strand, counting down.
GATAGTCGCCGCCCAGCACCAATCTGAAGTCACGCAGCGCAACCTCATAGTCTCGGCGTGAATTGGCGACGTCGGTATCGAACTTTAGTTTCTCGACTTCGAACCGCCGAAGATCAAGCCCTGAAATCTCACCTTGTCGAAACTGCTCGGTGGTATGCTTGAGGACCTCTTCAAAAGTCTTCTGGTTCTCGTTCGCCAGCCTCAGTAGATCGCTCGTCAGGATCACGGAATAGAATTTTCGTTTTAGATCGCTGGTCAGCTGCCACATCGTCACCTGAAAACTCGCTCGCGCCAACTCGGCGTTTGCGTTCGCGGCGTCGATTCGTTTTCGTCGCTTTCCGCCGAGTTCGAAGGTCTGCGAAACCCCGTAAGCAATCTCCTGCTCGGCGAAGAACGGACCGCTGAAATCCAGGGGCAAATCATCGAAACTGGCCCCAACTTCCGGATTCGGGCGGACTCGCGCAGTGAGCTTCTCGGCGTCAGCAGAATCGATATCGTAGCGCGCCGCAACGATATCCAGATTCTGCTGAAGAAACAAATCGACAGCATCCGCCAGCGTAAGATCTCTTTTTGGCGGTGTGGCGTCTTTAGCCGGTTGTTGCGTTTGTTGCTTTCGGACCAGTTCAGAGAGATAGCTGTTCATCGCGGGCAGAGATTCCCGCGTCTGCGACGGCTGCTGGGCCACGATCGGCGGAGCAGCCAGTGAAAACAGGACAAGACATGAAAGAAATCTCATAGAATCGCCTTTTGCCGATGCATTCTTCGCGGACTGCCTGACATCGGCGGATGAGTTTAGGCCTGTCGCGCCAACTTTCTAACCGGCGCGACAATGTGCAAGTTCTACAACCAACTTTGACGGTCCATCCAAAAAATGAAGTTCTCAAGACCGGCTGAACCGCGCCATATTCAGCCGCCAGCCCGCGGGCGTCCGGTCACGACTTGAGCTACCTACCCCGCGCAGTCACCCGGCGCGCCGAATGCTGGCCGTGGGCCACTGTCCACTCAGTGGCTTAATAGAAACTTCCCGGAAGGTTCTTAGGGTATTGGAAAAAAAGGCAGACCGGTACGCCTGTCCTTCAAGCGGTTGGTGGGGCACGGTCGGAGAGGATAAAGAAGGAGCTCGTCGAGCACGGGCGAAACAAAGTGGTCTCGCGGCTCAAGGGCTGTTTGACAAGTTGAACGACTAGGGACGCCGGGTGAATGTTTGAAGTGAAATTACGTTGGAGCCGGCACGAAAGACAGTGAGCATCACCGGCTGTTCCCGGCGTCGCCCCCGATCCGCCGCCGTCGTCGGATGTCACGCTGACAATCGCCTCTTCGGCAAACTCCCGCGGCGAGCTATGGTGATGCGTGACGCTGACAAAGAACGCGTGCGCTAAGAGACAGAGCATCGCGATCGAGGCAACTCTCGATCTTCGACTCCTATTGAGCTTATCCAGTTTGATCAACTGTTGCGTTCTCTGCGTCGGATGCGAAAACCAATTTAACAACGACGATGCACGAGTGTCAATGATATAGGATGTTGAGCGAGATTGGTGCGGGAAATCTCTGAACCCGCGCGGCTCTATGGGGAAAATCAGCCAAAAGGCCGCCGACCGATGCGGCGGCCTCCTGGTCCCCGCGATGTCGCGGGGTGGACTACAGTACCGGCGGCGATGCGCCGGCGCTTTCCGGGCGGATCGCTGGCCCGATGGCTCGCGAGTTCAACGACGCCCAATGCCCTATCGAAACTACTTTGACCGCTGGATCGATTCGATGTACTTCACGAGTGCGTACACATCGGCGTGGCGTTGAAGCTCTCCGCTGGTGCGTTTGAACACAGTACCCCAGACAGGCATCTTGCTCGTGCCGTGAGCCGTCACTTCCTTCTCACCGTCGATCTTGGTTTGCACCTTGTAGAACGGGAACTTCTCCCCTGCCTGTTGGATCTCGGTCAGATCCGGCGGGCTCACTTTTAGCGCCGCCGCGACCGGGCCTCCGCCCTTGGCGTCTTCGCCGTGGCAGGTCGCGCAGTACTGATGAAACAGGTTGCGACCTTTTTCAATGTATGCCGCCTGTGGATCCGCCATCGCATTCTGAGCCGACAGGAGCAAGCCCGCTACCAACGTAACCGAAAACACAATGGTTCCGATAGCAATTGCCTTCCTTTTCATCTGCCCCCTCCTTCTAGCTAAAACAGATTATTCGGAGCAGAACCTCCAGCTCGCCCTGCAATCCGGAGTCAAACCTGAAGCACGCAAACAGGCTGAGCGCTCATGCCACTCGGCGAAGTCGGGAGCAAGCCCCCGCAGATTGACGGCCTAGTCCGCTGTTGCTGCTTTCGTGCCGTTTTCCTTTCGTTTCTCAATGCCGATGTAGTCACGAGCGTCGTAGCCGAGATATACCTGTCTTGGACGCGCGATCTTCTGCTCCTTGTCCAACAGCATCTCTTCCCACTGCGCGAGCCAGCCCGATGTCCGTGGAATTGCGAACAGCACCGGGAACATATCAACTGGGAAGTTCATCGCCTGATAGATAATCCCAGAGTAGAAGTCGACGTTCGGATAGAGCTTTCTGCTCACGAAGTATTCGTCCTCGAGCGCAATCCGCTCCAGCTCGAGCGCGATGTCCAGGATCGGGTTCTTCCCGGTCACTTCAAACACCTCATCAGCGATCTGCTTGATAATCCTCGCTCGCGGATCATAGTTCTTGTAGACCCTATGCCCAAAACCCATCAGCCTGCCTTCGCCGTTCTTAACCCGCTTTATGTATTCCGGCACGTGGTCCTTCGAGCCAATCTCGTTCAACATTCGAAGCACCGCCTCGTTAGCGCCGCCGTGGAGCGGCCCGTACAATGCCGCTGCCGCACCGGCCACCGCCGAGTACGGATCCACCTGCGAACTGCCGATGCTACGCATCGCGTTCGTGCCGCAATTCTGCTCGTGGTCCGCGTGCAGGATAAACAACACGTCCAGCGCGTGCTCCAGAACACGATTCGGTTTGTACTTAACCTCGGTCATCTTGAACATCATGTTCAGGAAATTACCGGGGTAGCTCAGGTCATTGTCCGGATAGTCGTAGGGCATCCCCACGCTATGACGGTACGCGAACGCGGCCAACGTCGGCATCTTTGCGATCAGCCTGTATATCTGATGGCGGCGCGATTCGGCGTTGAAGATATCCTTGCCGTCTTTGTAGAAAGTCGACAACGCGCCGACGGTCCCGATAAGCATCCCCATGGGATGGGCGTCGTAGTGAAACCCGTCCATCGACTTCTTGATCTGCTCGTGAATGAACGTGTGGTGGGTGATGTTCCAGGACCATTCCTTTAACTGCCCCGGGGTCGGCAACTCTCCATTCAGAAGCAGGTAGGCGACCTCGAGATAGGTGCTGTGTTCGGCGAGTTGCTCGATCGGATATCCCCGATACCGCAGAATTCCTTTGTCTCCGTCGATGAATGTAATGCTGCTCTTGCAAGAGGCTGTGTTCATGAACGCCGGGTCGTAGCTCATAAGCCCGAAGTCCTCATCCGAAATCTTTATCTTGCGCAGATCCATCGAGCGGATCACTCCGTTCTCAATCGGGACCTCGTATTGTTTTCCAGTCCGATTGTCCGTGACTGTCAGCGTATTCGCACTCATATTTCCTCCTTGTTACTCGGTTGAATCCCTCGGCGTGAGCGTGTACGCCAAGGCGACACGCAGGTTAGTCGCGTGATTCGATCCGATCGTTTCCACCGGTAATTCTAACGAAACAGCTCGTTGCATCGTGCGAAGTTTCTCGCACTACACGACGGGCGAACCCTCTCTTATGCAAGCCGCGTTCTACGAATCGGGAGTCTGTGTCGCGATTCGCGACGGAAGAAACTATTTCGATCCAAATCCGACACCTTCCGTTCCAAGACTTCTTCCGCCAAGGCTTCAGGCTTGACGCCCCGCGCGAACGTATTTTACGTATCGCGGTATCCAGACCTTCGCATCGATTTGCCGCTCGAGTTCCTCCATGGAACCCGCGTTGACAAGCCCCAGACGGAGAGCCTCACCGGCAACCGCCAGAGCAACCCGACGTGACATCGCGCGGACACCCTCGAGCGACGGGTATAACGAAGCTGTCGGATCCTCGAGCGTAGGCGAGAACTCAGCCAGCGCGCGCGCCGCTGCAACAAACATCTCATTAGTCACCCGGAGAGCGCCGGAGGCGATTACCCCTAACCCCACACCCGGAAACACAAACGCATTGTTGCACTGGCCGATGTCGATCACCTTGTTCTCAAACGCAACCGGCGGGAATGGGCTGCCGGTCGCAACAAGCGCCCTGCCGCCGGTCCAGTTGATCAGATCCACGGGCAGCGCCTCGCTCTTCGATGTCGGATTCGATAGCGGAAAGATCACCGGCCGGTCGACGTGTTTTGCCATCTCGCGAACTATCTCTTCGGTAAATGCGCCGGGCTGCGCCGAGGCGCCAACCAGAATCGACGGCTTTAGATTCTTGATCACATCGAGTAGCGTTATGCGTTCGGGGTCCGCGACCTTCCAATCGCTGACTCGAGCCAGGTCCTGAGCATAGTTCTGCTTGAATGCCTCCAGACCGGACCTTCCAGTGTGCACAAGTCCGTGGCTATCCACTAGCCAGATCCGCGATCTGGCTTCGTGCTGAGTGAGTCCCTCGCTCATCATGGCGGACACGATCTGATCGCTTATTCCGGTGGCCGATGAACCGGCGCCCAGCATTACGATCTGCTGCTTGCTGATCTTCGAACCGGTCACCCGCATAGCCGCCAGGAACCCGGCAAGCGCCACCGCCCCGGTTCCCTGTATGTCATCGTTGAAAGTGCAGAGCCGGTCGCGATAGCGGTCGAGCAGCCGGGTGGCGTTGTTCTTCGAAAAATCTTCCCACTGCAACAAAACGTTGGGAAACTTGTCGATAACCGCCTGAACAAAGGCCTCGATGAAGTCATCGTAATCCTGACCTCGCACGCGTTCGTGCCGACATCCAAGGTAGAGAGGATCGCGGAGTAGTTCCTGATTGTCTGTTCCCAGATCGAGAATAATCGGAAGAGTCCTGGCAGGTGGTACGCCCGCGCACAGTGTGTATAGCGACAGCTTTCCCACGGGAATGCCCATACCGCCGACACCCAGATCGCCCAGCCCCAGTATGCGTTCACCGTCAGTTACCACTATTACATCGACTTCTTTGGCTGGAGCATTGGAGAGCACAGTGGCGATGTCGTTGCGTTGGGTGTAGGGAATGTACAGCCCGCGAGGCCGGCGGTATATGCGGCTGTACTGCGTGCAGCCCTCACCGACAACCGGGGTGTAGATTATCGGCATCATCTCGGTTATGTGTTCTTGCAGCAGTCTATAAAATAGAGTCTCGTTGCGGTCTTGCAGGCTGGCCAGATAGATATACCGTTCCAGATCTGTGCTCTTGTCCTTGTAGCTGCCGTAGGTGCGAGCAAGCTGCTCCTCGGTTGAAGAGACGTGGGGCGGCACAAGTCCGAGGAGTCCAAAATCGCGGCGCTCCTCCTCCGAAAAGGCGCTCCCTTTGTTGAGCAGGGGATTCTCGAGGAGGGATCGTCCGGTCAATGAAATCTCGATGGAATCTTGCTGAGCGTCCGCAGCCTTGATTGAAGTCATACGCGCGCCTCCTTAAGGCTGACAATAGCACGGACCGTCACACAGTTAAACTCGGGGCTTGATCGTTTGGCGGGACTCCGAGCGATTAGCGGCCGCAAGCGCCAAGGCTCCATTCGCACCGCTCGAATTATTGCAGGGATCAAGACCTCTTGGTGCGCCCGCGGCCACTATGAATTCTCCGCTTAACCCGGTTCAGGTTCTAGCACCGCCATCACACTTCGATGTGACAGCCGTCACCTCACATCGCACGACCCAGCAAACTTTTCAGACTCAAGCCATCGCCCGGGCGTCACTATGATGGATCGTTCAAAGGCGTTCGCAATTCGCCGCTGAGCTTCGACCACCAAAGAGCCAATGTCTCAAGCCGCCTTAGGAACGCTCTCTAAATTTTATTTGAAAGGACAAAATCATATGTTGATCAAGAGGATTTCTTCGGTTGTCCTGGTAGGTTCATTACTTCTGATTTGTAGTGGCGTCGCCGCGGCACAAAGGCCTGCCGGACAGATGGCCAGGTTAAGACGTGCTTTGACACTGACCGACACACAAGCCGCCGAAATCGGCGCACTGCTCAAGAAGCATCGCGAAGCAGTCTTCCCTGTCAGGCAGGATCTGCAAGCCCGGAACCATGACTTGAAGGACGCGCTCGACGCGACTGAGCCAAATCCGAATACGGTTGGCCAACTTGCAATCGCCAGACGTGGCCTAACCGATCAGCTACGAGCGCTAAACGGGAAGTTGCGGAGCGATATCGCCGCGCTACTCACTCCTGAACAAAAGCAGAAGTTCGAGGAACTGAAAGCTCGCACGCGCACGCGATTAGGACGAGGTCGAGGCCGAAACAACCTGCGATGACCCTTTTGGGTCGCCCGTCAGAACGGACGGATTCGAACCCGTTTGGCGACCCGTGACAACAGTCACTTCGAGGTGTGACGGCGGTCATAGATTTTGTATCAGCGGACAAATACCATGAGTGTCGAAAGGAAGCTGCACCTGCCAGTGCGCTGATCGGGAGAGAGTTTCATCCGGTCGACGTGACATTTCGACCGGTCGGGGATTCTCTCACGGTTCTGTCTCTTTGCGCGTCCTCGTCGGCTGGTTGGCCGATTATGTCTTGTGTCATCGAGGACGAACACTGTCGGAGGCGGGGAGGCTGAGTGGTGACACCAGGGCCGGCCCGCCCGTTTGGCGCAGTTACCCCGCCGCCCTCCGGCTTCTCCGATCTGGGGCGCGGTCGGCGGCGGGTTTCTTTGTTCAAGTTGAGTGTCAATGTAAGGAGGATTGAGCATGCAACCCGGAACAGCGATGGCTCCAAACAAGAGCCTCAGAAATCTGATGACATCGGATCCTTTTTACCTGTTACAGAACAGGTTGAATCGTCTCTTCGAGCCGTTTGCGGAAGAGACATTCCCCCTTACCGCCTGGGTCCCGGCCTGCGACATCTATGAGACGGCCAAGGAGATCGTGGTCAAAGCAGAGCTACCAGGCCTCAAGAAGGAAGAAGTCCTTGTCAGCATCGAGAACAATGTGCTGATGATACGTGGCGAGCGGAAGTTTGAAGACGAGGTTAAGCGCGAGAACTTCCATCGGGTGGAGCGAACGTATGGTGAGTTCATCAGGAGCTTCACTCTGCCGACATTCATCGACGCGAACAAAATCCTCGCGGAGTTCAAGGACGGTCTGCTGGTTGTTACCTTACCAAAACGTGAGGAAGCAAAACCAAAGCAGATCGAAGTCAAGGTCAAATAGTCAAAGGCGAACCCTCCTGTCATTACGTTAATGGGTAAATCGCCATTTCAGCCGCAGGTCATTCTCTCCTTCCGCCTGCGGCTGTTTTTTTTTGTAAAATTGAGAAGCCATCAAGGCGCCCGGCGACCGAAAATCTGTTTTTCTTCGCCTCGGATATCTGATACCGTCTCGAAGGACGACGCGAAAGGAGCCTTTGTGCCAACGTCGCAAGTCGACAACCTCGCGACCATCGAGCGTCAGGATTTTCAACGCCTGCTTGATGCGCTAGTCGCAACGTCGCAACCCGAAAGATCTCACGACGCGGCGGATCGGACCTGTGGGCTAGTTCTTTCCAACTCTGCAAGCATCGAGTCCAGGGTTGCTGTAATCGCAACTCGATCGAACTTTAGGCCTATCATCGGAATGAACACTCGCTTTTGAGTCGATCCGTTGATCTCTTTCAACAACAGGCGGCAAAACGCCGCGACCACGTCCCCGTCGAATTGCTTATTCGTATGCTTTTGTAAATCCGCAAGCGTCTGCGCCAACGACAAACGAGAGCGATACGGACGATCGGTCATCATCGCATCGAATGAATCGGCAAGGGTCACGATCTTTGAGCCCAGCGGTATCTGGTCGCCTAGCAGGCCCTGCGGGTAGCCCGTGCCGTCTACCTTTTCGTGATGGCACTTGGTCATATAAGCGATTTCATCCCACGGGCGACGAATGTTCGACAATATGTCAAAACCCGTAGTTACGTGCTTGTTCAGCTCACCAAATTCCTTGTCGGTCAGCGGGCGAGGATTGTTGATAATAGCGCGGTCGACGGTGATCTTGCCGATGTCGTGCAGATAACCGGCGACGCCGACGTGTTCGAGTTCCAGCCCGGTCAGGCCCATCTCACGAGCGATGGCTTCGGCGTAACGCGCGACGCGATCCGAGTGGCCGCTTGTGTAGGCGTCTTTCAAGTCAATCGCCGCGCCAAACGCGCGAACCGTGTCTCGGTAAACCTGGCGCATCTCCGCATAAAGCCGCCGGTTCTCTTCGGCCTTGCGTTTGTGCATGACCATCAGGCGGTGGTTGTAGAAAGCAATAGCAATACTTCGCGAAATCGCGCTGACGATCTCGATGTCCTCATCGGTGTACTGTTCGCCGGTGAACTTCTCTGACAGGAATATCAGACCCATCAACTCTCCCCGGGCGATCATTGGAACCGAGATATGGGCTCGCATGCGTTTGAGCATCTCCTCGTTGCGCTCAACAAAGTGCGCGAGTCCGTTGCTTTCGGCTTGAATCGAGATTGGGCGAGTGCGCGCGGTGAGACTCTCGGCTTCATCGCGATCGAGCGCGATCCGCTGTCCCACGGCTCCCGCCAGTCCTTTTGCCGCGGTGATCTTCAACTGCCGAGGTCTGATCGTGTATCGCGCTATCGCGCCGCGTGGGATCGCGAGCGCGCCAAGCAAGGTGTGAAGCGAGGCACGCGTGACTTCTTCGAAGTTGTGTGTCGAACTGATCTCTGCCGCGAGATCGGTCAGAGCGCTTACGTTGTGGAGCATCTTCCTGAGGGTGAGGTTCATTTGGTCTCCTGAGCGATTGGGCTTTAAGAACTCCGGGGAAGAAACAAATTTTTCCATTTTCCGCTTTCTGTAATTTCCAATTGTCATTTTTTCATTTGTCACGCGGATGTCATTGAAGCGGTGAACGCTTCAATCAAAAATGGAAAGTGAGTTTCTCTACTAGGTCACTGCTTGAACGGCAGGCTCGCTGCCCAGCTTCAAGAGTGCGATCTCTTCGGTGTCCATGATCTCGACGTGTGACATTAAACCAAGCATCTCGAACAGCTCGCGATTCGAAGAATTCAAATTCGAGAGAACCAGCGCGCCTTGCGCGCTGTTCACCGACTCGATCACCCCGAGCAATATTGAGATGCCGATGCTGTTGATCAATTCGGTCTCCTCGAAGTTGATCACGATGCGGCGCACACCGGTAGCGATAAAGGCCTGGCATTGACTCTCGATGTTCTCTCCTCGAAGTTGATTGAGGTAAGGACCCGGATAGATCACCGCTGCGTCCTCGACTAACCTGGCTCTGATCTCAGCAGCACTCATAGCGTTTCCTCCAACTGACAGCAGACGAACAGTCAGACGCCAGCGCGGGCGCGACCGGTTTTCCGACTTGCTGCTATTCGTGATGTTCCTGCTATTGACTGCCGGGGCGTTTGAGGTACTTGGTCATTACGAGGCGCGCGCCCGTGTCGGTGCGTTCAAACTCCACCTCGTCCATCAATGCGCGGATTATTTTCAGTCCGCGGCCACGAGAGCCTTTTGCCGGCGGAGAATCAAGCCCGGGGGTCGCTGGTTCATGCACTCCGCCAAACATTTTGCCCTTGTTCGAGACGGTGATTATAAGCTTATCTTCGTCAATTGCGAAACGCTGATGGATCTTTCTATCAGGACTATCGCCGTGCTCGGCTGCGTTGATGCACGCCTCTATCAGGGCGGTCTTGATCTGATTGATTGCTTCCTGATCAAAGTCAGCTGCGCGCGCGATCTGCTCAGCGGTCCGGGCGGCGATCAGCTCGGCTTCATCTTCAATCGGAATAACCAGCTCAAACTCGCTGGCCGGCCGCGCCCGACCACCCAACGCCAGTCTGGTCAAGTAGTCGTGAATCAGATCGAGATGCGCATAAGTGGAGCGGTATATGTTCACGCCTGCGGGCAGTTCCGACGCGACCGCCGAGAAGCCTTCTTTGCTGATATACCAGCAAACGCGTTGCGACATCCGGCCGGATCTCACGCCCGGTCCGCGCATCGCCGGATTGAGGGCCCGATCGATCCGGCCGAGCGTTTCGACATCGAGCGGCTCCTTCGAGTTTATCAGCGCGACCAGCCAGAGTACCTCGTTTGCTTCGGTATAGATGCCGCCTTCGAAACCGGTCGCCGCAAACAACCTCCAGTTCACACCCGGATCCTCACCCACCCCCGAATCGTTGACGAGAACCACCTGAGGAAGCCGGACTCGTTCCTGTTCATCGTCGAGCGCTCGCCGCACCTGCACCCGGCTCATCCCGCGGTAATGCTTTTCGAAAGCGAGGTGGTCGAACAGGCTGGCCGGAACGCTCTGAAAATCGAAACGCGAGAGCATCTCGACGAGCTGCGATTCAATCGCACGATTGTAGCGCGTCATCATCAGGCGATATGAGTGTTTGAGCTTCTCGCCCAGCAGTTCCTCGCCGGCCACCGGCCGGGCCGCGCCGGATATCTCGTGCCTGTACTTCGAGCGCGCGTAATCGGCCAGCACATGGTCGGCGCCAGCGGTCACAAAACCGTAACTCACATCCAACATCTCGCGGGAGTGCAGTCGCGCAAGCAACGACTTACTATCAGACGTATGCTCACCCATGCGCTCGATCACGGCGTCAATCGGAACCGGAGAATCTGCCTGACCGACGAGCGCCAACGCTTCAAGAGCTGCCCTCCCATCGCAAGAGTCCGGAGCGACTTCGCGTAACAACTCGTCCAGATAGTGACCGATCCGCCCGTCCAGCACCTCGATGGTGTAGAGCCGCTCGAACTCGATGAAAGTCTTAAGCGAGGTTCCGCACGATGACGCCGCGTTGAGGATGGCCCGAATGTAGAAGAAGTCACAATTGAGCTGCTGAACGATCAACTCGATCGTCGAATCGCTCGCTTCGACTCCGAGGAGGTCGGCGCGCCGGCGTGTCATCGTCTCCAGAGACTCGGCGCTCATTCGCGAGACTTGAATCACCTCGATTCTGTCAAGGATTTCCTGATCCGGAGGGATCAGGCTGGTCACCAGTCGCCCAAGACCAGTAAGGACATACGCCGGATTCCGCTGCTCCCAATACCTGTTGGACCCAAGGGCTCGAATGAATTCGGCGTGAAGTGCGGTGCCCGTAAGATGATGCGAGTTGTCGATCATCACCAGCGGCGTGAGTTCGGCGTGGGCCGCCACGGCCGCCGGCGCTGCGAGCGCAACGCGTACCAGCGCCCCCGTATCTCCGGTTTGCGAGACCCGGGTAAAGGAATCAACCAGCGATCTCAGGCACAGGTAGTCTTCGGCCGACGCGGCGCGATTGATGACTCCAAGCGGCTCATCAGCGGCCGCTATCAGCATCGGATCATTTCGTCTGAACGCAACAAACTGGGCGAGGAAATTCGAGAAATAATCACGCGCGAACTTTTCCGCGATCGAGACACGAGCCGCGCAATCCATAATAAAAAGGGAGGGTCTCGCCGTTTTCATTAAAGAGGCGGTCAAAACTCTTCCGCAGGATCTCAGTTTTTCCTGTTCTTGGCGCGCCAATAAGGAGGGCATTCGAAACTGAACGGTGTCCCGAAGAGTCAGGGGCGGCTCGCGCGAGGGCGCAAACTCGGGCCAACTCTGCCTCTCGACCGGCGAAGTCCTCATCCGAGAGGCAGCTGAGAATCTGTCGTGAATTGGGCTCGGTCATCCGGTTCAAGCTGAAGTGGCGTCCCTCCTCAAGCACTCTGGATCAACCCGCCGCATGGACGTCTTCATAGACCGCCACGCAATTGCGGCCGCGGGTCTTTGCCTGATATAGAGCCCGGTCGGCGGTTTCCATTATCGTAAGCGGGGTTTGCCGCGAACCACTAAACGAAGAGATTCCGGTGCTGATCGTCACCTCGCCCATCCCCTGCCCTTGCTCGGTCCGGTATTCAGTTTCGCAAATAGCTTTTCGAAGACGCTCGGCGATGCGCGCAGCATCGCCGAGCTCTGTTTCGGGAAGGACAACGCAAAACTCATCTCCGGCAAACCTTGCCGACATATCGATGGCGCGAATTGAACTGCGCAGTAGCTGGGCAGTCGTTACCAGAACCCGGTCAGCATTGGTATGTCCGTAGACGTCGTTATAAACCTTGAACCGATCGACATCGATAATCATGAAGGAGAGCGGCGTGTTGTATCGCTTGGACCGCTCGACCTCTTCGAACAGTCTGTCCTGAAGGTACCGGCGATTGGGCAATCCGGTCAGCGGATCGGTTAGAGACATCTGCTGAAACGTCTCCGCCTTCCTGGCCCACTC
>CAVTUR010000019.1:0-119604 GCA_963737945.1 Blastocatellia bacterium | reverse complement strand
CGCGCCGACATCGCGTATCCGATTCTGGTTCGTCACCTATATACCCCGCACAGAAACGAAACACGGGAAGGGATAATACGTGCCCTCTCCGTCGAAGACGGCGGCCCTGAAGTCGAAACGTCACTATTGAACTGCTTTCAATCCGAAACTGACGACAACCTACGTTGGGTACTGGCGAATGCATTGCGCGCTGCGATGCCTTACCATAGGCGGAAGAAGTTCCCGGAAATCAAATCGGTATTGAACCCATCGCCGAAATAGGTTGGCGAACAATGGGATGAACGGGAGGGCTCGGCGCAGTCGGTCCTGAAGTCGAGTCCTCTCCTCGCCTCCCGTTATCCCCAAGCGTTCGGCGTGCCCGCAGACTCCGCTTGACAGTGAGTATGACCGATAGTCACACTGCGAGCATGAGTGTTGCAAAGGTAACGATCTCGATAGATGAATCGCTTCTCAATCGAATCGACAGATTGGTGAGGGTTCGCGTCTTCCCCAGCAGAAGCCAAGTCATTCAGCAAGCGCTCGAGGAAAAGATCGCGCGCATAGATCGGACGAGGTTGGCGCATGAGTGTGCGAAACTTCGCCCAGCCGAAGAGCAAGCGCTGGCCGACGAAGGGCTCGCGGGGGAGGCGGCCCAATGGCCCGAATACTGAGGGGCGACGTCCTGTGGGCCGAACTCGACCCGACGAAGGGAAGTGAGCAGGCCGGTCGCAGACCTGTCTTGGTGTTGAGCCAAGATGTGTTCAACGAGCGATCGGGAACCGTGATCGCGGCAGCCATCACGAGTCAGGAGCCGAAGGCGCACTTTCCGTTGACGATGGAGCTCACGTCGCCGAAGATGCCGAAGCGGTCGTGGGTGAAAATCAGCCAGGTTCGGACGTTGTCGGTGCTTCGATTGGGCAAGCGCATTGGTCGGGCAAAAACCGAAGAGCTGGAACAGGTGATCGAGGGCCTAAACGAGATCCTCGGGGCATAACTGTGCGTGCACCGGAGCCGCGCGGGTGCGTTCCTTATGATGCGGTCGTGTTGTTCGTGCCGTACTGGCATCAACGCGCGGCCCGGTGACGCCAGCGTTAGGGTACCGGAACAAATCCAGTTCTCTTTGATGAATGATAAAGACGGAGAGAGATGACGAATCGGGTCAAAATCATGGTTGCCGTCGCTGTATTGCTGATCTTAACGGCCGTCTTGTTAAGTCTTGGGGGCGGACGTCAGCCAGGGAATGTTGATAAGCGGGATGAATTCTCCGCTCAGTCCGCCACGCCAGTCAGTTCGCAGAATGAGATAACCTTCCAAGTATCAACGATCGGTGAAGGGCCTCATTCGAGTAGTACATCTTATGAATCTTCTGACGGGAAACTCATATCAATAAACGCAATTACCCTTGCATCTACTAGCAAGGCAAATAGACGGTTGGAGGAGAAACTACGATCTGCAAAGGTAATCGAGAGAGGGCCGAAGATGAGTAAACAGGGCCAGCGAGTTGGAGAGAGGATTTTAGCACTTCTCCGGAATCGGGAGGGTAAAGAGGAGATGGCGGCTGTCTTATGGACATACGGTCCAGTACTTTGGTTAACACAGAGTTCATCGATGGAGCATGTTTTATTATTCGAAAAGTTCCATATAGGTCGCTCTGAGTGACACGGTTGCGCCTAACTCTGCGTTCGGCCGGATTTGATCATGAATCTGTTAGACGGATGGCGAGCATCCTTCTAACAGGCGAGCGTGAACGAACTAGATAAATTTTTGATTGAAGACCGTCAGGCTTGTCGAACTCGAAGGTACAGCGGAAGAGCGCGACCCAATGAAACCATTCGTTCTCTCTTTGTGTATAGCTTGACAAGTGTAGCTCATAGGATACACTCTATTCGTGCGCGTACGGATGACCGAGGTCTACCGTGACTGGATCGACTCTCTGAAGGATCGGGAGGGCCGAGCGCGCGTCCAGGTCCGCGTCGACCGCTTGGCTCATGGAAACCCCGGGACAACATCGCAATCTCGCCGGTGGCGTCGCTGAGTTGAAGATCGACTTTGGACCCGGGTACCGCGTCTACTACATGTAGCAGCGAGAAGAACTCATCATCCTGCTCGCTGGTGGCGACAAATCCACGCAGCAGCAGGACATTCGGACCGCCGTTACCCTTGCTCAAACTTTGTGAGAGTGTACTGTCATGCGCAAGACCACATCGAAATCCAGGGCGAAGACCAAAACAATCCCGTACGACATAGCTGAACAACTGCGCACGCCGGATGAGATGGCCGCGTACCTTGATGCCTGGCTAGCCGAAGGCCCCGACGATGCGGCAGGCATTGCTCGGGCGCTTGGCGATATTGCTCGTGCGAAGGGCATGTCTCAGGTGGCGCGCGATACCGGTTTAAGCCGCGAGAGTCTGTACAAAGCGCTGAGTGAGAATGGCAACCCAAGCTTTGCCACCGTTCTTAAGATCGCCAAGGCGCTTGGCCTTCGTCTGCACGCCCAGGCTGTCTAGCTTGGAGATTGTCACTAGAATGGGCGGAACCTTCGATGCAGAGCTGCGCAAGGTTGGGGGATGGAATCGGGGTGGTATGTGCGCGCCCGCTGATCGCATCGTTCGGCCGATTCGCAGAATGAAACGGACGCGACAAGTGCTCTTATTGATCCTCAGCATTACTCTTGCGACTGTCTCATGCGACCGTTCGTCACGGACTGGGATTGAGTCATCAAATACATCTTCAACAGCACCGGCAGAGCAACCTCGCGTTACGGTTTCGATTCGCGACTTATCCGAACCGCCTCTCTCGAGCCTCGATACGGGAGTGGCGGCCGCGTGGAAGCAATTCACTGGGGACGGACAGTATCGGCTCGCTCGCGCCGCCGACATGTTATTCACAGAGGACGCTAAGCGCAGGATCAATGCGTCGTTCTCGATGTGGCAGGGAGATACCACGTTCGCCGGCGAATTCGTTGCCTTGGTTGTTGACACGACGGTAATCGATCAAGATCGCTTTGGGATCGTCCTATTTCGCCCTGACAAGCCCTGGGCTCGGTCGGCAACCTACTCGCCTCGCTGGCTTATGAAAAATCGCGATCTCTCTACGACCGCGATCGACAGGGTAAGTGGATATCTCTTTATCCATAGCTTCACAACTGGCGACAAATACGAATCATGCCGCGTACATTGGAATGCATCCAAGCATCGCTATATATGTCGTTGAGCGGCGCTGGCCGAACTCTCGCTGCACCGGAGCGCGCGCAGCAGTCTTCAAATGGATAGGTCTTGAGGCCCGCGCCCGGTGATGGTAGCGTTCGGCGATCAGGGAAGACGTGCCCGCTGGCGAGACCTTTGTCGCGAAGGATGCCGGATCCTTGAGCTGATGTGCAACCAGTAGAATGAGGAGCGTAACATGAACCGCACAAACGATCACGATGAACGAATTGCGAAAATGACGTTTGCTTCCGTGTACCCACACTATCTCGCAAAGGTTGAAAAGAAAGGCCGGACCAAAGAAGAATTGCATCAAGTGATCGAGTGGCTGTCGGGCTTCAGCGAAACAACGGTGCAAAAACATATCAAAGATAAAGTGACTTTTGAACAATTCTTTCAGCATGCCAAGTTGAACCCAACTGCACATCTTATCACCGGTGTAATCTGCGGCTATCGGGTTGAAGAGATTGAGAATCCGTTGACGCAGAAGGTCAGATACTTGGACAAGTTAGTAGATGAATTGGCGAAAGGGCGAAAGATGGACAAGATCTTACGTACGGAATGAACTTGCACTGGATAACCCGTTCGCCAGAGTCCGACGAACCAAGCCCTGGAAAAGAGAACAGCGTCGGGGTCAGGCTTCACTTTGTTGATATTTGACTCGAGTATCGAAAGGCATATGACTACACCGCGAAAGCGCGGCAGATGGGAGCGGGAACTCAAGATCCTGGCCGGAGTCGTCCTAGTCATTAACCGGCAGACGCCCCTTCCGGTTTGGCCAATCTGATCTGAGAATCACATCGGGTCCCTTCGAGGGGACACGCGAATCATTGATGACATATCGCGTGCCGGACTGGTTCCGTGATGCCAAGTTCGGAAACTGGGCGCATTGGGGACCGCAATCCGCCCCCGAGGACGGCGACTATCGATATACCCGTACATAATCTACGTACATTCTTTGCGGGAAGACCGCCGTACTGTCGGGCTTTCCAGGCCATGAGCCACCCACCGCCACATTCAACAACAGAATGAACGGGTGATCGAAGACCCAAGCGGCACCTTTTGGTAGATTGCCAGGAGTTGCGGTCTGGTAGAGGTTGCCATCTACATACCACCGTATAGCAGCGGGCTCCCACTCAATGGCGAACACATGAAAGTCATCTGTGAAAGCTCCGGCGGCCAGACGGTAAGCCGACCCGATCCCGTTTGCCTCCGAGTAGCCGGGGCCGTGAATAGTTCCGTGCACCGTCGAAGGCTCACGGCCTATGTTCTCCATGATGTCAATCTCACCACACCTGGGCCACCCGACCTTGTCGATGTTGTTTCCGAGCATCCAAAACGCGGGCCAGAGACCCTGTCCACTGGGGATCTTGATCCGCGCTTCGAAGCGGCCATACGCTTGCTCGAACCGGTCGATGGTTTTCAATCGGGCTGAGCTATATTTGCACTGCCCATACCAGCAGCGGTTTTTTCGGGGGAGCGTTTCTTTGATAGCCGTGATCGCCAGGTTTCCATTTCCATCCATCGATGAGTTGAGAGTGCGGTTCGAATAGTATTGCAATTCCTTATTACCCCAGCCACCGCCGCCTATCTCTAACGCCCACTTCTTGCTGTCCACCGGTGTTCCCGCCGCCCCATTAAACTCGTCGCTCCAAATCAGGCTTCGCTCTTGAGGGGCAGGCCGAGCCTTCACAGCTCCGAAGAACATCAAACACACGGCGATCACAGGAACCGTGAGCGCAACAGCTATTAGAACGACACGGGTCACTCTCGATTCGGATCGGTGCTTGGAGAGCATGAAGTTCCACTGGGCGGTCTTGGGACGACTCTAATTCATGCCGGTATTGCTGACAAACGCCACCCTCTTGCTGTCCGGTGACCACGAGGGGACGTTGATGGTTCCCTGGCCGCCGTACACGTAAGCAATCACCGTGGGCTTACTTCCTTCGAAAGACATTAGCCGCAGATATACGTGTTTGTAGAACGGATGATCGGTTGGGGCAACGTCCCCGGGGAACGACAGGAATACGATCCATTTCCCGTCGGGAGAAATATGCGGGAACCAGTTGTTATATTCGTCACTGGTGATCTGTTGTTGATCGCTACCATCCGGCTTCATCCGCCAGAGTTGCATCGTTCCGCCACGGGCCGAGTTGAAGTAGATGTATTTACCGTTCGGGCTGTACTCCGGACCATCATCCAATCCCTTGGCGGTCGTAAGCCGGATCTCTTCCCCGCCCTTCGCGGATATCTTATAGATGTCAAAATCTCCGCTTCTCTCGCCGGTGTAGACAAGGAATTTACCATCGGGCGACCATCCGTGCAGATAGGATGGGCCTTTTGAGGTAACCCTCTTCGGCACGCCTCCCTTTACCGGAAGCGTATAAACGATCGACTTATTCTGATCTTCCTTACTGTGGTTGCTGATGCCTATCATCCGCCCGCCAAAAGACAGTACGTGGTCATTGTTGTTGCTGGTGGCAAAACCCGTGTCAATCGCCGCAGCCATTTTCTTCATCAGATCGAACCGATATAGCCGCCCTCCGCCGTTGTAGATCAACGCTTTGCCGTCCGGCGTCCAGTTAGGCGCCTGTATCGAGCCCGGATCGCGGTAAATTATCTTTCGGCTTCCGGAGGCGACATCTAATATCTCAAGGTTGCTTCCGATGTAGTCTCTATAAGGTACGAAATCACCTCTTGCGGGAACGGTAATCCGCACATCACGAAAAACAGCCTTCTCGATTACATCCTTATTATGTGCGCAGACATACAGCCCGGCGTACACCTCATCTCCCAGTGCCAGATCCGTTACTTGCTCTGTAACAAAAGCGTCACCAAAACGCGCCGCCGACATGATGTAGGTATCGCCTTTTCTCTCAAGTTGAATTACGTCCGCACCTTTGACGGATGACTTCATCTCCTCAGTTTGCTCTCCCTTCCCTCGCCTGAACTGTAGAGATGTAAGTCCATCGCCATGCACCGCCGCATTAGCATGCATGGAGTCCGGGTCAAGGCTTGACCGCACCATCCACCCGATCTTTCGATGCGCCTCCACGCCTTCGCCAATGAAGTGAGCTCTCGTGGTGAGGATGAAATCCCCCTTGATGCGTTTCCACAGGAAATGAGATTCGTCGTGATCAGCCCACATATTTGCCCCGGCGCCTGTGATGGTGTATTCCTGCTTTTCAGGATCGTAGATTGCCGAGCCGGGCTTGTTAACCTTGCCGATGTCATCCTGGCGATCAAATTGACCGAGGGATTTAGTTTGGGAAGAAGATATCGAAGGAATAATAAGCGTAAGCAGGGCAAGGAGCCCTACGACGCTGAAGACTCTGTCTTTCATCACCGGCCCTTCCTCGTACGCAGCGTTCAAGTCGACGAGCAATTGCGCCTCGTCACTGAGCCTTGAACCGACTGATCTGCCACTTCACCTTCCCACGAAGAGGATCGTCTTTTATCACAAAGGTGTTCTGGGCGGCGTCTAACCGGAGCGACTGAAGCTCTCCCTGCGGCAATGCGAACAAGCCCGTGGCTGCCGAAGCATCCGTGCTGAACACCCGCAATTCGATCTCATTCCAGTTCATCTGGGATGTGCTCTGCGCCACTGCGACGTGCGGTAAAACGGTGTGATCCTTTACCAGCAGCACCACCGGAATCTGCCCGGCGCTTATCTGGCGCAATTCGCCGCCGCGATAGACCTTGCCGGTTTGATAATCGATCCACGAACCTGGGGGCAAATAAACCTTCCTGCTGGTTCCCTCTTCGATCATGGGCGCAACCAGCAGATCGGATCCAAACATGTACTCATCTTCGATCAGCCACGAGGTCGGGTCGTCCGGATACTCGAAGAACAGTGTCCGCAGCATCGGATATCCATGTTCCGAGGACTGCTTCGCCTGAGCATAGATGTATGGCATCAGCGAATACTTGAGATCGACCGCCCGGCGATAGTCTTCAACAAAGGCCTCGTCGTATTCCCAGGGCTCTCGCGGCGGAGCTCCGTGTGCGCGGGTGTGTGAAGTGAGCACGCCCCAGGCAAGCCATCTGCGATAAAGATCGCGGGGGGCGCGATTGACAAAGCCGCCGACATCGTGACTCCAGTAAGTGAACCCCGACAGCCCGAACGACAAACCGCCGCGGAGTTCGGCGGCCATCGCGGAGTTAGTATTCTCTCGTCGCCTCCCCAGTGCAACGGGTAGCGTTGGCTCCCGGCCCACGCGCTTCTTGCCCAGATGATCCAATCGCCTGTCGTCTCTTTGGTTATTTCCGCAACCGCTTTGTTGTAGCGCACCGGATAGAGGTTATGCTCATAAAAGCCCGTACGTCCCGAAGCATAGACCCCGTTGGACGGAGCGCCCTCGCCGAAATCTACCTTGATCGCACCCACCCCCAGTGCTTCAGAAGCCCCGCGAGCAGCCCCTGATACCACTTCACCGTCGCCGGGTTGCTGAAGTCGAGAGTGGCATCCTCATTCGGCAGGCTCCCTCCACCTTCGTGGACGGCGTAGCCCGAATTCACTATCTCCGAGTACAGGCGGTTCTTGCGGGTGAAATAAGGCAGTTGCCACAGGCTTATGTGGAATCCCTGCTCTTTCAGATCAGAGATCATTTTTGCCGGATCTCGAAATCTAGAAGTGGAGAACTTGTAATCCGATCGCCAATCGGTCTCGAACCATCCGGTATCAAGGTGTATGACGTCGGTGGGAATACGATACCGTCTGAGCTTGGCTGCCACATCGCGGACTTCATCTTCGGATTTATAGGTGATTCGGCTCATCCAGAAGCCGAATGACCATAGCGGCGGGACGGGGCTGCGCCCGGTCAGCGCGGTGTACTCCTCCAGAATCTCCTTAGGGTTGCCCAAAAAGATAAACAGGTCCAGCGAGTCCTCACCAACGTAAATCACATTACTGTTGTCAAAGGTCTGCCCGATGTCCAGCGTCACCGGAGTGGAGGTATGCGGAAACATGCCGTAGCCGTTGCTGCCATGAAAAACGGTATGGGTTTGTACATCGAGCGGAGTCTGACCACCATCGCATCCCGCATATAGAGCACGACCTTTTGCCCGCGCTTTTTCAGGCGCGTAAACGATTCTCCGCAACCGAAGATCTTCTCATCGGGTGAAAGACTAAACGTCGCGGCGACGCTGCGGCTCAAATCCGTTGCCCGGCGCACAAACGAGAATGGAAGCGGAGAGGAGAAGCTGCTGAGATCTCCCTTGTTCTGTGTGCCGGTAAGAAGCTTGCCGGAGACGTCGCGGATCTGAATTCCCCACGGATCCTTTGTCAACGTCACCGAGCCATAGACGCTTTTGTAGACGATGCCCTTTTCGGTCTGCTCAACTTTCCAGGAATTGTCTTTCCCGGGAGTACCAACAAGCATCAACGAAGGTTCGTTGGTGATCGGCCCCTGGGCTGTGTTAACTCGCAGGCGGATAGTCCTTGGCGATACGAACTCGATGGAAAACGACAGGGCTGGGCTCGCATCATATTCGGTCGGGAACTCTTCGTTTTGGGTGATCGGCGAGAGCCCCTTGTCCATCTTGTTAAAGCTGTAGGTAGGGCGCCGCGAATATCGCTTCCATTCAAGGGTCCCTGCGCCGGTCGCGGGATCAAACGACAGAACCCGACTGCCGAGGAAGTAGGTATTCTCGATCCTGGTAAAGTCCTGACTGATATCAACCGGATCACCGAGCAGTTGCTGAGCCGTCGCGCCGCGATGGATGGCTAAAATGATGATCAGGTTGAAGGCAAGTGTCCAATACCGCCGATCGGGCAACGTGTGCTCGATTCCTTTGGGTTCCAAGTCTCGTTCTCCTTTGTGAGCTATCCGCTCTTGCGTCGCCAGAACATGTCAAGTCCCACCGCGGCAACCAGAATCGAACCTTTGACAATATCCTGCGTGAAGTCAGGAATGTTCTTGAGTGACATGCCGTTATCCAGGCTCGCCATAAACAGCGCGCCGAGACAGGCGCCGAAGATGGTGCCCCTCCGCCCATCAGGCTCGCTCCGCCAATCACGCAAGCCGCAATCGCGTCGAGTTCAAGTAGGACACCGGCATCGGGCGCGCCGCTGCCGACCCGCGCGGTGTAAATGATCCCGACACGCCCGCTAACGCGCCCATTATGCAAAAGACAACCAGAATGTGCCGGCGGACCCTGATGCCCGAAAGTCGCGCTGCGTCGCGATTGCTCCCAATGGCATATAGATATCGCCCGAATGTTGTATTTTGAGTCAGGAATGCTCCGCCCATCGCGACAGCCAGCAGAATGATCACCGGAATCGGCACACCTGCGTAAGAATTCAGAGCAAGTATGAACCCAACGATGACAACGGAGGGGATCACAATTCGGAAAATCGTACTGGTCACGCTTTTGGCAGCCAGGCCGTGACGAGACCGCGAGCGAATTCGACGAACGTTGATCAAAACAATGGCGGCCACCGCGACGACAGCTATCGCGATTCCCGCGAACGGAGCCACATAACCCTGGCCGATGAACTTGAACGATCTCAGCTCAACAGGAATCGTGCTGCCCTTGCTCACTCCCTTGATGATGCCGCGCCATATCAGCAGGCCGCCAAGAGTAACTATGAACGCCGGCACATTCGCGTAGGCGACCAGCGTCCCCTGCGCCAGACCGATGACCGCGCCCACGACAACGGCCGCTGCGAGTGATGGTACAAGCCCCCAGCCGAGCCACGTCAGCAGCATCGCGGCAACGCCGCCTGTCAAACCCACCACCGAGCCGACCGAAAGGTCAATCTGTCCGGTGACAATGACCATCAGCATGCCGACCGCGAGCACTCCCGTCACCGCGGTCTGTCGCATCAGGTTGGAGAAGTTGCGGGCCTCGAGAAAGATCCCATCGGTTGCCCAGGTGAAAAGCAACCAGACGACAATCAGCGCGAGGACCATAGTGTAGGCGCGCAGCGCCGACGTGGGGATCTTCAGTGAGCCGAGCTTTTTGCTTTGCGCCTCGTCCGCCACCGCGGGAGTGCCATCGATAACAGGTTGGTTAGTCGGCTGATTCATTGCGATTGTCGTGTAAACGCGTCCGTTCAAAAAATCGAGAAAGGTCGTCAGGCTGCGCTGCGCGTATGGCCTGTCGCGCAAGCCATGACTCCTTCGGCAGTGGCATCGGCCTGCTGGAACTCACCGGTCACCCGACCTTCGTGTAGCACCATCACTCGATCGGAGAGGCCGAGGACTTCGGGCAGTTCAGACGAGACGAGCACGATAGCCAGACCGGCACGGGCAAGGTTGTTGATGTGCGAATAAATCTCCTGTTTTGCGCCGACATCAATTCCCCGCGTAGGCTCGTCCAGAAACAGCACGCGCGGTTTTGTCAGAAGCCACTTCGCCAGCACTACCTTTTGCTGGTTACCGCCCGACAGTGTGCCGACGATGTTGAAGATCGAGCCGGCCTTGACGCTAAACTCTTTCATCGCACGCTCGCCAGTCGCGGCCTCTGCGTGTTCGTTTGTGATGAAACGCCCAGAAAGGTCTTTCAGACCCGCAAGTGTCATGTTCCTCAGAATCGTCTGGTCGATCACGAGTCCAAAGCGCTTTCGGTCTTCGGTCACGAAGGCAATTCCGTTTTTGATCGCGTCGGAGGGCCGCGCGATGACCACCCGTTTCCCCTCGATCAGGATCTCACCGGTGGTTGGCCCGGGCGGCGCCCCGAAAATCGCCATAAGAAGTTCGCTGCGGCCCGCTCCCATCAGACCGGCGATGCCCAGAACCTCGCCACGCCTTACCGCGAAACTCACCCGGTTCACAAGTTTTTTCCCGCGCACGTTCGGGTCCTCAACCGTGATGTTCCGCACCTCAAAGATGATCTCGCCGCGCTGGTGGTCGGCCTCGGGGAAGATGTCGCCGACTTCGCGCCCAACCATGCGGGATATTATCTGTACTTCGTTCACCGCGCTGGCCGGCTCGGTCCCAACCGTGCGCCCATCCCGAAGGACGGTGATCCGGTCCGATACGCGAAATACTTCATCCAGCTTGTGCGAGATGTAAATCATGCCAACGCCGCGCTCGCGAAGGTTGTCAAGAATGCGAAAGAGTGTTTCGCCTTCTGAATCGGTCAACGCGGCCGTCGGTTCGTCCAGCACGAGGATGCGCGCCTGCTGCGAGAGCGCCTTGGCGATCTCGACGAGTTGTTGCTGTCCGATCCCCAGCTGACCGACCGAGGTGCGCGGGTCGAGTGGCAGATGCAACTCGTCGAGCAACTTCTGCGCACGGCTGTATAGCTCGTCCCAGTTGATGATGCCGAAGCGACGCGGCTCGCGCCCAAGGAAGATGTTTTCACCGATGTTGAGGTCTTTGATGATCGAGAGTTCCTGAAAAATAATAGCGATGCCGGCCTCTTCTGCCTCACTTACTCTATGAAAGCTGCGCGCTTTGCCGTCAATCAGAATCTCACCGTCATAAGTACCGTGGGGATAAACGCCGCCCAGGACCTTCATCAGTGTCGATTTGCCCGCGCCGTTTTCACCAACCAGGGCGTGAATCTCACCGGCGAACAGATCGAACGTCACCCCATCCACGGCGCGCACGCCGGGAAATGACTTTGTGATGTCGCGCATCTCCAGCAGCGGAGCGCTAATAGTTGCCGACATGACCTTGCCTTCTTGTCGCTCTAGAAATGAGGAAGCGTGAGTTCCAAAAGTGCCGCCACAAAGTGGTCCGTTTTCTTGCGACGCCGATCTTCCAACCTTGCCTTGGGGCGCTGATCCAGTGGCGTGTTTTTGTAGACGTCTTCGAGCTTTTGATACCCGTCCTTGATGACAGTACCAACAATGTTGTTCTTATCTACAACCAGGGGTTCGAGCAATACCGAGGGAACATCAACCTTCCCATTGTTCACCACCGAAGTGCTCTCAACTTCTTGGTGCCGTGCGAGAGCAACCGCGGCTTCGGCGGCGCGGCGAGCAAGCTGTGCGACCGGTTTATAAACCGTCATGGACCGGGTGCCCGCAACGATGCGCTGGAGTGCAGCCAGATCCGCGTCCTGTCCCGAGACCAGCACCTTGCCCGCGAGTTTCTGCTCCTCAAGGGCTTGAATGGCGCCACCGGCAGTGCCGTCATTGGAAGCCACCACGGCCACCACGTTGTTGTGCGACTGTGTCAGCGCGTTCTCGGTGTGGCGAAGCGATTCGCTAGCCAGCCAGTCGCGAGCCCACTGGTCCGCAACAATCTTTATGTCACCCCGGTCAATGGCCGGCTTCAGAATATTCATCTGCCCCTTGCGAAACAGGGTGGCATTGTTATCCGTCGGTGCGCCGCCGATCAGAACATAGTTGCCTTTTGGCGCGCGTTCAAGAAGGTAACGCGCTTGCAACTCGCCTACCTTTTCGTTGTCAAAGGAAATATAAAGATCGGGCTCGCAATTGCGGATCAATCGGTCATAGGAGATGATCGGCACTCCCTGCCGCTTCGTAGCTTCGACAATCGAGGCCGCAACTTCCCCGTTGTGCGGGATCACCACCAGGACATTCACCCCCTGGGTCAACAGGTTTTCAGCTTGTTGTGTCTGCACCTTGTCGTCGCCGTCCGCGGCTTGAACCAGAACCTCGGCGCCCAGTTCCTTCGCCCGCTCCACAAAAAGGTCACGGTCATGCTGCCAGCGTTCCTCCTTGAGCGTATCCATCGAAAGACCGATTCGTATTTGGCCCGAGCCCGACTTATTGTTGTTTGATTTGTCCGGCGGCGCCTCAACGCAGGCAGACGCGATAAGGATAGCAATAACGACGACAATCAGAGTCGCGAAACGCAAAGATTCAGTCCTGTTTTTGAGCATGGGTTTTCAGGTTCCTTGAGAGGTTAAGTAATCGACGAGCGCAGCGGCTCCAATCCAACTATTCCGCGCCCAGCAGAATATCCGTCGTCAATTGATCCAGCCGTTCATACTCCAGGCCCTTGGCCGCGAGCGCCGCGCGATCAAAGTCTTGCGCCAGAAGCGAGCCGGCTCTTTTCTTATCGTATTTCCCGATAAGCGATCCGGCGTTCTTTTCGGCAATCTCGGCGAGAATCGATCTGATTTCGGGGTGCGAATTCCAGCGCGCACCCTTGTCCTTTAAGATGAGATAGGTGCGCATGCAGCCGCGCGCAAATTCCTTTACCCCATCGTAGTCTTCGGTGCGGTACGCGTGCGCGTCAAAGTGGCGCGGTCCGTCATAACCGACATCTTCGAGAAATTTCACGAGCCAGAAGGCCGCTTTCGGATTCGCCGAACCGAAGCGCAAGTCCTGATCGTAACGCCCAGGGATCTGATCATTCAGATCTATGTGAAAGAGCTTGCCGGCTTCCCAGGCTTGCGCGACCGAATGTGTCATATTCAGACCCGCCATGTGCTCGTGCGCCACTTCCGGGTTGACTCCGACAATGTCGGGATGATCCAACGTGGCAATAAAGCCAAGGTAGGCGCCGGTCGTGGGAAGATAGATGTCCGCGCGCGGCTCATTCGGTTTCGCTTCAAGCGCGAACTTGTAACCGTAATTCTGGTCGAGCGAATATTCGCACAGATAGTTGATAGCCTCGCGCAGGCGCTTGATGGCCTCGTCGGGTCGACGACAGGCATCCGTCTCCACCCCTTCGCGTCCGCCCCACAACACGAAGATCCTGGCCCCGAGTTCAGCTCCAAGGTCCATCGCGCGCATGGTCTTTTGCACTGAGTACGCGCGGATCTGTGGGTCGTTCGCAGTAAACGCACCATCACGAAAGACCGGGTCGAAGAAGAGATTCACAGTAGCCATGGCTACCGCGAGGTTGTTCTCTTCGCACCCAACTCTGAATTGATGCACGATCTGGTCGCGCTCCGCGGGAGTGGCGTCAATCGGCACAAGATCGTTATCGTGTAAGTTGACGCCCCACGCGCCCACTTCCGCGAGCATTCGCACGGCGTCCACGGGCGGCAGCGTCGGCCTGACGGCTTCACCGAACGGATCGCGCCCACGATTTCCGACTGTCCACAGACCAAAGGTGAACTTATGCTCAGGCTGCGGTGAGTACTTGTCTTTCGCCATAATTCACTTCCCCTTCCTAAAACGCACTTGGATGCGTCAGCAAAGATCCGGCTCAATAAATTGAACCGGTAACATGTGATTGTCTTTTATCGAGCCGTTGAGATTCAAAGAATTGCTACTTCAAAGAGTCTCGTTCTACGCCGGTAATTCAAATAAATGCTCATATAATGATTGGCGCGATAGTAATTCATGCGGCGACCTTTTGTCTACTGCTGCAACAAAGTTTCACTTCCCGGAAACGCGTCCGCGTTTTTGTGGTTTCCCACAAAAACCTGGCAGGCATCGTGGTTTCGACTTTGATGTGTATAATCGTCTCGGTTATTTTAGGATGCTGATCGGGGATGAGGGTTGGTCACAATTTCATGTCCTTAATGCTTGCGGAAATCCAGCAGCAGCCCGCTGCGCTCGAACGAATTGTCAGATACGAGAGCCATCGCATTGTGCGTTTCGCCGACTTGCTCAAAAGGCGCCGCCCTCGGCTGATTGTTCTAATCGCCCGCGGAAGTTCAGACAATGCAGCGCTCTTCGGGCGCTACCTGCTCGAGATAGTCACAGGCATCCCGGTTTCACTCGCCGCCCCCTCGGTTCACACACTCTATGGCAGGATGCTTGACCTCAGGGACGCGCTGGTAATCGGGATCTCCCAATCGGGTGAGGGTACCGATATCAACTCGATGCTCGAGAACTCGCGGAAGGGTGGAGCGGTAACCGTTGCGATTACCAATGAATCAAATTCGGCGATGGGGCAGATATCCGACGAGACTTTCCTTATTCATGCCGGTCGCGAGCGAAGCGTCGCTGCTACCAAGACCTATACCGGTCAGCTAATGATATTTCACCTGCTCGCTGCCGCGTTGGACGGCGACAAACGCCTGGGAGAAGCCGAACGCCTGCCTGAGTTGGCGGCCGATTCCCTCAACCTCCGTCCGCGGGTAGAAGAAATGGTCGAACGGTACGCCTTCATGGATCACTGTGTGGTGGTGGGGCGGGGGTTGAATTATGCCAATGCCTATGAATTTGCCATCAAGCTTATGGAGACCTGCTATGTTGTTGCCGAGCGGTTTTCTTCGGCTGACTTTCTGCACGGCCCGATCGCGATGGTCGAGCGGGGCTTTCCGGTGTTCTTGTTCGCACCACCCGGTCCGACTCTCGCTGGAATGAAAGACATGCCTGGGACGATTGACCAGACTGGGTGCGGAAACCGTCGTAATATCAAGCGAGACTGCGTTGCTCAAGGCTGCGACCCGCCCGATCAGGATTCCGCAGCGGATCGGTGAGAAGCTCTCGCCCATTCCTTACATCATACCCGCTCAGATATTCGCCGCCTTGTTGGCCGAAGCCAAAGGGTTGAGTCCCGACCGCCCGCGTTCTTTGGCGAAGGTGACCAAAACGATGTGAACAAAGTCACGACAAGATAACCGAGAACCAAATGAGAAATACCATAACTGTACTCGCTTTACTTGTGCTCGGTGCGCTGAGTGTCTCCGCGCGGCAAACAGCAACCAGTGAATTGCATCCGCAGCATAGTCTGATGCCGGTTCCCTCCGCTTTTCATTTCGAGGGTGGCCGATTAAACATCGATTCCCTGTTTAGCGCCCAGGTTGATGGATACAGCGACGCGAGACTGCAGGCGGGCCTCCATCGCACGATCCTTCGACTCAAAGGCCGAACCGGATTGGAACTCTCGCTTGCGCCACCCAGTGATTCTCAGGCTGCCGGCCTCCTGATTCGATGTGGGGGGCCGGGGACGCCTGTGCCTTCGGTCGATGAAGACGAATCCTATTCACTGGACGTCTCAGACAGCAAAGCCCTGCTCAAAGCCCCGACTGTTGTTGGAGTGCTGCGCGGGCTCGAAACTTTCTTACAACTGCTGGACGGCGACGGGAAGGGATACTTCATTCCGACGGTTAGCATACAAGACAAGCCGCGCTTTCCGTGGCGGGGATTGCTCATAGACGTAGCCAGGCATTTTGAGCCGGTAGAGGTGATCAAGCGAAACCTCGACGCGATGGCCGCGGTCAAGCTCAACGTGCTCCACTGGCACTTAACGGACGATCAGGGATTTCGAATCGAATGCAAACGCTATCCGCGTCTTCACCAAACGGGCAGCGACGGTTTGTACTACACGCAGGAGCAAGCCCGCGACATAATCGCTTACGCACGCGATCGCGGCATCCGAGTAATGCCGGAGTTCGATATGCCGGGTCACGTGACTAGCTGGCTTGTGGCACACCCCGAACTTGGGAGCGCGCCGGGACCATATCAAATCGAACGCAAGGCCGGAATCATGCTCCCCGCGTTCGACCCGACTCGTGAAGAAACATACAAGTTGCTCGAGGGTTTCTTCGCGGAGATGAGCGCCCTCTTTCCCGACGCTTATGTCCACATCGGCGGAGATGAAAACGAAGGTCATCAGTGGACTAGTAACCCACAGATTCAGGCCTTCATGAAGGCAAAAGGGATCCAGGACAACCACGCGCTCCAGGCATACTTTAATCAGCGAATATCAAGGACATTGCAGAAACTTGGAAAGAAGGTGATCGGCTGGGAAGAGATATTGCATCCCGACCTGCCTCGGGACACGGTTGTACAATCCTGGCGCGGTCCTCAATCACTCGCGGAAGCGGCGCGGAAGGGATACGACGGCATCTTGTCTGCAGGCTTTTATATCGATCTTGTTTATCCGACATGGCAACACTACGCGGTCGATCCGGCCGCTTCCGACAGCAACCTCAGTGAGAAAGAGGAACAACACATCCTCGGAGGCGAAGCTACAATGTGGGGAGAGTGGGTTGGTCCTGAGACCATTGATTCGCGCATCTGGCCGCGCACCGCCGCCATCGCCGAGCGCTTATGGTCGCCTCGCGATGTAAAAGACGTTGGCGACATGTACAGACGGTTGGATGCCATCAGCATTCAGCTCGAAGAGTTGGGGCTCACACACGAGAAGAATGTCGATATGCTGCTTCGCAGAATGGCTAATACGGAGAACATACAGCCTCTCAAAACGCTTGTCTCCCTGGTTGAGCCGGTCAAGGAATACCGAAGGAGTCGAGCACATCCCGCCACGATGCTCACGCCGCTGACCCGACTGATAGACGCGGCCCGCCCCGATAGCGCCGCGGCCCGAAGGTTTGCGGCGCTGGTTGACGGTCTGCTCTCGGATGCCCCGGAATTGGTTCGAAACCGCGAACGGATCGAGTCGACGCTGAGGCAGTGGCGCGATGCGTGCCCGATGGTGGAGGCGATGATTGATAAGTCGCCGGTCTTGCGCGAGGCCGAACAGCTTCCCCGCGATCTTTCAACAATTGGAACCGCCGGGCTTGAGGCATTGTCTTATGTCGTCACCGATGTCGAACCTCCTTCGGGTTGGCGAGAAGACAAGCTGGCTATGCTGGAGCAAGCCACGAAGCCCAAGGCGGAAGTTGAATTCGCAATCATTGGACCCCTGAGAACCCTGGTTATTCTCGCTGCGGAGCTTCGCAGTCTTAAGAGTGTGCCTCACTCGGAATGGCGAACCCGTGTGTTGACACTGTCGGCACAAAAAGCCCGTTAGTTCGATGGCATTCCGGAGATAGTCTAATGTTCAGAGTGAACTCATTGTGGCGCTGTCTGTCTATTGCGCTTCCGTTCCTATTGATGATTCTCGCGATACCTCCGCCCACCGCATTCCTTGCGCAGGCGAAAAAAACAGACGAACAAAAGCAGGGGATGGGCAGTTTCCACCGGAGAGGCTCGCACTTACACATCCAGACGGACGGTCGGCGTCACGGATTCGAAAGCGCCCGTTGTTTTTGAAGACGTAACCGCTCGAACTGCGCTCGCTAACTTCCGCAATCGAGCAGGTGCACCGGCAAAGAATTACATCGTGGAAACAGCATCGGCCGGCGTTGCGATCTTCGACTATGACGGCGACGGGCGCCCGGACATCTACCTGCTCAACGGGTCGACTCTCGATGCTATGCGCGGCAAGGGGAGGGCGCCTCGCGCCGCGCTCTATCGCAACCTCGGCAACTGGCGTTTTGAAGATGTAACAGCCAGGGCTGGTGTATCAAATGAACGATGTGGGATGGGGGTGGCAGTCGGGGACTACGACAACGACGGCAGGCCGGACATCTACGTCAGCAACTACGGAGTGTCGCGGCTATACCGGAACAACGGCAACGGAACGTTCACCGACGTTGCTGAGAAGCTCGGTTGCGCGCGTAGAGGTTGGAGCACCGGCGCGAGCTTTGGCGACTACGACGGGGATGGCCGGCTGGACATTTTTGTTCCGGGCTATCTCAAGTTCGATTTAATGGATCTTCCCCCAAGTCCAACACCCGCAGGCAAACCCGGTGGCAATGAGCAAACCGTCTGCCAGTTTCGCGGCGTGCCGGTGATGTGCGGACCGCGAGGATTAAAGGGTGAAGGCGACACGCTTTATCATCAAAAGCCTGACGGCACATTCGAAGACGTGAGCGTCAAGGCAGGAGTCGACGATCCGCAGGGCTATTACGGCTTCTCATCGGCATTCGTGCACGCAAACGAAGATAACCTGCTCGATTTGATAGTCGTCAACGATTCCACTCCGAAACAGCTATATATCAACAAAGGCGATGGGACATTCCAGGACACCGGTTATGAATCAGGCGTCGCCTTGAACGAAAACGGTCGGGAGCAAGCTGGAATGGGCCTCGCCGTCGGCGACTATGACAACGATGGACGTGTCGATTTTTATATCACCAATTTTTCTGATGACTCAAACACGCTCTATCACAACGACGGCGAAGGGAATTTCACTGATGTTACTTTTCAGTCCGGACACGGCGAGGTGACGATGCCGTTTCTCGGGTGGGGCACCAGTTTTCTGGATTTTGACAACGACGGCTGGAAGGACATCCTCGCGGTTAACGGTCACGTGTACCCGGTCGTCGACAAATACCAGTGGGGCACGAGCTATGCCCAGCAGACGTTGCTGTTTCGCAATCTCGGCACCGGTAGATTCGATCGCGTCCCGGCGGCGACCGGCAGCGGTCTCGCGATCGCCACTCCCTGCGCGCGGACTGGCGGTAGGCGATCTTGACGGAGACGGTTTGGTCGATGCGGTTATCAACAACATCGATTCAGCCCCCACTGTGCTTCGCAACGTGACAAGACCCTCGGGACATTGGATCGAACTTCAACTGGTTGGAGACCCTTCAAAAAAGAGTCCGAGGGATGCGATAGGAGCGATCGCATACGTGACTACCGGAAAGCTTCGTCAACGCGCGGATGTAATCAGCGGGTCAAGTTACGCTTCGCAGAACGATTTCAAACTGCACTTCGGTTTGGGATCCGCTACGAAGATCGACAAGTGCGAAGTGAAATGGGCCGATGGCGCACTTGAGACCGTTAGCATCGGCGAGTGCGATCGAGCATTTACGATCGTCGAGGGCAGAGGCGTGAAAAACTGAGAGGATGGAAGGTGGAGGATCGAGGATCGAAGATGGAGGATCGAAGATGGAGGATGGAGGGGTGTAGATAGTTTCTCTATTTTCTATTGAGAGGGTGTAGATAATTTTCAATTTTCTTCAATTTTCAATTTTCGATCCTCCATCCTCCATCTTCGATCCTCCATCCTCCATCCTCCATCCTCCATCCTCTATCCGCATCACGGTCTCGTAAACACGATCGGCTGGTGGTCGATCATCCCCACCCCTTCTTGAATCGTTATTGCTTGATTTGCGCCCACCTCATTCAAGGTATCCGATCGGCCGTTTGGCCAAACGACCTCAATACTTTCGACCTTCTCTGCTTTTCCGAGACCAAAAGTCACAATAAGCTCGCTCTGCGATGCGTAGCTTGAGCCTGTCTTTACAACGCCACTGAGCGTCTGCTGATTGGCCACCTTTACAGTAATCCTCGCGCCGATCCCGTCGCGGTTCGACGATGTTCCGACCGTCTTGATCCGAAGCAGGTTGTTCTGGTTGCCGCCCTCGTTCCGCAGGAGACGAGCCCGACCATTGTTGGACATTATCAGCAGATCCAGGTCCCCGTCGTTGTCGAAGTCCCCATATGCAGCGCCGCGTCCAACCATCGCTTGTCCGAGCGGCTTGCCCAGCTTTGATGTCACCTCTTCGAATCTCTTCTTTCCCAGATTGCGAAACAAGTGCGGCGGCTCGGCATACTTGACCTTCTCCTGAACCGCGCTGATATCGTCTGAGACATGTCCATCTGCAGCAAAAATGTCCGGCAACCCGTCAAGATCATAGTCAAAAAAGAAACAGCCGAAGGTGAGCGTCAGCAGTGATGCCTTGCCAATAGTCGAAGTCGGCGCTTCGTCGATAAACAACCCAGTGCCTTCGTTGTGATAGAGAGCCATCATTTCGTTCGAGAAATTCCCTATCACCAGACTCGGTCTTCCAGACCCATCATAATCCGCGGCGTCGACACCCATGCCTGCCCGGGCGACCCCGGCTTCACTAAAAGCCACGCCGGCGGTCATTGCATTGTCGGTGAAGGTCCCGTCGCCGTTGTTGCGATAAAGCTTATTCGGTTGAGTGTCGTTGGCTACAAACAGGTCAGGCCAGCTGTCGCTGTCGTAATCGATCATAGCAACGCCCAGTGATTTGCTCGACGTATCGTACAACCCGGCGCTCTTCGTTACGTTCTCGAACGTTCCGTCGCCGCGGTTGTGATAAAGCGTCGAGCTTTGACCTTTGTACGACTCCGGCGTGCAGTAGGATTTGTTCTTACCGTCGAGCGTGCAGTACAGGTCTTTATCGATTGACCAGTCGACATAGTTGCAGACGAAAAGATCGAGCTTTCCGTCCTTATCGTAGTCGAACCAGATGGCGCTTGTTGAGAAGCTGGGATCACCAGTTCCCGACTTGGCGGCGACATCCTGGAACTTGCCGTTCCCCAGATTTCGAAACAGATGGTTCGGGCCGAGGCAGGTGACGTAGATATCGTCGGACCCGTCGTTGTCATAGTCGGCAACCGAGCACCCGAGACCGTACATCTCGACTCCAAGCCCAGCTTCTTTGGTTACGTCAGTGAATGTGCCGTTCTGATTGTTGTGATACAAAGCGGGGTAAGACCTTGCGCCCTTGTGCCCCGGCCAGCTCGCGGAGTTGATCAGTAAAATATCCTGCCAACCATCATTGTCATAATCGAGAAAGGCACAACCCGACCCGAGCGTTTCAGGGAGATATTTTCCCCCAAAGGCACCGTTGTTGTGTTTGAAGTGAAGCCCTGCGGGGGCGGTCACATCAGCAAACTGGATCGGGCCTGAATACCTCGGCACATCAGCAGCGGTTGGGGTCTGCGGCTGATCCGATGCCGGGTCAGTGGACGCCTGATCGGGCGCTTTTTTTTTGTCGGCGCTCGATGAGTCTCCCCCCGGGGGAGCACCGCCGCAGCCAATCCCTGCGAGCACCAGCAGGATTAAAAAACAATTCAAAAAACTTCTCGTCTTAGCCGTCATCTTTGCATCCACTCCGACTGAAGATTTCGCTGCTGGCGGATCACCGGGCCCGGGCGTTTATCTTACGAGCCCGTCCGCCAACCTGTGCCCTGTACTGTTGCTTTTCAACAGGTCTTGTCGCCGCCACCGAAACGTGCTCATGAATTTGCTGGCGCTCGTTGTTGTCCTCCGGATGAAGCTGCCGGTAAGACCCGGTGATGAACTGGGAGGTCTCATCTGCCTTGAACCGTTTGTATAGGGTCTGCTCGCGGGCGGCCAGATCCGAATTGCCCAGCCCCTGATAGCACAGCATCAAATTGTAGTGAGCCTGTAGGTCCTCGGCGTCAATCTGGAGCACCTTCTGAAGCTCGTCGACGGCTGCGCCGTATTGTCGTTTGAGGAACAGTATCCGCCCGATTTGATTCGCGACGACGCGGTCACGCGGATACTTCGAAGCGGCGATCCGCGACTCTTCAAGAGCCTCATCGTATCTTCCCAGGCTCTTGAGAGCGGAGCCGAGAAAGAAATGAGTCTTCGCCAGATTCGGATCAACCTCGAGGGCTTTGCGCAAGGTTTGCTCCGCATCTTCCATGTTGCCCTCCTGGATCTGCGCTCTGGCGATGTTCACCCAGCCGTCAGCGTACTCGGGCTCCATCTGGGTGACTTTCAAGAAGGCCGCTTCCGCTCCTTTCAGATCCCCCTGCAGTAACAAGCCTATTCCATAGTCGTTCCAACGCTCGCGCACCGACTTATCCAGGAATGGCTTTGTTTCAGGCAGCGGCGCTCCTCGAGGAATAACCTTTAGCGACGTCTCCTGATAAGACAGCACGGTGATCGGAATGTCTGGAATCGCCTTGATCTGTCCCGAAACATCAGACGTATCGCCGGTGAACACCCATTTGCCGTCGTCGTGTCCCGCGGTCACCGAGAAGTCTTTCTTCGCGGGGTCGCGCACTCCCGCGAACGACCATTGCGTGTTCCACCAGGCGAACTTTCGATAGTTGATTTTTGCCTTGAGATAGATCTTGTCGCCACAGTTGTCCGGGATGTTCAACCGGTAATGAATCGTGTCCGCGGCGCCCGGTGGAATCAACCGCACATATGCAACCGATCTTGCCATCCACGCGTTGCGTTTGTTGATCGGGTTTCCGTTTTCGTCCAGTTGCAGGCTGCGATAGAAGTGCGCGCCGGTCTCGACCGGACCGCGGCCACCGTCTTCAACCTCGCCGCTGTGAAAGATCGTTTGGCCTTTGTCGTCCACCGCTTCAAGCTCGACCCATACGTCAAACGCATCAACGGTTCCGCCGGGAAAGAAATGCCCGACTTTTCGCGTCCGCACGACCACTTCAACGCGGATCGAATCACCTCGACGAACGGTCGCATCAACCTTATCGAGCGGGGCTATCACCTCGACCGCCTCCGAGTTTGAGGCTTGCGGCGCCCCGAAATTTGCCGACTCTTCCCGACCCCGAAAGTGCTAGCCAATCGCGGCTCTTCCTGGCCACTCGCCTTCCTCTCGTTTTGCTTCGGGGGTGCGCCGGTTCGGGCCATCCCAAAGATATCCACCGATACCTGCCCATCACGAAGGAAGTCCTGGGTAGTCTTCAACTGGACATCGTCGCGATTGACATAGGGCACCGCGGTGTTCGCGCCGGGAAATCGATGAGAATGACTCTTCCCGTCCTTCGCCGCCGGGTCGTTAGACGCCACCAGGGGCATGTGGCAGTCGGCGCATTTTTGTGACTTTGGCGGATAGTAAAACGATCGCGCGCCCTCGCCCGAAACACCGGACGCCTGCCAGTTGTCATACTCGTTGAACCCGCGAAACCAGCGATAGTTGTTCACCGGAACGTCCAGATGAACTTTATGACAGCTCGCACAAAACTCGGGCGTCTGTTCCGTATGAAAACTCTTCAGGAAGGTTTCGCGATGCGGCTGCGGGTCAATGTACAACAAGTAATCGTGCGCCCATCTCAGGTACTTGTTGTTGCTCACCGCCAGATCGTGCAGCGGCGGGATATTCGATCGTCAAAATCGGCCTGACCCATCGTGCTCTTTACGTGAACTATAGAGTGGCAGGATGTACAGCCCAATCCGTTTTGCGCCTCAGGAGTGTCAATCTGTTCTTTGATTGGACGATCGAACCGGCCGTTGAAGAATACGGCGTGATCGTGACAGCCGGCACACCACTTCGACGGCTTGGTGCCTACCACGTCTTGCATATACTCGATTGATTTTCTATACCACTGGTTGTTAAACGATCCGAAATGATGTGCCGAAGAGTTGAACTGATTGTAGATTTCCTCTGACAACGAGCGCATTCCCTGCTTGTCATGAAAAAGGTCGAGGGAATAATGCCCCCAACGTTGGTTTCCGCCGAGGACGGGAAGAATGGACCGTTCGGGCCCGAACCTTCGCCTTCCATGGTCAACGGTGCGTGGTCGGGGTTCACGATTCTGCTTCGGGCCTCCCTCGCATAGCGATTGTAGGCGGTCGATGCCAGGGGGAAAACAAATATGAGCGCGGCGATCCCGGCATAAACAACGCTTCGTTGACGGGAAGCCGCATAACCCCGCACGCCTTTCAAAAGAACAAGCAGCAGCGGAATCGAACCCGCCACCGCGAACGCGATGTGAGAGTAGAGAGCCCAGCGATACTGCCGCGTCGCGCCGAACTTCATCATAAACAATCCGGGAGCGGCGCTAACGGCGAGCAGAAGAACCGCAATCTTGATTGTCCGGGAAAACCCGCCAAAGCGTTTTATGGCGTACGGGACAAAGAGAATTACCAGGACCACCCCGAGAACCAGGTGCAGAACAACGTTGCCAAAGTAAAACAGTGTGGGATCGGCATACCCCGCCAGATATGAGCTGTTGACAAGCAATATCAGATAGCCGGTGACTAGAAGTTTCACGGCTCTACTTGGAGTTTTTTTATCGCTAATGCCCATCCCCTTCAACGACTTGCTATCGCACCGCGATAACGATGTAACTGCGCTCGGCATACAGCCGCAGGCCGTCCTTTTCTTTCACCATCATCAGAGGTCGAGGGCGGCGCAGCGCCGTGTCTTTGGCGGTTTCGGCCGACATCACCGCGCTGCCGCCTACATCGAAAACATTGAACTTGCCATGCATCGGAGAACCCAAAGCCGTACGCCCCGGCGGCCAGGTCTTTCCCGCCAACCGTGATCGGAGAATCGGTGATGAAGAAACCCTGATACTTCGCGCGCACATCCGTCGAGTAGCCGGAGGTATCGACCAGACCAGCGATCACGTATCGCTTTGAGCCGAACCGCGCGGCCGCCGAGTTCCGCATCTGCGTCGGCGCGCTCAGACCCTCGAAGTAAAAAGTAGTCGGGATGACGCGCGCTGAGTCTTTCCCGGTTAATACGACGCAACTGTCCTGCGCATTGGCTACGCTAACCAAAAATGCGAACAGCAATACCGTGACGGTAGTCGTCCGGCCCACATGCCTTTGACAATTTCATCTTTTCTCCTCCACAACTCAGACCTGGGTGTAGTTTGTTTTGTATGCAAAAAAGGGAAACGACTGCGGTGGGCACCAACGCCGCCTATTCCGTTATGCTGTACTCAAAGACAAAGCGTCCGAGCTTGATCATCGGCTTTTCGTTGCCCGGCGGAGTGACGGTTATTTGACGAACTGGTCCCTTCTTTGGATCCACCTGTGCCTTCACGTCACCCACATGCTTACCGGTGGAGGCCTCGTAAAAGCTGACTTTGAGCGTCTCTTGATCGATACGCTTATGGCCAAAAACATATTCGCCGGGGCGAAGCTCAAAGTCACCGCACTTGACTGCTGCCTGAGTGATAAAGAAATGGCTATACTTTCCCTCCGCGGAATAGCCCGCGGTGATCATCACCACCCCCGCAATAAACTTGCCGTTTCCGTTCGTAATCCCTGAAGCAGTGCGCAGCTCCGTTTCAATACGTTCATTCTCAACCGCGACTCTGGCAGGGATCAATGATTTGAGTTCCTTTTCCGTCGCTGGGCGCCACTTTTGATCTTTACTCTGGCCAAAGGCGAACGAGCCGGAAACGAGCAGGAACGCGATAACGAATATCTTCATAGGTTTTTGTAGCGATCGAATTGCCTCTTCGATACGAATTGTTGCCGGAGCTTAGTAAGAGATAGAAACCTGAGCTGGTTACACGCGATTCGCGGCCTTCCGGGGCACAGCCAGGACGCGGCAACAATATTCCATCAGGCGGTTTTTGTCACTAGACCAGATGGCTATGCGGCGCTATAACCTTTGATATAGATAGTCTCTATTCGAGATAAACGATGCCACGCTGGAGTGCGGTAGTTGCAGCCTTGGTCCGGTCGGTCACCCCGAGCTTTCCCAGCATGTTATTGACGTGAATCTTGACCGTTCCTTCAGTGATGTGCAGCGCTGACGCGATCTCTTTGTTGCTCATTCCCTTCACTATCAGCTTTGAGAACCTCGAGTTCGCGGGAGGTAAGGTCTGAGCGCGGCATTCGTTCCGCCAGTCGATTTGCTATTGCGGGCGGAATAAAACGCTGACCTTGATGAACGGCTCTTATGGCGTTGACCAATTCGTCGTGGTGCATATCTTTGAGCAGATATGCCCGCGCACCCGCCTGAAACGCGCGATAAATGTCTTCGTCGCCATCGTCGGTGCTCAGAACCATGATCCGAGCATCGGGGAATTCTTTGCGTATGGCGATAATCGCATCCACGCCGTTCATTTCAGGCATGCGCAGATCCATCAACGTGACATCCGGTCTGGTTGCGCGAAACAACTCGACTCCCAGCTTGCCGTTAGCCGCTTCGCCGATCACGGTCATGTCGTCCTGCGCATTGACCAGCGTCGATACCCCCATACGCACAACGAAATGATCGTCAACCACCAGAATCTCGATTGGGTTTTGTTTGCTCACCGATGACCCCTTAGTTAATCGGAATCGTTGCCCACACCTCGGTGCCCTCACCGGGCCGGCTCGTCAGCTTCAGACGCCCTCCAACATGTTCAACTCGTTCCCGCATTCCAAGCAAACCAAAATGACCA
Organism: Blastocatellia bacterium; assembly: GCA_963737945.1. Lineage (GTDB taxonomy): Bacteria > Acidobacteriota > Blastocatellia > UBA7656 > UBA7656 > Onstottus_A. The sequence continues at coordinate 92,922 of CAVTUR010000019.1, read as the reverse complement.
TCCGCAGTCGCAAGAACGCCTTCGGCATCGAATCCTCGACCGTCGTCCTTTACTCTCAACTGCAGGTTCGAGGGCTCGAAATCCAACTCGATGAGAACGTGTTTTGGCTGCGGCGTGCCTGATCGCGTTTGTCAGGGCCTCCTGGGCAATCCGCAGAGCATTGTTCTCGATCCGCCAGGGCAGCCTACGGCTCTCGCCGGAGACCCGAACCTCGGCTAGCACCGCGGTGCCTTCAGTCATTTGCCGCGCGGTGTCAGAGAACGCGGTCGCCAGGTCGTTGTTCTCCAGTTGCTGCGATCTCAGGTCCCAGACCGTGCGTCTGGCCTCAACCAAACTGTGACTGACCATACTTTTCGCCAGTGCAAGGTGCTGTCCCGCCTTGTCCGGAGCGTCGGGCATCGCTTTCTCCACGGCTTGCAGTTGCAGCGCGATGCCGACAAAGCCCTGGGCCAGAGTATCGTGAATCTCGCGGGCCATCCGGCCGCGCTCTTCCAGCACCGCGGCAAACTGAGCCCTGATCCCCTTGACGCGGAGCCTGTAAATCGCCAGCGCCAGCAGGCCAAGGGTCGCGGCCACCGCTGCGTAGAACCAGTAGGTCTGATAGAAGTACGGGTTCAGATAGAGGTTTAGCAACGCGCCAGTTTCATTCCATACGCCGTCGTTGTTGCATGCGATCACCCTGAACTTGTAAGTGCCCGGCGGTATATGCGTGTAGAGACCGACTCGCTCGGTGCCGGCGTCGACCCACTCTTTGTCGAATCCCTCCAGCCTGTACTTGAAGCGCACTTTTTCCGGCGCCGCCAGACTCAGCGCTGTGTAATAAAACTCATACCGTTCTTTGCCCGGCGGCAGATCTACCCTCGCATTGAGCGCGATCGGTTCGCCGTCGACCACCACGCGTTCAATCGCGACCGGCGGTGGCACCTCATTGATTTGTATTATCCGGGCATCGATCATCGCAATGCCCCTTATGGTTGCAAACCAGAGCTTACCATCCGCGGATTTAACGGCGCCGGGCTGCCCCCCGTTGCATTCACGACTCAACATACCGTCGGCGGTGCCGTACGACACAGAGGCGATCTGCGTCACGCTACCCCGGGCAAAATCGGCGAACTCCCCCTTGCTCACCCTGAAGACGCCTCTTGGAGAGCTCATCCACAGATTCTGCTTGTCGTCCCCGATGATTTGAAAGACGCAATTGTCAAATAGTCCCGTCTTCATCGAGCAAGTGGTGAACTCCCGATTGCTGAACCGACTCAAACCGCTCTTTCGCATTCCGACCCACAACACGCCGTCTTGCGTCTTCATAGATGGCCCTGACGGCGTCATCTGGAATCCACTCTTTCGCGCGATACGATGTGAAATGCCCGCTTTCCAGTCGGTTTAGTCCGCCAGTGCGGGTTCCGATCCAGAGTCCCCGATCCCGACTAGCGCGAAGCGAGATTATTCTGTCATCGGAAAGTCCGTCGCCTGTTGTGTAGATCGTAAACCGGCCGTCCTTGAATTTAGTTAATCCTCCAAGCGTTCCTATCCAAAGATTACCGTCTCTGTCTTCCTCGATGGATGTCACCCCATTATTCGAGAGTCCATCTCCAACGGTGAAGGTGTCTACATGACCTCGTCTCAGACGATTGAGTCCGCCCGGAGTACCCGCCCACAAGTTGCCCGCCTTGTCCTCGTAAAGCGCGCGAACGATGTTACTCGCGAGGCCATCCTTTGTGGTGTACGAAGTGATCTTGCCGTCGCGCAACCGGTTCAAGCCACCGCCGTTTGTGCCGGCCCAGAGACTTCCATCCGCGCTCGGACAAAGCGCCCAAACAACGTCGTTGGTCAACCCATCCTTTGCGCTATAAGTCGTGAACTTGGCGTCCTTCAGACGATTCAACCCTCCGGCTTCGGTGCCGATCCACAGGCTGCCCTCTCGATCTTCAAACAAAGCCATTACGACGTCATCGGAGAGTCCATCCCGGGAGGTGAAAGAACTCAGCACTCCGTCCTTCAGCCTGCCCAGTCCACCCGGCGTCGCAACCCACAGAACCCCGCCGCGATCTTCGTAAATAGAAAACACGCTGTTGTCGGGAAGACCGTCTTTTGTGGTGTACCCTTTGAACGAACCGTTACTAAAGCTGTTCAAGCCGCCGTCGGTACCGATCCACAATGTTCCTCTTAAATCCTCTTCGATCGACCAGATATGATCGTTCAGCAGACCGTCAGCCGTTGTAAAAACGCTCACTCTGCCATCCTTGAACCTGGCCAGCCCGGAAAAGGTATTTATCCAGAGATATCCCTCGCTGTCCTCGAAGACGGACCTGACGCTGTCGTTCGGCAGGCCGTCTCTTGTTGTGAACGCTGAAAACGCGCCGCCCCTGAGACGCGCGAGCCCGCCAACGGTGGTGACCCACAACACACCCGAGCGGTCTTCGTAAAGAGACCTGATGCTATCGTTTGGCAAGCCGTCGCGCGTGGAGTAGCTGACAAACTTGCCGCCGTCGAACACCCAGAGTCCCGCAGCCGTGCCCACCCAGACACTTCCGGCGCGGTCCTGGTAAATACACGAGACGCCCTTATCCGGCATGCTTTCGCCGGCGGTAGAAATGAATTGTTGATCCTTATAACGGGTGAGCCCGCCGGCGGTGCCAATCCACAGCTCGCCTTGTTTGTCTTCGAACAGAACCTGGATCTGATTGCTGGTGAGTTCACGCGTATTCTGCGCGTCGAAGACTTTGAACCGTACCCCATCAAAACGAACGAGCCCTTCCTCGGTCGCCAGCCAGAGATACCCGTCCTTAGTTTGGAGTATGGCGTGAATAGTGTTGTTTGGCAGGCCTTGTTCTCTCTGCCAGACATCGTGTCCGAATTGGCTCAACAAACGCGAGGGGTCCAGGGCGAATACCAGGCCGGTTGAATAGACGCAGGTCGCCATGTAACAGCAAAGCGCTGAAAGAAAGGCGAGGATAATCCTGGGGTTGATTGTAATCATCAGTCCGACAAACTTAAGTCCGACAGACTTAAGTTCGACAAAGCTCAGTTTGTCGCCGCCAACGCAGTTCGTGGGTAACACGTCACTTTCGGTGAGGTGTTCCCCCTGCTGACGGAGGGCACTTGAGTTTGGACATTTTCCCCGAAGGGAATCCTGTCCTCCAGCCCAGGGTTGCTGTACTCGGCTACCCTGGGAAAGACGGCGCGCGAGCTACCCAACCCCGCCGGGGTTGCGGCCAAGCTTCCCAGCCTACCCTATCGGTATGAGGTTTGCCTTGATTCGTTCTCGTTTATTGAGGTCATGCGCCCTCGACGTAAGGCCCAGCCGCAACCCCGTTGGGGTTGGGGAACTCGCCGTCGTCCTTCCCAGGGTAGCCGAGTACAGCAACCCTGGGCTGGAGGACAGGATCCCCTTCGGGGAAAATATCCAAACTCCAGCGACAAACTGAAGTATGTCGCGGCACCTAAAACTAGACCTCCGAGATCCGACAACAAACTGAAGTTTGTCGGACATCGTCGGACATCTTCATTGCCGCTTGCGCACAACCATTTCGTAAACGGGCAGACCCAAGCCTACCACAGCAACACCAAGCAGCGCTTGTATCGGATCGTGTCCTCCAATCAGGACCAACATCAGAACCACGAGACTCAGGAACAGGACCGCCGTCGCCGGATAACCCGGCGCTCGATATGTGGCATCACTCACCTTCCGACGAAGAATAAAGAGCGCGGCGACGGTCAACCCTATGAAAATCACGGTGACGAAAATGAAGTAGGCGATTATTTGCTGGAACGTTCCCAGCGCAATCAACACCGACGCGAGAACCGCTTGCAGTGCAATCGCTCGCGCCGGGGTGCCGAAACGTGGGTGGATCGATGCCGCTGCCTTGAAGAACAGTCCATCGGTTGCCATCGCGTAATACACCCGCGGCGCTGTCATGATGACCGCCGTCAAGCTTCCAAGCACTGAGACGACTACGATGCCCGAAAATACCCGCGCGCCGGCTGCACCGAACAATGCCTGCCCCGCCTGCGCGGCGAATGTCTCTCCCGAGGTCACCTCCTCAAGTGGGACCAAGTACATGAACGCGATGCTTGTGCTCACGTACAGCAGCGTCACCACGCAAACACCAAACGCGATCGCCCGCGGCAAAGTGCGTTGGGGTTCGCGGACTTCGCCTCCCATCTTGCTCAAGTCCCACCATCCCCCGAACGAAAAGAACCCCGCGAGCATCCCGCCGGCAACCCCGGTCATCAACGGCGCTGAGCCAGGTCGCTGTTGAGCGAACGGCAAGAGATTTCCCCAGTCACCAAACCGCCCGAGAACGCCCCATAGAATAAGAAAGACGAGCGCGGTTATCTTTAGCACCGCCAGCGAGCGCAACAACCGCGCACCCAGTCTCACCCCCAGGATGTTGGCGGCCGCGAGCGCAATTACCGCGAGGATCGCGACGCCTTTTTCACCTGCTAAAGACAAGTGAGTGATGTAACCAACGTAGCTCGCCATGCCGACCGCGAGTGCCGCGGTCAGACCCGGATCCATCACCAGAAAACATTTCCAGCCGTACAGAAACCCAAGCCTCGGACCGTAAGCTTCACGTAGATAAACATACCCGCCCCCGGTTCGCGGAAACCTCGCCGCCAGCTCCCCGTAACACAGCGCGCCACTGAGCGCCATCCCACCCATCGCGAGCCAGACTATTATCACCAGCAGCGGTGAGCCCAGCGACTTTGCCATTTGAGCAGGCGTCAGGAAGATGCCGACGGCGATTACTTCCCCGACGACCAATGCAGTCGCGGAGCCCAGAGTCAGCTCTCTCCTGAGCCCCTTTTGCGCCGCCTCGTTCTGTGACTGTTCGATTTGAATTCACGCTCCTATGGATATCCAACGATCAACAAACAAGGAGATTCTGGCAAGAAGTTTCGCGCAAAGGCCGCAAAGACTCGCAAAGACGCTAAGAAGCCAACGCCCATCGGCTGGTCAGACTTGTTTATTAGAACGAGAATCTAACCGAGAGTTGAAACGCACGCGCGCCGCCAGAGCCGAATACCCCTCCGGCTGTCGTCACCGGTTGTCCGAAGCTCGAAGATTTCAAGAACCCCGAAGAGTTCGGGTCATTGCTATCGCGCACCAGCGCGTTTGCGAAACCGGAGTAATTTACGTTTGAGACTCCCAGCACGTTTGTGACATTGAACATGTTGAACACTTCTACTGCGGGCTCTAGCTTGACGTTTTCGCTGAAGCTGAAGACTTTGGAAACGCGAAGATCGAATGAATTGAAGCTATCACTGAATCGCGCATCGCTCCCTACCAGCGGAAGCGGTTCGCCATTGACACCGCCCCCGGTATTTACCCGCTGAATAAACGAGTTCAATTCCGATGCGTTGTGAAACAGCCGCCCGCCCGCGTTGCGTTGTAGAAGCGGAATCCTGGTGCTTGCGTCCGGAAGCAGTATGTCCATTGGTACGCCGGACGCGATGGTCCAGATCGGCGCAAGTCTGAAGTCGCCAGGCAATTCGAAGGCTCCGGAAAAGGTGAAGCGATGACGCTGATCGTTTGGCGTAGGCCCATATTCCAGTTGCAGATTGTTTGAATCGAGCGGGCCCGCCGCAAACGGGATCTGGTCGTCATTGGCGTAGTTGAAGGCTCGCGACAAAGTGTAAGAGGCGCGGAATTGATAGTGACTCGAGAATCGTTTCTCCAGACTTACAAGCAGACCGTCGTACTTTGTCTTTACGCTAGACTCGAGATTGACAACCCGGTCCGGTCCGCCCACAACGGGGTTGAAGACCGAACCGATAGTGCGACCGATGATGAAATGTGTGCCGAAATCGTGCAAGTAGTCGGCGCGTACGACAAAGTTCGAACCAAACTGTTGCTCGATGCCCAGGTTCGTCTGCTGCACCATCGGGTTCTGGAGCTTGTTGTCGATGATGTTGATGCCGCCCGCCCCCGCGCCCGGCAGCGGGAACCCCGAGAATGGATTCGAGATGGTCGGCGCGAACGGCGGAAACATTCCAGTGTTTGGATCGAGGAAAAAAACATTTCCGGCTCGCACTTCAATCGCGAGCGATCGTCCATCCTGCCCGCGTTCGAGCGACTGAATCTCCAGCGTGACGCGATCGTAGTAGATTCCATAGCCGCCGTGTACACTGGTTCGCCCTTCTCGCGTGGACCAGTTGAATCCGACTCGCGGCCCGAAATTGTTCTTATCCTTCTCTCGCTTGCCTGACAGGAAGGGCAGTATCAGCGGGTTCAACTCGCCGGTCCGGCGGATGTTCTTGACGTCGGTGTCCAGCTCGTAACGTAATCCGAGATTCAGCGCGAACTGAGGATGCACGCGCCAATCGTCCTGGATAAAGAAGGCTACGTGGTTGTTGTCTGCATCGGGAATGATCAGCGGTCGATCGGGGGTTGCGCTGCGAAGTGTGACCGCAAACAACAGATCGTTGTCGTCAACGCGCCCGTCCCCGTTGTGATCGAAGGTTGGAAAGTCTTCGACCAGTTCGATCCGCCCCTGTTGAAAGACGCCGAGGTTGAAATCCGAATCGATTCGTTGTACCTCGCCCCCAAAGTTGAGAAGGTGATTTCCCTTCACCCAGGAGAGCGAGTCAGCCAGTTGAATCCGATTCATGCGCGTTTGTTGCGGTACCCGAAAAGACGCCCCGTCCTGAAGGCTTGGGAAGGTCAGTTGCGGCCCTGGCACAACCGGTTCTGTCTTGTTGATAAAGTTGTTGACGCTCGCGGTGAAATTGTTGAGCATTCTGGGATTGATCAGATAAGTCCAGTTGGTAAGAAACGACTGATAGTGGTTGGTGCCGGCCTGTCGTTCGGAAGCAGAACCGATCGGCCGAATGAGAGTGCTGGCGCCGGTGTCGTCCGTGCGCTCGATCGAGTATCGGAACATCAGTCTATGGGCGTCAGTTGCGCTCCAGTCACCGCGAACTGTCCCGAGCAGATCATTCAGGGGTGCCGGCGCGAAGCCTCTGGTTATCGTGCGGGCTGTCGTGTCCCGCTGACCTACCAGCACGGCGCCGTCCTGATTGCGATACTCAAAGGCGCCAAACAAGAATGCCCTGTCTTTGATCAGCGGCCCGCCAAGCGTCGCCGAGTACTGCTCTCGATCGAAAGGTGGTTCGGGATTGTTGCGATCAAAGGTAGCCGGGAGCGCTTGCAGATTCCGATCGCGATAGAAGACCGACCCGGACCCGTGCAGGAAGTTCGTGCCCGCCTTGGTCACTATGTTGATGACCGACGAGCCCGACCGGCCGAGTTGCGCCGAGAAACGATTGGTGGCGATCTGAAACTCCTGAACCGCATCCTGTGAAATGTTCTCGAGCGACCCGCCTACGACGTCGTCGTTGTTGTCGGCGCCGTCGATGGTGACGTTCCCACCGCGTCCCAATTGTCCGGCGGAGGAGATCAGCACTGTATTGGTCTTGGTGGGATCGAAGTTCGGAGCGGGCGAGTTACCGGGAACGAGGAGGGCCAGTTCGAGAAAGTTGCGCCCGTTCAGCGGGAGACGTTCAATCTCACGATGGTTTACCACGCCATCAACCACCGATGAGACTCTGTTGATTGGGTCAACATAGGGCGTCGAGAAATCGTCTCCGCTTATGCCTCCAACGTCGAGCGAAACGTCCACCGTCGCGTTTTGTCCGACCTCAAGCGTTGCGGAATGGACTCTCGCCTTAAAGCCCGTTGCTGTTGTCCGCACTTCGTAGTCGCCGGGAGCCAGATTTGTCAGCACGAAAAGCCCCTGCTCGTTCGTCGTCGTTTCGCGCTCAATACCTGTCGCCGTACTCTTAGCAATAACGTGCGCGCCGACGATCACAGCACCGTTCGGGTCAACTACGCGACCGCTCAGGGTTGCGCTTGAAGATTGCTGCGCAAACAGCGAATCTCCAGAGGCCAGAACAATCAAGAACGATGCCAACAGCAGTTTGAATCGCATTGCAACTCCTTCGATTTAGATTCTGCGGGCTGGGGGCGCACTTCACGAACGGGGTTGATCGTCCCTTGCGGCCGCACCAGACGTTCCCGCCAGACTACGAACAAAGATGCAGCCGGTCGGGCCCTCCTGATGCGATGCCAGGCAATTGCCGGCGGCCGCCAGGAGATTACTGCTATGAGATTATTGCTGTGTTAAACGAGGACCGGGCGAGGATAGTCGAAGATGTTGATTCTGTCATTAAACTAACGGGCGAGAGCGGTCTATAACCAGGTGCATAGAGGTACCCTTTGAGTGAGTGATTTCAGCCGGATGAGCCGAGTCGTTTCTTAGCTGTATCTATCAACTCATTGTTGCCCTCGTACGAAAGCGTCGGGTTACCACTCGATTCAGCATCTTTCGGAGGGTATTGATGGCCTTGATAAACCGGATAAGCCTCGGTCCGCAGGTGCGCCGGCATATGATGACCGCGTCGGCTGGCGCGCTCGTGACGAAGCGCGCTGATGTCTATCGGTGCGACAACAATTCTCTCACCCGGTCCGGGTGAGGCCTGCGCCAGCAGCCGGCCATCATAATCGACCACCTGGCTTCCCCCGGGCCACGAATACGGCGGATACATCTTCAAGCTCGCACCCTGGTTCGCGCCTACGACATAAGCGATGTTCTCGATCGCCCGGCAGCGATTCACCACCGTCCACCAATCCATTGGCTCGGTTGCGCCCCACGGATCCATGTAAGCCGAAACACGCACCAGCACTTCGGCGCCGTTGGCCGCGAGCTGGCGGATCGCCTCCGGGAAAAGCCAGTCATAACAGATCGCGCAGCCGATGCGGCCGATCGGTGTGTCGGCTACCGGGAACAGAGGCTCGTCGTACCCTTCAATATCGTGAGGACTCGAGTGAACTTCATATGGGATCCAGGTGTTCACCTTGCGATACTTGTAGAGCACCCCTTCGGGACCGATCAGGCAAGTGGTATTGAAAACCCGCCCCGGCCACTTCGAATCGACCTCAAGCATCGAGCCGGTCTGAATGTAGACACCGTGCTCGCGCGCCTTTCGCTCGATGCGCTCGGTGTGCTCGTTTGGGATCGGTATCGCGAGTTTCTCGATCAGCTCCGCAACCGTCTCAAACACCGGCGCCGCGTGCGCGAACTCTGGAAAGACGATGAGTTTCACCGGCAAGAAAGGCGCGCTGCCCGCAACCGCCGAATCGATCATCGACAGCATGCGGTCGGTGTTCCCGCGCATCTGGCGGCGTTCAATCGGATTCGGAAGATCGGTCTGACAGGCTGCGACCGAGTAGCGGATGTGTTCCATCTGGATTCCTTGTCATCGTTTCATTGAAGCTGTCGACTCAATCGGCGGCAGCGGTGAGCGAACCAAACGGGTGTTGTAACGCTCGATATAGGTCAGGTGCTCGCGAGTCATCGGATACGACTCTCTCTCAGAATATGGATAGTTCGTCATCGCGTGAAACGGCAGAGGCGCAACATAATCCGGGCTGGCGGAGTTGATATCCATCTCTTTGCTAAAGCCATCGGCGTAGAGCAGGAAGGTGCGTTTCCATCCAGGACTGAGCGGCCGTAACCTTGTCGCGTCGAACGACAACGCGATCTCGTCACCGGGCCTTGAGATCACAAACATATCGTCGGTGCGTGTTAGCAACTCCCTCACATCACCTTCCCTGGTGTACCGGCCGGGCATTACCTTCCACGGCGATTTGGGTGTCACACGGTCGTAGTCGTAGGTGAAGGGCTCACGGCCATCGGGCGAGACTTCCGCGGAGAACCCCCTCCAATGAAGATCCGCTCGCGAGGGATTTATCCGCGTCATCTCCACAGGCGCGGCGGCGCTCGAAGTGTCGACAAGAACCTGGTCCCAGTAGATCCGCATATTCGTCACGATGCGAACCTCCCGGCTCTCCGTCGGGAACTTGTCGGTGAGATCGAGAACGATAGTCTGAGGCCGGCCCACCGGGATGCCGATGTCCGATATCGCGGTTCGCCATTGACCCCGGGAGTCCTTCACCTGAAGCTCGGGCAGACTCAGGCTTAACCCGCTTTGAGAGCCGGCCACGTTGTCGCTCGAAAAAGCGTAATCGGTCCAGCCTGTCAGCAACAATAACGTTCTACCTTTCGACGGTTCGCCCAGATCCAGAGTTAGCGTGTGTGTGCCGGCATAGCCGCGAGTCTTGAGCAGTTCGAAATCATCCGGGTACTGTCGGTCGAGTTTTGCGATGCGCCCGCTCACGTCGTGACCGTGATCGTCGGTAGCTGACCGCGGGGACCGGGCGCCTCGGGTTGCAAAGAGCTTGAACGGTCGCGGCGGATCCGTCATCCCCTCATTTGGATAGACTTCGGTGTCCGACGGATGGTCGATCGCTATCAGTTGAACCCGGTCAACATAAACCACCTCTTCGAGCTCGTTGGTGACTCGCAACTCGTACCGCCCGTCCCGCTCTTTGAGCTGATCATCGCGAATGCGAACGTACTCGTCGGGATCGGGATGATTGCGCACGCCCGGCGATTCGAGATAGCCCATCTCACCGCCGCCCATGAAATCGGTGACGAACTCGAACCGTTCGCCGTTCCAGGTATACAAAAACGGGCACGACGATGGCTTGCGATCAATCTCGGTGATCTGGAGCACAGTGAGAGACCCGGTCGATTTAGCGCCGGCGAGTTCGGTCTCGGCTTGAACGATGCCCGCGGGCCACAGCACGCGAACCGAATCCGCGCCGCCGCGTTTGTCGAGCCCAAAGACGACATCGGCTGGAGCCGGAGCCGGGCTGGCTGCGTAGGTTTCGAGCTTTTGTTTGAGGCTTCCCGCGCGAGCTTCGATCTTTGTCCCTACGGCGCTTCGATTGCTGACGTGACCGGTCAACTGCACCTTTAACGATCGATTCCGATTGCCACCATCGTTTCGGCAGATCTTTAGATCGCCCGTCGTGAGACAAACAACCAAGTCCGTATCACCGTCGCCGTCGATATCCGCGGACGCAAATCCGCGCGGCACGGCGCCGGCTGTGGGCGGCGTCTTCAGAAGATCGGCCGAGATCGCGCGCGCGGTGACATCCTCCCACCGCGTTCCGAGATCGCGCAGAACACGAGCGCCCTGGTTTTGGAGGAGCACGAGATCGACCAGGCCATCGTTGTCATAATCGAGAAACTGCGCGGCGATCGCCCCTGCGGATTCCCCGGGCGCGGGGGCTGTAACGAAGTGCCCCTTTCCGTCACTCACCGCGAATAGGCCTGGTCCATCCGCTTTGCCAAAGAAGAAATCGGTGTAGTCGTCCTTGTTTACGTCGGCCGCGGCGACACACGTAAAGCCTCCTTTGATGTTCAAACCGACTTCGCTCGCAACATCGCGAAACGAGCCATCGCGTTGATTGCTGAAAAGCACCGGGGCGGCGCCGTAGTTCACGACAAGCAGATCGATGTCGCGGTGGTTGTCATAGTCGGTAGGAGTCACGGCAATCGCGTGACCACCGGATCCGGCGACCAACGCCGCCGTGGTGATATCGGTAAACTTGCCGTTACCGTCGTTGCGCAGCAGCAGGTTTGGCGCTCCTGAAAAGTCATCTGGAAACACAAGCATTCGATTCGGATCGCCTGTGGGTGTCTTTGCAAAATCGACAAAACCCGGAACAAATATGTCCAGATCTCCATCGTGATCAACGTCGACGAATGCCGCCGACAGCGCGAGGCGCGAGAAGCCAGGTATGTCTGCCGCTGCGGTCTTGTCTGAGAACTTCCCGTTGCCGTCGTTGTGATAGAGAGTCAGCTTGCCGTAGCCAACCAGCAGGAGATCCGGCCGTTCATCGTTATCGTAGTCGCCCGCCACCGCAGTGATCACAGCAGCCGCCGGCCGCGAGATCCCCGATTGACCAGTGACATCGACCAGCTTACCGCCGTCATTTCTATAAAGCGTCAATCCTCGCTCGCTAACATCCAACAGATCCACGTCTCCATCGCCGTCGAAGTCAAACAGCACTTCGCCGCCCGCCAACGCACCGGCGATCTGACGTTTTACCTGATCGTTGATCTCGCCCGCTTTGAAGCTCTGCCCAATTGGGTTTCGGTTGACCTCTTTGGGCGCGGCTTCGATCGTCTTTGAAACCACGGTTGCCGTCGCGTCTGTAAAGGTCACTTCAGGCGTCGCGGTATCGACAAGCCCAGCCTCCGCTCCAGTCGAGGCAATGGCTTCGGCGTAACGGCCCTGTTCGAGATAGTTCTGCCCGATCGTTGTGGCGTAGCCCTTTGTGCGAAGCACCTGAAACTTCTGCATCATCGACTGGCCTTCCGTGCGGTCACCGGAGCGGGTCAGCGCCATCGCCAGGTTATAAGTCGCGGTGACATTGTAAGCCTCGCTTGCAATCGCGGCGCGAAACGCTGCGATCGCTTCGGGATACTTGCGCTGTTGCATCAACAGCTGGCCAACGTTGATGTTCGCGCCGGGATCGTAAGGATCAACCTGAAGTGCGCGCTGAAATTCCGCGATGCCTTCGACGGTCCGATTCTGCAACCTCGCCAGCAGGCCGAGCATGTAGTGAACCTGCGGTGACGCAGGCAGAGCATCGGCCGCGGCCTTTAGTTCCCGAAGAGCGCCGTCGGGGTCGGGTAGGTTGTACAGAGCGATCCCCAGATTTACCCTCGCGAGCGCAAGCGAAGGCTCCAGTTTCAACGCCCGCCGGAACTCTTCGGCTCCCTCTTTGTACTTGAATTGCTCCAGCAGAGCGACGCCAATATTGTTCGCTCGATAGGCATCTTCTCGTGAAGATTGAACGGCCGGAGTCTGATTTGCCGAGGGATGTGAATAGCCGGCAAACAACGCGGCAGCAACGACAAACGGAGTAAAAAGGAATAAAAAGCCTGATCTCAAATTCATATCAATCGCGCCCTACGCCCAGAGCATCGGCGACCCGGTTGATGTAGTTAAACCAGGAAGCGATAAGCGTAATCTGCAGAATAGCCTTATCATCGAAGCCGGCGGCGTGCAGCGTCTCGTGATCGCCCTTTGAAATCTTCGTAGCGTCCTTTGTCAGCTGCACGACGTAGTCGAGCATCGTGCGATCCGCCTCGCTGATCGGGGCGGTCTTGTAGTCTTCCTGAAGCGCGCCAACCAAATCGCTATCCAACGTTACTCGACGCAGAAACTCTGCGTGCGACTCAATTCAGTAGTGGCACCGGTTCACGACCGAGACCATGGTGGTGATCATCTCGTGCTGGCGGCGAGTCAGCGGAAGCTCCGGTGACATCAGCACGCCGAAGGTCGCGAATGCGTGATACAGCGCGTCGGGGATCAAGGTATGCGACGCCACTATAGAAGAAGACGATCCATCGGCAGTCGGATGAACCGGCTCGGCATATTCAACAGGGTACAACGATCGCTGCGCTTCCATCGCCCGGCGCACTGCTTCTTCACTTTCAGGTGAAGGATCGGTTTTTATCCAGGTCATAACCAGCTCCCTTGAAACGCCTCTTAGTTCCTTTTGTTTATAGACGAATCAGATCGAGGTTTTCAAACGAACGACGGCGGGACAGGTTGAAGCGCAATCGCGAACCGGGTATCGTTGAGCCGCTCCACACTACAAGACAAAGGGGATTTCGTGCAAAGCGAAGCAGTACCAAATGGATTCGGATTCCGTCGGGTTCGCTGGATTCTTCTGCTGACAGTTACAGCAACCGCATTTGCGGCGGTGTTAGTGCCGGCTTTACTGATCCAGCCGTTCAAATTGCAGACGGCCGAACGACTCAACATCTCATATTCGCTGCGTCACTGGTCTCCCACAATAACCATCGTTGCGCTCTCGGTCGCGTTGTTGATTGTAATCTCGTTGTGGAAGCAGACTCACAGATGGTGGCGGAAAGGTCTTCTTCTGTCTTTTTTCATACCGCTTCTCCTGGCAACGTGGTTTGCGAGGCAAAACCATTTCGAGTGGATGTTCAAACCGCTTCCGAACGCGTTGTTTGCCAGCGTGAACGATGCCGGGTTTGTCTCCGATGGTGAAATGGTATTGGCAGTTGAGCTGAACGGCGATGCCGCGGCTTACCCGGTCCGGCAGATCGCCTATCATCATGTAGTGCAGGACACGATTGGCGGCATACCGGTACTTGTCACCTACTGAACGCTCTGCCACACCGGTCTGGTGTGGGAGACGCCAACTACAACTCGCAACCCGAAGTTCCATCTAACGGGGATAAATAACCAGAACTTCATCATGCAGGACGAAGAGACCGGCTCGTGGTGGCAACAGATCACCGGCGAGGCGATCTTCGGCCCGTCAAGAGGCCAGCACCTGAAACCCGTCCAGCACGATGAGCTCTCCTTTTCTCTTTGGAAACGCGAACATCCGGACGGACGAGTGTTGCGACCCGACGACAGCAAACCCTGGAAGGAGTTCTCGGAGGATTGGGAAGCCCATACCGAGAAAATGCCGGTGCTCGCGGCATTGAATCCGGATGCTCGATTGAGCGCTCGAACTCAAATCGTCGGGATCAAGATCGGTGCTGCAGCCAAGGCTTATCCCTTGTCAATCATAAAGGAGCGCGCCCCGTTATTGGACTACATCGCGGATACGCCGGTCGTGATCGTGGTGGCTGAAGATAAGAAATCGGTCCGTGTATTCGACAGAAGGGTGGATGGGTTGGAGTTAGAGTTTTTTGCCAGGACCGGTGCTCAAGTGCTTCGGCTCGTGGATGCGCAAACCGGCAGCGATTGGGACTTCACGGGCAAAGCGGTGGGTGGCAAGTATGCGGGCCAAACGCTAAAGCGGATTTATGCGCTCAACGACTATTGGTTCGATTGGAAGGCTTACAATCACGACACAGAGATCTATCAATGACTGATGGGGCACAGCGCGCTCAGCGTTTGGTCCTGACGCTATTCAACCTCGATCGTAACTGAGGCCGTACCGCCATCCGGATTTACCACTCGAAGATCGTGTAACCCCACCTGAAGCGACAGTGCTTTTACAACGAAGCTCTCGCTATCGTGAGACTTCGGTTTGACATCTTGACCGTCTATAAAGAGAACGGCGTCAGCGTCAAACCTCTCTCCTGTGATGACCAGCTTCTGCTTGATGACCTTATACTTGGCTTTGGCAATGCGCGGCGGCTCAATCACCTTTATTGCATACCTTCGCTCTGCCTGGTTTTCTTCGGAATCGGTTGCTCGCAGGGTAAAGGTAAAGGTCCCGGGAGTATCGGGGATGCCGGACAGCTTGGCATTATCGTCCAAGCTAAGACCTGGGGGCAATTCACCCTTGACGAGACTCCACCGATAAGGTGGGACACCACCAATAGCAAAAAACTGATAGCCATAATCGACGTTGTTCGTGGCTGTTGGAGGCAAGCCGTCTTTGATGGCGAAACCTGCGGGGTTGACAGTGATACTAAAATCGCCAAAGGCGAACTGGGTGGGATAACCGTTCACTGAAACCGCCGAATCTGCAACCACAATGGTAAATGCGTACGTACCGTCAACCGTCGGCGCGCCGCTGATCATACCATCCCCGTCCAGCGAGATGCCGGGAGGAAGTTGCCCGGCATTAACCGCCCACAAATAGGACGGTGTGCCCCCCTCAGCTTCAACTCTTTGCGAGTAGCCGTCGCCCACCGTGCCATCCGGCATGGGCGGACGCGTCTTAAGGTGCAACGGCGGCGGCGGCGGAAAACCATTGGAGTTGAAATAGATCGCTCCGGTCAACGCAGGCGCCAACCCATAGCAGTGGAACTCAAAGGTAGCGGCGAAGCGCGTCATGTGTATGAAGTTCCCCGACCCCTGGTAAGCCACGTCCAGTATCCTGAACTTTCCTGTACCGGTCGAACACGCCCCACCCAGGCCGCCCACCCTCAATCCGGGATATCCGTCTTGTACTGCCCCTTCATAATCGCCCGGAGTCAATTCCGCGCCTACGGTGAACGCCGCCTGCCATATTTCCGAGTTATTCCCGCGGAACAAGAAGGTGAGATGATTCAATGAGCCATCGCCAATCCCGTCGAACCCTTGACAAACAAACTGCCCATCGCTGCGTGATAAAGCCAATCGCTCTTGCCGGTAGTTCTGCTCCAGGGATCACCGGGTTGACTATGAATCGAAAGCTGGAATGTGTTTGGTGGCAGCAGTTGCGCAAAGATTGGTGCCGGGGGTCCGATAGCAACAATGAGAGTTGCAAAGATCAAGGCGCCGACCAGCAGCCATCGGCGTGCCGGCCCTTCTCTCTCCGCGGATTGAATCTTCTTACCCGGCGTAGTCATTCAACTCTCTCAGGACTTTGTGGGCCTGAATAATATAACTTTCACCACTTCTGAAGCAAGGCAGCAGAGTATTATGAAGATTACTACAGTTGCGGATCAGTGACAGACGGCGGTAGCGTAGACTGTCCAGTCTGCGCCGGTGTGCAGGTAGCGTAGACTGTCCAGTCTGCGCCGGTGTGCAAGTAGCGTAGACTGTCCAGTCTGCGCCGGTGTGCAAGTAGCGTAGACTGTCCAGTCTGCGCCGGTGTGCAGGTAGCGTAGACTGTCCAGTCTGCGCCGGTGTGCAAGTAGCGTAGACTGTCCAGTCTGCGCCGGTGTGCAAGTAGCGTAGACTGTCCAGTCTGCGCCGGGGTGCAGGTAGCGTAGACTGTCCAGTCTGCGCCGGTGTGCAGGTAGCGTAGACTGTCCAGTCTGCGCCGCGAAGCGTGGAAGTAGACCCGTGCGGTTGGACCTAAGAGAAGGCCTCGAGTAGATTCTTCGTTATGCTCAAGAAGGTCCTGTTACTCTCCGCCTCATCCGGCGCCGGCCACGTCCGCGCCGCCCAGGCCCTTGAAAAAGCCTTCAAAGACTCGAACGATGAAACCGGCCTGGTTTGTGAGGTCCGCCACGTCGACACCCTGCAATACACTAACAAGGTTTTCCGAACCCTCTATTCGAAAGCGTACATTGAAGTGGTTACAAAACTTCCAGGAGTATCCGGCTGGTTTTATGACAAGCTGGATAAGCCATGGGAGAACGAACGCCGGCGTCTCGCGCTCGACAAGCTCAACACCCGTCCATTTGTAAAACTGGTGCGCGAATACCAGCCCGACATGATCATCTGCACCCATTTCCTGCCTGCCGAGATTGTCTCGTGGCTCAAAGCCAAAGAGCGAATTGCCAGCCGCCAGGCCATTGTAGTGACCGACTTTGACGTTCACGCGATGTGGCTCTGCCATCATTACGAGCAATATTTCGTGGCGATTGATGAAGCACGCGCCTACCTCGAAGCTCTCGCAATTCCAGCAAACAAGATCACCGTAAGCGGGATTCCGATTGACCCGGTCTTCGCCCTGCACAAAGAAAAGCTCGATATGCGCCGCAAACACGGATTGGCGCCGGATCGCACGACGATCCTATTGTCCGCTGGAGGATTTGGCGTCGGCCCCCTGGTAAACCTGATCACCTCTCTCATCCCCCTGCAACATCCGGCTCAGATCGTGGCCATCTGTGGCCGCAATGAGGATCTGAAAGAACGGGTGTCCGAACTGGCATCGAACATTAGCGCACAGGCGACTGTAACGGTGAAGGCAATCGGCTACACCCACGAGATGGATGAGCTAATGGCTGCGTCTGACCTGATGGTGGGCAAACCGGGCGGTCTGACAACCTCAGAAGCGTTGGCGAAAGGACTCGTCATAGTCATAGCCAATCCGATTCCCGGACAGGAAGAACGTAACGCGGATCACCTGCTTGAGGCGGGAGTCGGCAATTCGTTCCAACAATCTGCAAACGCTTGCGTACAAAATTGACCGGCTACTTGATGACCCGGTACGTTTTGCGGCGATGCAAGCGGACTCATACGCGATGGCACGGCCGCAGGCTGCGCATGACATCGTTCAAAAGGTGTTGGATTTGAACCGTCTGGCGACCCCTTAACCGCCCGCGAGGCGACAGCCGGAACGCGGCCATCTCCTGGCCGTTGCGAACCAGCAGGATGTCGCCGGCCAGCACCGGGTGGTTCCAGGTCTTGCCCTCGATCGCCGGGAACCGCGCGAGCTCCGTGAACTGGTCGGGGGTCGCCCCGACCAGCGCCAGCTCACCCTCCTCCGACAGCACCAGCAGCAAGTCCTGGTCGGGCAACAGGACGAGCTGGCCGTTGCCGTAGCGTCCGCCCTTCCACTTGCGCTGCGCCGTCCGCGAGGTCGATGCACGCGAGGATGCGGCCGTCGAAGCCGAAGGCATGGCCTTTGTGAACGACGAAGTCGTTGAAGTAGGGCTTGAGCCCGGTCGATGTCCAGCGCTCTTCGACGGTCCATCCGCCGGGGTCCGTGCGCGACGGCGAGGCGGCGCAGTGCCGAGTCCTCCGCATGTCGCCGTGCGCTGATCAGGACGTCGCCGTCGGCGGTCAGGGCCGGCTGCACGATGGGGAAGCCTGGCCAGGGGTGCTCCCAGAGCAGCGTGCCGTCGGCCGGCGCGACGCTGGTCGCGCCGGCTCCGCTCAGCAGCAGGACCTGCGGGACTCCGTCGATCGTCATCAGTTGCGGCGAGCTGTAGCTCGTCGCCGCGGGCCGGGCCGAGCCAGCGCGGCTCGCCGGTGGCGAGGTCGTAGGCGACGAGCCTGCCGGAGGCGGCGACGATGACGAGGTCGTCGACCACCAGCGGCGAGCTCGCGAAGCCCCAGTACGGAGACCTTCGCGCCGGTGTCGGACGCCGCGTTGCGCGACCACACGACGGCGCCGCTGCGGGCGTCGAGCGCGTTCAGGATTCCGGTCGCGCCGAATGTGTAGACGCGGCCGTTGCTGAGGGTCGGCGTCCCGCGCGGACCGGCGCCGCCATTCGACTCCCAGAACCGGGCCGCGTCGCGGTGTTTCCACACCGGCTCGCCGGTGGTCAGCTTGTAGCAGGCGACGACCTCGTCGTCACCGCGCTGCTCCTGGGTGTAGAGGAGGTCGCCGCGGACCGCGAACGACGACCAGCCCGGTCCGATCGGCCGGCGCCACAGCTCGACCGGCGGCGACTGCGCCCAGTCGGTCTCGATCCGCACGCCGCGAACGATGCCGTCGCGATCGGGTCCGCGAAAGCCGGGCCAGTCGGTTCGTGTCTCCGTTGCCGCAACCGGCAGCCGGCTTTTCAGGTGTCCCCGCGGCTGTCGGATCTGAGGTTGGCGCCGCCGGTTCAGTCGGCTCTGGAGCCGTCACCGGGTTGGGTGCTTCCGAGGCCGGCGCTGCCGGAGCCGACGGAAGCGCCACCGGCTCGTCGCCGGCTTGGGCCAGGAGCCGTTCCTCGGGAGTCTGCGACCAGCGCCAGGCGAAGTCCGAATCGCCATCCGCCGGTAATGCCACCGGTCCGCACGCAGTGTCCACAGCCTTCCGCACGCCAGCAGGATGGCCGCGACCATCGCGGCGCGCCGAGGTCCGGTCAGCGAGGCGACGGCTGGCCACCGCCCAGACGACGAGGGCGAGGCTCACGACCGGGATGGCGTAGACCAGAGAACATCATCCCCATCATCCCGGTCGCAATCGACTTGTGAAGGACGAGCGATGTCGCGGCCAGCGCGACGATCATCAGGACGATGGCGCCCAGGCGCTCGGACCAGGGCGCGCGGCTGAAGAACACCCACCAAACGATGACACCAAGCCCGCAAGCAGCCCGCCAAGCACCGAGAAAATCGTTGCCTTCGGGGCGACGATGGGACGACCAACCACACGAACCACTGCAGCCCACCGCAACCACACCGGGCCACAACCGCAGCGGTTTTCGGAGAGCCGGCTCGGGGGTGGTCATTCCAGCCTTCTGCGGTAACTCGTCGATGTTGCTTGTTGTCATTTCATCTACTCCTAAGACCCTTGCTTACATGAGTCTAGCCCAAACCTAACGGCTTGCCTTAATGTCATACGCCCACAATGTCCCGATGTCTCGAATGTAAAGCGTCCCGTTTGCAATCACCGGATACGCCCACGCCTTCTCCGAGCGCCGCAACGGCAGATTGTAGTTTTAATTTCACTGTGCTCTCCTTCTGTGTACTCACTGAACTAAACTGACGACCGGGACCAAAGGCATTCCCAAGTCACGCACTGATCGGGGGTATTGTTCTTTGGCGTCTTTGCGCATCTTTGAGTCTTTGCGCGGAGCCTCGTTTCCGCCTTAAAGAACGATGAAGGGCTCCGCGCAAAGACGCAAAGATCCGCAAAGACGCAGAGAGAAAGAGCACAACATTGGATTGTCTGGTTGTTCGTGAGAAGCCGTTCGCTCAGCCGAGGACGAAGGACAACTCTAGACCGAAGAGCGGGCAGATAAAGCTTTGTTGCTAAAATTGGCGTAGACACAGTTCAAGTACGAATCACCCAACCCAAAGTTCACAAACAGGAAGGCGTCGGCGTCGCATCGTTCACAGACTGCCCATATCGACCGCTCCGTCGTGTCCAGAATACCCCCAACGGCGAGGGCATCGCTTTTAGGCTCCGCCTGTTGGCGCTTCAAAGCCACCCATACGCATGCCCCGGCGGAACTTCCCCCGCTCCTCATCAGTCGATCGGCATCAGCAGGCGGTTGGCCTCTACCAGCTCGTAGAAGACCTCCTGCAGGATGTCCTCGACATCCAAAGGATCTGGCACACGGCGGCGGATGAAATTGCGCAGCCGGGTTCCTTCTCCCGCGACTACCTCGGAGATCTTACGGTCTTGTTCGTTCATCGAGATGAGGCTCGCCGGTGCGTCCATCCACTACTGTAGACGAACGGCGGACTGAAATATTGTGAAGATTTCGAACGAGATTGTGAGAACTTAGAAATGAAGAATGGATTCGCTGCCGGGAAAACGCATCGCTACCCGATCCCCCGAATCGATGTCAGAGCACTCGAATCGTTGCCTTACACACACGGCGGTCCCGCATGCCACGGAAACGCTCTGATATCAGTCGCCCACGGCCGACTGTTCTGCCTGTGCAACGCAGTGTTGGTCAAAGGCAAGCCGGAGCAACGCCGCAATCTCAGGCGCTTCTCTTCCTTCGATCTGATGGCGCTGAGCAAAAACAACGTCTCCCCGTTCCGAAGCAGACCGATTGAGGGAGAGGACGGACGATAGCCCTTGAAGTAGCTTCGCGCCCTTTCGGTCGCTTCGATATCCGCGCCCGCAAAAACGGTGATCATATCCTGCGGGCGGATTTCATTCTGAAGCGCAAGTGCCACTCCAGGTCGCGCGCGTCCTGCCGCGCAGCCACAAACCGAATTGACAACCACCATTATGGTACCAGTCGCGCCGGACACCGCCTCGTCGACCGCCTCAGGAGTTCTGGTTTCTCGAATTCCGAGGTTTGTCAATCCTCTCTCATCGGTTTGATCAGCATTTCCGAATATGGCAAAGCGTTTCTCCTTCTCCCTATTTATTCGTGGTCGTCTTAGTATACAGGCACCGGCGCGTATTACGAATGACCTTAACAACCTTGGAGAACGTTGTGGCTGGGCATGTGTCAATCCCATTACTCAAGATTAGCAGTTCCGCAAGCGCGCCCTCGCTATACCGGATCGGGCCACGGCCGCATCGGAAACCGCAGCCCCTCGTACGAGTGCGCCAGCATCATCACCCCTGCGTCGTCAAAACGGTGCCCGACGATTTGCAACCCAATCGGCAACCCGCCGTCGTCGTAACCCGCACATATGGAAGCTGCCGGTTGCTCCGACATATTGAACGGCGCGGTGAATACGATGTGATCGAACGGGTGGGCCGGTCACTGCCCGGGGCCGGTTCGTCGACCACGTACGCAGTGATGGAGAGGTCGGGCTGATAAGAAATCATAACGCCTGGATCGCTGCCACGGCCTTCTCGCGCATCAGCATTATCTGACCGAGGGCGCGAATCGCTTCAACCGCACTGTGGCCCTCCGCTCGCCGGCACCAGGCGAGTATGAAAGGCAAGATCTTGCCCTGACGCTCCGAGGGGAGCCGCTCAATCTCAGCCAGCAAGCCGTGACTGAAAAAACAGATCCAGACCATCGAGCATTTCTTCCGTAACAAAGGGTGCAACCGGTTCTACAACCGCTCCGGCTTCTTCGAATGTTTTGGCCGCTGTCTCGATCGCCCGGCGAACTGCTGGTTGCGGCGTAATCCCGGCCCCGATTTCGATCAAGAGGCCAAGCCTCTTACCCCGCACCTCGCCAACGAGCGCCGCAGACCAATCGCGCGCATCGTAGGGCAGAGCCATGTAGTCGCGTGGATCTGGCCTGGTCAGGACATTCATGAGTAAAGCCGCGTCGGCAACAGTGCGGGTCATCGGACCGGTGACCCGGCCCAGATATGGAGGGTAGATCGGGATCCGGCCCAGGCTGGGTTTCAGCGCGAATATTCCGTTATAGGCCGCCGGCAGCCGCACCGAGCCTCCGATGTCGGTGCCCAGCGCAAGCGGGCCATAACCGGCGGCGATCGCCGCACCGGCCCCCGAACTCGATCCGCTCGTATTGTGTTGGGGGTTCCACGGATTGCGCGTGGTACCGTGAAGACTGGAAACGCCCGAAGCCAACATACCAAAATCCGGCATCGTAGTTTTTCCGAGTATCACGCAACCGGCCTCTCGAACGCGTGCAGCCGGAGGTTGGTCTACGATGGCGGGGGTGAAGTCGGCCGCCGCGGTACCGAGCGGAGTTGGGTCACCCTTAGTCGCAATGAGGTCCTTGATGGTAATCGGCACGCCGTCGATCAGACTCAAGGGCCCGCTCTCGCGCCACCTCGTCTCCGCCACCGCGGCCTGGTCGAGGGCACCTTCAGCATCGATGATATACATCGCATTGAGCTTTTGCTCCCACGTCTCGATACGCGCCAACACCGCGCGGGTCACGTCGACCGGTGAGAGCTCTTTTGTGCGATAGGCGAGCGACAATTCAACTGCAGTGAGGTTATAGAGATCGGGGGTCATGTTGTTTGCCTCGGCTTTCGGTTCGATTGTGATTCGCTAGCAGAAGCTGACGGCGAGCGTTCATAGGATGAGGAGCCTACTATCGAGTAGTGATTGAAGCAAGGCCCGGAAACGCTGAGGCGCTTACCCCCACTCGAGAGCCTATCTTCTGCGTGCTTTGCGGTCCTTGGCGTCTTTGCGCTGTGAATTTGTAGCTGTGAATTTGTCACTCTCCCTGGAGCGACCGGTGGGCCGGATCAGCGCCATTCAACCCATGCGCCTAAGAATATCTGCAAATGATCCTTCCTTGCTGCTCTACGCTTGTTCTATGATCTCGAGACGCAATGAAATACTGTCCCAAATGCAAACAGCGGTATTCCCGCACGCAAAGCTTTTGTCGCACTGACGGCACCGCACTTGTATCAGCTCCTTTTCACGACAGTGACCAGGACCTCGATACAAATCCCACTCTTGAAATGAAAGACGATCTGCTGGAAGACATCCAGGAACAAACGATCGATTTGGAAAGAGACGGTCTGACTGATTTAGAACCTTTTGGCGAAGCGGACTGTGAATCAGAACTCAAGGTAATGGGATCAAGTGAATATAGTAAATACTATTTCGATCACACCCGGTTTAATCGCGAGGCTCTGAGCCCAAAGGTGTTTCTGATTATTGGGCGAAGAGGCGCGGGTAAAACGGCTCTCTCTCAATTCTTTTCCTTTCAGCAACTGATGCCCAGGGTAACCACCATTGAGGTTGACGAACCGGCGGCGTTCCAGCAGCTAATGTCCAAGATCGCCGAGAGCGCCGCAAGCACTCGCGAAGTTGCTATCCCTAGGCTGGTCAAGATATGGGAATTCGTGATTTGGTCGACCATCTTCTGGCAGCTCCAGGAACGGGACTCCAGAATCAAGGCTGCCGTCATGTTTTCAGACCAGACGGACCAGGTGTCCACCTTTATTCGCCAGGTGCTGAAATTCCTGGTCTCGAGATTTCTGGAGGCTGACAACGATCTTGCCGACGAGCTCGAAGATTTCATAAGCAGTGACAGAATTCAGAGAGCGAAAAAGGCGGTATTGGAGGTGGTAAAGGGAAACAAGGTCATCATCGCATTGGATACGATGGAGAATTACGCGGTGAGAGATGAGTCGATGATGAGATCGATGGGGGCGTTGATACAGTGCGCCTCCCGCTTCAGCAGAAACTATGCGCGCCACGGCATTTATCTGAAAATCTTTATTATGGCTGAGATTTTCCCGCACCTGAAAGAGGAAGTCTCGCTGAATCCGCTCAAGTTTATTCACGATGAAATATATTTGCAATGGCGGCCCAAGGATCTGATGAGGTTGATAAGTTGGCGGTATGACCGATACCTGAAGCAAAACAACTTACTTATCGCGGGAGGCGGCAAAGTTGATTGGGACAATCACCACGACGTTCTCAGAGAAAAATGGGAGCCCTATTGGGGCAAAAAGCTGAAGACCAGACAGGGCATAATTGAGGAAACGTTTCCTTATGTGCTCCGGCACACTCAGCTCCGCCCTCGCCAGTTGATCGTCTTGTGCAATTCGGTGGCGGGACAAGCTCAAAGGGGAGAGACATTCCCGAGGTTTGAGCCGGACAGTATCATCGAAGGCATTCAGCGCGCGGAAAAACGATTAGCGGAAGAGGTGATGAACTCATACAGCTCTGTGTATCCCGGTGCGGCTCGAATCGCGGAAGCTCTGTCCGGTCTTCCGTTAATATTCAAGGGCAATGAACTCGATAAACGGGCGCCACAAACGGCCTCCCAGTGGCCCGCGGGCGAATACTCGTCTTATGCCTTTCGACAATTTGTGTCTGAGCTTGGCATCGTAGGCAGGGTAAGGAATGTGAGCGAAAAAACGGGAATCGTTGAGGCGGATTTTGAATACGCGGGTGAAAGCCGCATTTCATTATTGGTGAATGATCTGTGTGTCATCCATCCGATGTTCTATAAAAAGCTAAACACCAGGATGACCAGAAACCTGTGTGTGTATCCTTTCCCCGATCACGAAGAATTCAGATTTGAAGTTTCTCAGGCTGTTTGATTGATTTCGGTCCGTAGGATGAAATTTCCGCGGGGAGGCGGTATCGAATATCAACAAAGTGAAATCTTACCCCGCGGTCTTGGAGGAAACACTCATGGGCAGAAACAAGCTGTCAGGACTGTTCGCGGCGGCGGTGATCCTCGCCGCTGCGCAGTGCGCGTTGTCGCAGATTCCGTCTGCCAAAGTGACTGGCGGAGAGGTTCAAGGGGTAGTCGCAGGCGATGTCGCCTCTTTTAAGGGCGTCCCGTTCGCTTCGCCGCCGGTTGGCGATCTTCGGTGGAAAGCGCCGCAGCCGGTTAAGCCCTGGAGCGGCGTGAAGAAGACCGGCGTATTTGCGCCCGGCTGTGTGCAGGATACTCGGCTGGTGACAATGATGGGCGGCCCTCCCAACACCAGCGAAGACTGTCTGTATCTCAACGTTTGGACCGCTGCCAAGAGCCACAACGAGAAGTTGCCGGTGATGGTCTGGATCTACGGCGGCGGGTTCGCCGGAGGGACGACCAGCATCCCATTTTACGACGGCACAAAGTTCGCTCAGAAGGGCGTGGTGCTTGTGAGCGCCGCCTACCGAGTCGGTCCGTTTGGATTTCTGGCGCATCCGGATCTCAGTAGCGAAAGCGGCAAAGGTTCCGGCACATATGGACTTCAAGACATGATCGCCGCGTTGCGCTGGGTCAAAGACAACATCGCTCAGTTTGGCGGAGACCCTTCTCGCGTGACGATCTTCGGCGAATCCGCGGGCGGCATCGCCGTCAGCATGCTGGCCGGCTCGCCCGCCGCCAGGGGTCTGTTTCATCGAGCGATCTCCGAAAGTGGCGGGTCATTCGCGCCGGTGCGGTTCGGGAATGAAGGAGGTGAGAACATCCCGACGCTCAAGGCGGCCCAGGCAACCGGCAGGAGCTTCCTGGAAGCGCTTGGCGCCAAGGATCTGAAGGCCGCGCGTGCGCTGAGCGCTCAGCACATTCAGGAGTCGGCGGGAGGCGCTCTTGGGCGCTTTTGGCCTGTCGCTGACGGCTACGTCCTGCCCGACGATCAATACGAGAGATATCAGGCGGGACGCTTTAACGACACGCCGGTGTTGATCGGCACGAACTCGGACGAGGGCGCGTTGTTTATACGCACCGGGGTCGCGCCGTCGGCGTTTGAACAGCAGATACGCGCCGGCTATGGACTGCACGCCGACGAAATCCTCAAGGCCTATCCTCACGCGACCGATAAAGAAGCCTTCAAGTCCGCCAAGGACATGTTCCGCGACACCGCATTTGCCTGGCACACCTGGACGTGGGCGCGACTGCAATCACAAAGAGGCAAGGGGAGGGCCTACGTCTATTACTTCGACCGCCGATCGCCGGCGTCGCCCGACGGCGCAAGCCATGGCGCTGAGATTTCGTTTGTGTTCGGCAATAGCAGCATCCTGGGCGGAGCCCCACAACCCGGAGACGAAGCGCTTTCAAATCTGATGCGCGACTATTGGATCAACTTCGCGAAGTCAGGCGACCCGAATGGAGCGGGCTTGCCCGTCTGGCCGGCGTTCACCGATAAGGATGAGAATGTAATGTTCTTCGACCAACACTCGAGCGCCAGACCGATCCCTAATATGGAGAAGTTGAAGGCGCTGGACGGCTACTACAAATGGCGGCGAGAAGAAGCGCGGCAAAAGCTAAGGTCCTCGAACTAGTGGGACTCGAATGGATGAATTGAACTCGCCCTTTGGAATGAGATGATCACGGAGTTCTCGAGCGCAGGACTCGAATGTCAGGACTGCCCCCTCCGGCCATATCCGAACACAGCCCAGCGATCGCTAGGCGTCGTTGCGGGGCAGGACGTTTTCGATCCGCCGATCGGGAATCAGCCAGATCAGCGCCACTACAATGAATATCGACTCGGCTATCAAGGGCGAAACCAGTGTGGCGACGATCGCCAAGACATAGAGCACCGGTGACAGTTTGCCCTTCAAGTCGCGCCCGACCGCTTTTTTCAGGATCGAGTCCGGCCCTTGCGCGCGGATGATCGCCCGCTCAAGCAGGTAGTAGGCGATTGCGGCCATCAGAAGCACGACACCATAGAGAGCGGTGGGCGCCACCGCGAAATGGTTCTCTCCCATCCAGCCCGTCGCAAACGGAAACAACGAGAGCCAGAACAACAGGTGCAGATTGGCCCAGAGCATCGCGCCGGTGACCGCGGTTGACGCATGCAACATGTGATGGTGGTTGTTCCAGTAGATGCCGACATAAACGAAACTCAGCACATAGCTGAAGAACACCGGCAGCAGCGGCAGCAGATCGTGCAGGCTGTCGCCGTGCGGCACCTTCATCTCCAAAACCATTATGGTGATGATGATAGCCAGCACGCCGTCGCTGAATGCCTCCAACCGTCCCCTACCCATCTCTCCTCCGTTGAACTTCCTGGCGGTCACCCGAGTTGCCCGTTACACCCCATACGGTGGATGGCTCGCAGTCGAGATACTCAACCACCCTGCCTTGATACCAATCGGCCGCTCGCCCAGCGCTTCGCGGACGCCATATTTCGCGAGGAGTCGCGTCGAGTCAAGCGTCGGCAGTGAAGAGTTGGCGGACGTGACGACGAGTGGGATCTCGGTGCAACCCAGGATCACACATTCGGCGCCCATCGATTTCAGATCGTCGATTGCCTGCAGGAACAGCTTTGTTGTCGATGGATCGAAGATTCCCTGACAGAGCTCGTCGAAGATCGCAGCGTTCAGGCGTTCCCTTGTCGGCTCGGGGGGAGTCAGGCACTCGAGCCCTTGTTTCTCCAGAACCTTGGGATAGACCGTCCCGCACATCGTCCACTTGGTGCCGAGAAGGCCAACGTGCTTCCATCCCTTGTCAGTGATCTCGTGAACGACCGCGTCCGCGATGTGTAATCCAGGTATCGGCAGCTCGGCAGCGATCTGCTCCAGCACGATGTGGGCTGTATTGTCAGGGCAGATATAGAAATCAGCGCCGGCGTCGGCGACCTGTTGCACACCGAGGGAAAGAAACCTCGCGACCGACGGATAGTCGTCTGCCTGCCAGCTCGGCATGCTTAGAGCCATAGGCACTGCACTCAGCACGATGGGAGGGTGCATGTGGGGACCGAGAACCGCGGTCCCTTCCCGGCAGGCGGTGATAAAACAGAGCGCGCTCCCCTCCGCGCTGTGGGCAACAATTCCGAGTGTCTTCATTTTGAAGTTGCGCCGCCTAATTCCGCGTTCTCACCTATAATTTGTTCGATGCTGCGCTAATTCTAGCCAGCTATAACCTGGTGAGCAACGATGATAACGTGTCTGATTGAGTGTTCTGACGTTTAGCCTGGTGCAGTCACGGGAGGCGATCGAGTTCAACATCCTTCCGTCGAGATGCAAGACCATCAACCGGGCAGGGCCTTCGTCCGCCGGCTTAAAAGAACACTCATCGCTGGAGGTTGCCGAGTAAAAATCCTGCGGACTCTCGGGAAGAAACTCTTGCATTGTCTCGCTGTTCTCCTGAATGAAAAGGTGGCCATTCTCAACAGTCACTGAAGGAACCACGTCGGGCGCCAGCGCATACCGGCCAACAAGCCGATGTAGTTGGGCGGGCGTGAGGGAGACCTTCTTATCTTTCCTTCAACTTCGACGAAGCAAGTTATACGGGGTGTAGCCTTCCCAATCGAAAGGGAATGAGGTTGCGCCCAGAACAGAATCAATGAGTGGTTTGAAGATTCCCTCGCCGTTGGAGCTGTTGGTCATAATCAGAATGCCGCTGCCATTGTTGAAACAGAGTGCAAGGTGCCTCCATCCTTCGTCATGTCCTTCCTTGAAGAACGCATTTCCGAAGGGAGAGGAATAAAGTCCCCAGCCCAATCCATAGCGGAGACGTATCTTGTCGTTGGCGGTCGTGGCTTCGGTCGCCAGCGATGGAAATTGATGCGCTGAATGGATGCTCACTTGTCGACTTAGCATTTTCCCCGTTGTTCGGGCGTTCAGTAACTGTCGCCGCATAACCGCGCTCAGAAACGCAGCGTAATCGTGCAGCGTAGTCTGCATCGACCCCGCGGCGTCTGGCCTGGAACGCTTCTCCGGCCCCAGCGAGCGCTCGGTCTCGTCATATCGGTTTGCGAAGTCGCTTTCGAACCGGGACTCCCATACCATGCTGGTGCTCGTCATGTGCAAGGGGTGATAGAGATTCTCTTCCATCAACACGGTGAGCGATTTTGCGGCTACCGTTTCTACGATAAACTGAGCAAGGTCGATTCCCTCACCCGAGTAGGCATAGCGCGTACCGGGTTCGAAGTGAATCTTGAGTTTCCGGTCATCCTCAAAGGCGCGCCAGTTGGGAAAACCGCTGGTATGGCTCAACAGCATGCGCAGCGTGAGCCTTTTGGCTCTATCGTCGCCCTGGAGATCCGCGTATTTCGGATACTCGGTAAGCGGCTTGGGCAGGTATTGGTAGATAGGCTTATCGAGGTCGAGCACGCCGCGTTGCACCAGGCGCATGACCACCGTCGCAAATGCCGCTTTGCTAAGGGAGGCCGAGGTCATCACTGAGTTTGGGGTCAACGGCAAACCCTTTTCGACGTCGCGGAACCCGTATGCTTTAAGGTACGCAACCTTGCCGTGGTGAAAGATCGCGATTCCTGCCCCGGTGACATGGGCCGCCTCCATCAACTGTGTGACAGTGGCGTCGATTTGAGAAGGTGAGATCTGGTTTCCATCTGGCCGCTGAACGCGACGTTGGTGCGCAATTGCCAAAAGAGCGCCAAATATGACTGTCAGGGTGACTGGTAGAGGCAGCCGAGTCATTTGTTCCTCCATTGGCGAGTAGCACCCGAGCCCTTAGTGAGTCAAGCAAGAGGATCGGGTGGAAAATCATCCGCCCCGCTAAGAAGAGTCAAACGGAGCATTGGGTGAGGCTTGCTCTTCCCCGTACCGCCAACGGCAGTTGGGGGATCGTTCATTTACTGCCTACAGGCGGGCCACCTCAGCACCCGTCTCCAGTTGGGGGATGGCCCTCCGGACGGAGAGGGCCGTTTCGGCGCCAAGCCTCATCTACTGCCCAATAGGTTTCACCGGCGCAGGATAAATACCAGCATCCGCCAGCTCCTTTAGCAAAGCCGGCAACGCGTTTATCAGTGCGTTCGCTTCCTGCACGGCTTTTTCGAGCACCGGACGAATCTCAGTAGCTTGTCTCATCTGCGTTTCAGTAGGCCTCGAGGTCGAACCCATAATCCCGCCTTTCAGACCACCAAAACGGAAACGCAAATTCTCATTGCGGAGCTCAAAATTCCCTGTCTCAAACGGATTCTCTGCGCCGATCCCAAAGCGTCTGCCCACCGGTTCAAACTTCTTCGCGAAATCTTCAACCCTTGTTTTCATCGCCGCCGGCGCACTCGCGTTGTCCTTCAAAGCCTGTTGCATGGCTTTGATCTTTTCATTCAATTCGTTCAAGCGATCGGCCGCTTCATTCATCGTCTTCTGCAACCCATGCAGTTGAACCGCCGTGTCGAACCAGATCTTGCGGTCCTCGGCCGAGATTTGAATCTCCGGGTCGCCTTCGACGGCGAATGAACCCGCAGCGACGTCTTTGTCGTCGACTCTTAAAGTCACTTGGTACGTGCCGGGCAAAACGAACGGCCCATTGAGACCACCGCCACCAAAGCCGCCTCCCCCACCGGGGCCGCCTTGAGGCGCTCGCGGACGCGGCAAAGGTTTGACGCGCAAATCCCAGACGACCGTATTGATGCCGGCTGCGGTTTTGTCCTTGACGTCGTCGCCCGCAAGCTCACGCACAATGCTGCCGGAAGCGTCTTTCACTGTCAGCGTCAGTTTCTTTGCGGGTGATTTCAGGTAATAAGTGAATGCCGCACCGATATCCGAGTTCTTCCCCAGGAACTGCATGTCGCCTTCAAAGTCGCGCGAGCGGTCTCCTGCCGGATTCATCTCGGTCGCCGGGCTAATATCAAACAAATGGGCGTCCGTTGAACGCGCTTTGGCGAACTGTTGAAGCGGCGTCATATCATCGAGAATCCATATGCTCCGCCCGTGGGTCGCCAGGATCATGGCGTTGTCACGCGGATGCAGCGTGATTTCGTAGATCGGCACCGTCGGCAAATTCGCTTTTACGGGCATCCATTTTTTGCCTCTATCAAATGTCACAAACAACCCGCTCTCCGTTCCGAGGTAAAGCACGTCGGGATTCTTCAAATCTTCGGTGATCGTACGCGCCACCTGACCCTTTGGCAGATCGCCGGCGATGGACTTCCACTTCTCGCCGTAGTCACTGCTGGCATAAACATACGTGCTGAAATCATTCAGGCGGTGCCCATCGAAGGTTGCATAAACCGTCGCTTCATCGAAGCGCGAAGGCGCGACTCGTGAAACATACGTGTTCTTTCCTAAACCGGGAACCTTCGACGTAACGTTAGACCAATTCGCCCCGTCATCACGCGACACGCTGATTACACCGTCATCCGACCCGGTGTAATACAGACCGGCTTGTTTCGGTGACTCATTAAAGGTCACCAGGTTGCCGTAAGAGCTAATGCCGTCGTGCTTGGCGAGCGTGATGTCTTTGCCTTTGGCAGACATTATTTCAAGCGTTTCGCGGTCTGTATTAGTTGTTAAGTCGCCGCTGATCGCCTTCCACGAATGACCTCGATCGGTTGATTTGAACAGGCGATTTGCGGCAACGAAAATTGTGGCGGGGTTATGCGACGAAATCACCATCGGCGTATCCCAATTCCAACGATAAGGTTTCTCACCTTCGGGGGGTTCGGGTCGGATTGTTTTGCGCTCGTTGGTCGTGCGATCGATCCGGCTCATGCGACCGTCCTGCGATTCAGCATAGAGAATGCGAGGGTCAGACGGATCCATTTGCGCTTGAAACCCGTCGCCGCCCTGGACAACAAACCAATCATCATTGCCGATGCCGCTTGCCGAACGCACGCTGCTTGGACCGCACCAGGTATTGTTGTCTTGCAACCCGCCGCACACCGTAAAAGGCGTCTTCATATCGTAAGCGACATGATAGAACTGACCGAGCGGCATATTCTTAAGCCACACATACGTTTTGCTCTTATCGTAAGAGATGCCCACGCCGCCGTCGCCGCCGATCATCGTGTGATTCGAGTTTGCGGGGTCTATCCACATCGCATGAAAGTCGACGTGGATTTTCTGTGCGCCGTCATTGCGAAAGGTCTTACCTCCATCATCCGAGATGAACAGTTGAACTCCGAGCACATAGATGCGCTGGTCGTTATTCGGGTCGATGCGGATCTGACTGAAATACATCGGGCGCGGATTGGTGTTTCCCATCTTCGCCCAGGTTGCTCCGGCGTCTTCCGAACGATACGTGCCGCTCTCTTTCGGGTGTTCGATCCGCGCATACACGATGTTGGGATTGCGGCGATAGACATCAAGCCCTATGCGCCCCTTGGCGCCTTCGGGAATGCCTTTGGTGAGTTTTGTCCACGTGCGTCCGGCATCGGCGGTTTTGTAAATCGCGCTGCCTGCTCCGCCACCGTTGAAGCCCCAGGTCGCGCGGCGGCGTTGATAGGTCGCCGCGTAAATGACTTTGTTATTCTGTGGGTCCATCACCAGTTCAGTCGCGCCGGTGTCCGCATCTGTCTTTAAGACATTCGACCACGTCAAACCGCCATCCGTCGTTTTGAAGATCCCGCGTTCGCCGCCCGCGCCCCAGAGGCTGCCAAGAGCGGCGACATAAACGACATCACTATCCACAGGATCGACGATGATTCGGGCGATGTGTTTGGAATCGCGGAGCCCCATGTTTTTCCAACTCTTACCGCCGTCAACCGATTTGTAAACGCCGTCGCCCCACGATGAACTTTGGCGATTGTTGTTTTCTCCCGTGCCTACCCAGACGAGGTTTGCGTCGGTTGGCGCCATAGCGACGTCGCCGATTGATGAAGTCGTTTCATTATCGAAGACGGTGTCAAAGGTTGTGCCTTGATTGACGGTCTTCCACAAACCGCCGGTAGCAGTCGCGACGTAGAAAACCGCCGGGTTGCTTTCGAGCACCGCGAAATCGTCAATGCGGCCGGCAGGCGAAGCGGGCCCGATTTCACGAAACCGCAACCGGGCAAACGGCGAAGTCGAAGCGGATTCACCGTCCTGCGTAAACCCGACCGGTGACCATAAGAAAGCCAGGAATAGGATCGAAAGAAGGCCGAAAGCTCGGATTACAAAGCGCGTCGAAAGAGAACCAAGAGTTCGGATTACAAGGCGGGTATCAGGCATCGCATTTCCTCCTAATAAGAGATGGATAGTCGATGAATCCACTGAAGGTTGAGACGCGAGCAGCAAACTTATCAACGTGGCTGATGTCTGGCAAGTCTGAACAAATTGACCGAGATAATGAATGTCCGGGAGTGGTCGATCCGCGTTAGATCAAACGTTAGATAAGAACTAACGCATTTTGTTTCCCTGGCTTGACGATGCTGTCGCAGCCAGTCCTCACGCCGGGCGGGTTCATCGCTCGCGAGATATTGAAGTGACTTAGCAACCACACGGCAGGATTGGGCGCGCGCAGCTATCCGTCTCACAGGTGGGCGGCGCCGATGCTCTTAGTCTCCTGCAGCCGCCATCGTGAAGTCGTCATGATAGTCGACTAAGAGCCAGTTGTTGAATAGTTTCGCCATTTATGGCGACTTATGATAACGCGACCTGGCTGGCGAGTTACCGCCGTTTTTTGCTAACATGTCGTCAGGGATGACGCATTATAGGAGAGGTTAATGAAGATAACATCGCAATTGACTGACGAGGTGATTTTCAGCGAGTTGGGAAGACGGCTTGCTGAAGCGAGGTTAGACCGTAATCTCACCCAGGCTGCGCTGGCCGAAGAAGCTGGTATCTCGAAGCGCACACTGGAAAGGCTGGAATCGGGTGTTGGGTCAACGCAGTTGTTAGCCTTCATAAGAATATGCCGCGCGCTCGGCTTGATGGAACGGTTCGATACTCTAATCCCGGCGTGTTTGCCGAGCCCAGTTGAACAGCTGAAATTGTTAGGAAAGAAACGCAAGCGAGCTTCGGGGAAGAAACTCGCAGCGCATGCTCAGAAAAAGTGGACTTGGGGTGAACGGTCATGATTGCCGAGGTTCAGCTTTGGGGGCGAACCATCGGAGCCGTCTCGATCGATGGAGGCCGAGATTACGCAGCATTCCAATATGATCCGTCGTTCGCACAAAGCGGAATCGAGATTTCACCGCTTAAGATGGCGCTGAGTGATCGCGTCTATGCATTTCCTGAGCTGCCGCGAAATACGTTTTGGGGGCTGCCCGGGTTGCTGGCAGATTCCCTGCCAGACAGATTTGGCAACGCTCTGATAGATTCGTGGCTGGCCACCCAAGGTCGAACGGCGGGTGATTTCAACGCGATTGAGCGCCTTTGCTATACCGGCACTCGTGGAATGGGCGCACTAGAGTTTGCCCCTCAGCTCGGTCCGGCATTGCGACAGGCAAAGAAAATCGAAATCGATAAACTCGTTCAGCTGGCGTCCGATGTCTTGACCCACCACGGCGCCTTTGTTGGTAATCTTCAGAGCCCCCTTCGGGAAAAGGCACTGAGAGACATTTTACGTGTGGGAACGTCTGCTGGTGGCGCGCGAGCCAAGGCAGTAATAGCGTGGAATCGTACGACAAACGAGGTGCGCTCTGGACAAATTGCCGCAGGCCAAGGATTCGAGTATTGGCTTCTGAAATTCGACGGCGTAGCGGGCAACAAGGACAAGGAGTTGGAAGACCCCCAAGGGTACGGCGCGATCGAATATGGGTACTACCTGATGGCGAAGACCTGTGGAATCAACATGAGTGAATGCAGGATGCTGAAGGAAAACGGACGACGCCATTTCATGACCAAACGCTTTGATCGGCTCGACGATGGAGAGAAACTGCACATGCAGTCGTTGGGCGCACTTGCTCACTTCGACTTTAACCAGGCAGGCGCTTACTCATACGAACAAGCACTCCTTACGCTTCGCCAACTGGATTTGCCGATGGCTGCAGTCGAGGAGCAGTTTCGCCGTATGGTGTTCAATATAGTGGCTCGCAATCAGGATGACCATGTAAAGAACATTGCCTTCTTGATGGATAAGCAGGGTCACTGGTCGTTGGCACCGGCTTTTGATGTGACTTACAGCTATAATCCATCTGGGGCTTGGACAGCAACGCATCAAATGACGCTGAATGGAAAGCGTGACGCGTTTGCGATGGAGGACTTTCGGGCATGTGCGAAGCGAGCGATGATGAAGCGAGGCCGCGCGGAAGCCATTGTCGAAGAAGTTACGTCGGCTGTGGCACGTTGGCCGGATTTCGCCGTTGAAGCGCAAGTGGCAGACATCTTTCGCGAGAAGATTCAGAAGACCCATTGCTTGGCGTTCCCTGATTTCTGAAGCTCGGTTAGTTCTCTCTTCCGGCATCGGCCTGGCGCTTTCGTATTCGCTCAACAGCTCTTCCGATCTACCGTATTATTAAGCACGCGCGGCTAACGACTCTTTCACCTGGAAAGGTTGGCCGAGACTATATGCCCCACTCTGAAATCACTATCAAGCTCAAGCGCCCTTCTCGGGTGTTCTATGCTCTCGTGATGCTTTCCAGGGTAGTGAGGCTCGGGCCATAACTCCAGTTTATGGGAGCGACAAGGGATCAAGGGATTGGGCCAGTCAATTCGCGGTGCCGGGCGTGCAATTCTGCGAGTCCGAAAGTCCAGTTGAAGGCGTTGATCTTGAAGACACTTCCTTCGGTTGGCTTTCGTCGAATCCCAGAATTGCACGCCCGGCACCATCTCCGGGGTTTTGTATTACGCGCATCGGGTCGTCGGTCACGAACGAATTGAGCCCTTCCTGACTCAGACTCGGGCTTGGACTCGTTTTCAGAATCTGCAATCGTGGGGTTGTCCGGCGGACGAATTCTAATCAAGCCTGGCGAAGCAGTCACTAGCGCCCCCAACAAAGGTTCTTCACCGTGGAGAGCGAGCACGCGTAAGCAGGCCGAGCCTTGTGCCCGCGCGCGAAAATCTACGAGGCAGACGATTCCACAATGAGGGACACGCCGAGCGTGAAGGCCGATCGCTCGATGTCGCCACCGCCTCGAAAGCTCAGGTCATTCGGAGGGACTCTGTGACCATCGACAATGACATAACTCGTTGGGCGGCGCTCTCCGAAGGTCAGTTCTTCGAGCGCAAGTCGGCCTTCGATCGACCGGGCGGTCAACCGAAGGGACGGCCGGCTACCACGATTGCCTGGGACGTAGTCGAGACGCTTTCGGCGATGGCCAACGCTGCTGTCGGCGTCCTCTTACTAGGCAAATTTCCGATCAATCTTTGCCTCCCGGCTGCGGTATAGTGCCTGGGTCAGAGGAACAATCGCATGAGCTTGAACACCTTATGCAGTTGGCTAAGGCGCGCACTCACCTTTATGCCGAGGGCGAGCGGTAAATCCGGCGCACATTGCCGCTCGGAACGCATTTGCGCGCCTGATGGGAGTTCGAAATGGATAAAGAGAATATGATGAATCGAAGCACGGTTAACCCTCAAATATTCGGAGCAAAGCTCTCGTTCGTGCCAAGCGGCAGGCCGTTGAACATGTCCTCGGCATGCTCGCGGCCGGCGACTCGCCGGAGACAATCCTTGAAGGCTATCCCTGGCTGTCGAATCGCAGAATCGCAGGCCCGGCACCATCCAATTGGCTCCAGTGGCACCATCCAATTGATGGGAGGCCACCGTTCCGGCGCCGACCGGCCTTGCGGGGCGGCCACGCTCACGGCTTCGGAAGGGAGCTGCCGCTCCAGCCAATCGCCGCGTCCTCCCCCCAGCAA
The DNA here is from genome assembly GCA_963737945.1 of Blastocatellia bacterium. Lineage (GTDB taxonomy): Bacteria > Acidobacteriota > Blastocatellia > UBA7656 > UBA7656 > Onstottus_A. The sequence continues at coordinate 56,265 of CAVTUR010000019.1, read as the reverse complement.
CGATAGCTGTCGGCGTTGAATAGCGCCGCGCCAGGGACGAGGGACTTCGCCACAGCGTGGCAATCAAAGGGCGCATCTTTGGTTTTGAGCGCCAGATGCGTGTACTCATGCAACATTATCCCAGCCATGGATGCCCGGGCGCGAGTAGTGAGCGTGGACGCGTTCGGAGCGAACGGCTGACTGAAAAACTTGCGGCACAGCTCTATTCCGGCTTTCTTGGTAGCACTCGGCTGTATGGCCCAGGCTAACGCCTCTCCGGGCTTTTTGACACAAAGATTGCCGGTGCTCGTGTCAGCTCTCAACTGATTCTGTGCTTCATCAACCGAGTTCGCCAGCAGCACTCCGACGCCTTCGATTCCGATGTAAACATCATTGCGACCCAGCATATCGAAGGATGTCTTCAACATCGCCAGCCCTGCGACCACGTCCACAGCGCTGTTGAGCCCCCCGCCGAGGCCTGCTGCGAGGATATCTGCAGCGGCGCTTGCGAGCCGCCCTACGCCAAACCACTGGTTGATGCGCGCATGATCGCCGCCGATAGCTTCGATCACGGCTTCGACCCCCATCACGCCCCCGGCGACGCGCGCCGCGTTGGCTTCCACGTCGAACGCTGCGACAAGACCCCTGCGTACCCTCAACACGTCTTGTCCGCGCGCATAGGTTTGTAGCCCCTGCGCGAAACTAAGCGAAACGAGCGTCTCGTGTCCGCTTGGATCGGTGCGGTTCACGGGATTGCCATCGGCGTAGACATAACGATTGAGCGATAGCGGATAGCCCGGAGTGCCTTCCCTGCTATCGCGTGACACGAACACGCCGCTGCGCGGATCGTAATAGCGTGCCCGCAAGTAGATGAGACCGGACTCGGGATCGCTCTGCTCGCCCGCGTACCGATGCGGAACGCTGGACGGGCCAACATGCCCGAGCAGATCGCCGAGGGCGGTGTAATCGAAGGTATCCGTGATCGCCCCATTGCTGCCGGTCAAGATACGCGTTGATCCAAGCGAGTCCGCGAGACGGAAGCGCTCGGCTCCGCCTTCCATCGTGGAGATGAGATCGCCACCCCAGACGAACGTATCGGCACGCGTGGCACTGCTGCTGCCCACGAGCTGCGCGAAACCCGTCATGCTGTCGCGGTCCGTGAGCTGGGTGATGGGTCCTGGAGATCCGGACTTGCCTTGGCGCAACCCCGCCCAGTCGTAGACGTAGGATGCGGTAGGCCCGCTCACGTCCCGGTAGCTCACTAGCCGATCCCTCGCGTCCCACGTGTACTGGATGGTGCGGGGTTGGCCACCGACGATCGAGCTTTCCTGGGTGCGCCGTCCGGCGGCGTCGTAGGTGTAGGTCACGCCTCCTGCAGACACGAGCTGGTTGTCGGCGTTGTACACGTAGCTGATCGGGGCCAACGGGGCGCCGGAGCGGGTGCGGTTTCCGGCGGCATCGTAGGCGAATGCCGACTCGGACGTGAGGCTGTTCGCGCTATCAAAATGCGCCTCGCCCGTCACCCGTCCCAACACGTCATATTGGAAATCGACACGCGAGCCATCGTTGCGATCGACGCGCGCGATATTGCCGAGCGCATCACGGGTATAGGTCTCGCTCTGCAACAGCGCACCTGCACCCCCGCGATGGGTGATGACCATCGGACGGTTGAGCACATCGTAGGTCGTGGTCGTCGTCACGCCGTTGGGCCTCGCGACGGCGACACGATTGCCGACGGCATCCCATGCTTGCGTCGTGACTCCGCCGCCGGGATGGGCGATGCGCGTCAGCCGGTTCAGCGCATCGTAGGCGTACTGGGTGACAAGCTCGGTCGTGGCGTCGCCCTGCACCATCGAGGTCTTGAGGCCTCCTGTGGCATAGGTGTAGCGAACGTAGCGGCCATCCGGCTCCGTCACCTTCGACAAACGCCGGGTGCTGGTATCGTAGTCCAGCGTGGTGGTGCCGCGCGCGTCGGTGACCGTGCGAAGGCGACCATCGGAGGTGTAGCCGTAGCTCTCGGTACCACCACCGGGAAGCGACGTCGCGCTGCGTCTGCCACGGGTGTCGAACTCATGCTGCACGCTCTCACCCTTGCCATTGGTCGACGAAACCACGTTGCCGGCCGCGTCGTAGGTGACGCTCTCCACTTCGCCCAGGGGAAACGTGGTGCTGGTGCGCTGGCCGTTACCATTGTAGGCGTAGCGTGTGACCTGACCGTTCGCGTCTGTGGTGGTGACCGGGAGCCCGAGACTACCCAGGTAGCTGTGCTGCACTTGCTGGCCAAGCGCATCCGTGACGGTCAGCAAACGTCCCAAGCTGTCGTAGGTGTAATCCGTGCCCGCACCCAAGGCGTCGACCGCGCGGATGACATGCCCGTCCGCGTCGTACGCCAATGACTCGACGTTGCCGTTCGCGCGCGTTGTGCGCACCAGCTGGTTCAACACGTCATACTCGAATCGCGTGGTGCGACCAAGCGCATCAGTCTCGGCGATCTTGTTGCCGCTGGCGTCGTATTGGAAGCGGGTCTGGCCACCCAATGCATCGGTGATCGAGAGCAGCTGGCCGGCGGCGTCATATTCGTAACCCGTGGCGAAGCCTTGCGGGTCGATGACCTGCGCGAGGCGGCCCGCAGCGTCGTACGCGCGCTGCTCGAGCCCGCCGTCTGGACTGTGGATCGAGGTGAGCCTGTTGGCACCGTCATAGGTGTAGCTCGTCTGCTGCCCGGTGGGGTCGGTCACCGATAAGGTGTTTCCGACGGCATCGTAGGTCTGCTGCATCACCGTGCCGTCCGCGGGGTCGACCACCGCCGACAGTCTGCCGGCAGGGTCGGTCGAAAGCGCCACCTGCCGGTTGGTCGCCGTGGTGACGGTCGCCAGGAACCCCGCTGCATCGTAGGCGAGCGAGCGCTGCAGACCGCCACGCTGCGTGCCGGTGATTCGATTTTCCCCGTCGTAGACAAAGTTCGTTGTTACTCCCCCGTCGTCCTGCTGCGACAGGAGGCTACCGTTGGCGTCATAGTTGAATAAAGTGATCGTACCGATGGCATCGGTGAGCTGAGTACGGCGACCCGCGCTGCTGTAGGCGTTGCGCGTCGTCGCACCCGAAAGATCAGTCAGCGACGTCAAATTGCCGGCGGCATCGACGCCATAGGTCGTGATGAGACCCATAGCATCGGTCTTGGCGATGAGATTGCCCGCCGCGTCGTATTGCCAGCGGCTGGTGTTGCCGCGCGGATCCGTGCTGGTCAATCGACGTCCGGCGGCGTCGCTCGTATAGGTCGTGGTCCGGCCCAGCGCATCGGTGACCGAAGTCAGATTGTCCCGCGTGTCGTAGGCGAAGGATGTTGTCGCCCCCAAGGCGTCCGTGCGAGTCAGCAGGCGGTCGCGAGCGTCGTAGGTCGAGCGCGTTGTATTTCCGAGTGCATCGGCCGCCGCCGTGACGTTGCCGCGATCGTCGTAATTGATGACGGTGATGCGCCCGAGTGCGTCCTCGATCTGCTCCTGACGGCCGGGAAGATTGTGCAGGTAGTTGGTGGTGCTGCCAGTGGCGTTCGTGATGGCGATCACGCGACCTTGATCGTCGTAATCGGTGCGCGACACCGCACGTCCCAGCGGATCTTGAATTCGCACAAGGCCATGCACGCGATTGTAGAAATACTGCGTCGTGCTGCCCGCCCGATCAGTCGCCGAGGCGAGATCACCTACGGCAGAGTACGCATAGGTCCGGGTCTGCCCCTTAGGATCAGTTATACCGGTGATCCGCCCTTGCGCATCGCGCGCGAACGTCACGCTCTCGCCGGAGGAGTGGATGATCCCAGTCGGTCCGAATGTCAACGTGTTGCCGTTGAGATCTTGCACCTTCTCCACGCCTTTGGTGCGATCGATGTCGATCATGGTCCCATCGGCGGTAGTGTAGCGGAAGCGCTTGGGGTTGTAGGTGAGAGCGCCGGCGAAGGTCACGAGCGTGACGTCTCCGGGTTGGCTGCCGATGACTACCAGGTCGTTGTCGTCTAACGAAGTCAGAGTCCCCAGTGTCCCGGCTCGTGGAACATAACTCGCCGTCGTAGTCTGCAGAGGGAACAGCGGAGACACAGAGGGATTCAACACCATGTCGAATTCTTCAACCTTGCCGCCGGGCAAGGTGAGGCTGACTTTGTGCTCGCCGACTCGGGAGAGGACGAAGGATCCAAGCGCCCCGCCGACTTTGTTGACCTCCCAGCCACTGCCTTGTTCACGGTTGGGACGAATGCGCAGGGTCTGAATCCCCAGGCGCCAGCCGATGCCAAAGTCGCCCAGACCCTTGTCGCGGCTGTCGTAGGTGCGCTCAATGGTGATCGGAATCCCGGACAAGGGGATATTGAGATCCTGGAAGGTGATGGTGAATAAGCCGACCTTCAGCTCCCTGGCGACTTGCACGGTGACTATAACCGAGGTTTCGTTGCCGCCGAGATCTAACACGGTCAGCTTCAAGTCGTAGAGATCATTAATCAACAGCGTCGGATCGAATTGTCCCAACACGCCATTGGCGACTGGCGATGAACCGGTTGCCAGCAGGGTGAAGTTGGTCTCGCCAGCCAGGGCATAGGACAACTCATAGCGGAAGAAGTTGGCATCCGTGGCGGTGCCGATCACATCGACCGGACTGGTCACCTCCGCGCCGTCGGCCGGAGTAGTGATAGCTGCGATGGGGAACGTCGTATCTCCGGTCACTCGCGCGCGCACGTCGAGCGTGGTCGAGCCGGTGATCGCGCCAAGGGTCGCACTGATATTACTGATCCCGGCCGCGATGCCCGTCGCTACGCCAAATGGCGTGATCGTCGCCACCGACGTGGTACCGCTGTCCCAGGTCACGCCCTGGCTCACGTCGACGGTGCCGCCGCCACTTAGCACACCGGTAGCGCTAAACGCTTGACTCCCGCCGACGAGCACCGCGGGGTTACTCGGTAAGACAGTAATCGAAACGAGGTCCGGAACCACTAACGGGCCGAGCGAGACTACGAGACTGACGGCGCTGTTCAGCGGCACTGAGACTCCGGCAATTGGACTTTGACTGATGACGATCCCGGCAGCGACGGTGGGACTATTAACGGAAGTGATAGTCCCGACGGTCAACCCCGCGCCGGTGATGTTGCCCTGCGCGGCAACCTGGAGTTGGCCGACGACGTCGGGCACGGTCGCCCGCTGTGTGACAATCACATTGAAACTCTGCTCGGCAAACTCGCCGGCGGAGTCATAGACCCGCACTTTGACGCTCTTTGGGCCGATCTGATTCGCTGCCGGCAGCCACAGAATCTGGCCCGTCCCCGGATCGATGGTCATTCCCGACGGTGCCGTCGCCAGCGCGTACGCCTTCTTGTCCCCAGCGTCCTGATCGAAAGCACTGACATCGTAGATATAGAATTGGCCGACAGTCGCAGTCGTCACCGGCAGGGAGGTAATCACCGGCGGATGGTTGACCGGCTGAATCGTGATCCGCACGGTCACCGGTGCGGAATCGCTATTGCCGTCACTGGCCGCGTAGGTAAAACTATCGCTGAAGATACAGGCGTCGCGCGCGGCGCTGTTGTTGAGCAACACGGTGAAGTCCTGGGCGTAGAAGCTCCGCCCGCCGACGATCAGGTCCGGTCGTCCGTCGTTATTCACGTCCGCGACGAGGAGTGCCGAGTCGGTGCGCTCGTGGTTTCCGACCGCGAACTTCTGCGCGGCGGTAAAGGTGCCGTCGCCTTGGCCTCGCAGCACGGCCAGCCCCAGGCCGGCGTTACCGAGAGAATCCGTAGTCAGGGCGATATCGAGATGGCCGTCCCAGTCGAAGTCGGCCAGCACCACCTGGCCCTGGGTACCAGCGACACCCGCGTTATAGAGAACAGGAGGCTGAAAGGTGCCGTCGCCGTTGCCGAGTTGCACGTGGGCGGCGCTGTATACAGCGATGCCGATCAGATCGAGCTTGCCATCATGGTTCACATCCGCCGCCGCGTAGTCGACAAACCCGCCCTGGATCCCGCTGGCAATCTCTACCGCCGGCTGGAAGGTGCCATCGCCGTTGCCGCGCAAAAACATGGACTGCTGGACGCCGCTGGGTTGGTTCGTCAGGTTAAATCCCTGACTGAACACCACGTCTATCACGCCGTCTTGATCGAAGTCCGCCGCGACCATACCTTGAACAGAGTTCGCGAACAGGGGAGCAAGCGCACTCCCGGGAACCCGCGTGAAAGTGCGGCCCCCGCCGGTGCTGAGATACACATCGATCGCCAAAGGCACGGACGACGTACCGGTATAGACCGCCAGGTCCGGGAAGCCGTCGTTATTAAAATCAGCGACGACGGAATTCGTGAAACTGGTCGCCAGAGGTGAAATGACTACGGGATCGGTGAACTGCCCGGCGCCATTGCCATAAGCGACGGTGAGTCCGCTGTTCATCCACACCACATCGAGATTGCCGTCGCGATCGAAGTCGGCGCTGAGGATTTTGCGCCCGGTCGGTTGCGACGTGGGTGTGACGATCGCCGTCTGCACCGGTCCCAGGCTGCCGTCCGGCGCAACCGGCATCAGCCCGACCCGATTAAAGCTCCCGAGCACGGCCAGCTCCGGCTGGCCATCGTTGTTGAAGTCACCCAACGTCATCGGATAGGCCGCAAGAACATTTCCGCCAGCAAATGAATTGAGCGTGAAAGGCGGCTCCAGCACCGGGAAGATTCGCGATGAAGCGAACTGGCCCGGCGTCGTGCCCGGCAGCAGCGCGACGCGACCGGCGCTATTGCCGCCGAGGTGCGCCACGGCGATATCCATCACCCCGTCGCCGGTGAAGTCATCCACCACCAAAGAGCCGATCCCACCCGTGCTATCAGGTAAGAGCACAGATATCGGCTGCACGCCGACTACCGGTCCAGGCGACGCCACCCAAGCCGTCGTGCTAAAAGTGCCATCGCCGTTCCCCAGCCGCACGTGTAGCAGATTGCCGATGTTATTCCCGTCGCCGAAGACCACATCGAGGATGCCGTCGCCGTTGACATCCGGCGCTGCGTTCTCGCTATAGCTGCCCCGGACGGCAACGTTGGCCATCGGCGTCGTAAACGGGCTGCGGTTCGCCGGCGTCGGCGGGTTCGGCGGTATCGATAGCGGCACAGAAAACGTGCCGTCGCCGTTGCCCGGAATAAAGGTCATACCCCCGGAAACCCCAGTCAGAGACTCCCCAGTCGGATTCCCGCCGGTCCACTCACACAACGATCCACCGAGGACGACATCGAGCTTGCCATCGCGGTTGAAGTCCGCCAGGTAGAAGCCGCTCACGGACATCTTCACTGGATATTGTTGGGCAGCAGCAAAAACACCGCTGCCGGTGTTGGTGTTGAGCAGCACACTGAGGTTGCCGCTGGCGAGGCCGCTGCTGACGACGATATCGGGCGCGCCGTCGCCATTGACATCGCCCAGCGCCAGGTCACTTACCTGAGTGATCCCCGTCGAGTAGTTGACCGGGCTCTGGAATGTGCCATCGCCGTTGCCCAGCAACACCGACACGGTATTCTCGGTGTTGTTGAAGTAGTTGAGGGTAACGAGATCCATCTTACCATCGCCATTCACATCCGCACTCTGCAGGCCGACGGGCGACTGGGTCACCGCCTTGACCACGGCGGGATCGAAGGTGCCATCGCCCCGGCCTTTGAGGAAGAGCAATTGGCGGGCAAGTTCCACAACCACTAACAGATCGAGATTACCGTCCCCGTCCACGTCTCTGGCGAGAATGCCGGAGGGACGTGCGTCGGTGGTGAAGCTGTGCAGGACCACGGGTGGCTGAAACGTGCCATCGCCGTTACCGAGCGTCAGCGCGACGCGCCACGCGAGGCCGCTGGAACCACCGGGTTGTTCGGTCACGGCGAGATCCAGGAAGCCGTCACGGTTGAAGTCGCCTTTGGCCAAGCCACGAACTGGCGAGGAAGCGGTGCCGAGAATCCCCACATTGACCCCCAGCGGTTCGGTGAAAGAGATGCCTACCGCCGGCGGTGGGATAGCGCAGGTTAGATTGTCGGCGCCGGGCGTGTAGGAGAACGACCCATCGCCGTTGAAACTGAGCGCACCACGAGTGGGGTCGGTGAGTTTACGAGCGACCATGGGATCGTTTTCCGGATCGCTGTCGTTGCCGAGCACCCCAGGCGCGGACGCAGTCAATATCTGATCGGCGCGAATCGTGTAACTGTTGGCTTGGGCGCGCGGCGCCATGTTGTTGGGATTGATTCCGCTCACTTGAATGGTAAAACTCTGCATGGCCGTACCACCAGGAGGCCCGTCAGTCACCTGTACGGTCACATCCTGTGCGCCGGTCTGATTCGCTGCCGGTGTCCAGGCAATGAGACCCGTCCCGCTGTCGATCGTCATACCCGTGGGGAAGGTCGTCAGTGAAAAGGTCAATACATCCCCCGCATCGGGATCGGTCGCGTTAACATCGTAGCTGTAGGGTTGGCCCACTGTAGCGGCAGTGACTGCGATCGAAGTAATAGTCGGCGCGTTGTTCGCCTGGTTGACCGTCAGCGTGAAGTTCTGGATGGCGTTCGGTGCGACACCGTTGCTCGCCGTGAACGTCAGCGCGTAGGCGCCGCCGGTGCCCGCCGCGGGAGTTCCGGAAAGCGTACCCGTGCCGTTGCCGTTGTCCACGAATGTCACGCCGCTCGGCAGCGCGACGCCGCCCCGCGCAATCGACGGTGTGGGCAAGCCCGTCGTCGTCACCGTGAAGCCTCCCGCCGCGCCGGCCGTGAACGTTGTGGCGTTGGCGCTGGTGATCGCGGGTGTCTGATCGACTGTCAGCGTGAAGTTCTGGATAGCGTTCGGCGAAACCCCGTTGCTCGCGGTAAACGTCAGCGCGTAGGCGCCGCCGGTGCCCGCCGCGGGAGTTCCTGAAAGCGTGCCCGTGCCGTTGCCGTTGTCCACGAATGTCACGCCGCTCGGCAGCGCGACGCCGCCGCGCGTAATCGACGGCGAGGGGAAGCCCGTCGTCATCACCGTGAAGCTTCCCGCCGCGCCGGCCGTGAACGTCGTGGCGTTGGCACTGGTGATCGCGGGTGTCTGATCGACTGTCAGAGTGAAGTTCTGGATAGCGTTCGGCGAAACCCCATTGGTCGCGGTAAACGTCAGCGCGTAGGCGCCGCCGGTGCCCGCCGCGGGAGTTCCGGAAAGCGTGCCCGTGCCGTTGCCGTTGTCCACGAATGTCACGCCGCTCGGCAGCGCGACGCCGCCGCGCCCAATCGACGGCGTGGGCAAGCCCGTCGTCGTGACCGTGAAGCTCCCGGCCGCGCCGGCCGTGAACGTCGCGGCGTTGGCACTGGTGATCACGGGTGCCTGGCTAGCGCTCAAGGTGACGGTGACCGTGACCGTGTCGGGGGAGCTGACGAGCAAGCCATCGCGAACGATTAACTGGGCAACGTAAAGGCCCGGCCGGTCCGCAAGAAAGGCCGGGTTGACGACCGAAGCGTCCGAGAGGGCTGCGGCGCTGCCGTTCGGTTGCGAGAGCAGCGACCAGAAATAAGAGAGAGCGGAGCCGTCAGGGTCAACGGAGCCGCTCCCGTCGAGCTGCACTGTGGACCCGGTATGGCCGTTCTGGTCCGGCCCCGCATTGGCGATTGGAACTGAGTTCTCGGTGGAGATCATCACGGTCGCGGGTGCGCTGTTGACAATGCCGTCGTTAACGATTAGCTGCGCGACATAGGTGCCCGGCTGGTCTGCGATGAAGGTTGAATTTGAAATAAACCGGGTTGAAAGGGACGCTGTGCTGCCTTGAGGCTTGTATAGAAGCGACCAGAAAAAGGTCAGCGAGTCGCCGTCTGGATCGCTGGAGGCGCCTCCATTGAGGTGCACCGTAGCGCCTTGCGCAACGGTCTGGGCGCGACCCGCATCGGCTACAGGGGGTGAGTTGGTGGTGGTGATTGTCACCGTATTCGGCGCGCTATCCACAAATCCGTCATTCACAATGAGTTGCGCCCTATAGATACCAGGAAGATCTGTTACAAAGGACGGGTTCACGGCAGAAGTATCGTTTAAGAACGCCCCACTCCCGATTGGTACAACAGTCAATGACCAGAAGAAGGTCAGCGGGCCTCCATCCACATCGGTGGAGCCCCCGCCATTGAGTTGTACCGTGTCGGTCACAAAGACCGTCCGGTCCGGACCGGCATCGGCAACAGGGGGTGAGTTGGTGGTGGAGATTGTCACCGTATCCGGTGCGCCATCCGCCGTGCCATCGTTGACTATAAGCTCGGCCACATAGTCGCCCGGGAGATCCACTGCAAAGGTAGGGTTGATCAGGGTAGGATCAGAAAGCACCGCAGCGCTGTTAGCAGGCACGGTAAGGAGCCAAAAGAAAGTGAGCGCGTCGCCATCGACGTCGCTGGAGCCGCTGCCGTCGAGTCGAACCGTGTCTCCGACAGCGACGGTCTGATCAGGGCCCGCATCGGCTACCGGCGGGACACTAGCACAACGGATCCGCAGCGTGAATCCGCTACCGGGCTTCGAACTCACGTTGACTATAAGACTATTATCGAGTGCAAGTGTGACGGGTTTTTCGATGACTGCGACATTCTGGTTAAACTCGTTCGGACTTACAACCTGGACACCGTTTAACGTAATGGTTGCGCTGGAAACCCGGGAATATTGGCCGTTTTGGCCTCCGTTGTCGATTCGAAGCATGCACACCAGGCCTGGGTTGCCGGCAAAATTGCGTGTTACAGAAACGGGCTTTCCAGTGCTACGCGTGAAATCTTCGGGTCCGAAGCCCGGGGCTGTGCTCGATCCACTGGCAAGATTGCGGGTTACAGAAACGGATTTTCCTTTGCCGCGCGTGAAATCTTCCGGTCCGAAGCCAGGGGGTGTCGTGCTCGATCCACCGGCAAAATTGTTCGGCGACGTTTTGGAAGCTGAACTCGTTGACGTGGAAGTACCGGAGGAAGGCTGCGACCGGGTGTTCGAGCTGAGAGCCTCGGCCGCAATCAACTGCCAAACCGGCCAGCCTTGAAACACTTGCAGAAGGACAACCAGTTGAACGAGAAAATGGCCGACTGGCCCGCGGAGGAATCTCTGCAATGGGGAGCTTCTGGGGATGTTCATGCTGCCCCCCGAGCGGTCTCGTCGCAAAAAGTCGCTCTAACCGGTGAGGTTGAGTTTGAGCGTTTCATGTCATTCCTCCAGATTTCATTCTCGGACGCGGTTGTTGCCTTTCGCCCGGTTGAGATTGGCGGCCCTCAAGTCCAAAAAAGGCCAAGAGACATTGAAGTTGCCAGCGGCACCCTCAAGTTCACTCCCGAAGGGCCAGACACCAGCTTGTTTTGCCCCTCAATCCATAGGGCGCAAACCAGCGGTAAAACAGCCCACGAAAAATGACGCTAGGGCAAAAGTTTGGTCTAGTACCGTCCTGTCTGGGAAAAGAACGGAATGACTGAGCGTCCACCTCACGACGTGACGGTTTTGCTCAGCCGGGTGAGCGCAGGGGACGAAAGCGCGCCGGGCAAGCTGCTCGAACTCGTCTATGACGATCTGCGCCATCTCGCAGGCGGCGTCGGACCACCCGGGGCGGGTGGTTTGCGAGAGCCAGAAACATCAAAGGGAGTTTCTGGACGCGAACGGCAAATCCTCGCTTCGCTGAGTCATCCGCACATCGCCAAATTACTCGACGGGGGTGTTTCCGACGCCGTCGTCGTGGGGTCAGGCTTGACATTGTTGACATTTGCCAAAATTCGCCTGCTTACCCGTTTACGATCGCCACAATGAGGAAGCTCGGTCTGACGGACTTGGCGACGAACGATTCCGACCAGCTCGCAGGTATTACGGTTTTGAAGCCAAGATACGTTATCCAAGGTCCGGACTTCTGATTGACTGGTCTCGATTAAGAAGAAGCAGTGTGAAGGAAGTCGTTACCAGCGCATCTAACAAGACTTAGAATCAGGACACTTCCAATCTTACTTAACACTTACTTACCGTCTGCTCTTTCGATCTTTGCTGAACCTGGTATATTGTCCAGCTTGTCGGAGGGCTCATTCACCTCTGACAAATGCTTTTCCGTCACGAGTCGCTGCAGAGTCGGCCTTGAGGTGTGACTGTATGAGTGACTAATCCCACTAATATTCAATGGAGAACGAAAATGAGAAACTCTCTGAAGCTGATGCTCATAACACTGATGATTGCAGGGGCTGGCGGCGCCTTGTCTGTGCGGCCGGCATTCGCACAGATGGATCCCCAGCAGGGACGGCCGCAGACCCAAACACCTGAGGGCCGTTCTCAGGAGGCGCGCCCCACGCCAACTGAAACCCCTAAAGAAGAGTGGTCGGTCACCGATCACACCATTCAAATCGGCGGGCAAACCATCTCCTACAAGGCAAGCGCCGGAACCACTCTCCTCAAGAACGACGCCGGTGAGCCCACAGGTCTTCTTTATTCAGTCGCCTATACGCGCAGCGATGTGAAGGACCCGAGCACGCGGCCAATTGCTTTTCTTTACAACGGCGGGCCAGGCTCTGCCTCGATGTGGCTGCACATGGGAGCGTTCGGTCCCAGGCGCGTTTGGACTGTTAACGGCGAATTCACGCCGCCTGCGCCTTACAAGCTTGTGGATAATCCCGAGAGCCTGTTGGACAAAACGGACCTTGTGTTCGTCGATGCTATGGGCACCGGCTACAGTCGCATCGTGGGCAAGGCGACTGACCATGACTTCTACGGCGTCGATGAAGACGCGGGAGCCTTTGGGCGGTTTATCGAAACTTACATCAGCCGCAACGACCGGTGGAATTCGCCCAAATTTCTGATTGGTGAGAGCTACGGGACGTTTCGCTCGGCGGTCCTCGGCAATCTGCTTCAAGGGCGCTACAACATGCACCTCAACGGGATCGTGTTGATCTCTTCGGTGCTGGATCTATCGACAATCACCTTCGCTGCAGGCGATGACCGGCCATACATTTATTATCTCCCGAGCTATGCCGCGGTCGCCTGGTATCATAAGGCCCTCAAAAACCATCCGGCTAACCTCGGCGAGTTCATAGAAGAAGCGCGCCGATACGCGCAGACCGATTATGCGGACGCGTTGTTCAAAGGGAGCGCGCTACCGGCGGCGCAGCGCACGGCGGTCGCCCGGAAGCTCTCTTACTTCACGGGTTTGAGCGAAGACTATCTGGTCAAGGCGAATCTGCGGCCCAAGCTCAGCCAGTTTAACGTCGAGCTGTTGCGCAGCCGTGGACTGACGAGCGGACGAATCGATGCCCGCTTTACCGGGTACACAGCAAACTTGTTGGCTGAGGATGCGCAAGGCGACCCCGAAGACCCGGCAGTTGGCGGCGCCTTCACCGCGCTCATCAATATGTATAACCACGACGAGCTGAAATTCGGCCGTGACAAACAATACAACAATCGCAAGGGTGGCCGCGGCTGGAATTGGACACGCACGGGTGGGTTTTCGCGTGGAGGCGGGGGCGGAGGATTCCCCAGCGCGCCCAGCTCGCAGGATGAGTTGTTGCAGGCGATGGTCTCCAATCCCAAACTGCTGGTGCAGGTCGAGAACGGATATTACGACATGGCGACGCCGTTCTTCGCGACCGAGTTCACCATGACTCACCTCGGATTGCCGGCAGAGCTGCAGAAGAACGTCAGACTGAATTATTACAACGCCGGTCACATGATGTATCTGAGAGACGAGGACCGAGTGACACTGCACAACAACATCGCTGAGTTTATTGACCGCGCAGTCAGCGCGGCGGCCAAGCCGTAGGTTGTACCCGCGATACAGTTGCAGGTTCGATTGCGCGCTTGGGATGAGGGAGGCCCATGCGATTCAGGCGCTCCACGGCTCGAGGATCATTCTGCCCCGACGAGTTGACGACCGGCCTGCGGTAGAGTTGTTGGAACAGCGATACGAGCGCTTTCTGAAGGCGCAGTTGGGAGTGCAATAGCCAGCCGAGGAGTTCAGCATCTATCGATGCGGCAGCCCGCCGCGACAGCGTGGCGGCTAGCTGGCGAAGCGGGCGACAGCAGGTGGCCCAGGGCGAGTCCGCGAGCCCTGGGTACGCAACACTGCTGGGACGCTAGCCCGCGAAGCGGGCGACAGCATATTGCCCAGGGCGAGTCCGCGAGCCCTGGGCAGGATGTCAACGACTGGACAAGCCCGCGCGGCGGGTGACAGCGTAATCCTGGGTGCGCCAGGAGGACCTATGGCACACTCATGCACGAACCTCGTCTTTCACATAATCTTCGGAACGAAAGATCGCAGACCGCTAACCGATGTTGATTTCCAGCCGAGGTTATATGAATACAACGGCGGAACGATTCGCGGGCTCAAGGCCACGTCGTTGGAAATAGGCGGCGTCGAAGATCATCTGCATATCCTGGCAAAGCTTCCACCCACAATTGCTGTCTCCGATTTCCTCTAGAGAAGCTCAAAGCCAATACATCCAAATGGTCGAAGTCTCAACGACGAGGATTTGGTTGGCAGGAGGGCTACTCAGCATTCACAGTGAGCGAATCCCAGGTGCAACGAGTCAGGCGCTATATACAAAATCAGCGCGAGCATCATGCGAAGGTGTCGTTTCGAGACGAGTTGATCGCGTTACTGGTGGCTCATGGGGTGACGTACCACCCGGATCGTTTCTGAATGCAGTGGTTGCGTCTGGACTCGCCTTGGGAAATATGCTGTCGCCCGCTGCGCGGGCTTGCAGGTGGTCGTGTCGCATACCCAGGGCGCGCGGACTCGCCTTGGGCAATATGCTGTCGCCCGCTGCGCGGGCTTGCGTCGGCGCGCGTTTAAACCCAAGGCTCGCGGACTCGCCCCTGGGCTACATACTGTCGCCCGCTGCGCGGGCTACACACTGTCGCCCGCTAACGCGGGCTTGCGCTCGCCTTCCGGTGTTTCACTGAGAACACCTCGGCCCCGCAATTCAGGCCAGGCCGGTTTCGTCGGTCTCTGTTTCCGCTACCTGGCGGCCGATTCTTGAAGCAACAACTTTAGCTCTGTGGATGCTTCTTCGAGTGTGCGCTCGGCGTCGTTCACACCCTGTGCGGTCTCTTTTGCTTCGGCAGAGATACGTTTCGCGCGATTTGCGGCATCCTCCGAAGCGGCGCTTGCCTTATTGAAACGCTGCTCTGCGTCACGCAAGTGCTTCTCGGCTTGCCTTGCCTCTGCCTCGGCCTTCTTCACCTCAGCATGCGCCTTTTTCTGCACTGCCTCCGAGCGCTGTGCCCTACGCTGCGCTTCACTCAGCGATCTCCTGGCTTCTTGCAATAAAACTTTCGCGGTCGCAATTTTCGCCCGACGCGTCTCTTCAGCCTGGAGGACCTCTTGTACCTTAACAGATGGTTTGGCTTGCTGGGTTTTCGTTGCGACGCCGCCTGACTTTTGTGACGGGGTAACCCTTGCAAGTTCCTCATCGCGTTTCGTAGTGCCGGTGCCCTGAATCAGTGAGGCGAGCGATTCGAAACCCGGCGGGTCTACGTCCTGACTGAGGCGTCCGGGTGTTGGACCCTCCGAAGGTGTTGCGTGGGCGGAGAGCGCCTCGAGGGTAGTAGTTATGCGGTGTATCGTATCGGGCGTTGGGTTGTGACCCGCCTCGCGCAGCAATACAGTCGCTAGATCCGACAACTGGGAGAGCGCTTCGCCTCGCGCGTCGAGCGATCCGCGCAAGTCCGCCATCCTCGCGCCGGGGTGCGAAGTCTGAGAGTGTCGAAGGCGTTGACTGGTTGAGAGCAGCCGATCAAATGCCTCGCGATGCGTCCAATGGAGTTGATTGACCGCCCACGCTGAGATTGAAGGCTTGGCCAACGCCTTTACGAGGTTCGAGTCGTTAGCACGCCCTTCCCGTTTCAGCCGCGCGGCGAGATTATTGCGTGCGCCGGTGAAGTCTGCTAACGGAAGCTTGAACAGGGCATCCACGTCACCTTCGAGGTTCAACCTGGTCTCGCTCTCGTTGTCCTCATCATCCATCTCACGACGTCTGCTGTTTCTTTTCTGTTTAGGCTGGATCATAGGGTTAATCTTCTCACGACCGATTTTCTCACAACTATCTCACACTTGACCCACTGTTCGAGTTCGACGCCGCGGAAGACCAGATGATTCAAAACGGGAGTTAGCGGCGACTGACTCCTGCCCACCAATAGGTAGAACTACCTAACAAGAAAGGGGAGACTACCCTTTGAAATAGGGCAGAACTCCCCATTCACTTGAACATCCATTCTCACGATAATAAGACCGTGCTTAGAAGGACTGGACGCGAAATGAAACTCCTGATCGTAGAAGACAATTTTCAGATGCGGCGGCTGGTACGGAGTCTTGTACAAGACATCGCCGAATCAATCACCGAATGCGAAGACGGCGCAGATGCGCTCTCCGCCTACAGTCAATCCCAACCGGATTGGGTTCTGATGGACATAAGGATGGACAGGATGGACGGAATCACGGCCACCCGCGAAATCCGGAATGCGTTTCCCGAGGCGAGCATAGTCATCGTGACTAACTACGACGACGAGAAGTTCCGAGACGCGGCGCGCGAAGCCGGAGCCGGCTACTACGTGCCAAAAGACAGGCTGAGAGACATCAGGGCAATCCTGCTTCGAACGGATGCTGCGCGTAAGTCGGCTTTGTGACCAATTGTGAAAAGGCTGGAGCGAAACAACCCCAAATTGATAAGGAGCAATTCGATGAACATTGACATTCAAAACAAGGCAGACAGTCATAATCTCAATGATTGGTGTGTGAATTCACCGCTCACGCTACCAGTCGAGACCGTGAACGAAGTCCGTATCGAATCCCTGAATAAGGAACCAGTAACAGCGGGCGCTTCGCTCGCAGTCGTTTCAAGCTCAATCAGAAAGAGAGACTCGAGACAACAGTACCTGTCGTCGAGACAGGCTTAGTGCGCGCTGCGTCAAGTCTCTGATTGCAGGCGAATCTCATACAGGAGGACAAAGAAATGGATCCCTTCAACTTTACATTTTACTCAGAAGACTGCACGCCACTTTTCAGCGGGAAAGGCGCCGCCTGGTACTTATCTATTTGCGTGATGCTGGCAAGCCTGTCTGTTCTCCCTGCGGTGTCGCTTCAGCCAAATTCAACCTCGCCATCAAAGAATGCTTCGACCTTGAGGGAGAACGAGGAAACCAGCTTGCCGAATCTGCAAGGCAAGGAGGCGGTTGAGTATTTGAAGCGACAGGGCTCATACGGGTCGCTGCAAGAGGCGATGGCGGCGGCGCGCTACAAAGTCTATGCCGACAAGCCAGGCACGGGGGAATACTATGCTGAGAATTCGTCTCTTCGCATGAGCATGAAGTTTGATGACACAGCCATGCGATTGATCGTCAAACAACCGATCGCTTATGCGAATGACCAGGCGGCACCCGACAAAGATGCAAGAGCCAGAGTCCTGCCTGACAGCAAGCCACGTTATCGAACAAGTGAAGCGAGCGTGCGACTGATCGGAGCCGGTTACGGCGACAAGATTCTCGCGACCACAGGCGAGCCGGTGATGACCGCTGACGCCAATCGCTTCTCTTATCAACATCACCTCAAGAGCAACCCATCACTCACTCCTGACCACTGGCCACAGATCACGGAATGGTACGAGAACCGGGCGGTAGGCATCGAACACGGCTTTACGTTGAACAGCCCGCCGATGCAGCGCGGGGGTGACGAACCTTTGCGAGTCGAGATGGAGTTTGGCGGAGGATTCAGTCTCCAAGGGAACGCCGACGGCAATGGGCTGATCCTGAGCGACCGTGATGGGCTGACGGTGAGCTATGACAGGCTGAAAGTGATCGACGCGGCCGGCAAAGAGTTGGCAGCGGCGATGAAGGTGCAAGGCCGCAGAGTGAGCATCGAGGTGGCGGACCTTGAGGCGCTGTATCCCGTGACCATTGACCCGCTGTTTAGTCAGGTGAAGAAGCTCACCGCATCAGATGGCGAAGCAGATGACTTCTTCGGACGAGCGGTCTCGATCAGCGGCGACACGACTGTCGTCGGCGCATATAAGGACGCCTCCGGTAGAGGCTCAGCATACATATTCGAGCGCAACAAGGGAGGAGCAAATCTGTGGGGCGAGGTCACTAAACTCACCGCATCCGACGGCGAGGAGAATGACCAATTCGGCAACGCGGTCTCGATCAGTGTCGACACAATCGTCGTCGGCGCATCCGCGGACGACGCCAATCGAGGTGGGGCTTATGTGTTCGAGCGAAATCAGGGCGGAGCAGACCTTTGGGGCCAGGTCACTAAGCTCACTGCATCAGATGGCGCGGCGAGTGACTCCTTCGGCCAATCGGTCTCTATTAGCGGCGACACCATCGTCGTTGGCGCACTCGTAAATGACGCATTTAAAGGCGGGGCGTATGTGTTCGGGCGAAATCAGGGAGGAGCAGATATTTGGGGCCAGGTCACCAAACTCACTGCATCCGACCGCGCGGGGGGGGACCGATTCGGCATATCAGTCTCCATAAGCGGCGACACTATCCTTGTCGGCGCAGTCGGGGACGACTCTTTTAGAGGCTCGGGCTATGTGTTCGGGCGCAATCAAGGGGGAACGGATAACTGGGGCGAGATTACCAAACTCACCGCATCCGATGGCGTGGCGCATGATCGATTCGGCGCTTCGGTCTCGATCAGTGTCGACACAATCGTCGTCGGCGCATCCGCGGACGACGCCAATAGAGGTGGGGCTTATGTGTTCGAGCGAAATCAGGGCGGCGCCGACCTTTGGGGTGAGGTCACCAAACTCACTGCATCCGACGGCGAGGCGGGTGACCAATTCGGATTTTCGGTCTCGATAAGCGGTGACACCATCCTTGCCAGCGCATTTGCCGACGACTCCTTGAGTGGCTCGGCTTATGTGTTTGAGCGCAATCAAGGGGCAGCAGACAACTGGGGCGAGCTGAAAAAACTCACGGCATCCGACGGCGAGTCGGGCGACCAATTCGGCATATCAGTCTCGATAAGCGGGGCGACCATCATCGTCGGTGCAGATGTGGACGACTCCCAGAGAGGCGCGGCCTATCTGTATGTCAATGGGTGCGACAACTGGATAGAGCGGGACAAGCAAACTGCATCCGACCGCGCAGTGACTGACCAATTCGGCGACTCGGTCTCGATAAGCGGCGATACAATTGTCGTCGGAGCATTCGGGGACGACTCCTTTATAGGCGCAGCATACGTGTTCGAGCGCAATCAGGGCGGAGCAGATAATTGGGGTGAGGTCAAAAAGCTCACTGCTTCTGATGGTGCACAGGATGATCTATTCGGCCAATCGGTCTCTATAAGCGGGGATACCATCGTCGTCGGCGCAAACAGGAATGACTCCTTGAGAGGCTCGGCCCATGTGTTTGAGCGCAATCAAGGAGGAGCAGATAACTGGGGTGAGGTCACCAAACTCACCGCATCCGATGGCGAGGCGAATGACCTATTCGGCCAAGCGGTCTCGATCTGCGGCGACACCATCATCGTCGGCGCAGCCGGGGATGACTCCTCTCGAGGCGCGGCCTATGTCTTCGAGCGCAATCAGGGAGGGGCAAATGACTGGGGCCAGGTTGCCAAACTCACCGCTTCTGACGGCGTGAAGGGTGACGCCTTTGGCCAATCGGTTTCGATCAGCGGCGCAACCATCGTGGTCGGCGCAGCCGGGTATGACTCATTTAGAGGCGGGGCTTATGTGTTCGGCCGAAATCAGGGAGGAGCAGACCTTTGGGGCGAGGTCACCAAACTCACCGCATCCGATGGCGCGGCGAATGACAACTTCGGCGCCTCGGTCTCCATAAGCGGCGATACCATCGTAGTCGGCGCAAGAGGGGACGACTCCTCTCAAGGCTCGGCATACGTGTACAAGCGCAATCAGGGAGGGGCAGATAGCTGGGGCGAGGTCACGAAGCTCACTGCTTCCGACGGCGCGGCAATTGACAACTTCGGCATCTCAGTCTCAATCAGCGGCGACACCATCCTCATCGGCGCACCAGCACACGACTCCGCTCAAGGAACAGCCTATGTCTACGAACGCAATCAGGGAGGCGCCGATAGCTGGGGCCAGGTAACCAGGCTTACCGCCTCTGATGGCGAGGCGTCCGACTCCTTCGGCTTCTCGGTCTCAATCAGCGGCGACACTATCCTCGTCGGCGCACTTGGGGACGACGCGGTGAGAGGTGCGTCTTACATCTTCAAGTGCCTCCCCGATACCGAGCCGCCGGTCATCACCTGCCCCGGCAACATCACGGTGGTCGGCAGCCCCGGTCAGCCGACGGTCGTCGTCAACTTCCCTGATCCGATAGCGACTGACGACAGCGGCGTGGCGAGCATAGTCTGCACCCCGCCATCGGGCAGTGCCTTCCGAATTGGAACCACGATCGTCACCTGCACTGCTACCGACACGGCGGGGAATCAATCCAGTTGCTCGTTCACGGTCACAACCTTCGATGTTTGTCTTCAGGATGATTCCTCTTCTTCGAAAGTGCTGCTCTGGAACTCGGTGACCGGCGATTACCTCTTCTGTTGCGGCGGCACGGTGGTAAGCGGGACAGGAACGCCCTCAAGAAAGGGGAATTACTTCATGCTGACTCACTACGGCTCTGATCGGAGGTTGACCGCACAGGTAGACAACGGAACCCATCGGGGCAGCGCAAGTTTGCAAAAGCCTGTCGGGGTTCTCACCTGTTCGATCACCGACCGAGACACCAGCAACAACGGTTGTTCGTGCTCGGCGCCGAATTAGTGCGTCCCTGATCGGGATCGTCTCTGAATGTAGTGATTCCGCCCGCAATAGCGGAGTCGCCCCGGGGTGACAGGCTGTCACCCGCTGCGCGGGCTTGCTATGATGCGATGCTGCGTACCCAGGGCTCGCCGACTCGCCCAGATCTTCCGCGAGGCCGGCAAAACGGTCGAAGGAGGTCCCGTATGATGTTCACCAAACGGCTTCGCCCGGGAATCCGGCTCGGGTTAATCAAATGCAGCATTCGTGTCTGGCAGCGTCCCCACGTAAAGGTAGGCGGTCGTTACCCGATGGATGAGGGTCACATCATTGTGGATTCTATTGCGCCGATTGCCGGCGTCGACCTCACGAACGATTTGGCCCGCGAATCGGGATTCGAGAGCGTTGATGAGTTGCTGCAAATCGCAAGACACGGAAGCGGCGACAAGATGTACTTAATTCGGTTTCATTACTTGCCTCCGGGCGCGTGGGACAAGCCTGAGTGGAGAAGTGACTAGTTGGTTGTAGAGCTCAGGAGACTGCTCCCGTCATAGAGCAGATCCCTGATGGTGAATGACTCTCAGCGGATTCCCACCAACCCCTGCACCGATTGAATCAGCTTCTCCGAGTCGTAACCCACTCCATCCTTGAAGACAATTTCGACCTTTTCTATTTCGCTGATGTTCGCTGCCGGGTTGCCCCTCACAACCATCAAATCGGCTTGCTTCCCTACTGCAATCGACCCGATGTGCGCGTCTTCGCCAAGGAACTTCGCGCCGTTGAAGGTGGCTATCTTTATCGCTTCTAAAGTCGAAAATCCTGCTTCGACCAGAAGCTCGACCTCACGCAGATCGCCAAACCCCGCCACTATGCCGCCGTTACCGGTTGGATCTAATCCCGCTATCAGCAAACCCCCGGCCTGCACAAACGCGTGCTCGAAATCCATCGCCTTGCGGAGCAGCGCCAGGTTTCCGGGATCGGATGAGACACGGGCCCGCGCCGTCAGATAGCGAACCCTGGCATCGGTTGACATCACATTGAGCATCCGCGGATTGAGTAACGCCGAGGCCGCGCCGAGGCCGCTCCTGGACAACGGTGCGCTACCGGCTTCGAAAACCGGAAGCGTGGATGTTATCGCCACATTCTTCGCCACCAGAGTACTGATCGTGTCGCGCACCCCAGGACTATTCAGATCCAGTTGTCTGAGGCTGGCGCTAACCGCTCCGCCCGGACATTGATCCGCCTGTTTGTTTGCGACAAACTCTGAATCCGCCATCAATCCGTGCTCGAGGTTGTCGATGCCGATCTCGGCTGCTTCCCGGTAACCGATCGAGCAGAGATGTCCTGTCACCTTGAGTCCGCGTTTATGCGCTTCTTCGACCGCCGAACGCAATTCATCACGGGTGATGTTCATATAAGCTTTGAAAGAAGTAGCTCCTTCGTCCGCCCAAAAGTTCACCATCCTCCGGGCGTCGTCGGGACCGGTCAGTTCGTGCATCACCGGGGTGAACGACCCGCGCCCCTCGAGATACGGAGCGGTGATATGCATCTTGGGTCCGATCATCCGGCCTGCGTCGATCAGCCGTTTGATTTCGAGATCGGTGAAGGGCGCAACACTACCGGTCGTGCGAATCGTGGTGACGCCCATGGCCAGGTAGAGACGAGGAAAGCTTGTGCCCATGTCGGAGTACATCGGCGGCGAGCCGCCCATCGGAAAAAACATGTGATCGTGCATACCCACAAGCCCGGGCAGGACCGTGCACCCCTGCAGATCAACCGTCTGTGCATTCGCCGGCAGATTTGGTGGCGCACTCGCTCCACTTGCGCCGATCGATTGGATCTTGCCGTCAGCGATCACGATCGTCTGATCATCACGAGCGGCAGCGCCGGTGCCGTCGATTATTCGCACGTGTGTCAGGACGACTACCGGAGCTTCCACGCGAATGAATTGTTGACGTTCAGCACCAGGCCCCTGCGCGAAGGACCCGGCCGAGCCGACGGCTAAACCAACCAACACAGCGAATGTCTTTACGATTCTCATATGTTCATCTCCCCCTCTCCCTTTCTCCCTTTCTCCCTTTCTCCCCCTCTCCCTTTCTCCCCTTCTCCCCTTGCCCGTTTAGTGGGTCATCGCATAGATGACAACGTTGACCCCGACTCGATAAGCTGCAAGGCCGTACTTAAGCGGATAGCGGGGGTCGTCTATCCACTCCCACGCATCACCCAGATCGCAGTTGCGCGCGATGAAAGCAAAGAGGCGACCCTTTTCATTCTGTATTCCCATATAGTGCGGAACAATGCCACCTTTCTCATGAGTTACACCGCGACCCAGCCACGAACCGATCCCCGGCACTTGTATCACCTCGTTGATATCAAAGTAACAATGGAAGAGAGAGTGATCGGGCGGCAGGTCCTTTATCTGGTACTCAGGGAAAACCCGTCCCATCTGTTCACGCACATTTTCCCACTCATAGCTGCCCCAGAAGTCGTCCAGAAACAGGAAGCCGCCGCGTAACGCGTATTCACGCAACCGCTCGGCTTCTTCGTCAGAGAACTCCATGTATCCGGGCTCCACAAAGTATATGAGCGGATAACTGAAGAGCTGCTCGTCGAGAATTTCTATCTGTTTTGGCTCGGCAGAAATGTCTAGATTCGTTCCCGCCCAGTCGCGCACACCGATGATGAAATGATAGTCAGCCTCCGGATAGTCCACCGCCCAGGAGCCGCCTCGCCGGCCACCAAAAGGAGAGTGGTAGATCGTTCGCACAAAAGTAAACTCACCCGACTTCTTTGGAGACTGTTTCTCATGGGCATCAGAAAGCTCTCTACTAAGAGAGGGTTGTACTAACGACGTCGAGATGACGAGTACAGCTACAACGATGCCCAGGAAGGCTGTTCTATGCATATGACGCTCGTGTCAGCGGCACGGTCTTTCTATTTGAAGGCGAAGCTTTTGGTCTCGTTGGTGCGACCGTTTGTTACGGTGAAAGCCCTCTTGGATGAATCAACCGAGACCGAGATCATATTTCCAGCATCCGCCTGCTCATCAAGGTTGGCAATAAACTCGGTGGCTGCATTTTGCTCGGCCGGAATCTGTACGTTTCGATGAAGTTGATAGAAAGCCTTAAACGAGGGCATCTTTTGCAACCACATCAGTGTACCCGGTTGCCCGCCTTTGCGCGGACCGTTGTTCATCACCGAGACCGACGGGCGAAAACTACGCAGCAGCAAAGGATCGTTGTCTATATCGCTTCCGTGATGAGTCACCTGATAGAGGTCAATATCTCCTATTTGGTTTACGGGACAGACCAGGCGTTGGCTGATGTTGAAGGTCAAGTCTGCGAGATCCAGGAATTCAAATCCGCCCCAACTTAGCAGCAAGGCGACGCTGCGTCCGTTTTCACTTGTGTCCTCTTGTGGCGGGGTTGAACCGCAGACAGGGTTGGCGCCCGCCTTCTGACCGCCAATCACTTCACTGTTGGCAGCAACGCAAAGAAGTTTTAGCGGTGGTGTACCGGGCGCCGCTTTCAATTGGATCGTGTCTCCCGGTTTTAGCGCGGTGGTCTGTTTATTTGCCGCCGCTTGATAAGCGCCGTATCTCTCCGCAAACTTCGGATCCTCGGTCATCGAATCCATTTTCCCATGATCGTAATAGTGTTTGACGGTAACCACTCGGCTCAAATCGGGGATCCCGCCGTAATGATCCTGGTGATAATGGCTCGCGACTAAGTGGTCAATCGCGGTAATCCCCGCCTGCTGCATCACTCGCTGTATGCGTTTGGCGTCGCGCCCGTCGACATCCGACCAGCCGGCATCTATCAACACAGACTCCGCTGAGGGGGTGACTATGAGTGTCGCCGCGCCGCCTTCAACGTCTATGAAGTAAATATCGAGTGTGCGCGGCGCCGATATTTTTGGCTCCAGCGAGAAGATGCTTATCGTGTTTATTGACAGAAAGAGCGTCAACAGAATTCTGCTTGTTCTCACGTCTTTGTCCTCCCTTTTCGCCGCCCGATAGTTTCGTAGCACAGTGTCAGGGCGCCGCCTGCTGACGCAGCGCACGCGACCAGCCTCCGGAAAGTACGAACCGCGGAAAGGTCACCCACTGTTCCAGGAAGATTCGTGACACGGCATTCACTGGGCTTGTGAACGGCTCCGGCGGCACTGGCTCTCGACGGTGACCTCGGCCCTGGAGCGCAACCGAGAAACTTGTCGCGACAACAGCAACGATTCCGACGAGCCATGACCGCTGAACGAACGCCACGATGAGAGCAACATTGCCCGCCAGGAACACGGGTACTACCACAATATGAAGCAGCAAGTTGAATCGCGAGCGGTGATAACGCGTATAACCCTCCCACTGCCAGCGAAGTAACTCTGAGGCGCTCATGAGATCACCGTCTTGCTGACCTATCCTTGTGATTCAACGGCTAGTCCACCCGACTGACTACAAAGGTACCGACCGGCGAGTCTGCTGCAACCGCCCTTGCGCCGCCGATTTTGGAAGACCTCGCGACCAATCGCCACGAGGACCCTACGCAGGACGGTACTCTAACGAGAGCATCGGCCTGCGCGCCATCCGGTCACCACAAAGATTGCTTCAAGGCGAAATCGATCCCGACTTCGCCAGTGTACCTGCAGGAGTCATCGCGTAATGTGATGATCTCTTTCACAGCGCCTTCCCTCCGAGCATCTCGCGTATCCAACCGCTCTTCGCCCAATCCAGCACGGACTTGCAGTTGCCATCCTTGATCGAGGGACTGATGCCGATTCGAAGAAACTCCTCGATGATCTCGCGTTGTGCGGCTCGTGCCTGGTCGGTCCCCGATCCACCCCTGCCCGTGTTCTGAACTGCGAGATGAAACGCAGTTGATCCAGCGGCGTTGTTCATCAGTGTCGGATCCCCGCCGGCCTCCAGTAGCACGCGCGCGGCGGCCGCGCATCGCGTGCGCACGGCTCGGTGCAACGGAGCCGCTCCGTTCTTGTCCTGGGCGTTCACGTCCGCGCCTGCCTCCAGCAAGAGCTTGATGGTCTCGGTTTGGCGCTCCGGGTCCCACGCGGGGCCGATGATGTAGCCGTCTGCCGCGTAGTGAAGCGGGCCGCTGTGGCGATGGTTCATTGCTGCATTTGGGTCCGCCCCGGCGGCGAGCAACATTCGAACTATCTCGACGCGATATCCGGCAGCGGCAAGATGCAGGGACGTGTCTCCGACGTAGAGCCAGTGAAAGATCTTCGAGTCGTAGAACCTGGCCTCGCTGATACATCGACAGACAAGCGACGAATCCGCGGTCACCAGATCCTGGACAGAGGCCCGATCATCATCAAGGATGGCTCGAAGAAGTGTTTCCATTCCTGTCTCCGGTGGAAGCGCACGAGTAGTAAAACGGGAATGCTCGAAAGCTGGAAGACCTCGTGCGCGCCTGTAATGCTGACCTGTAGACAACTCGCGGCGCGCACTCCGGTGCAATCAACACACTACATCCAGCCAAGTTCTCTCAGCGCCCAGGGGGCATTCCATATTTTGACCATACCACTGACTTTATTTTCGTCGTTCATCTTCAATGCATAGACATAGTCGGTATGAGTTTCTTTGTTTGTTGGCGCAACAGGCCCACCGTCTCCGGTATGCCTGGCGTGGAAAGTCGCAAAGAAAAGGGCGGTGCTTGTTTCCTCATCAAAGGAAGCGGCATGCAGGTCGTAAGTTGCCCCTTGTAAAGTTGTTTTTCCGAGGCCAGCCATCCAGTCACAATAAGCCTGCACCGTGGTCACCTCGATCAACGGCTCACTCTGCGCTCGGAAGGTCGCCCCTTCCGCTACATATTGTTGACAGCCTTCCCAGCCTTCTGAGGCTTCACAGGCAGCAAAGAATTTCCTGGCATTTTCAAAAGCGGTCATGTTGTCTCCTTGGTAAGTTCGGTCAAAGTGTGGTGATGAGTCAGCCGCATGATCCGAAACCTGTCTCCGGCATCGATCAGATCTTAATGTAATCCAGAGTCAGGGCTATCGCAAAAGCCCCTCGAACTCGGTGCCCTGAAGCGCTCTGCTGACCTCAGCGTAGTTCTTGATCAACTGAGAGTGGGATCCGGTTACCAGCTTGCGCAGTCTCGAACTCTTTCGCGGACTCTCCAGTTCCAGCTGAAGAAACTCACACGCCGTCTCCAGGGTGCGCCGGTCTTGCAAAAGATCCTCATAATGGATTTCGAGATGAGGGACACGCGAGACCCGTAGCATTAGCCTGGCAATCTCGATGTTTCGGCTGGAGCGATGCAAAGCCCGAAGAAGATCTCGCGTGTTCAGTTCAATCTGCACACCTGTCTTTGCCGGCTCGCCGACAAGGCTGTGAACGGTTTGGGTCGCAAAACGGATCTCAGATGAGAGGTACACATCAAGATGATTTCTCCGCACCAGGTGCAAGACCGGCAGGCGATGCCGCGCGACAAAAGCCCAGACCTCTGGAAAATCGAGGATGTTGGGGTACATCAGCTTGAATCCGATTCCCTTCGACCCATTCCCGGGCTGACCGTAGAGTTGCCTCAGATATTGGAATGTCCGGGCCGGCCGAACGTTGAACCCCACTCGGGTCGTTTCACAAAAGAGCGGATAGCCCCTCAGAGTTGCGTCCAGATAGTCCGCGGTCTCGGGGGTCATCAGACGCTCCGCCGTGGGTTTTCTCCGACGGATGAAAAGCTCAGTATGCACCGTGGCGCCGGTTGAATGATTGAGGAGATCGACAAGCCAGGTCGACCCGCTCCTCGGAGCGGACAGAACCACGAACCCATGGGTTCCATCTTTCCAGGTCATCGGCAGTTACGCGCGCAGAAAAGGCGCCCAATGGTCAAGAACCCGAGCCGAGGAATCAATCACCCGTACGCTTTTCCTGGTATCGTCTGATGCAATCGTAAAACCTGACGAGATAGCGTTCGACCGCCGGTTCCACGGAATGGGCCAGGATCCGTTGGCGAGCCCGCTTGCCGATCTCATGTCTGAGTCCTGGATCCCGTGCGGCCATAACCGTCCTGGCGGCCAGCTCCACTACATCACCCTTGGGGTACAGCAACCCGGTGACACCGTCCTCGATCACCTCTCGCGCTGGAGCTATATCGCTAGCGAGCAGAAGACGCGCGCTCGCCTGAGTCTCAAGATAGATCCGCGAGAGCCCCTCGCTTTCGGATGTCGAGACTACCATATCCGCGATTCTCATGTACGCTGGCATCTCGGCGTGATCGACCCAACCTACAAAACGGAACCGGGAGTCAATCTGTCTTTCCCGGCACTCTTTCTCCATTGGTGCCCGGTACGCTCCATCACCCACAACCACGTAGCGAAGTCGCGGCTCGGTCTTTAGAGCAAGCTCCGCAGAATAGATGAAATCAAGCGGTCTCTTCACAGCCTTCAGGTTGGACATATGAGCGACGACGATGTCGCCGGCTTCCAAAGACAACCGGTTTGAGATAGCTTCGTCAGCCGTCCCCTCCGAAAACTGCGCGACATCAACAGCGTTATGAATCACCTCGATATTCTCAAATCCCAGTCCCTTCAAGCCCTCGGCCATATGTCTCGCCGCTGAAATCAGAAAATCGGCCTTGCGAAACTGGCTGAGCAAGCGGGTTGCGTGATCAGGCGGATAACTTCCGTTGAGGATAGCGATAGTCGTGTTCCCACGGATTCCCTGAACGCAGGGGATGCCGTGAGCCACCGCAATTTCAGGCACGTGCAGCCCAAAGGTCTCTCTCCCTATGATCAGAAGATCGGGCCGCTCCTCCGCAATCAGGGCAGGAAGTCTCTTCCAGATCTCCCTGCTTTCCAGATCCAGGTAATCGTCGCCGGCCGGTATGTTGGGACCGGTGTAGAAGTGAGGCACCAGGAACCGGTGAACACCGAGCTCGCCGTTCTCAATCGCGAAGCGGTCGCCCGCTTTAAGAGCGTCGGCGGTGATCGGGGCCAGCGAGCGAACCCGGTGACCACGCCTCGCGAAACCACAGAGTAACTGCCCCCACGAAATACCCGAACCTCCCGGGTGAGGGGGTAGCATACCGACGTATAGAAGGCTGAGAGGTGACGAGAAAGACACGGATCTTATTCTTCTGGAGTAGCGCTCCTGGTACGACTGGGACCAGCGTTGAGTTTACCCCAGGACTTCTGGTTGTCGCAAAACGAGCGAACACGCTGTGGCGCGAATGATTCAGCGCTCAGCGGGTTCCGAGGGTGACATACGTAAGGATCTTTCCCCTTCCTGTCTGAACCGGTGATCGCCTGCTCACCCTTAGAAAATCGGCCTGTTTCCAAACCTGTACCATAAGCCTGTAGGTTCCGTTGATCCTTCCAAGCTCCTCGAGGACTGTCCGGCAGAGCGCCTCTTCGTCCAGAGGTCCTACGCGAGGGTCAACCACCAGGGTGTAACGCGGAAGACCACGGGTGTCCTGCTCTTCGAGCAACTGGTAGTCGCCGACATTGCCGCCGAATCGCCCCGGAAGCGATTTCTCCAGGAGAAGCTGCAGATCGGCGCCGATAAAGGTCACTCCCTCGCCCGAGAACTTATCGAAGCTCCGGATGCTGTGGATGTGACGGTCGTATCCCAGTTCGCCCAGCAGGCAGTCGCAACGTCTCGTCTCCAACACCCCATAGTCCCCAATCTCGGTATTGAGCATGATCTTCGGGCAGGCGGACCTTAGACCAGTCATCAGCAGGGCCGTTGCCGAATCCGATGTGTAGGGCGGGCGGTCGCGCCCGATCACCGCGAATGCGTCGAGGAAAACGTGGATGTCGTCGGCCTGGATGGGTTGGGGACACTGGCTCCCGACCGTACCGCCTTCGGCGAAGCCATAGGTCTGCACCGCCCTCGCTCCCGATGCTTCGATCACCGCTCTCCGCTCGGGAGTCAGCGGTTCGCCCCGCAGGAGAAACGCCACGTTCGCAAGTGAGACGCCCCGCTGTTGCATGGCGAGGCTGATCCGCACGGCCGCGCTCGGTGAGACGTTGACACAGGGTGTCGGACCCTGTCGCGCCAGTCCAGCGACGAACTCTCCGACCACCCACGCCTCGCTGAGCGGCACCGGCTCCGGCTTTGGGAAGCCCGCGGCACGACGGATCAAACCGTGAACGTAGGCGGCCGACAACCGGTCCGTGAGACTCCCCCCGTGACCCAGGCTAAACCACTTAACAAATCGCTGCCCCGTCTTCGCGTATCGCAACTGGCCGTTGGCGACACTGGCGTGGATTGGTGTCCAGAAGACCACGGGCTGGGCAGACCAGCCGTGGGAGGCGAACCACGCCGCCCAGTGAGGGACCGTTTGTTCAATGTGCGTCAAACCAACTCGCACCTGAGTCGGCCGTCCGTGACTTCCACCTGTGCGGGAACGGTAGTGCGTGGTTATCGACTGGTTGTCGAAATCCGAATCCCGAAACTCAAAGGTTTGACTCCCGCGGACCGCGAGGGCACGTCCCTTGAATTCTTCGAAGGTCACGAATATCCCTGCGCGGTGAAGCTGATGAAGTGTTGCATCGAGACCTTCACGCGTTACCAGGGGTCGCAGATCGCCAAGCTCGCAACCGGCTGCGCGAAAGAGTTGGAGGTAGGGGCTGCGCGGATTCCCGAACACAGCCTGTTCAACCATTCGCAGAAAGACCTCGGGACGGGCCTCCATCCGTTCCCGGATGTACGCCTTTGCCTCATCGGCGGAGATGGTTTCCCGAAGAAAACCGGGCAGCGCAAACGCCAGTCTCGATGTGACCCAGCGCACCCGAAATGCGTAACATCAGCGACGAGTATTTCAGTGAGCTAGATCCCTTTCGTATCTATTACATTCCTGCGTTGAAATGACGCTCCGCTTCTTGTCGAAACCCGCCTCGGCGGGTTGCTCCAACCCAGCAAGGTTGCGACGTGATACATTAGCAAAGGGACCAGTAAAGTCGAAGCAGGGCGGCGTTGTACGAGCCTCATCTCCTGTCGGTGAGAAGTGGATCCATTGAACGCGTCGTATGTTCGGTCACACCCGGCTGCTCGGCACCTGGCGACGCGCCGGGCTGAAGTCTGTCAGTAGGCTCGGCGGGTGGGGCACTGATGAGAGGCGGCGGTTCTGGCGGATGTATCATCAGCATCACACCCTTGACGCCGAGCAACCCGACACCCAGCAGCGCGACGAGGCCCGCGATTCCCGCTAGCAGATCAAGGTGAAGTCCTGCCGGCCCAAATAAACCTGCGGCGAGCCCGCCTGTCAGTATCAACATCAGTGCATAAAACACCGGCGAGCGCGACCAGCCGCCTCGCGCCCGGGACTGACGTTCCGGCGCGTCTTTGGCGACACTCGGGAGGGATTCGCCAGCCAGTGCGAGCGCTACCTGATGTAAGCTCACCCCGCACGACGGGCAGTACCGTTGCTGGTCGGGATTTTCCTTGCCGCACTGAGGACAATACATCGATGACTCCCTCCCTTCGGGCCTACGATACCGCGAAGCGTCGAGTCTGCCAAGCAGCCCGAATCCGCCGCCTGGATATCTCCGATCCGGCCTACTTGATCCCGACCACCATGGAGTCCGGCCCGACAAGCGGCTCAACACGCGTCGAGGAGAAACCCGCCTCCTTCATCCAACCCGCGCAATCGGCGCCGGTGTAGTCGAAACCACCGGGTGTTTCGATGAGCATGTTCAGGCTCATCATCAACCCAAAGGCGTTCTTCGATCGATCGTCGTCGATTAAGGCCTCGTAGACGATCAGTGCCCCACCGGCTGGAATCGCGTCGAATGCTTTCTTGACCAGCATCTTCTTGGTGGGGAGGTCCCAGTCGTGGAGGATGTGCCCCATCAACACCACATCGGTCTTCGGCAGGTTTTCCTTGAAGAAGTCGCCCGGCTGAAACACCAATCGGTCCGCGACGCCCACCGCCGCGACGTATTCCTCGAACACCGGCGCCACTTCCGGCAAGTCGAACCCGACGCCCGTCAGGTGCGGGTTGGCCAGAGCGATCTGCGCCGCGAGATCTCCCTGCGCGGTGCCCACGTCGACAAAGGTGCGGTGATTCTTCCAGGGGTAGGTTCGGGCGATAGTCATGTTTGCGCCATGACTGATGCCGGTCATTGCGGCGAGGAACTGCTTTAGGCGGGCGGGATCTCCATAGAGCGTTTCGAACACACCTGGCCCGCCGGTCCGCACCTCGTTCTGCGGTGTTCCGGTGCGAAGCGCTTCCGTGAGGTGACCCCAGAATGGATAAAGCCGATGATTCGCCATCTCGAGCATGCCGCCTACGTAGGAAGCCTTCTTGCGATCGAGGAAGAGGTCAGTCTCGAGGGTATTGGCGTAGTGATCGTTGTTTCGCGTGAGGAACCCAAGCGCCACAAGCGCGTCAAGAAAGTCCCGCGCCGAGCGAGGGTGCAGGCCAAGGCGCCCGCTGATGGAGTCGAAGTGCTCGGGACCACGAGCCAGCTCGGTGAACACGCCCATCTCGATAGCGCTCAACAGTGTTTTCGAGGCCCAGAATCCGAGACCCGTTTGCAGTATTTTCTCCGGAGTTAGTTGCTCGTGCATTTGAGTCTCCAATTGGCAATTTAGATTTCAGCGTGAGAGTTCGGCATCAGGGATAGCTGATGCGTCTAACACAGTTGACCGCGCCCGAAGTCCCTGAGCAAGCGCGCACGGATGCTGGGACGGTCGGACGCAGGGTTCTTGGCACGACATCACAAGCTTTTCAAAAATGCGTCACAGTCTCTAACGACATACGGCTGGTTTTTCAACTGTGGTAACGAAAGCCAGTAGGCTCGCAACTCTCTCACCAGGCCTGCACTTCCCCTATGTCCTGTCGCTTTGAGGCCGGCTAATGCCCGCTGAGTATTTGAGAATTGAGTGCGATAGACTTTCAACACCTCCCAATCCGTTTCTTGATTCCACCAATCGATCTTCAGACCTTGCGCATGATCTCTCCAAAATTCCAGCTCTCTCTTTAGAAGAAGAGCAAAGATAGCCCCCGCGCAATCCTCAGAGCATTTCAAGACCGTGATATCGTCGCGACTGTGCTTCTGAGACGCAGTTAGTTGCCCTGCCCACCTTTTCAGAGCACTAGTCTCAACAGAGGCTACCATAGCTGTGTAATCAACAGACGAGCCGAGAAAGGGCTGCAAGGCTCGGAGCCGCGCCTCGCGTTCTTCAATCATCAGGGCGCGCTTGAGACCTTGTTTTTCGTACGTCACCTTTTCAATTGCATCTCTGACACTTCCCTCTGATCCAACTTTGGCAAATATGCCGTCCCATGCCCGATCTCCATCCCATAGGCCATAAGCCTCTCCTTGCTCGATCCATGCTGCCCCGATAGAGTGCCAGTTAGCAGAGCCTGACTGCCTAACCAGGTTTCTGAGAAAGAGAATAATTCTGGAGCCCGAAACAAATTCAGGCGTGGTATCGGAGCATTTCCCCAAGTGAAGCACTATGTTTAGACATTCGATATGACGGGATTCCTGCGATTTGAATTTAGCCAACTCTGAAATATTTAGCGAATCACCAGGTTTCAAGTCCCCTTGCCAGGACTCCAGAACTGTAACTTGTCCATCAATTTCATCTCCTTCAGTTACTACGACGATATGCGTCGCAAACCATGAAAAGTCATCGATACTAATCACAACGTGCGTCTTTGCGCTCAGTGTGTAGGAACAGGACAAAATCAAAGTCAGGAGTCTGAGACAGACTTTCATAGCGAAGTACTTCCTAGTGGTTGCTACTTAGCAGGCGTCTCTCTGGCTACCGCAAGTGCTCGTAATCGTCAAATCCGGTTTACGTTATGCGTGGAGACCCATACATCAGTATCCACATTGTAACAATGAATTTCTCAAATGAGCGCGCGAGCCTGCCAACCGTCGCTTCAGGCGCGCATGCAGGCATCGGCGCGGCGACCGGCTAGTCGGCTTGACGCGATTTTACATCGTCAGAGTGAACCCGCCGTCCGGAGTCAGTGTTGTGCCGGTGATGTAACTGGCCTCATCCGTGCACAGGAAGACGATGGATTGAGCGATCTCTTCCGGACGGCCTGCGCGCCCGAGGTGAACGCTTTGGCCCAGCATTGTGTCGTACACCTGGTCGCCGAGCATCGCTCGCCCGCGATGATGCATCGGCGTATCAATGATCCCCGGGCATACAAGATTTACTCGGATTCCCTTCGGCGCCATCTCCGCGGAAACGCACGTCGTCAGACCGATCAGCCCGTGCTTTGAGGTGACATAGGCCGAGCCGGTCGGGTAGCCGAGGAAAGAGTTTACGGAGCCGATGTTGACGATGGCCCCACCGTTGCCGCACTTCAGCATCGCTCTGGCCTCATACTTCAGACAGAGGAACGTGCCCCTCAGGTTGATGTTCATTACTCTATCCCAGTCTTCCTCGGGCAGGTCAGTAATCCCGGCGAACTGCCCTTCGATAGCAGCGTTGTTGACGGCGTAGTCGAGACGGCCAAACGTCTCAATCGCGTGATCGACCATGCGCTGCACATCCTTCGTCGCCGACACATCCGTCTTGATGGCGGTTGCCTTCCCTCCCCGGGTCTCGATCCCGGTCACCAGTGAAGCGAGCTCATCCTCCCGCCGCGCCGCCAGCACAACCATCGCACCCCGTGCCGCGAAGACCTCGGCGGTTGCCCTTCCGATCCCACTGCTGGCACCAGTAATCAGTGCTACCCTGCCGTTCATATCTGACATTTGAATCCTTTATTGTTCAACTCCCTTCAAATCGGCACGCGTGTTAGCCGGCCGTCTTCAACCGCTTTTCCGCCGCCGTCATCTCCGCGGCAATTCTCTTCATTCCGTCCGGCAGATTCGGACCGAACCCTGCTTCCACCTGCATCACATATGAAGCCGCGTTATCCCCTGACAACACAATAGACTGCGTCAATCTCGTCCGGCGTTCAGACAGCGAATCAAAGCACCAATTGAACATAAGCGTGGCTCCGTCGAGTTGCATTTCAAGGGCGTACGACTTGCCGGGATGAACATCCCGAATGGTCCAGCGCAATGCTTCTTGTCCGGGCAGCAAGGTCGTTCCACGGGAGCCCGCGACGAATGGACCGTCGAGCGAGAAACTGGCTGGTGGATCACTCCAATTCCCCACGTCGGTCTGAAAGCGCCAGGCAAATTCCTGACTGACTTCGACCTCGACTGAATGTTCCATCTGCAGAGCGATTCCGCGCATTAATCTCCTGGAAAGCGGCACCCATTGTACTTGATTACCAGGCTGACACCGAAGCTAGAGGAACCCTTTGCTTCATGTTCATAGACGTCGTCAGACGGCTCGCTTTGAAATTGGATGATCCTCATTGAGTTCCAGCAGATCCCAGAGATTCCCGTATAAGTCTTCAAAAACCGCGACTGTTCCATAAGTCTCGTTCCTTGGCTCTCTGACAAACCTTATTCCCTCAGAAGCCATCCGGTTGTAGTCCCTCCAAAAATCATCGGTATTGAGAAACAAAAACACCCGCCCGCCAGACTGATTGCCAACAAAGAATTCCTGCTCCGGCGTTGAAGCTCTCGCTAGTAACAATGTTGTTCCACTCGAGCCAGGAGGAGAGACAACCACCCAGCGTTTATCTTGCTCAGGCTGATATGTATCTTCAACTACCGTGAAATTGAGGTTTTTTGTATAAAACTCTATTGCCTCATCGTAATCTCTGACGACCAACGCTATGTGTACAATCGATTGTTTCATCTTATTACCCTGGTTCGACGGGCGAGTTCTTCCCGCCTAACGCCCGAAATCGGTGCGCCCGAGACCGACACCCAGGAAATCGTTCGGATCTCGCTTCGCGGCATACGCTGCACCCACTAGCTCGGCCAAGCGAGCCGCTATCTTCATCGCGCTCAATCACGTGTTGCCGAGAGCCGGCTCGAGTGTGCGCAGACGCTGCGCAGACGTACGAATCGCTTCAAAAACCGACGGGCGCCTCGTTTTGAAAATGCCAATGTCGTCGTCGAGTAGAATGCCTTCGAGTCTTTTGTCCACCGCGCGTCTCAGCTCCAGATCTTCCGAATCGGGCACGTCGCCATCACCATCCGCCCGCGACAACACGATGGCATCGAGGAGTGCGATAATGCGCACCGGAGATCGCGACTCGCATCGAGTGAACCCTCGTGGTCCTTACCACGTGGAGTTGTATGTCCGCCCTGCCCGCAATTTGGTAGTCCTTCATACGGTGCTCCTCTCACGCCAAATGGCAAAACTGTAAACTGTAATGCTGCACTCAAACGCCCAGGGTCAGCGAATCTGGCAACGTGGAAGAAGGCGGCTGGGGTATTCCGGCTCAGTAGAGCGTGGCTGCTCCATCTGCTATTGCTTCTGCGTGCAGTTCGTCCGGCGTCATGTCCAGCTTTGCATGTGCAATCATCCCCTCAGCTATTCCCGCAGTCTCGGAAGCGTCGGGCCAATGCTCTGGTTCCCACAATTTTGAACGCACGACGCATTTTGGACAGTGAATGAGTACACGCTCTACGTAAAGGACAATCGCAAAATCGGGGACACGGCCATCGACTGCCATGCTTGTTCTTAACCTCTGGTCACGGACTATCCGGCACTCTCCCGTCACACGTAGAGTCTCGCCCTTCCCGGGGATCAAAAAGATAATCGCGATATGAGGATTTTCAAGAATGTTCTTAAAGGTATCTACTCTGCGGTTCCCGGGCCGATCCGGAATAATCAGGTGCTTTTCATCCAGTACTTGCACAAACCCCTCCGGATCCCCCTTTGGAGAGATGTCTGGATAACCTTGCGCGCTCGCCGATGCCACAACGATGAATGGAGATTTCTCAATTATCTTCCGGCAAACGTCATCGATGTGATCGATCACCTTCATCACTACCGACGACATCGGTTCTCGGAGCGTTTCTCGAACCTCCTCAAGACTCGAGACAACCCCTTCGAATTGCGAAAACCTGGCTCTGCTATCCGTCATTTAGCGTCCTCCTTAATTCGGCGATTCCAGATCGAACGTGTTCGTCGTGCATCTTCTTCTCCGACCACCGGCATCACGACCAGCGTAACAAATGCGCAACCGGCTATTCGGTCCAACGAATTATTCAGTCACCAACATCTAGCGCCGCGCCTCCTTCGCGCGCTTCGACCATTGCCAAAGTCCACCAGTAATCTCAGCGGGCAAACGATAGCCCAGTTGGCGCGCGAGCATGACAATTTG
Source organism: Blastocatellia bacterium (assembly GCA_963737945.1). Taxonomy (GTDB): domain Bacteria; phylum Acidobacteriota; class Blastocatellia; order UBA7656; family UBA7656; genus Onstottus_A. The sequence continues at coordinate 19,458 of CAVTUR010000019.1, read as the reverse complement.
CCCGCGATGGTGACCTTCGTGCGCGACGAAATAGGTTAGGACGTGCCCGACGTCGAGGGGAAGGTTGCGCCAGGTATACGAGGAGGAGGGTGGGATCGCACCCCCTCGGTCACAGCCAAGCGTCAGCAAACTGATGATGCCGCGGCTGCTGTGGCCAAGTGCTGAAATCAGCTCATTCGGCTCGACCTTGTGTCGATTGACGGGTGGCGGCGCGGCGATGCCGTGTTCCTTTCCTAGCGTCTTGATCCACATGCACCGCGCATTATGGATGTGGCCGGCGATCATTCGAACGGTTCGTCGCGGAGCCCCTGGCACTGCAGCTCCCCATAGCTCCTGTGGCAGATTCTCGACCAGAAAGACGCTGACGCGGTTGTTGGTTCTCCACGCGGCAAGCAGCATATCTCGTTGGTCAACTGTAGGGTGCATCACAACGCTCTTTGGCATCAGGTGTTGAACAGTGCTTTAGCCAGATAGCTCCAGGCATCGCTGACCGCGAACTGTGAGGCGGCGACGTAGACCAGGATCATCGCCGCATAGCCTGAAGCAAACCATCGATCTAAGGCTCCCTTGAGCAGTGAGCGCACGAGGAGAAACACCGCGCCCAGGGTAAAAATAGGTCCAAAAATTCCCAGCCACCCGCTCTCTCCAAAAACTGGGAAGAGGATCGGCATGCGTACGGTCGCTCCGGCTAGAATACTCAGGCTTGCCAACAGCATCATCGCCCGATGTTTCTCCGGCCGTTTCCGCAATAACAGACCCGCCAGTACGAAAAATGTGAAAATAATAACCTCGGCGAGCATCACCAACATGAACTGCCGGTAGGCCATGCCCCAGAAGGGCACGTCCGGAACCGGACGGACCGATTGCACCGCAATCATCAAGCCAGTGATCGTAACACCGAGCGCGACCCCGGCGGCGCCCCAGCCAAGTTTCATGTGGAGCCGGCGATGTCGAGTGGATATCAGCAGCGATTGGACAAGAAACAGAACTACCCAGGCGGTCATAAACGACCCATGAACTACAACCAACGGCAGTAGCTGAGGGGAAATCTTGCGGCCTGCCAAGCCTTCACCTTTGAAGTAGAACGGTTGAAACCCAACAAAAGTAATCACGAGTATGACCAAAGCAGCAACGCTGTGAAAATAGCGCTGCGACTTGTTCATCCCCATATCCCCTTCTCGCTTTCTCGCTTTCTCCCTTTCATTTTCCGCGGCGGATCGAGTACAGCCGATGCTCCGTCCGGATCAACAAGCGCTCACCCACCAGTGCCGGCGATGCAAGCGCCATATCGTCCAGTTCATTCACGTGCAATAACTGGAACTTCTCGCCCGTCGAAATCACGAACGTTTGGCCCTCCTCGCTCAAGCAGAACAACTTGTCGTTATAGACCCAGGGCGAGGTGGTGAAAGCCGAGGCCGCCGGGTCGATCCGGGTTTTGTAAGTCAACATTCCGGTCCTGGCATCAAAGCGGCTCAGGATTCCGGTCTCGGTCACTACGTACAATCCGCCATCATAGGCCACCGGTGACGGCAGATAGGTCCCGGCGCGCGCCTGCGACCAAACGACATACTTGTTCGAGCTTTCATCTTGTCCGAGCGAAATATCGCCTGCCGCGCCGGGACGAAGGGCGAACAAGGGCCTTCCCCGACCGCCGTCAATATACAACAGCCCGTCGTAAGCAAAGGGCATCGGAATCGGCGTCGCCGCCATTCCGGACATGCGCCACAATGCTTTCCCCGCGAGATCATAACTCACGGCCTCTCCCGGCCCTATCGTCACAATCTCGGTGCGCAGCGCGTGCCGCCAGACAAAGGGCGTCGCCCAACCGGATCGCTGCGCCGGCTGTCCCTTGCCGCCGATATCCCGATTCGTGCGCCAGACCTGTTTGCCCGTCTGTTTGTCGAACGCCGCTATGTACTGCTGCTTTTCGTTGTCATTCACTATCACCAGCAGGTTCCCAACCAGGGCGGGCGAACTTCCAGTGCCAAAGTCGAGATAGATCGGATTCGATTCAAGCGGCGTCGTCCACACCTGCTTCCCCTGCAGGTCGAACGCCCACAGCCCAAGGTTCGCCACATACACGTAAACGAACTTACCATCGGTGACGGGACTCTCGGAGACAAAGCTGTTCTTGCGGTGACGTCCGCCGGGCGGCCGTCCTGTGTAAAACTCCTTCTGCCATTCCACCTTGCCGCTCTTCAGATTCAGGCTATAGAGGATGTAGTGGAGACTCACTTCTTTTGGCAGTTCGATGTCTCGCGCCGTTACGCGTTCCAGTACTTGATCCATCGGGAGCCCCTGTTTTTGCAGCTCCGCGACGTACTCGTTGCTGTACTCGGTCCCGATCTGCGGCGGCTTCGACTTGCCGTCGGTCGTCGCGGTGGTCACGAACACCTTGCCGCCTGTCACAATTGGCGATGACCATCCGCGCCCTGGGATCTCCTGCGACCACTCGACGTTCTCTGTCTTCGACCAGTGCTCAGCCAGTCGCTCGTGCGCTGCCACCGGATTCGAGTCCGGTCCACGGAACTGCGGCCAGGCGAGGTCCTGTCCATGAACAGTGAGCGCCGCTATGACTAACGCGCACGTCAGACCGGCCAGGCGCAAGAGAATGTAAGGGTCAGTAAATTTGCGGATAATTTCTTTTTCAGGACAAAGTCTATTCATCATCTCCCCAATAGTGTCTTGATAAGGCCTTATGAGAGTCCCCGCCTGGATGGCTGCTGAAAGGTTTCGTAGTTCCGCGTATTGCCGGATCTTCCGCTGACAAAACTCAAACAGCTCCGCTGCCCTTTTCCATGCATCCCGGCTCAACTCGTTGGCGCCCGCTATCGCGAGGCGCTAAAGCAGTACAACGCGCCGCGCGTCCGCACATAGAGCCGGCCCTCGCTCAGGGCGGGAGTTGCATTGACCTCTTCGTCGAGATCGTTGACGGCAAGAACCTCCCACTCCGCACCGGCTTTGAGAACGGTGATTTTGCCTTCGGTGTTCGCCAGGAACACCTTTCCGTCCGCGGCAACGGGTGAGGCATAGTATTCACCCATCGCGCCAGGGCTCCGGCCCTCCTTCAGAAGACGGCCGGTCGCGGGATCAAGCGAGGTGATGATGCCGCCGGTCTTCACCATGTAGTACACACCCTGGTACAGCAGCGGCGCCGGAATGTACGGGATGTTCTTCTGAAAGCGCCAGCGAACCGCGCCCGCCTCGAGCCGGCCTCGTTCGTTGCCGGGGCGAACGGCGATCGCACCCCAATCACCCACGCCCAACGCCCGAGCAATGTCCCATTCCTGAGCGACTATGAACTTGTCGTCATTTTCATCGATCCAGCCGAAGTGTTCCCCGAAATCCGGATCGCCGCGAAACTCCCCCAACGACAGACGCCCGTCCTTGTCCTTGTCGTATTGCGCCAGCACCGAGGCAAAGGCCGGCATCTGCGGCTCATTGCTGCCGAGGGTAGAGATCATCAGGATATCGCCTAGAATCAACGGCGTGCCGAGTGCGCCGCCAGATGCGATCGGCAGCCACCAGCGCTGGGCGCCGGACGCGAGATCGTATGCGTCGAGACGCGTCGAGCCGAGCACAATCAGATCCGCACGACTCGCATCCCGTCGAAACACGATGGGCGTCGACCATCCGATCGTCACGCCTGGTCGGCTGGTCTTCCATCGCAGACGGCCTGTTGAGCGGTCGAGGGCGATGACATAAGCGCTCGACTGCTGGTCGCATACCAGCACGACCGTGCTCGCATCGATGATTGGCGAACCCGCCATTCCGTAAAAGTTCTTGAAGGGACCCTGGCGGGAGGTCCAACGCACTTTCCCATCGTTGTTGTATGCTACCAATCCAAATTCAGGGAAAAACGCCACGACGCCGCTCGCGTCGGCAGCCGGGGTTGGCGACGCCGGATCGTTGGCTTTGTATGTAACCTGCGCCCGATCGCGCCGAACCTCCCGGCGCCATGCCTCACGTCCGGTTCGCGTGTCAAAGCAGAACGTGATCAAGCGGCCGCCTTCACTTGCGGTGACAAAGAGCCGGGTTCCCACCACGACCGGCGACGACTGCCCGTAGGGCACCGACGCCTTCCACGCAAGGTTCCTGGTGGGCGAAAACTCGACCGGATATCCTGTGGAGGAATCGACACCGGACCCGTTGGGCCCGCGAAACCGTCCCCACAGCTCGTCGGCGCGGCCAACGGTTACGATCAACAACAGACAGGACACAACGAAAGCGAATGTGCGGTTCATAGAGATTGGGGCCTCCTGGTAAGTAAAGAGTTTGCTGGCTTAATAGGGAACCTGGCATAAGCTCAAATCTGGACGCTGCTGCACAAGAAGCTTCATTCCGGTTTGTTCCGACACGCGAATTGAAATTGATTGCACACTGGGAATCTACTTGTTCACGCCATTTGATTCAACTGATATTCGGGAGGAGTCTTGTTGGCACAAACAACGCGCACAGAGCGCCGAAGACGCCGGTGGAAATTGTGACCTCCCAAAAATGATAAATGCTAACGCCGGCGGGCATCAGTGGATTTGGAAATGCCAGTTGCGCGGTTGGCAGAAGCCCGAGCACCAGAGAAGAGAGAATCACAAGTTCAACCCTCCTGCCAGAGAAACTCTTGAATAACGGGACGAGGCACAATATCCACAAAACGCCGCGGAAGTATTGAAAGACCGGCAGTTCAGGCTTGCTCATCAAGGTGTTCTTCCACTGATCCACAAGCGAATTCAATTCTGAAGGACCACCATAGAACAAGCGAAGTTCTTGTGAGCGCCATGCGACAAAGTACCCGAATAGGACGTACAGGACGAAATAGACTGCCGCCAGCCAGGCGCTTTGCCTGACTGCCCGATCCGCATTGACCGTGAAGTTGGTTGCGCGCCTGGGAACCCTGGAGAACCCGCCAGCGATCAAAGCAACCAGCGCCACAAAGACAACCGAGGTAATGAGTCCCCGCAAGACGAGGCGATAAAGTTCAAAGTTGTCACGGAGGAGCGGAAACGCGGAAATGAAATATCCCGTTTCGATTTGCGTTTGGAGTGTCTGCGTTCCAAACGAGAGGACAAACAACTGTCCCATCAGCGCGACACCTTTAAAACTGGAACGCCGGGCCACCCAAACGAGAATGACGGCATTGACAACGGCGGTGAACATCAACGCTAGCGGCAATGATAAGAATCCTGTCGCAGGCGTCTTCTCAAGGATGAACCGAGGTATGGGTAAACTGGCGTCAGCGATCATCAGGCTGATTACAAACCCGCCAGCTGCGGCAAGCACCTGCAACAGCGCGGAAGCAGCACTCTTGATGTTGAATTGCGCTTTCATAGGGCTGCAAGGTGCTCTCTGAGAAATCTGACCGTTCGCTCCCAGGCATCTCGCGCGGCTGAACTGCTCGGTTCAAACAAATCAAATTGGTGCCCAGTACCGGGATACAATACTACTTCCCAGGGCTTCTCGTCGCGGATTGAAATCTCCCGCACAATCTTTGCGTTCGTTACAAACTCCTCTGAATCACTCTCCCCTTGCAGAATCAACAGCGGTACGCGGAGATTCGAGAGGTCACTCCCTGCACTCGCGTATGTACCGTAATATATCGCAACGGCTTTTGGGGCGACCTCTTTGACTGCTATAGCGATGCAGGTGGCAAAATACCCACCAAGGGACAGGCCGATCACTGCGGTGTGATCAGCATCCACCAGCGGGTTCCCATGCAGGACCCGCCAGCCGGAGACTACTATCCGTTCAAGGTGTTTTCGACGCAGTTCATTCTTGACGACTTGACCGGTCGTCCTCTTTGAGTAGGCGATCACCAGCGTCGTGTAGCCTTCGCGTGCGAGTCTGGCTGCAAACGCGTGCTCGTGGGGCGTGAGCCCGAATGCGGTAGGTAGCAACAGAATTCCGGGCGCTTTGCTGTCGGATCGGGGGTAGTAAAAGCATCCACGGATACTCTCCCCGGCGCTCTTGAACCGAATAGGCTCTCTTCGCGCGAAGCGCACGGAGATGGCGTCTCCGGCGATCTTGAATACGGCTCGGAGTAGCTGGCGGAGCGTCGGACCCGGGTCATTTGGCGGCATGTCTTGGTACTGTTGAGTTGGGTTGTATGTTTCTAAGAAAAGCCTATCGGTCGCGTTCGGCGAGGCTGCGAACGCTCTTCACGGGAGCCAGGCACCGCCTAAAGAACTTACCTTCTTTTCTTACTATCTCCTATATCAGCATAGCGATACGATCACCCGGGCCGCACGCCCCTGAGAGAGCGACTTTGCGTTTGACAGCGCTTTGCGCTTGCATATCGTCAAGTTACACATCGCTCAGTCGCACCGGCGTGATCGATCCTGTTCCAATCATCCCAAGACAGATCCGCCGAATGTTGTACTAGACGTGTTGATCCACCAGAATCGTGTTTCCATCGGGGTCAACAATCACAAAGCTCGCCGGCCCGGTAGTGCTTTCGTCGGCTTCTGTAGTCATCTGTATGCCGCGTTCTTTGAGCTGGCGCTGCAACTGTCGAACGTCCGTGAATTCGTCGAGTGGCTGAGCATCGCTATTCCAGCCCGGGTTGAAGGTGAGAATGTTCTTATCGAACATCCCCTGAAACAATCCTATGGCGTGGGCGCCGTTCTTCATGATCAGCCAATTCTGCTTTTGATTTCCTAAGAACACTGTAAAACCCAGCTTTTCGTAAAAAACCTTCGATGCCTCGATATCTTTTACTGCCAGGCTAACCGAGAAATTTCCCAGTTCCATGATTTCCTCCTGTGTTGCATGGTTTTTCTCAAGAACATTAGAAAAAGGCCCCAGCTAGTTCTCCGGCTGTATCTGCATTTGGGCCGTCCGCGCACCATCCGTTGTAGCGGCAATTGTCTTCTTCCTCAGAATCGCCGCCGAGATCAGGGTGACGATCAGACCGATAGGAAAGGGCTCAGTGAAAGTTATCGCGGCGTTGATAAACGGATTGTCATACATCTCCTTGAAACTTTTCATCTGCTCCATTTGTGCGTCGATTGCCTGCTGGCTGGCGCCGGACGCCCTTACTTTCTCGATCGCATAGCTTGCGTACTTGTCAGCAAAGTCCGGCATGAACTTGAAGTAGATGATCTCCCAGGCAACGACATAACAGACACAGGCGATCAGCGTGATTAGAATCCCCACCGCAAAGGCCCGGCCAAATGTTATCCGGCCGCCGCTCACATTTTCCCGATAAGAGCGAATGCCAAAGAACACCATCATGAACGCGAGAATCATCGTCGTGTAGCCGATGATTTCGCCTTTATCAAAGCCGATCTTATCCACGAAGGGCAGCGTGGCAAACATCAACGCTGCCATCACGGCTCCCCCGATTAGTCCGAAGGTCAGTACAGTCTTTTTCATCCTGGTATTCTCCTCTCGCAATGAAATGTTTGGCTAACGTCGCGAAAGTACCCGGCCTGAGTCCATTCTGTCGTCATACTTTCGAATGATTTTGCGCGGTTCTGTTGGGAAATAGTACTTTAGTTGCGTGAATCGACATCAAAGGAACCTCTTGAGGGAAGCTTTCGGTGCTTCCAGGGAACCTGGTGTCCTGCTAAGGAATCAGCCCCTGCTGTTTGCCAAGCTGGACCGCTTGTGTCCGGCGCTTGGCGCGGAGCTTGTCAAACAGCCTGCTGGAATGGGTCTTGACGGTGTTCTCGCTGACGAACAGTCTTTCAGCAATTTCGCGGTTACTCAGACCCTGCGCGATCAACCCGAGTATCTCCAATTCACGTTTGGTGATCGCGAGTTCCTGCATTCGTTTTTCGTTCAGGGCAAACGGGGTCCCGCCGGGGACTCGAACTTCTCTTTCAACGATCAGTTCCCGTTCGACGATGACCTGCTCTTTCCGTGTCAGTTTTAGCCCGAGCCAGATGCCGAGGCTGGCGAAGACCAGCGCGATCAAGCCGCCGTAAATCTCGATCGAGTGTTCTACTACGACAAAGCGATATTCAATGACCTTAAGCGCGGCGATCAACAGCCCGCCACAGAGGCCGTAGATGAGACCATAGATAAGAACCTGTTTCTTCACCTGAACCGACTCCCGCCTCTACGAGCGCTCACCGCGCTCGCCACCGATCAGGTCGAACTCGAACATCGTCGTGTCGTCCGCATCCGTCACCCCGCCTGCTGAGGCATACAGCCGCATCGCTGCCGCGTTGGACCTGTTGGTCAACACCCACGCTTGCCGGCATCCGAGTTCCTTACCATACTCGAACACCGCCCGCAGCAACCGTCTCGCTACGCCTCGCCCACGGTGCGTCGGCGCAACGCCAACTTCGTTGATCCAGAGCTCCCGTGGCTTGTCCGGGTGAACGTAGTCAACCGCCGACACCATACCCACGACTACTCCGCCCTCGACAGCGACCGCGAGGTGGAAGTGGGACTCGGCGAGATACTCACGCGTGAGAGCCGGGTCGATCGCCTTGTCGAACACACCCGGAGCCAGGCAACTGAGCACGGGCTCGTCGCCCGGACCGAGCAGCTTGATTTCGATTCGGTGTCTTTCCATAACCGCCAAGCCGCGCAGTCAGTCGTTGCCATTAGCGATGAATAGGTTGACTCTATATTCGCTGAGAAAGGAATGGGATAAATGACCGATTCAATCTACCACGCGATGCCGTAGTCTTCGCCGTGATTGCTCGACCCGCCCCACATCGTGCCGTGTTTACGATCTAAGAAGATGGCGTTGATCGGGCCTGACGTGCGCTCTTCGAATACGAGGGTATATCCCATCCCCCTCAATTCCTTTCGCACCCACGGCGCGATGGAATCGGCGAGCAGCATTCTTCCCGGTCGCGTCTCGTGATTGCCGAACGAGTCGCGCATCTGAAAGCTGTTCATGTTCGGCGCTTCGGTCGCTTCTTGTACGGTCATCCCGAACTCGACCACGTTGAGGAAAAATTGAAGCAGGTTCTGATCCTGGCTGTCGCCGCCCTGGACGGCGAACGCAAGAAAGGGCGCGCCCTCTTTCATCGCAAGCGTGGGGGTGAGTGTGGCCCTCGGACGCTTGCCGGGTTCGACTACGTTGAACGGATTTTCAGCTTCATCCAGGACGAAGCTCTGCATTCGCTGGCTCAAGCCGATGCCTGTGTGCCCGGCGATGACCGCGGGTATCCATCCACCGCTGGGAGTGACCGAGACCACCCATCCTTCGGCGTCGGCTGCTTCGACGGAAGTAGTGCCCGCATAAAACGTCTCATCGAAATCCCCGTCGCTTTGCTGATGATCAGGCGCTTCCTGCTCACCCCACCCTTTGAGCAGCTTGAGGAACGGATTCGTCTCACCTTGAAACGGGTAAGGATCGCCCGGCCCGATGTTGGGATTGTTGTGATCAGGATTGATGAGCTTTGCGCGCTCGCGGGCATAGTCTTTCGAGAGCAACCCTTTGATCGGTTCAACGGGAGGGAAATAGGGATCGCCGTAGTAGAAATCGCGGTCCGCGTAAGCCAGATTCATCGTCTGGTAAAGCGTGTGAATATAGCGGGCGCTGTTGTAGCCCATCGATTTGAGGTCGATGTTTTCGAGAATGTTGAGCGCCTGAAGCATAACGGGGCTCTGCACCCACGTCGTGAGCTTGTAGACATCAATGCCTTTGTAATTGGTTTTGACGGGCTCTTCGATATGAACCTTCCAGTTGGCGAGGTCTTCGGCGGTGATCAACCCGCCCTGTTCCTGAGTGGAACGCGCGATCTCGCGGGCGATGTCTCCTTTGTAGAATCGATCATAGGCGGCAAGAATAGCATCCCTGCGACTTTTGCCCTGCGAGAGCGCCTGCTTTTCCGTATCGACCAAGTTCCTGAGAGTCTGACCGAGGTCGGACTGACGAAATACTTCGCCCGGTTCGGGCGCTTCGTGCTTTTCTCCCTGATGAGTGAGGAAGACCGCTTTCGAGTAAGGCCACTGTTTGATGCGATTTTTTTCGCGCTCGATCGCGCCGGCGGCCTGGGCTTCCATGGCGTAACCGTCAGCCATCTGGATTGCGGGCGCGAGCACATCGGCGAGCGAGAGTTTGCCGTATTCGGCGAGCATGACCATTATTCCGCCGGGGGTACCCGGAGTGACGGCGGCAAGCGGCCCGTATTCGGGCGGATGTTTCATGCCCTTCTTCTTGAAGAAATCCGCCGTAGCTCCGGTCGGCGCCACTCCGAGGGCGTTTATACCGATGATTTTCTTTGTGTGCGGATTGTAGATGAGCGCCTGAGTTTCGCCACCCCAACTGAGCGTATCCCACATAGTGCAGCTAGCAGCGATCATGGCGCAGGCGGCATCGACGGCATTGCCGCCCTTTTGGAAGATCATCGCCCCGGCGGTAGCACCGAGCGGTTTGCCGGTGATCGCCATCCAGTTCTTGCCGTGAAGAGCGGGCTTTTGAGTTCGCTGTGCATTGAGGCTCGAGGGAAATGCGACAAATGCCGCAACCAGGGCGAGAATGCAAGATGTGGCTTTGAGTTTCGAAACTGATCGCATGGCAGCTTCCTCCTGTTAGTCAGGCATTGAACGAAGAGATTGTCACAATCCTCGAAAAGTTCAAAGCCTCGCGCGCCGCTCCTTTTTGGACCAAGAGCTATCGATCCAGGAGCTGAAGTTGCTGTTTTACTATCTTCTGCAATTTTGTTCGATTGGCTTTGACATCTTGCATGCCGTAAAACATCGCAAGTCTTCTTCCATCCGCGTAGTCACCCTCCAGCAAACCGAAGCCGTCATTGACCTTCGCCCCACCCCAAAACACGAGTCGAATACAGTCTTTCCTGAATAGATTGAACACGACAAGATGCCTTCTATATTCTTTCGGATTAAAGGGCTTCATTTCTCCTGTATAAAAAAAGGCCGGTGCATTCCACTTAATTTCCTCCCCAATGACCGGGTCTGTCTTCAGTATTATCCGTCTCAAAGCTTCAACCACCTCTGCGAGGGGGTGTTTCAGGGACTTCATGTATTCGTCTACCTTGTGTGATTCCGAAGCTCGAGTAGTTATCTGAGTAGCCATATGAATTACCACCCGATTGTAGACCGACCATCAATCGATGCGCTTCACGACTCGGAGTTCAGCGCTTCCTGACACGACGTTTCTGCTCGCGCAGCGTCTTGCCCGCGAGAACGTACTGCGTTGTTCCCTTGATGCTCGGACAACACGACGCGTCCTTCGGGCCATAGCTCAGGGTCTCAAGCTGGATCGCGTTGTTATCGACTGACGTCAGTTCGACCGAGCGCACCGACTTCCCCCCGATCTCGGTGTGCGTCACCGCGACGGGTCCGCTGTTGCCCCGAAGGATCGTACCGTAGACTGTCCAGTCTGCGCGGTGGATCGTAGCCTAGACTGTCCAGGCTGCGCGAAGGATCGTAGCCTAGACTGTCCAGTCTGCGCGAAGGATCGTCCCGTAGACTGTCCTGTCTGCGCGGTGGATCGTACCGTAGACTGTCCTGTCTGCGCGGTGGATCGTAGCGTGGTCTATCCAGTCTGCGCGGAGTTTGATCACTTCGGCGTAGTAGCTCTTTGCTTTGCGAGCTCGGTCTTGAATGCCCGTTCTCTTTCCGCCACATACTTCTGGTAACCGTCAGGATCGACGAAGGGCGGGATCGCCCCCTGCTTCAGCCGCGCGTATTTCGATTCAAGATCAAAGTAACTGCCATGTGCACCCAGAAAGATGTCGCACGGCAAGGACTTCAAGACTCGGAACATCTTTTCGAAATCCGCTGCTATCTGTGGATAGGGCATGTTGTTCACGAGACGGTAGCCCGGGTTCACGTTGGGACTGCCGACAATTACAACGGCGTAGCTCTTACCGGCCTCCTGCACCTTCATCGTCCAGGTAGTGCAGCCTCTGGTGTGGCCGGGAGTGAGATGTGCCGTAAGCACCGCGCCTCCCAACCTGATCTCATCGCCATCGTGCAGCACGCGATCCACCTTTGTTGGTGCGTAGAGGCTCGATGGAACATTGCCATACTGAAAGTCCGTCTTGCCGCCCGACTCCACGACCGACACATCGGCTTCCATCACCATGTACTTCGCGCCAGTAAGCTTCTTGATGGTATCGCTGGCGGCATTATGGTCCCAGTGCGCGTGGCTGATGAGAAGGATTTTGATGTCTGTAAACTTGAATCCGAGCTTCTCCACACTCGCCTGGATCAGGGGGACATTCTCTTCCAGATCGCTGTTGATGAGGATGTGCCCTTGCGGAGTGGTGATCAGATAGTTCGCCAGGCCTTTACTCCCAACGTAGTAGAGATTCCCTGCGATTTTGAACGGGGGAAAGGGCTCGGTCCAATCATTATTAGCCTGCGCATAAAGGTTGTCGGCAAATCCGAGGACCACTACGAATGCACCAGCCAGAATGATCAACCGAGTGAGAGACTTATTCTGCATTTGGGCAACTCGATTCATTAATTGAACTCCGCCCCCTCCGCTACCTATTGTTGACAGCCTGACCAGCCTTCTGAAGTTTCACAGGCAACATAGAACTTCTTAGCTGCGCTGCTATTTGCTGCCGTTGGCTTTGAGCCTCAGCCCTATGAGGCTTTCGGTAATTCGAAACACTTCCTGAATATCGGCGAACGTTGTCGTCGGGTCATTGTTGTAACCCATCAGCCGGTGGTCATAGTTTCGATCTGCCGCGATTTCATCTACGACGAACCGCGCTTCCTGCAGAGCCGCGCCACGATGTTCAGCCTTGCCACTCAGTTCAATCGTTGCCATTCTGAGCGCACAATACAGGCTGAAAGTCCTCGCTCCCTCGGGACACTCGCGGTTATCGGCGCGATTCCATTTCGCTGGCGAGTCGAGTATCTCACGCGCGCGCTTGACGATTTGTAGATCGGCCCTGGTTATAGGAGGCCTCACGTTGGAATCATCAACCGCGGCGGATTGGGTTGGGGTTCCCTGCGCCTTGGCCGCGAGTGGCGTTAGCAGAATGCCGACGACGAGACAGATCCACAGATTCGCTCGTAAGGATGTCACTTTATTCCTCATCTCAAGGTGACCTCCAATTTGATCTCGGGCTCAGTCGTCCCTACGCCTGCGCCCTCGGCTGTCTTCGTGAAGGCGTTCTCGACGTCGACCTGGACAATGACGTTGCCTATCACCATGAACGCTATTCCCTCGGGAGTGTTTTCTCCAACGATCTAGTCGATTTGGAAAAGCGACGTTGCCGTCCAAGTCCGGTGACTTTGTTCTTGCCAGCCTCGGCTCATCCTTCATAAATAGCAGCTGTCCGCCAGGACGAAGAAGCCGAGCCCAATCGGAAAACACCGTAACCCGATCCGGGAGGTGGTTGACCGCGTCGATACACGTCAGGCTATCGAACGCCGCATCCGGAAGGTGGCGCAGCTGACTCGCATTCAGTTGGTCGAAGCTCGCCCGCTCAGCCAGCCCTTCTCGTTCACAGCGAGCACGGGCTTTTGGCTTGGCCGTGGGCGTCGACGCCATGCACACTGCAGCCCGTAAGCCGTGCGATCCGGAGCGTCGGGCCACCGGAACGACATGGTACATCGAGAAGCTTCGATCCTTTTTCGAGCGAGAGGTACGAGAGGAACAGATCCTGCTCGTTGGCTGTCAACCATCCATTCTGACCGATGTCCTCACCAAAGGCCACGGACCGGATCTGAGCGTAAAGCTCAGACGCGAAGTTTCCGTATTGCGCGCCATAGTGGTCGACGAGCGAGCCTTCATTACTCATCACGCTCTCCTCGTCCGTCTAACGTTCGCGTCGGCGGGCGCGCGACGTAGCACTAGAATGAACGCTGAAACACTTACTCGCGGCTTTGCCGGCAGTAGAGCAGTCAACCAAGTCTTCCCAAAGAGTTGGTACCTGGCGTTCACGTTTCATTGATAGCCGTAACCATTCATAGAATCCACTCAGTCCAGAGCGAGCGGCGCCTTGTACACCAAATCCTTTGGACAACCCTTCGGGGAAGGAAATGATATGACCTAGTGTGCCAACCGGCATATACATTCGCGGGCGCCTACAAACACTCGGTACCCACTCAGAAAACTCTAATCGTTCATATGCCACCTGCTCAACGCGCAGCCGCCGAACGCAGAGTTCGGCCCGCGACTTCGGTGATTCCCTCAGACTGAGTGATAAATTGAAAAGACCACAACAAGTATCGCTTCTTCCTCGAGCGCGAGGTTAACGGCCTCTCTCAGTCTATCGCAGTACTTGGAGATTGTGCCGATGTTTTCTCTGAAGGCGTACGGAGTGTCCGTGTAGATCAGAGTAATCCGGTCCTGCAGGATTTGACCCGCTTGAGAAAGATAGCTCCCATCGAGTCCGCGTATGATAGTACAGCCGCCGAAAGCGTAGGTGAATTCTCGGTCGAGAGCTGCCAAAAGATCTTGATAAGCGGGTTTTGGAAGGTCCGGTAGATAGATCTCAACCCTTGCCCTTTCTGATAGAGGCAATGAACCTCTCCTTCCGCTTATCGAATTCCTGGGTTCGCTTTAGAGATTCTTCAGCCGACAACTTTGCGCGTGGCGGCCGCTCTATCTTGATCTCTTTGATGTCCTTCAGCCTCTTTGCCATTTACTTCCCAATCCCCCTGATTAAACCGCTCCGTGATTCTACCATAACCACTCAAGTGGATGCGTCAATCAACCTAGATCCGCATTGAAGCGAACTGTTAGCCGGCCGAACACCGGTCTAAACCTGCGATTTTCGAAGCGTAGCGGAGAAACCTGTGCGGACAACACCTGCGCCGGCGGGCGCGCGATGTAATGTTGGATTCACGACGAACTCCGGCTCGCGGGTTGCTCGCACGAGTTCGGCATAGCCACTCTGATGATCATTATTTCGCATCAATCGTAACCCTGGCGCGCCGCCATACGAATCCGAACCCTACGAACAGGAAAAGTGCGGCGGCTCCCATCCATCCCCAGGAACTTGACCACCAGGCCGAAGACTGCCGGCCCGCGCCACCGCCGCCCTGCGTGTAGTCCACTTGATAAAATGACTGCGGGTAATTTCGGTACTGCGCAGTGATCCGAATATCCGGATCGTTCGGGACCAGACAATTTACAAGATAGGCCGCAATCCCGCTTTGGTGTTTATTCTCGAAAACGAGTCTTCGATTGGGCCCGCCGCCGGACACATCCGCATCGAACTCGAGTTGAATCTCGCCGACCCCTCCTTTCATATCCTCGATCTTTGCAAATTTCATCGAGACCAGCCCGAGCCGCAGACGATCGCCGTCAACCGTGAGCGACAAGTCGCCAAGCACTCGCTGCGCATAGACTCGTCGCTCAGCTTCTGAGATGACTCCGTCCGCATCGGTATCAATGCTTGCAAGCACGACCGGGCACACGGCAACACCTGGGGTCAGACGAATCTGGGCTTGCACGCGATCTTTCTCCACCGAGATAGTCGTGGCCTGCAAATACTCATCGAGCCTGTGCGCGGCGGCAGGCGTTCCTATCAACAAAAGAATCGCGCCGGCACTGGCCAGTCTCGTTTTCATTTTGCAGTGAGCCTCCGTCCGTAGTCGTTTGTAGGATCGCGGTACATGGTATGGAGATGCAGGGAGGGATCGCCGCCCAGCCGCTGAGGCGCATACTCGATGACCAGATGCGGCCCCTGAATTCGGTAATAGGCTGTTATGTTACTCCCCGGATTAACAGTAGTCGGGCCGCTCCACGCGAACCAGGTGTCTTTGATTTCGGCTTTGATCTCGGCCATGCGGGCCGTGGCCGCGCTTTCGCGGGCGATGCTCGCCCATTCCGATATGATATCGAGCAGCATGGTGCGTTGCCGCTCATTCATGTCAGAAGCCTTCAGGCCTTCAGGCTGAATGATCTTGCCATCCTGGCCTGGCCCGAGCACCAGATCCGCCAAATTGTAGCTCAGGATAGCCTGCTTCCGCTGGTTTTCGTCCAATGCATTCAACAAGGCGATGGCCTTGTCGCTCTCCCCACCGAGGGGGCGCACGGTTTTGCCATTCAGAGTGTAGAGAGCTGGTTGGGCGCCAATCAAGCTCGGCGTGAGGACGCCACGCTCGCCGGCGAGGGTGATATTAACCGCCAGATGATGCCCTCCAAACTGGATCATCCAGGGATCTTTTCCGGAGGGTGTTCCGAGGATAGAAATATAGAAAAGGTCCTTGCCGAACATCGCGTTGTTCGCTGCCCCGCTCTTGAGAAGCTCGTCGCCTTCCATGATCTGCTGAACCTTCTCAAAGCCCTTCGGGCTGAGCGCGGACGAGACCAGAGCCAGTGCGGCGGAGCGCTGCCCAGGGTTCAGTTCTTTAAGACTAAGACCCGCTCGGGGAACCATTGTCGTCGGGAGGTTTGACCAGCGCGCTCTTTGCGTCTCGTCATCAAATGCAAAAAGCACGCTCTGCCGCTGTTTCTGATCGAGTGTCGACAGGAATGTGTTTGCGGCACTCACGATTCGAGAGGTTGTCGTTTGCGCCATCGGGGCGTTGACCGGCAAACACATCGCGGCCAATGCGAGGACTCCGCAGGCTGTTCTGATCGATAAAGCATTCATCTTTCCTTTCTCCTTTTTTGCCTACCTATGGATTCTCATCCAGTACTGCCCGGTTCGGCCGCCGTCCTCATAGGCGATAGCTTTCTCGTTGGAAGCTCTTTCGAGAACCTTCAGCGCCTGGTGTAGATCACCCTGCCCCTCAACAGCCTCGGCTAAGGATTCTGACTCGATGACGAAACACAAGCTGCTATCTCGGGACGCGGACATACTTCCTGAATTTGGCGCTGTCGCTGAGGTCGCCCATTCTACCGTCAGACGTTGGCCGAATCAATCAAGTGGGCCGGTAATAAATCGCGACAAAGAGGTGTCTTATGAAACCGCAGGGGGGATTCACGCGGCTCGCGAGTTCAAACTGGCGCCCGCCACAAGATTGGAGTCTAATAGGCTGGCGGAAACGTAACTCGTTCGACTGGAGATCACAGCGAGCCTGCCTTATCGGTGTCTCCATTCTGCGGTGGGATTTGTGAATCCTGAATGCTCTTTGGCACAGGAGGAAATTGTATATGAAGGTTCTAAGGTCATTGCTACCGGGGTTCCTTTGTTTGTCAATAATGGCGGGAACTTGTCAGTTATCGCCGAATGTGTCCGCCGCTGACTTATTCAGTAAGATCCGATGCGGCGCTGATATTCCCAAGCTGCTGATTGGTGGATTCATGACGAACGAACGGGATGCTGCGGTCGAGGCAAGACACAAAGATTTAGGCCTTAAAGACTTAGGCGGGTCGGAACTGACGGACGATCTATTCTTGGGATCATGGCTCATTTGCGGAAAAGAGTACCTGTTGATTTTGAACAAGAAGTCTATCGTATGTGATGTTCTGCAGTTTCCTCAGCACTCAAAAGCTTCTCCGGAATTCATCGGGTCGTGCCGAGTAAGTGGCAAGGAAGTACCCGGTGAAATCGTCGCCGTGCTGAACGATCAACCTGGGGCCGAGAACCTCGCGGCAAGATTTGCGTGGAAGATTGATCGAAGAAGCGCAAAATTCGTAGTATTACCCACTGAAGGACTGCAATGTCCACGGTCGGGTATTGTCACCGCGGATGGGGGGAATTGATGAAATTTCGGCCAGCAACTTGAAACTTGGACCTCTCTTAATCATAAGCCCTCCCTTGCACTATGGCGGCAGGCGGACGCGCCGTGAGAGTTGGAGAACCAAGAGAAATCCGCTCGCCCCTCCCGTTGACGCCATAGTGATGCTGCGGTTTCATCCAACCGCATTGTTAGGTCGCAGAGATTGCACTGATCGTGACGTAATACCCGTCCGGATCTCGGAGTGAGAACTCCAGAGTTTCAGTGTTCGGGTTCACGTGGGGCTCCTCCTCGAATTGAGCGACAAGAGCGCGTGCCCTTGGCAGCGCCTTGTCGAAATCATCAACACGGAAAAACAAGAGGAGGCCGTTGCCAGGCTGCGCGTGATCGGGGCTTAGCAAGGAGGGATGCTCATGAGCGCCCCACTCGTGAAGGCAGAGCAAGACCGTTCCATCCGAGTCGAGGATTTGACCGAAGTCGTCATGGGCGGGAGCCGTCTCCGGCAGGCCAAATAGCGACTGGTACCACTTAAAGCTGCCAGGCACATCGCCAACTCCAATGATCGTCCACGTGCGCCTCATAGTGTCCCTCCTTCGCCCTAACCCGCTTGCCGCTCAGCCGCGAGGGGCGCTCTTGTGTCATTGTCTTTCAAACCTATGCAGTATGGTCTCTAGTCACTCAGAAAGTGCTGCTTATTGTACCATGGCTGGGAATTTGTGAGCGTGCGGCTCGCAAGGGTCTAACGTTGCGCTTCTCAACTTAAGATAGAAGCCGTCATGGACGTAGCGGTGTTCTGTGAGTCTCTCGACGGGTAAAATACAATAGTCGTGTGCTTACGACGAAACGCGAACCAATCCCGCAAGCTGCCTGAGTAATGCCAATCTCCATCTGCAGCTGCAAGGGCCTACCCTTAGCTCTCCGGTTCGGCTAACCGGCAGACGAAACCCCATCCGCCGCCGAGTTCGCTGACCACCAGCATCAGCTCGTTGCTGCCCTTCTTCAACGGGAGATAGACTGCGTCGTCTTCCGGGTTGACGATGCCGAGAAACCCTGGGTCGCGAAAATTTTGGGCACTTCGGCCACGAAAGAGAATCTTGCCATTCAGGAACACGCTGACCTCGTCGCTATAACCGATGTACAACTTTTTCACCTGATCGCGGTCAGAATCGATGCTGGTCCGCGCGTACACAACCTTTGTTCCCGGCTGCGGCTCAAGGCGTTTCGAAAAGTCGTTGGCAAAAGAGACTCTCAAATGCGGTGCTTCGCGATAACGATAGACAACCACAAAGCCCGGCGGCTCCGCCTCTACATCCTGCCAACGTATGGCATCGCTCTCGGAGGCCGAAAGCGGACGCTCCAGATTCCGCGCGAGCGCATCATACGAAGGCGACAGGCTCCACCTGGTCAGCGTGCCTGGCGGCATCGGCGGCAGCCGCCGCTCCCAGACCGCATCGGGGGTTGTGCGTATCACGAAGTTCGAGAAATAAGTCGCGCCCATCAGCACGTGCAGAGCCACCTGGCCTTTCTGAACGCCGCTTTTCAGATCGTTCATCACCAGCGCCGGCTGATCCATGTCCTTGACATAGAGCTTCGCCTGCGCACCCGCCACCTCCAGCCGCATGTGAAACCAGACATCTTTAGGGATATCAACCGCGCCGGTGAAACCCGGCCCGTTATAGATCTGCCAGTTTGCGCCGGTATTGAGTACCGGTGTGTACTGCATGGCGTCCGGAAGCCCGGACTTGTGCGGGCGGAGATAAATCCATTCGGCCATGGCGCCGTCGTTGGCGATCCGAAACTGAAGACCGAAAAACCCTCGGCTGGCAGCCGTGGCAACATCAAAATCGATGACCGCGTCGCGCATTTCGAGGTCCTTCAAGACCGCAGCTCCACCATCGAGCAACAGGCACTTGCGGCCCTGATATTCGGCCAATTTGGCTT
>CAVTUR010000018.1:0-332330 GCA_963737945.1 Blastocatellia bacterium | reverse complement strand
AACTCTTGAAGCAAAAAATGACACAAATTCGCTTCAAAAGGAAGCCCAGCGCTTGACATGCACGGGTACACTCGCGGGAAGCGCGCCCTTGGCGCGGCGGCGTAGCCGCCCCGCGAGTGTACCCGTGCAATGCGCCGCGGGCCGACTTGCCTCTACACGAGCCTCGCCCTTGAATGTCCTTCGGCTTGGCTGGGCGTCGAAATCCTCAGAGCGATCGAACTGGCAAGAGCGTGACAGACACCGCCGATCCCCTGCTATCGTCCGCGCTTCATCCACTCCTCGCGGCGTCGAATTGCCTCCTGATGGCTCTTGATCGGCTCCTGAATGGGCGGAAACAGCTCATGGAAGCCGCGATGGAGATTCGTCGCCATCTTCACAACGAGACTAGCCGTGCGATTGGCGGATTCTTGGGTTTCGCGCAGTGCCTGCTTAGGCCGAACGTCGTCACCGCTGTCGGCAATGTATTTCTCATCCGCCTCGCCTCCCTTGTGCTCGTAGACGTGCCGGCGATGAAATGCCCGCGTTGCGAAGGCTCGAATCCGCCTCGTCGAGTCGCTCCAAGATGTCGATATCGAAGATGCGCTTGAACGCTTCGGCGGCCGGCCCAAGGTTGTGGTATCGAGCCCCCTGCAACTGAGTCAGCCGCCCACGGGTCAACGGAACGCGAGTCATGAATGCTTCGCATACTGACTCGCGACTGAATCGAAGGCCGCCACCGCGTCTCTGACGCACGCCTCGTACAGGCCCTCC
The DNA here is from genome assembly GCA_963737945.1 of Blastocatellia bacterium. Classification (GTDB taxonomy): domain Bacteria; phylum Acidobacteriota; class Blastocatellia; order UBA7656; family UBA7656; genus Onstottus_A. The sequence continues at coordinate 331,580 of CAVTUR010000018.1, read as the reverse complement.
GGTATTCGCTCGTTCTCGAATCAATCTGACTCGTTCTTCGAGTTCTTGCAGGTCATTCCTGGTGGCGCACAGACTGCAATACGCGTATGTCCCGAGGACATCAGTGATTCCGTCGCAGGCCCGACACGTGAAGAGATTCTGTTGCTGCTCTTCTGCGTAGTAGAAGGCGGGCTTGGGCGAGTCCTTCCCCGCGGCGTCAGCCACCGCATCCATGTCAATGACGTACTCGCCCGGTTCGCCAGACTCCAGGGCCCCGGACAGAGTCGAGCAGTAGTGCTCGACGTACTTGCGCTGCGCCTGGGTAAGGAACTGGAATCGTCCCCGGCTCTGGAAGGCGCAATACGGGCAGACAAGGCTCGTGTGGCGTGACCGCCAGTACCCGTGGCACACCGGACACTCGGCGCCAAACATCCCGGAACTGTCAGACGACACGAACACCGGGAAGCAGCCTGGTACCGGTGGCGCGTTCCAAGGCGAGCCGATACCTCCGAGTGCGATGTCGTGCAAGGACAATCCCCTGGGGCAGCGCGTAGACCGCGAACAGGGCCGCTGCATTCGGCCTCGAGTGGGACCACCCGACCTGATAAGCGAGACGGCCGTCGATAACCTTCACGCTGAAGGTCACGGTTCCGCCCGAGTGCCCGATCTCTTGAAACTCCTTCCTGTCGTTCACCTGAACAGCCCTCGATTGAAGCTCACGCCGGCCTCGTCTGCGTGGACCGCACCGGTGGCCACCCAACAACAGCGACCATCGCCCAAGGATCGATTGTCTCGCTTTCCCTACTGTTTCACACTCCCGGTTACGGCACCCAGTCTCGCCGCTGGATCATCGGGAGGAGCCATGTTCGACCGTTACGACCCGCGCGACGACGACCGTGACGATCGCGATCGAGGCCGCGATCTCGATCGCGGCGGCCGCGGCGGCGGCGACGCGCCCGACCGGCAGGAAGCGCCCTCGTGACGTCTTCACGCGCGACCTCGACCTGCCACGCGGTCGGGACGTGAACGTGCGCGCGTCCGCGATCGCGTCTACGACATCGACGGTTCGGAGGCTCGGATGCTGGCGACTGTCGGCTCATTCCGCGTGGTCGCCGAGCGAACTCTCGGCGCTGCGCGACGATGCCCGCAAGCCGCGGCAGAGCATCCGACACCTCGAAGAAGGAGGTCTGATTCGTCGGTCGCCGCTCGACGCCAACGACCGTGCCGTCGTCCTAACGGAGCGGGGCCGAGACCTGCTCGAAGCCGATCGCTCGATCTCGCGCGACGAGCGGAAACACGAGCCTCGCCAGGTGTTCTACGCCGGTCTGAGGAAGCCGCGCGAGCTGACTCACGACGTTAAGGTTTACCGCGCGTTCGAGCGAACCGAGCACGCATTCGCGATCATGGCGGGCGCGTTCGCCGCGTCGTTCTCGACTACGAGATGAAGCGCGACTATCAGCGCTTTCTCCACGAGCGCAATCGCGGCAAGAAGGATGTGACGGCCGGCCCGATCGAGAGCCGACGAGATTGTTCGCTGGGCTCAGGAGCGCCAGCTACCTTACGAGGACGACGGGCACGTGCACTTCCCGGACGCCCGCATCCTGCAGAGGATCGTGACGGCCACTCACGCTTTGACGATCTCGAAATCGTGACGCCGCACTATCGCGGCGCCCATGCCGGCGCCGCCGCGAAGTCCGGCTTTACGTGCTATCTGTCATTCGGCTCAAGTGTTGGCGGCCGGGGAGGCGGCAGTGGCTGAGAATCCGAGGATCATGGAGGAGTTCCTTTGACGATGCTTGCTCCGGAGGGTGGTCGAGCTACCGGGTGCGCCTCATGGCTGGACGATTGAACGAGGCGAACGCGGATCGACACCAGGCTGTCGCCGACGTTCGGCTTCACGGACCGTCAGGCGAGGTTCCTTCTGGAGGTCCTTCTTCACTCGGGTGTCTTCCTCGAACGCCGCTCCTGCCAGTTCGCCGGCATCGTCCATGGCCAGAAGACCACGAACTTCATCAGAGACCTTGTCGACCGTCGGCTGGCCACGCCGATCACACCAGGCAAGCTCCATCGCGGGCGTATGTTCCACCTGCACTACAAACCGCTCTGGTCGGCAATCGGCGAGGCCGACAGCCGCTTTTCGAAGCGTGCCGCGCAGGGAAGGATGATCGAGCGCGTAATGCTCCTCGACGCAACCCTCGACGACCGTGCGCTGCGATGGCTCGGGCCAGCCGGTGACAAGCGCAAGCACTTCCTTCGCGCGGTGGGGGACAAGTTGTCGTGGCTGGAGTTCCCGCGGCTTCGATTCGGCGACGGCACGAAGGCAACGCATCGATACTTCCCGGACAAGCTGCCAATCGGAATTCATCCCGAGTTCGGCAATCAACCGGTCTTCGTCTACCTCGTCACCAGACCCTCGCCGTGGGACTTCCGACTATTCCTCCTACGACACGTCGCGTTGTTCCGAAGCCTTTCTACTTGCCCCTCCAGATCCCAGCTCGGGGAGTCCGCGGGAACGGAGAGAGTCTTCGACGTCTGCGAATAGGACTCAGGTGAATTTGGCGCCACCGACAACATGAGACCTGTCTGCGCCGTCGTACTCGACGCCGCGACCAGAACCGCTGCCAGAAGACAGCCTGCTTCTCTTCCCTTTTTCATTTGAAATATCGTCCTTTCCTGCCGGTGCCTAAGCAGGAGCCCACTTAGTTTCGCAGTTCGATGCACCAGACTAGTCGTCAAAGATGCTTCGCGAAGCCAGGTCATCGGTAACGGTTGAGCAGACCTGCAAACCCTCGCGAGCGATGCACGACTCGCGACGATCCACATCGTACTGACGAAAGAGGCTCGAGCCCTGTGATATGTGACAAACGGGCTCAAGGTGAGGACGAAGGGGCCTGTGCTCGTCCAGTCCGAGCGGCGACTAGTCAAGCGGTCTGTGCGTGAATCGCCGGCCGCCGTTCGCGGAATACATGTTGCCGGTGTGGCCATCGCCAACGAGTTTGTATTTGTAAGTCACCAATCCTTCCAGTCCCACCGGACCGCGCGGGTGCAACTTGCCGGTGCTTATCCCAAGTTCTGCGCCAAACCCGTAGCGATAGCCGTCAGCAAACCGGGTCGACGCATTCAGATAAACCCCGGCGGAGTTGACGCCTGCAAAAAACCTTTCCCACGCGGCTTCGTTTTCGGTGACGATTGCGTCGGTGTGATGCGAGCCGTAGAAATTGATGTGCTGGATTGCGTCATCCAACGAATCCACGACTTTGATCGACAGGATAAGGTCACAGTACTCCGTCGACCAGTCGGATTCGGTGCTTTGCCTGGCATCGGCGACGTACTGGATCGAGCGCTCATCGCATCGCAGCTCCACTCCTCGACTCTTCAACGCATCCGCAACCAGCGGCAGCAATGAGGCTGCGACATCGCGATGGACTAACAGCGTCTCGACGGCGTTGCAGGCGGCTGGATACTCCACTTTTGCATCGAGAATTATTCTAACAGCCTTTTCCGGATCGCCGTCGCGGTCAACATAGATGTGGCAGATGCCCTCAGCGTGCCCGATAACCGGGATGACTGTGTTCTGCTGAATAAATCGAACCAGATCATTCGAGCCGCGCGGAACAATCAAGTCGACGAAACCCTCCGCTTCAAGCAAAGCCTTAACGTCTTCGCGGCTCTCGAGCAACGCCATTGCTTCAGGGGGAATTCCCTGCTCGACAGCCGAGGAATGGATCACCTTGAACAGCACGCGATTTGAGTTTTCGGCTTCGCTGCCCCCTTTGAGCAGTACCGCATTCCCGCTCTTCAAACAGAGGGAGCTGATTTGAACGAGGGCGTCGGGACGCGACTCAAAGATGACACCGATTACTCCTATCGGACACGTCACCCGATGTAATGTGAGGCCTTCATCAAGCTCGGTCGCCATTGTCACCCGGCCAACCGGATCGCCCATTGCGACGACCTTTTGAATGCCCGTCACAATGTCGCGGAGCCTGGCATGGTCCAGCTTGAGCCGATTGTAGAGCCCAGCGCTCATCCGGCCCGATTCAACCTGCGGCTCGGCGGCGAGCAGGTCCAGCGTGTTGGCAGCCAGGATTTCGTCGCGGTGCCGGTTGATGCCGCTAGCGACCGCCATGAGCGCGTTGTCTTTCTCCTCACCCGATAGCCGCGCCAATACGACCGATGCGGTTTTGGCTTTCTTTGCGATTTCGACTATCGAGCTCATCAGAATTCTTTTCGATCCCTCGCGGTCAACCCCTTCAAACCCCGTTCTCTCCAAAGTTAACACCAGTCAACGCTTGTCGAGGAAAGCGATGTTGTCGCGTGTGACCAGCGCGTCATAATTTCTGTTCTCAACCAGCCCATCGATCTCGTTAGAGTGTTTGCCTGTGATGCGGCGAGCTTCGTCTCCGGAATAATTCACAATTCCCCGCGCGAACTCATGTTGCTGCGCATCCAATATGCTCACCGCGTCCCCGCGTTCGAACTCACCTCGGACCTCGAGGACACCCGCCGGCAGAAGGCTCGCCTTGCCCTCCACCAGCGCTTGACGCGCCCCTTCATTGACCACCACGGCGGCAGTCACCGTCGTGGCGAACGCGATCCAGCGGCGCTTACCCGGGAGAGCCACGCTCGGAATGAACAGGGTTCCAAGCTCTTCGCCGGCGAAAATGCGATCGATGACCTGCGGGACCTTGCCGCTGGTAATAATCACGGCGCAGGCAGATTGGGTGGCAACGCGAGCGGCTTCGAGTTTGGTCTTCATTCCTCCGCGACCAAAACGCGACGCTTTTCGGTCCGTTGCCAGTTCTTCGACCTCCGGAGTGATCCGCTCAACCAACGGGATCAGCCGCGCATCTGCCGAGTCAACCGGGTTACCCGTGTGTAAGCCGGCCACGTCAGTTAGCAACACCAGGAGGTCGGCCTCCATCTTGCTCGCGACAAGAGCGGATAACTTGTCGTTGTCGCCAAAGTTGACCTTCGCGAATGAGGCGGACTCGGTGTATTCAATTTCCGCCGTCGACACTGTGTCGTTTTCGTTGATGATCGGCAGCACGCCGAGATCGAGCAAATTGGTGATCGTGCTGCGCAGATTCAAATACCTCTTGCGGTTTGAGAAGTCCTCTTCGGTAAGTAGCACCTGCGCGATCGAAATACCAAAGCCGTCGAAGCCGTCCGAGTAGAGCGACATCAGCCGTCCCTGCCCTACCGCCGCACACGCCTGCTTCAAACTAACAAGCTGTGGACGCCGCAGCAGACCCAGCCGCTCGGCGCCCAGCCCGATTGCGCCGGATGACACAAGCAACACCTCTCGTCCGGTGCGCTTCAGCTCTGCGATCGACCCGACGACTTCCAGGAATCGATCGGCAGCGATCCCCGCCCCCTCATCGGACATCAACACCGCGGTGCCGAGCTTTATGACAACACGCCTCGCTTCAGATGTGATTTGTTGGCGCTCGTTTGAATATCCCTTGTCACTCATTGGCGGTCCAGATAGCCTTGTCAATCTTCACCTGCTCGTCGCTCCCCTTGACCCACAGCACTCCAGGATGAGAAACGACCTTCGCAAAACATTAGCACGGTACCCTTTGTCTACGTGCAGCCGCGATTCCCCGAATGACGTCGAAGTAGCGGTCTAGATGAACCTCGGGGGTCCAGTTCTTTTCGAAAGCCTCGAAGCCGGTCGTGCCCAGCATCCTTCGGTAAGGTGTGTCGTCCAACAGCCGATTCATCCCTCCGATCAACTCATCATCTGATTCGTAGGCTATTCCACCCCCGCTATCTTCGATAACCTCGGCCATCCCACCAAGCTTTCGCGCCAACACCGGCGTCTTCTGACGGAACGCTTCGAGCATCACGAGCGGAAATATTTCATAGCAAAGCGACGGAACGATAACCGCGACCGCACGCCGGTAGAGCGAACGCAACTCATCCTGTTCGAGAAAGCCCCGGAACTCGATGTTGGGATGGTCGGCCGCCGAGCTTCGCAATTCGGCTTCGGCATCGCCCGTACCGGCAATCACAAGCCTCGCGCGTTTGTAGCGCTTGAAGACCGGCAACAACGTCTGCGGTCCTTTTATCGTCTCGAGTCTTCCGACAAACAGGAAGTACGGATCCTCGTTGACGTTGTCATCTTGATCCGAATCGTCCGGAACCCTCGGAACAAAAACCGGCAAGTGCACAAAAGGGACGTCGAGACCCATCCGGCGATGAACATCGATGCTAAACCTGGTCGGAGCAATGAACGCATCGACGTGTTTGACCGCGCGTTCCAGCAACCCGCCGTACCGCCACCATTGCGGAGGTCGATTGTAGGTCAGGCTGCAAAGAAAACAATGTGGAGTCAGGCAAGGCGCATGGTTGAATCTGAACATCAGATGGGTCGGACACACAAGCCAGTACTCATGAGTTGTGTAGAGTTTGATACCGGTGCCGTATCCCAAAACGGCCGGCCCGCCTACCAGCGAAATGTTGTGATAGTGAATCACATCAAAGGGTCGCTCGAGAATTCTCTTAATCGCCCGCGCGTTGAACAGGCTAACTCCGGTCTGCTGGGTCGCAAGCGGGGAAAGAAATCCCAGCCGGCTCTTAAGCGAGTGGACAGTTATGTTCGGATGGTCCTCGGTCGATATGGTTGGCTCCGCGCCTGCTTTTGCAAGATATGAATCGACGCAGTGGATGACTTCTACGTGATGACCTCGACGAGCCAGTTCGTTTGACAGCCTCTGCACAAACACGCCGTCGCCACCGAAGCTGTACGGCGGATAAAAGGTGGTGATCATGCAAAAGCGGAGTGAGCGATTCATGGTTTCCGGATCTCGGCCTTCGGCTGCCTACCGTACGGGCGCCCTCCCCGGCCGCTCCCCGCAAGGCCCTACGCCATTCGAAGCGAACTGGCAGTAAAAACAGGTCTTCTCAGCCGCCGAGTGCGCGCTTGATTCGGCGCGGCACGCTCCTCGCCCAGACATAGCGCGAGAACGAATTGCTGAGCAGGATGTCAAACAACCGGTCAGTACGCAGGTAGTAGCCGTCAACGCGTTCGAGCGCAAACGCATCGCTCTTTGCCGTGATCAGACCAAGTCTATCCGAGCAGGCGCATTCAAAATGACGCGCCGCTATTTCGTGGCTGCGCCAGTCATAGCGGCCATACGGATAAGCAAAGCAGACGACTGAAGCGCCCACGGCATCCTCGATGATTGACTTCGAATCGCGAACCTCGGCTTCGACCCGCTCGGTGGGCAGCCTCGTTAGATCAGGGTGGGTCATTGTGTGAGCGCCGAATCGGATTGAGCCCGAGGCATGCATTTCTCGAATCTCGCTCCACGAAAGCATCTCCCGGCCGCTCTGCGAGGGCAATCGCGTTGGCCCGATCGCTGGCTTTTCTCCGGCGGTCAAAAACACCGTCGCCGACATCCCCATCTGCTCTAACAAAGGGAGCGCCTCGCTATAAGCGTTCCGGTACCCATCGTCAAACGTAATCACGAACCGCCGCTCCGGGAACATCCCGCCGCGTTGCACCATCCCGACCGCATCCATAAGGTCGATCGTGCGATAGTCGTGTTCCTTAAGCCGGGCCAGTCCGTCCTTGAGCAGCCGCGGCGAGAAGGAGATCACCGATGAATGATCGTCAATCGAGTGAAACGTCAATACCGGAAGCGATTTACGCGTTCTGTTCAGACCTTCCTCTTTTCGTCATCCTTGTGCGGTTGCAGTATCCCTTGAACCGCCGATTGGCCGCCATCCGTGCTCGTCTCCGGCTCGCCGCTCTCCCCGCCCCCGGTGCGCCGCGCGACAACTATCAGCGAAAGCAGAGCGAGTATGCTCAATCCTGAGACTATCTTTCCAACGCGGCGCGGGGTCGTGTCTTCAAGGTCCAGCGTCAGTCGATGTTCTCCTGGCTCGATCGTCATTTGGATGTGACCCTCATCATTCGGGCTGATCTCCGCGATCTGGCCGTCAACGCGAGCTGTCCAACCTGGAAAATACAACGTTCGAAACCTGAGCGTGGTCTCTACGCGGGCATCAACCTTATAGCTCTGACTGGTTCCTGAGTTGTCGATATCGACAATATCGGCGTCACCGTTGTTGCTGACTACCGCCGCAAAATCAAACTCCGGATGTTTCTTCTTGTCCCACCATCGGGGATGATACTCGAGTACGTCTGTGTAGTAGGCAAGCCGCGCCCGCTGCTCCTCGCGTTGGTAGGGCGCCTTCCCAACCACCAGTACGCTAATTATCAGATTAAGAGTCAGGACAACCGCAAGGGCTACGAGGCCGGGAAGCGAACGCCTCATTGAGCCGAGAAGCGCAAACGAAACCGCGACCAGCAGCGACGCCCCCACTGAGGTTATCGCAAACCACCTTATCGGAAACTGAATCACCCGGAGCCGCGGAATCACCAGCCACAACGGCAAAGTCAGGCGCGTAGTCATTAAGAAACTGACCAATGTAATAACCCACATCGCCAGAAGCTGCCGGTTCTGCCGATACGCAGGGCTCCTGGCTGTCCATATCAAAAGAGTCACAACCACCAGCAGGATCAGAAACCCCGACGCGATCCAGTCGCCAAAGAGCATGAACAGCCTGAAGACACCGCTCGAAGGCAACGGTACGGTTTGGAAGGCAGCATGCAGATTTTCCAGCAGGAATCCGTCTCGAAAACGAGGGCTCGAAGAACCTCCGATCCGACCGAGATAACCGGTCTCAAACAGAACCGAGCTGATGTAGACGCCCGCCATTCCAGCTCCGAGCACCGCGCTCGAAGCGGCGACAATCAGCCGCTTGAGCTCGCGAGTTTGAATCAGCACGACGATCGGCAGGACTACAGAAACAAGCAGGGTGGTGGGTAAATGGGTCAGCAGCAGCAACCCGTAGCTGGTGGCCAGATATACCGCCCGATAACGACCGCGCCCCGAGGCGACCAAATAGGTCGCGTGGAACACGAGGGGGATCCACACGAAAGCCCAAAACTCGTTGAGCGCACATCGCTGGTACAAATCGAAGAGGTGGTAATGGACAGTGATGTAGAACACGGCGGCAAGCAAACTGTGCCCGCGCGGCAGGAATGACCGGCTCAAGATGTACATCGACATTCCCGACAGCGTCAGCGCCAGCCAGCAGCTCAGCGCGAGAGCGCTGAGCGGATCGCCAATCAACAGGGTGATGAGGGAGCTAAAATAGAACGGCAGCGGAGGATAGAAGAACATCACCGGACTGCCCTGGCCCGCGTAGGCGCCGCTCAACCACTGCGGATAGAACTTGCCGTCTTGCAGCTCTTTTGCAAATTCTGTAGTCCACCAGTAGTGCTGTGCAAAATCGTCTCCGTTGGGAAACACGTAAACGAGAGCCGGGAGGCAAATCAGCGCCGCGACGGCCGCCAGCAACAAACAGATTGAAAGCTCGGGTCGTTTCAGAAACCAGCCGGCGAGGTACCCGGCAAGGGATTTGTCGGCGCCGGGCAAGGTCTTCGCTCGCGTCTTTGCCAATGTCAGAACTCCGACGAACCGGGTTTGTATCCGGGTTCCGTAATCGCTGCCTCGTGTTCAGTAACTCGCCGTCTATGTGTTCAGATCACTACGGACTACTGACGACGCACTACCGCCTTCCCTTCGCCTGAAATCAAAAATCCGAGCGCGCCCCAAACAACCGAAAAGCCGCAATACCCAAAATACAACCAGTGCAAGGGCACGGCCCGCAGAGCAAAAAACAAACCGCGCCGCAAAGCGAGATAACGGTAGAAGTCCCAGTTGAGCGCGGTGACCGCCAGCACCAGCGTTGCCACGACAACCCACGCAAGTGGAATCCATATCACGCCCACTAGCGCCAGGGCCGTCAGATACACCAGCGTCACGCTTGTCCGTTGCGCCGTGGTTACGTTGAGCGCGTTTGGAACCTTGCCGGCTCGCAACATCAATCTGGTCCACGGCACCGCCCGGTCGAAGATGTCGCTCTTAATCATCGTCCATAGAGTCCAGCGCTTGAGATGCGTCACACTTATTTTATTGTCGAGAAGTATGAGATGCCCCGCGGCCGTCAACCATGTGCCGAGCTCGATGTCTTCGATTGCGGGGCGTTGATACCTGTCTTCGTCGAATCCTCCACAGCTCAAAAACAACTCTCGTCGCATCGCGCCGCAACCGCTCCAAAACGTTGGCGTCAGGCCGGCATTGCGCTGGTGTACGTAATGATGAAACAGGTTCTTGTACTGCGAGATGTAGTTGAGCTCCGGCGGGTGCTCGTCGTAACTCCCAATCACCGCCGCTGCATCCGGTCTGACTTCAAAGGCGCCTGCGAACCGAGCCAGCGTGTCGGTCTGCACGCGCACGTCGGCATCGATAAACACGACGTAGCGGCCGCGCGCCGCGGTTGCTCCGGCATTGCGCGCGCTTGCCGGCCCTTTCGGTCCGTCTATGCGAATGGACGTAAAACCGTGATTGTCTGCCAGCGAAGCCACCGGTTCCGTTGATCCATCATCGACGACGATCACCTCGCGGTCCTGAAAATCGGATTTCGCCAGGGCAGCGAGACACTGTTCCAGCTCGCGCGGCGAGTCGTACACCGGCACGATTACCGAGAGCAGCGGACCACCCGTCCAGGCTTCCTTTGAAGTCATAGTTCCTGGGGTCCGCTATGCCGAAAGCCAACCACCCCGTTGTAGATCCTGGCGATCAGCCACCCAACAATTCCTCCGATCAACGCGCCATAAAACAGACCGACGAAGCTCCCCGTCCAGGTCACCGAGTAGCCGATTAGGTATTGTCCAAGCAGGGAGAGGTGGTGGCCGACACGTGGACCGCCCTTTATCACCAGCCATAGCGTCATCAAAAACAACCCGAGTCCGCCAACAACTCCACAGACTAAGGCGAGAACCCCAGCCTGGATTGCAACGACCCTCCTGCTCAATTCGCGGTCATCGGCCTTCGACATTGTTTTGAACTCCCATCGAATGACGGCCTCCTGCGCCAGTCTGTTTTTCACACCTTATCGAGCACATCTCGCTCGGCCTGGGCTTGAGCACGACGCCGCAACAAGTGCGAATACCCGGCCATGCTCACGTTCCTTAACTCCGCGATGAGATAACCCAGTATGAACCCCACAACCCCGGCTTCGAAAAGACCAACACCTGCCCCCAGCCAGTTCACTTCGTAGCCAATCAGATATTGTGAGAGCAATGACAGCGTTTGCCCCCTTGGGTCGCCACCTCTCAGCGTTAGAACCACTGTTGCCAGGAATAAGCCGAGACCGCTAACGATGCCTATCGCGGTCCCAAGCGCCAACGGGTCGAGCCGTGCGAATACGGCTTCGATCAGGCCTTCAGCCGGCACGGTTGACGGCAAAGACACCACTCCGAGGGGAACAAGGCGTTCGCCTGAAGTCGATCCTCGCGAGTCTTCGTGATAATCCATCTCGGTATTGACCGACCATACATCAAGCTTCTCGCCCGCAATGTTGCGCGCTGCGTAAATCCCGGTCAGCATCGAATGATCCTGGTTGTTGTACCGGTGAAGCCCGTTGCGCCCGATGGTCTGAAGATTCGAGAACGTCTCAAGGTATCGCCGCACGGTCGCCAGGCTTGCTCGATAGGTGTGATCGTAAATCGGATACGCTTTCCTCATCCTGACCACCGTCCCGTCCTCGACCTCGCGGGCATCGATCAAGCCAATTTGCTCACACTCTTTTATTCCAAACTCGACGAGCCGGTCGTCCGGCCACGCCCACATTTCGTCATCCTCCCAAAGAAAGTACTCCATTCCCAGCGACGTGCGCGAGGGATCCGGGACCATCTCCATGCTCCAGTTTTTGTAGTTCTGGATTCGCCCGACCTTCACCTCAGGCGAGTGAATGTAAATCCAGTTGTCGGCGAAGACGGATTTCCGATTCACTATCAGCGCCACCGTCAGATAGTCACGGTAACGCAGGCGATCGGCTGCTTCGAGCACTTCGGCGGGAGGAGGAGGATCAAGCGCGTGAATCAACTCGCGGAGGGGCATCGTAGAGATGAAATCGTCGGCAGCGAACTCGGCCTTCTCTCCCGCACTTCCTCGACCCACAACGGAATCGACGACGCCGCCACGATGACGCACCATTTCGACTTCAACACCGCGGACGGTTTCCACCCCACGTGCTCGGACCAGTTCCTCGCAACGTTCCCACATCATCCCCGGACCAAGCCGCGGGTAATGAAAGGCCTCGATCAGCGAAGTGACAACACTGCCGTTTCTGGATCCAAACAGCGCGTTGCTCACCGCTTCCTTGAGCGAGAGGTTCTTGATGCGCTGCGCCGCCCAATCGGCTGATATATCGGAACACTCGAGACCCCATACCTTCTCCGTGTATGTCTTGAAAAAGATCTCGTACAACCGATAGCCGAAGCGGTTCGACACCCATTGCTCGAAGTTCTCTTCCTGGTCGGTTGGCGACAATTTCGCCTTGGCGTAGCTCAGAGTGACCAGGAGCGTCTCCAACGGACCGAGACCCACAAGAGCGTTTGTTGCCCGAAGCGGGTAGTCAAAGAAGTGGCCTCGGTAGTAGATCCTCGATAGTCGCGGCCGGGAGAGAAAGTCCTCGCCAAGAATCTCGTGCCATACCTCGTTTATCAGAGGCACTTTTGAAAAGAACCTGTGTCCGCCAATATCAAAGCGATACCCGCGATAACTGAGGGTGCAAGCAAGGCCGCCTACCTGATTGCCGGCCTCCACTATCGTTGACCCGATGCCAAGCTTGGACAACTCATAGGCGGCTGTCAGGCCGGCTGGTCCCGCACCGATTATCTGCACTCGTGACATTGAATAACTCAGGCCCAGGGGCGGCGATTTGACTCCATGTTCATGGCCGCCGCCGAACCGCGCGACGCATTGCCGAAAGCTCCCCGGCATTCACCACCCGCAGTCTCAGCAGCACCGCGGAATACCCGACGACAAATGCAATGTACAACGATATGTTTGCCAGCAGTGACGAACGTATCAGCGCCAGCGGCACGAAGAATGCCCCGATTAGAATTGCCAATCCCCAATCGCGAATTGAATATCGCAGCACCTGTCGCATTCTCCAAGTGAAGAACGCGGCGCAAAAGACAGATGCTCCCAGCATAGCCGCGCTGGCGCCCCAGCTTCCTCTGAGGCTCACAAGAGGCCAGCCAAGCATCCAGAGCACTGCCAGATGCACCGCTGAACCGATCACCGCCACTCTCGGGCGATCATACGCAAGCGCAACCATGCGCGCGACGCTTATGAGTGCAAACGTGAGCACCGATAACATGAGCGGGAGCAGAATTCGCCCTACCGCCTCGTAAGGTCTCCCGAGCAAACGCGGCAACAGGTCGTCTCCCAGCAGCAGCAGGCCATAAATCAAAAACACGCCGAAGACCGTGGCGATCTTCAGCAGCCGCTCGATCCATCTCTTGATTTCTTCCTCCTTGCCCTGAACCAACATCATTGTCAACAGGGGCGCGAACGCCATAGACGAATTCCAGATCATCTGGGTCACCGTCAGATAGATCCTGTAGGCAACACCAAATAGACCGACAGCCACATAGTCGCCCGACACCGCACGCACCAGTACTTCACCGCTGCGCTGAGAAGTGGCCATCAACAGGTTGGCGCCGAAAAAATACACGCTGAAGCGAAGGTACGGCGCGATATAGCGCGCATCCAGTCGCAACTTGGACCACGACAGGATAGGTCCGGCCCATCTCAAACCAACGCAGAACACAGCGAGTTCGGAAACAACAAGCCCTGTACAAGCCCCCCGCAGTCCGCCAAGATAGAAACCCAACACAATGAAAACAAGCGAAAGCCACCTTCTCAGCGTGTCGCCCATCCCCCAGCGCGCAGCCTTGTTGAGACCCAGAAAGAGGGCAAACACGAGCCCGGCCGCTGTCCTGAAGAACACGCTACCCGCAACGATCGCCACCGTAACCGCGTCGAGTTCGCGAAACCAGAAGGTTGTCACGAGTAAGTAGAGCGCGGCCGCAAAGAATCCGGTCCCAAGCCGCACAACAAGGAGATTGCCGAAGAACTTCTGAATTTTCTCGTTGTCAGGTTCAAGCGCGAACTCCGGGCCGAAGCGCCCCATTATCTGAGCCGAACTCATGCCACTGAACAAAGCAAACCAGAGCGAGATGGAGGTTATCAGCGCGTAGCGCCCGAAGGTCTCCGGGCCCATCAGCCTCGGAAGCACCACCGCAAACAGTGTCCCGGCGGCTACGTGCAGACCGCGTTGCGCCATCAGCCATCCGGCGTTCCGCACCGCGATCCTGGCCTCTCGTCCTATTTCCGGCGGATCAGCCGATGTCTCTTTTGTTGCGGCCACTTCGATCAATCTTCCTCACAGATGCGGGTTCAGAGTCCAGGCTTTAGCCTGCGCTCGGAATTCGCTTTCTAAGTACGACAAGCAGGCTAAAGCCTGGACTCTGAACTCCCGGACTCTGAACGCCTGGACCCTGAAACGATTGGACTCTGAACGCCTGGACTCTGAACGCCACGATTATTCGATATAGCCAAGACCCCTCAAACGCTCTTCGATCTCGCGTGCTTCCGATGCGTCAATCCCACCGGCAACCTTGCCTTCTTTCGTCTCGTGATGATAGTGCCGAACCGCGTTCTCGCGCAGAAACTCTTCCGAAAAGATATCGGTGAGCACCTTACCATCCATATCATCCGGCACCGGATGATTCTGAAGATACAAGACCGTCGCGGCGACGTCATAGATATTGGCCCCCACCACAGTAGTTCCGCATCTGACGTGCGGTCCCCTTGCAATGAATATCCCCTCCCGGCGATGAGTTGCGTTCCACTGGTTGCGAGAACCCTGTTTAGGGGCACAGTCGATCACGATGCGCTTTCCTTCGGCTTCGTAGCACAGCGTGTCTCGCGTCGCCTCGTCGTCCCATTCGACCAACAGGTCGGAGGCTTTAGCGGTCTGAGGGCCTCGATATATCTCTTCACGTCGGTGGACGGCTCGAACCAGCCGGTCGCCGGTCTTCGCGTCGGTTAGATTGAGCAGCACAGCGATCAGTCGCTCCCGAAACGCTTCATAGTCTTTCGGTGACACCGTTCCATCTTGCTCCCTACCCTCGAGGTTTATGACCACCCTGCCGCCAAGGGGTCCGGAGAAGACCTGAGTCGCAGGCCAGTCCACTCCGGAGAATTGATGTTCGTTGACGGCGCGCAGATGAAGCCCCGGCATTGCTCGCGCCAGACGATCTTGAAGGGTACCCGGAATGTACCTGCGACCGTACGCCAGGAGGTGCCTCAGCACGCGGCCCGAGATCCGTTCTCCACCCTGGCGATAACGAAGCAACCCAAGCTTCTCAAAGAGCCGATTCAGGCCTCGCCTCGCGCCCCGATCAGTCCCGAACCCATGGTCCGACACCAAT
Source organism: Blastocatellia bacterium (assembly GCA_963737945.1). Lineage (GTDB taxonomy): Bacteria > Acidobacteriota > Blastocatellia > UBA7656 > UBA7656 > Onstottus_A. Next base: position 316,231 of record CAVTUR010000018.1, on the reverse strand, counting down.
AACAGCGTCGTGTTTGAATCGACCAGCGAGAGCAAGCGGCTCAGGAAAGAATCAATCTGTTGATAGACTCGGCGAATGGGTATCCAGTCAGGACTGCCCACTGACGATAGGTCCTCGGGCCAGAAGTAGTGTTGAACTCGATCGGTGGCGACGAACACTCCCATCAACACATCCCACCGGCGGTGTTGCATCAAATGAAGTATCGTGCGGCTCCGAGCATCGATCATTCTCGTTACAGACTCCGGGAGACGGTGTGGGTTACGTCTGCTCGCGACGCCAAGGTTGGGAACATCAATTATGTAATCGATGCCGTGTCGGGTTAGATCTTGTCGAAGTGCGGTTGGGTGAGCAAACCCGGGACTGCTCAACCCCGGCGTATCCATTCCCGCCAGCATGAAACCATTGATCCGGTCGGCCGGGTACGTGATAGGCATATTGATGACACCGACGTGCTGACCAGCCGCACTCAGAATGCGCCAGAACGCGTCCCTCTTGCGGTCGATGGCGGTTACCGGCCGCCACGGGGCGCCCCGCCGAGTGATGGCTTCACCAAAGTGAAATATACCGTGCTGCCCGGAGTTACAGCCGGTCACCATCGAGCTCCAGGCCGCGGCGCTGTTGGTATTTGGCCAGGTCTCCAGTATCCCACGGACGCCCTCGGTCATGATCCGATTAAGAGCCGGCAGCTCGCCGGCCGCGATCAGAGGGTCGATCAAATCGAACGTTGCGCCGTCGAGTCCGATGATAATTGTGCGTGGGGATGTCGTCGTCATACTTCTATGCGATTTCCGGGCGGCCAATCCGCGCAGCCTCGGCTTCCCTGGCCTCCCGCTCCAAATCGCAAATAAAGAACTTCAGAAAATACTCCTGTCCGGTCACTCTTCCCAGCAATGGATGTTTCCTTACCGCGACGAGTTCGTACCCGCGTTTGTCGCAGAGATAATTCGAGAAATGGTCGGCCCCAACCTTTTCTACTGACACCGCGTGCAGACCCTTAACTCCTTGCGCTCTCAAAAAATCATGGTATGCCACGCTAAGCTGCGAACCTATTCCCCCACCCCTGAAGTCGGGAGCGACGTTGAAGTGAGAATGCGCCGGATATTCACTAAGCTGAAAGATCGGTTTGGCTTGACGGTTTGGACGAATATGATTGACCAACCGCCACCACAGCGTCCTGAAAGTTGCTTTTCGTCTATAGCGCAAAATGATCGTCTGCGAAAGAATCCGCAGGATCACCCGCGGAAAAACTCGCCGTTTTCGCACTCTCAGATAGCGAAGCGTATCCTTGCACCCTACCATATACCCGACCACCCTCCGGTCCACCTCTGCAACAAAGCACGACTCCGGTTCATACTCGAGGTAATAGTCTGCTAGCAGCATCGGCGCTAGTTCGCGGTCTTCGTGGAACAGCGGATCGGGTTGCTCGCTGGCAGCCTGCCGGCAAATCTCTCGAATCGCAGCTCGATCTGAACGCTGATATCCGCGGATGATCACTTGCGACGTCGCGCCGGCTACAGTCGATGATGATGTCACTGTCACCTCAGCGAATACTGGTGAGCGTTACCGCTCAAACACGAAGCCTCAAAGCCCAAGCCTGTCCCATAGCCACCCGTCGTGCAGCCGGACGTCAAGGACGGCAACAAATACCACATAGAGAAATCCAAGCATCGTCACAGCCATCCCGATCGACAATACCCATCCCTCCTTTGAACGTACCTTCAGATAGAGCAGGAGAAACAACGGCAGCGCGATCAGCGAACCAACTAGGTACATCAACCCGGCAATAAACGCGACCCAGGCGAACACTTCCAGCTCCCGGCGACCGCGCGATGGCAACGAGTTCGCCGATTCTTCCGCAGCCTTTCGTATTTGCTCGACCCCGAAAACATCCTTCCGCTCCAAGAGGGAGTGCTTTTGAACGAACCCCGGCGCCAGATCAAGACACAATTGGACGAGGAGCAAACCAAGGGTCGGCACAAGCACCGCCAAAGGTACAAGACGACCAACCTCGCTGAGTCGGGTGGTGGCGTAGAGTATCAGCGCGGCAACCGCAAACAGCGTCAGCGTGAACAGTCGCCTGCCAACGATCCTGGTCATAGAGCCTCGTCCGGCTTAGCAGTCCTGAAGGAGCGAACAAAAGGCAACGCGAGAGTAACGATGGTCAGCGCTCCCAACACGAGAACTATCGGCCGAGTCCAAAAATTGATTCGCCCGAACCGCTGAAGCTGAAGGGTGATCTGCAGGTTGGTTTCGAACAGCGGTCCAAGCACCAGCGCCATCACCAGCGGAATTCGCGGCCATCCGTACTTCTTGAAGTAGTATCCGGTTACCCCGAACCCGAAGGCCACCATGACGTCCTCAATCCTGTTCTTGTAGACGAACGCCCCCAGCGCGGCTAACGAGAAAATCACCGGCGCAAGCAACTGCGTGCGCAATACGGTCAGCCGAGCGAGATGACCAACTGCCAACACACCCACAATTGAAGTCATCCAATTCGAAAAGAACAACGACCAGATTAGAGCAAACACCAGATCGAGTTGATTCGTCATCAACTGCTTGCCCGGCACCAAACCGTGAAGCGTCATCATCGCCAGCAACAGCGCTGCGCCTTCGCTACCCGGGATACCAAACGCAAGAGTAGGCACAAGCGAGGCCCCGTCCTTCGCATCGTGCGCAGCCTCGGGAGCGATCACTCCACGAATATCGCCGCGGCCAAACTTGCTCCGGTCGTTCCCCGCAGTCTGGACCGCGTGACCGTAGGCTACGAAGCTCGCCACGGTGCCTCCGACCGCCGGAATCATTCCGATCAAACTCCCGATCATTGAGCTGCGAATAAAAAGGCCGAAGTGCCGGAACACCGACATCGCACCATCAATCAAACTCCCCCTCAACTCGTCCGCTCGACTCTTGCCCGAGATGGTCCGGCGTCCGCTCACCGCCAGGTGGCTCACCTCGGCTACCGCGTAGAAACCGAGAAAGACCGGAACGACGGAGAGGCCGTCACGCAGGTAGTCGCTCCCGAACGTGTAGCGAAGCTCTGCGGTTCGGGGGTCGAACCCCACGAAGGATATCAGCAAACCAAGCCCGGCCGCTGCCAGTCCTTTGATCAGCGACCCGCGCGTCACCGCGGCGATCGTTGCGAGCCCACAGATGGTCAGCATGAGAAGCTCAGCGGACCCGAACGCCAGGATAGCCCCGCGCATTACCGGGATGAGTAGAATCAGAACAAAGACACCAAAGCTCGATCCAAGAGCCGACGACATCGCGGAACATCCGATCGCGGTCCGCGCCAGGCCCTGTTCGGCCATGGGATAACCGTCGATCATTGTCGCGGCGCTGGGCCCGGTTCCCGGTATGTTGAACAAGATTGCCGTCACCGAGCCCATGAACGTCGCACCGCCCACAAGCGATCCGAATAACAACATAGCGGGCAGCGGATCCCAGTTCAGCGTGAAGGAAACTGCTAGAGCCATCAGCGTCACGCCGCTGATCCCTGGCACGAAAGCAAAGACCATCGCCAGCAGCGTGCCGACGATAGGATAGGCGATGTTGGGCCAGGAGAAGACCAATCCAAGCCCGTTCCACGCGGACTGTAGAATCAGTTCCAGGAAACGCTACCTCCTGAGCTACTATCTTCTTCTCAGCTTCGTGATGCTTTCCTGAATCGCCGGGATTAGTCTCTGAACTTCACTTGCCGCGCTCGCGATCTCCCGTTGGGCGTCTACTGCGCGGGCAACATCCAGCGAGCGCCGCGCGTCTGCAGCCGCAGCTCGAAAACCGGAATCAGTCAATGCTTCATTGAGCCTCTCCTCAAGACACTCGAACAGACCGTTGTCCAGTCCTGGCGGCGCGACAACCACGAGGCCGGTGCCCAGGAAGGCAGCAAGCAAAAGTGAATCGCCAGTTGTCGGTTCTATGTCACGACCCAGATCAGGGGCGCGGCGGGCGGCCAGGCCTGAATCTCCACACAGAAACGGAACTCCCTCGAGCGAGCGGTGAGCAGCAGGTCGTTCGCTGTCGATCCGTAGAATTGGCGTCACGTCGCCCGCCTCAATCTGGCTGACAATCGACTCGAATGTTGCTGACATGAGATCCGCTTCGCCCCTCATTAGCCCGAGAATAGTCTGACGGCTGCCTTCGTATCCGGATACGAATTCTGCGTTGATTCCGAGGAGAGACGCAGCCACAACAGCACCGATGAAACTGGTGCTCCCAACCTCCGACATTGCAAATACCATCGGCCGTTTTCGCGATTCCAGGAAGACGTCGTCAATCGTGCGCAATCTCGAGGTTGCGGAACTAATCCAAACCAGGCTGCTTCGCGCAACCCGGCCGAGAACCGTCATGTCCCTGGCCGGACTGGGCACGCCGGCGCCTTCGATCATCGCCGCTGCCAGCAACCCCGGCGCGTTCACGAATCCCAGCGTCAGACCGTCTGGCTTACTCCTGCTCAGCGTGTTGGCGCATACAGTGCCTCCCGCCCCCGGCATGTTCTCGACCATGATGTATGCGCCCAGTTTCTCCTGATAGAAAGGTTGAATCAATCGCGAGTAGACGTCATACCCACCGCCCGGTGGAAACGGAACCAGCCAGCGAAGCTGGCGGCCCACGACCTGAGGGCATCCGCCCTTTCGTTCGGTCTTATCGCAAGCGAAAGACGAGAACAAGGCCGTTCCGGCGGCGATACCCAGACTTCTTAGAAGTGCCCGTCGGTGGATTCTGTTCGGCAATCGGTTGTCGTCCTCCACTCTAAGTCTCATTTTCCTGCCAATTCTTCAGAGCGACGAACAAGATGAAGAGGCATAAGCTTGCCGCGCGAAGTCCATACGGGTTCCGCCCGTTTGACCCGCAGCGTGCGAGCCTGGCTCCATATTGCACGAGCCGCATCTGCGCCGACGCTGCTTCGACCCATAGCCTCAAGCACCGTATTGATCACAGCTTGCTCATCGCCCACATCGATCTTGGGGCTGATCATTAAGCTGAGACGGGTGAAGCCTTGCTCGTCCTCCTCCTCCAGCAACTGGTAGTCGAGCGGGCTCCCGCCAAACCGGGCTGGCAAGACCTCCTCGAGTATCCTCACCATTTCGCTTCCAACCAAAGTTACGCCTTCGCCTGTCAGCTTGCGAAAACTGTGAATCTCTCTGAGATGATCGCTAAAACCGATGCCTTCGAGCGGGCATCCGCAGGACCGCCGCTCGAGAATCCCGTAGTCGTCGACCTCTACGTTCAACAGGAGCTTAGGCGCCGTCGGCAGCAGCGACGTGATGTTGAAAGCCTCAACTTCAAGCTCCCATCCCGGCACCCGGCGAGGATGCTGAATCAAGGCAAAAGCATCGCTGAGCAGGTGAAGGTCATTGCTATCCATCGGATTGCCGCAACCCATCCCGATCCTCCCAGACTCTGCCAGCCCATAAGTTGGGAAACACCGCGCGCCGGTCTTTATGATGCCCCGAACCTTCGCCGTAGTCGGGGGCTCGCCGGCGATCATGAAGGTGGCGCCGGTCAGGTCGAACCCCTCCTGCTCGGCCTCGACACAGACACGCAACGCCCTGCTAACTGTGACGACAACCAGACAGCTACCGTGCGCCTTAAGAACTTCCGCCACGTATTGGGCAACGACGATCGCGCGGTCGATGCTGACCGGTTCCGGCCACGGAATCTGGACGCCGGATAGCCGCCCCAGAACAACAGTGGCATATGTTGCCAATTGAAACTTGAGGTCGGGCCTCAACGCATCGCGACTGAACGGCGAGAACCACTTTTGCGGAACTCTTCCAAAATGGCAAGCTCGGAGCACGTTATTAATGCCGCTGCCGTCGGGCAACACACCGCGCCAAAGAACGGTTGGCGCATCGAGCACGTTATGAACTAAGCGCGTGAGCATCAGGTGAGAGGCCTGAGCCGCAAGATGATCGAGATCGGTTTCGACTCTCGATCCGGCGCCGGTCGACCCGCCCGTCTGGCTGCGGTAGAAATTGCTCAAGTAGGGATTGTCGAAGCTTCGAGGACCGGTGCTGATATGTTGGCCTCCGCGGACGAGGGGCTCGCGACCCTTGAACTCTTCGAACGAGACATAGACGCCCGCCGTGCGCAGCTTCCGCAGCGTTTCCTCGATCCCGTGCCTGCCGACGAGATTGCAAATGTCGCCCAACTCGCACCCGGCCAGTTTACAAAGCGGAAGATACGGACTCAGCGGGTTACCGAAGATTCCTTTCTCGATAAGGCCAAGGAAGCGGCTCTGTCGTTCCCGCATCCGCGTCCGAATAGTCGCTCGGGCCTGTTCGAGCGAAATCGTGTTGCGAAGAAAACTCCTGAGACCCAGGGCAAACCGGCCATACATTTTCAGATCAGCGGCCAAACTCATTTCTGCTGGTCCCTTTTCTACTCAAAGACTTACTCGCAAGGCGAACTGAAGCTGACGTGATTAGAAGGGCAATGCGCCCACCTTTGGCGGCGACTGGGTGCCGGCTCCCGCGGCGTTGACGATTTCGAGGTTGTTCAGTCTTTCATTTGGAATTCCTTTCGAATATATTAGGTGACGCCTCAATAGCAAGCTACGCTCAATCCTCATTGAATTTGGAAAATGAGAGCTCATCGCATTTACACACCGGAATACTACCAGCATATGCACAACCTGGAGGAGAAGAAGTATTGGTGGTCGGACGGGATGTTGGAAATAGCAGAATCGATACTGGACCGATACATAGGCAAAGCGGCAGATGCCGAAATACTCGATGCGGGATGCGGAACCGGCTCGTTTATGGATTCACTCAGAAGATACACCGGACGAGGAATTGTCGGGGTGGACATCTCACCTGATGCTATTTCGTTTTGTCGCGGCCGCCCGCACTCCAATGTCTGCCGGGCGTCCGTTACGGACTTGCCGTTTGCCGACACATCGTTTGATTTGATTACCTGCAATGATGTTCTTCACCATGTTTACTCCCGGAACTCACAGGTCCTCGGGGAGTTCTATAGAATACTAAAACCCGCCGGCTTTCTGTATTTGCGTTGCAGCGCGAAGCAGAGGTTTAGACCGAACGACGATCCGGGAATGGATTTTCATAGATATGCTCTCAGTGAAGTGGTTGAAAAGGTCGTGGGGGCCGGATTTGAACGGCGTCTGGCGACATACGTAAACTCCCTTCCTTCGGTGATCGCAGATCTCAAAAATCTTCTTAAGTCCACAAAGACTCGTCCGCACGGAAATGGGGCTTACAGAGGGCTTTCAATGGAAATGCCGCCGCCTTTGATAAACGGCATACTCCTTAGGTTCTTGAAGGTGGAAGCATACTGCATCGGGCATGGCTGGGCGATCCCGATTGGCCACTCGATTGTCACGTTGTTTCAGAAACCTGACAACGAAAATCGCTGCACAAAATAATTGACGCTCCGGGTGACCAGAGCTAATTTCCCGAGTATGAGGCCAGGTCCGTCACCAAACCTGAGAAACGACAATCAAAAGGGCAAAGAATAAGTTGCCAGTGAGAGACTCTATTGATAGGGTGAACGGCGGGCAAGTCTGAGACCGTTGGGAGAGATCAATGCTTTCGATTGAACAATGGCTGATAGAGCATCCTTTCTTTGTGGCTCTTCGAGAGGGCTTCTCCAGGCATGCCTGGGCGATGTATGCCGAGGCTGCCGCTCCCCTTATCTATACAGTTCCAACCTTTCTTGGAGTTACGCTGGCCCGCACTGATACAAAAGCCAGGGAGATCTTGTCTGAGGTATGGGATGAAGAACTCGGAATGGCAGACAACCTGTCTCATCCCGTATTGTTTCAGACGTTTCATCAAAGTGTTACCGCTCGCTGGGGTAAGTTTCCTCACTTGCAGAGGTTTGGGGTTAGAGCGGGCATTGGGATGATTGAACTATGTTCATCAGGCGATTGGCCGATCGGCGTAGCGGCAATGCTGGCGCACGAGAGCCAGTTCCCCCCCGCCTATGAAAGCATGCTCCACGTCGCCAAGCAGGATCTGGGAGACGACTCTGCCTTTTTTGACGTTCACGCCTTAGTCGATGTTGAGCACACCGCAACATCGACAAAGCTTTTAGCCTACGCTGTTACAAGTGGGTTTGTTACCGAGTCTGAGATTGAAGAGTCTTATCTTGCCTCAGGGCAACTCCTGAGATCGGTTTTTGACGGCGTTTGGGCTGAAATGAGCGCCGGCTCGGGTCGTTGAGGTGGAGCACACCTAAGGCGATTAGGACTGGTTTGTATGAGTGGACTGAATAGGGCTGAACGAGACCTCTTGTCAAAGATGCTCGGAAGTCATGCATATCGCGAGAAACTGGCTGCGGAGCGATATGCGCAAGCCATCGATCTATCGCCAACGCAGGGCGATAGACGTTATCTCAATCACATAATCTTAGAAGAGACAGCTCACTATCAAGGATGCCTTAGAGTTGCCGGTGAACTGGATATCGACCTGGAGTCGCTTGTAAACGCCAGAATGGATCAGGATCCACCAGGAATCCCGGTTTTTGAAGTTTGGCTTGATGTCTTACTTGCCCATTCATTTAATGACCGTGCAGGTTACCACGTCATTACCGGGCTAGTCGGTTCCAAGGTTGGCCCATATGCAAGACTGGCCGTGGAAATAGCATCCGAAGAAGAGACTCACGGAGAAAACGGAGCGGCCTCCCTGGTAAAGTACTACCCTCTTTGCGATCACCCGCAAAAAAGGGACAAGTTGCTTACTCATGTCGATGCTGCAATTCGTTGTCTTGGAAAACCCAATACCTGGAATGATGCTGCGGCAATCAGACTGGGGCTCAAAACAAAACCGTCAACGCAAGTCATACGCGAGTTTTGTGATGCGGTGAATCCAATATTGGCAAACCTGGGTTGTGAAGACCTGTTGCCACTTTCCAGTCGTTACTTGATGTGAGGGTTGTTGGCTCGGATGTGGATATGAAGGCTGTAGCTCCATTGCATGTTGCGATTCTGGTTAGTGATCTGGAGAGAGCCAAGCTGTTTTATGGAGGCATTCTCGGACTCGAACAAAAACCGCGACCAAACCTGGAGTCTCCGGGTGTTTGGTATGATCTTGGTGGTGAGCTCGAATTACACTTGATTGTTACCACCCAACATTTGGCGCCGGCTAGCCAGAGGCCTAACAAGGATTCCCACCTGGCTCTCGCGGTCGCAGATCTCGACTTGATAAAGAGAGATCTCAGCGATGCGGATGTTCCCTTCAGAGAAGGCTCTACAGTACCTCCTCAGCTCTTTGTTCGTGATCCAGACGGAAACCTGATCGAATTGCAGAAACTGTGAGCGAGCTACCGGCCGCCGCAACGCTGCCTACCGTCCAACCGTTTTCAAACCACCGGCAAGCCAACTGGCAAATTGCAACCACCAGATGGTCGAAACCAACGGGTCCTGGTAAAAATACCTGGAGTACGGATCGAGAATTTTCGGTTTGCCACCAGTGTAGGTCTGCAAAAAGTTTTTGATGAGTGTTGGGAAAGACGGCGGCGCGCTAAAACTGTCCAGCGGCGGATTCCTTTGCACCCGAATACGAAAGTTGTAAACCAATCGATCGATCACTTCCAAAGCCAACAATTGAATATCATCAATTGGGCTCACAAAGAGCACCCCCAGCGGATAGTCTTTTATCGTCTCGACAGGCTCACCTCGAGCAATCCTCAGGCACATCAAGGGTTCGTTAATGCCTAACTCCATGCGATTCCAGATTTGAGGGGGATATCGCGGATTGATCTCCATCAACTTGTGAATGCCATCGCGGGGATCGAGAATAGTCTCAATCCCACCGGCTCCCCACCATCCAACTCGCTTAAGCAACGCGATCAGCTTCGTAACATATGGTTCAATCATCGATGATTCCGAGACAGTGGTAAAGCGAGCTGTCAAACGCAGTTTGCGCACTCTCTTTTTGTAGAAGACAAACCTCGCCTCTCCGTTTTGGTCGAGCACGAACTGTACCGAACTGACGTCGCCACCGGGTATATATTCTTGAATCAACGGGCCGTTGTGGGTGGCTGAAATCCTGTCGAGATTCGTTCGCAGTTCGCTGTAGTTTCTTACTATCGCCATTCCCCGTCCACCGGATGTAAACCGCGGTTTGATAACCAGTGGAAAGCCTTCTCGTTCAACCACCTTGTCCAGATCAAGCTGGCGATCATATTGGTACGTTCGAGGGCAAGGAACACCCACTTCCTGCGCCATTTGAAATGTGCGGTGTTTGTCTACGGCATTTATCGTAACGTTGTAATCGGGGATCGGAATAACAACTCCAACACTGTTGAAGCGAGGAAGGTTCTTGGAAAGGACATAAACATGAGGATCCCAGGATGGATAGATAGCCGTTATCTTCTCTATCTCACAAATCTGAAGCAGCCTTTGAACATAAGCCTCTTCCCCCTCGGTGTTCTCGGCCTTTACATTACCGGCCAGCCAATCCTGGATTGGCGCGGGAGTGTAGTATCTCCGATCAACTAGCCGCGAGTTTGCAACCGGCGATAGTCGGGCCTTACTTCGATTGTCTCCTTCCATCGTCACTACTATTCTGTCCGCATACGGTCTCAATGCGCGAACAATGTCGTAGGCCTGTGGCGAGTGTGAGTTGGTAACAAGCAGATTCATGACAAGCCTGGACCTCGGCAAACCATTGCCGGCGCGCGGAGGTGAAGTCAGTTACCGGAGAGACAACAAATGCACAACTAGAAAAGCGCCGGTGAGCGTCGCCTGTCCGGTATCGGTTCATCCCCTCTGCCGTGCAGGTGTTTCCAGGTTGGTCGCGCCTGAAGAGCAAGAATAACCCTAACAGTTTCTACCCGTTGATCTGAAACCAAATCCGACGGGCAAACCTATGCCGCCTCATTCGCATCTGAGCGCCACCATCGGATCGACTCTGGTGGCGCGCCGTGCAGGAAGATAACAGGCGAGCAAGGTTACGACGATCAGGATCGCTGGGACACCAATGAAGGTCATCGCATCAGTCGCCGTTACACCAAACAGCAAACTCGCCATCAATCGCGTCAGCCCAAGCGCTCCAACCAAACCGATGCAGATGCCCAGCAAGGTCAGCGTCAGTCCCCTTCCGATGACTAGCTTCAGAATACTACGCCGCTGCGCGCCGAGAGCCATGCGAATTCCGAGCTCCCGGGTGCTCTGAGCAACGGTGTAAGACATCACCCCGTAAATTCCCACGACGGCAAGGAGCACCGCTATACCCGCGAATGCGGTCATGAGGAACGTAACAAAGCGGGGGCGCGCGACCGCCGCTGACAGAACCTGATTCATAGTCTTTACATCGTAGACCGGCAATTGCGGGTCCAGGTCATGCACCTGCAGGCGCACAGCGGACGCCAGCGTTGCGGGATTGCTCGCACCGCGGAGCAGCAAGATCAACGGCAATCTCGTCGGCGCCTGTGCATAGGGCAGGTACATACCCGGATGAACATCGGCCTGTAGCGTTTCGTGTCGCACATCTCCCACTACGCCGATGATCTGTAAGAGGATCCCGCTGCGAAACCCCATGTCTATCCGTCTCCCTAGCGGGTCTTGATTGGGGAAATACTGCCGCGCCAGATAGCTGTTGATAATCACAACTCCAGGCGCATCGGCCTGGTCAGAATCGCTGAAGTCGCGGCCCTGCAGTAACGGAGTTCCCATGGTGCGAAAATAGCCGGGGCTGACGATGCTGACGCTGGTATGTAGATGCTGACCCGGCGACGATGACTGCCCCTCGATCTTGAATTCCGTGCCCTGCAGCCCGACATCGAGCGGTAGATTGCTACCGAAGGCAACCGACTGGAGCATCGGCATCTTGGTAAGTCTCGGGCATGAGCCGCTCGGTGAACGCAAGCCGCGACAGTTGGTCGGGATAGGAATTCCGCGGGAGACTAATCGTCATTGCCGTCAGGTGGTCGGGCTCGAGGCCGGGCGGAACGCCCTGCAAGCGAATGAAGCTTCTGGCAAGCAACCCAGCTCCCGTCAACAGAACCAGCGCCAGGGAAATCTCAACAATCACAAGAGAGCTTCGCAGGTGGTGCCTGCCCGCGCCGTCGGATACGCCGGCGCTGCCCTCTTTCAACGCCGTCACAAGATTGATGCGAGAGGTCTGCAACGCCGGAGCCAGGCCAAACACCAGAGCTGTTAGCAGTGAAACCACCAGCGCACAGATGACCACGCTACTATCCAGTCTCAACGCGTTCAGACGGTAGATGTTCTCTGGTGCGAGACTCGAAATAACCTTCAGCAGCCAGGCGGCCAGCGCAAGCCCAAAGGCCCCCCCGAGCAATGCGAGCAGCCCGCTTTCGACCAGCATCTGACGCATCAATTCGCCGCGACCCGCGCCAAGCGCCGCGCGAATCGCCATCTCTCGCTGCCTCCCTGTCGCCCTCACAAGAAGCAGATTGGCTACATTTGCACAGACGATCAAGAGCACAAACCCTACCGCCGCCGGCAAAATTAGCAGCGTCGTCTTCACGTCTCCAACCACCTGCTCGTGTAGCGGCACAAGGTACGCATCCCAACCATCGTTGGTCTCCGGAAAGCTAGAGGCCAGGCGCTGCGCGATATTTTGCAGATCGGCATCGGCGCGCTCTCTTGAGACCCCGTCCTTCAGCCGCGCCAGCACAAATAGGTTATGCGCCCCGCGTTGATCCTGCTCCAGCTCATAACGGAGTTGCGTCCATAACTCAAATCTCACCGGACGGGCTTCGCCGCGAAACGTGATCGGCGGCGGAAAATCAAAGCTTGGCGGCATCACGCCGATGATCGTGGTCGTCTCGTTGTCCAGCGTGATTGCTTTCCCGATCACCGCGGGGCTTGCGCCAAAGCGGCGTTGCCATAAACCATAACTGATGATCGCGGTTGAGGGTTTGCCTGCCTGATCTTCGTCAGCTTGAAAGTCGCGCCCCAGAAACGGTCGGACGCCCAACATCGAAAACATCGTCGCCGAGACACGCAGCCCGCGGACCCGCTCTGGCTCGGCGGCGCCGATCAGATTGAAATCCTGCTGCCGATAGGCGGCGATGTCTTGAAAGACCTGATTGTTCGCGCGCCAATCAGCGAATGTTGGCGGCGTGACGACCATTCGCCCCAAGCCTTGATTCAGACAGCGTTCCCAAGCCACGACTAACTGGTCAGGGTTCGAAAAAGGAAACGGTTTGAGCAACACGACGTTGACCACACTGAAAATGGCGCTGGTTGCCCCAATCCCCAGGGCGAGTGTAAAGATCGCCAGGGCGGTGAAGCCACGGTCCTTGGCGAGTGTCCTCGCGCCGTATTTAAGGTCTTGCCACAGATTCATTCCGCGCCTCCCTGTCAACCACAAACCGAACCTGTATCTTGACCGGCAAGCTGCCTCGTCCGACGGCCGGCAACCCGAACGCGACATCATGGTCGGCCTATGTTGTTCGCCAGCTATTTCGCGAACACTGTTTAGATACAGCTACTCGTTTCGCAACGCGACCATTGGGTCTACTTTTGTCCCTCTGCGGGCCGGGACATAGCAGGCCAGTAACGCGACACTCGTCAGCAAGACAGCGATACCTGTGAAGGTCAGCGGGTCGGTGCTGCCTACGCCGTACAGCAGACCTGACAGGACACGCGTGAGCGCAAATGCCGCCGCCAGCCCAATCGCGAGACCGATCAGGGCGAGCTTTACTCCTTGCCCGAGGATCAGCTTCAAAACCGCGCGGGCCGGCGCGCCAAGCGCAATTCGAATTCCGATCTCGTTTGTGCGCTGGCTCACCGAATAAGAGATCACTCCGTAGATCCCCAGCGAAGCTAGAATCAACGCCAGAACCGAGAAGCCGCCTAACAGTTCGGTCACAAAACGTCTGGGAGAGACGGCTTGATCGACAAGCCCCTGCAACGGTTGGTAGTCGCTGTTGGGCAGATCCGAATCCACACTTCGTAGCGCTGCTCTCACGCTGGGAGCCAGCGATTCGATGGAGCCCTTCGCTCGCACAACAAGCTCCATAGAACCCCAATCTCGATTTTGCGCCATCGGAAAATACATTTCCAATCCTGCTCCCTGTTCCAGCGCGCTGTGTCGGACGTCTCCCACCACTCCCACCACTTGCCACTCCTGTTCGCCGTTCAACGCAATTTGCCCCACCGGATCGCGACCGGGCCAGAGCCGGCGCGCCATCGTCTCGTTTACCACTAACACCCTCTGGGCATCGGCCGTGTCGTGTTCCGTAAACTCCCGACCCGCGCGCAGCGGTATCTTCATGGTCCGAATATATCCCGGGCCGATCATCCGCGGATACGCGATCGGAAAGGTTTCTCTGGTGTAGCTTTCGCCCTTCGCGCGAATCCCCCAGGTTCGGTTCCGGCCGAGCGGTAGAGCATCGGTTAACCCGACGGATTCGACGCCGGGTATGGCTTCAACGGTACGGACCAGACGGTTGTACAGACCGTCCCGTTCCTCCTGGGTCTCAAACCTGCCCCCGGGTTCAATGCGCCAGGCTGCAGCCTGTTCCGGATGGAACCCGGGATCGACTTCGAGCAGGCGAAGGAAGCTCCGCATCAGCAGACCCGCGCCAACCAGTAGAACGCAGGCGAGTGCGACTTCCGACACCACAAGCGTGCTGCGAATCCATGCCCCGCGACCTGCTTCGCTGGATCCCCGGCTCGCCTCTTTTAGGCTCTCATTCACATCCCAGCGTGACACCTGAAGCGCGGGGACTATTCCAAACAGCAGTCCTGTCGCCAACGCGGCTACGATGGTGAAGATCAACGCAGTACCATCAATGCGCACGGTCTGCAAAAGTGGGATGCTAATCGCACGGGTCGCCGCAACCGCGCGGGTTGCCACGAAAGCGAGAGGCAACCCGATCGCCGCGCCAGAACAAGAGAGTAGGAGGCTTTCCGTCAACATCTGGCGCACCAGCCGTCGCCGGTCTGCCCCGAGCGCTACACGAATTGCCATCTCTTTTCGCCGCGAGGTCGCCCGGGCGAGCAACAGATTCGAAAGATTCGAACAAGCGATCAAGAGAACGCACCCGACTGCGCATAAGAGAACCAGGAAGGCAGGCCGAAGGCGACCGCTGATTCGATCCTGAAGACCTGTCAACCGGGCGCCGTTTCTGTTCCGTTCCGGGTGCGCCTCCTGGACTTGCGGAGTGATCAGATCAAACTCAGCCTGTGCGCTCTGGATCGTCACCCCCGGTTTTAGCCGCCCGATTACCGCAAGCGTATTTCCCCATCGATTGGTTTCCTCGCAGATCGGGAACGGCAGGAGGATATCCAGGCGCGAGCCGGGAGAGAAGGTAGATCCGAAGTCGAATGACGGCGGCAACACCCCGACGATAGTAGTCGGCTTGTTGTTGAGAATGATCGACTGCCCGACTACTCCGGGATCCGAACCAAATCGATGGGTCCAAAAACCGTGGGTCAGCAGGACCGCTTCCTTGCCGTTCCACACACATTCATCGTCTTCGAACCCTCGTCCGATCTGCGGACTGACGCCCAGAACGCTGAGGAAGTTTTGTGATACGCCGACTCCTCTCAACCGCTCGGGTTCACCTTTCCCGGTGAGCGTGTAGCTGTTGTAGTCAAAGAATGCGAAGTAGGCGGCGAGCTCCTCAAAGGACTGATTCGCACTGCGCCAGTCGGAGAAATTTCCAACTTGAGTAGTGACCCCCGACAGATCTCCCTCGGCGGCAGCCAGCCCGCTTGAAGCCTTCCCCGCGCCGCTAGCGATCCATACCAACCGATCAGGCTCCCGAAACGGCAGCGGTCTGAATAGCAGAGCATTGGCTACGCTGAATACCGCCGTATTGGCACCAATACCCAGAGCGAGCGTTATGACGGCTATCAAGGTGAATGCCGGTCTACTCAACAACATCCGAGCGCCGAACCGCAGGTCTTGCCATATCGATTCCATAGTGTTTCATCTCATAAAGTGTTGACCAGGATACCTTGGTTGCGGAAAGCTGAACCAGTAGTGAGTGGCAGTTTTGCTCAAAGAGTTGCAGATCCGTTCGCAACAGAATTCGCCAGCGTCCAGGGCACGACATTCAACGATGCAAATGTGAGGCGTGTGAGCGTACAATACCGAAGCCAACCGTCGGTACAGATCACTCCGTGGTGGCGGTTGATCAAACAAAAGGGGAAAGGAAGCACAATGAGACTATCCAAAATCGTCGCGTTGAGTTCAGTTCTGACCTTCGTGATTTTTGTTACGACAAGAGGTTACGCCGTAAGGGCCCAGGTCCAAATCGGCGAACGCCCAACACTCGAACAGCACGTCAGTGAAGCCGAAATAGAGAACGGTGCAATCAAACTCAAAGCACTGCTCAACATCGGTGAGTTCATCTTTGCCGCACGATGGACCAAGCTCGACGGGCAGGGCCGCCCAGCCGCTACAGGCAACGGCGCTCCGACAAAGCGCGATCCCTCGCACGATCCGGGCTTCATCCGAACATCCGGTACAGATTCTACTTCCTGCGCCGATTGTCACAACCAGCCTACCGTCGGCGGCGCCGGCGGATTCGTCGCGAACGTCTTTGTGCTGGCCCAGGTGCTTGACCCGATCACAGATTCTGTCTCGGCAGACTTCTCTGATGAGCGAAACACTCTCGGCATGAACGGCTCGGGCGCGATTGAAATGCTCGCCCGCGAGATGACTACCGATCTGTTTGCTATTCGCACTGCGACTCTAGCTGCGGCGACTTCATCCGCTAGAGTAGTGACCAGAAGTCTGGACACAAAAGGGGTGAATTTCGGTCAAATCACCGCCAACCCGAACGGCACTCTCGACACCTCAAAGATCCAGGGGATCGATCCCGATCTAATTATCAAACCGTTTCACCAGAAAGGTGTGGTTAACTCGGTGCGCGTTTTCACGGTCAACGCCTACAACCATCATCACGGCATGGAAGCGGTCGAACGATTCGCAGCCGGTCAATTGGACAACAAAGGGAATGTGATCACCACCAACGACTTTGACGAAGACGGCGTTCCCGACGAACTATCCGTGGGGGACATAACCGCGGCTACAGTCTTTCAGGCGGCGATGAACGTTCCCGGGAGAGTGCTTGCGACCGATTCCGCGCGTCGCGCGGCGGCCGCCCGTGGCGAGACTCGCTTCGCTGAAATCGGGTGCACCGACTGCCACAAGCCTTCGCTGCCGCTGGATACTCGGTTTTTCAGCGAACCGAACCCATTCAATCCACCGGGTAACCTTCGCGTGCAGGACGTGCAGCATCCATTGGTGTTCGATCTGACCCGCGATATCCCCAAACCGAGACTGGAACGCTCAGAAACAGGCGGAGCGATCGTCCACCCGTACACCGATTTGAAGCGTCACGTAATCGCCGACGATCAAGATCCGTTCTTTGGAAACGAGCGGTTAATCCAAAATGGAGTGCCAGTCGATCAGTTCATAACCCGAAAGCTCTGGGATGTAGGTAACACCGCACCTTATGGGCACAGAGGCGACCTGACTACGATCACTGAAGCAATCCTCCACCATGCCGGCGAGGCACGATCGCATCGCGAGCGATTTGCAGCGCTCAGCAAGGACCAGCAAGGCGAGATCGTCGAGTTTCTGAAACAACTTCAAGTGCTGCCTAACGGCACAAAACGTGAGGTCACCGAAGAAGAGCTGACAACTTTGCTGAAGAGCCAAAAAAGCGTTCGATCTTCGGCGCTGTTGAATCAGCAACCGAAGGAATAGACTCGCGGAATTACGACTAAACAACTCTTGTCTATCGGTATTGACGGCAGTTTTCCCTTCCCTATCGAAGGCGTGAAAGAAAAAGCGTTTTCGTAGTTCCGCCTTCAGGCGGCACCCGGCAAATGCACGAGCGAAAGGCCCGCCTGAAGGCGGAACTACGAAACGCGCGCGGACTCGTCAATTCACTTCCTATCGGCGTCTGATGGAGATGGTTGGGCCGAGGTGCGGTCTTCAGGGTTCGGTCTGCGGCGGGTCACCATAACCGGTGACACCAATCACTAGCCCACGTGACGGGCGTCACTTAGATAGTCTTCCAAATCAACTATAATTTTTCACTTGCTGGGAAGCGGCGCTCCCGCGGGTTGCGTCGCCGCAACAACAATCTTCGGGCTATCCCCGAATACCGCCGAAGGTCTGAAAGAGATGTGTTCGAACCGAAGGGATTCACCTCCACTTCGTAAAAGGAGACCGGCAATCGCCGGTTACTGGTTGGCAGGGCCGAGTGATGAGTGATGAAACAAGCAGACGCGATTTCCTGAAAACCGCAACCGCTTCATTGCTGGTGGTATTCACGCAGGAAGATGCGGCCAGGGCGGCGAGGATTCAAGATGCGCCGCCGGTTTCTCCTCCGGTGAGACTCGGAGTTATCGGTATTGGGCAGTGGGGCAAGGAGATTCTGGCGGGGCTTTCGCGGTTGCCGTCCGCGCAGGTAGTGGCGATATGCGACTCGTATGAACCGGCGCTGAAGAAGGGTCAGGAGATTGCGCCCAAAGCAACTCTCATTGCGGACTACCGCAAGCTGCTGGAATCGCCTGATGTCGAGGCGGTCGCCGTCTCCACTCCATCGCATCAACACAAAGAAATCGCGCTCGCTTGCCTTCAGGCCGGAAAGCACGTCTACTGCGAATGCCCGCTTGCCACGACCATAGAAGACGCCAAAACGATTGCGTCCGCGGCCCGGCAGTCTCCAAAGCTCAAGTTTCAAACAGGACTGCAGGGTCGCTCAAACGCGCTCTACAATCACATTTCGAGGTTTGTTAAGTCGGGCGCGCTTGGAACCGTTGCTCAAGTCACCGCGCAATGGAATAAGAAGCAGAGTTGGCGAAGAATGGCGCCAACTCCGGAACGCGAAAACGATCTGAACTGGAGACTTTCGAGTAAGACTTCCCCGGGGCTGTTCGGTGAGATTGGCATCCACCACCTTGATCTCGCAATCTGGTTTCTGAAGGCATTACCGACATCCGTCAGTGGCACGGGTGCGATCGTAAACTGGAAGGACGGCCGCGACGTGCCCGATACCGTGCAGTGCATCCTCGACTTCCCGAACAACATTCGGATGATCTACTCATCAACTCTGGTCAGTTCTTTCAGCGATTCATTCACACTCTTTCAGGGCAGCAACAGCAGTCTGATGATGCGCGAAAAGCAGGGGTGGATGGTCAAGGAGGCGGACTCAGCTTTGCTCGGATGGGAAGTCTACGCTCGCAAGGAACAGGTCCACAACGAGATTGGGATAGCGATGGTCGCCGACGCAACGAAGATCTTAGAAGCAGGCAGGGAGCCTGGGAAAGAGAGCTCTTCCGAACCAACTCAGAACGAACTGACTCGCGCGCTGGATGCTTTCGCGCATTCCATTCGCGTGGATTCACCAGTCGCCTGTGGTTCGCTCGAAGGCTATCAGGCGACAGTTGCCGCGATCAAAGCAAATGAGGCGATTGTGACAGGATCAAGGATTGTTTTCGATAAATCATCCTTCGAACCTAAATAGCAAAAGGAGACAAGCAACCATGAAAAATGTACAGAGCGAAACGGGATTGACTCGCCGCGACTTCATTAAGACAACCGGCGTAACCGCCGCCGGGTTGGCGGCGGCGTCGCTCGTCGGCGGCGCGAACTCCTCTGCTCGTGCTTCGGTCGCCGAGTCGGGGAAAAATTATCGGAGCAAATGATCGCATCAACTATGCGATAGCGGGCGTCGGCGGAATGGGAACCGGGCACCTGAAGATCTTCAAAGACTTTGAGGAAAAGGAAAACATTTCAGTTGTCGCGGTGTGCGATGTTTTCGACAAGCGCCGCCGAAAGGCCCAAGACATCGCGAAGATCGACGACGCCCAGGTCTTCACAAGGACTACAGGAGCGCTGCTCGAGAACAAGGATATCGACGTCGTCGTCATCGCGACGCCCGACCACTGGCACAGCGCCATTGCGGTCGCGGCCATGGAGGCGGGCAAACACATCTACGTCGAAAAGCCGATGACCCATACGCTCGAAGAGGCTTCGAGCTCTACAATGCGGCGAAGCGCACCAAGCGGCTGGGTTCAGGTCGGGCCGCACGGCTGCAGCGATCCGAAATGGCAGAAGGCGAGGGAGGTCGTCATCGGCGCATCGGCTCGGGAAGCTTCTATGGGCACAGGGCTCCTATTGTCGAAACAACCCCAACGGCGAGTGGAACTACGACATCGAGCCGGACGCAAGCGAGCAGACGATCGACTGGAAGGTGTGGCTCGGCAGCGCCAGAAACGGCCGTTCAGCGCCGAGCGATATTTCCGCTGGCGCAAATACTGGGATTACGGCACCGGTATCATTGGCGATCTATGGCCGCACCGCCTCCACCCGCTGATGCTTGCGATGGGCGATAAACGAGTTTCCGGAGGGGGTCTCGTGTGTCGGCGGAACATTGTGTGATACCGACAAGGGTCACGGCGAGCCTAGGGAAGTGGCCGACACGACAATGATGATGGCCGGCTTCCCTTGCGGGGTGCAGATCTTTCTTGCCGGCTCGACCGTAAACGAGCGCGGTATTGAGGACGTAATTCGAGGTCAAAAGGCAAACCTGCTTCTGGGGGGACTCAAGGTAGAGATTCAGCCCGAACGCCCGTTCGTCGAGGAGATCGAAGGCAAAGACGAAACGCCGGCGGATTCTGGTGAGACGCACGCAAAGCACCAGAAAAACTTCATTGATGCGCTCCGAAACAACGTTCCGCCAAGCTGCGATATAGAGCTTGGAATAAGAGTACAGACCGTTGTCTCGCTTGCTGAGCAGTCTTATCGAACGGGCAAGACAATGCACTTTGATCCTGCCAGACTCAGAGGAATTTCGTAATTCGCAGGCTTCTTCGGCTCCACGGCGGGCATTTTGCGTAACCTTACGAGGGCAGCCTTGCTGCCCTCTTTATTTCTATGGTCGAAACGTTGGGTTCCACATAGATGATCACCCTTTCGCTGCACGCGATGGCCACCCGGTTCGAGCTCGTCCTTCACGGCGACGATCCGGTGCGGATCCGGGCGGCCGGGGAGCAAGCCCTTCACGAAATCGAGAGGCTGGAGAGCCAGTTGAGTTTTTACCGACCGGATAGCGAGATCTCCTGGATCAATTCGAATGCAGCCAGGACCCCTGTGAGAGTTGAGCCGAGATTGTTTTATCTGCTCTTGCGTTGCGCGGAGTTGAGCAGGAAAACTCACGGCGCTTTCGACGTCACCATCGGCCCTTTGATGCGTGCGTGGGGATTCGCCGATCGGAGTCCACGAATTCCGCGGCGACCAGTCCTGGATGCAGTGCGCAGCGTAGTAGGGATGCACAACGTCGAATTATGCGAAGAAGATTTCACGGTTCGCTTCAGAAAGCCAGGCGTCGAGCTTGATCTGGGGGGATACGGGAAGGGCTATGCTATCGAGCGCGCGATCGGCATTTTGAGGGAATCCGGGATACACAGCGCGTTGCTGCACGGAGGGACAAGTTCCATTTTCGCAGTCGGCGCTCCGCCTCTTGAAGTTGGATGGAAGGTAGCTCTGAGCGCTCCTCTCGAGCCAGCGATCGTTGAGCTCAACAATACGGGCCTTTCGGTTTCCGCGGCGCACGGAAAATCGTTCAACGTTGATGGATGTATCTACGGGCATGTTCTCGATCCGCGCACGGGAGAGCCTGCAAGTGCGGCGCCGGCTGCCGCGGTTGCAGGGCCGTCGGCTTCAGACTGCGAGGCTCTTTCGACCGCGCTGCTTGTGCTGGGCCCGAGTTGGTTGCCCTCGATGCGGTCAAGCTTTCCCGATCACACGGCGTTTATCGCGGCCGCCGGGAAGCAAGAGGCGTAATGTCTACTACGGATCGTAACCACCTATCTCGCTGATCAGCGCCCTGCTATCTGACCCCCTCCGCTGAGAAATCTTTCTGTCTTCACCTGAGCTCGACAAATAACCTGTCCGACCTCGGCCTGCCGCGCTCGAATTCGCCCGACATTCATTCTACAATTGCAGCCTCCGGAAGTTCCCAAATCAGACCATTAGGAGCAAGCAAGTTGAACATCATCAGGTTCTTCGCTCTCACGGTGTTGCTGTTCGGAGCAGGCAGCCTTGACGCTGCGGGAAGTGAGCTGTTCGCCGGCGTCGCCCGCGTCGAAGTGACTCCGCCAGTTGGTTCGCCAATGGCTGGGTATAGCGCGCGGGAAGGCCCCTCAACCGGCGTTCACGATCCGCTGTTCGCAACCGTGCTGGTCTTGAAAACACCTGGAACTACGATCGCCATCGTCAGTTGTGATCTTCGCTCGTTCCCCTCTGAGCGAATCGTCAAGCTGGCCCGGGAACGTAAGCTTGCCGATCAGGTCCTGATCGCAGTAACCCACAACCATTCAGGGCCGCTGACCTGGGAAGACAAAAGCTGGCCTCATCCGGAGCACTCGTGGTTCGCCGACACCGAAGACAAGATCATGCGAGCCCTTGAGACTGCCGCAAGACACACTTTCCCGGCGCGCATCGCCGCCGGGTTTGGAGAGATCTACCTGGGCCACAATCGCCGTGTGGTGAGCGCGGACGGCAAAGTGACGATGCTATGGCGGAATGCCGACAAACAACCGACCGCTCCGCTTGATCCGACTCTTGGCGTGATCCGCATAGACGATGACTCCGGCAAGCCGCGCGCGCTGATTGTCAACTACGCCTGCCATGCGGTCGTATTGGGGCCGGACAACCGTTTGATCTCGGCGGACTATCCGGGGTATCTCGCGCGACGCGTCGAACACGAACTCGCCGGCGCGTTTTGCCTCTTCACTCAGGGCGCCGCAGGTGACATAAATCCTTATCTCGACAAACAACCCATCTCCCAAAACGGTTTTGGTGAAGCCGAGAAAATGGGCAACGCGTTGGCGGACGCCGCATTGATTGTTGCGGGCAAGTTGAAGCCAAAAGCAAATGGCAACGCTCGTCTGCTGGCTGCCTCCGAAGTGCTGAGCTTCGGTGACCGGTGGGATTCACAAAAAACGATACGAGCCGGTGTGACGACGCTGCTGATCAACGATCAAATTGCAATCGCTACGCTACCCGGTGAACCGTTTGTGGATTTGCAGATTGCTCTGCGGGACAAATCCGAATTCCCATACACCTTTCTGTTCGCCTACACCTACAGCGCAGGCGGTGATTGGATTGGCTACCTGCCGACGATCCGCGCCGCCAGCGAAGGCGGTTACGGTGCAGGTTACAACACCACCATCGAGGTCGGCGCGGGCGAAGCGCTGATTGATCGCTGCCTGGTCAATCTGTTCAGGTTATCGGGCAAGCTGCACACATCCCCGAGTCGTTAATTTGGGAGGCAAACTATGGCCGTTTTTTCGGTTTGTTGATGGTGGTGGCCGCGCTCCCCCTGGTAGCCGGTGCGCAAGGCTTCAAGGCTGGTGTGGCACGGGCGGACATCACGCCGGCACCCGGCGTGGAATTGTGGGGATACGGCGATCGGTCTGGCCCGGCGACTGGTACGCTTGATCCGCTCTATGCACGCGTGCTGGTACTGGATGATGGACACCAGTCTGTCGCCGTCGTAACGCTTGATCTGGGACGTTCATTTGGGCAACCCCAGATGAACTCTGTGCGCGAGCGTGTCCGCCAACTACACCAGGTTAATCAAGTGATGTTCATAGCTTCGCATACACACTCAGGCCCGGTGATTGATGAGGACTACGACCAGGTGCCGGAGTGGGAGCAACGCGCGCTGGACAAGATCGTCCAAGCCATTGGCGCGGCGCGTGAGAGCATGACCGAAGCGCGTCTTGGAGTTGGGTTTGGACAGGCGATCCTTGGCCACAATCGCCGCTACATTCAATCAGATGGACGGGTAAGGATGCTGTGGCGCAACAGCACCGGCCAGCCCACCGGCGTCATTGATCCGAGCGTCGGCGTCATACGAATTGACGACAAACTGGGGAGTCCGCTTGCGATTCTGGTCAACTATGCCTGTCACCCGGTGGTGTTTGGACCGGACAATCTGCGATATTCGGCCGACTATCCCGGCGCGATGACTCGCGCAGTCGAAGCGAGTTGGAATGATCGGCCCGTTTGCTTTTTCCTGCAGGGAGCGCCCGGAGACATAAATCCGATGCTCGACAAGACGCCGCTGGCCGAAAACGCCGATGTCGAGATGCGCCGGTTGGGCGAGAAGTTGGGTCGCGAAGTCGCGCGCGTCAGCCGTTCGATTCAAACCGAGACGCCGGCTACGCCTGAGCTCGCTTATCTCAGCGAAGAAATGCAATTCAAAAACCGCTGGAGCCAGGAGTTGCTCAGAAGCGCCATCATTTCGGCCTACGGTCCTAACCCGGCGAAGCGTTATTTTCGTTATCTGAATGATCCGATTGCGGCGCCGGTGTCAACGCTGGTCATCAATCGACAAATCGCTCTTGTTGGCTTGCCCGGTGAGCCGTTCGTCGGGTTGCAACTGATGCTCAAACAACGCTCCCCACTGCCTGCAACGTTCCTATGCGGATATACAAACGGTTATATCGGCTACTTTCCAACCTTGCGGGACGCCGTCGCAGGAGGCTATGGCGCAGACACCATAGTGACGCGCGTCGAGATCGGAGCGGGCGAGCGGATGGTCGATCGCGGCCTGATTCAAATCTATCGCCTCCTGGGCAGGCTCAAAGACAAACCCGAACAACCCTGACGGAGGAACCCGATGAAAAAAGGAATCGCTCTCTTCCCGTTGTTTCTTGTGTTGCTAACCTGCTCGGCTCAGGCACAGGATCGCATCGAGCAGTGGAAAGGCAAAACGGTGATGGTCTTTACGCCGCACCCCGATGACGACCTGTTTGGTTGCGGCGGCACTCTGGCGTTGTTGGCCAGGAACGGCAACAAGATCATCATCGTGATCTATACCAACGACGACAAGGGTTCCTTTGACCTCGAGATGACCAGCGAGCGCCTGGCCCGCATCCGCAAGGCCGAAGAGGAGGCCGCTATGGAAGTCCTGGGGATTCCGAAAGCGAACATCCATTGGATGGGCTACGACGATGGTGAACTGGAATACGCCGAGCCAAAAGCGTTATGCGGCCAGGCGGCGAAATTGATTCGCCAGCATCGACCCGATGTTGTTTTCAGTATTGATCCCGGCGAATGGTATGACCGCTGGCACAAGACCGATCACCGTATGGCGGCGTTCAATACCGCCGACGCGATTCGTGCCGCTGAGTTTCATCTCTATTACCCCGAACACCTGCTTGTGGACGGGTTGAAACCGTTCAAAGTCCCGCTGATGATGTTCTACTACACCGGCAGCGAAGCAAATTACTGGGTAGACATCACCGAGGTCGTTGATCAGAAAATCAAAGCCGTCACAAGGCACGTCAGCCAATTCGAACCTTCGATCAACAAATACCGCTCCGATTGGGAAGCGCCGGATCTGGCACGGCTGGTCGAGTATATGAAAGGCCGGGTCACCAGAAAGGATGGCAGATATGTTGAGGCGTTCCGCCGCTCAACGGGCTTCAATTCGCAATAGATCGCGTCTTACATGCGTCTAGGCGGTGGTAGGCTTCAACTCAGGCAACTCACTCTCTGAACGGGGTGCTAATTCCGCGTTCAGCAGCGCTGCAACACAACTGAACTCAATGTCCAGTTGCGCCTGGAGATCCTTTGCCCCATCCAGTTTTCTGCGGAAACCCATATCCTCGAGTTCGGCGCATTGACTCGCCAATCGTCTGGCACCGAGGTATGAGCAGCTTCCCTTCAGCGCGTGGGCTGAACGCTCCAGACCGGCTGCGTCTCCGTTGGCGATGGCCTCCCGTATTGACAACATCTGGTGAGGAGAATCCTGCAAATAGAGTGTAATTAACTCGCCAAGGAGATCGGCCCCATCCTCCTCTTGCATCTCTCGAATCTCGGCCAGAAGTGTCCGGTCGATTGACTGCACTTCGCTGTTGGCGGGCGATTCTGACGTCGCCATTCTTATCGAACCGCTGCGCTCCAGGGCCGCCTTGAGATCACTGATCCTTACCGGCTTGCTGATGTAGTCATCCATTCCGGTGGCGAGGCATCTCTCGCGGTCACCGTGCATCGCATTGGCGGTCATCGCGATGATGATTGGGCGGCTGGCACTCGGCCACTCCTCGTGAATTCGACGTGTAGCTTCGAGGCCATCCATTTCCGGCATTTGCATATCCATAAGCACCACGTCATAGGTCTGTCGGCAGAGCGCATCCAGTACCTCGAGTCCGTTGGAAGCGACCTCCGCGCGATAACCGATTCGCCCAAGCATCATCAACGCGACTTTCTGGTTTACAACATTGTCGTCGGCGACGAGGATTCGCAGCGGAAGACGCGCGGCCATCTCCGAGTCGATCTTATCCGCCTTCCGGGGTCTCATCCGGCGCGGACCCTGCTTATCAAATACGCTAATCAGCACGTCATACAATTGAGACGGCTTGATGGGTTTGGAAAGGTAGGCCGCGAACTCCACGTCTTTTTCGCGGGCCGACCCTTCCCTCCCGCCCAAAGACGTCAGCATCACAAGCGGAAACTCGGCCGCGGTTCGAAACTTTCGTATCTCAGCTGCAAGCGTAAGCCCGTCCATCTCCGGCATCATCATATCGAGGATGGCAATGTCAAACCTCTTTCCTTTGCCCAGCAACTCCAGCGCCTCAGTCCCCGAACTTGCGGCGCGCGGCTGCATTCCCCACGACTTGGACTGGAGCATAAGAATGGTGCGATTAGTCTCATTATCATCGACGATCAGAAGCCGCTTGCCGCTGAGTTGAGGCTGGGATTCACTGAGGTAGACTCTCATTGGGGCCGGCGCGGCCGCCGCGCGAATCGTGAAGTGGAATGAAGTGCCCACCCCGACCTCGCTTTCAACCCAGACCCTTCCGCCCATCATCTCGACGAGCCGCTTGCTTATGGCTAGCCCGAGTCCCGTTCCGCCGTATTGACGTGTCGTAGAGGCGTCAACCTGGCTGAACGAGCGGAACAACCGATGCAGCCGATCCTGGGGAATTCCGATGCCGGTGTCCTTCACCTCAAAGTGCAACTCATGCATTTCCCGACTATCTGGCGCCCCGGACTCTGCACCGGCAGAAAGACCGGCGCTTCCATCGCCGGAGCCTGCCGATGTAACCACCTCTTTGCTCTCAATCGAGACCACGACCTCTCCTTGATGAGTGAACTTAACCGCATTAGACAGCAGATTGAGGAATACTTGCCGCAGCCTGGTTATGTCACCAACAATTGCTTCGGGGACCGTGCCGTCCAGGACATAGGCCAGGTCCAATTTCTTTTCCGACGCAATTACCACCAGCAGGTCCAGCGCCTCTTCGATGCAGTCCCGCAATATAAAGGGTTGCCTCTCCAAATCCAGATTGCCTGATTCAATCTTTGAAAAATCGAGAATATCGTTGATGATCGAGAGCAGCGCATCGCCACTGTTGCGTATCGTCCCGGCGAACTCCTGCTGCTCGCCGGTAAGTTTTGTATCAAGGAGCAGCCCCGTCATCCCGATGATGGCGTTCATAGGCGTCCGGATTTCGTGGCTCATGGTTGCCAGGAATTCGCTCTTCGCCCGCATCGCGGCTTCGGCTCCGTCTTTGGCCATCTGCAGATCGGCTTCAACCTTCTTGCGCTCTGTGACATCCCTGAGAATGACCGTGTGTGTCTTATGCCCGCCGGCGTCGAGCTGTGAAATCGACGCCTCGAGTGGAAACACCTCGCCGTTGCGGCGCAATCCGTAAACCTCTCTTAGCGAGGCCATCGAGCTTACGTTCGTTACCCTGGCGCCGAAGGAGTTGACCTTTTCCGAGTGCGTTTCCTTATACCTGGCCGGGATTAGAAGCTCCAGAGGCCTGCCGATGACGTCCTCCGCGGTGTAGCAAAACATCCGCTCCGCGGCGGCGTTGAACAGCGTTATCCGCTGCTCAAAGTCAACCGCTATGATCGCATCCATCGCCGAACTGATGATCCCCGCCAGCAGCGCCTTGCTCTCCTGTAACGCCGCCTCTGCGATCTTGCGTTCGGAGATGTCGCGAGCGACGGCCTGGAACCCGGTGATCTGATCGCCCTCGCTTATGACCTGCACACTCTGGCCCAGCCAGACTTCGTGTCCATCGCTTGTGAGCGCCGGAAACTCGAAGTATGAGTCTGCCGAGTGTTCAACAAACTGCCTTCCGTAGAACTTCATGGCGGCGCTTCGGTGGGACGGCGCAATCAACTCGGTGTAGTGCCGGCCAATCAATTCGGTCTCAGGCCGATTCAGAATACGTACGGCCGTCGGGTTGCAAAACGTGAAATGCCCTGTGGCATCGGCACCGTAGATTATGTCGCTCGCGTCATTGACTATTTGTTTGTAGCGCTCCTCGCTTTGCCGCAGCGCGGCTTCAGCCCGCTTGCGTTCGATCGCCATCGCCGCCTGGGTCGAAAGAAAGGCGAGCGCGTTCTCGTCTTCCTTGCGGAACACCAACCCCTCGGTATAACTCTGGACCGCAAGCACGCCGGTCGTGCCGTCATTGGTGATGAGGGTAACACCGATCCAATCGACCGGAGTGGTGCCAATGAGCACCACCTCGCCTTCGATGGAGAGTCGCTCGATGACCGCGGCGTGACGCGTGCAACGGTTGCCCCGTCCGCAGGACATATTCAGTCAGCCCCCGACCGGCCTTACGAGGAGCCGGCGTTTCGTCGTATTGATCTACGTAGTACGGGAAGCTCAACAGATTGGCAGCGATGTCGTACTCCGCAATAAATATCGCATCGAAACGCATCAGCTCTCCGATGATTTGGTGGATCGAATTGAAAGAGTTGATCGAGATTCCCAGCGCGGCTTGCCGCGTCTGAGATCCTATGCGCCGCCGTTTTCACCCTTTCTGATCTTCCGCGTTCCGTGATCTGATCTTGCAGCTCCGCCGTGCGTTCCCGGACTCGCATTTCAAGGATCTGATGTGAGTAACGCAACTCTTCCTCGGCGGCCTTGCGCCGGCCCAGTTCCAGATCAAGCATCGAGTTTGCGCCCGCCGATTCAGCGGTGCGTCGCGAGATCTCCCACATCTCGGTCTTACTTCGCAGACACGAAAGGACGAGAAAGATATCCTCAAAGACCACCCATCCCGCGTGCTCCAGCCATCGCCATGAACTCACGCTCAACACGCCGTAGGCTGATTCAGGCCAGTAGATTCCGCGCAGCAGGTGATCCGCAGCCACCACAATGGTCGCGGGCACCAGCACTCGCCAATCCCTGTAGAACGCCAGAAACGCGAGCGACCCAAATAGATGGAAGTGCGTTTCGATACGGCCGCCGCTCAGGTGAATCAGAAGGCTGCCCATCAGCATCTGTCCGACTGCGATGGAGTATCGGGTTATCGGCTCTCCCGGGCGCGTTATCGCCAGAAAGATAGGGAAAACGCTGAACGCGCCCCCAAGAAATACGGCAAACCAAACATGTGGATGAACGTAACTACTCAGGCCGACCCAGGCACGGGGTGATATCCAAAATGCCGCCGCTATTCCGGCGAGGCACTGGATTGTCATCAGCACCGCGAACATTCGGTCGGTCTGTTTGAAGATTGCTTGCTGTTGCTCGTTGAACAACTGCTCCGTATGCGACCTTACGGACGCCGCAGAGTCCGAGGGTTCTATTTGCTGCATGTCTTTTCCCCTTCACTGCACCGGCGGTCCGCATCGACTATGGAACAGCCAAACACCAGAGAGTTTCCGTCCGAGCGGCCCGGTCGCCAACAACCAACGCAGCGATTGACATACTCGTCCCCACTGAGCCGCCGCCAGCCGAGGTCATTCAGCGTTTCACTCTCAACTCCAGGACGGCAATTTCGGGCGGACAACGAAATCTGACCGCAACCCCTGACGAACCCACGCCCGCGCTTGTATAGCCCTTGACCTTCTTGTATTGCCAGTTACCGCGCGTGTATTTTCTCGCGCAGCTCGCGTTGGTCAGCACGGGACCGATTAGCGGAAGGCATATCTGACCACCGTGTGTATGTCCGCAAAGATACAGGTTCACTCCGGCCTGGGCAGCCTGTCGGATCATTTCAGGCGTATGCACCAACAGGATCTTAAACGCATCGGAGGGAACCTCCTTCAACGCGCCCGGCAAGTCATCGCAGCCGTAGTAATGAGGATCGTCCAGCCCCACCACCCAGACGCTGTCACTCCCCTGCCGGAGTTCAACCGACTCATTTATCAACATCCTCACGCCCATTCGCTCGAGCTCAACTGCTTCCTCCGAGAAATCATGGTTGCCGAGCACACCAATGACCCCGAGCCGAGATCGGACGCTTTCAAGTATTTTCTCCATGTTGAAATACACGCCGTGACAGGGACCGTTGACTTCAAACCGGTAGTCGCCTGTCAACACGCACAGGTCAACTTCAAGCGAGCGAATATGGTCACAGATCGTCTCCGCAAGCCCGGCGAGCCCGTCGGCGTGAATGTCGGACAGATGAAGCACCCGAAACCCATGAAAACTCTCCGGCAGATCGTCGAATTCAAAAACAATTCTGCGAATGACCGGATTGAGCGCATTCCGCGCCCCCCTCTCAAGCAACCCCGTGACCTTCAGGCCTCGAAGAACCACATCGGTGAACAGCTTGGAATTCTCAAAATGAAACGAGCCCCGCCCCCGCACAAGCCACGCCTCGAGATGGCCCAATTCAATCGATCGCCGCTTGAGTTTCAGATCTTGCATATGGTTGCTATTTGACCCTGGCCGATATCGCGCTCACCTGCTGTCCGAGTTTAGCTCCGCGTGTGATCGAATCCCTCAGTATCCGGCCACAGTATCTCCGGAGGAGTTTCAGATCATGTCCTGGCCCCGCCGCTGCAGCATAAAATGCCTCCGCTGAATAGAGGTCATCCTCCGTTGGCGATGTGCCGTAGTTCACAAATGCTTCTGTCACGATCCCCGCCTTCGAGTACAGGTATAGTGCTTTCCAGTCGGCGGCCAACGCCTCGATCTGTTGCGACGTGCGGGGCGCGACACCGACAAAACGCAGTTCGCCTTTCGCGATATTTATTAGCGCAGGGAGGAATTCCAGAAACAATTTTCTCAACCCATTCGAATCAGACTGAGCAGGAGTGAATCCCCACAGGCGAACGGTTCTCCACTCGGACCGCTCGCTACCGGCCGGCAGTCTTACGACCTCGGTTCGATAGACAACCGCCCCGCGCCTGAACACTTTCAAATAGAGACCGGTAATCAGAAGCGCCGGCCAGCAAACCAACAATAAGAGCGCAGCCGCGAGCCGCGAGAAGACCCCAGATAGGTAGCGCTTAAGCTGTGTGTCTCTCATGCTTCCCAAAATGAACGCATCCGATACGACAACCGCCGCTCCCACGCGCACGTTGACAAGCCGGTTCTTGTCCACAATGACGTCGGCGAGTTCGAGCGCTTCGCCGATATAGCTTCCCGACAGGATCAGTGAGTTTGATACGGTGCAGTGCGAGTCAAAGACGCAATCACTGCCGATAACTGCATTTGGTCCAAGATGAATCCCTCTCGCGATTCGACAGTTCTCACCGATAAATACCGGTGCAATCAGCCGGGCCGTCGGATCGAGACTTACGTTTCGAGAAATCCATATGCTCTCGTCCGCCTCTTTGCCGCTCAACACGACACCGGCAAATTGTCTGGTCAGCACTCTTTGTTGGGATTCGAGCAGATCGTCATAAGAGACAACGCTCAGGGGCGGTCCAACTTCGATGATCGTGTCATCAACCCGCGCCCCTTCAATCAACCGTCTTGAGGCCTGTTGTTCATCGTCGTCCCGAAACTTCGTGAGCGCGCGGCCCGATAGACAGGCCCATCCCGTCCATCTCAGCCCGTTCCCGGAGTCGCCGGCGGCCCGGTAGCAAAACGGTGACGGCGCAACGCGACCCGATGCCAGTTCAAGATTCTCGGGGCTCAAATGAGATAGACGGTCTGCATGAACCATCAGGACATGGGCGTCATCGTCTACCGCGATTGATCGAAGCACGGAGTAGGGCCGTGCGGGATCTCGGGCAAGATGATACCTGAAGACGCTCCCCCATCGAGTACCATCGCCCAGCAGGCTTTCGATCTTCTCGGGCAGGTGACTCAGCACAAGATCAAATTCGGTGATCTTTCTGTCTACCAGGTACTCGATGACCTGTTGGATAAACGGCCGGTCAACCAGGGGAAGCATCACCGACGGAATCCTGTCGCTGAACGGTGCCGATTCTGTTTGATGCCCTGTTGCAATTATCACTGCTCTCATAACTGTTGCCGCTCCTCTACAGATCCGACGGACGGCGCGATCTCCCGGGACCGAGCCTTTCTTTCAAGACTCGGAACAAGAACACAAAATTTCCCACGAAATATCTTCGCCACATACGCCGGGGCTCGCGGCCAAATCTGTAGAGCCATTCAAGACCCAGCTCGCGGATCCACTGCGGTGCGCGCGGCGTTTGGCCCGAATAAAAATCGAATAGTCCGCCGACACCCATTGCGACTTTCACCCGCGATTCAGCCAGATGATCCCTTATCCACTGATCCTGACGTGGCGCGCCGAAGGCAACCAGCAGGATTGCAGCGCCGGAGCTTGCTATTTCCTTGATCAGTTCGGCCTCGCTTTCCTTCGAGAAATACCCGTGGCGCGAACCGCAGATGTTGACACCCGGATAGTGCTCGGCAACCCACTCCCTAACGCAGTCGGGTATGCCTGGTCTCGCGCCAAGCAAAAAGATCCCTTTGCCGGTCCCTGACATCGCTTCACACAGCCGCGGGAAAAGGTCGGTGCCGTTGACATTCTGACGAATCTCGCGCTTGAGAAACTTTCCCGCCAGCTTCATTCCGATACCATCCGCGAGCGTCATCCAGGAATTGTTCAATACTTTCAGATATTCTCGATCGGTGTATGCGATATTCGCGCAGTCGGCGTTCACAAAGCTGACCTGGCCCGGCTCGTCATGATCCAACCGGGCAACTATCGCTTCCACTGCGTCGGTCATCGTGAAGTTGTCTATCTTGATGTTGAGGATGCTCAGTAAGTCGTCGGTCACCGCCGCGGGTCTGCCGTATAGCACCGTTGGGATAGCCCGGAGCGCGATCAGAAAGTCGCCTGTAATCGTCTGTGATTCCACGTACTCCGCGTCGGAGACCATCTCGTCTCCATAGTCGATGTTGGTGCGCTGTCGGATCCCCCACAGGCTTATGAGGCCGGGCCTGACGTCATAGCGTCTTCGCGTTGTTCGCTCCTGGAGGCTAAGTTCCCCAGGCGAGACAGCCCGTGGGCCGACAAATGACATCTGTCCGCGCAATATATTGAGCAAGGCAGGGAGGCGATCAATCCCAACCGCTTTCAAAGCCCGGCCCGCTCGAGTGTCAGGCACGTCAAAGGAGAGCTCGTCGAAGATCTCGCAATACCTCCCCAGTCTCGGAGTGCGTTTCGTTTCCACTCTCCTTATCCTCAACGCGAAAAAGATGATCAAAATGATCGGAAGCAGCAGCCTGAACAGCAGATATGCGACCAACAGGTCTACCAGACGTTTTGCACCCGATAGCGGCTGAATGACCCCGAACCAGGTCGCGCCGTGAAGTAGCCTCCGGATACGCCGGCGTCTGACACCCTTGCTTGAATACAGGCGGTAGAGTTCTGTCTTTAGCCTGTCATTGCTCGCGGCATCGGCTGGATTCTGTGGCAAAGCGATCTTCAACCTAGTACGCTCCCTTTCCCAGCAAAACCGCAGGGAGTGTTTGCAATAGCAGTTTGATGTCCAGCCAGAAACTTTGGCTCTCGATGTAATCGACATCGAGTTGAACCTGCTGGTCGAATGGTATGTCGCCCCGGCCGCTTACTTGCCAGATGCAGGTCAACCCCGGGACCGCATCGAGCCGGCGGCGATCGCTCAGCGTATACAACGCGACTTCCCTCGGAACCGGTGGACGCGGCCCGACCAGGGACATATCGCCTTTCAACACGCACCAGAGCTGAGGCAGTTCATCTATGCTCCCGCGACGAATGATTTTTCCTATCCACGTCACTCTCGGGTCCTTTTTCATCTTGAATGTGATCCCGTCGCCGTGGTCGTTTTGCTCGAGAAGCTCGTCCTTCAAAGCCTCCGCATTCGATACCATCGAGCGAAACTTCGGAAACGGGAACTCTCTTCCCCAACGCCCGACTCTGATTTGCCAGAACAGCGCTGGCCCTCGATCGGTAAGCTTGATAATCGAGGCTATGATCAGAAACAAAGGCAAAAGGCAGAGGATCAAAATCACCGAAGCGGCGACGTCTATCGCCCGCTTCAACAACTGCGCTCCGCCGACAACAAATGCCCAGGCGTACTTCTTTCGCCAGAAGCGCGCAGAGCGAACGAAGTTCGAACCGCTGACTCTTCCGTAGCGCTCGTACAGCTCTTCCATGAGCGCCACGCGATGCGGAGCCTCCTTCCCTGCTACTTTGATGTCTCTCAATCCTCCGACCATCGGCGTTACCACTCGGTCATCATCTGCAAGAGCCGTTCCTGCTCCATCGTGACAGCGGGCCTGGCGGTTCCAGCATCGGCGATCAGCCATTCGAAGTCGGGCGCGCGATCTCAACCTCTTCCCCCGACGCATCGACGCAGTAGCCGCCGAACACAATCTTTTCGACGACATTCGCCAGTGACGCAATTCTTGTGTATTCGAGGCGGGTAATAGGCCGCACTCGGGTTCCCTTGCCGGCAGCAAGGATGATTGCTTTCATGGTTCCCCCCGTCCTAGCTGGCGAATGCCTGGATCGCTTCCTCCCGGGTGTTGAAGATCTCAAAAATCCGGTGCATCCGAACCAACTCGAACAGCGCCCGCACTGGTTTGCACATGCCGCAGAGCTTTAGATCGCCCCCGGATGAGTTCAATTGCCTGAGACACGAGAGGAGCGCCCCCAAACCCGAACTATCGACGAACTGCAGCTTGCTCAGATCGAAGATGAGCTTGGGATCCGATTCAAGAACCGGGGCGACATCCCGTTTGAACTCTTTCGTGTTGCTTGCATCGAGAGTCTCTCCGTACAAGCACCATCACCGAGACGTCTCCGAATTTCTCAACTGTCATTTCCATCTCTTTGCACTCCCTTGTTCAGATTTTTTGTCAAACGAATACAGCTCTTACCGTCGTCATCCACCAGATAAGTGACTGCGTCAACGCTCTGCTCGATAATAAACAAGCCAAATCCTCCATCGCGCGAGCCGTCAAATTCAGGCAGCTCAACGGCGGACCGGTCGAACCCCTTGCCATCGTGGCGCATATTGATGGTGAGCGCGTGCTCGTCCGCGACGGCTTCGAGGTCGATTCGGTGTCGGGTCTGCCCCTGGTACGAATGTCTCACGATGTTGCTTGCCGCCTCGCTACAAGCCAGTTCGAGGGCATGTACCGATTCGCCATCAAGGGAGGGCGCCAGGTCGCTGGCGGCTCTGCGGGCAAACTCGCGCACTTTTGCGAGTTCTTCCAGGTCACTCGTGATCATTTGACGCATTTGCTCGACTCTCGCAACCGTTATCTTTACCGCAATACAGCTCAGATCATCGGCAAACGTGTCCGCGCCCGAGAACGCCACTAGTTCACGTCTGAGGACCTGTATTAGCTCGGAGGTATCGAGAAGGTTGTTCGTCTGAAGGAACTTCGCAAGGAGGTCTTCTCCAAACATGTCTCCTGTGTCAGCACGGGCCTCGGTCACCCCGTCCGAGTAGAACAAAAACACGTCTCCCGGCTCAAACGTCACGATCTGCTGTTTGTATACCTCCCGCTCGCTAAAGCCGAGCGGTACGTTTTCGCCTTGCAGGAACCGGCAGAACCCGTCGCGTTTACAGAAGTGGATTGTCCGAGTGTGACCGCAGTCGACAAAGCTCATCCTCCGCCGGGCGGTATCGAATCTTGCGAGACACAGCGTTGTAAAACTCTCGAACTGTATCAATTGCGCAGTCATCGTCTGGTGTAGCCTGGTGACGATGCGCTCCGGGTCGGGAGTCTCGCCATGGATTGAAGAAGTAAGCAGATTGCTTAGCGCGCGCAGGAACTGGTTCTTGGTCGCGGCTCCAAGCAACGCAGCCGGGACACCCTTGCCCATTACGTCGCCGATAATCACGTCGACGCAGTCATCGCGGTGCCGGATGAAGTCGTAGAAATCGCCGTTAACCTGTCGAGACGGAAGGGTCAACGCCGCGATCTCCAACCCTTTCACCTGGGAGGGAGGCTGCCCGAGCAACAGCGTGCGCTGTATCCGTGAGCCTATTTCGACCTCTTGCTTGAGACGCTCGCTCTCGATAGAGGCACGATGAAGCCGGTCATTCTCAATCACCATTGCCGCTTGCAAAGCCAAAGCCTGGATCAGTCCGATGGTGTGCGAGTCGAACTGCCGGTGGCCATTCTCCTGCCATAGTTCGAGGACGCCCCTCAAACCCTGAGCCGTGCCTATTGGTACCATCGCCACGCTTGTGGCCGCGCGCAGCTCGGGACTGTGTTCAAGATGAGGCCGGATCTTGGACCGGTCATTGATAATGACGGCCGTCCGTCCCGCGATCGTCTTCGCCAGCAATCCCTGGGTGACGCTCTTTGGCATCAACCCCTCGACATTCTTCATCGCCATCGGCACAAGGGTTCCGTCGTGTTCGATCCAAAACGCTGCACGCAGTTTGTCGTCGATAGCGATAGCACGGCTCATTATTCTGTCGAGCAATTCTGCCGGAGATTCCACGGCCCGCAGACCGGAGCTGATTTCGTAAACTGCTTCGAGGCTCTCCCAACTCGCGCTAAGTTCCTCGAGCAACGACTCCTCCTCGCGCTGCAATGCAAGGGTGCCTATTGCGTGTTCGATGACTCGCTCAATGGAAGCCTTCGCGAACGGCTGATTGGCATCATAAACCACACACACGGTGCCGATATGCTCCGAGTCAAAGGAGATCGGAATTTCCTCCCACTCCCGGTACGAATCTGCGGTCGCGCGAGGACTCGGCCCCTCAAGCGTGCTGAGCCTGCTAAGCATCAGATCCTCGTCTGAGACGATCCACTCCGCCAGTTGATCGGCCGAATACGCGACGGCTATGTTCAGACAGCTTGCAACCGGCGCTACAAGACGGCGCAGTTGCTCAACAAACCGCACTCCCATAAGCCCACTCTGGCTGCTGGTGATGTCAAACGCGGTCTCAACGGGAGTCATGGCTGAACCATCCTAAGAATTGACTGTTGGGGGCACACCGATGTCCGACAGCGTTTTCATCAAGGTTGAAGGAGCGATCGGCTTGGTGCATTGGCAGTTGGCGCCGGCCTCGATCATTCCATTCGAGTTGTCCTCGAATGACCGGGCTGTGAGAACGACCACCTTCATTTCTGCGCGATCCTCGACCGCTCGAAGCTCAGTCAGAACTTCAAGACCGGACATACCGGGCAGCATGAGATCCAGGAGCACCACGTCAGGCAGGAACTTCGCAGCTTGCGCCAGTGCTTCTTCACCGCTGTAAGCGATGCTTACGTCGTAGCCCTGTCTCTTCAGGATAAACTCCATCAACCTGGCTATGTGGCGCTCGTCATCCACTACCAACACTCGCGCTTGACGGCGCATGCGATTCGGTTCTGGAATCACGAGAAGACCTCCCTGGAATACAAGACCCGGCACGCGGGCGGAGAGGGGGCCTGTCCTTTGCTGCCGGAGTTCACCATTGGGTGCAACACTCGTGCCCACGGGTTAAGCGCGTTGCACCCCTGTGAACTACTGTATGCACAGACTGTTAGTGGATCTTGTAGCGTGCCGGTGCTGACCCCAAAAGACAGGGACGCGGAGAACATCATCAATGCTTCGCGGAGACTTGTTCCGTAAAGGGACAACCTCAGGTTCGAAGGCGGCCTTTGAGGACAGGATAGTTCAGATTAAGAAGGGGACGAAACCAGCATCACCAGCGAGCGAGGCCCAACGCAATACCCGCGCGCCCGAAAACGAAGAGCCTTCCTCGCGCAGTTCCAACTGTAGTTGTTATCATACCCACGGCTTCCTCCCCTAAGTGGATCGTCCCGTTTCTAGTACCTCTCGAGGTGCCATATCTCTTTGGCGTATTCGCGAATCGTCCGGTCGCTTGAAAACTTGCCCATTCGCGCAACGTTCAGAATCGCTTTGCGTGTCCACGAGGCCCGGTTACAAAACTCTCTCGAGACTCTCAGCTGGGCGTCGAGATATGCCGGCAGGTCCGCAAGATGGTAGTACTTGTCCACGCTGGAGAGCTGGTCGTAAAGCCACCCAAATAGCCCCGGCTCTTTCGGGCAAAACACGTCCGACAAAAAGGCATCGACTACGCGCTTGACGTAAGGATTTCGCTTGTAATGGTCGCGCGGGTGATACGAGTCGTTGGCGTTCATCTCTCGAATCTCTTCAGTCTTCAGACCAAAGATGAATATGTTGTCTTCGCCTACCTCTTCCATGATCTCAATGTTTGCGCCATCCAGTGTTCCAATCGTCAGCGCACCGTTCATAGCAAACTTCATGTTCCCCGTCCCGGACGCTTCCGTTCCGGCAGTCGAAATCTGTTCGCTCAGATCGGCAGCCGGAAAAATCTTCTCGGCAAGCGACACTCGGTAGTCAGGGATGAAGACAACCTTCATCGCGTCCTGAACGCGACGATCCTTGTTTATGATCTGGGCCACGTTGTTGATAAGTTTGATTATCTGTTTTGCGGCCCAGTAGCCCGGAGCGGCCTTGCCGGCAAAGACGCAGGTCCTAGGCGCCGGAACCGGCTGATCGTCCTCAACGACTCGCAAATACTGATGAATGATGTTCATGAGATTTAGCAACTGTCTCTTGTACTCGTGTATGCGTTTGACCTGAACGTCAAACAACGATTCCGGGTTAACAGTCACACCCGTCGTCAGTTTAATTATCGCGCCAAGCCTTTCCTTGTTTCCGTATTTGATCATTCGGAACTTGTTCTGAAACGCCTCATCTTCGGCAAATTCCTCGAGCGCGCGCAGTTGATCCAGGTCAGTGATCCACTCCGTGCCGATGGTTTCGCTTATCAGTTCCGCAAGCGATGGATTGGCTTTCAGCAGCCAGCGCCGCTGAGTTACTCCATTTGTCTTGTTGTTGAACCGCTCCGGCCAAAGTTCATAAAAGTCAGGCACCAGCGTCGTTTTGACGAGCTTCGAGTGAAGGGCGGCAACCCCGTTTATCGAGTGACTCCCGACGATCGACAGATGCCCCATTCGAACCTCTCGGCGCTCGCCGTCCTCGATGATCGACATGCGCCGTTGGCGGGCGGAATCGCCAGGCCACACCGATCGTACTTGTTCGAGAAACCTGTCATTTATTTCGTAGACTATCTGCAAGTGGCGAGGAAGGACTTTCTCAAACAACGACACCGGCCACTTCTCAAGAGCTTCCGGCATCAGGGTGTGATTGGTGAACCCGAGTGTCGCTCGCGTTATGTCCCATGCTTGTTGCCATTCCAGGCTGTTCTCGTCGATTAACACTCTCATTAGTTCGGCAACGGTCAGGGCGGGATGCGTGTCGTTTAGCTGTATGGCGACCTTTGAGGCAAATTGATCGAAGCCGTCGTGTGTCTCCTGGTATCGCCTGACAATGTCCCGAAGCGCGCAGGCCACCAGGAAATACTCCTGAACGAAGCGCAACTCGCGGCCGGCCTCCATCGAGTCCGATGGATACAACACCTTCGAGATTGTCTCCGACGCGATTTTCTGCTGCACCGCTTGCACGTAATCCCCCTCATTAAAGATCCCGATATCGAACTCTTCCGAGGCAGCAGCAGAATAGAGCCTCAGGTAGTTGACAGTGCGTCCTCCGAAACCAGCTACCGGCATGTCATAAGGGACGCCGATCAGAACCTTCCAGTCCATCCACATCGGGTTGTAGTTGTTATCGCGGTCGGCGGCGTGTTCTATGCGTCCGTACAGGGGTATGACACATGCCTCATCGGGCCGTTTGATCTGCCAGGGCGAGCCGTCGGCAAGCCAGTGATCGGGTTTTTCCTTTTGGTAACCATTATCGATTTCCTGCTTGAAGAGCCCATATTCGTAGTTGATACCATAGCCGAATCCGGGCATGTTCAGGGAAGCGAGCGAATCAAGGAAGCAGGCGGCTAACCTTCCCAACCCCCCGTTTCCAAGCGCAGCGTCGGGCTCGCTCTCGCGCACCTCCTCCAGGTCAACCCCCATCTGCATCAACGCGTCCTTGCACTGATCGAACATTCCGAGATTGTACAGATTGTTCCCCAGCGAGCGCCCCATCAGAAATTCCATCGAAAGATAATAGAGTCGTTTTGCATCCGCTTTCTGATAGCGATGTTCGGTCTCCAGCATCCCATCGATAAGGCGGTCACGAACGGTCATCGCGGTAGACACGAACTGCTCGCGTTTACTGGGTTCCACCCACTCCCGGCCAAGGCCATACCGCGCATGGTGGCGAATAGCCTCCTGCATTCCCGCAACACTGTTATCGATATCACCTTCATTCCTGGCACGCATGTGCACGCCTCCCTGATATGTGGCACTGAGTCGAAACTCTAAGCGGTAATTGTGGGGGGCCTGACTTCAGAGCGCTTATCGGGCGCCGGACACCATCCAGGCCCAGGCGGAGGAGACGATTTCGTCCAACGATTGGCGCGCCGGTTTCCAGTCAAGTTCGCGCTTGATCTTTTCGCTGCTGGCAACAAGCACCGCCGGGTCCCCTGATCTGCGCGCGCATATCCGCACGGGTATCTCGCGCCCGGTCACTCTGCGGGCTGTCTCGATGACCTCGCTGACCGTGTATCCGTCTCCGCCGCAACCCAGATTGAAGACCTCGCTGCGATGCTCGATTGCGTTTAGAGCAAGAATGTGCGCGCGCGCCAGATCAATAACGTGCACGTAGTCCCGCACACAGGTGCCATCACGCGTGGGGTAATCATCACCGAAGATCTCCACGCAGCTTGTCCGCCCCGCCGCAGTCTTCAGAACGTTGGGGATAAGGTGAGTTTCCGGCTCGTGAGCCTCGCCGTTGAGTATGCTTGCACCAGCGGCGTTGAAGTATCTGAGACTCGCATACCGCAGGCCGTAGGCCTTGTCGTACCACCCAAGGGCGCGCTCAAATGCTAGCTTCGACTCGCCATAGGGATTGGTCGGATTAGTTGGGTCATCTTCTTCGACGGGCTGCTTTTGCGGTTCGCCGTACACCGCTGCCGTCGACGAGAACACTATCCGGTTGACGCCGCAGTCCCGCAACGCGTCAAGCATGGCAAGCCCGGCCACCACATTGTTGCGATAGTACTTTGCAGGATTGGTGACCGACTCTCCGACCAGCGAATCGGCTGCCATATGTACAACGGCCTCTACCCGGTGTTCGGCAATCGTCTTCTTCAACAACTCTCTGTCGATCACATCCCCATGCACGAATTCCGCTCCCTGCATCACCGCACTCGCGTGACCCTTTGACAGGTTGTCATAGACAACCACTTGGTGGCCGTCGCGCAAGAGCTCTTCGCTGACCACGCTCCCAATGTAGCCTGCTCCTCCGGTTACCAGGACCGTCATCTGATTGTCTCCCGGTCCTGGTTCGGGCCTGCCGATGACCATCGATTGAACTCTCCCCGCCCCGCTCTCGCTGGACAGTTTCAGCGAACGCGGCGAGACCCTCCCTCCAACGCAATAAGGTGATGGCGCTGTATTTTCACTCGGAGCGCGCGGCCAAGCTGCCCGTCTGCGCCGGCAATCAGAATCTTCATGCCGCCTCCTCAAAGACCGGCAGCCAACCAACGACGTCCTTCAACAGCGGCGCCCTGGCGTCTTTGCTCGACAGCAGCGGCATGTCGATCGGCCATCTGATCGCGATATCCGGATCGTTCCAGAGCAACCCAAGCTCATCGGCCGGATCATAGAAGTTTGTGCATTTGTACTCGATCTGGGCCGATTCGCTCGTCACACAGAAACCGTGAGCGAAACCGGGTGGAACATAGATCTGACGCGCGCTTTCAGCCGACAAGATAGTGCCAACCCACTGCCCGAAATAGGGCGAGCCGCGTCTGATATCCACCGCAACATCAAACACCTCGCCTTCAACGGCGCGCACGAGTTTTCCCTGGGGGTGCACGCGCTGCGAGTGGAGCCCCCGAAGGGTTCCGCGCTCGGACCTGGAGTGGTTATCCTGAACAAACGTTTCCGGGATTCCGCCATCTCGATATTTGCCGGCGTGATATGTTTCCAGAAAGAAGCCTCGGGCATCCCGATGGACTTTCGGCTCGATGATGATCAATCCGGGGATCTTTGTAGTTATCAACCTCATAACGTCGCTTCCTCCAATAGCCCGACCAGATACTTTCCATACCCGTTGCCTTTCATCGTTTCCGCGATGCGAACGAGCTGATCTCCCTCGATATAGCCCATGCGATAAGCGATCTCCTCCACGCATGCGACCATCAGACCCTGTCTCTCCTGGATAGTCTCGATAAAGTTGGAAGCCTGGTTTAGCGAATCGTAGGTACCGGTATCCAGCCAGGCGATGCCTCGACCCAGTCTCTGAACTCGCAGCGACCCCAACTCCAGATACGCCTGGTTGACATCGGTGATCTCAAGCTCTCCTCGCGCCGACGGCTTCAGGTGTGCTGCGATGTCCAGTACACTATTGTCGTAAAAGTAGAGTCCGGTAACCGCCCAGTTCGATCGCGGGCGCGATGGTTTCTCCTCGAGGCTGATCGCCCGCCCAGCCGCGTCGAATTCGACGACTCCATATCGCTGAGGGTCGCTCACCTGATACGCAAAGATGGCGGCGCCTTCCTTTTGCGAGGATGCCTGACCCAGGATGCCCGAGAGCCCTTCGCCATAAAAGATGTTGTCACCCAGGACCAACGCGCACGAATCGCGTCCCACAAACTCACGTCCAATCACGAACGCCTGCGCCAACCCCTCTGGCCTTGGTTGCACGGCATATTGGATCTGCAAACCCAGCTGTGAGCCATCCAAAAGCAGACGCTGAAACTGATCCTGGTCCTGAGGTGTTGTGATGATAAGAATCTCGCGAATTCCCGCGAGCATCAGCGTCGACAGCGGGTAGTAGATCATCGGCTTGTCGTACACCGGCAGCAACTGTTTGCTGACAGACACAGTCAACGGATAAAGCCGCGTACCCGATCCGCCAGCCAGGATAATGCCCTTCATTCTGCTATCTCCACGCTCAAACAGCGAGCCACGCCCCCAATTAACTGATTCGTTTGCCCCGAGAACGGCAAACAGGATCAGGCGGGGCTGAAACCGTCATCGTCCGCCTGAGAGAAACCCGATTCAGGATGCTCCGCCCTCTCGACCTCCTTCAAGCCGAGCCTTTCTCGAAGATACTTTCTCTCCTGAACCTCGTTGCACCAAGTGCGGTTCTCCAGATACCACCTGACCGTGCTTTCAATACCGCGATCGAAATCGTGCCGCGGTGACCAATTCAATTCGGTTTGTATCTTCGTAGCGTCGATCGCGTAGCGCCGGTCGTGGCCCGGCCGGTCGGTCACGAAGGTTTTGAGCTCCGAGTAGCTGTGTATGTCCCGGTCAATCAGCGCCTGATTTCGCGAGGGCGGCAATACCTCATTCAGCACCGCACAGATCCGATCCACGACCTGAACATTCGTCCTTTCGTTCCCGCCGCCGATGTTGTATTTCTCCCCGGGGACGCCGCGCTTCAGCACCTCAAGGATCCCCGAACAGTGATCCTCAACGTACAGCCAATCGCGAATATTTCCTCCGTCGCCATAGATCGGAAGCGCGCGGCCCTCAACAGCGTTGAGGATGGTCAGCGGTATGAGCTTTTCGGGAAACTGATATGGACCATAGTTGTTTGAGCAGTTCGTAATCATCGCCGGAAGGCCGTATGTCTCCGAATAGGCGCGCACAAGGTGATCCGAGGATGCCTTTGACGCCGAATAGGGAGAATTCGGTTCGTACGGAGTCGTCTCCGAAAAGTACCCGGTATCGCCAAGCGTGCCGTAAACCTCATCGGTCGACACTTGCAGGAACCTAAACCCGGCACGGTCGGCACTATCAGATCGAACAAGCTGCTTGCGCGCCGCCTCCAA
This sequence comes from Blastocatellia bacterium, assembly GCA_963737945.1. Lineage (GTDB taxonomy): Bacteria > Acidobacteriota > Blastocatellia > UBA7656 > UBA7656 > Onstottus_A. The sequence goes on along the minus strand of CAVTUR010000018.1, from coordinate 272,294 downwards.
CAGCTCGAATGTGCCAACGATGTTCGTAACTATAAATGGCCGAGGGTCATCGATGGATCTATCCACGTGGGTTTCGGCCGCGAAATTTACGATCCACACCGGCTGGAATTCGCGCAACGTTTTCTCTACAAGGGACGTGTCTGCGATATCGCCTTTGATGAAGACGACTCGAGGGTCCTTCTCAAGAGGCTTGAGCGTGCATTCATTGCCCGCGTACGTAAGCTTGTCCAGGACTACGATCCTCATTTGAGTTTCCAACAGGGCATGCCTGACGAAGTTTGCCCCGATGAAACCTGCCCCTCCTGTCACAATCACCGTTTTCATTCAAGCCACATCCTTTCAAAATCACCCGCAACCTCTGGCAGGCTGCTGAAAAAAGGTTTCGTAGTCCCGCCTTCAGGCGGAATTTCGGAGAGCGAAGCCGCTGGAATGCTCCGTTTCTGATGGTTTCAAAACAATGCCCCGTCAAGATTCCGCCTGAAGGCGGGACTACGAAACCTTTTTCAGCAGCCTGCTAGACCACTGCGACTTCCGCAACCCGCGCGCGAGACTTGATCTTTGCGGGTATTCCAACAGCAATGGAGTTCGCGGGCACATCGCTCAAGACGACAGCGTTGGCACCGATTGCGACATCGTCTCCGATCACGATATCGCCGAGTATCTTCGCGCCGGCGCCGACGTCAACGCGACTGCCGATTACCGGCGCGCCCCTGGTACCGGTTCGTCGAAGACCAATGGTCACCCCGTTCCTTATGACAACGTCGTCACCGATAACTGTGTCGCCGCTGATGATGATGTCGCCAAAGTGCTCAATCCTGAACCTCCGGCCCACCGCAACTTCACACGGCAGATCCACACCGGTCACAATCTGACTCCACACCTTCATCAACTTATAGATGAATGACAGCGGAAGCCTCAACACCCTTGGTCTTACCCCGTATCGCCACCGTCCAAATCGATACACAACCATAACCCAGAGCCCTTGCCGGAACACGTCGCCTTCGTACACCTTCCAGTCCTCGCGTATGTTGTCGAACATCATCGATTACCCTTCCTTGATCGCCATCATCTAGTCGCGCAAGGCCGCTGTAAGCAGCCCTTCAATCTTCGTGAGGAGGTCTGCCATCATATGAGTTGACCCCGCGTTCCAATCTGAACCGGCAATTCCAGGGCCGCAGGATCACGATGATCGAGAGACGCCCTTATGATCTGCCTGAGGGCAGCTTCCCAACCCAGGGTCGAATCATAAAACTGCGGTTGATACCTTGAACACGCCGCCCGCCGGCGGGAGTATTCATCCGGATCATCACACAATTTCAGAATCGCGTCGCCGTATGCTTGTATGTCATCGGGCGCGACCTCCATGACCGCCTCCCGGACGTAGTTGAGCGCCGGGCAAACCGACGAGGTGATGACCGGACGGCCGGCGAGAACTGCTTCGACAATCACCTGATTGAAGCCTTCGATAAAGTCAGTTCTCGTAGGAACGATCACTGCGTGCGCGCGATTCAGCATCATCTGTATCTCGGGCCGATCACAGTAGCCATGACAGACCAGATTCCCCTGGATTCCCGCTCGTTCGGCCTCTTCCCTCAGTTCGTGTAGAGCAGACCCCGCGCCGCAAACGTCGAAATGGATTCTCGTTTTTCCCTCCGATTTGAATCGCTTCGCCAGCTCGACAAGATCGAGAACGCCCTTGTTTCGTTCGATCCGGCCTGCAAATAGAACGTTGAATGTCGATTCACAATCGGGCGGATCACCGATGCTTGCGAAGGTTTCGCGGCGGTACGTCGGCAGGAACTCTACTATCGGACGCGGGCGGCCCCCCGCGACCTCGTTTACCTGCGCGGTGATCTCCTGTGAGGCGCTCATTACCGCGAGCGCCGATTTCCGGAAGAGCCGCCGGTTCAATGAATTGACAAACCGCGCTACCCCGCCGGGTCTTCTATACTTCGGCCATAGCACGCACTGGATTGCGGGAATGACCTTCACACCAAACAAACGCATGACCGGAAGAATAAACCAGTGTGTCGTCCCCTCGGTAATGATCGCGAAGTCGGCTCGGAACAGTACCGCCGCCATAACCACGCGTAAGCCGTATAGCACCTCCGACAGATGGTAGGCCGCGGCCCCGCGGCCGAAAGAATGCTTCGGCCGATGCACAACAACTATGTCCGAATCTCCAACCTGAGCTCGCGTCTTGCAATACGACATTACGTGGGCGCGCGCTCCCAGTGATCTTACTACATCAAAGAACTGTCCACTGTAGGTCATCGACACCTGCGACGGATCGTCGACACCCCCCTTCCACGCCAGATACGTTCCGGCGACATCCCCGGGGCCCGCGGCGTAGAAGAGTTTGATTTGCCTGATCATCAAGTAACCTACCAGGGCCTCGGCGGCGAAACGCGTCCGCCATCCGTTTCGTTCCACGCCTGACTCATGAGCCTGACGATCGCATCGGACCCCTCCGCCTTTGCGCGTTTCTCCGGATCGTCACTTTTCGAATTCTTCGAAGCCCTGAGCGCGTGCCACACGGTCTCGAGTTCCTTCGCGAGCCATGCTCCGCCTGCTCCGTGATGCTTGCGGTAGTACAACAGCGAGCTGCGCATCCGCCATAGAGTCAACTGCGATCCCGCGCCTGACATCGTCAGGTGCCTGACGGTCTTAGAAGACTCGCCGCCGATGTGGACCACGACCACATCGGGCCAGTACCAAACCTGATAACCTGCCTCCTTGACTCGCATGCACAGGTCCACTTCTTCGTAGTAGAGGAAGAAGCTCTCGTCGAAATAGCCGATGCTTTCGAGAACTTCGCGCCGAATAATCGAATAGGCGCCCGGCACCCAGTCTACTTCGGCCGGCTCATTTTGATCAGCCCAGGTGCGATCGAACCTGCCGAAAAAGCGCGAGGTTGCGTACTTCGCCGAAAGCCCGGTCATTGCCAGCGCATCGTTCAAGAACGATGGAAACATCCTCGCCGACGGCTGCCAGGATTCATCGCGACCGACGAGCCGCGCGCCGCCAAGACCAATCCTCTCGTTGGCATCCATCTTCTCGACTGAGAGCTTCAACGCTCCCGGGCGCAGGAACGCGTCCGAGTTCAACAAGACGACATAGCGACCGGTCGCGAGTGGGAACCCGCGATTGTTCCCGCCCGCAAATCCGAGGTTTGCCCCGCTCCTGATCAGCTTAGCCGCGGGGAATTCGCGCTCGACCATGTCGGCCGAACCGTCATGGGAGTCATTGTCCACGACAATCGTTTCATAGCTCACTCCCTCAGACTCTCTTTCAAGCGTCTGGAGACACTCGCGCAAAACGTCCCGTGTGTTGAATGAAACAATCACAATCGAAACATCTGGTTTTGCAGCGCTCATGACTTTCCTCCGCGCGTTCCGGCTCTTTCTGTCCTGACCCAGGCGGCATTGCGTCGCGATGAGAGCACCAGTCTCGGAATCATTGCCAGCTTCCATGCAACGTAGAAAGGCGCCGAACCCAGCGCAATCAGATCCTTGATCCCGCCGCCACCCGCGCGCACGGCAGCCAGAATGTGAAACCCGACGACGGCAAGGCCCGCGCCCGCATAGATCCGAGTAGGTGCAAACGGGGGAACCAACGTCGCCAGAAGCAGGCACACATGAAACGCCAGGGGCAGCAGCAGCAACTCCATCAACGGCTCCACGAGTGTCAACTCGCCGCCAAGAACACGAACAGCCAACCGGGGCGCCTCACTTGCGATCAGCCTGAAGCGACCTCCCTCCCACCTCGCCCGCTGCGTGCTTACACCGCTCCCACCGGCGGGCATGTCTCCTCGAACAGCCGTCCCATCGGCAAACCGCACTCGATGTCCTGCGCTCACCAGCCGCAAGTGATACTCGAGGTCCTCAACCACAGACGCGGCATCATAAGGCACCGCATCAAGAGTCTCCCGCGTCAGCCCAAAGCCGTTTCCCAGCAGACCCACCGACAGACCCCAACGATCCCGGCCCCGAGGCCTCAGCACATTGAATGCCATCAGCGCCAGATTCATCAGCCTGGTTCTGATCGAGGCGCTCGGATTGTTCACAACATACCGGCACTGCACCGCATCGGCTCCACCGCTGAACAATCGAGCAAACTCAGTGATTAAGCCGGGCTCAACTACGCTGTCCGCGTCAATGACGATCATCGCATCGAAGGTTTCGGTGAGCAGCGTCCTAAAGGCAAAATCCAGCGCGTAGCCCTTGCCCCGCCGGGCAGCATCGTCGCGAATCAACACCCTCGCCCCCGCCTCTCGAGCGGCCTCTGCGGTCGCATCGGTACAGTTGTCCGCCACGACGATAATCGAATGGTCCGCAGTCAGGCGATCGCAACCGGAAACGCTTCGTATGCAGCCGGCTATGCCGGACTCCTCGTTATGAGCAGGGATCACCACGGCGATGCGCAGACGTTTCTGCTTGCGCGCTCTGACCCGGCGCAGCGGCAGCAGTCCGCCAACCGTAACCACAAGCAATTCAATCGTCCCGACAACGGTAGTCATCGCAAGCGCACATCCAAGGACAATCCAAACAGTATCTAACACTTTTCTCCTCTACTCCCTGACCAGCGCGCAAAGACCATAGGCCGGAACGCGCACCTCAATGGACGTGCCGCTTTGCGCCAAAGTCTCCTCGGTAATCCGCACGAGTTCGCCGCCTTCATTTGTTGATTCTGGCGAGAGCGCAACGAGCGTCAAAAGCCGTCGAGGCGCGGCAGTATCCGAAGGGAAAGCGATCGTGATGTTGCGTGGTTGTGGCGACCACGACACCACTGCCGCCGACCAGCCAGTCGGCGATCTGAACGCGTAAACCGAGGCGTCATCATTGCCCGCGGGTCTCGCGACCCTCATCAAGTCCCCGGCTATCGCCCGGTTCAGAATCGACACCGCCAGCCCCGAGGGGCGCATCCTTCCTGCAACACTCAGATCACGCACGACGCCCCAGAGCTTCACAAACCCGGAGCGATCTCCGAGCCATGAATCGTACCCGGCGAGCGAGTATACGCATTGCCGGCGCGCTCCTACCGTCATACCTTCCAGAATCGTGCGAGCGACGGCGCTGGCGGAAGCCGCGCCCGCGGTGAGTTTATCGCGCGCTTCGGCCGAAGCATTTCCTTCAGTGGTGTGTAGGTTCAATTCGTAGAGCGCAATCTCCTTGCCGATCCCTCCGGCTGCCCGCGCCTCCTGTTGAAGTCTGTCTCCGTCGCCCGAGAAGAGCGACGAGAATGCCTCAGAAGTTGAAGTGCTGGCATCCAAAATGAACGCGAAATACGGAGCGACCGCTAGCAGGTCGGCAGACGGTGCGCCGCTTGCGAACTTGAGCGCATAGTCCGGATTCGCGTGCTGTCCATTGACTACTGTCAACAACCTCACTTGAGACCCTGCGCCCTGACGCAACTTCGCAAACGCTCGCTCGGCTGCCTCGCCGCAAACGCGAGGGTCGGCGATACCCGCCGGCCTGAACGTTCCATTCCAGTTCTCATTGCCAAACTCGACAAGGATCTCATCAAAGCCGTCCTCCGCGGCTCTCGACGAAAGATATTGACCGAGCTCAAACGCTTCGTCATCGCCCATTGTAGTGGGCATCACGATCCAGGGATTCGCTTTCACTCGCTTGCAGAGATCGAGAAACTCAGGGATCGAATACAGGAAGTCCGTCTCGTCACCGGGCCGGTAGCGGGACGCGCGTCTTGCGAACGCCGGTGCCAGCCGATTTGCAAGTGTGTCGCCGAGCTGTCCTTGCCAGTCTCGAATGTAACCGGGGTGAAGCATTTCAAGAGTCCGCACCACTTCATCTCGGAACGCCTGCGGTTCTGGTTGTACCGGTCCCAGTTCCACGTCGTCGAGCAACACCCCGGAGGCGCCTCCCGAAACCTTGAAGTGAAGTTCGAGTATCGCCTCGGGCCCCGAGTCCGTTGCTGAGAATTCTATCGTGGTTTTCCTCCACTTTCGTTTCGAGGTGATGGTACTGGATACAAAGGGCGGTGAGCCTTTTCGAGAGAACTCCGCGCTCAAATTGCTTTTTCCATTGGGCGAGCAGTTCCAAAACGACAGCCGCCATCTTCCAGCGACGGGCAGCAGCTTCCCGGCACGATCTCCAATGGCATCGAGATAGGAGACCAGTTCAGCGTCCCGGTCAGATGCCGGGTTGAGAGAAATAGATCTGACTCCGGGGCTGTCCGGCCTCGGCCGCATCGCGACGGTCACCAATCCGTTTGATTGCTGAGGCACCCACCACTGGGTCGGCAGCTCGGCGTCTGTTTGCCTGGTCAGCGAAACGATATCCCCTGGCTCCAGCCGGCGAACCGCGTGGGAGGTTGTATATTCGGGCAGTCCGCTCGCTCCGGTTTTCCGCGAGCTGACTATTGTTCCTCTCTTCCCCGCGGCCGCCCCTGTCCGAACGTCGAACGTTGCTCCCGCCCAAAAGTCATCCGGCCGGCCCACCCATTCGACGTCATCGACAAAGCGATCTCCGGCGGCTTGAGTGACGACTACCAGCGTCCGATCGATGATGCCTTCGAAGCCCGGGTTCTTTATTACATTCGAGCAGAGCGCCTCCGCACCCCACGAGGTCCAGCTTCCGAGATTCACGCCGATCCGTCTTACATCGGCTGTGACTACCTCATCGGTTACGAGGAACTCCGACTGTGATTCAGCCCCAGCGGCTTCTTTCGATGGCACTGCGAGCGAGGCGGCCTCCTCCTTCCCGGATTGCCTCCCTACGACGCAGCTTCGCATCAGCAGGGCCGTCCCGGAAATCAGAGCAAGCGGCAACATTAGAAGCCAAATCTTCATGCAGTAACTCCTGCCAATCTGCGGTGGAATATCTCAGCCAGCCGCACCGTGTTTCGTTCCAGGTTGTATTTGTCTAGAACACGCATCCGCCCGTTCTCACCGATGGTCTTCCGTAGTTCACCATCATCCATCAGTCGCGCAAGCGCCCGAGATAGCTCTTCGGTGTCGGAAGGCGCAACCAGCAGTCCGTCAACGCCGTTGCGTATCAACTCCGGGATGCCGGTAATAAAAGTCGTCACGCAGGGAATCTCCATTGCCATCGCCTCCATCAGCACAACCGGTATTCCCTCCGCGAAGCTCGCGAGTGCGAATGCATCCGCACGCGTGTACAGATCGCGAATGCGGTCCTGATTGACCGCACCTTCGAAAACCACATGGCCATCGAGCGCACGGCTTTCGGCATCCAGTTCGAGACTTGGACGGTCGGGCCCGTCGCCCACCACCGTAAGGCGCACATCCCGCCCCTCCTTCACCAGGCGATCGATCGCAGAAACGAGCACGTGTTGACCTTTAGCCGGGGCCAATCGACCGACGCATATGACTTCGAACCTCGAAGGGTGCGCTCGAAACGGGCGCGGAGCAAAGACGGCGGCGTCAACGCCCAGGGGCGAAACCTCAAACTTGTCCCATTCCGAAGTATCCGATAGCTTCATCAACTGGCTGCGCGCGTAGTTCCCGATGCAACAGACAAATGAGCAGCCCCGAATCTTTTCAGTCAGTCGGTAGTTCGTTACGTCATAGAATTCGTCCGGCCCGTGCACCGTCATCGACATGGTCGTCTTGAAGATCCTGGTTGCGATCAGACCGACGGTTGAAGCAGGCGTTGCAAAATGAACGTGAAGATGCTCGAGGCGGTGACCCTTCATCCATCGGCCAACCATCACTGCCTCGATGAAGTAGAGCAACCCGTAAACGATTCGCTCGAGGTCGAGTCCACCGAGTCTCAGGGCGAAACAAAGCCCCTGAACGTACCCGACCGGCCCGCCGGCAAGCGCAGCCGCGTGCGAGCGCAAAGCGCCAATCACGCCATCACGCTTTACATAATAAGTGGCTTGCGCCTCTTCTTGTTCTTCAGTCGTAAGCTCACTCGCTGCCCGGTCCGGACCGTTGATCGACGCGACGAAAATCTCATTATTCATCGCTCGCAGTGCGCGAACCTCTCGCAAAATAAAAGTGTGCGAGATCGCGGGGTACCGGCTGACGAGATAGGCCATGCGTAATTTCGTCATTTCAGTCCTACCCTTCGCCGCGACCCCTCATCTTCAACCGCTCCGCTGGCTCTTCCCTTGAAGACGCTCGATAGGTGGCGACTTCCCAGCACCAGACTCCGGGCCATGTTCCTAAGTCGTATCGGCACATAGTGGGTGAAAAGGCGCCGAAAGTAGGCGCGTGTAAGACCCAGGTCATCAAGAGGGATATCGGGCACCGTCCGCAGCATCATTGGAAGGCTTCGCTCATCGATGGCCAGATACATCGCCTGAGGGAACATGTGAATCGTTGCCGCGCGACCGCTCACCGCTGCCGGTCGCTGTACGACCGGTTGGTGACGAAGCATCGTCCTGATCCCGTATGAGAAATCGACGCCGGCAGGGGGAGCGATGTGGTATCCCGGACCCGGTCGAGGGTTGAACTCCAGCAGATAGATCTTGCCGGTGCCAGTTTCACGAATCCAATCAACTCCGCACAACCCGTGAAAACTCGTCAGTTCGCCCACCCCGAACACGAGCGGCTCGATTGCCTCGTGAACCACGGCCCCACGAATACACGAGGCGTTGAACTTTCCGGGCCAGGATCTGATTGAACTGAAAGAGCTCCAACAGACCGGCACGCCGTGATCAAAGAGCGTTTCTGACGTCCCGACCGTTCCATCTACAAATTCCTGAACCAGCAATGAAGAGCCTTCGGCGAGGTCTTCAAAGGCGTGCTTGAGACGATCAACGGTTGGCGCGATTCGAACGGTGTCGCCGTTATACCCAAAACCATTCTTGAGCACGACCGGGAAACCGATTTCCTCGGTGCCTTCCAGAATCTTTTCAAACGTGCGACCAGTGCGAAACCGCGGCACGGGCAGCGAAGCCCGCGCTGCCCCCTCCTGGAATGCAAGCTTTGATGTGACCAGGGATAGATAGTCGGGTTCGGTGCTCACCGGGAACCATCCCTGAAGCCAGGATTTCTCCTCCTGATTTGCCAGCTCGTTTAGCAGCGGCTCGTCGGCGATGATCACCAGATCATAGTTGTCCCCGTGTCTTGCCATGTGGTCACGCAGCAGATCGACCAGAGCTCCTCTCGAACCCGCCCTAATATGTTTGTGCACAAAACGCGAGTTACTCACCGCCAGCCCGGGGGGAGAAACCAACGAAACCCTGCAACCGGCTTTGCAAAGCACGCGCGGCAAACGACCCGCGCCTACGACGTCGAACCCGACTGCCAGAAGCACCTCGAAGTGATCGCCCATGGCACCTTTGCGTGTCCTTTCAATCCTGGTCATACGAGCACTCTCCTGAAACGGTGTGTCGCCGGAGCCAGAGCAACGCCAACCCGTGCAAATTGCGGCGCGACCTCCTGGCCGGTGACAAGTCCCTCGGCCCAACCAACCATTACGAAACACAGCATCAGAGCATTCTCCCCAAGAAAGACCGTCACGATCGAAATGATCAGCGCGATCATCGCCGCCAACATCGAAAACGCAAGCGAACTGCCGGGCGACGTTCTCGGAGTTTTGTAACAATACACACCGAGTCGAAAGCAAATCGCGAAGAGCGTCAGGCAGAAGAACCCGGTCGCGATCAATCCGTGCCTCAGCGCGAGATTCAGGAAGTGATTGTCAATCGAGGGCATACTGGGAATCTTCGGCCATTCATTCTGGCCCCAACCCCAGCTCGCCTTCTGCAGCACGATGTCGGTGTACTTGTCCATCAGCTCTTTCCTATAAGCCGCAGTTTCTTGTGTTGCGCTTTCGGCGCCCGCCCTTCCGACCGACACATACGACTGGAACGCCAGATATGCCGGTGTTCCCACGCACACGATCAATGCGCCCACGACCGCCATCATCGCGGCGCGATTCTTCGCCCGGCCGATTACTACGGCCAGGCTGCCGACCATTGCGCCAAGCCACGGTCCCCGCGACTGAGTCATCACCATCCCGGCGACCATCGCCGCCGTCAGAAGTCTCGACTTGGTCTGTTCCGCCTTCGACCAGTGTCCGTTCATTTGTAGCCACCGCTGAATCCTGAAACCGGTTGCGAAGATCACGCCGGCGAGAATCGCATGGGCGTAGGGTCCGGCAGCCCGGCCGAAACCATATCGCTCGGTCGTCACCCAGCCCCGACCCATATCCCCGGGAAAGAACGGATCCAGGACCATTCGGTAGACGGATTGAATAAACCTGAACTCGTAGAGATTGGTCACTGCCACAATGCCGAGCAACACCACCATCTTCTTGGCAAAAGCCAGCCTCAGCCCGCCGGACTCGATGATCCCCTTCGCCAGCACATAAGGCAGGACTACCTGCCCGAGCATATCGAATATCAGGTTCTGCGCATCGTTGTAGCCTGTCGACAAGAACTGCGAATAACCGACGCAAGCGGCGAATCCGAACACCGCGATATCGGTGAAGGACCATTTCCAGCCGGGAGCGTGTCTGATCAGGTAGAAGATCCCTATCGGGATGATGCACGCCTCTCCAAAGGTCGGATCCGGAAGACCCGCCATCACCAACCGATAGTAGTTCGGCAACAGAAACAAAACAGGAAAATAGACCTGAAGAAACGCCTGCTGCGGCCCCTTCCTTATGCACCAGATCAGGGCTATCAAACCCGGAACTATTGCGATCATTTGCATGCAAGCGCTCCATCAGATCACCGCAGTCTGTTTTCTAAACCTCAGCAGTCCACTCGCCGTGTGTAACATCTGCTTCCGCAGAAACTCTCGTTCGCCCCACCCGCACATCAGTCGATACAAAGCTGCCACCGCGATCGGCATATAAATGATCCCGCACGCCGCGATCAGCCCCAGAGTCTTCCATCGGCTCGCAGCCGCCGTCTCAATCAGTGGCTGGGCTGCGCGGCTCAACGCAAATCCCAGCGCGTAAGGAAGAAGCCCCGGCGCCAGCACCTTCCAGGTGAACTCGCCCATCCTCACGGAAAGATACCTGTTGGTATGGAACATGTAGATCAACGCACTCGTCACCATGCTGATGCCAACCGCGCCGACGATTGCCAGTACCGTCTTACCGAAGAAAGCGAACCCTATGCTGACGGTGATGAGGACCAGCACAAGCTGGCTTATCGGATAGAACAACTCACGCAATGGCTTTCCCGCCGCCCGATGATAGGCCGAGCAGGGACCGGTCATCTCGTTCATCTGATAAGGCAGGCATACAATAGCGAGGATCAAGGCCGCCGCTTTGTATTTTTCGTCAGGACCTATCCAGGCGGTGATCAGCGGCGAAGCAAACGCTGCCAGGAATCCGAGCACCAGGCCCATCATCATGCTCATGTACCGGGCGCCTTTCAGATACAGCTTGCCGACCTCCTCGTTCCGGTCGAGGCTCGTCATGTGGGACATCGCCGGCAAAAAGACCACGTTCATGGTGGCCGGAACCTGGCTGGCCATCACTGGAAGCTTTTCGCCGATGTCCAGTATCGCCGTCGCGCCAACACCTATGAACACGCCCGCAATCAGCTTCTCAATCGAGTACAGGAACATTCCCATCAACCCGGAGAGTTGAACGATCACACCGTATCCGGCGAACAGACGCAGCATCTTCCGGTCGAAATGTCTCAGGCTCAATGAGAGACCGGGTATTGCGTGATAACACAATGCGACACACGCTATAGTCGCCACCACGTAGCGTATGACGAAAGCCACCAGCAGCGAGTAGATACCGAATCCAGCAACCAGTAGCGTTACAATCAGCACTGCCTCGATGCAAAAGGCAATCACCCAGACCTTGGTCTGCTCCACCATCCGCTGAAGCCCGGTCAGGACGTATGCGAATGCCCCAAAGCTCAAATCCAGCATGAACGTGGCCGCGGTCACGAAGATCAGAATAAAACCCTTCTGATGCAGGTGGGGCGGGATATGGAGAGCGCCAAGTATCCACGGCAGCCCAAACCATAACGCGATCAGTAGGATCACACACAACCCGAGGATCATCGTCAGCCCGGTAGACAGCAGCCTGTTTATCTTGTCTGTCTCGTTGCGCGCGTGGAACTCGGCGATGTAGCGAATATAGACGTTGGAAACTCCAAATGCGCTCATGCCCAGGTAGCCAATCAGAATGAAACACGCCGCCCAGATGCCGTACTCCTCCAGCGTCACGTAGCTGAGAGTCAGCGGCGGCAGAAAGAATCGAGTCACCAGATAAAGCACCCGCGCGGCGAGGGTGATCGACACGTTCTTCGAGAGGAGATTCTTCATCTCGGATTTTTGATCTTCTGCCTGTTGATCAACCATTCAACACCTGCTTGTAGAGCACCATCGCCGCATCGATTTTTGCCTCCCAGCTATAGCGCTCTTCCGCAATGCGGCGCCCGGTCTCCCCGCGTTTCCTCCAGCGATCGGGGTGACTCACGATGTCCCTCAGCGCGTCCGCAAACCCGCCAATAACGCTTTCTTGACTGTCAGCCGGAACCGCTCTTCCGACGCCGTCATCGACGATCTCGGCGGGACCTCCGAAATCGACCGCTACAACAGGACGGCTGGATGCCATCGCTTCGAGTAACACGGCGCCGCCTGATTCGCGAATCGAAGGCAGGCACAGTACATGCGCGGCGCGCATCTCGATGGCGACATCATCCAGCGATCGAGCGCCGACAAACTTGACCTCCCCGTTCAAACCAAATCCCGTCGCGTCCTTCTTCCATTCGGCGTCCATCGGACCCTCTCCAATCACCCGCAACTCGATTGGCCAATCGTCTCGAAGCCTGGCCACGGCTTCCAGAAGAAGCGGCAGGGCCTTGAACGGAACGAGCCGGCCGACAAACATCACTTTGAGCGGATTTGCCTTCGAGGGCGCCGCCGGCCAGGGCTCGGCGTGGAAACGACCGAGATCAACCCCATTCTCGAGCATCTGAACGCACAGGTGCCGGTAGCGCTCCGGTATGCTTTCGACCGTAGCGCGAGTTGCCGTCAGCAGCGCCGCCGCGTTTCGCGTCGAGCCGATCAACGCGTCAACCCAGGTTCCGAGATTGCGGATCGGATACAGCCAGCCCGACTCCTTCTTCATCACATCGATGAATCCCGGAGGGCTGCCCAACCCCGAATTGAGCGGGCCCAGGATCGTGGGCGCGCCAAGCCGATGCAAGCGCGTCGGGGCGGCTGTCGTTAGCGGGGTCACCTGGTGCACGATATCCCACCGCTCACCTCGTTTGATTCGCTTTCGAAGGAGCCTCAGCGCATCGCGGTCGTAAACAAAGAAGTCGAGTGACGAGACAAGAAACACCGAGTGCTCGCTCTTTGGAAAGACTTTCTTTGCGAACCTGTACAACGGCCCCGCGAACCATTCGGTGTCAATAAAGATAATCTCGGAGCCAGGGATAGGACTGCCCGCCCCCTCCAACGCAGCCCGATTGCGCACGTGTGTGACCAGCGTAACGGGTGTCCGCGCTGCCAGCCGCGAGTACCATTCCCACCCGATCTGCGATACCGAGCCCATCCCGGGACCGCACTGGTAAGCCGACAACAAAACATGTGGAAAGCGCGCTTCGCTCATTCGTCGGCCCTCTTCCCGAGAGGTTTCGCCGGGATGCCCGCGACGATCGTTCCAGGCGGCACATCGCGCGAGACAACCGCATTCGCCCCGACCACCGCGCCGTCGCCAATTGTCACCCCTCGTAACACCGTCACGCCACGACCAATCCAAACGTTTTCACCTATTGTAATTTTCGCTGCATCGTGACCGGTATTCCGCACCGACTGGCCTTTCACCAACCTGTGATTTGCATCTCGAATACTCGAGTACTCGCCGATCATCGAACCGGCGCCGATTGTGACTCGCTCGAACGCCACGACGTGTACGCCTCTCGACATCACGACGTCGTCGCCGATCGTGATGACACCCTCACCCTGCGTCTCCAGATAGAGCTCGCGGTACAGGTACAGATTCCTGCCGAAAGTCATTCGACCGGTGCCATGAATCTCGGGGACACCCAGGATCACGACTGACGCATCCAGCCTGCCCTCGATCTTCGACGCTAACCGCGCGTGGCTCCAGGCGCGTCGAAACGGCGTCACGTACTTCTCGGTGAGCACTGCAAAGGGGTTGAGCACCAGCGACGACACCATCTTCAGAGCGCTCACTATGGAGTCTCCTTGTACTCGATCAGCTCTTGGCGGCGCCCGGACCGCTTTGCTCGTCGATACGCCAACTGCCCTAGCAGGATTGGAATCTGCTGGAACTGCGAATGGAGCCCGTATAACAAGAGTGTGATCTGATCCTGCGATTTCCATCGCGCTTTGAGAGCCGATCTCATCGACAACAAGAGCAACAATAAGATCGCGGACAGAATTGGGATCAGCGATCCGAACACAACCGAAAGTGCGGCGCCGACCAGGGGTGTCAGCAGAAGGACCACGCCCCGAACGAGATTTCGCCGAACATCCTCTTCCCACAACGGCATCTCGGTGCCCCGGAAGCGTTCCGCAATCTCAGCGTAGGCGTGGCCTGCCCGATAAGCGCGCCTCCAGTATTGCGCGAAGTGCCGGACCGCAAGATCGTGACCGGTCATCGACTGATCGATGTGAAGAATAGTGTGCCCGCGCTCTCGTATCCGCCGGCACATTTCCGGCTCTTCTCCGGCAATCAGCGTCTCGTCAAAGCCATCGACCGCTTCGAGCACAGAGCGCCGAACCAGAGCGTCGCCTCCACAAAACTCGGACGGTCCGGGCGCATAAATCCAGTCGAGATCAAGGACGCGGTTGTAAACCGACGATCGAGGGTGAATCTCGCGGCGATGTCCCCACACGATCGCGACCCTCCGGTCTTCCATCTCCTTAATCGCCGCGGCAAGAAACCGCGGATGCAGAGTCGTGTCGCCGTCGAGAAAAAGCACAAACTCGCCGCTGGCTTCACGCCAGCCCGCATTTCGACCCAGAGCAGCGCTTGGCCTTTCCGGATAGACCTGAATCAACCGCGCCCCGCATTTTTCGGCGTTCGCCGGACTGCCGTCTGCCGAATCCGAGTCGACATAGATCAGTTCGATTGAGTCTTGTGAATCAACACCCTCGGGCAAGAGTGTTTCGCGAATGGACTCGAGACATCCAACGAGCCTCTGACCTTCATTGCGGCCAATGACCACCACCGAGATGAGCGGGTTAGTCGTCACGCTCGTCCCCCTTCCAGGAGCCGGCGATAGTCCTCGGTTCGGGCCTTGGCAGAAAAGCGGCCGGACAAAGCCCGCCGTCCTCCTTCAACCGCGCGGTTGAGCAGATACGCGGGTGCCCCCGCCAACTCAATCAACCTCGAAGCAAGCGATTCGACGCTGTTTGCCTTGAAACGAAAACCGGATACGCCTTCTTCAACAAGCGAGCCGGCGCCGCCGGAATCGGGCACCAACACTGGAATGCCGGCGGCCATTGCTTCAAGTATGGCCAAACCGAACGGTTCCTCCGGGCAAAGGTGGACCAGGAGATCGGCAGTCTTCAGCTCGCCGTCGATGTCTGAGGTAAATCCCGCAAAAGTCGCGTTCGGATTTCGAGCTGCCGCCCGCGCTCGCAGCGCATCGAGCTCCCACCCCGTTCCTAGAATTCGAATCGGCAGTTTCGTCAGCTGCGGAAACCCGTCCAATGCATCCAGCAGCAGGTCGACACGCTTGATCGGATCGATTCTGGACACAACCACCAGACGCTTGACCCCGCTCTCGTCGAACGGCGCGCGGTCTGCAAATGCCGCGACCCGGGCATCGGGCAGGAAGTTTTCCACTACTACAATCTGGGAGGCACTGACACCGTTTGCGATCAATCGCTGCCGGACAAAATCCGACACCGCGACAAAGATGACGCCGGTCCCGTTTAGTTTGCGCTTTCGGCCATAGCTAAGAAACTCATCGGCTCCACCGTGCACAACGTGCAGGTGAGTAATCCGGCGCCGATACAACTTGTTCCATGCGATACACGCCAGCGAGTGCAGTACTCCCGTCGCCACAAACGCCAGGTCGACGTCATTGGACAGGAACGGCCGCAGTTTCCAGGCGAACTCCAGCGAACCCGTGAACGAGCGCGTCTGGAAACCGAGTCGCGCTGCTTCATCAAGCGCCGGGCCCGGCGGTGCGAACAGAGTCGCCTCGAACCTGTCTTTAATGCCTTCCATGGTCGCCAGCGCCATCCGCTCAGTGCCGTAGAGGTTGCCGCTATGAAGCGCATAAACCAATGGAATTCGCACTACATCCTCCGATAAGCTCAGTCTAGCGGCTACTTCCAGAGCCACGGCGAGGTGAGCCTGCTGGCCTTCAATCGCCTTGCGAGCGCGTGCTCCTTGAGCACTGCCCCGGCGTATCCGCCACCCTTGAAAATCTTCATTCGGGTAAGGATCGCGCCAACAACCGGCGGCGAGAGTCGCTCGAGCGTACGCATCGCCCGTTTGATCTCACCCTTTGAGATGCCCGCCGCCTGAACGACCAGGAATGTTGCATCACCGAGTCCGACGATCATTTCCGTCTCAGCAGACAGGAGCAGCGGAGCGGCGTCGACGAGCACCACCGCATAAAGGTGAGCGAGCTGCCGCAGAGTCGATGCAAGCGCACCGATTGCGCCAAAGTGAGCCCGCTCCTGAATGTTTCCGGCGCCCACGCGATCTGGCAACCCGCCACCACGGGGAATGACGACCTCGTCAATCGACGCCGCGCCGTCAATCAAATCCACCAGACCAGCGCGCGTGAGGTCATCTCTGTAGCGAGCGTCGGGCTTGAAGCGGTTCGCTTCGACGACCAGCGTCCTGACTCCTAGTTCGTCGAGCGTGTTTGCCAGATCGAGTGCTAGAGTCGTTGTGCCCTCAGCAGCTTTCGACGAAGTCATGACAATCACCCTGGTGTTGTTGACACGCCGGTCCCGCTCGATTTTGGTCGCCAGCCGCACGAGTTGATCGCGAATCAACCCCTCACCGCCAGGTTCGTTGGTGTCGAAGATCGACGCCAGCGGCGGAAATCCTGTCAGTTTTTGCAGCTCACCTGGGACGTGAACGCGAGGATCGACCAAATCGACCGCCATCGGAGCTACGACCGCCAGCACGCAACCAAGAATGAAAACCATTGCGAACGAACGTTTATGACCCGACTTGCTCGGAGACAGCGGTTCGCGAGCGGGGGTCACGATTCGCACAAATCCGGGAGCGTTTGTTTCCAGATACAGATAGTCGATTCGATCGTTGATTGCGTTGACGCGTTTGCGGGACCTATCCAGGTCGCCCGCAAGTCCCAGCGCTTCGTTGTACAGGGAAGCGTAGTGTTCGGCCCGAGCTCCCTGGACTACAATCTCAGCGGAGAGGCTGTTTTCGATCTGCCGCGCCTGTTCGAACAGCGATCGCTTCTGGGTGAGCAGCATCGACTTGAACGTCGTCAATAGAGCCTCGGAACTCCTCGCTAGCTCCTGGTCAATTTCGGCTCGCTCCTTTTTTATCGCGTTGAGACCCGGGTGTTCCGCGGTCAGCCCGCTGAGTTTCTGAAGCAGTGCCGCCCGCCGCAGACTGAGATTCGATTTGAGAGCGTTGAACCCGGCGTCTCGGTCCACCATCTCCTGTGCAAATGCCTCCACCGCCGCGCGGCCGTCGGGGCCCTTTGACTCGAGCGAGGCAAGTGAGGCCTCGATGTCTATGCGGTTCCGTCTGGCGGCGTCCATTGCGTCCCGCGTCTTGATCAGCAACTGGTCGAAAGGATTTAGCATGGCCTCGTTGAACGTGGTGACGCCGAGTTCCATCGCTATTGCGGTTCGTCGCTTTGAATAGAGATCGACCTCCTGGATTGCCTTTGCTCGCTCGTCTTTCAGCGTCGCGATGCGATCACCACTCTCGTAAAACTCCTCGGCCTTTGATTTTTCGACGTAGACCGCCATCACCGCGTTGACGATGTCCGCCAGGCCTTCTTTCTTAGGGGATTCGAGCCCGATCGTCACCAGATAGGTATCCGGGACCGGCTTGACCTGAAGACTAGCCGCAAGACGTTCGGCGGCGCCCCGATCGGTTTCGCCCTTCGGCTGCCAGAACCACCGCTTTTCGCCGAGTTTGTCCAGCGCACCTGCCACCACATCGTAGCGATTTGCCGTCTTCACCTGCTGCTGGACGTATTCGCGGTATTGCGAGTTGGATTGCAGCTCAAGCTCCTGATCAGCATTAAGATTCTTCATGAATCTAGGCGACACCAAAAATGCCGCTTCGGTGTAAAACAGATGCCTGCCCATCACGAGGGCCGCGGGCACAGCCAGCACGGTCATGAACCCAAGGATGCCAAGCGCCAGAAACTTATGCTGGATCAGGCTCACTATGGGTTTAATGCCGCGCCCCTTCGGCGGAGGCGCGTCTGGCGCTTCGGCCCCTGACATCCGGCCGGATGGAGCAATCCCTCTTGTCGGCTCGACCGCGTATGGTTCGCCGCCGCCTCCGTTTGCCGATTTCAGTTGATTGAGATCGGAAGTCATCAATTGGTTTTGCTGCCCCCGAAAGCACTGGCGAACGTGCTGCCGAACAGAAGCATTGATGTGAAGGGCGAGATCTTCTCCAGTACGTATCCAAGGGTCGCCAGCCCGCGCCGCGGAACATAGATAATGTCACCCTCGCTCATCGAGAAATTGACCTCGGGCTTCGGCTTGAGGATGTCATCAAGGGAAACATCACGTTCGAGCTTCTGCGTGGGTCGGATCACGCGGTACTTCTTGCCACTGTCGCGGGTTGGGCCGCCTGCCAACGCGAGCGCATCAACAACCGTCATGTTCGGAGTGAGCCGGAACGCGCCAGGCGAGTGCACTTCTCCAAGAACGTAGACAAGTTGATCATCTCCATCGGGAATATAGACCGTATCGTTGCGCTGGAGCCGGATGTTGAGCGCCAGGTTGTTTCCGTTGAGCAGTTGCTTCAGCTCTATCCAGACTACCTTGTCCCGGCCACGAAATATTGCGCATCGTCCGAGCGCGGCTTTTTCGGCGCCTGCCCCGCCGACAGGGAGTCCTCCTGCTCGCGCGATCGCCTCGAGCAGGGTTGGCGTGGTTTCGAAGTCAAGCGCGCCCGGCTTGCTCACCCGGCCCAGGACAAAGACGTGGTTGGACGCGTACCGATCCACTCTAACGGTCACCACCGGACTGACGTAGTATCGCGAAAACATTTCGCCGATGGCGATGGCCGCTCCCTCCCGGGTCAGCCCGGCTACGACAATCGCCCCCATCTGAGCAAGCGTCACTCTCCCATCGGGTCCGATCGTCTGCTTTCCGGACAGGTCCGGATGATCCCAAACCTCGATCGTAACCTCGTCGCCGCGACCGAGCGTGTAGGCTTCTTCCTCTCCGGCGTCGAATTTTTCAAGAAGTTCGGCGCTTGCAAAGGTGTGGGTCTTTTCAGCCGCGTGAAAGTCCTTCAGCGAGTCTTGACCCGCTCTTTGAGCGGCATCCTTCTGCCCGCCGAGCGAAACATCACACTGCGTAATGACGAGCACAATACACAGAGATGCCGGCAGCCAGCTATGATGTTTTGTCCAGGTTGACATTGTGTTTCCAACCGGCACCCGGGTTGCAACGCTCCTTATGATGTACTAGCCATCACAGTTCTTTCGCGGGTCTCCGGTTCGATCCGAATGCCTGCTCTGATGTGCCCGGAGTGGCGACTGCGACTTGACGTCTGGTCGCGCATGGATCGATAGAGCGAACAGACGCGTCAGATCCGGTTTCGGTAGAAGCGGCGATTCGCTGGCATGGCGACCGGCAGGGGCAAATGCACGATTCCGCAACCGCTATGCCAACTGAAAACACAAACGCGAGGTGTGGTTTTCCACATCGAACGACGGCACCGAGGGAGGACTTAAGTCATTCTCTTCCCAGCATGTAAATCGGTCGAACCGCTTTCCAGCCGCCCAGAGTGTTGATGTTCCTCGATGGGTCTGTTCGTCACGAGTGGGGGCTTCAAGTTGGGGCGAAAGTCGGCAACGGTCAGATGCTAATTGACTCAACCCCTTCGAAGGAGAGCAAAAAATCGAATCGCCGGGCACGCCGGGCTCACGCATTGTGTATCTGAAGCGCCCGGCGAATTTGAACTACAGATTTGCGGGCAGCATGCCGGTGTAGCATTCCGCAGAGTCGGCCAGGCTGGTGAGAAGACGTCGATCTACGCTCGCCTAATTTGAAAGTCCGCGACCAGTGGCAGGTGATCCGAGGCCACCAACGCCGCGCGACTCTTGTTAAGCGTTATTCGCTCGAGTTCGAGTGAATCATCGAAGTAGATGTGATCCAAATGCAGGAAGGGAAACACCCCCGGATACGTTTTCGCGCGTCGCAGGTGAAGCCGGATATCCGCACTCGTAAGATGAGAGGCCAGCAACCGAGTCGTCAGCCCACGAGTCCATTCATTGAAGTCTCCCAACATGATTCGCGCGCCACTCAGCTCTTCATTGTTCAGGATTGTCTCGTTTACAAGCTTGCGTCCTTGATGACGGCGCTCCATCAAAGCCGTGCCCAGGTGAACATTAAAAACGTGAATCAAGTCGCCGCCGTTCGCGCTCACATCCGCGCGCATGCACCCCCGCTCCTCCCGGCCACGCACCGTGATGTCGTAGTTCCTGGTTTCAAGCAGCGGCAGGCGGCTTAAAACTACGTTGCCGTACATTGCGCCTTTATGAACACGAGTGCCGCCGAGGGCGCAAACCATCTCGAGTTCCTCCGAGATGAAACGCGCCTGATCTTTCTCCCGGGAGGCCCCCCGAAGACTCAACACTTCCTGAAGCGCGATTATGTCGGCATCGATTTCGCGCAAGACCTCTACGATACGCGCCGGGCGCACCCGGCGGTCGAGCCCGCGGCATTTGTGGATGTTGTAGGTGACTACACGTATCTGCATTGAAGAACGATCCGATGACAATTCATGCGCTCAGTCGATCAATGTACGAAGTCAGAAGTTGCAAGAGGCCCGGTTCACTGTTGCCTTTCAAGCACCCAGCCCAACCATTCGTGCGCGCGATCGAACAGCGAGCGATGCTTCCATTCCTCGTACGAGACCGTCCGGCTGTTGGCAAGATCGACCGCGAAGTCTTGATGAAGGCGCGCGGCGAGGTGCTGATCGAACGCAGCCAGGTTTACTTCGTCGTTCAACCCAAACGAGCGGTTGTCGAAGTTCGTTGAACCGACGATACTCCACACCCCGTCCACCACCAGAACTTTCGCGTGCATCATCGACGGCTCATACTCGAAAATCTGCGCGCCGGCCTTGAGCAGTTCACCGTAGAGGCGCTGGCTCGACGTCCTGGTCAACAGATGATCCGCGTGCTTACCCGGGGTGATGATCTTTATCTCGACCCCACGCTCCCTGATCGCGCGAACCATCTCCTCGCGCGCGCTTCGGTCGGGGAGAAAGTACGGCGTGTTTATGAAAACGGTTTTCCGCGCGGACGCCAGCAGGGTCTGAAAGAGAACGCGGGCGCGAGTCGACTGGCCGCTCGACGGCGAACTGTCGATGACCATCGCCTGGGTTGCGCCCGCTGCCGAGCACGCCGGGAAGTACTCGGTTGCCGCGAGAATCTCCCCTGATGATTCCAGCCAGTTCTCGACAAAGGTAGACTGCAGATCGGTCACTGCACCGCCTTCGATCCGAAACATCGTATCGCGCCAGCGCCTCGATTTTCCTCTCTGATAGAGCCAGTGATCGGCGATGCCGGCACCCCCGGCGAAGCCCACTCGTCCATCAACGATGATCAGCGTGCGGTGAGTGCGGTTGTTAATTCGCGGGAGAGTGTACCAGCGAATCGGGTGATACCAGGCGATGCGAGCCCCCGCATCGCGAAGCGGTTTGAGATAACTGTCCCATGTCGCGAAGCTGCCGATTGCATCAAGGACAAGATTCACATGTACGCCGGCCTCCACGCGTTCGATCAACGCCTCGATAAACCTCACGGCGACTCTTCCCTTCTGAAAAATATAGGCCTCGATATTGATGTTGTGTTTCGCGCTGCGTATGGCTTCCAACTCGGCTTCGTAGAAGACATCACCGTTGGTCAGCACTTCGACTCGATTGCCTCGATGGATGGTGGCATTGGTGAGGGCCCCGAGCATCCTCAGGAATTCCTCGGACGCGGGGGCCGCGGAAGGCGCGTCGGCGATCCGGAACCGAAGACCGGGCTCAAAAAGAGCGAGGAACAACATTAACGCGAGAAACGCGATGGCGATTCCGGCAAACAATTCCAACGCTGACAAAGACATCAAGAAGCTATCGCGCAAGCACATGCGCTTCCAAAGTCCGATGATTCGCTCGGGAATTCAACCCGCGACCCTGCCTGCCGGGACAGCCGGGTTCGATTCCCCTGAGAAAATACAAACAATACGGTCAGGGGCGTGCAAACAACGTTATTGTACCGCTTATCGAGTCAAAGTGCTGCGTCTCGGTAGATCCGCGTCGCCGGCGGGACAACGCGCACCGTCGATACCAGGATCTGGTGCAAACCATACCCGGCGGCGACGAGCATACCAACGGGAAGCTTGACCAGTCGTTGACAGCGATCGGGAGGGGGAGGCGCGAGCGCTTCTCGGCGTTGAGCGTTTTCGCACACTTTGATGCGAGAATTTTCGCACATTATTCGACGGGTCGCTCAACCCGCTGAAAACGCGCCCTATGATCATCGGAACGAGCGTTGCAGCAGCGCATATAGATCTTGAGCTCGGGCTTGAGTCGCAGAGTTGGCCCGGCGTGCAATCCGCTCCAAATGTTCGAGCTCAAAAGAGGGCAGGAAAATGTCTCACTACCTTGCCACCGTTGAGGTTTCGAACCGGCCTGAGCGTTCATCGGACGGTGAAAAATCAGAATCTCTGAGAATCGGGAAGACAGAAGCGCTACTTGCAGGTATTGTGGCTCTTGGGATCTATACTGTCCTGCTCCTAAGACTGCCATACCGCTTGCCGATAACCAACATCCTTCTCTCAACGCTAGCCTTGTCTTCGTTATATTTGTATCTCAGATTGAGGTTGAACATCCGTGTGCCCGTCGCGATGATGTTTTGTCTAGTGCTCTCTCTCGCTCTGGACGTCATCGGCAATAGGTATGGCTTGTTCAGTCGAAGGATTGCCTCAATCCCTTATGACATCATCACCCACTTTACTTCCAGCGGGCTTTCATTCGTCCCAGTTATGTTCATTCTAATTGCGCTGATCCGGCGCTTCCGTTTCCGGCTACCCCTCGGGTTCATAGCGTTCTTCTCGGTGACGACGGCCTTTAGCCTTGCCGGCTACTATGAGATCACGGAATTGATCGACGAGCGGTTGCTCGGCGGCCATCGGATATGGACACCACGCGATACGGTTCAGGACCTCGTGGCAGATCTCCTGGGAATAGTTATCGCCGCGGTTTGCTATAGTCTCGCTGTCAGAACGCGATGGCGACTGGATGAGTCGGAGTCCAACCACCAAAACTAGCCATTCACTGCCCGCCGGCTAAACGCCCGAAAACTGCCACTTGTTTGATCTCTCGCAGGAGAGACCATTGGCGCTGGCGTGGTCCGCCGGATTACAATGACTGAACCAGTAGTCATCAGGCCCCGCCGGTTGGTTACCAGGAGATTCCGTTTCGAAGAGTATTTAAAATGCCATCTGCGTTTTCTCATGCCGTCGCATCAATCGCCCTGGGGCGTGCATACACCTCGCGTCCACTCCCTCTGCGGTTTTGGGTGCTGTCCTCCATTTGTGCCGTTGCGCCGGATATCGATGTCCTGGCAAACCGTTTCGGCTTCGACCACACTTCGATGCTTGGCCATCGCGGGCTAACCCACTCGCTTTTCTTCGCCGTGGCGTTGAGCGGGCTGGTAGTGCTGCTGGCCTTCAGGAAACCGGTCGACGGGATGATGAACCGACTCGCTCTGTTCGCCTTTTTCTTTGCGGCGACCGCTTCACATTCAGTCCTCGATGCTATGGTAGACGGCACTTTGGGCGTTGCTTTTTTTGCACCGTTTAGCCCTGCACGGTTCTTCCTGCCATGGCGGCCAATAGTATCATCACCAATCGGGTTCGCATTCTTCAGCTCCGCCGGCGCTACCACGATCTTCAATGAGTTTATTTGGGTGTGGATTCCCTCGCTGATAGTAATCCTCGCGCCCTGGCTTCGAAGGCTTTTGTCAACCCGAGTGCCGCCGCGAAGCCCTCTTCTCGAAACGCTGGAGAGGCAGCCCTAGCAAATCTCTGGAGCGGAGCTCGCATAACTCACCCGCATTTTCTGCATCGCCTTTCAAACCCGACGTCCAGGCAAGACCAACTTTCGCGGATCGGGGACACCCGCTGCCCGGGCTTTGGTTGAACAATCACAACCGACGTAATAACCTCTCTTGGTCTGAAGGCACCGTTCGGTCCTTACTACTCAATGGAGGCATACATAAAATGGCAATCAATAAGGTGGCAGTTCTCGGATGTGGGTTGATGGGTGCGGGAATCGCGCAGGTTTGCGCTCAGGCGGGGCGAGAAGTGACCGTCATCGAGGTCTCCGAAGAATACCTGAGCAAGGGCCTTGCCGGCATCAAAAAGCAGCTCGGAAAAATGGTCGAGAAAGGCAGGCTCAGTGCTGATGATCACGACGGGACCATCGCTCGACTACGCGGAACGACGAGGCTTGAAGACGCGGCAGACGCCGAAATCGTCATCGAAGCGATCATAGAGAACATCGACGAGAAGAATAGGACCTATGCGCGGCTCGATCAGATCTGCTCACCCGAGACCATCTTCGCATCGAACACCTCGAGCCTGTCGATAACTCAGATGATGACCGCGACGAGCCCCGAACGGCAACGCCGGTTCATCGGGATGCACTTTTTCAACCCGGTTCCAGTGATGAAGCTGGTCGAAGTCGTCCGCACAATCCTCACCGACCCGGAGGTTTTCGGTGTTGCAACAGAGTTCGGCCGTGAGATTGGAAAGGTACCGGTCCAGACATCCGATCGGACCGGCTTCATCGTGAACCGGCTGCTTGTGCCGTACATGCTCGACTCGATTCGAGCGCTCGAGGAAGGCATTGCCTCAATCGTGGATATCGACAACGCGATGAAGCTGGGCTGCGGATATCCGATGGGACCGTTGACGCTGGGAGACTTCGTTGGACTCGATACTACGTTTTACATAGCGAACATCATGTTCGACGAGTTCAAAGAGAAGCGGTTTGCACCGCCGCCGTTGCTAAAACGGATGGTTATGGCCGGATTGTACGGCCGAAAGAGCGGCCGCGGGTTCTACGACTACAGCGATCCGAACAATCCAACGCCGATGAACCTGTTGTAGCACTCAAGAAGTCCTGGCTCAAAGAAGTCAGTTGACAAGCGGGGACTGCCGAAGGGGGTACCCCGCGCCCTCGCGCGCGCCCTCTGCGGTTTGAATCGGGGAGTGGACCAGTGAAAGAGCCAAAAGCGAGCCGCCCGCACATGCCGGGCTATGGAATTCTCGAAGCTGACAAAGGCAAAGGCCTGCTCCCCTGGAGTTGGGCAACCGAGCGGTTAGCCAAGGCACGCACCTATTGGGTGGCAACAACGCGAGCGGACGACCGGCCTCACCTGATGCCGGTGTGGGGTGTGTGGCTGGACGATTCGTTCTGCTTCAGTACGGGGAGCCAATCACTCAAGGCCCGCAATCTCGCGAACAATCCACATTGCGTGATTAGTTGCGAAACATCCGAAGCCCAACTGGTCGTCGAAGGGGTTGCCGAGGTCATGACTGGTTCCGATTTGAACCTCCGCTTCGCCGATGCCTACGGCCCAAAGTACGAGTGGGACATGGAAGGCTTCAACGAGCCGGTTTACGCAGTGCGCGCGAGCGTCGTATTTGGGTTTAGCGCTTCCGCCGGCGAGTTCACCGCTACAGCAACCAGGTGGACGTTTGGACCGGTCGGTAGGTAGAGACGGGCATCGAGGACCGAACATTGAAAATTGAGAATTGAAAATTGCAAACTGAAAACCCGACCTTCAATTTTGCGATTTTCATTTTTCAATTCTCAATTTTCAATCAGCCAGGAGAATCCCGGGAGATAGGAAGGTGGTTGTGAGCGCGCGTTCCTACGCCGCACCGGCGTGCTGCTGCCCAAGGCCCTTGTGATAGATTTCGCTTATCAACTCCCTCATCGCCGGGCATCGAGAACCGAACATTGAAAATTGAGAATTGAATGAAAAATGAAAATTGCAAACTGAAAACCCGACCTTCAATTTTGCGATTTTCATTTTTCAATTCTCAATTTTCAATCAGCCAGGAGAATCCCGGGAGATAGGAAGGTGGTTGTGAGCGCGCGTTCCTACGCGGCTCCTGCGTGCTGCTGCCCAAGACCCTTGTGGTAGATTTCGCTTATCAACTCTCTCATCGCTCGGCCGTCAATCGGTTTCGACAATAGATAGCCCTGGACATACTCGCAATTCAACCCGGTTAGCTGCAGCACCTGCTCGCGGGTCTCCACGCCTTCTGCGACGACGTCCATCCCCAGATTTCCAGCCAGTGTGAGAATCGTTTTTACTATTTCCGCGTTCTTTGGAAGGTTGATTCTCGACACGAATGATCGATCGATCTTCAGCGTGTCAATGGGAAAACGATGTAGGTAGCTCAGAGAGGAATAGCCTGTGCCGAAGTCGTCGAGCGACAAGCGAACGCCAAGCGCCTTGATCTGCTTTAACATCATGGCCGCATCGTCGATATTCTCGATGATGGCGCTCTCGGTGATTTCGATCTTTAAGCTGTTGGCATCGAGGCCAGTCTCGCTCAGAGTTTGAGAAATGCATTGAATCAAGTCGGGTTGTGAGAACTGCTTGCCCGAGAGGTTGACGCTGATGCTCAGCGGCGGATCCGACGGAAACTGCTCCTGCCACACTTTGAGCTGCTGGCAGGCTTCTCTCAGGACCCATTGGCCAATCTGAATGATCAAACCACTCTCTTCTGCAACCGGTATGAACTTCAACGGCGAAATGTAACCGTGCTCCGGATGCTCCCATCGCAGGAGTGCTTCAAATCCGTTGATCCGCCAGGTCTCCAACGAAATTATTGGCTGATAGTGGACTCGGAACTCGTTGCGCGCCAGCGCTCTACGCAGCCCGGTTTCCAACTGCGAGAGGGCCGCGTTCCGCACGTGCATACTCTTCTCGAATAGCTCGAAGCAACCGCGACCCTGGTCCTTGGCGCGATACATCGCAGTGTCTGCATTGCGAAGTATTTCGTCTGGCTCATCCGAACCTGTCTGGTTGAGCGCGATCCCGATGCTGGCCGAGATGAATACTTCGTGTCCGCTGAGATTAAAAGGCATAGAAAGACGTTCGCGTATTCGTTCAGCCGCCTGGGTTGCATCGCTAACGTGCTTGACGTGATCGAGGATGATCGCGAACTCATCGCCCCCGAGCCGCGCCACGATATCACCGGGGCGCAGACAGGAGTCGAGCCGGCGCGCCGCCGCCACGAGCAACTGGTCCCCGATCTGATGTCCAAGACTGTCGTTCACGACTTTGAACCGATCCAGATCCAGGAACAATACACCAAACGAATAGCCGTCGCCCTTTTTCACTTCGGCCAACGCATGTTTGAGCCGGTCCATAAAGAACGCGCGATTAGGAAGACTCGTCAACGCATCGTGAAACGCGCTATGTAACAGTTCTTTTTCTGCTTGTTTCTGCTCGGTCACGTCAGTTGATGAGCCGGTCATACGATAGACGAACCTGTTGGCGTCCATCACCGCCAACCCCCGAGTCAACATCCATCGATAGGATCCATCCTCTCTGCGGACGCGATGCTCGCTCTGAAACTGAGTCGACGAGCCGAGCAGATGTGACATCATTTCAGACTGTACTCGTTCAATATCGTCCGGGTGAACGCGATTGAACCATTCATCAGGGTTGGAGCTTACCTCATCTTCTTTGTAGCCGAGCATCGCCTTCCAACGCTCGCAAAAATGCATCTCGTTGGTTTCAAGATCCCATTCCCACAGCCCGTCACTTGCGCCTCGCAGGAGCATTGCGCAGCGCTCCTCGCTTGCCGTAAGCGACTCGACCGCTCTCTCCCGTTGCGTTTTGGCCTCGTTGAGCTCAATGGTCTTGCTCCTGAGTTCGAGACCAGCCATGACGCCATTTGCCAGCGACCGGAGCGCCCGCGTTTGAGTCTCGGTCAGCTGCCGGGGTTCGTAATCAAAAACAGACAGAACGCCGATGATCTCTCCCTCGGGCGTCGACACGGGCGCTCCCGCATAAAAGCGGACCCCGCTTCCGACGGCCGTGAGGTCTGCAGCCAGGCTCAGATCCTTCAGCGCATCTGGAATTACACACAGCTCGCCTTCGAGGATGGCTCTGGAGATAAAAGCATCCGGACAAGAAAAGCCGCCTTCCGAAAATCCCGCCGGCGAAATATGCTGCAATCCTTCGGATCGGATCATGCTGAGAAGCCCAACCGGAGTCGAACAGACTTCCGCGGCCAGAAGCGTGAACTCATCCAGGAGCCGGTCCGCCTCCCCGGGGCGAATCTGATAGCGCAGAGGCGCTTCGACTCCCAAACCCTCAATTCCGGGCGGCTGTGCCTCTCTCGTAGATGACTCTAAATCTTGTAACTGTGCACTCAATATGGCTTCCCTGGCTCGGCGTTTGTTCAGCTCGAGCTAAATCCAGATTCGTGGGGCATGCGTTGGTGTCGTTCGCGGGAATCACGTGGCAAGGCCAATGCCACGTTTCAAAAGTCTCCAGGAGAGCACAATTAGACAGGCTGGGTGGGTTGTTGCCGTAGGAATGACCGAGCCGATTGACGGGGAACTATCATTTTGAACGATGCGAGCACATCACCGGCTCCCCGAATTGAAGGACGCCGGCCGCGATTCCTGAGTCTCCCGGCTTTTGCTTCAGCCAGCCACTCCCTCGAGCGTGTCCTCAAGGGCCGCCGCCACGTCTCTGAGCCGCTCCAGCACCGGTTGCTCAGCCGACCAGAATCCGCGGCCGGAGGCTTCCAGAAGGCGACCCACCAGGGTTCGCGCCGAATGGGGGTTCAGCGAGCGCAGCCGATCGAGCATCTGCTCATCCAGCACGAATGTCGCCGCGACTTCGTCGTAGACCCAGTCGTCAACCGCATCCGCGGTCGCCGACCATCCAAAGGTGTTCGTGACGTGGTGTTCGATCTCAGCCACACCACTGAAACCGTGTCTGAGCATTCCCTCGAACCACTTCGGGTTTAGCGTCTTTGTTCGAGTCTCGAGCCGGACAGTCTCTTCAAGCGTTCTAACCTTTGCGCCAGGCGACAGCGAGTCTGACAAGTAGATCCGTGGACGTCTGCCCGTTTGTTTTTCGACCGCCTTCGATACACCACCGAGATATTCAAAGTAGTGATCAACATCCGTTATTCCCACTTCGGTGCTATCGATATTTTGATAGGTCACCTCGACCCGAGAGAGCGCGCGCTCGAGAAGCTTTCGCGCCTCACTCCCGTCGAAACGTCTTCCCTGGGAATCGCGCCCGTACGCAAAGCACTTTCTAGTCACAAACAAATCGCCCAGCTCGCGGCCGTCCTCCCACTGGCTGTCCAGCACCATGAAGTTTACGTTCGTTCCATAGTTGCCAGCGGCATTGGAGAACACCCTCACCGCGGCCTCGTCAAACGAACAACCCGTCTCAACCATCTGTTCGTCAACGTGCCGCTTCAGGAAGTTCATATCCGCCGCCTCATCGAGCGCGGCTACTCGTCGAACCGCATTGTCGAGCAGGGTCATCGTCGCGCCAAACAGATCGCGAAAGATCCCGGAGACCGTCATCACAATATCGATGCGCGGACGGCCCAATTCTTCGAGCGGTATCACATCAACTTCGGTCGCTCGATTCATAGAATCGCGATGCGGTGTTACGCCCAACAACCACAGGACCTGAGCGAGGGCTTCGCCTTCGGTCTTGATGTTGTCGATTCCCCACAGAACCATCGCGATGGTTTCGGGATAGCGGCCAGTTTGTTCACGATGGCGCTCAAGCAGCGCGTCGGCCACCGGCTTCGAGCGGCGCACTGCGGTCGTCGAAGGAACCGCATACGGATTAACTGCGTGAGTGTTGCGCCCCGTTGGAAGAATGTTCGGATTCTGAATGATGTCGGCGCCGGGTCCCGGCTCGATATACTCGCCTCTCAGAGCGCGAGTCAACCCGTCGAGTTCGTGATTTGTCCCGAGCTGCCGGCGAATGCGCGACAGCAACTCGAACACTTTCAGCGCCAAGTCGGCTGGCACCACGGCCGCCTCTGACAGAAAGTTGATCGCGGCTTCGCTTCCCGCATCGGTTCTGTCATCCATAAAGCGCGCGATGGCCTCTCGGAGGATTGCTTCGATCCTCTCGCGTTCACCCAGTCGTTGCCCAGAGTGCGCGCTCTCCTTGAGCAACGTTGAATAAGATGCCAGGCCGAGCCCCTCGGCAACCACATCGGGCAGTGAGCGAACATCAAGCTCAGGCCGGTCAAATGACGCAACCATTCTCAACAAATCGGAGATTTCGGCTTCATTCCCCGCACGACCAATGACGTGCAGGCCCGTCGGTATCAACCGCTGCTCGATTTCGAGAACCTTCTCGTAGAGTTCAACAACTCGCTGATCCCGAACATCTTTATTCGCTGTTTCAGTCATTAATTCCAATTCCGGAGGCGCTACCGCTTCCCTGGTTGTTTCGACGGCGCGGTCTCAAAAACCAATACGCAGGTTGGCGCGAAACGGCGCATCGCACGATATACCGATGCGCGGGCTTCAATTCTCACTCGGCCTCCTCGTGATCGACTTGATTGCATCGTAAACGGAACCGGCGTCTAAACGCGGGAGATAGAAGTAGCGGGCGCCAAGCAGCCGAGCCAGGGCCTCGCCTTCGCCACCCGAGACAAACCTCGATTTCGTATCCACCACAACCGAGCTGATTTCTTCCGACCCAAGCAAAGCGCCCAGCTGTCCAAGTTCTTCGCTGATCATCGCCCTGGTTGCCCTCGCGGGTCCGCCGCCCAGACGGACATTCGCTCTCCCATCGGTGAACAGGACAAGCATAGCTTGCGAGGTTCCTCGAAGTCGCGCGAGTCGCGCCAGTTCAATCGCCTTGACGAGCCCGGCCGAAAGCGGCGTGGCTCCTCCGGCCGGTAGCGCGTCCACAAGCCGCTTGGCGAGCTCAACGCTGCGCGTCGGCGCGAGCAAGACATCGGCCTTCTCTCCGCGAAAACTGATCAACGCAACCTCATCGCGATGAAGATACGCTTGTTGCAACAACCTCGCGAGCGCCCCTTTTGCCTGCGCCATTCGGTTTAGTGCCATACTTCCACTCGCGTCGACGGCAAAGATGAACAGGATTCCAGATCGATGCTTGAACTGCTTGAACCTCAGATCTCCTGGCTCGATTTTCACGCGACGAGCTCGAGTCGCTGAACCCGATTCCTTCGAAGCGTCGACCTCCTGTTTTCTGTTCAGCTCGCTTTGCAATCTACGATGTATCTGAAAGGGCGCGGCTGCACGCAGCGTAGCGTCGATTGCGATTCTTGCATCTCGTGGCGGCTCTATGCCGCTGCGCACGTAGCGTCCGCGGGTGAACACTGATTGTTTGTATCGCCTCCCTGCTCGAGCCGGTCGAGCGGTTCGCTGCTTCGGCGAAAGAAGCTCCATCGGTCCCTGGGCCTCGATCGCCTGGACGATCATATCTTCTAACGCGCCGGGAATAGAATCACGCGTGCCATCCTCAAGCCTGGAGCTTCCGCCCTCCTCAATGCTATCCGGCGGTGAAGGCTCACTCGGTTCTTGGCTTTCCTCTCGCGACGGCAGCGCTTGGGCGCGCGGCGCAAGCACAAACTGGATCGCTATTACGATGTCCTCTTCGACAATCGCGTCGCGTCCCGCGAGCGCCGCATTCGCTCGAGCCGCCTTCAACGCGAAACCGTCTGCTCGATTCCCTTCCACACCAAGGCTCATCGCTATCTGCGCAATCTGCCGGCGCTGATTCCGCGATACTCGAACCCGCGGCAATCGAGCGCGGGCCTCATCGATGGCATCGTTGAGTTGCGCAGTCTCGAACGCGAAGTGATCGGCGAACGTAAAGGGATCTCTGTCGAATCGGAATGCGCGGTCGATGATCTTTGCTTTATCTTCAGCCGAGCTTTCCGGGGGCGAATCCACGATCAACCCGACGCGATCGCGCAGCAGCGAACCGGAATCGCCCTCATCAGAGTAAAACAGCCCGACAAAGATGAACTCGGCGTTGTGGATCGCACTCATCCCTTCGCGTTCAATGCGTACGATCCCGGAATCCAGAGCAAGGGCCACGTGAGCGGCTATGCCGCCCATCCGATTGATGTCATCCACGAAGACTACGCCGCCGTTCGCCCGCGCCAGCAAGCCAGTCGAAATCTGCCGCTTGCCGGTAGCGATCGTCCGTTCGAGATCCAGTCCGCCAAGCAATCCGTCCTCGCTGGTGTTGACTGACAGTTCGACGACACCGATATCCGGTTCGGATTCGACTATGGAGCCCGCCCGAGATCGTCCACGATCCGCGGCGAACGCAGGGAATAGAGAACAAAACGCCCGTGCGAGGGTCCTTTCACCTGTACCGCCTGCAGGCGATGAGATGAGAACGCCGCGAAGTCCGGGCTCAATCGCGAGCAACGCGAACGCGTGCTTCGCGGCGCTGTGTCCCACAACCGCAACAAAGGGATATGTGGAGAATGTCACTTGATCACTCTCAACCGCGTCCTGGTCGAGAACACCTGGACCAACTCGCCCAACGCCTGCTGAATGCGTGCGCCGCTATCGACGGTTTCAAGCGGATCCCTGCGCAGCCGATGACGCAACGACATCACGGCAACCTTCTCAATATCAGCCGCTTTCGCATTCTCGCGCCCCTCGAATGCAGCCAGAGCGCGGGCCGCCCGCGCAATCGTCAGCTCCCCGCGATGGCCGTCGACTTCCAACGACACACAAAGCGCGGCGATCAGCATTAGCAGGTCGTGGTCGATCTCGACGCGGGCGAGCAGTTTTCTCGCGCGCGTTATTCGCCTTCGCAGTTTTTCCTGCTCGATTGCCTGCCCGGTCTGAAAGGTCGCCGGGTCATCATCAAACCGCTCACGCCTCTGAACTATCTCAACACGCTCCTCGACGTCTGTGATTGTAGTTATCTGAGTGTACAGCCCGAAGCGGTCGAGCAACTGAGGCCGCAACTCGCCTTCTTCGGGATTGCCGGAACCGACAAGCACGAACCGCGCCGGATGTGTAACCGAGATGCCCTCCCGTTCAACGACGTTGCGCCCCGATGCAGCCGCGTCGAGCAAAGCATCCACAAGGTGATCGTCGAGCAGATTGACTTCGTCAATGTAGAGGAAGCCGCGGTTCGCCCGCGCGAGCAACCCCGGTTCAAACGCTTTCACGCCCTCGACAAGCGCGCGCTCAATGTCGAGCGTTCCGCAGACACGGTCTTCGGTTGCTCCAAGTGGGAGATCGACAACCGGAACTGCGCCGCGCTCGAATGGCAGACGACCTTCGCGAGCCAGCAGGGTCGCGCAATCCCGACACAAGTCGTTGGCGCGATCGGGGTCGCAACCGTAAGCGCATCCTCGCACCTTCTTGACCTGCGGCAGTAGGTCGGCAAGCCCTCGAACGCCGGTCGATTTCCCTGTGCCACGGTGGCCCATAATGATGACGCCGCCGATATTTGGGTCGACCGCGCTCAGCAGTAGCGCGAGCTTCATCTCTTCCTGGCCAACGATCGCAGTGAACGGATAGACGACGCGATTGCTCGATGAGCGGTTTGTTGGGCGCTCTCTAACATCAGCTCTTTTTGAATTGAGTTTTTTGGGCATTCTTGAGGAATGGCGAGCGCAGATCAAATACCGGGTTCGACCGCGTTCAACAACCGGTCTTCAATATAGAGGCGGGATTTCGAATCAGTCAACCAGATGAGCGGCGAGGCGTGCGCGTCGTAGTAGGCAGCAACATCAATGACCAACCTCTGACGAGGTGGGTATGCCCGAAAACCTGACGCGCACCCAGCAGCGGGGCGGTTGCGCATCGAGCAGAGCAGTCGCCTGCCCCCGCCTCCGCGGTTTCTGTATCAGTATTCTGGAATGATGAAGCTGAGATTTGCGGAGTAGCTGCGGTGGGCAATATGTGCGGGCGTCCAAGCGAGCCGTGGGACGGCCAGGAGACGGCCGCCCCGGGTTTGGTGGGTTTGGTTACTTGTCTGTGGCGTGCGATGCGGCTGCGAAAGTACACGTCCCTTTTTTCATAAGGTCGCAAGAATGTCCGCTCCCCGCGGACGCTTGCTTATCCGTCTCCACTGAGTCGCCCGTTTGGTGGTCCTGGATCTGGTAACGCAGGAACTCGTGAATCGCTTCGACTGCGTCGGGGTTCGCAGTCGCGATTCGGACTCGCCCGCCGAAGTCAATCTTCTCAAACGTGTAGCTGACGTCCGCTTTCAAGCGCTTCATAGTGGGCACGCCGGGAGGAGCTTCGCCGTGTACAAACATGGGTGTGCTGAAATCGCCTTCCTTGAACACCATCGCTATGTGCGCAAGATGGGTCCTGATCATTTCCTGACTCGCGGCATCGTTGGGATCATTGGCGGTTACTTCGATCGCGCCGCCCTCGGAAGTCAGCCGAAAATGGTGGGTGGTTTTCTCGTGGCTAAACCCCATCGCGTGGTCACCGCGTTCGTTCACGCCTTCCACATGTTGCTTGCTCTGCTCATGATTGTGATGTTGAGCCGACGGCTGCTGTGTACTGGCCGCCATAACCACCGGCAGCATCAGCGGTAGCACTAGCCCAAAGTAGTTCTTCAGTTTTAGCATTGATTCTCCTTGCTCTCTTTCTTTCGATTGATAGGTGTTTGGGCGAGGCTCGATGATCCTGTCCGCCTCGTGAGGGGTTTCGCTGCCAGCGACTCCAGGAGACCCGCGCGCTCGTAAGGCGAGTTGCTCGCCAGACGCACGTCCCAGTTTTTCAACAGCCGTCGCAGTTCGTCTCGAAGCACCGTCAGCTCTCCAAGTTGAGTTTCAACCTGGGCGAGCTTTGTTGCCGCGAGGGCCCTAACCTGATTACACGGCGCGCCGCCCCGGTCGCGCTCATTCAATATCCGAGCCATTTCCCCCAGAGTGAATCCGATTCCGAGCGCGCCGCGCACAAGACGCACTCGATCGAGATCGCTTGCAGGATATTCGCGATAACCGTTCGCCGAACGGCGCGGCCGAGCGAGCAAGCCCATGCGTTCGTAATGCCGCAATGTGTCAGT
Organism: Blastocatellia bacterium; assembly: GCA_963737945.1. Classification (GTDB taxonomy): domain Bacteria; phylum Acidobacteriota; class Blastocatellia; order UBA7656; family UBA7656; genus Onstottus_A. Next base: position 237,107 of record CAVTUR010000018.1, on the reverse strand, counting down.
GCTCACACCCGCGAGCTTTGCCAATTCCGCTGACCGCAAATACCCCTGTTTCGGTTTCTCTTCCCTCACCTGTTCACCTCGAGCGATTATAGACTCTGGAACGGGTTCCAGGGTCAAGCACTTATTCACTTGTCATTTAGAGCGGACGACCGCGCTGTGATAACCAGACGATCCGCTTGGATCCGGTGGAGCGTATTGCGAGGTCTGCGTCTGGCCTCCACCATCCGTTGCTCTCACCACAATCGTATGCTTGCCTGGTTGTGCCGGTCTCCACAGGCGTTGCCACAGCACCCATGAAATCGGCGACAGCGCGGGCTTGATCTCGGCTTGTTCCCACCTCGCGCCGCCATCGGTAGAGACTTCCACCTTGCTGATTCCACGGTCGCCCGCGAATGCGATGCCCGCAATCACCGCTTCGCCTTCAACCGAGCCATCAGGCGCGTCAATGCGGGACATCGTCTTGTACTCCGCGCGATCATCCCACCCGCGACGTTGCCAATAACCCTTGAGATCGAAATCCACGGCTTCGATGCGGTTGATCCATTTCACGTTCTTCATCCCATAGATCCCCGGCACAAGCAGACGCACTGGAAATCCATGCTCAGGCGTGAGCGGCTCGCCGTTCATCTCGTATACAAGAAGAGTCTCATCGGCCATCGCTCGGTTGAGCGGAATCGAGTCGGTATAGTCGTCGCTCGCGTGCAAGACGATATCGATCACCCCTTGCTTGAGCCCTGCCTTCTCCAGAACATCCTTTAGCCGCACTCCTCGCCAAAGCGAGGTACCGATGAGATCGCCGCCGACTTCGTTGCTGATGCAAGCAAGCGTCGCGTATTGTTCGACCGAAGGCAGTGCCTTCGTCTCTTCGTAAGTGAGCGTGAGCGTGCTGTCTACCAACCCTGCGACTTCAAGTTTCCACCGGCCCGCATCAACCTGCGGGTCAAACGCGTTCTTGGACACCTGATAAAAGTCGCGGTTCGGCGTTATCTCGAGAGCCAGATTGTCGATGTTTGGGAATACGCCGTCCCCGCCCTTCACGCGGCCCGACCCAGACTGCAGCCAGGATCCAAGAAGCGACTTGCCAATATCGTAGATCCCGACGGCGAGCACCGCGTATCCAACCCCCCGGACGACACGCCGTCTGCTGATGACCGTTGCGGGCGCGCCGGCGGGGACCGGGTGACCGATGTATCTCATCACAGCCAGGATTAGCGCCAGCCCGTAGACTGCATGCACAAGGAGAAGCGAAACGGACGTAGCGAGAGCGCCCTGCCGTAAGCGGCTGCCGAACGGGCCGCCGCCCACCATCGGCAGGAACGCCACAACTGTGATCGCCCAGATAGATATCGCGAACGCGAGCGGCGCAACATATCGCGCCACAGCCGAATCGCGTCGCAGGGCGTAGCGAAGATACGCGATCACCGCTGCCATCAGGGCAAGCAGATAGATCACCGTGCAGCCAAGAAACGCGAGGTGCTTTGCAAACGGCCCCAGCATTCCTACAGCAATCTCGACCATCCATATCGGAGCAACGGCGAAAATAAATTGCGCAAGAAGCTCGGGCACGAGCGGCGTATCGAACAGGAAGCGACCTATGAAAGCTGCGACAATTGCCGGCACGGCCGCCAGCAGCGCGATCTGAAACCGGAGCTCGTTCTGAGTCGGCAGATCGGGCGTCGCTTTGCTCAAGCCAAGAGTTAGAATGTCCATTCGTGTGCCTTCGGTCGATACGGCAGTATAGCCGCTATCTGGAAAATCACCGAATTGATACGAGATATTCCAGAGGACTTGACGCTACTAAAACTCCCAGCGGCGCCTCTATTTAGCAGTTCGGCGAGCGTCATATTGTCCTCCAGCCGCTCGTCGCCAACACAAAAGGTGGTTCGGGCGCTCTTAGATAAAATCTGGAGAGGCTGTGAGAAAAAGGCACTGTCTGAAGTCTCTCTCGTGATCACACCCATCTGGACCGACCGCCGCGGTTTCGGCAGTTTGCCCATTCGAAAGCTGAAGATAGTAATCTCTGTCTGCACGAGACCCAACAATGGTTGAAGCTGAACAGATACTTACGACCGAGGCGGAGGCTCCCGCCCCGAAGAAAACGCAGAATCGAAAACCGCGAAAGCTCGTTGACATCATCCCCTCTCAATTGGCGGCGTTGCGGACTCACCACCGTGCCGTCCTTGACACCGACTCGGTTGAGGCCGTGCACAAGATGCGTGTGACCACCCGGAGGCTGCAGGCGTCGCTTGATTTGCTCGAGCGCGAGATGAAGGTCCGCAAGCTGAAGCGACGCCTTCGTAATTGGCGCCGCCGACTCTCCAGCGTTAGAAACTACGACGTGTTCCTCGAACTGATCGAGAATGAGGCGCCAAGCAGGGGACGAGCGCGGCGAGAACAACTCGAGTTGGTAAAGGGCATTCTGCAAGAGCGGCGCCTGGAACGAGCCGCAGAAGTAAAGCACTTTTTGCACGGTATCAACATCAACGCAATCGCCCTTGAATTGGGTTTGAAGCCGCCCGCACGAAATGAAACGCCTGACCCAAACATGATCGAATCGCCAGATGAGCCTCCCGCACTCGAGAGCTCCGCCAACCGAATGGTTATCGACGAGCGCAGGGTAGCTGGCTATGCCGCCGAGCGGCTCGACCAGAGGCTCGGTGAGTTTCAGACTCTGGCCGCGCTGTCGCATCCGACAAACAACCCGGTGGAGTTGCATCAGCTTCGAATCGCCGCGAAGCGAGTGAGGTATTTGTTGGAGATTGTCACCGAGATGGGTTACGGAGAGGCATCGCGGGCGCTGGTCTGGTTACGAACGCTTCAGGATAGAATAGGCGACTGGCACGACCTTGAGGCCCTGGAAGAGGAGATAATAATTATCGTCTCGAGCAAAGCGTTCATGAAGCAACACCTCCCTGAGAGCAGCCGGATGCTCCAGGCTGCCGCACATCTTCAGAACAAGAAAGAGGCGCTGGTGAAGCGGCTGTTCCCGGTCCGCGTGCCTCGATATCTCGAGGTTACATCACAACGCATCGCCCGAGCATTGCGCCGCCACGCCATGCGCGATCAAGCGCCCCGGCGACCCGCCCACTAATTGGGCCACAGACCCCCGATCACTCGGAATTGTTAATAGACACCTGGCTCGCCGCGTTTGTTAAGTGCGCTGGGTGCACCTCCGCGCAATCGAGCGCGCGTATAGAGTTATGGGTACAACCAATGCGAGTGGACGCGAACTTATGTCGAGAAATCTCGTTCAAGTAACTTGGGAATCAAACCGATCAAAGGCGGGGGCGGGATCTTCATATGAAATTCTTTGAATCCGTGGCACTGGCGCTTAGCGCGATTCTCGCGCACAAGTTGAGATCCTTCCTGACCCTGCTGGGAATAATTTTCGGCGTCGCGACGGTTATCGTCGTCGTCTCGCTGATCGAAGGCTTCAACAAATACTTCAATGACAAGATCGCCGATCTGGGATCCAACGCCTTCGTCGTGAACAAGCTGGGTATCGTAACCAGCATGCAGGAGTGGATCGATCGGAACAAAAAGAACAAAGACATCAAGCTCGAGGATCTTCACGCGATCACTGAAAATCCAACCTATGTTAAAGATGCGGCTGCCACGATGCGACGACGGGGGACCATAAAGCGGGGGACCCAGTCGCTGGAAGACGTGGACCTTCAGGGCGTGAGCGCGAACATGGTCGATATTGATTCGATAAAGGTCGATCAAGGCAGATACGTAAGTGCGACTGAGGAGGAACACTCGCGCTATGTGTGCTTCATCGGGTATGGGATCGCCGACCAACTCTTTCCCAGCGTTGACCCGATCGACAAGGAGATCAAAGTTGAAGGTCTCCCGTTCCGAATCGTAGGCGTCGCCCAGGAGGTCGGGACCGTTTTCGGAAACCCGCGCGACAATTTTGTCATCATGCCGATATCGACCTATCAGAACATATACGGTTCTCGCGGCTCGATTGGGATAAGAGTCGCGGCGATTGGATCCGAAGCTATCGAGAAGGCGCAGGACGAGGTAAGGGTTGTTCTTCGAGCCAGACGACATTTGAATTACAACGACGAAGACAACTTCGGTATCGTGACCTCGGATGCGCTTAACAACCTGCGGGAAAAAATATTCGGGACGATTTCGATCGTTGCGATCGGCGTGACCTCGATATCGCTAATCGTCGGCGGCATTGTAATAATGAACATCATGCTGGTGTCGGTAACCGAACGGACGCGGGAAATCGGGATACGGAAATCGCTTGGAGCAAAACGCAAGGATATCGTGCGTCAGTTCTTGTCCGAGTCAACAGTGCTTTCGTTGCTCGGCGGATGTGTCGGGGTCGCCATAGCGTACGGTATCGGGAAGCTGGCGACGCTGCTCTTTGATCTGCCGACAGCCTTGCCGATCCTGTGGACATTCATCGCGCTAAGCGTTTCGGCGAGCATTGGTTTGTTTTTTGGCATTTATCCCGCGTGGAAGGCGGCAAAACTCGATCCCATCGAGGCATTGAGAGCGGATTGACAGAAGCGCATGGAGTTCAGGCTTTAGCCTGCATTTCTCAGAAGCGCATGGAGTTCAGGCTTTAGCCTGCATTTCTCAGAAGCGCATGGAGTTCAGGCTTTAGCCTGCATTTCTCAGAAGCGCATGGAGTTCAGGCTTTAGCCTGCATTTCTCCCGGAGTTGATATGAGCAAGCAAGACACAACCGAGAGTTTCAGAATGGCGTTCGCAACTCTTCACGCGCACAAGTTCCGCTCGTTTCTGACCGTGCTGGGAGTGGTGATCGGCACCGTGACGGTTATGGTAATTGCCTCCTTCATATCGGGACTCGACCAGACGTTCAAGCAGCAGATCGATTCCTTCGGAACCAACACCGTTTTTGTTTACAAGTTCGACCCAGGCATTCATACGGGCAGGCGCACACCGGAAGAGCGAATGCGCAAGCCGATCTCTTATGAAGACGCAATGGCGATCAAAGAGCAGTGTCCATCGGTCAAGTACGTAGCACCCTTCCTCAGCCCGGATGACGTCCAGAAGGTCCGCTATCAGGACCAGGAGCTATACGTTACGCAGGTCCAGGGAACGACCACCGATTACGAACGCATGTCCTCGGTGCACATAGCAGAGGGGCGCTATTTTACGGATGTCGAAAACCAACATCGCGCGGACATCTGTGTGATCGGGGCAGACATAGCCGACAAGTTCTTCCCGCACATTCAAGCGCTCGACAAGCAGATTCTCGTGAACGACAAGCCTTTCACGGTGATCGGTGTCATTCAAAAGATGGACAACCTCTTTGCCGGAGACAACGACGGCGGGAATCAGAATCGCGCGGTATACATCCCGTATGAATCGATGAAGAAGATGTTTCCGGCCGAAAAGGACCACTTTGTGATGGCCCAGGCCGCAGAAGGAAAGCTCGATCAGGCGGAAGACGAGATACGATCGCTGCTGCGTCGCCGACGGGGCGTTGCCTATGATGCAAAAGACAACTTTGGCCTCACGACTCCCGATGCAATAGCAGATCAGTTTCATCAGATCACCGGCGGCATCGCGATCCTGATGATTGCGATATCGAGCGTCGGTCTGCTCATCGGCGGCATCGGCGTCATGAACATCATGCTGGTTTCGGTTACCGAGCGCACAAAAGAGATCGGGGTGAGAAAAGCGATCGGCGCGCGCAGACGGGACATCCTGCGACAGTTTCTGATCGAAGCGATGTCGCTAACCGGATCAGGCGGCTTGTTAGGAATTGCGATCGGATGGGGGCTGAGCCTGCTGGTAAACTTGATCCTGCCGGTGCACGTTCCGATGTGGGCGCCGATCGCTGGAATTACCGTATCGTGTGGGATTGGATTGGTCTTCGGGATGTGGCCGGCGATGAAGGCTTCCCGGTTGGACCCGATCGACGCCTTGAGATACGAGTGACACGGGAGACAGATGGCGATTTACAGAAGCATAATTGACAAACTCGGCCTACAAGAGACACCCCTGTTCGTCCCAAATCCACCAAAGTGGGTATGCCGCGTCCTGCGCAGTTCGTTGTAGTGTCCAGCATCAAGCGCCCGCGTCTCGCGAAATGTATGCACCCGACTGAGCTGGGGCTAATGAGAAGCCGCTGTTGAGTTGCTCTCTAAGGTCATTAGTGAGACTTCACACAGCGAAACCCGGTATTCGATCCTCCGCTATCGATCGCACCCCGGCCTCGGCTCCCGACCAGATAGCGCGAGCAGTATCGATCGCTGCACAGGAACGACCCGCCTTTTTGCACCCGCTTCCTTGCGCCCGGCTCGTTGGGATCGTAGCTATCGGGCGGACCCTGAGGATTGCGAGCGATCCCGCTCGCCGCAAGAGTCGCAAAATAGTCCGGGCGATACCAATCGGCGCACCATTGCCAGACGTTGCCGCCTACATCGTACAGGCCAAAGTCGTTCGGGGGGAAAGCGGTGACCGGCGACGTACGCTCATATCCGTCCTCTGCCAGATTGTCCGAGGGGAACCGGCCTTGCCAGATGTTTGCCGCCCACGCGCCGCCGGGCTTCAGATCGTCTCCCCATGCGTACCGGTTGCGATCCAACCCTCCGCGTGCGGCGAACTCGAATTCAGCTTCGGTCGGCAACTCCTTGCCCGCCCACTTCGCGTAAGCCGACGCATCTTCCCAGGCGATCTGCACAACCGGGTGCTCTTCGCGACCGGCGATCGTTGTGCCGGGACCTTCCGGATGCTTCCAGCTCGCACCCGCCACGTATTCCCACCACTGGGTTATGTCATCAAGAGCAACGTCACTTGGGGGCGGAGTAAACACCGCCGAACCCGCCACAAGTTTACCCGGGTCCACTCCGGGATAGTCTTTCGGATCCGGTTTGCGCTCCGCGATCGTGAGGTAGCCGGTGGCTTTCACGAACTGCGCGAACTGGGTGTTTGTAACCGGAGTCCTGTCCATCCAGAAGCCATCCACACTAACCAGATGGACGGGCTGTGTGTCAGGCATGTCGCAGTCATCACACCCCATCCAGAACGTTCCACCGGGAATCCAGACCATGCCCTCGGGCGCAGTACCGGGCGGAGGTGTGCTGTTCGTACCGACAGGCGCTGCTGATTCCGAATCTGGCTGCTTTGCGCCAGATTGGTGACCGCCTGAGCGATGACTGGAGTGGGAATCAACTTTAGGCTGATTGAACAGCCTGTCTTTGACAAGCATGACTGCGATTGAAGACACCAGGATCACAGCGACGGCGAGGCCGAATAGCCGGGGCCTTGAATAGGAGGCCGGCGATCCGATGCGTGACGGACCCGCTGATTGTATCGGCCCTTTCATTCCTTCGTTGACTCTTCGAACAACAGGCTCTTGAGCTGAGAAACCGATGCAACGGGCGCAAACTCTCTCGCTTGCGCCACGAAACCAGTCATATTCGCAACGGCGAAGCTTATGCCTTTCATGTTTCGCTCGCGCGGCACACCTGGAATATCACGAGGGTAAGCTGACGCGATGAACACCGGATCCTCGCCCGAGCGACTCACGGTGTAGCGATCTCGCTCGAGCTGCCAGTCTACAGCAACCCCGATCACCGATGGCAGACAACCGGGCAACGAAGGCTTGCCCGACATCTCGCGCGCAGCCACCAACACGGCCCCGTTCTCTTCCGCCCGACCGACCGCCTGTTCCATTATCTCGCGATGCTCGATGTTTACCGTTCCGAGACTCAGGTTGATCACTTGCATATCGTTCTCGACGCACCAAGCGATCGCTTTGATGATGGTTTCGATGTTGGTCGTGAGTGCGCGATCGAAGACCTTGACGGCGTAGAGCTGCGCATCGGGCGCTTTCTCTCGGATCGCGCCCGCGACCGCGGTGCCGTGACCGATATAGTCAAGATAGTCGTTGAGGCCATCCTCTTCACCCGAGACGATTCTAGCGCCGCCTGCCACACCGCCGACATGCGGGTGAGCAGGGTTGACCCCGCTATCGATGATTGCGACCTTAACGTCTCGGCCGGTGCAGATCGCAAAGTGATTGCCTGCTCCTCTGATATCCTCGATCCGAGTCATCAACCGTTTGGCCTCTCTAGACGGAGCCGACATTTGAGCTGGCCTAAAAGACATTTCCCCGTCAGGATTCCGCCTGAAGGCGGGACTACGAAGCCTTTTTCACCAGCCTGCTAGACACTACTTGCTTCTTGCGGAACATATGAGAAGAGGCCCGCCAGCGCCTTGCCACTCGCGAGCAACTCATCGGGCGGACCCGTCTCAATTATCTTCCCGTTGTCGATAACGATCACCCAATCGGCGCGTTCGATCAACGAGAGCCTATGAGAAATTACAACCGTCGTGCGCCCTCGCATCACGGACGAGAGCGACGCAGCGATCGTTTGTTCCGTAATCGGGTCAACTGACGCCGTCGGCTCGTCAAGAACCAGCACCGCCGGATCTCTCAGCAGCGCTCTCGCCAAAGCAATCCGCTGGCGTTCTCCCGCGGAGAGCGCCTGCCCTCGCTCGCCAACCGGTGTGTCGTAACCTTCCGGCAATGATCGAATGAACCCGTCTATCGAGGCAGACTCGCAGCCCGAATGATGTCTTCCCGTGTCGCATCCGGTCGGCCATACCTGATGTTCTCGGCTACGGTCGCGTTAAACAGGAACGCGGTCTGCTCGACCAGAACTACCTCCCTGCGCAGATCGCCAAGCCGGACATCGCGCAAATCGTGTCCATCGAGTCGAATTGTGCCCGCTTGCGGATCGTAGAAGCGCAGCAACAAGTCGGCGACCGTCGATTTGCCGACTCCGCTTGGACCGGCGATCGCACACAGAGCCCCAGCTGGAATCCTGAAGCTCACGGAGTCGAGCACCACAGTGTCGCGATCGTACTTCAAAGTGACCTTCTCGAAGTCAATCTCACCTTTGACCTGACCAAGATTCGCGGCGCCGGGCGCTTCGTTGACCTCGATGGGCGAGTCCAATATCTCAAATACTCGATTCAACGATACCCTGGCAGTTGTCACGCTGGTGTACAGCCCCATCAGATTCTGCACCGGCGCAAGCAGCCGCATATGATAAGCCATGAACGCCACTAGCGCTCCAATGGTCATCACGCCGTCGATTACCAGCTTCCCACCGTAGAGGAAAACAAGCGCCGTGCTAAGAGTAAGCACCGTACCGGGCAGCGCCCCCGCAAAAAAGGACACCAGTTGCATTGATAGCAGCGCGTCGACAAAGCTCTGGTTCTTTTTCTGGAATCGAACGACTTCCGCATCCTGGGTATTTGAAGTGACCACCAGACGCATGCCCATCAAGGTCTCGATCAGGAAGCTGCCGATGTCCGCGCTGCGTTCGCGCATTCGCTGCACGTTACTGGCGAGCTTCGCCCGATAGTGCTTGAGCGCAACCACCGACACCGGAATCAGCAGTATGCTCAACAGGAAACAGCTTCCAATTGAGCAGCACCATAATCGTCACGCTGCCTACGAGAAAAATGAAATTGCTGATGGCGGCGAGCAGAGTGTCGGCGGCGACCCGTTGCACTTCGCTGATATCGTTGTTCAAACGTGAGACGATTTCGCCCAGTTTCGTGCGAGTGTAAAATCGCGGCGATAGCTTTTGCAAATGCCGGTAAACCGCAAGCCGCATGTCGAACAGGACCGACGCGGACACCGCGACGTATCGATAGCTGCTGACGATGTTCAGCGCGAACCCGACAACCGTCACTACAACCATCAACGCGGCGACTGTCGCCAGCGCGTGCATATTCTTCCGGAGCAGCGCCTCGTCGATCAGAAGCTTTGTTATGTATGGCTGCGCCAGGCCGAGCAGCGTCGAGATGAGGCTCAGCCCGAGCACCAGCGTCAGCCTGCGCCAGTAAGGGAGTATGTATGCGAAGATTCGTCGATAGTCGTTGTTCATCCGGTTTGCGTCTTTGCGGTCCTTTGCGCCTTTGCGTTGAGTGTTTCTTTCGCGCAAGGGCGCAAAGGACCGCAAAGACGCGAAGGACGAGGAAGGTCGTCACGCTTCAACTTTGTAGTAACACATATATCCCGAGTCGCAGTGCTCGCGATCGCCGCGCAGCGATTTCGCCCGTTCGATTGTTACCAGCTTCTCGGAGCCCCCGCGCACCTGATCCACGATCGCCCGAACCATACGCACGCTCGCGAGTTTCTTGAACGGCGATGCCTCCCGGCCCACGATCTTCAGCGATGCCACCCCAATCCGCTTGAAGTCGTGAATCGCGCACAGGCCACACGGCCCGTAAGGCAACCCACTTGCCGTTGAGCCGCAACCGTTGCCGTTTACATACCAGATCCATTCCCGATAGTCGGTCAGATTTCTTCGAAGGCGCGAGTTCTGCCTGCGTGTCAACTCCCGGCCGCCACTGCGTTCGAACTCCGTGTCCATCTCCGAAAGATTTGTGCAGAACGCGCCAACCGTGTGATGGTGAGTCGTCGAGCAAAAGCCCTCCTCGAACGCACATCCGTCGTTGAGCATGAACACTTCGATCTCGACCTCATCTCGAACAGCGTTTGTGATTCTCTCAATCTCGGGAATCGTCAGGCTTCTTGGAAGGATGATCCTGCTCGGCCCAAACTGAAGAAGAAATCGAATCGCTTCGGTGTTCAATGTTGCTGCAACCGAGCTGATGTGCAGCGCCGCATTCAACTTCGCCTGCGAAAGCCGCATCAACAGATTAATGTCCGTCACTATCAATGCATCGACACCGGCCTCGCCATCGAGTCTACGCGCAAGCTCCATCACCCACGACATCTGTTCAGCGGTGTAGTACGGAGCGTTGAGTGTGAGAAACACCGGGATGCCCAGTCGATGCGCACCATCCACAAGCTGTTTCAATTCCGACAACGTTTCGAGGCTCCCGCCTTTGGGACTGCGGCGATTCAACCACACCGCCCCGGTATAGCGGTCGAGCCACTCGCGCGGAACTATGCCGCAATAAAACTCCTCTGCGCCGCTCGCGGCGAGCATCTCCAATTCGTCGTATGAGCTGATCGGGGCCAGAACTTTCATCGGTTCAAGCTCGCTCCCAGGTCATTGGCAATCGGGGTTGGAAGACCATCCGATCGATCAAACCGGAACGAGACTGCTCGAACAAACCTCGCAGCATCGCTTCGGTGTGAACATAGAAATAACTGTTGCCCTTTAGATAGAACTTTTGATCGCGGTTGTCGAACGGCGTGTTGGTGTAAGCATATTCGAGCAGGTGGGTCTGACACTCGTGATGACACGGCGCTCCGGGCTGGAACTTATCGCGTTTGTCATAGTGAATACCCGCAGCCATGCAGATTCGACTGGTGCTGATGAACCCGAACGGCACATAGGCGCTTGCTTTCACCCCGTTTTCCGCAAAGCTCAGATCCACACCCTGCGGAAGGTTGTCGAGTTCAACTGTCTCAACCCCAAGCCCGGACAAAAACCCTGTGTAGCTCGCGCAGTCCAGATTCGAGCGGCCGCAGTGACACCAGCGCAGGCGCGGGTGCGTCGCTTTCGCCATAGACGCCGGTAACTCGAGGGTCGCGCAAAGATTTGTTCATCAGACGTCCCTGAACGGGCTTCAGGCGTGGAAACTCGCGGCGAAGCAGATTGAGCACGCCCCAATCGTTAAACACAACCTCGCCGGCTCCGCTCGCGCTGAGGGTCTCAAACAAAGGCTTGAGCGATTCTATACCGGCGTCGCTTACATAGGGAGTTAGTAGAGTGACTCTCATCTCACGCTCGCCTGCTGCTGTCCAGGACAGCCTCGAGTTGAGGAGGTGAAGGGATCAAGTGCTCGCAGAACTCATTTCCGTATGCGCAGCGTGTAAAGCTGATCGCCCCGAAGAATTCGTCGATCAGGCGGCGGGTCATTTCTACGACGGGGGCGAGCCTGGAACCGCTCTCGCGGGTCGAGGACTCGAGCCCATTCAGATCACCGCTGATCTGGGCTGCGCCGCTGACGAGTATGCTCCAATCCATGAGTATCCCATTGTGACCGATGTCCCGGGAGCGCCCGCCCTGGAGCGCCTGCCTAAGATTGAGGACGAAGGACGAGCAATTGGGTGATCGCGTCGCCGTCGAGGGGTATGGTCTTCTCCAGCGTCAACGTCTCAGCGTCGTAAATCTCGATCGTAGGACCCGCGCCGTAGATGTAGAGCTTTCGCCCGTCGCCACTTACCGCAAAATTAAATCGCGCGCGGCTCACGAACTCGAGCTTCTTGATCACTTTTCGCGCGGTGACGTCGAACACCCAAAACTCGGTCCGCCGGTTTCCACCCTGCCCGTTGAAAGCAACGGTGTAGCCCTTCTTCCGATCCGGCGTAAGGAAGAACCTGTTCATAGGCGCTGAAGGACCTATCGGGGTGAAATCCACATTCTTCGTCAGCAAGTTGATCCTGGCGATGCCAAATATCGCGCGACGCACGACCGGATCGGTGGCATTGAAGACCGATGTGACGTAGCCCGGCTCCTCGTTCGGATCGTCGTCGCCTCGAACGTTTATCGGAAAGAATCCGGGGTAGAGCGGTTTCGAAAGCTCGATCTTGTCGACTTGCTTGAATGTGGCGAGGTCAAAAATCAGAATGTCTTCCTTGAACACGTACAACAGCTTTCCATCGGGCGACACTTTGTATCCGGAAAGGAACCCAAAGCCCTGGTCGAACTCCTTTGGGAAATCAAACGTCTTGGTGATCTTCTTTTGCTCCAGATCAATCACCACAAATTTTGGCTTCTCGATTTTGTAGCGGTCGATTTCCTTGATCGACGTCCGCAAGGTGGCATAGATGAATTTGCCTTGAGGATCGGGCGCGGCGCCCAGGGGATAGACGTGCCGATCACCTTCGTTGAGCTCGAAGTGGCTCGTGACTTTTCGGGTAGCAAGGTCGACCACTTCAATCCCCATTTTGGTCGTCAAAACGAAGAGCTTCTTTTTGTCCTGAGCGAGTACGACCTGTAACGGCGGGCCGGTCTCGAGTTTGATCTCGTCGATCACCTGTTCCTTTACTTCATCGATGACGAGGATCTTGTTGGGCCAGACGCCAATGTACATCAATCCGCCGCTCGACTGTCCGGGTTGCTCCGCGTACGCCGGCACAACCATAAGAAGCAAGATCGTTATGAGAGAAAGTTGGATTCGCATTCGGAACCTCATTCCCGCGGTCGCGGGTATCCCACTTGCCGTCGTGTTGCGTCAAACACCAGGCAAGGATGCCTGCGCTCCCGGGTGTCTCACGGAAACACCAAATCGATATTCCGCCAATCCTTCGTCGCGCTCGCGCACTTGCTGGTCCAGTCCGGATAGTTGTTGAAATGATCCGGCACCTGCGCCGGCCAGAAACAGGTGATGTAGCAGTCATACAAATCACGCTCGACGGGCTGGCACAATCCGGCAGTTCCGCCCGCTGAATCGGTTTCCCACCCGGGCGAAAACACCAGCGAGCAGCCCATCGGGAAATGAGGCCGCTGCGGCGGAGGCCCCTGGGCAAGTGCGTGCACGTCGCCGTACTCCGACGCGATGAATTCTTCCACTCGTCGTGCCTTCCGGTTTATGGCCTTCATGTGTTTCATATCGCTTTCCTTTCATCGAACCGTTCGAGGTATTTCGGATTGCGCGCGGCAATCTCGCCGTAGATCCGCAAACAGACATCGGTCCACCCGCGAATCCAATCGCAATAATGGAGGTTTGCGTGCGAGGTGTCGCCGTAACGAACATAGGCTTCGTGATAGCAGCCGCCCGAACAGACCGGCCGCGCCCAACAAGTATGACAATCGTACTTTGTATTGATGTGACCACGGTTGAGGTGTTCCGCCTGTGCTTCGCGATCGATGCCAGTAGCGATGTGCCCAAGTTTTCCCGCCGGCGAATCCACAAACCGATGGCAAAGGCCGATATCGCCCGACGGCGCAACCCCCAGGAGGCCCAGACCGGCGCCACACGGATAAGCCTTGCTCACGCCCTGATGCAGCTCCTGAAGCGTGTCGTTGACGTTTGAGAACCCGTGATGCTTATCCTCCAGCGCGTATTCGAGATACTCGTTTGCAAGTTCAGTGAATTGATCGAGCACGTGATCGAGCCCCGTGTTGCCGATTGCGTAGAGCCTCACCGGCGAGGTGGTGACCGGTGCGAATCCAACCTCATCGAATCCCATCTCTTCGGTGAGGTGGCGAAATATCTTCTTAACCTCGGCCACTTGCGCCGTCAGCGTCACTCGCGCGCCAATTGGCCGCGAACGGTGAACCTTGACCAGCTCTTTGATCTTCGGAGCGATCACGTCATAGCTTCCCTTCCCGTTATGGAACACCCGGAAGCGGTCGTTCGACTCCTTTGGCCCGTCTATGCTTACCGTCACTCCGACATTGTTCTCGGCCAGAAAACTGATGATCTCAGAAGTCAGCATGGTCGCGTTGGTGGTCATGCTAAAGTCGATGTACTTGCCCATCTCAGCGGCCTTGGCCCGTGCGTATTCGATCGTAGACTTAACTACGGGAAAGTTGAGCAGGGTCTCGCCCCCAAAGAACGTCAGGTGAACCATCCGGCGTCCCGGCGATTCATTCAACAAGAAGTCCACGGTGTTGCGAGCGGTCTCCGCGCTCATGAACTTTGTCTTGCCCTCGGGAGTCGCGATGCGATCTTCGCCGTATTCGTAACAATACGAACAACTCAGATTGCATTGATTGGTCACGTTCATGACGACCGTCTGAAGCGGGAATGGTTGCTGCGGCGCCTCGAGCCGGGGCTCGATAAAGCCGTCTCCATTTAGCGATGGCGTGCGCCTGATGAAGCTCGTCGAGCGTTTCTTCTATGCTCGGGCGTGAAAATCCGCGGGTCAGCAGCTCGTCGACTATCTGTTCGCCAGTCAACTCGCGATCCTTGAGCAGATCGAGCACCGCGCTCGACAGATCCTCCAACGCAAAGATTGCGGCGCTCGGGACCAGATAAAGATAGTTGTTACCGCCGCCTTCGAATGCGTGAAACTCGCCCTGTCGATAAGCGCTCATCGAGACACCTCCGGCTGATCCCACTTCACATAGAGCGGGACTGTTACGACAAGATAAGACCGCGCCTTCAAGGGCTGCGCATCCTTCACGGCATCTTTCGGTTTGTACGTGGCGACAACCCACACGTCGCCGTAGTTGTTGACGCCCTTCTTGCGCTTTGGATTTGGCCCGTCAACCGCAGGAGTAAACAGCCCGTTTCCATCAAGCGATCCGACAAAATCTTTGTCGTCGTCATCGAACGTCGCTGGAAACTCATCGATTGACCAATCAACATCGGCCGCTCCTAGGCTGATGTCGTCGGGAGTCTGTGGCTTTCCGTCGGGACCGCGGTTGTAGGCGGTTGCATCGAATTGCATAAATTGCTTTGGGAACGCCACGCCTCCCACCCGCGCCATTCCAGCCTCGGGGTTGACTTTGATGTAGTCGATCTTGTCGAAAACGGCGACCGCTCGCGAGGCGAAGTGTCTCCGAAGCGAGATATCCCGATACCCATTCGCCGCGCCATCGGCAACATCGACTTCGACCGCCACGTCGTCGCTCTTCACGCTGAGTACCCGCTTGACAGTCACACCCGGCCCCAGGTCGATCTCCTCACGCTTGATGTCGCCCGGAAGATTTGCCCCGTAGATGTGGACCTGAATCCCGGCGGTCTTTGTCTTGAGGGCTGCAGGATTGGCCCCGGCGATCAGCGGCTCAGCAGAAATTCGCCGCAACGTCACGTCGATGCCAAATTCGTCATAGGCGCCCCAAAACCATCGGCCTTCCATCGTCGACCAGTCTCGCGATACAAACATCGCTTCACGATTCTCGCCCGGCTCCCTGCCGTCGCTCGCAGTCGAGCGCCCACGCCAGCTATAACCCGAGTAGACAATCCCGCGGCCGGTTCGCGTTACCGTCAATCCGTCTTTGACGTATCGCAGAGTGAGCTTTGTTGTGAACTCGTCGTCGACGGATGTAGGCTCGACCACCATTTCGCCGTATATCTGACCGCGACCGGTCTGACTGCCGCTGACAAGCCATCGCCCCTGGAGCTTCGGCGCCCGCATGTTTGCCCGCCAGGCGCCCCACTCGGGGGTTGTCAGAGGGTAGTTTTTCGCCAAATAGTCGAGCGCCTTGTCCACCGGGTGTCGTGGGTCAGGATCGGCGGGTGGCGGCGCGCCTGGGGGCTGCGGAAACCGATAGAACCCCTGAAACGCAACAACCGGGAACATGCCAATGTGCAGGTTCCCCAGCAGTTCCCACTCTTCTTTCGAACGACGCTGCGAGAGGACTCGGCCAAGGCTGTGACAGAGAACGCAGGTCGCGCGCAGGCTTTCATCAGGCAACTTCTCATCGATGACTCGCTTTTCTGCTTCATAGAAGGCGGGTCTGGCTTCTTCAGGCGCGAGCCCGTGGTTGTTGCTCAGATATTTGACGATTTGCCTGGCCTCATCCGGAGTGAGCGTCAGCCCGTTCAATCGAATCATCCGCTTGATGGCCTGTTGCCAGCCCTCGGGCGTCGTGCGCTCATACGAAATTCGAGTGAGACGGCCCTTCTCGTCTTTCTTGTGACAGGTCGAGCAGCGATCGACAACCAGTTGGCTGGTAACCGGGATGCCTTCTTCAGCGGCTTCCTTGGCTTTGTCGTCAGCCGCGGGGGCCTGCGCAGGTTGAGTCTGCGAGTGGGACTGCGCTGTGAATGTAAGAAGTAACGGCGAGAGAAGGAACGCTGCAACAACGAATCGCTTTAATGCCTTCATCGGCGACCTCGGCGAGAAGTTGATGTTTAACGGAGGCGACTCTCCGGCTAGAAGAGCGCAGCAATGACTTCGTTACAACGAATGATGGAGCCTGATCTGAAATTAGCTCACGAGCATGATCATTACGAGGAGGTTGGAAGTCAAACAATTCTGAAGCAATCGAGCAAGTGTTTTTGTGGGACGGGAAACTCCGCGGCACGTTGCGACCTTTGCGCCCTTTGCGTCTTTGCGCGAAATCCTAAAATACCATGCGCAAAGACGCAAAGGACCGCAAAGATCGCAAAGACCACTCATCACTTGGAATTCTTCTCGCTGAGCCAAGACGCGAATATCTTCTTCTGGATCTCAGTCGCATCAGGCTTATCTTTGATCGAGTAAGTCACCGGCTCATCCTTGCCCACCGTAACGCTGACGCTTCTGAGCTGATCTCTACGCAATACCGAAAACACAACCGTGGAGCCGATCCCTTTTTCGCTGAACCTGTCACTGAAAGTCGCCGCTTCAACACGATCGCCATCCATCGCTATCAGAATATCGCCGACATCCAGACCTGCCTCCTCCGCGGGTGAGCCTGGCGCGACATTGGTGACCGCGATCTGTCCTTGCGGCAACATTGTCGGAGGTGCGTTGAAAAAGCCGGCTCCCGGCAGCGTATTGCCGGTGGTGACGCCAATGTACGGTTTCGCGGCTCCCTTCTTCTCCTCAAGTATCAGTCCCGCGTGGTCGAAGAACGAGTTCCACGGAATCTCTTCGGTCCCTGAAACGTACTTTGCGAAAAAGTCGCCGAAGTCAGCGTTCGTCGGAGCGCCTTCCCGAGTGATCAGCTCCACTGCATCGCGAAACCCGCGCTTTTCCTCGAAGCCCGGTTTCGGGAGCCCGTGGTTCTTCATCAGATACAGAAACACATCAGTGAGAGAGCGCTGGTTACCGGTGCGATGTCGAATCTCGAGATCAAGCAGGGTTCCGATGAGCTGACCCTTGTTGTAATAGTCGATACTTTTATTACTCGCGTTGTCACCCCGATTCCACGTATCCCAGCTTGCCAGCTCGACACTCATGATCCTGCGTCCGGGTGATGACTGAAGCGTCGTGATCTCCCGCGTCAGATCGTCGTAAAAATCTTTGAGCGACCATACGCCGCTTCGCTTTAGCCCAATCGCCGCCCAATAGCTGGTCATCCCCTCGGACACGTACAGGTTTCGAGTGTTCTGCTCGTGGGTGTAGTCGAACGGGCCGAGTATCGCCGGCCGAATTCGCTTCACGTTCCACAGGTGAAAGAACTCGTGAGCGACAACGAACATGAATCGTTTGTAGTTCGACTCCGGGTGGTGCGTGTTGTAGGCGGAGAAGCTAATGTCCGTCGAGTTGAGGTGTTCGAGGCCCCCTGAGCCCTGGCTTCCGCGTGCCCGGAGAAAGAACACGTACTTCTTGCATGGCAGACCGCCCATCATTTCTGCCATATAGGTGACTACCGCTTTCGTGTCATCGGTGATCTTCTGTTTGTCATAGTTTCCCTTCCCGATGAACACGATGTAGTGTGGCACGCCTTTGGAAGAGAACTCGGTCTGCTCCAAACTCTTGCCGAGTGCAATGGAAGCATCGATAAACGTGTCGTAGTTTTCGGCGACGAAGGTGTTTGGCTCTTTGCCTGTCTCCATCCCGGTTTGAATTCGCCAGTCGGAAGGCGCATCAAGCTTGACCGAGATCGGACCGTCCATCGGATAAGGCCGCTTGCCAACAACATACATGAAAACGCTGGGTCCGGTGATGTAACAGAGTTCATCGTTGTAGCTTCGGTAATAGAGTTTGTATCGCGCGGTGACCTTGCGACCGCCGGCCGTGAAAACACGCCAAGTCTGCTTGTCAACCTTTTCGAACTTTAGCGGCGCGCCGGTCTCGTCGCTGGCTGAGAACTCCTGCACATTGCGCCATTCGTTGCGAATGCCGTAGGCGCCGGGCGCCCACGCAGGCATAGCCACATCGAGCGAGCCCGAGCCGCCGCTGTCTGCGTGAAGTGAGATGTGAAGAAAATGGGTAGTCGGGTTCTTGTCGAGTGTCACCTGGTACGATACGGCTGATGATTGTGCGACGGCTGCGCAGTGAAGGGCCAGCGCGAAGCCCACGACGAGTAAGCCTCGATGCGAACGGTTGTAAACTTGCCTCATTTGGTGACTCCGGGATTGGATTGTGAGCACTTGCTAGTTTTTGCGTTCTTTGCGGTCCTTTGCGTCTTTGCGCTGAGTATTAATTCTTCGCGCAAAGACGCAAAGAACCGCAAAAGCACGCGAAGATCACAAGAATCAAGGATCTAGGAAGCCAGCGCTCGTAACTCTTCGAGCGCCCGCAGCACAAATGGACGTGCCATCTGCTTGCGCCAGTTCATAAGAAAATCAGTATTATCGAGAGGGCGAGCTTTCAAGTAACACGCTTCCGCCGCGGTGTTGATTCGCTCTTGATCGAGACGCGCCCCAATCAACGTCTGGCTGGCCTCGCTCACTTCAACAGGAGCGGGCGCGACGCCGCCAAGGATAAGCCTCGCGCCCCGAACGGTTCCATCATCCGCAAAATCGAGCGCGGCCGCTACTCCCAACACCGGAAAGTCAAATGAGCCCCGCCGGCGAAGCTTCTTGTAGACCGCTTGCATTCCGTGTCGCGGCGGCAGATGAATCTCAGTCAGGAGCTCATCGGGGCGCTTGTTCAAATATTGAATCCCGTCGTTGTTGTAGAGGTCACCCGCCTCCAGGATTCGCTCGCCGCTCGCGGATACGAGCTTTACCTTCGCCCCGATCGCTACCATCAACGGCGCAAGATCGGATGACTGAACCGCCCAGCATTTCGGACTCGAAGGCGCGACCCAACAGATATCGCCGTCCTTCTTCATACAGAAGTTGATGCCCTTGCGCCACTCATAGTTTTGATCGTAGTAGTTGCATCTGGTATCGAGCAGAAGGTTGCCGCCGATTGTGCCCATGTTTCGAAGTATCGGCGTCGAGATCAACCGCGCTGCGGCTGCAACAAACCCGTAGTCGCGGTTGATCGTTGGGTGCTCGCAGATCCGGGTCAACGAAACCGATGATCCGATTATCACTCCGCTGCTGGCATCTCCCCGGATCTCGTTAAGCTCACACAGCCGGGTGACCGAGATAACGGTCTTAGGAGTTTGCTGGCGGCGTTTCATGTTTGGGTAGAGATCGGTTCCTCCGGCGACAAACATGCCTTCGGTGCCGGCGTCTCCGAACATGTTAACCGCGTCTGAAATCTTCTTCGGCACGCGGTAGGTGAATTTCGGAAGTCGCATCATGGCGTCGTTCTGCTCTCCGTGTCGCGCGTTAACGTAAGGGGTATCTTTGCCCCTGGCGGTAGATCTGTCGGGCTCATCTCCTCCTTCATGAGGGCAATGCCGTCCTGAACCGGGAAAAGGTCCGCTAAGGCATTGCAAGCAGATAGGACCCATAGAGCCAAAAACCCGCAGCGAAGTCTCTGCTCAGCAGGATACCTCCTCCGACAATTACGAGCCCAATCACAGACATGAGAGACCAGACTCGTCGCCGCTTCTTTGGATTGAACATGTCCCCTCCCCAATTTGCCTATCGACGGTTGTGAACGTCCAAGCACTTTTCGATTAGTAACATGCACCGCAATGCGCGGCAATTCCATTCCGTCGCCGGCTTCAGCGGGAGTCGCAACTCTGATCGGATCGGGCCACTCGATGTCAGGAACCGATTTCGGACCGAAGCGTCCGTCCTTCCCTTGAGCTCTCGCGCGTCATGGCCGCTTCCCCTCCGGAGCCTCGTGAGCCCGGGAGGCTTGCCGCTTTCCCGCCTTCGCGATCACCCGCAAAGCTTCGTTGACAGATTCATCATCGGGAAACGCCTTCCTGACGTCAGGTTCCAACAGAACGAGGTTGGTGCCGGAGCGATATCGCTCGGTATAGATTCCACGCCCGATAAACTTCAGTTTCCGGAGGTCGTACTCCGGCCTCAGCTCATCCAGATCTTCATCTGTCTTCTTCTTCATACAGCTCTCTTTCTCTGGTCGTAACCTTTCGCGCATTGATTATTCCAATTCGCTCACTCGATCCGCATAGGCGATAATGAGCAGTCGTCCCTGAGCCGAGGCGCCAACGGTCAGGCACCGTTTTTCGCCTGTTGAGTGGCTTGGATCCTCATAGGCCGTTGCCTGTGCATCATTGAATACCGAAGCCGCTTCCTCGAATGAAACGCCGTGCTTTCGAAGATTGCCCGCCGCCTTTTCCGCATCCCATTCAAACTCCAGAAGACTGTTCTTCATCCCTATCCCCTCACGAGTGCACAGCGACGCGCGGCAGTTCCCTTCCGTCTCCGCCTTCAGCGGGTGTCGCAACTCTGATCGGATCGGGCCACTCGACGTCAGGAACCGATTTCGGACCGAAACGCCCGTCCTTCCCTTGAGCCCTCGCGCGAATCGCGGTCAACACTTTCTCGGGAGATGCAGGGACCTCGTCGATCCGAACCCCGACCGCATCGTAAATCGCGTTCACCACTGCCGGCGGAACCGGCAGCAGCGGTCCCTGGCCAACTTCCTTCGCGCCAAAGGGTCCGTTGGGGTCAGGGTCTTCTATCAGTATGGTTCTCACGTCGCACATCTCGAGCGTAGTCGGACTCTTGTATTCGAGCATCGATGGAAACTTGTGCACGACATTTCTATTCCCGCGATAAGCCATCTCCTCCATCAATACTTCGCCCAACCCCATGTAGACGCTGCCCTCCACCTGCCCCATCACCAACGTTGGGTTGATTGACTGGCCAACGTCGTGAGCAATCCAAACGCGATCGACTATGACGATTCCGGTCTCGGGGTCAACATCCACTTCGGCGACCGCGGCAGAGTAACTGTATGCCGGCGACGGCCCAACCCCTGCGCCCTTGTACTTCCCCGGCGAGCGAGGCGGCGTGTAGGAGCCCACGGTTCCGATCGTGCCGAATTTCGATTCGGCAAGCTGCACCGCTTCAGCGAAACTCATCCCTCGCTCCGGATCTTCGACATCGAACACCCGTCGATCCGCGAACGCGACGCATTCGGTTGGAACATCCAGCTTCTCAGCAACCGCTTTTGCCAACAGCTCGCGGGCACGGTCGGCGGCTTGCAACGAGGCCTGACCGGTCATCAAAGTCACCCGGCTCGAATAGCTTCCAAGATCGACCGGCGTCAGATCGGTGTCGGCGGTGATCACCCTAATGTCGAACGGATCGATTCCAAGGACCTCAGCAACAATGTACGCGAGTATCGAATCCGAACCCTGGCCGATATCGATCGATCCGCACATCACGCACACTCCGCCCTGTCGATCCAGCCGGAGCTGCACACCAGAATGCGGCATGTTGTTCCAGTAGATCGGCAGCCCCGCTCCGCAGAGGTAAGAGCTGCACGCGAACCCGATCCCTTTGCCGTACGCCAGCTTCCTGTGCTTGTTCCTCCAGTCAGACGCTTCGACTACCTTGTCGATGCACTGCCCCAAACCGATGCTCCCGACCCTAAGGTAGTTCGCCGTAACGGTGTTGGGTTTCACGAGGTGCCGGCGTCGCATATCGACCGGATCCAGCCCAAGCTCTTCGGCAATCTTGTCGATCTGGACTTCGAGAGCGAAACGTGGCTGAGGGGTTCCGTGCCCGCGCTTTGGTCCGCACGGCGGCTTGTTTGTAAAAACGCGAAGGCCTTCAAACTTGTAGCGCGGAACATCGTAGGTCACGGTCTGTAGCGCCCCGGTATAAAAGGTGCTCGCGACTCCGTAGCTTCCGTAGGCCCCGCCGTCCAGAAACGAGCGGAAGTGCATGGCGGTAATCGCGCCGTCTTTCTTGACGCCGGTTTTTACCCACATCAACACCGGATGCCGCCCGCGATGACAATAGAACACCTCTTCGCGGGTGAGCGTGATCTTAACCGGACGACCGGTGATCATCGCTAACTTAGCGGCAGCCATCTCGTGATTGAACGGATCGCTCTTGCCGCCAAAGCCACCGCCGTTTGGCGTGGCGATCACCCGAATATGACTGGCATGCATCTCGAGCACCTTCGCAAGCGCGCGATGGACGTAGTGAGGCGTCTGAGTAGAACTCCACAACGTCAGCTTTTCGTCGGTATCAAAGTGCGCAACCGCGGCGTGCTGCTCCAACGGCAGATGGGTGTTGCCTTCATAGAAGAAGACGTCTTCTCGAACCAGATCGGCTTCTACAAATCCTTCTTCGACGTCTCCGAATTCGAGCGCGACTTTCTTATGGACGTTGCCGCCTTCTCCATACTCGTGAATGCGCGAGAGCTCTGGCGACAAACCGTCTTCGATCGAGGCGATCGAGTCAAGCCTCTCGTATTCGACTTCGATCAAGTCCATCGCGTCGAATGCGGTGTCTTCATCGACGGCCGCAATGGCGGCGACAGGGTCGCCGATAAAACGGACTTTGTCGATGCACAGCGTATGTTCGTCCTCGCTGACAGGGAGGATACCGTAAGGGATTGGCAGGTCGCTTCCAGTGATGACCGCGACGACACCAGGCAGCTCCAGCGCTCTGGAGACGTCTATGCGTGTGATCAAGGCGTGAGGAACCGGGCTTCGGAGAAGTTTGGCGAACAGCATTCGGGGAAGAACGATGTCGTCGGCGAATCGCGTCTGGCCGGTGCATTTTGCGCGAGCGTCTACTTTACGGAATGGTTTTCCGATGACCTTTTTCCCGCTTCCATTCTGACCGTTGTTGGTTTTCATCCTTTTTAGACTCGATAGCCCCATGCGGCATTCACACCTCAAATCCGTAGATGCTCTCGCGCGCGGGTTCGACGCGCTCGCCGCGCATCCGCGCAGCGGCCAACTCCACCGCTTCATAGATCTTGATGTACCCAGTGCATCGGCAGAGGTTCCCGGCGAGCGCTTCCTGGATCTCCGCACGTTGCGGACTCGGATTCTTATCCAACAGCTCTTTCGCGACCAGCAGAAACCCCGGAGTGCAGTACCCGCACTGCGCGGCGCCCAGATCGGCGAATGTATCCTGCAACGGATGAAGCTGACCTCCTTCGGCCATGCCTTCGATCGTCGTTACGTTGCGGCCTTCTGCATCAAGACCAAGGAACAGACACGAGAGCATCGGCTGGCCGTCGACCAACACCGTGCATACGCCACACTCGCCCAGTTCGCATCCGTGCTTGGTCCCAGTCAGCGCAAGGTCCTCGCGCAACACCTCGAGCAGGGTTTTGTGCGGCGCAAAGGCAACCTCTGTGTATTCGCCATTGAGCGTTAGTGGTATGTGAGCTTTTTGTTTCTTGTCCGCAGCCATAACTTTTGTTCGCGAGTTTGTGGGTCAGCCTGTGGAGTTCTGAGTCCAAGCTTTAGCTTGCATGATTCGATCGGCGCAGGTGCCGGAAGCAAGCTAAAGCTTGGACTCTGAACTCCGCCTCAACTCTCAGCCCCCGTTTATCCGGTCACACGTTTGTAGCGACGGGATTTGAATTCGTAGCGAGGCAAGCTTCCACGCGAAGCGTGTTCGACGCTCACGCGGATGTTCAACTCAGAGCGAAATGCAGCCAGCACGGCCTGCTCGACCGCTGGAAAAGGCTCGATATCTCGAATTTCGATCTTGAGCAGCAAATCATCCATACCGGCTATCCGTCTGATCTCCACCTCGTACTCTATAATCGACGGCAACGCGCGAAGAAGGTTGTCGATGGTACTCGGATACAGATTGACTCCGCGGACGATCAGCATGTCGTCGGCGCGTCCAAGCACTCCGCCTTTGATCCTCGCCAGCGTACGTCCACAGGCACAAGGCTCGGTGGTCAACTCTACGAGGTCACCGGTTCGGTAGCGCAACACCGGCATCCCCGGCCGGTTGAGCGTGGTTACGACCAGTTCTCCGCGCGAGCCTTCCCCGACCTCTTCGGCGGTCTGAGGATCGACAACCTCAAAGATGAACTCCAGCTCGTTGAGATGAATAGACCCGCTTTGAGCCTGACAGTCAAAGGCCCATGCCCCCACTTCCGTTGCACCGGCGTGGTCAAAGCACGTCGCTCCCCAGGCCTGCTCGATGCAGCGCTTGACGCTCGCGACGCTCGCCCCCGGTTCGCCCGCGTTAATCATTGTGTCGATGGCCGAAGAACGCAGATCCAACCCCAGCCCCTCCGCAACCTCCGCCAGATGAAGTGCGTAGGTTGGAGTGCAAACCAGCACGGTGCAACGATTGTCAATAATCATCCGCAGCCGCTGCTCGGAGCTCAGGCCCCCGCCCGACAAGCACAACGCACCGATATTGCGCGCACCGTCTATCGCGGCCCAATGGCTCACATAGGGGCCGAAGGAAAAGGCGCAGAAGACCAAGTCGTCCTCGGTAACCCCGGCCCCCCGATACACATACCCCCAGCCGCGTGTCCACCTCTCCCAATCCCCCCGGGTGTCCAGCCATTTCAGAGGCTGACCCGTGGTTCCCGAGGTCTGATGGAGATAGCTGTATTGAGACAGCGGATAAGTAAGCAATCTCCCGTAGGGCGGATGAGCTTGCTGCTCGGCGACAAGCTGGTCCTTGGTTGTGAACGGCAACCGCTTCAGGTCATCCGCCGAACGCACATCACTCATCTCGATTCCGGCGTGATGAAACTTCTCTCGATAGAACCCGTTGCCGGCCACCTCGCTCATCAGGCCTCGAAGCCGTTCATCCTGCAAATCGCGCAACGATAGGCGGTCCAGAGTTTCCATCTCGCGATCATAGAAGTCGATCTGCATCGCTGGCTTTACCCCGGCTGGCGCTGATATCCAAATAGAAACCCAAACCAACCGCCTCATCGGATGCGCTGCAATATACTACCTGTTGACATCTGAGGCAAGCGCATTATAATTCGCGTCAAGATGAACCACGAATCCGGCAAAGCCTCGTTCCTGCGAGCCGTCGGAGCGCGCACTCGCGCGCTGCGCCTGCAGGCAGATCTGACCGTCAACGAGTTTGCAAGGCGAGCGGAATTGTCGCCTCGCTTTGTGAATCAGCTAGAAGCGGGAACGGGAAATATCTCGATCGCCGGGTTGGCGCGCGTTGCAACAGCACTGGGGCGCTCGGCGCACGAGCTGATTCCGCCGGTCAACGATGACCACTCCTTAGCGGCCGAGATCTGGCGGCTGGTTAGCGATTCCACCAGCGATGAGCTTGACGAGCTGCGCCAACTGCTGGAAAGGCGCAAGGACGGAAAATCCAGACCGCGCTTTTTGGCCTTGATCGGGTTGCGCGGCGCTGGAAAGTCCACCGTTGGGCCCGCCCTGGCCCGAGGACTCAAAACTGAATTTGTCGAACTCGATAAGCTGGTCGAGCAGGCGGCGGGAATGTCGCTGGCTGAGATCTTCGCCACCCACGGTGAGGCTTACTATCGAGAGCTTGAAAGAGAGTCGATAGTCCGGTTGTTCGCAGCCTCTCAGGGCTGCGTGCTTGTTCCAGGAGGATCGGTGGTGACAGATCCTGATACCTGGGGGCTGATAAAACGGAGATGCTTCACCGTGTGGTTGCACGCAACGCCCGAAGAGTTCATGAAACGAATGCGCCGGCTGG
Organism: Blastocatellia bacterium; assembly: GCA_963737945.1. Classification (GTDB taxonomy): domain Bacteria; phylum Acidobacteriota; class Blastocatellia; order UBA7656; family UBA7656; genus Onstottus_A. Next base: position 210,846 of record CAVTUR010000018.1, on the reverse strand, counting down.
GCGACCTTCGACCGATGCAGGGTCGCCCTTCGGCTATGGAGGAGCTAAAGGCTCTGCTGGCGCGACGCGAGCCACTCTATGACGAATCCGACCTGAAGGTGAAGACCACCAACAAATCCCCCGCCACCGTGATTAGGCAGGTCATCAAAGCCGTCCCTTCAAGGAAAAGCTAACTGGTCACGACGTCGGAGAAATGCTCAGTCAGGCTGCTTCTTCGCGTCGGGGAGATTTCGCGGCGTGTAATAAGGCTTGCCGTTCAGTTTCTGCACTTCCTTCATGAAACTGGTCCCGTAGTTTTTCTCCGCGTCCGTTAGAGCCCACGCCTGCCGCTTGTAATTCCAGTTGTCCGGGTCCAGCCGTTGCGCTTCCTTGAAATGAGCGATTGCGTCCTCTGCTTTACCGTTCTTATGGAGATACTCGGCGAGTCCAAATTCGGCGTCGGCCATCGCGCGCTCCGGGCTTGGCGGTTTGAGCCTCTCCTTCACTTCCTGTTCGGTCATCACAAACGCGCTATGATCGCCGTTTGCGACCCAATCGCGAATCGCGTCGAGGTATGGACCGGCGTCGATCCCGTGCATGGCCTTGTAACGGTTATCGACGTAAGCCACCTCGTTCGGCCGCACGATCATTCCCTTCTCGTTGATCCACACGGCGGTCGGAACGTTAACCATGTTGTAAAGCTGAGTGACCAGATGCTTGTCGTCGATGAGAGCGGTGTATTCGGGTTTTGCTGCGGTGATCCAGGGAGCTGCGTCTTTGGCGCCGCCGGTGTCCTGAGCGATGGAAATGATTTCGAAGTTCTTGTCTTTGAGGTCGTGATAGAACGTTTGCCATCCAGGCAAATCGAAGCGGCATCCTCACCACGACGCCCACGTCACCAGCAGCACCTTTTTCCCGCGATAGTCCGCCAGCGAATGCATCTTGCCGTTGAGATCCGGGAGAGTGAAGTTTGGCGCTTCGAGCGAAGCAAGATATGTCCCTCGCTCGTCTTCGCGCTTGCCGAAATACCACACGCCGGTGTTCTGGTCGCGGGCTACTGGCTGCTTGACCAGGGCCGCAAACGCAGTCAGGTTGAACCATGTGATCCCACCACGTTTCGAGACAAACTCGGCCTCTCTCTTGGCGGGGAGCGGAAAGCATAGCTCGTCCCGGCAGACGCCGCGAGGCTTTACGACAAACCGGGTGGCGCTCTCGAGATCCTGCATCGTGATCCAAAGATCCTTAGAGGGTTCAGGCGAAGCCGTCACTTCGGTCGGGATACCGTCGTAGACTATTTTGGTGCCGCCCCGATCGGCGGCATTCGAAGTCGCTGCAGCCAGAAGACTCGCAATCGCAATGCAAACTAACGTTTTCAACATATGACTACTCCTTGAATGCTTTATGCGAAGGGCCCGCCGGATTTCGGCTGGGGTTTGCACCACGGCCGATCACATCAAACTCAACTAAGCCGGGCAGCCCGCGGAGGTGCGAAGGAGAACTGCGATCGACTACTCAATCCCGGCAAACACCTTCCACACCCCTACGTGCCGTCGGCACTTCGTGTTGTCGGAGCGACGTTGCTATTAGTGTCCGACGGCGCCCTTCAATTCGTTGATCTTCCGGCGCACTTGGGTGGCGAAGCCCTCGATTTCGCTCGGCGTCGCCCCGGCGGCCTTAAACGCCTGGCGAAGTTGATCGTCCGTCAACTGGCCGATTATGCCGGCAAACCAGCGGGCTTGATCGAGAGGCACGCTGGCACTGGCCGACATCTTACCGGAATAGTGAAGTTTTACGGTGTTGCCGTGTACTCCGTCGATAAACGGCTGTCTGGAGAACTTTTCGACGTCCCACTTTGTATGCGAGAAGACCGAGCCCGTCTTGCCCATTGACCCGCCCCAATCAGCGACGGTATACCATTCCTTGATATTGCCGTCATCATCGTACATTCCCAGGACCGTGTTGTTTTCTTCCTTAGCGTCCCAGTTGTTAACGAGGACGTTGAGCATGATGAGCCCGGACATTTCTTTCTTACCGCTAAACGGGTTCGAGCGCCACGACCAGGGCGTCTTCCGGCGGGCGATGTTGTCGGGCCGCTTTTCGAACATTCCGTCGGTGAACGAGCCATCCGACTTGACGAACTTTCGGGCGCGTTTAAGTCCGGTCACACCCTTCACTACGCCGGACGGGACGAAGTAACTCTCCTCCACCATATAACCGCAAGCCCAGACGATGCGGCTGCACGCGACTTCGGAGTGAACTTCTTCGTCGAACTTTATGTTCCACTTTACTCCGTTGCCGTCGATGACTTTGATCTTTGGGTTGGTTCCGGTGTGGTCTTCTTCCTTGAATTTGAAGGGCGGTTTTGGCATGCCATCTTCGCTCCCTATTCCCAGGTATAGGTCAAGCTTTGAGATATCGCCGCGATCCTCCCATAGGGCGGGTTTGCCTATCTCGACCGGCGCACTCTTAACCTTGGCGCTCTTGCCCTTCTTGTTTTTCTTGCCCTTGTCGTCGTCCTTGTCTTTACCTTTGTGCTTTTGTTCCGGAGTCGAATGTAGCGAGACGTCTGCGAACGATGCGCTCAAGCTCGCCGCCATGAAAATCAGGGTCAGCGCAAATGAAAGCATTAGAAAGCGGCTGCGTCGTGAGTTCGGCACGTGTGTCATGAAATCTCCTTGGTCTAATTCGGTCCAGTTTATGACGGCGCTACGCGCTGGGCCCGATGACCCTGAGCGCGGCAATCTTTAGCAATTGATGAGCGGCTCCTCCAGCATATCCGGTCGCTCTCCAGCCGCCGATGATATCAGTGTCAACGAAGTCGGACAACAGGGACCAGATGGTGGAGATATGTACCGAACAGCTCCGGCGGGCGGGCTTCGCCTACCACGTAGCAAAGGGCACCCACCCGCGGGTGAGAAAGTCCGAAAGAGTGAAGGCAAAGAGTATGATCAGCCAGATCACGCCTGCACAAATAAACACCCAGGTCAACTTCGAGCTGTGGCGCAGGTGCATGAAGTACAACACCACCAGAGTCCCTTTCAACACTGCTATGGAAAGGGCCACAATCGCATTTAGCGGGCCGGGGAGATTGAAGTTGGCAACCCAAACCGTCAGCCCCGTCAGCAAAAGCAGGATGCCGAATATCGTGAAATAGACTTTCCTCGAGACTATGTGTACCGACATCTCAATCCCTTCACTGATTGTGCAGGTGCGCGCCAAGCAAATAGAGCAGCGGAAAAAGAAAGATCCAAACAATGTCGACGAAGTGCCAATACAACCCCGATATCTCGACCGGCGAATTGTACTCGGGAGTAAAACGGCCCCGCTTCGCCATGATCAGAATCACCGTCATGATGCCGAGCCCGACAATCATGTGGAGAGCATGTATGCCGGTCATCGCAAAGTAGATGAAATAGAACATCTGGACGTGCTGAGGATCGCCGTGCCCGCCCCACTGGAAATCAAACCCCGGAATCAGGTGATCAACGTATTTATGGTAGTATTCGTACGCCTTCACCCCCAGAAACGTTGCACCAAGGATCATCGTCAACACCAGAAACAGCATCAGCTTGTTTCGGTCGCCGATCTGCGAGTAGTAGACCGCAAGCGCCATTGTCAGCGAGCTGCAAATCAACACGGCCGTGTTCGCGCCACCGATCCTCCAGTCCAAATGCGCGCTGGCAACCGCGAAATCATTGGGAAACTTTGTGCGATACAAGACGTAGGCCATAAACATCGCACCAAAGAACAATATCTCGGTAATCAGGAAGGCCCAAATTCCGAGTGTTCCCGCTTCGCGTTGCTGCGCCAGGTCATCGAACTGATGGGCTAGTCCATATGTTGTCATGTGACTCTCAGCCAATCCATCTCCTTTGGGGGAATCTGTATCGAGGATGAGGATGGAGGATGGAGGATGGAGGATGGAGGATGGAGGATGGAGGATGGAGGATGGAGGATGGAGGATGGAGGATCGCGGATGGAGGATCGACGCTGCTCTAACCTCTAGCACCCCTGACCCCCATCTTCTATCCTCTATCCTCTATCTTCCATCCTCTATCTTCCATCCTCTATCTTCCATCCTCTATCTTCCATCCTCTATCTTCCATCCTCTCTCTTCCATCCTCTCTCTTCCATCCTCTATCCTCTCTCTCCCGTCTCCCTCAGTGCCTCCTGATATCGATGACCTCAGCCTCGTGCCGGGGTCTGAACTCATATGCCTCCCAGGTCACAACCGGGGTCTCCTTGAAATTCTCGGTCGGCGGCGGCGAGCTCGTCATCCACTCCAGTCCGAACGCTCCCCAAGGGTTTTCCGAGGCGCGCGGTCCGTAGCGCATCGACCACGTAAAGTAAATCAACGGGATCAGATACCCAATTCCGAGAATCGACGCGCCCGCTGAAGACATCACGTTCAACACCTGAAACTCCGGCGGGTAGGCGTAGTATCTGCGCGGCATCCCCATGTATCCCAGCAGGAACTGGGGAAAAAACGTCAGGTTGAAGCCTACGAAAATGACCAGCGCCGCAAATCGCGCCCAAGCCTCTGAGTACATCCTGCCGGTGATCTTCGGCCACCAGTAGTGCAATCCGCCGAGATAACCCATGATCGTGCCGCCAACCATGATGTAGTGGAAGTGAGCCACAACGAAGTAGGTGTCGTGCACGTGCACGTCCACTCCCAGGGCGGCGAGAAACAACCCGGTCATCCCGCCGATTATGAAGAAACCGATAAACCCGAACGCGTAAAGCATCGGTGTGTTATATGAGATCGAACTCTTGTAAAGTGTCGCGGTCCAGTTGAAGACTTTCACGGCGGACGGCACCGCCACGGCGTAACTCAAAAAAGAAAACACCAGCCCGGCGTAGACCGACTGGGTGCTCACAAACATGTGATGGCCCCACACCAGAAAACCGAAGACCGCGATCGCCAGGCTGGAGAACGCTATGAACCGGTAGCCAAAGATGTTTTTGCGCGCCATGTTGGCGATCAGTTCGCTGATCACACCCATCGCGGGCAAGACCATGATGTAAACGGCCGGATGCGAATAGAACCAGAAAAGATGCTGGAACAGCACCGGATCGCCGCCGAGCGCGGGGTCGAAGATCCCGACATGAGCGACGCGCTCAGCCGCGAGAAGCAGAATAGTGATCGCAACGACCGGTGTTCCGAGAATCATTATCAGGCTTGCCGCGTAGTGAGCCCAGATAAACAGCGGCAACCGGAACCAGGTCAAACCGGGCGCGCGCATCGTGTGAATCGTTACGATGAAATTGAGCCCGGTCAGAATCGACGAGAACCCGGTTATGAAGATTCCGATCCCGGTCAGTAAAACGTTGCCGTTTGAGTATGTCGTGCTGTACGGAGTGTAGAACGTCCAGCCGGTATCGACGCCTCCGGTCACTATGGCGATCAGCGTGAATAGCGCACCGACATTGTAGATGTACCAACTCAGCAGATTGAGCCTTGGGAAAGCGAGGTCTTTTGCACCGATCATCAGCGGCACAAGAAAATTCCCCAGCGTGGCGGGTATCGCCGGTATCAAGAAGAAAAAGACCATCGCCACGCCGTGCATCGTGAACATGCGGTTGTAGGTTTCGGCCTGCATGAGATCGCCCTGCGGCGTCAGAAGCTCCAACCGTATTGCGACCGCGAATACTCCTCCCAGCGCAAAGAAAAACGTCACCGACGCGAGATACAAGAGCGCGATTCGCTTGTGGTCCTTTGTCAACAGCCACGATTTAATCCCGTAGGTCGAATTGAGATAGTGAGTGCGTGGCGGTTGTTCCTGAACTTCAATGTTCATATAAATGCTCTACTGTTGCGGCTGCTTTGTCTGCTGCACATCCGGTGTAGCGCCTTGAGGGGTCGACCCCTGAACGCCGGCCAGGGATCGTACGTACGCGATCAACTGGAGCAACTGCTCTTCGCTGACCTGTCCCTGGAACGTCGGCATTATCGGTTCAAACCCCACAACCACCTTGGCCTTCGGATTGGTGATCGACTCGCGAACATAAGCCTCATCGGCATTCAGCTTCTGCCCGTTGGCCAGTTGCACCTGCTTGCCAAATACGCCCACCAATGCAGGCCCGCGCCCGGTTCCGTCGACCTTATGACAGGTGTTGCAGGCGAGTTGCTTGAAGAGTTGTTCCCCGGCGGCGGCAAGCGATTCCCCGGCGGTCCCGCCGCTCAGCCATGCCTGGTATTCCGGTGCTTCCAGGACATCCACCCATCCGATCATCCCCGAATGACTCGTCCCGCAGTATTCGGCGCAGAACAGATGGTATCTCCCCGCTTTGGTTGGTTCGAACCAGAGCGTGCTATACTTGCCCGGCACCACGTCCATCTTCACCCGGAACGCCGGGACGAAGAAGCTGTGAATCACGTCTTCGGTGGTCATCGTCAGCTTCACCTTGCGGCCAACCGGAACGTGGAGCTCGTTTATCTCTCGATGCCCGTCGAGGTGCTGAAACTTCCACATCCATTGCTTGGCGACGACGTAGACGTCAATGGCCTCCTCGGGAGGGCGGTACATCCTGTAATAAATGCCCGCGGACCACGCAAAGATACCCATCGCGATCACAAACGGCACCCCCACCCAGACAGCCTCGAGTCGATGCGAGGCCCTGACCGGTCTGGGAATCTCGTCCGGGCTGCGCCGCCGATACTTCACCGCGAAATAGAGAATCAGCAGCGTCAGCACCGTCCCGATGACGATGGTGAGCGCCCACAAAAAGCCGTACAGCGCGTCTACGTCGCTTGCAAAGCTCGATGCCTGATCCGGTGAAAACGGAACGGTCTGCATTGCCTAGACTATCCCTCCCGCGTTTTCGCGCCTGGCTGAATGGCCACGCACCCGAAACACGATGAACATCGCGATGATCGCAATCAGCATCGCGGCGCCGCCAAGCCTCATCATGTTCATCACCACGGCGCCGTACTTACCCGACGCCGGGTCGTAGTGATAGCAGTACAACAGAAGCTGATCTACCGGAGAGCCAATCTTCCCCTCCGATGCTTCAACCAGCCCGAGCCGCAGGTCCTTTGGCGCGTATTCGATCCCGTAGAAATAGCGCGCGAGCTTGCCTTCCGGGGTTGCGATCATTATTCCGCTCGCATGAATAAACTGCGTGGTCTTCTCATCCCATTTGTAATGAAACCCGGCGGCCTCGGTGAGCCGGTCGATGCTCGACTGATCGCCAGTCAAGAAGTGCCAGCCTTCGGCGGCACCTTCTCGCTTGTACCATTTCATGTACGTCTCTTTTTTCTGCCGCGCGAGCTCCGGGGTTTCCCTCGGATCGAAGCTTACTGTGACGACTTCAAATTCCTTTCCAATGCTAAACGCCTTCAACACGTCGAGCCCGCTGGTCATTCCGTTCAGCACCTGGTTGCAGAGCATCGGGCACGAATAATAAACCAGCGAAAGCACCACGGGCTTGCCTCTGAAGTAATCCCCGAGTTTCACCTCCGTGCCGTTCTCGTCGCGAAACACGGCATCAAGCGGCAGCGGTTCATTCAGTCTTTGATCGATGCGCACTTCCTCGAGGTCGCGCGGTTTCTCGCCGGCCGCTATCGGCGCCTTACGCGGCGGCGGTCCCTGCCCCCAACTCTGCGCAAGCGCGGCTGTAACAATGAGAAAGGTAATAGGTACGAGCAAAATGGCAGCCCGAACCCTTCGGCGGCTGCCGCCGGGCCCTCGCCGCGTGTTTCGCTGAAACTCGTTAACCTCGCGATCTCGTATTGAATTCATTGCTGCTGCACTTCCCCTCCGGCCGGCGCGGAATCCACCTTCTTTGCGGGCCGAGTCGGCAGTCCGCGTTGAAGCAACAACTGCTTGGCGGCATCTATAGGAATCCTGACCACTCCGCCCTGCTCATCCACCCAACCGTAGCTTTTCAGTTTATCGTCCCAGCTCTTCCGCAAGTCCTTCATCTCCTCAAGAGGATGCTGCGTCTTCAGGTTTGGCGGCTCACTCTTGTCGATCTGCTCCTCGCTTTCCGGCGCAAGCTGTAGCCTGGGCGCGGGCGGAAGCTTTGCTCGTTCGGAGGCGAACGGCGACGGCCGCGATTCCAGCTCGGCTTTCTTTTCGCGTCCTTCAAACGAGTTCAACACAGCAGACATCAACCAACCGACAAAAACCACCGCCACTGTCAGGACAATGATGAACCACGCAATGCCTCCGACCTGGACGGTACTGACCTCGTGGCCAAGCTCCGGGCCATCGCCGTGCTCATTGTGTTTTGAGTGACTCATAACATTAGTTCGTAGTTCCGCCTTTAGGCGGCAATTTGTAATCGGCCGAGAGTTCCGGTTGCGTAAGAACCGCCGCCTAAAGGCGGAACTACGAACTCCTCTTTCAATGCCCGTGACCCGAAGCGAACACGCTTTCAATGTCCGGGTCGCGCATCGGAAGCAGCGGCCGGCTGTTCAACTGCGTCGCAAAGAACCAAAGCCAGACGCCGCCGATCCCCACAGGCAACATAAGATCCAGCCAGCTCAGGCTGAACGCGCCGTTGTGAAGTTCCGGACCCGTCAGCCAGATCAAATCAACAAACCTCATCACAATTACGCCGATCGCCACGCTCGACAGCAACCGGGAGTTCCGCTTCAAATCCCGCGACAGCAACAGCACAAACGGCAAGAAGAAGTGCAAAATGATCAATCCAACCCCTACGTATCTCCATGAAGACTGAGTCCGGCGCACGTAGAACGGAATCTCCTCCGGCAGATTCCCCGCCCAGATGATCAAGTACTGCGAAAACGCAAAGTAGGCCCAGATCATGAGGAATGCGAGCATGAGCTTGCCAAGATCATGTAAGTGGGATGGCCTTGATCACGTCGCTCATCGGTTTGCGGCCCGCCAGCAAAACCAATACGGCGATCACGAACGCCATCCCGGCAAGCCCCTGGCCCGCCATGAACAACAACCCGTACATCGTCGAGAACCATTGCGGGTCAAGCGACATCGCCCAATCAACCGACGCAAATGTAGCGGTCAGACCATAGAGCAACAGGCCGGCACCACTCAGCCCCTGGAGCTTTGTGGTCAAATTCTTATCGCCGGTCCGGTCCTGTTCGGCGGACCAGTGATTTAACACCCGAGTGACTACTATCCAGACCATAAAGTAGAAAACCGCGCGTCCGATGAAGAACCCGACGTTCAGGTAGAGATGCTTTTCCTCCACCGCTCGATTCAGCGCAGGATTCCCTGCCAGCTTCTCCGGAGACGCCCACGGAAAGATTGACTTCAGACCGAACAGAAGAGGAATAAACAGCAGCGCGAGCAGCGGGAAGGTTCGCGTCGAGCTCTCGAGAACCCGCCGCGTCACCAGCCCCCAAACTCCGCCAGACATATGCTGCAGCATCAAGATCGCGAAACAGCCGAGCGGTATCGCGATCCAAAAAATGTAGGCGAGCAGGTACGATTTGAAAAACTGCTCGCGGCTCTCGCTGCTGATGAGCGCACCGGCGGCGCCCACCGCGAGTGCGACCAATCCGACAGTCAACGCGCGCCGGCGAAAACCTTCCATATCCACACGAGCAGTTTCAAACCCCTCAATCATTTCACACCCTCGTGATTCGCTCCCTCTTTCGCTTCAGGCTTCTTGTTCAGCTCGTCGCGTTTGTCCGCCGGCACATCGGCCACCGAAGCCCGTTGGCTGAGCTGCAAAGCGCGGATGTAAGCGATAATTCGCCAGCGATCGGCTGGCTCCACCTGCGCTGAGTAGTCGGGCATGTTGCCGAAACCATTGGTAATCACATCAAAGAAATAACCGACCGGCGCGTTCCTCAAGCGATCGTCGTGATAAGAAGGCGGTTTGCGAAACCCGCGTTTTGGAATCATTCCGCCTCCATCCCCGAGCGGCCCGTGGCAAACCGAGCAATAGATGTTGAATCGCTCCTGGCCCCGATCAAGATCCGCCGCAGTGATCTGCCTGGGGAACTCGGTGACAAAACCCTGAAGCCCCGGAGTGGTGCCGGACGCCGACTGACTGTTCATTTGACCCGACGAAGCGGCCGATGTCGTCGCAACCGCCTGCCCGGAGCCGGCGAGCCTGCCGGTGTAGAACTCGACATCATCGCGCAACTCGCCGCGGGCGACGGTGCCTTCGACAAGCGGGCGCGCCGAACGACCATCGTTGATCGAACCAATTTGATCAACCGGCCGCAAGGGTATGTATTTCGGCTGGTCGTGCATATCTTGCCGGCAAGCGCTGAACGCAAACGCAGCGAGGATGAGGAGAGAGGATCGAAGATGGAAGATAGAGGATGGAAGATGGAAGATAGAGGATGGAAGATGGAAGATGGAGGATGGAAGATGGAGGATAGAGGATCGAAGATGGAGAAGGATGGAGGATAGAGGATCGAAGATGGAAGATAGAGGATAGAGGATGGAAGATCGAGGATCGAAGATGGACGTTCGAGACGATATCGCTTGAGTTCTGTTAGTCGATATCGACATTGATGTGCGCTCTAACGAACAGTCGACCCACAAAAGGTGTCGGCTTTCTGAATCATTCTGTTGAGCATAGCTCCGACTCTCTGCCAGGCTTTGTCCAGATCAGCGTGCTGTTTCGAATCTATGTATTCGCAGGCCAGAGCGTGATCCAGCCATGCCTGTGTCTCCATAGCTTCGCCCAACGATTCATTTACTTTGTTCACAAACGCGGCCAAATATCGACGCCGCGCCCACGCTTCAGCCAACAATGCGTTAACCGCTCGCGAAGATCGCCGAATTTGATCGGTAAGTGAATACCTCTCTTCCATTGGGAAACTCCTGGTGATAAGGAAAACCCTCTTCGCCTCCCGCATGCCCAACTGATAGACATCAAGATCTCTAAAACTATCTATCTTCGGCATTCTCAATCCTCCATGCTCCATCCTTCTATCCTCGATCCTCCATCCTCGCTCCATCCTCTATCCTCTATCCTCTATCCTCCATCCTCCATCCTCGATCCTCCATCCTCTATCCTCCATCCTCGATCCTCCATCCTCGATCCTCCATCCTCGATCCTCCATCCTCCATCCTCCATCCTCCTCAGTCCTCGACGTCCCTGACCTCCGCCACTCCCTCGAGGCCGGTCAGGAACCTCCGCGTCTTCTCTCGCTCAAACATCGGGTCGCGAGCCTCGATACATAGGAAGAACCGGTTGCGGCTCACCATCTCAAAGCTGTCAACATTGAACACCGGGTGATAGGGCTGAGGCAGTCCATTGAGGGCCAGCATCCCAAACACCGCCGCAAATGCCGCGATGAGAATCGTGCATTCAAACGTAACAGGGATAAACGCAGGCCAACTGTTCAGCGGACGCCCTCCGATGTTGAGAGGGTAGGCGACTGCAGACACCCAGGTGCACAGGGCGTAACCCCCGAGGCATCCGAGTATCCCCCCGATCAAAACAATCAACGGCAACTTGGAATGCTTTATGCCGAGCGCATCAGTTAACTCTTCGACGGGATAAGGCGAAAAGGCATCCATCCGCCGATACCCGGCAGCGTACGCTTTGCGGGAGGCCTCGACGACCGCCGTCGGTTCTTCAAACTCGGCCATCAGCCCATATAATTTGTGCATTTCGTCCACCCGTTAAGTCCCAACTCTCTGCCCTCTATCCTCTTATCTTCTATCCTCAATCCTCCATCCTCTATCTTCGATCCTCTATCCTCAATCCTCTATCCTCTATACTCATCCTCGCATCCTCAGTCACCCGACTCCTTAACCGCCGCCTGCGGCAGAATTCCACGTATCTCGAAGATCGAGATCATCGGCAGGAACCGGACGAACAGGAATATCAGACTCATAAAGAACCCGATCGTACCGATGAACATCGACCAATCCCAAAACGTCGGTTTGTACATCGCCCAAGACGACGGCAGAAAATCGCGACTCAGACTGGTGACGATGATGATGAATCGCTCGAGCCACATCCCGACACCGACGACGAGCGATATCAGCCACAGCGCAAGCACGCTGTGCCGTACACGGCGAATCCAAAGCACCTGAGGCACAACCACGTTGCAGGTTATCAATGCCCAATACACCGTCGAGTACGGACCCGTGAAGCGATTCATTATCATGTATCGCTCGTAGGTGTTCCCCGAATACCAGGCCATGAACGTCTCCATCATGTAGCCGTATGCGACTATCAACCCGGTGGCCAGCATGATCTTCGACATATTGCGCAAGTGGCGCATCGTGATGAAGTCTGCGAGCCCGTAAAACTTTCTCAGCGGTATCGACAGCGTCAGCACCATCGCAAACCCCGCGTAAATCGCGCCTGCCACGAAGTAAGGGGGAAAGATCGTTGCGTGCCAGCCGGGTATGATCCCAATCGCGAAGTCGAAACTCACAACTGTGTGGACCGAGATAACCAGCGGCGTCGCCAACGCCGCCAGCAGCGCGTAGGTTGTTTCGTAGCGATGCCAATGCCTCGCCGAACCCCGCCAGCCCATGGCCAGCATCCCGTAGATCACCTTCGCGGTTCGCCTCCGGGCGCGATCGCGTAACGTCGCCAGATCCGGGATCAGCCCCACAAACCAAAACATTGCGGACACCGTCGCGTAAGTCGACACCGCAAACACGTCCCAGATCAACGGGCTGCGGAACTGAGGCCAGACGCCCATCGTGTTGGGATAAGGAAACAGCCAGTAGGCGAGCCACGGCCGTCCGGTGTGCAGCAGCGGAAACAGACCCGCGCAGGCCACCGCGAACAACGTCATCGCTTCGGCAAAACGGTTGATCGACGTTCGCCATTGCTGACGCAACAAAAATAAAATCGCCGAAATCAGCGTGCCTGCGTGGCCGATTCCGATCCACCATACGAAGTTTATGATGTCGAACGCCCACCCGACCGGTATGTTGTTGCCCCAGATCCCGATACCGGTCACCACCAGATAGCCGATGGTGTAGAACATCCCGAGCGCGATGGCAAACGAAATTCCAAAGCCGATGAACCAACCGATCGGTGTCCGCCCCGTAAGCGCGATCGAGCTGATCTTGTCGGTGACTGAGGCAAACGTCTGCCCCGCCCCGATCACTCCCGGCGGTCCTATGGTTGAGTCACTCACCGAATCTCGAGTGTGCTCGCTCATCGATTACTCGTTCTCCAATTCGGGATTCTTATTTCGCACCGCGCCTAAATAGGTTGTGCGAGGCTTTGTGTTCAAATCGCCAAGAAGGCTGTAGTTCCGCTCCTCGGCCTTCAACTTCGCGACTCGGCTCGTCCGATCGTTTATGTCGCCAAACACGATTGCTTCGGTCGGGCAAGCCTGGGCGCACGCCGGAACGATCTCTCCATCGCGAACTTTGCGATCTTCTTTCTCTGAATCTATTTTCGCCTTCTGAATTCGCTGCACGCAGTAGGTGCATTTCTCCATCACGCCGCGGCTGCGCACCGAGACGTCCGGGTTTCGCATCATCTTCAAGCTGGCGGTATAGAAATCCTGGTAAAGCAGAAAGTTGAACCTGCGAACCTTGTAGGGACAGTTGTTCGAGCAGTATCGCGTCCCAACACAGCGGTTGTAGGTCATATCGTTCAGACCTTCGGCGCTGTGAGCCGTAGCCGCAACCGGGCACACAACCTCGCACGGCGCGTTCTCGCATTGCTGACAGGGGACGGGCTGGAAATACGTCTCGGGTTTCTTCTCGCCTCCCTTGTAGTACGCGTCTATGCGAATCCATTGCATCTCGCGGCTTCGCGCAACCTGCTCCTTACCGACTACCGGAATGTTGTTCTCGGCGACGCAGGCGACGACACAAGCCGTGCAGCCGATGCACGAGTTCAGATCAATCGACATCCCCCAAGCGTAACCGTCATACCCGAAGCCGGAATACAAAGACTCGTCCTGGTGCGCTTCACTCGCCTTCTCCGAGGCGAGGGTAGGATCCTTTGCGTATTCTTCGAGCGTGCCGGATCGCAGAATATCCCGCTCTCCGACCTCTGACGCGTCAATCAAGTGATGCGACTGGGTGGTGGCTAACGAATACGTTCCACCAATTTTGGAAATTTGCAGATCCGTGCTAAACCACGGCGCGTCAGAAGTGCGAATCGTGTATGCATTAAACCCCGTCCCGGCACCGACTCTGCCTGCGATCGTTCTGCCGTAGCCGAGATGAACGGTAATGACGTTGTCAGGCTGGCCTGGCTGGATAAAAACCGGCGCAATGACCGTACGATCCCGGTATCGAAGCTCGATTCTGTCGGCGAGAATCTCGCCGCCAATACTGCTCATTCGGTTTGTTGAGATATCGTTTACTCTCTTGCCCAGGTCCAGACCGGCAGCGGTAGTAGGGCTTACAATCGCTGCGTTGTCCCAGGTGAGCTTGCTCAACGGCTTTGGCAACTCCTGGAGCCACCCGTTGTTTGCAAACCGTCCATCGTGAATAGTCGGATCAGGTCTGAATACAATCTCCAACTGGGGGTTGGGGGTTGGGGGCTGGGGGTTGGTAACCTGGGTCGCCCAGTCGGATTTCAGAGTAATAGCCTTGGGTTGCAATGCGGTACCGGCGACTAAACCGTCGTGTAGTGCTTTTCGCCAGAGCTGTTCGAACTCAGCCCCACCTGCCACCGTCGCGCGAGCCATCTTCGTTCCCGTCGTCACTGCGGAGAATCCGCTCTGAGCGCTGGTCGCCAGTATGTCGACAGGTGGCTCCTGATTGCCCAGCGCGAACCGAAGTTTCCAATAGTCGCGAACGATCTCGTAGCTCGACCGCTCCGGTTCGTTCAAGAAAGCAGCGAGCACTTCGTGGGCGGTCTTCCCCGAATAGAGCGGCGCAATCAGGGGCTGAATGATCGAGGCCGTTCCGTCGTATGCTCGCGCATCGCTCCACGACTCGAGATAGTGTGTTTCAGGGATGTGCCATTGACACAACTCGGAAGTCTCGTCTTTGTAGAGGCTCAGGTGAACTCGCAGCGGGACTTTGCGGATTGCCCCAGCGAAGTCCAGATCGGCAGGCGCGTTGTAGACGGGGTTGCCGCTGAGAATGAGCAGCACCTCCACTTTGCCTGAGTTCATATCCCCGACAAGATCTCGGAGCGACGCGTTTCCGTCGACGGGGTTGGCTTCAACCGGATCGGTGTAGACAACCGTGTTGCCGACATTGCCCAGTGCCTGATTCATCGCGTGAGCGAGGGCGTGAACCACGGGTGGCTGGGAGTTGCCGGCGATCACGATACTGGATCCTCGATGTTGGTTCAGATCCTTCGCGACTGCTTCGATCCATGTGAGATGCTCGATCTTTCCGCCCGTTCCGCCCGGTGCGATTTGAACACCCAATCGGGCAGACACCTCGCGGGCGAAACCTTCAAGTTCGGTGGGCCTCACTGGCAAACGATGATCCGCCACGGCCCCGGTGTTGGTCACCGTGCTCTCGACCACGTACAACCGGCTCATCTCACGCTTGCCTTCGGTCAATCGGCGGTTCGAAGCGAAGTCGCGTGCATATCGGAGGCTCGCCGGACCGCACGCGAGAAAATCCGAATCGAGCGACAGCACGACATCAGCCTTATCGAAGTGGTAGACGGTATTTGCGTACTGACCAAACGCCAAACGCGAGCCTTCGCGCACATTGTCGTGGCCGGCTGGGTCATACTGATGCCACCTCGCATTTGGCAGCGTCGCGAGCAAGGTCTTTATCTGATACGCCAGCGTCGGCGACGTGACGGTCTCGGTGAGTATTCGCAGCCCACCCTTCGCCGGCGTTTGCGCCGCCGCACGTTGAGCGTCCACAGCGGGACGAACTCCGCCAAGAAACGCCGACCAGGTGACGATCTCTCCAAGATAGGTGAGCGTTTGAGAACGGTCTGGATCATAGAGCCCGAGCACCGAAGCCTGCGAAAAAACATCGGTGGCGCCGAGGCTCGCCGGATGATCCTTGTTGCCCTCTATCTTGGTAGGCCGTCCTTCGTGGCTCTCTACAATCAAGCCGGTCGCAAAACCATCCAGGGGCATTGCGGTCGCAAAAAAAGCCGGTTTGCCAGGCACGAGTTCTTCGGGCTGGCGAACATAAGGCGCGATGTATTCGGTGGGTTGCCGCGTACACGCAGTGAGTCCCGCCAGCGCAAACGACGCACTCATAAGCTTGAGAAACTTGCGGCGCCCGACGGGATCGCTCCATTCGGTCGCCTGCTCCGGGAATTCGCGATGCAGCAACTCCTGAAACTCGTCGGTCTCGGCCAGCTCTTCGAGGCTGCGCCAATATTGCTTTCCCGTGGATCTGGGATCGAGGATCCGGGCCTGAGGAGGAGCTGCCTGAGGCTCGAGGATAGAGGATGGAGGATGGAGGATGGAGGATGGAGGATGGAGGATGGAAGATTGAGGATCGAGGATGGAGGATGGAGGATGGAGGCTAGGAGCCTGAGGATCGCTGTCGGGTTGACCGGTGCGACCGTCCGCTGCTCTCTCGATTCCTTTCAACTTGATCAACTCTGCCATCTCTATTTCTCGCTGTCCTCTGCCATCTCTATTTCTCGCTGTCCTCTGCCATCTCTATTTCTCGCTGTCCTCTATCCTCGATCCTCCATCTTCCATCCTCCTCCATCCTCAATCCTTCATCCTCGATCCGCTCACCGGTGACACGTGCTGCAGCTGGTCATCACGCCGGTGCTCTGAATCTTGTATTCCTTTGACAACTTCGGGCCTTCCGCCTCCTGATGCCACTGCTTATCAGGACTCTGATCCCATGTGGCGGGCGGCCAGTCCATGTTGAACACTTCTTTTTTTGGCCTGATAAACATCTCTGGCTGGCGGTGACACTCGATGCACCACTCCATCTGAAGCGAAGCCGCTTGATAGGTCAGCGGCATCCGATCAACGCGCCCGTGACAGGTCGAGCACCCCACGCCCTTGTTCACGTGAATGCTGTGATTGAAATAGACAAAGTCAGGCAGGTCGTACACTCGAGTCCACTTTATGGGTTTGCCGCTTCGCCAACTCTCACGCACGGGTTCCAGATAAGGGCTGTCGGCCCAAATCTGTGTATGGCGATTCATGCACGTCTTTGTCGGAGGGATACCCGCGTACGCAAGTTTCTCGACGGTAGTGTGACAGTAGCGGCAATCTATCCCGTCATCGCCAACGTGATGTTTGTGGCTGAACTGAACCGGCTGTTCGCGTGGAAAAAAGGCCTGAGTGTAGTAAGAGGAGCGGTTGAACGCGAGCAGCATCCAGATGGTGATCCCGGCGAAGAAGACTGCGCCGAAGATGGTAGTCTTCGAGATAAAATTCGTGCTTCGATTGAAGATCTGCCCCATCGTTTCCCCAACCGCACAAGGGCGCTGGAAACAACGCGCTCCAACAATGAACCACGGGTTAGGCGCACAGAATCGGAGTCTGATCTACTCGCCCGGCATAGCGGGGGCTGTGGAGTTGCGTCCTGTCGCAGTCCTCGGCCTCTGCTCTCAAATTGATCGCGACTTGTCGAACAGCGTTGTTCACGATTGCCCGGACATAACAGCGCCAAACTGCCTGTGCGCGGATCTTTTTTTTCTCTGGTCTTTAAGGCCAATCGGCGCGAATTGATGGTGTAACCGGAAGCGCAGCCCCATGCAAATAGCGCCAAGCTTGACTGCTGAGAAGTTGATTCAGCATCAACGGGGACCTATTGAACCACTCAATTCTGGAAAGGTCAAATTCGATTCCGAAAAAAACAAGAGGACTGGCGGGAAAGAAGCGGAACGTGTCTTTGAGACGTGTTTGATGCCTTGAGGTGCTCGTCGATGTTGAAGCCGGGCGCCGCCACCGGGCTAAGGCTTCCTGGAAAGAGTTGGCTGTGGAGCTGGCGTCCAGGCGATCTAAAGAGCCCGACAATGAGAGACCAGGAGAACTGGTATGGATCTCACGGGCCGGATCTCAACCGTGATTGCTTCTAGACACGTTGCTGTTTGGCTGAAACTCAGTGCGGCGACCCGTAGGCTGATCGCCCGGCTTAGGGGGTGCGCGTCAGGTTTTCGCGCAAACCCATCTCGTGACGAGGTGGGTATGTGGGGAAAAGCCAGACGTTGAAGCACATCTGATCTGTTGTAGGCTGCAGCATCACCGACCCACCTCTCACGAGTTGGGTTTGCGCGAAAACCTGACCGGCACCCCCGGCTTGGCATTCCGTTGCGACGACGAAACAGGCTGTGTATACTGAAGCTCGAAGTTTGATCTTTTGCCGCTATAGTGTAAGTGGTTAACACGCCGCCCTCTCAAGGCGGAGACTACGGGTTCGAGTCCCGTTAGCGGTACTTTTCTTTTCAACAGTTACGGTGGCCTCGTCATTAAGCGACTTAGGTGTGGTAACGCCTGGGTCACGCGGAACGCCGAAAACGCCGTCTAGCGTGTTCACTGCCTCGCCTAAGAAATCAGGGCTCAAGTGACTGTAGCGAGCCGTCATCCGCAAATCTTTGTGACCGAGTAGCGTTGCTACCGTGTGGAGGTCAACTCCGCTCATTCGCATCCAGCTTGTTGACCGCGTGCCACCCAGCGGGAAAGTGGGATGGCTGAAGTGATGGCCCATTTCGGAAATTTATTAGCTGCGCGAACGTCTGCTGCCGAGCCTCGGGCGGTTGTCTCGGTTAAGTCTCTCGGCACCACGGCGGTCTCGCCGGGGTTTCTCGAGGAGCTGGAGCGCCGGCGGCTTGAGCGAATTTATGAAGAGACTCTAGCCGAATACAATCGCGAGAGACTTGCGCGGCTGGGAATGAAAGACCTATGGGACACGCCGCGATAGGAGGCTTGAGGCGGCCAATATAGTGACGGCCCCCCGTCAAAATATTTGTGACTCGTGAGGGACTCGGGCGGCTGTGTTTTCTAACTAAAAGTGTGTTTCGCATCACGCTAACATTTCGCATCACGGTGAAATCTCGACCGTCGCGGGCGGCGGCCGCAATCGCCCAGGCGGTTGGCGATGCTGCACGGCTGCGCCTACTGCTCGATCTCGCGCTCCGCCGTTTGGCTTCAAAGATTAAGTCTCACAAAGCGGGCGGTCCCCATATCGAAGGTTGACACTGTAAAGCCTGCGGCGTACGCCCGGACGGTTGACGATACGATCCGCCTGCTGGAAGGCTTTTGAAATGCGCGCTACGAAGTTTCGGCTTCAAGTGCGTTAGCGTCGAGCGGGTTCTACCGGAAGGGCAAGAGTAGGAGGTATTGATACTCTCCTATTGTGGTGTATTGCTCGGCAATTCGCAGTAGGTTATGATGGCGGCGCTACAATTGAGGCGAATTTCTCATGAGCGACACAGAACAACAAGGGTCTAAGCAGCAGATTAAGATATTCTATCAGTATGGCTCGCTACATCGCACGATTGTTGTCAGCGGGGCCTGGGCAGGGATTACCCCCGCTGGCTTTGTACAGCTCGGGTTTTCTAATGACCTCCGTCCAATGCCCGAGATGGTCGTTCATGATATTGTTAATGATGAAGTCGGACCAGAAGTGGAGAAGCTTGAAAGGCAAGGGGTCGTAAGAGAAGTTGAGGCAACCGTATTAATTGCGCTCCCGGTTGCGAAGTCGCTGATTCCATTAATTCAACAGATGATAGATCAATTAGAAGCAATTCATAAGGCGCAAGAGGAGAAGGCAGGGGGCCAGTAACATGCCAATTGAGGGTTTAATCATAGTTGCCGCATTAGCGCAGCCATCGGGGCAGACCCTTTCGATGAAGCGCGAGCACATTATTCATAATGTGCAACGAGACGCCAGCACCTGGGCAATAGAGTCACTCAAGGAACTGGATTCTTTGTTAAACGACTCGGAGATTCCCGGTGTTCTGAGGCCAACCTACTACTCATACTCTAACGCGAGAAAGAGACTAGTTGAGACCAGTGCACTATTGAACGATAGGCCCGAACTCATTCTAGATGGTGAAGGCGGTATTGATATTGAGTGGGAGGTGGACGGCCGTCAGCTAATGTATGCATGCCGTGGGGATTCTAGCCAACGGGACTATATCTATTTCCAGTCCGGCCGTACCTATGGCGGTAGAGATTATTCCGCGATCTATTCAACTGATCGGTTGAACTGGCTACTCAAGGGATGAGTGATGAAGGCTACGATCTAAGAATACCAACCGGTCTGGCGGGATACCCAGACGATCAGTCTTTGTATCGCGCCATTATTCACGACAACTGGCTAAAAGATAACAACACTGAAGTAAAGCACCCTTTGTTCTATCGTCGCGACAGAGATACGAAGGGCTTATCTGTCGATACCACGCCTGAAGCCTGTAGGGCTAATTTCCACGATCCAATTCACGGACTCATAGTCATAAGCTCTGGGCAAATACGAGAAGTCACGACACAGGACAGTGGTGACAGCTTGGATGTTATTCCAGAGACGCCAACGCATGGGAATATCAAGAAAGTGCCCTATCGCAATACTGACGATGACCGAATCGAAGCAACATATCTTGCTAAAGAACTGGCTAAGCGTGTTCGGGTATACGAGCATTATCGAGCTAACAATTCCGCCTAAACGTCCAGATATGATCCGTGATTCTCGACTTCCCTCGCTAGCCCCGTAGCACCTGTAGCACAACAACCTATCTTAGCCCTATCTTATCGCGAGGCAAACCAAGAGGTGGTAATTGAATAACTATAGGCTTAGATGGGAAGCCGTGCTACACCCGCTACCCTCGCTCAGGAGCAACGAGTTCGAACAAGCGTTCGAATCTGGTAACGCTCTGGTAACGCGGCCGCCTGCATTCGGGTGCAAAGCAATGCAAACAGGCACACACGGCAAAAGGGAGCACAAGGGCGGGCAATGCCGCGACTTATGCGCCTTTATGCAAACGTATGCAAACCTACCCTATCCGCCCAATTCGCCCTCTCAAGGCGGAGACTACGGGTTCGAGTCCCGTTAGCGGTATTCATCGGTAGAACCGTCTGCATGGCGGTTCTGCCTTTTTCAGTTCATGCCTCTTCTCACCACGGAAACTGAAAATAGTGGTGCGACACAAAGAACCCCGCCGCCCCACCAATGATTGTCATACACATCACAATCGACGGACAGAGAGCCGCGCCTTTGCTCAATGCTCCGACGGATATAACGCTCACAACAAACCCCCAGCCATAGCAGAGTGGACTCGCGCCAAGGCGATCGATCCACCACCCGTTCCCGATGTTGTAACAAACGCAGTGCGGTACCAGCGGGACGAACGACATGGCCATAATCACAGTGAGCCAAGGTCGTCTATCGCTGAAAAAGTAGACCGCGCAGGCGAGAGCAATCAGCGGAATCCAAGCCACTTTCACGAAGGTGCAAAAGGCCGAACAACCTTGCAGGCTCAACCCCGTGCAGTCGAGAGATGAGGTTAGGAACCCGATCGGGATCGCAGCCAGCAATAGCGCTCGCTTTGGATTGCGCACGGATCGTTGAGAAGCCCTCTCTGAGCTCGCACCGAACCCATTTGCGACTCCCACTCCGAGCGCGACCACCACCAGCAAACAGAACGGCGCTGTCAACCACCACTTCATCCCGTCTGCGAAATCAATCGCGAAGCGAATCAACAACACACCCGATATCCCCAGCCCCAATCGAAGCAACCATTGTTGAAGTCTCTCTGAGCCCACTATAATCCCCGCGCGTAGGCGGTTTCTGGTTTCTGGTTTCTGGTTTCGGTCTTCGCAGCAGTGTACATTCCAATGACCACGAACCAGAAACTACAAACCAGAAACAATAAACTATTTGTGGAGGAACCGATGAAGCGACTTCTGATCGCGCTCGTGCTCGTTCTCATTACGGTAGGCCTTACGCCGCCACTTGAAGCCCAGGTCGAGGGATACGACCTCATTATTATGAACGGGCGCATCGTAGACGGGACCGGCAACCCCTGGTTCTACGGCGATGTGGCGATTCGCGGCGACCGCATAGTCAAAGTCGGCCGAGTCGGTCCTGCGCGAGCGGTGCGGCGAATCGATGCTCGCGGGTTGGTTGTGGCCCCTGGCTTCATCGATATGCTCGGTCAGTCAGAGCTGAGCCTGCTGATCGACCCTCGAGCCGAATCGAAGGTTTTTCAAGGCATCACAACCGAAGTCACCGGCGAAGGCGGTTCCGCCGCGCCCGTCAATGACTACATACTCAAAGAACTCGATCCATTTCTAAAGCACTTCAAACTCACCGCCGACTGGCGCACTCTTGGCGAATACTTCGCGCGGCTCGAACGCAGCCGCACCGCGATAAACCTGGCGACCTACGTCGGCGCGACCCAGGTCCGCCAGTACGTGCTTCACGACGAGAACCGCGCGCCCACAGAGCCTGAACTGGAAGAGATGCGAAAGCTTGTGGCTCAAGCGATGGAAGATGGAGCCGTCGGCATCAGCACGTCTCTCGTCTACGCGCCCGCGTTCTATGCCAGGACCGAAGAGCTGATCGAATTGGCGAAAGTCGCTTCGCATTACGGCGGCGTGTACGCGACGCATATGCGTAATGAAAGCAACTCTATTATGTCGGCTCTCGATGAAGCCATTCGCATCGGAACCGAAGCGAATGTCCCAGTCGAGATTTTTCACCTGAAGATGGCTGGAAAGCCAAACTGGGGGAAAATGCGCGACGTGATTGCCAAAATCGACTCCGCACGGGCGCGAGGTCTGGACATCACCGCCGATCAGTATCCGTATGTTGCCGGGGCGACCTCGCTTGGAGCAGCGGTGCCGCCGTGGGCTCACGAGGGAGGCACCGCGAAGTTCGTCGAGAGATTGAAGGATCCAGCAACGCGCGAGAAGTTGAAACAAGAAATGCGCTCGCCGTCGAATGCATGGGAGAACTTTTACCTCGGCGCCGGGGGAGGTGAGGGAATCCTGATCGCAAGCGTCCTGAATCGTGAACTCGCCAGGTACGAAGGCAAACGCATAAACGAAGTCGCGCGAATGATGGGTAAAACCGACGAGATTGACGCGCTCTTTGATCTATTGATTGCCGATAACGCACAGACGAGCATGATCGTCTTCCTGATGAGCGAAGACGAGGTGAAGCTCGCGTTGAAACAGCCGTGGGTGAGCGTGGGGATAGATCACGGCGCGGTGGCGCTGGCCGGGCCGTTGGCGGAAGGAAACGCGCATCCGCGAGGCTACGGGTCTTTCCCACGCATTTTGGGTCGCTATGTTCGAGACGAACACGTCCTCACGCTCGAAGAGGCAATTCGAAAGATGACCTCGCTTGCGGCTAATCGAGTTCATCTCTCCGATCGCGGATTGATCAAGCCCGGTTTCTTCGCGGACGTTGTCGTGTTCGACCCGCAGCAAATCCGCGACGTGGCGACGTTTGAAGATCCGAATCGGCTATCAGTGGGAATGCGCGATGTGATAGTCAACGGAGCGTTGGTTGTGCTCGCGGGCAGGCAAACGAACGCCTTGCCTGGCCGCGCGTTGAGAGGTCCGGGTTATAAGCCGAAGGGGTGAAGGGAGAAGGGGAGAAAGGGAGAAAGGGAGAAAGGGAGAAAGGGAGAGGGGGAGAAGGGGAGAAGGGGCGCATCACGCTGCTCCTTTCACGTTTCACGTTTTACGTTTACGCTTCACCCTTCACTGTTTCACGTTTCACCGTTTCACGCTTCACCCTTCACCCTTCACCGTTTCACGTTTCACCGTTTCACGTTTGACGTTTCACGCATTACGTATCATTCGCTATGACTCCGATCTACTGCGATGAGTGCGGGCGCGCTAACGGCGCCACCGCGAAGAAATGCATCTGGTGCGGCTTGCCAATCTCAAGCGGCGGCAAGTCCGGCACCATACAGACGACCCGGGTGGAGATCGGCTATCTCGACGGCCTCGACAGATTCCAGGACGCCGGACCGGTTCGCCTCATTATCAGCGCCGAAGGGATTGAGGTTGCCGAACTCATACCCGGCACCAGATCGGTGAAGATTCCGGCGGCGTCAATACTCGAAGCCAACGTCGTGGACGCAAGCACGATGATCGCAGGCAAACGTGAACGTCCGAAATGGTGGTGGTGGCTGATGATCGGTCCCGGCGCGCTCCTGATCCCGGGGAAAAAAACGCCGGATGTAAAGGAGCACGACTATATCCTTACGATTAAGTACACGGCCGGGGATGAGACTCGCAACGCGGTGTTCCATCACGAAGAGCGAGTGGGGCTCTCGGTGGTTGAGGGCCTGGCTCGAATTGTCACCTCACTCGTGCGGCAGAATTCATAGATTCTAGCCCAGATCTTTCTTGCGGTCTTTGCGTTCTTAGCGGTTCTTTGCGTTCTTAGCGGTTCTTTGCGCCTTTGCGCGGAGAATTCTCAACGCAAAGAACCGCAACGAACGCAAAAAACGCACTATGTTATTTGACCTCCTTCATCGTCGAACGTTCGCTCAGGCGGCGGTTGCGCGGTTCGATCTCATTGTCGTAGTGCCTTAACAGAGCCTCGATTACTTCCGGATCAAAGTAGGTCCCCGATCGCATCGTGAGCAGACCGAGCGCATCCATAGGTGTCAACGGCTCGCTGTAGCATCGTTCTTCGGTGATCGCATCATAGGCATCGGCCACTGCGACGATTCGACTACCCAACGGAATCTGCTCACCCTTGAGCCCGCTCGGATATCCAGTGCCGTCCCAGCGCTCGTGATGCGAGGCGGCAACCATCGGCACGTCTGCGAGGTCTTCGGGGAAGCGTATCTTCGAGAGCAGCCGGTAAGTGTGCCGCGGATGCTCCTTGATCTGCTCGTACTCTTCCGGGGTAAGCTGTGCGGGTTTGAGCAACACATCGTCTCGAATCCCGATCTTGCCGTAATCGTGCAATAGCCCCGCGTAATATACCAACCGGGACTCTACCTCGCCGAGCCCCATCTCCTGCGCAATGCCCGATGCGATAACGCCGACTCTTGCTGAATGACCGGCGGTGTTGTCGTCGCGCGCATCCAGCGATGCGGCGAGCGTGCTGATAAAGCTCTCAAGCGAACGTCGCTGCTCGTCCAGGAGGTAGAGGTTCTCCATGACCAATCCGGCGTGTCTGGCAACCGCCGTCAGAAAGTCCAGCGCTTCGTCATCGAATGCTTCATCCGTCGTCACGTTGTCTACATAGCAGACGCCCCACAGACGGATCTTGGAGCCGATCGGCGCGCACATTACCGATCGAATTGAACCGAATCTCACGGAATCACCCTCGGCGAATCGGGCGTCCGAGCTCGCATCGAAGCTCAGCACCGCGACGTTGTCGTTGTAGACGAGATCGGTGATATTACGGCTCGGCTTTACGGGTCCTTCGTTCCCTTGCACGGAACAGATCTCGAGCATTCGAGACTCGTTGTTCCACAAAAGCACCGCGCAACGCTCCGCCCTGATAGCGCGATTGATGAATGCCGCCAGCCGGTCGCTTAAGTCTTCGAACGACTGAGCAGTTAGCAGTTCGCTTGTAAATTCGTAGAGCGAGCGCAGCCGCTCAATGGTCTGGTCCGCCAGATCGCCCGAGTACGGGAGTTTCGCCGTGTTGATGAACAGAGTATCGTCTGGCGGAATCATCCGTGCGGGTTTGAGCTCGGCGCTCATACCGGCAGCGTCGCCCGAATCATCCGTGTGAAACACGAATTCGACGCCTCGCGCCCTGCCCAGTCTGATCGAATCGCCATCTTTCAAACGCCGCTGCTTGATCCGCTCGCTGTTTACAAAGGTCCCTGATGTGCTTCCCAGGTCGCGAATCAGAATCCGCGGGCCATCCGAAAAAATCTCAGCGTGATATCTGGAGAGGTAGGGATTATCGAATACGAGGTCGTTGTCGTCGTGGCGTCCGATTCGCAAGGTCGCGGTGCTGAGGTCCAGCCTTCGTGGCTCTCCTTGATGAGAGAAGGTCAGGCTGGAGCGCTTGTCCATGTCTTCCTAGATAACCTCACACCCGGACCAAAAGCGCGGCGCCGGCGGTCAATATCCACGCATTTCACAAGCGCCAGAACCAACACAGGTGCGGCCAGGTTCCATAAAGCAAGCCTTTGGGGCGGCAGGGTTTGACTGGGTATCGGCCAATGGAAAGCGCTCAAGCCCTGGATGTGAGACCTGATTGTTGTCGTGAGCAAACGCGCCGGCGCTCGGGGTCGCGAGCTCATCGGCGTTCGATTCACGATGCGTAACGGTGTTCTGAGTTTCAGAGCCCACAGAAGGCCTGGCCACCGCTGATTTCGAGTTGAGACTCTCAAACAGCGGGTTAGTGCTGGTATTTTCCTCGCCATCGCGGGGATTCGCAGTGAGTTTCTCGAGCAAAGCCTCGAGCACCCGTTTGACTATTTCCTTATCCTGGTTGAGCATGCCCGTTCCGCTTCCCTGCGATTTCGACTCGCGTTCTAAACGTTGTCCTCGACCGTGTCGACCACACCGATAATGGCAGAATCGATCGCCGCACCAGGGCTTCCGGTCGACGTTGTCGAGGCCGACCATCCTTCACGGACGACCACAACCATATCACCTACGCCGGAATCCACCGCGTCTAAAGCGAGCAGTTCATCACCGGCGTCCGAGCCATCAGGATTGATCGGACGGACGATCATTATCCGCCCGCCTTCATAGCGATGGTCCTTTTGAGTGGCTACGACATTGCCGATTACGCGCGCGAGAATCATGTTATTTTCTATTTTCTATTTTCTATTTCTTATTTGCGATTCTTGAGTCGAGCCGGTGAATCTGGAGTCAAGAAAAACTGAATCGACTATTCCGACTATTGTGCAATCGCTGGGCACATCAGCCGGCAAGAACGGAAACGAAGCTTCGCGCCCGCGGCACCAGAAAACTATCTCTCCTTTGCCCGCGCCGACGGAATCAATCGCCACCATAGGCGAGCCCTTTGGATCCAGCAGACCGTCGAGCGGCTGAATCACAAGCAGCGTCCGGCTTTCGAGCGCTTCGCTCTTGACCGTCGCCACTACCGTCCCGAGCACGCGAGCAAGTTGCATTGGAATAGACCTTCCCGAAAGCACGACCTCAAGCGGATACCAGCTTGCGCCGGTGTAAGGAGGTTGTCAAGAATTAGCTAAACCCGGAGAGCTAGCCTGCCATCACATCCATAAAAACCAGAAGATCAACCGGCTTCACCTCGGCGCCGAGTTGTCGAAGCAGGGTCGTAACCTGTCCACGGTGGTAGGTAGAGTGATTCATCACGTGCTGGATCATCCGTCCGAGGGGATAGGTCCACTGCTCGCCCCTTGTGTTTGTGTATGTGATTTGGGTTGCCAGTGACTCGTCGGTAATTTTGCCGATGAACTCCGCGTAACCCTTTTCAACCTCCGCCCATCGGGTTGCGAGCGACTCGACAGTAGGAAAGTCGCTCGAACTCAGCAAGCCCTTTGGCGACACACCCTTCCATCGTTCGAGCCAGATCCACTCCGCGGCGAGATTATGTGCCAGCGTATCCCTCACTGAACTGTGGCTGCTTTGCAAGTCCCTTACGAACTGCTCAGGCGTCAGCTTCGAAACGGCATCGAGAACTGTTGCATTGGCCCATCGGTTGTAGTTGTACAGGTATTCAATGTCGTGCTTGTTCATACCGGCCTCCTTACTTCAACTCGCTTCGCTTAACAACATAGGCCCGGTTGACCACTACAGGGTCAACCGGCCTGTCGCTCTTTGGCAGCGTCGGGGCACGCGCAATCGAGTCAACCACATTCATCCCATCGATCACTCGGCCGAAAATCGAATACTGACCGTCAAAACCGGGCTGTGCGCCGACACAAATAAAGAACTGACTGGTGGCGCTGTTGATGTCATCTGGCCGCCGGGCGGCCGAGACTATCCCGCGCTCGTGCTTCAACGTGGAGATCTCCGCAGGCACGGTTCGTTGCCCCCTTTGACCTTGTCCCCAGAAGGATGGATCCCCGTTGATCGTATTGGGATCGCCGCCCTGGATAGCGGTCGGCAGGTTCTTATCTTTCACGATCCGGTGGAACCTGGTGCCGTCGTAGAAACCTGTGCTCGCCAGCTCTTTGAAATTCCGGACGTGTTTTGGCGCCACACTGGGAAGGAGCTCAATCACTATTCGGCCATAGTTGGTCTCCAGAACCGTAACCTCATCGTCGGTGTCCGGTTTTCTGCACCCGCTCGCACCCAGCAAGATAGCAACCGATGATAAGACAACCAACCCGTATTTGATCCTCATGAACCTCGGTACCCTCAGCCTTCAAGCGCCTTTTTTAGTACTTCGTTGACAACCTGCGGATTCGCTCGCCCTCCGCTCAGCTTCATTACCTGCCCAACAAAGAATCCCGCGAGACCTGTCTTCCCCGCGTGATATTGTTCCAACTGTTTTGGGTTCGCGGCGATGGCCTGATTCACAAACGCGCGGATCGCATCTTCATCTGATACCTGCGAGCCACCCATCTCACCAACGATTTCTTCCGCCGTTTTACCTGATTGATACATTTGCACCAGGACGTCCTTGGCCATCTTTCCGCTGATTCCGCCGCCGTCAATCATCTTGATCATCTCTGCCAACGACTCGGCAGAGACCGGCACCGTGCTGATATCCGCGCTTGCCCCCTTCATCTCGCGCATCAACTCGTTGAGAATCCAATTGGCCGCGGCTTTTGCATTACCGCAAGCCCGCGCCGCTGTTTCAAAGTAATCAGCAGTACCCCGCGACTCGGTCAGTTGCGCCGCATCGTCAAATGACAACCCGTACTCATCGACAAAACGGCGGCGGCGAGCATCAGGAAGCTCGGGCAGCTCAGCACGCAATCTCTCGATCAGCTCCTCGGCAACGACCAGTGGTGGCAAATCGGGCTCAGGGAAATAGCGATAGTCGTGTGCTTCTTCCTTCGAGCGCATCGAGTAAGTCTTTGACTCGCGCTCATTCCACAACCTTGTCTCCTGAACGATTGCCTCGCCTGATTCGACCGCGGCGATTTGCCGATCAATCTCATACTCGAGCGCCTTCTGAAGAAATCGAAACGAATTGAGATTCTTAAGCTCGACCCGCGTTCCGAACGTCTCAGCGCCTCGCAGACGCACCGACACATTGGCGTCGCATCGCAAGCTTCCTTCCTCCATGTTGCCGTCGCAGACGCCGATGTATAAGAGCGTGCGACGGACGTATTGCATGTAGTCGCAAGCTTCCCAGGAGGAGCGAAAGTCTGGCTCGGAGACTATTTCGGCCAGTGGTACACCGCTTCGATTCAGATCGACATAAGACTTGGTCGTATCGGGCATCCCTTCGTGAAGCGACTTGCCTGCGTCTTCTTCGAGGTGAAGGCGGGTGATGCAAAACTTCTTCGTGTGCCACTCGGTCGCGTGTCCCGACTCGTTGCGTTCAGAAGTCGGTATCTCGACCCATCCGTGCTCGGAGAACGGGCGATCATATTGCGAGATCTGATAACCCTTGGGAAGATCCGGGTAAAAGTAGTTCTTGCGCGAAAAAATCGACTCGTGATTGATGTTGAGATTCAGAGCCAGAGCGGCACGCGCGGCCATTTCGACCACTCGGCGATTCAGAACCGGGAGCGCGCCCGGCAGACCCAGACAGACTGGACAGGTGTTCGAGTTGGCTTCGTCGCCAAACCTGGTCGAGCATCCACAGAATATCTTCGAATCGGTGCTCAGCTGGGCGTGAATCTCGAGCCCGATCACGACTTCGTACTTGTCTCTCATTGGTTCGTCCCGTTGGCGGGTGAGCCAGAGTATAGCATCCGGCAGCGACCAGCCGCCAAGCTGACAATCAATGAGAACGACACTGATTCGCAATGTTTTGTGCTAATATTCGGCAGTGAGATTCGACGATGAGCACAGAAGTAAAAGCGACAATTCAAGATCTCTATGATCTTCCCGACAACGGCAAAGCCGAAATCGTCGATGGGGAGATCGTACTGATGTCACCAACCGGGGATATGCCCAATCGCGCTAGCGGATCTATTTACATTAGCCTGCGTCAGCACGAGGGGAGAACTCCCGGACGTGCTTATGCTGATAACGTCGGCTTCCGAGTCGAATTGCCTCACCGAGAATCATTCAGTCCGGATGCCGCATGGCACGTGCGACCAACGACCGGCATGAAGTTCTTGGAAGGCGCGCCCGTTTTTGCTGTCGAAGTGAGAAGCGAATCCGATTACGGTCCTTTAGCTGAACAACTGATGGCGGCCAAGCGCGCAGACTACTTTGCTGCGGGGACCCAGGTTGTCTGGAATGTTGATCTGCTCGGTACCGATGTAATTAGGTCTTACAGTGCGGACCGACCCAACACTCCAAAGAGGGCAATGGAGTTGTTTGGTTGCGGAAGGTTTACCGTCTAAAGCACGGCTGAATCAATATCGGCCAACGCGTGTTTCTTGAGTCGTCTCCGTGCGAGCTTGTTCATTCGCAATGCGGCTTGAGGTGCACTCTCTTTGAGCCAGGCAAACAATTTGCCGATCTCGTTTGCTCTGCTCAACGCGCGGTGCATCTTTCTGATGTTCATGGGGTGGGTGATTTCCAGATCCACATTTGAAATCGTTATTTCCGAGAAAGCTCCCTTTGTCTTGAGGCTCATTCCACCGAATACGTCGGCCGCGAGTTCGATCTCTCGCACTCCGGCCCAGGGTATGAACTGGTGTTCGCGCCCGGCGCGAGTCTCCCTGATTCCCTCCTCATTCAGCTCGATAGCGTGGCTTGCCTCTCGTTTGAACGCCCACAGCATTCCGGCATAGCCGACCCACATCATCAACACAGGAATAAACGCCAGGATCGGAAAGATTATCTCCTGCAGGACATCGTCGAGATCCGACTCGGTTATGATTGCCAACACCGCGCCGAGTCCGCCGTAAATCAGCGTCAACAGCATCACGATAATTCCGAATGATCGGGCGTAAAGGTAACTTCCCTGGCGCTTGATCAATATGTGCTCCAAGAACGAAAGCTCCCTTCCGCAATGTCGCTTTTCCGTTGCGCGAAATTATATCAGCATCGGCCTCAAAAGAAATCCCCGCTCCTGTCATGGCAAAAACTTGACGGCCTGACTCTGCATGCCGCTTCGTGAGAAGTGTTCTAGCCTGCGACGAAGATGGGCTGGGTGCCGCAGTAGGTATGCCACCTGGGCGAAGTGGAATGTCTATGGTCGAGAGAACGACCAAATGCGCGCTCTCCTTATTAGTGGAGCGCGCGGCGGCGAACAAATAAACATTGAACTCTTGGAAGAGTCGGGCCGTCGCACGTCTTGCCGCCTACAAACATTCAACCCCTGGCAGCGTTCCGCCATAGGACAGCGCGTAAGACGGTAAGGGCATCCCTGGCGCTTTAGAGCTTAAAGTTGAAAACGATGGTTGTGCTGGTCGCGACGGGCAAGCCCCCAAGCGTCGAAGCCTTGAACTTCCACGCCCGAGCCGCCCCCAACGCCGCGTCACGCAGCAGCGCAGGCCCTGAAAGCGCTCGCACGGCGGTAACATTTCCTTGTTCGTTGATCATCACTTCAACGGTGACAGCACCGGCCTGCCGAGCCTGCCTCGCCGCCGCCGGATAAACGGGATCGACTCTCTTCAGGGTACCGCCTTGCACAACTCCAGGCGACTGTCGTACGAGCCTTGGAGGTGGCTCAGCCGCACGAGTCGCGCCGATCGGAACATCTACCGGCACCCCGATTGGGGTCCGAGCATCGGTTGCCGCGCGGCTGTCGGGACCAAATGCCTGGCGAGGCGGAGGTGGCGCTGGCCTCGTCGCTTCTTTGGCGGGCTCTGTGATGGGTTGCGGCGGGGACGGCACCTCATTCTTTGTCGCTTCCGGCTTTGCCGCTTCGGGCTTTGGCGCTTCCGGCTCAGGGCTCTGCGCCCTCGCAGACGTCTCGGTTTGAACCGCTGGCCTCACGTCAATCGATATCGGTTCGTTCTCCTCCTGTGATGGGATTGAGTCATCAAAGATGAACACCGAAGGCGGAGCCGGAGGCGCCAACACCGGAGTAGCCAGTGCCAGCGCTTGATACTGCTGGTCGAGGTGGGCCTCGTAGGCCAACCCGCCGATCACCGTACTCGCCCCTAACAGAACAAAGACGGCCCCAGCCATCGCCGCCGCCGCCGCGCGGCTGCGCGTCTTCCTTTTTGGTATTGAACTGGCAAACAACACGGGCAGAGCGCGCTCTCTTGCGTCAGTGGAAAGGGCAAGCGCCGTCTCGGAGGTTTCTGCCACGATGAGTTCCGCGACGCGAGCCGGTTCCAGCGTTTCGACACGACTCGACTGCAACGCCGGCCCTGGATCAGGAACAGGTGTTGTAGCCGTCTGGATCGGAAGCGCATCTGAGGGAACCACCGAGATGGTCATGCGGCTCGGTTCAGCCGGACGGACATCGAGCCCGCCTGCAACCGGCCGCGGATTTGGAGCGAGTAGCGGCGCGGCAGTAGCCGGTGCAGTGGCAACGCGAGGTTCAAGTTCTACCACCGGCCTGGCTTTCGGCTCAGGCAGATCACCGGACGGATGCTCGAGCAACTGGGTCAATCGATTCGCTCTGACCGCGTAATCGCGCGCGCGATCAGCCTCTCCGCGGGAGTTGTGAATTCGCTCGAGCTCGGCGCATTCGTATGCTGCTTCGGCCATCATTCCTGTTCGCAGGTAGACGTCCTTTAGTTTGATGTGTACGTCTATGCTGTCTGGCTGTTCTCTGAGTACGTTCCGAAGCTTTAATACGGCCTGATCGACCTGTCCATACGCCACCAGAATTTCGGCCTTTGAAATCTCCTTAATCACGAAAGTGTCTGCGCTAAGCGGAGCTTGATCGACTGCAGTTGAAGCAACCGGCAGATCCGAGGCAACCGGGTTCGGTCGGTTTCCCCTGGGAAGATCGACCGGCCCGACCGCCTGCGACGCGAGGCTTTGCAGGCTCTTGTCCGGATCAGCCACACCGAGCGCGATCAACACCCTGCGCGCCGCCGCCTTTACCTCGACGCTGTCGGGCCTGATTGCCAGGGCTTCCTTGTATGCGTTCAGAGCGCGCCGGTTCTCTGATCCATCCGCAAGGTGCTCAGCGGCGGTGACAAACGCGTCATAAGCCTGCTCGTTCATACCTTCACGCAAGTAGAGTTCGGCGAGCTTGATTCGCCCCGATGTGTTCGACGGGTCGAGATCGACGATCTTGTTGTAGGCGCTCAGCGCACCCAGCGTCTCCCCTTTGCGCGAGAGCGCCTCGGCGATCTGAAGGTAGTGATGACGCGCCTCGCTGGGAAGCCCGGCTTGAGCATACATATCGGCCAGCTTTGTTGCCGTCTCGATGTTAGCCGGGTCGACCGCAGCCATCTTCTTGAGCGTCGCGATGGCGTTGCGCGTCAAGCCACCCTCTGCGTAGCCCGCTGCCACCCGCGAAAACTCGGTTATCGCATCCTGAACTCGACCCTCACTGGCGTAGAGGTCGCCGAGCGCGTTGACGACGGTTAGATCAGCCGGATCAGATTCAATGAGCTTTCGATATATTTCGACGGCAGCCGGTAAGTTGCGCTGAAGGACGTACGCATTGGCTACGTTCAGAGCTTGAGACTTGTCGAGAGACATTCACACACCTCGAGACCGCATGCGGCAGCCTGAGCATTGCGGAGTGCAGTGCCTCCGTTCCCACGGCGGGAGACCAAACACCATTGAGCTTCGTTTCTTGAGTTCGTAGGGGCAGGCTGCTCGTTCGATATCAGTTGCCAGCCATTTAAGCACAACTGACCCGTCTGCGCATAGAGTTTTGATGGGATATCTACGAAGGCTCCTCGACCCTGGATGGCTTGCGCTTTCCGCGCACGGCTTCGAGAGTGCGAATGCATTCCCCGGACGGGGCTGCCGAACCGCTTATGCTAGAATCTAACCGGCAACGTTGCGCGACCAAACTTCGTAGTCATCACTGATGCTCCTAATGTTAGATTCAAAGCGCACTGAAATAGAATCAACGACCATGCCATCGATTCGGGCAACGGATGGGAGACCTGCTGCCCTCACCGCCGGATCGGCGATCAACCCGTCCGGCACGAGACCGGCGCCGCGAGAGCCACTGCCTCACATCGGGTCTGAGAGGCTACTTTCGTCTCGCCCGCGTGACGACCTCGTTCCTCCTGTTCTCACTGCGCGTATTTCTAAACACTCGAGGTTGGCGGATAAAAAAGAAATCCGAGCCGGAGCTGCGCCGTCAGGAAGGGGCGTTGCTTCGCGAGAAGCTCATCAGACTGGGGCCGACGTTTATCAAGACCGGTCAGGCACTGGCAACTCGAGCCGATCTGCTGCCGGTCGAATATATCCAGGAGCTGGCGAAGCTACAGGATGAGGTGCCCCCGTTTCCTACCGCGCAGGCGCGAGAGATTATCGAGAGCGAACTCAGCGCGCAAATCGACGACATCTTTGAAGACTTCGGCGACCCGCCCATCGCGGCGGCAAGCCTGGGCCAGGTTCATCGCGCGAGGCTGCGCACCGGCCAGGTAGTGGCGATCAAGGTTCAGCGGCCTGGGATTCACGATCATATCGAGTTCGATATAGCGGTTCTCAGACGAATCGCCCGCAGACTCGAACGCTATCCGAACCTTGTGCGAGGTGTTGACTGGCAGGGGACGCTTGACGCGTTTCACACCACCATTCACGAAGAAATGGATTACGAGCAGGAGGCTCGCAATGCCGAGGTGTTTCGCACAAACTTCGCGAAGTGGAAGGATGTTTATGTTCCAAAGATCTATCCGGTTTTCTCGACGCAGCGGCTGATCGTGATGGAGTTTATCGACGGGTTGAAGGTGACCGACACCGAGGAGCTAAGAGCAGAGGGGAAGGACCCTCACGAGATCGTGAAGACGCTGGCGAAAACCTATTTGAAACAGCTTCTCGAAGACGGCTTCTTTCATGCCGATCCTCATCCGGGGAATCTGCGAGTGATGGCTGACGGGCGGCTGGCATTCTTCGACTTCGGAATGGTTGGCCGCTTGGACATGAAGCTCCAATCGAACCTGATCAACGCGTTCTTTCACGTTGTCGAGCGCGACGTTCACGGGCTTGTGAACGATATGGTGAGGCTTGGGTTCATCGAACTGTCGCCCGAAGACGAGTCGCGATTCAAACCAATCATCGAAGGGTTGTTCAATCGGTATCTTGGGATACGACTGGGTGATGTGAACTTCAAGGAGTTGATGTTCGACATGGCGCACGTGATCTACGAGTTCCCTTTCAAGATTCCGGCAAGTTTTACATACATCGTACGCGCGGTGATGACCCTGGAGGGCATCGGCACGCAGGTGGATCCTGACTTCAAGTTTTTCGAGATAGCGCGCCCGTATGCGAAGCGGTTCATGTTTATGCGGGAGGGCCGCTATCTGCGGAGCTTGATTGTGGACCAGGTGATTCGAGGCGAGAGTGGCGAGATCGAGTGGGGCAAGGTCTGGAAGCTGGCAAAGATGGCTTTCAAGTACTATGTGAACGGCGAGAATAAGCTATAGAAAATGGTCCGAAGTCCGAAGTCCGTAGTCCGAAGTGTGTGTGTAGTCCGTAGTCAGTAGTCAGTAGTCAGTAGTCAGTAGTCAGTAGTAAGTAGTAAGTGGTCCTTGGTCAGGCGTTGGCTCCACCGATCCCCCTCACCGACCACCGCCCCCCGATCACCGGCCACGTCTATGACTCTGACAACTCGTCGATCGGACTTCGCACTCCCCTGCCGCCCTTATTCATGACGTGAGTGTAAATCATGGTTGTGTTGAGGTCCTTGTGCCCGAGCAGTTCCTGCACGGTTCGAATGTCATAACCCGATTCAAGCATATGGGTGGCGAAGGAATGGCGCTATGCCGAGCTCGGCATAGACGACACTGCTTTGCGACCCATCTGCTGGAGGCTGGCGTTGACCTCCGGACAATTCAGTCGCTGATGGGTCACACTTCCATTACTACCACGATGCGTTACCTGCAGGTCAGAAGCGAGATGCTTGACGCGAAGAGCAGCCTGCTGGACTTGCTCTCGACTCCCGACATCATGCCGCTGCCGTAGGAGATCTCTAAACTAATGCCGCCTGCTGATCATCTGCATCAGGCGGCAGGAGACAGGCCACGTTGGGAGGTCGCTGACATCTTTCGCGCCCACGGCGTCGCTTACCGTAAGGCGCATCCGTTGCCTCGCTCGCATCTGAAGGTGATGCGCGCGATCGAGCGCTGTCGTACTGTGTCGCTCGGCGGTCACATCCAACAATGTGACTCCTGCGGCTTCCAGCGTCAGGCCTACAACTCCTGCCGCAATCGACATTGTCCTAAGTGCGGGTCGTTGGATAAGGCCCGGTGGCTAGAAGACCGCAAAGCCGAGCTTCTACCCGTCGGTTACTTCCATCTCGTCTTCACCCTCCCGCACGAACTGAATCCGCTTGCCCTGTCCAACAAGAAAGTCGTCTGCGACATCTTGTTCAAAGCGGTCTCTCAGACTTTACTCGAGTTTGCTCGTACTCGGCTGGGCGGGTTGCTCGGATTCATCTGTGTGCTTCACACCTGGGATCAGACCCTGCTCGATCACTTCCATCTCCATTGCCTGATTCCAGCGGGAGCGTTGGCCTTCGATCATTCGCGTTGGATTCCAGCTCGCGCAGGATTTCTCTTTCCCGTCCGCGCACTCAGCCTTGTCTTCCGTGGCAAGTTTCTTGATCTGCTTCATCGCGCATTCACCAATGATCAGCTTCGATTCGTTGGTCGCTCTGCTCCTCTGGCTCTGCCGAAAGCCTTCCACCAGTTCACTCGTTCTCTCGCCGCCAAGAAGTGGGTTGTCTATGCTAAGAAACCTTTCTCTGTCCCTGAAAAAGTTCTCGATTACCTCGGCCGCTACACTCACCGCGTCGCCATATCCAACAATCGCATCCTCTCGCTGGATCAAGGCCGCGTAACTATCTCTTATCGCGATCGCAAAAACGACAATCGGCTTCGATCAATGACCCTTGAGTCGGGTGAGTTCATCCGTCGCTTCTTGCTCCACGTCCTTCCAGACGGGTTCATGCGCGTTCGCCACTTCGGCTTCCTCGCAAATCGCTCCAAGAAGCAAAACCTCGCACAATGTCGAGAACTTCTTGGTATTGAGCCACAGCCAAGAACCCCCAAGAAATCTGCTCGCGAGGTGATGCTCGATGTGACAGGTGTTGACGTGGCTTTGTGTCCCGTGTGTAAAGCTGGGACCTTGATAGTGATTGGACAACTGCAAGCTTTCCGCTTTGCTGGTTGGCGGCCTCATACATCACCGCCAACTCCAGCGGATTCATCATGACTAACCCATTGCTCATCACACTTCTTCCTGTTGTTCATTGCGCTTGGCTCATCTTCGAGTCTATGGACACGTCTGTCCTCGGCACATCAGATCGCTCTCGCGTCGATTCGATTGCAGCCTTCCGCCTCAGCTCTAACCATCCCTTTTCTCACGTCGAATTCGTGTCCTGCCGCATTAGACCTCACCCAAAACTCTTGATGGGACCACACACCTCGCCGCCGATCAGCAACTCTCTTTACAATCCCCATAGAACGCGATAAGTTCGCCCTTGGAAGCAGCGGTTCAGTTCAACAGGTTTTATCCACAATGCCCCAAGGTTTCTTCCTAGCCAGTCCTAGCGGGCATTGTGGATAAAACCCTGTACGTTATAAAACCCTGTACGTTAGGCCCATCTTGCCACAGAATAATACTTACGAGGAGAACTACCGTATGGCAGCAGCAGCAGGTGCAGCGGCAGCAATTGCCAATGCAATTAAGGCTAGTGGAGTCATCGTCCATGTTGACCCCGTGGAATTTCAGAATATTCTCCATAAAATCGAACGCCCACTTGTTGTGTGCGCCGTAGGCGGAATATTCTCAGCTAAATATCAGTATTTAGTTAGTTACAAAGGACTCGCATTTTTCACAAAAGCAACTGCGCAGATAGTGTTACCGTCAGGTGCTGAGACAATTATGGCAAAAAAGATATGGGTGCCATGAGAAAAAAGATATTGGTGAAAGCAGGCCGCCGGAAGATCAGCGGTCATGGATACGGAGGCCAAAACACGCTGGCCAGACATACAGGGCCTAACTAGCGGTTGCAGCCGACGAACCGCGCGCGCCGTAAATCCAAACTGCGAAAGTCTGTGCGCGCGGTTCGCGGCTGAACGTAGCCGTTCGAGCAGAATTGGCGGCACTGGCATCGGTAAGGTAACATCAGCAGGAAGAGGCAAACACGATGGACATACCAACTCTAATACCACCCCCGGGCTTTTCGGAAATGTCCAAGACGGAGCAGGTAAGGTATCTTCAGGCTCTGTGGGATCAAATCGCCGAAAGCCCGGGCGAACTTCCGGTCCCAGAGAGTCATCTGGAACTGGCGGAGGCACGCTTGAAGCGATATCGCGAGGAACCCGCTAGCGGCCTGCCTGCCTTTGATATTCTGGATCGTCTCAGCAAGAAACAGAAGTGAACGACTTCCGAATCGAAGCGGCACCAGCCGTTGTTGCTGACATCGAGGCGGCATTCGAGTGGTATGAATCTGAGGAACCCGATCTCGGATTTGAATTCCTGGAAGAAGTTCGTGCTGCATATCAGAGAATTCTCGAAGGACCTTTCAAGTATCAGGAACTGAGATCCGGAATCAGGCGAGCGCTAACCCGGAGGTTCCCGTACGGAATCTATTTCTCGATTGACGGCGACGCGGTTGTGATCGTTGCGGTGTTGCATACGGCTCTCGATCCCGCCAAATGGCAACGTCGCGTCCAATGAGCGAGGTCGAACTCCCTCGTGGACCGAACCGCGCGAGAGAGTGTTGACTTGAACATTGAGTCTTACACGCGCGCTCGGGCACGCGTATGTTAGACGGAACAATAATCGGCGTCGCAGGGTCTAAGGATAGCGTATGACAAGGAGCAGGCTCTATTTAGCTCTTTTGACAGGCGCGCTTGCTATGAGCACACCAGCCGCATTGAACTGGCTACATGCCTCGAGTGCTGTCTCTCTCTGTAAGATCTCTCGGAATCCCGAGCCCTATAACAATCAAGACGTAGATATCACAGCCAATCTTTACAGCTATTCCAACGGAGTAATGCAGCTCAATGGAATCGAGTGCGGACCGAGAAGTGACGCGTGGGCAACTCTGGAGTTTGACTTATCGTTCTCACCGAACAATATCAATGACCCCTTTCTTGAGAATATCAGAGACGTGAAGCGGCAAGATGAATACAAGATGGCAGAGGTAAGAGCGATAGGAAGGATCGAGGATTTAGAGCGGCAGTGCTTTGGGCCGCGTTTCGTTTTGCGTGCTACACATATTGAGCAGGTATCCAAGATCAGTATTCACGGAATCGAAGACGGTATGAAATGAGAACCTTGGACATTCGCGCCCCGTCTAACAAGGGCGTCAACCGGAACGCGGCGAGCGGATTTCTTAGGGTTCCGACGAGTGCTCTGAGCCGCGCCCGGTTACGCCCAGCGGTAGATTGCTTCTCTAAAATGTGAGAATGGGAGACTGAAGCGATGGGAAAGTCTTACCGGAAGGGAGTGGCGGGATGAAAATAGGCATTATCGGGGCGGGAATGATCGGCGCGACGCTCGCTCGGCGGCTGACGGCGCTCGGGCACGAGGTGGTAATCGCGAACTCACGGGGACCGGAGACCCTCCGCGAGGTCGCCGAAGAAACGGGCGCACGAGCTGTGACGGCCGCCGAGGCGGCGCGCGGCGGCGAGATCGTGATTGTCACCATCCCTCAGCGGGCGGTGCCGGATCTGCCCGGGGACCTCTTTACTGACGTCCCGAAGGACGTGGTCGTGGTGGACACCGGGAACTACTACCCGGCTCGCGACGGCCGCATCGACGCCATCGAGGAGGGACAGGTCGAGAGTGCCTGGGTAGCCGAGCATTTGGGGCGCCCGGTCGTCAAAGCCTTCAACAGTATCGTCTCCCAGAGTCTGCTTGAGAACGGACGGCCCAAGGGCGCACCCGGCCGCATCGCGCTTCCTGTCGCCGGTGACGCGCCCGCGACGCGGCAGAAGGTGATGCGCCTCGTGGACGAACTCGGGTTCGACCCTGCGGACACAGGCATTCTGGAGGATTCGTGGCGGCAGCAGCCGGGCACGCCGTGCTACGCCGCGGACCTCGACGCGCCGCGGCTGGAGCAAGCCCTCGCCGCGGCGGACCGAAGCCTTCTGCCCGAGTACCGCGGCAAGGCCGACAACGCTGCCCGCGCGTTCTTCGCGTCGCAGCCACCGCAATAAGTCTGTCGCAATCTAACTCCCGCGTGGACCGAAGCGGGCGATCGAGTTCTGACATCATCTTGAGTCTTACACGCGCGCTCGGTCACGCGAACGTTAGACATCTAATAGCTAGTCTAAACAGACTGTGAAATAGATGACCTTATGAGCAGCAAGAAGCGGAAACTGCTTATAGCCGGATTAATCATCTCTTCATTTCTTCTACTCTGCTGGTACTTGTACCGGCAAAGCCTGTCCTCCGTAATCGGGCGTGACCCCATTTGGGTTTCTATTGCTACGGTGGACGGCGGCTACGTCCTATCTCCTCAGGGTAGCGTAAAGCTGAGAATCACTTTCCACGATGCAGGCGCTGTTCACAGTGGCAACTTCTGGACTTGGGTCACGGTCAACGATTGGCTGCGGGGGAGAACGGTAGTTGCTCAAGGCTATAGCACGTACGGCGTCAGGTATGGGCGGGAACCTTTCCCTATAGAATGGGTTGATGAGAGGAACTTTTGGATAGGCTTCTCGGAGAAACGAGGGGATACAATCCAGAAAGTACTGACGCGGATGGAGTGACAAATCACACGCCGATGTCTAACCTGGCGTTTTCGGCCGTCTATTTCCTATAACGGATCGGGAGCAAAGCTAGATTGCCGGGCAGACATTCAGCTAGAATCCTTAGCATGAAAACCGAAGCAGCGCACACAGTCATTTCTCGCTCGCCTGATGTTATGAGCGGTGCGTCAGTCTTTGCGGGCACTCGTGTGCCCGCGCACAGTCTGCTTGATTATCTTGCAGGTGGCCATCCCTTGGAGGAATTTCTAGAAGATTTTCCGACCGTGCGTCGTGAGCAAGCTCTGGAATTGCTAAGGCGCCTAAAAGAGACGCTCACGGAAGCGCAGATATGAAGGTTCTGCTTGATGAATGCTTGCCCAAGAAGTTGAAGCGTGAAGTTGTGGCGGACGAGGTCAAGACTGTTCCCGAAGTGGGCTGGGCAGGTAAGAAGAATGGTGAGCTTCTGCGATTGGCCCAACTGGATTTCGATGTGCTTTTAACTAACGACCAAAACATCGAGCATCAGCAGAATCTCAAGAACTTCGATTTAGCATTCGTGGTTTTGGTTGCGCTTACAAATGACATTGAAGACTTGACGCCTTTAATGCCTGCCGCTAATGAAGCGATGAGAATGATCAAGCCCGGCGAGATTCGATACATCGCGGCGAGTAGGTGACGGTTCGTTGCCACCATCCCGCCGCCGAACTCCCGAGTGGACCGAAGCGCGCGATCGAGGGTTGACGTAAACTTTGAATGTTACGCGCGCTCGGTCACCCGGATGTTATGCGGCAGGGATTGCAGCGTAGTACACTTTATGCGCGATGAAGGTAAAGGAGCTGATCGCGCTGCTTGAATCTGACGGTTGGTTTCAGGTTCGCACAAAGGGCAGTCATCGGCAATTTCACCATCGCACAAAACCCGGAACCGTAACGGTGTCAGGAAAGCCAAACGTTGATATTCCACCGGATACCTTGAACAGCGCTTTGAAACAGGGTGGTCTGAAGAAGCCGGAGTGATGCTATGCAATATCTTGTAATTCTCGAACAAGGGCCAGAGTCCTTTGGCGCATACGTCCCTGATCTGCCTGGCTGCATCGTCGCCGGAGAGTCACGGGAAGAAGCCCTCGCCCTCATTCGCGAGGCGATCGAGTTTCACATTGAAGGTCTCAAGCAAACTGGTCAGCCAATTCCTCCGCCTTCCTCCTCAAGTGAAGTCGTGGAGATCGCAGCCGCATAACTCTGCGTGCACCGGAGCCGCGCGAGGTCTCTGCTTCAAGATCGGTCCTGCTATTTGGAGTATTTCGCAATCGACGCGCGGCCCGCTGTCGTTAGGCAGACTGGCACGACGGGCAGACTGAAAGCCGAAGAACACGATGAGCATCCTGGTGTGTCCGCTATCGAGGGTCGCGGCTATTGTTGCGGTGAGCCGCCCGGCGCGAGTCATCAGCTTGCTCGATCCTGGCTGGACATTTCCAGAACTGGGCCCTGAGTACACCGAGCGGCACCTTCGGCTCCGCTTCCACGATGTGCACACTCCAGGAGACGAGCAGGTGATGCCATCGTCCGAAGATGTCCGTGCGTTACTTGCATTTCTGGCCACGTGGGAACGGAACGACTCACTGTTGGTTCACTGTCGTGCGGGGATCGGCCGGTCAACCGCGGCAGCCTATATTGCGGCGTGCGTCGCCCATCCGGAAATCGACGAGCGCAAGATTGCGGAGGCGTTGCGGCAGGCATCCCCACTCGCACGCCCGAACGAGCCTCTGGTTCTGCTCGCGGACAGAGAAATGGGTAGAGACGGTCGAATGCATAAGGCGATCGCAAGCACGGGACATGGTCTGGCACCAGTCGACGTCGATGAAAATGATCCATTCGAGCTGGTAGTGAACGACGGGAACAGGGCTGCCTAACAAGCCGCTGCAGCCGACGAGCGGCGGGCAGGTCGCGGTAATCTGAGCATCGAGTTCGCCGCTCGCGGCTGAGCGGCAGACCGTTAGACCCACTCAGGCGGTACTTGGGATAAGCTGATATGGAATTGAGAGCGATCGACATGGAGGCCAATACCATTCAAATAGGTGACGACAAGGAGAAAGTAAGGGCTTTACGCAATACGTTGAGCCATTACTTCCATTGGGCATTCGCGGGCTTTTCTTTCGGTGCTATCGCGGCCCGCTGATGCCTGACGTTTGGGTGCGACACGAAGTCGGCTCTCTGTTGGGTTGGCGAGAGTGGAGAAGGTCTATCCGTTTCGGCGTTTGCCAAACGACATTCTCGATCTGTTGGGCAATTTGGCTTGATTCTGAATCACTACACAATTGGAGGAGTAGCTGACGTGAGAAACATGTCGAATCTCTGGACGAAGCGAGCTTTCGCGGGGTTAACCTATTCTCGTGGAATGGTCGCCGGGCTGGCGTTGGTCGCTGTGCTTGCATCACCGGCGCATGCACAAAACGACCGGATGAGACCTATCCCCACGCCGTCGCAGCCCAATGCGGTCGAACTCGGAACCGGTCCGCTGCCCGATGCGAAGAACCCGGAG
Organism: Blastocatellia bacterium; assembly: GCA_963737945.1. Lineage (GTDB taxonomy): Bacteria > Acidobacteriota > Blastocatellia > UBA7656 > UBA7656 > Onstottus_A. The sequence goes on along the minus strand of CAVTUR010000018.1, from coordinate 167,754 downwards.
TCCTGGCATAGTCAGTACGGCAGTCAGTTTGCGCGCAATGTAACGGTTGCGACGCTGACACCCTTTTTACCTGATCCCGCCAAGGCAAGCGGCGCCGCGGTTGTCGTCGCGCCCGGCGGCGGCTTCCGCACCTTGTCCATGGAAAATGAAGGCTGGAACGTCGCCCGCTCCCTGGCGGAAAAGGGTGTTGCCGCGTTCGTCCTCAAGTATCGCCTGAACCAGACACCGGCCGACATGCCGGCGTTCGAGCGATCGATGCGGGAAATGTTTTCGGGGACAGCGCGACCGCCGCGCCCCGATCCTGAAAAGGCAATGGCTGGTCTTGCTCCGCAGATCGCAGACGCCCGCGCAGCGTTTGCACTTATCCGGAAGCGCTCTGCCGAGTGGCACATCGATCCGAACCGGATCGGCATGGTTGGTTTTTCCGCCGGCGCGATGCTGACAATGGCGACCACGCTTGCGGGCGGAGATGCGAAGCCAGCCTTCATCGCTAACATCTACGGTCCTCTCGCACCGCTCACCGTACCGGCCGATGCCCCGCCACTGTTCATCGCCCTGGCTGCCGACGACCCTTTCTTCGCGAACGGCGGTTACGGGCTCATCGATAGCTGGAAGGCCGCGAAGCGGCCCGTCGAATTCCATCTTTATGAACAGGGTGGCCATGGCTTCGGGATGTACCCGAAGGAAACTACGAGCACCGGTTGGTTCGATGCCTTTGTGCGCTGGCTCGGGATGCACGGCATGCTGAAGGTGACAGGACCAGGAAGCAGCGGCAAGTGATGGTAGACATGTGCTGGAGTATTACGAGTCGCAAACCGATGAAGAGGTCGCCGCGGAAATCGAGGTTGGTCTCAACAGCACCACTATGGAGGTGCCATGTGCGCTCGTTCCGGCGGTGCGGGAATTAATAGCAAAGCGCAAGACCGCTAGCACCAAGAAGACGCATAACACCACGTTTCGGCCGACGAAGCAGGCACAGTGATCGAAATTCGCCAAGAAGTACCGGATGATGTTCCGGCAGTCCGGAATGTGAACGAGCAGGCCTTTGGCGGCACTGCTGAAGCTCACCTCGTTGATCTGCTTCGCGAAGCAAAGAAGGCTGTAGTTTCACTCGTCGCACTAGATAGGAATCGGGTTGTCGGGCACATCCTGTTTTCACCTATCACCGTAACGCAGGCTCCTGCGAACTTCCGCGGAGTCGGCTTGGCGCCAATGAGTGTGTTGCCGGAATTTCAGAATCAGGGAATCGGTTCGAGACTCGTTCAGGACGGTCTGGAAGCATGCAAACGCACAGGCTACGACGCCGTTGTTGTGTTGGGGCATAGCAAGTACTATCCGCGTTTCGGGTTTTCGAGTGCGAAAGACTACGGGCTGGATAACGAATACAATGCGCTGGATTCGTTTATGGTACTGGAATTGAAAGAGGGCGTTCTGAAGACGATCAGTGGCTTGGTAAAGTATGCACCTGAATTTGAAATGCTGGATGCTGATTCTTGGCAGAGGCGGCCCAACACAACGCTGCAACCGACGAGCGGCGCGTAGGAGTTTTCGGTTCTGTCTGAGCTGGCTCACGCGCCGCTCGCGGTTGAGCGTTAAGCCGTTCGGCGGCTTATTACGATTGGAGGCAGAGATGGAAAAGCTGAGAGTCCTCTTCTTCCTTACAAGTCTAATAGTATGTGCCCCTCGAGTTGGCACACCCGTACTTGCTCAGACACAGACAACCGATACAAAGGCAAAAGATCTGGCGGGCATCGAGCGTTTCCACCAGCGGGACATCGCCGCTACTCTGTCGCGCGATCCTGTTGCCCTGACGGAGTTGTGGACCGATGACGCGGTGCGCCTGATCCAGGGCCGCCCCACGGAGCTTGGCAGGAAAGCTATTCGAGAGAGCAACGAACGCTGGTCCGCCCGCCCGGGTGTCAAGGTGCTCAGTTACGTTCCGGAGACGAAGGACCTGGCGATACTCGAGGGCTGGGCAGTCGAGTGGGGCTACGTCACTGGTTCGTATATTGAGACGCCGGGTGGTGAAACCAAGCAGATTCTCGGAACGCGGCTGATGGTCCTGAAGAAGATGCCTGACGGAAGCTGGAAATGTTTCCGCGGGATGGGGGGTCCCACCTTTACGGCGCCGTTGGCAGGGCAAGTTGTTCAAGTGCCCGCCGTGTCGGCAGCGAAAAACAGAGCGGACCGCGCTGCAGACGTCGCCGGCATCGATAAGCTCCGCCAGCAGGACATCAACGCATCGCTTTCAGCGGATCCTGTTGCATTGACGGAACTGTGGACCGATGACGCTGTGCGAATCGGCCCAGTCCCGCCGGCAGATGTCGGCAAACAAGCGATCCGTGCAAGCAACGAACGTATGACGGCGAACAAAGACTTGAAAGTAGTGAGCTACGTCCCGGAACACAAGGAAATGATTTTTCTGAACGGCGGCTGGGAAGTAGAGTGGCGTCCATATACGCTCTCGGTTATCACATCGGCGGGTGGTGCGCCGGTGAACCTCCGTGGCCGGGCGCTCGGGGTGCACAAGAAGGTGCAGGACGGCAGTTGGAAAGCCTTCCGCGGAGCGGGGATCTTGGACTGAGTTAGTTGTACGATTGTGGCGTTGATAGACACGACCTGGACAATACTGGGCCGTACCCATATCAAATGGGCAGATTCGCCTGCGGTCGAGTAATGCAGCTGAACACAACTGAGATCCCAACGCAGACATTTCAAGAACTCAGCACCGACGACGCCAAGGCCGTCATTGATGGCTTTCGCAAGCTCGAGATTGCTTTCACGTCCACTGCGCATCTCCTCAGCGATGCTTACAATTTGGTTATTACCCATCGACGCACCGGCTACGCCGGTCGGAACAAACAACAAAAGAATGAAAGGAAACCACCCGATGAAAACAATAACCAACGCAACATGGACAAATCCTCCGCATGTTCGGTGTCTTTGGCTTCTGCTTGCGATCGTCGCCCTCGCGGTTACGCCCGAATCGGCTTGGGCGACCGATCAGGTGCCGTTCAAAGGGAAGGCAGAGGGTGCCGTCGTAAGCGTTTCGCCCGATCCCGAAGGGGTCGTGATGACGATCTTTGCCGAAGGCAACGCGACGCACCTCGGACGATTCTCCCGAGCGGAAGAGGTCCTCTTTGACCCGATCACGGGCACCTTCGCTGGGGTTTTCGTGTTGACTGCGGCGAAGGGCGACCAGCTCTTCGGCGTCGTCGAGGGTGGATTCATTTCGCCAACCACCGCCATTGGCACCAATACCTTTAGCGGTGGTACCGGGAGGTTCGCGAATGCCACCGGCGCTTATGATTTCGTCGCTACTTCGCCGGACCTAATTCACCTCACTGCCGAGTTCGAGGGCACTCTCTCATCCGTCGGCGCACAGTAAAAGTAGGAGACCGTCCCGCCTAACCCCCTAAACTCGTTGCAGTGGAGCCGCCGCCGTTAATTTGTTGGCATTTATCGGAAAAGCGGCGGCCCACTGAACTTCGTCGTTATGTTGCTTTAACGGTTGCGACGTTCGATCTGCCCGCGTAAAGTGCTGCTATGAAGACAGTAGAATTCGAGCTGCCTGAGGCAACCGCAAGTCGCTTAGAGGATGCCGCGCAAAAGATGGGGGTTTCGGCTGAAGATCTTCTACGCATTAGTGTTGAAGAGAAGCTTGCGCGCCTGGATGAAACCTTCCTGGACGCTGCCGACCACGTCTTATCTAAGAACGCTGAACTCTATAAGCGGCTTGCATAATGCGGTATCTCACCGTCGAGGAGGTGTTAGCGCTCCATTCGCGCATAATCGCGAGGTCCGGTGGCAGCTTGGGCCTGCGTGAACCAAATGCGCTTGACTCCGCGGTGGCGCAGCCTCAGATGACATTCGGCGGGGTCGACCTGTATACGACGGTCGCAAGAAAGGCCGCCGCTCTGGGCCATTCGCTGATCTCAAACCATCCTTTCATCGACGGAAACAAGCGAGTTGGTCATGCTGCTATGGAAGTAATGCTTCTATTGAACGGTTATGAGATTGTCGCATCGGTAGACCAGCAGGAAGAAGTCATCATTGCGGTGGCAAGCGGCACGATGTCCCGAGACGAGTTTGCTTCGTGGGTCGAACAACGAGTTACTCAAAACCCTCGCGCCGCAACATAACAACCCTGCGTGCACCGGAGCCGCGCGAGTTTGTTGCTTTGATGCGGTCCTTGTACTTGGATTGAGCTTGCGTTGCGCACGGCCCGGTGACGCTGTCGTTAAACACCTTGCAGTATGAAGGTGCGACTATATGGGATTAGTACCTAAACTGACGACGCTGTCTAACCATGCGCCGCAGCGCACCCGGGCATGGCGTCGTGGTTGGTAATCGTTGCGTCCCGAGTGCCGGGTCGCTGAGTTAGGGTCGTTAGGCTTGCGGGGACAGTCGCTTGTATAATGCGGGCGAGGTAATGGTATGAGCGAGAGACTAATACAATCCGATCCCTCGATTATGATGGGAAAACCCGTTGTTGTCGGGACACGGATCACGGTTGAACTCATCCTGGAAAAGCTAGCTGCCGGCGAGACAATTGACCAGATACTTGACTCCCATCCCAGGCTCACCAGAGAGGGGATTCTAGCTGCTCTGGATTTTGCCGCCAAGGCACTGCGCTCGGACGTTGTCTACCCGTTGCCGCAAAAGGTTGCATGAACCTTCTGATCGACGAGAGCGTTGACCGGCAGGTCGTAGACAAGCTCAGGCAAGACGGTCACAACGTTGTCTATGTCTCAGAGATGGATCCAGGCAAATTTCGGATGACGTGGTTTTGAGCATAGCCAACAACATGAGCGCACTGCTTGTGACGGCGGATAAGCATTTTGGTGAGCTCGTACCCGACGTCAACAGATCAACGCTGGTGTCTTGCTGGTTCGGCTTGCCGGGCTTTCACACCACGCTAAAGCTGAACTGGTCGCCGCTGTGGCGCGCGATCACTTTACAGAACTACCCGGTGCCTTCAGCGTCCTTTCGCCCGGAATGATCCGCATCCGCAGCCAGCCCTGAGCACGCGTCGCCAGCCTAACTCACGCGTCGACCGAAGCGCGCGATCGAGTGTTGACCGAACTTTGAGTGTTACACGCGCGCTCGGTCACGCGAACGTTAGCCATCTGTTTCCGCGGGATTCCGATTATGGTAGCGGTAAACAAGAGACATACTGGTGTGCTGCTGCTAGTGCTGATGCACATAGGCGTCAGCGGCTGCGCACACAAGACACAACCGTCGCAAACCCCGCCACCGCAGCAACCCTCCCCCGCCCTGACTGCCGCGAAACCGACACCAAGTCTCTTTCGGACGGACGGCGAGAAAGAAGCCTGGCATCGTTTCATTCAGGACGGCCGCTATCGAATGGCGCAGCCAACAGACTTTCGGTTTTCTGAACAAGCCCGAAGAGAAATGGGACCTGAACTATTCGAAAGATATACGACCGAGCCAGTTGTACACTGGTGGGGCGGAACCGGCGTCATTGTGGTTGATACAACCCGAACAGACGAGAACCGGTTTGGTCTTATTGTTTTCATGGAACCGGACATTACAACCAAGAACAACAGAAAGGCATGTCCATATATACCAGTATGGCTCAATAAGAACAAAGACCTGTCACGGAGCGGCCTGGAGCAGGCAAGTGGTTACTGGTTCGTGATTGAGTATGATGACTCCGGCAAACGTACCGGCAAGGACGAACAGAGGTTTGGGAGGAAGCACCTAACCGCTGCGGTTAACTTCTGCGTGCGGCGCTAACGGCTTCCGGTTGAGCCACTTTTACGGGAAATGCTGAGCAAGAAAGTCATCCAATTCATTCTCTTAACATTCCTGATCAGTTGGTCAGTTGCTCTGGCCGCCTACCTGCTCCACATAGCCTACGGTTCAATCCTGTTCTACGTCATCCTCGCAATCGGCTATATGCCCGGACCCGCGTATGCAACTGTGATCCTCCAGAGGCTGGTTTACCACAGTTCCTTGCAGCCATACGGGTTCACGCTCAAGAACATATCGCTGCGTTGGCTCTTAATAACGACAGTTGCCTTCGCCTGGTTCATCGTCCTGGGAACATTTGTAGTCATCGCCATCCTGGGAAATGTCTTCGGGGTGGCTCTGTTTGGCAGGATTGATTTTAGCGAACCTGCGTTCTTACACCAAATCGCAATCTTTTCCCGCGGCGCTTTTGGTGATGTGCCCCAACATCTTCCCATTCCGCCGATTGCCGTCCTCCTGCTCGCCCTGGTGCAAGGTGTGATCTCCGGATTTACCGTTAGTCTTCCCTTCACCTTTGGCGAAGAGTTAGGTTGGCGCGGACTGTTGTTGAGAGAAACGCAGACGTCGGGGTTTCTCAGAAGCAATTTATTTATTGGTGCGGTGTGGGGATTATGGCACGCACCAATCATTGTGCAGGGCCACAACTATCCGGGCCACCCAATAGCGGGAATATTCATGATGACGTTATTTACTACGACTCTATCTTTCCCGATGGCATATTGCCGATTTAAGTCAAGGACTATTCTAGGGCCAAGTGCGTTTCATGGGATGTTCAATTCGCTCGGTTTGCTGACGGCCTTGTTTGTTGTGGGTGCAAACCCGCTGTTTGGATTTGTCGCAGGCATCGCTGGGATTGCGGTCATCCTATTGGTGACCGTGGGTATACACCTTTTCGATAAGAACTTCATACGAGCCTATCGGATATTGTAAGTTGATGATCGGTACAGACAATGCCGTCGAACTCATACGGAAAGCTTATTGGCGCGCGGACATCCCGACTATCCCGGCTACGCCTGGTACCGGCGCACGGTGACGGTGACGGCCGGGCCCGCGTCCTGGGACATCCTCGGCCCGACCTTCGGTATCAACGCGCGGCCCGGTGACGCTGCCGTTCGAGGCATTCGCCGAGACGCAGTGCGGAAGCCTCTGCTAAGATTGATCGGGTCTGATCAGTCAAGAAGAAGCGCGTCGGCGAACGGGGAAATGGCTCAAGTAAGATGGACTCCTCAGGCCGTCGATGACTTGGAAGCGATCTGCCTGTTCATTGCTCGCGATGCGGTGCTGCGGTTTTCGCGCAGTGAGCAGTCGATATCACTGATCGTTGGCGAGTTGCCCGGAGTCAGGCCGAATGGTGCCTGAGTTCAATACAGGCAAAGCCTGTCCTCCGTAATCGGGCGTGACCCCACTTGGGTTCCTATCTCCTCAGGGTAGCGTAAAGCTGAGAATCACTTTCACAAACCCGTCAGGGCGGCGGGAGCGCGAGGCATCGCGGCCAACAATAGGTTCGACTGGAGCCGCCGAAGCGAATTCCTATCGTTCCACGAGTGTTACGCAGCTGCCCGGTCAACAGTGGCGTTAGGCGGAGACCGAAAACAAAGGAGACACACAGATGACCAAAGTGACACCGTTCCTGATGTTCAACGACCAGCTCGAAGCTGCCATAGCGTTCTACACCACCACATTCCCGGACTCTGAGATCAGGAACGCCGCTCGCACTGGCAAGGACGGCCCAATCACGTCCGCCGAATTCGTCATCGGTGGTCAGTCCTTCATGGGCTACAATGGCGGCCCGTACTTCAAATTCTCCGAAGGTTTCTCGCTCTTTGTCGACTGCAAAGACCAGGAAGAAGTTGACGAGTACTGGAACAAACTCATCAGCGCCGGCGCAACCCCATCGCAGTGTGGCTGGATCACCGATCAGTTCGGCATCACCTGGCAGATCGTCCCGAGACGTTTCATGGAGCTCATCAGCGACAAGAACCAAAAGAAGGTACAGGCTGTGATGGCAGCGATGATGAAGATGGTCAAGCTCGACGTGGCGGCACTGGAAAGAGCGTACGATGACGCATAGCAGACCAGGGCGGCGCTTGCCGGCTGCCCCGCCTAACAACGGTATGCTGCGGACGGCGTTTCGCGCGCCGCTGATGCCGAGCGTTTGGTTGCCTGGAGCAGCGTCCTGCCTGTTATTTTTTGGATTGTATTTCATGTTCAGCTTTCTGCCTTTTGATAAAAATAGACTTTCGTTCATTAGCATTCCATATCTAGCGGTCATGCCATTCGTCGGCGCCCTCGGCGCATATTTGTCCCGCCGAATGAAAGGTTCAGTCGTTGAGCGCATCTTGTCCGCATTGTTCCCTGTATTCGCATTTGCCGCGCTATTTGCCGTGAGAATCGTCTATGGATTGGTCTTCGAGCGCGAACCTTATACTCTGTCCCATTTCCTGTCTGGACTTTCCTTGACCCTCATATTCACTATGGTAGGTGGCCTGTTGCTGGTGCTTGGCGCATGGCCGTTCTGTCGCCCACACCTCAGAGAACAGTCGCCCAAATAACCGGGCCGCAAAAGAGACTACGGCGAACGCCGGCAACGCAGCGGGCGCTCAGCCTTGCATTGCATGCCATCACCCATGTTGCTATACTGAACCGCATGGCTCAGTATAGCCAAACCCACTTCGATGCCTCGTTCGGCGCGCTCTCGGACGCCACCCGACGCGGCGTTCTGGAGCAACTCGGGTGTGGGGACGCTTCGATCACGGCCCTTGCCGAGAGGTTCCACATGACCCTCACCGGCATGAAGAAACATGTAGGCGTCTTAGAGCAAGCGGGGCTCGTCACCACGGAGAAGGTCGGGCGCGTGCGGACCTGTAGGCTCGGCCACCGTGGACTGCAAGAAGAAGCGGCATGGATCGAGAGGTACCGCCAGCTCTGGAGCGCACGCTTCGACGAGTTGGACAACGTTGTCGAGGAATTAACACGGAAGGAGAGAGTCGATGGACGAAAGAAGAGAAAGTGAGGCCACCCCCACGAAGAACCACACGACGGTGGAACGGAAGTCCGAGCTCGAACTCGTGGTCACACGAACCGTAAACGGTCCTGCGCGCCTCGTGTTCGAGGCGTGGACCAAGGCAGAGCTATTCAGGAGGTGGTGGGTACCAAAGTCGTATGGGCTGACCCTGCTTTCCTGCGAAATGGATGTTCGCGTTGGGGGGCAGTATCGTTTGGTGTTTCCCCACGAAGATTCGACGATGGAGTTCTTCGGCACGTACCTCGAAGTGACACCGCACTCACGCCTCGTTTGGACCAATGAGGAAGGAGACGACGGCAAGACCATCACCACGGTGACCTTCGAGGAAAGCGCCGGCAAGACGTTGTTGGTCGTGCACGATCTCTATCCCTCGAAAGAAGCGCTTGACGCCGGATCGACGGGCGCGTTGCCCGAGACGCTCGACCAACTCGACGAGCTTCTCGTCAGCCTGGGATCATCCACAGAGACAAAATGACGCAGCCAATTGATCCACCAAATAAGCGTGTGGCCGGCCGCGAGCGAAGGAAAAAGTGCCCAAGGCCAGCACCCTGCGAAGCTGCTAGTCGCCATGACTGGCAAGGCAAGCGCCGCGAAGACCGCAACAGGCCCCGAACCCGTGTGCGCGTACATCGCTAGCTTCGGGAGGGGACCGAAGATTCCCGTAGTGGGTGAGTTTGCAAGGAGGGTTTAGATGAAACGGAATTACACCAGCATGCGGACAACAGCGTTCCTCCTGATGACGCTCGTGGCGACTGACGTGTCGGCGCAGCAGAAGCCAACGACGGGCTACGCGCCAGTTAATGGACTCAACATGTACTACGAAGTCCACGGCGGCGGCGAACCGGTGGTGTTGCTTCACGGCGCCTTCATGACCATCACCAACAACTGGGACGGGTGGATCAGCGAGCTCTCCAAAACGCGGAAAGTAATTGCCGTCGAAATGCAGGGTCACGGCCGGACGGCGGACGTCCCACGAGATATCACCTACGAAAACCTCGCCGACGACGTGGCCGCACTGCTCAATTATCTCAAGATCCCGCGAGCGGACCTTATCGGCTACAGCATGGGCGGAGCCGTGGCGATGCAGTGTGCGATCCGCCATCCGGACAAAGTGCGAAGGGCAGTCATCATTTCGTCCACGTTCCGCCGTGACGGCATGATCGCGGAAGCGCTCGAAGCTATCCCGAAACTCACGGCGGACGATTTCAAAGGCTCGCCCATTGAGGCCGAGTACAAGAAGCTGAGTCCGACTCCGGACGACTTTCCGAAGTTCGTCCAGCGAATCGTCGCCACGGCCTCGAAAGCGCACGACTTCGGAGCCGACAAGCTTAAGGCCACCACGACGCCCATGTTTTTCATCCACGGCGACGCTGACGGCGTGCGGCTCGCGCACGTCGCGGAGATGTTTCGCCTAAAGGGTGGCGAGATCCACGGCGACATGAAGCCGCGCTCCGCATCGCGATTGGCCATCTTGCCCAACACCACCCACGTGACACTGATGCAGCGCATGCCCATCATCGTCCCGATGGTGAACGACTTTCTCGACGCCAAGCCGTAGCCATGCTACGGTCCCGTGGCAGAAGTGGTCCCGTCTTTCTGTACAGTCTGAGCCGGGGGAGATAACGCGAGGCGACGGGCGAGTGGTTAGGCAGCGCGAGGCAGTGGGACGACGGTGCAGTAGGTTTCGTCGGGGGGTTGGTCGTTCAATTGGCTGTGGGGACGGCGGCTGTTGTAGAAGGTGAGGTAGCGGCCGTTCCGGGTCGTCGCGTGCGCCGGACGATTCGCCTTTTCTGGCCTTGTCCCTGGGCTCTACCCCATCAACGTCATTCTCACCGGCTACGGTGGATGGGGGGATTCCCTCGAAGTGCGGATCGCCGGCTTTCCGGCAACCGCACAAGACGAACGAAACTACCAGTTCGGCAGTACTGACCCTAGAGAAGCGGGCGGGTTCGCGATCTTGCGCTTTCATTGCGTCGATGGGGCTGGACGTGCAGCACTCGAAGTAGTCATTGAAGACGATCCGCATCGACACGAGATTGCTTCAGCAAGGTTTGCCTTTCAGATTGCTGCGGTAGATCTAGATCGATTTGTAGCAAGACTATGCCATGTTGAGGAAGACCGATCTGGCGAAGCAACGCTACCTGCGACGGCATAACTCTGCGTGCGCCGGAGCCGCGCAAGTGGTTTCTTATGATGCGGACCTGTTACTTTGATTCGCTGGTATTAACGCGCGGCCCGGTGACGTCGTCGTTAGGGTGGCTTGCTGGCGGCGCGCGACTAGGAGGAGATTATGGATACGCAAACGTTGATAGCTACTTTAGAAGCCGCACCCGGCATTATCATTGGCCTCGTCCGCGAGGTGGCGCCCCAGAACCTCAAGCGCCGCCCTACGCCGAACAAGTGGTCCGCTCACGAGCATGCCTGCCACATATCTACCGGGCAGGCGACATTCCTCTCACGCCTGGAGTTAATGCTCTCTGACCCGCTCCCCCAAATAAAGTCTATGGAACCATCACCGGACGAGGAGGCCGGCTCACTACTGAGCGTTGATCTGGACGAAGCGCTGGGCCGGTACGTGCGGGAGCGGGCGCTGGTGGTTAAGCGGTTGAAGGAGCTATCCGCAGACGACTGGCAGCGGACGGCCGAGCATGAGGCGTTCAGCCACTACTCGGTGCATATAATGTTCAGGCACCTGCTGATGCATGAGATGCTTCACGCCTACAGGATAGATGAGCTGATGCTGAAAAAGGATTGGGAGTAACAACTGGCTGGACAGGTCGCGTAACAACTCGCTCGAGCGTTAGACCGCCAAACCCAAGCGCCCAGTGAGGACGACATGATTGCATTCCTACTGTTACTTGCAACAATCTCCTGGCACTCAGCGCAGACCATACGATCTGTCGATTTCCGCAACTTCGCTTATGACTCAGGAGCATCAATAGACAAGATCGTGCTGCGAGATGGCATTTACTCGAAAGGCACGCCACCTCTTCAAGACAAGAGTCGGATAGTCAACCTCAGATACGTGGATTTTGATCGAGATGGGAAACAAGAGGCAGCTATTGTCATTGAGACCTCTGTAATCGGCTCAATGCTCTGGTGCAGAGATTATTATGTTTTTGCTTACTGCAATGGGGCCGCACAACAAATATTTCATGAGTGGCGAGAGCGCGGAGGAAGGATGCGCATCAGAGGTAGAAGCATAGAAATAACCGCCCCGCTTTGGAAGGCCGACGCGCACTGCTGTCCTAGTTTTAGCGAAACAGTAAGCTATGGTTGGGGTAATTCGGCCTTCATGGTTGCATCACGACGACGAATAAAGCTGCACTACCCCGACTGAAGGCGGTCTAACTAACGCGTGAACCGGAGCGCCCGAAGCGAATTTCACTTGGTTACTTTGAGTGCCGTCCGCGCGCCCGGTTACGCGCGACGTTAAATGCTTACTGGCAGAGACTGATTCCGAAAGGTCAGTCCATGGGAGGTGTCATGAGGCGGAAGAGATTAGTTTTTCTTTTGGCTCTTCTTTCACTGCTCGCTCTCGGATCGCTAGGATACGCCAATTCAAGTGTTGAAGAGTCACCAACGGTTCTTAAGGCCGTAGCGCCGAAGGACTACCCGCCATTGGCGGCGGCTGCGATGGTTCGCGGCACAGTTAAGATCGACGTCAGGATCGACAGCGCAGGCGATGTGATAACGGCGCAGATCATTGAAGGTCACAAACTATTACAAGATGTTTCCAAGACCGCAGCATTGCGCTGGAAGTTTGCAAGCAGCGAGCAAGCGCCAACGGAACGTAGAGCGCATCTTACCTTTACATTCATCCACTGGACCGAGAGGAAGGAAGGAGAACGAGGGACAACAACCTTCGTCCCGCCTTTTGGGGTAGAAGTGGTAGGTAGAACACCTTACGTTCAGACGGAGAGAATCCGGTAAAGCAAGCCGCTTACGAAATGCCCATCTAACTTGGCGTACAGCGGACCGCGCGAGCAAGTGTTCTTTTATTCCAATGCAACGTCGCGCGGCACGGTGACGCTCCCGTTAGGCGTCGCAAGCCACTTCGCCCCGGAGGTTCCATGGCTGAACTGAAGACGAAGCAGACGGAAGCAAGCGTTGGGGAGTATCTCGACACCATCGAGGATCCGCGTCGCCGAGCCGACTGTGCGGCGATATCCGCACTTATGAAGAGAGTGACGAAATTCGAGCCCAAGATGTGGGGGCAAAGCATCGTTGGCTTCGGCAGCTACCACTACCGGTACGAGACTGGGCACGAAGGCGACGCATGCCTCGCCGGGTTCTCGTTTAGAAAGCCAGAGATTGTTGTCTACATCGCAGATGGTTTTGAATCTCGGGAGGAACTCCTGCAGCAGATTGGAAAGCACAGGACGGGCAAGGTCTGCCTCTACATCAAGAGGCTCTCAGACATAGACGTCGGAGTCCTTGAGAAACTCGTCAAAGCGTCAGTGGCCGAGGTGCGAAAGCGATATCCGTCGTGAGAGCGACGCCTAACCCCTCGTTCAACCGGACGTTGGGCGACTCTCGGGGTCAAACGCGCGACAAGTTTTCACGTTTCGACCGAGAATCGCCGTGCCAACCCAAGCGCATGCGGTACCTCGTTTCTATCTCAGGGGGTTTGTTGCCCCCGAATCTCAGACCACGCCCGATCCTTGGCTATGGCTCGGATCACTAGTGACCGGCGACATCAAACGCCGAGCGCCGAAAAACGTTCGATCGTGAGTGGCTTGTATGATGGACCCGGTGGCCTTCGCAAGCCCGACGCAGTCCTCGAGCGCACCTACAAAAGATCGAGAGCGCTTTCTCTCCTGAGGACGGTTGATCAAGTTCTCTCGCAGATCATTATCGTGAAGTCGATGTGTTAACATCGGCGGGTCCCGCAAGGGGCCTTTCGAGATGCTTGAGCCGGATGAGGGGAAACTCTCAAGTCCGGTTATTAGGGGCCGGGTCGGAGCAATCCCGCCCGGCTACCCGACCCGCATCGCGACTCGTTGTCATCAAAGGGGGTGTTCTCCTGCGAAAGAGCTTGCTTTAGCAAAGGACATATGGAGACACAATTTGAAACCATCTTGTTATATATGTAACCGTAGCCAGTTTAATTGGCTCATCTCGCTGACGCTCTCGGCATTGCTTCTTGTTTTGTTGCTCTGGTCTACACTGTATGGACATGCGCAATCGCTGCGTACGGCACCGGCATCCGACATTCACAAACAGCGTGTCATCGTGCTTTCGGATATCGGGGCCGAACCGGACGACACGGAGAGCATGGTCCGCCTGCTTTTGTATTCTGATGTCATCGATATCCAAGGCCTCATTGCAACAACCTCCACCTGGAAGCGAACGTCCGTTTCTCCGGAGTTGATTCAAGCCGTAGTCAGCGCTTACGCCAAGGTTCATGGCAATTTGGTGAAGCATGATCCAAACTACCCTCACGCCGAAGCGCTCGGGTCTCTTGTGAAACATGGCCGAGCTGAATACGGTGTGAGTGGAGTTGGTCCGGACAAGGACTCTGAAGGATCCGACTGGATCATTCGCACACTGGAGAGCAACGACCAACGCCCGCTCTGGATTTCAGTTTGGGGAGGCGCCAACACACTCGCGCAGGCGCTATATAAGCTGCGTGCCGCAAAGCCGGCTGTGGAACTCGACCGTCTGGTCTCCAAGCTCAGGGTTTATACGATCTCTGACCAAGACGATAGTGGCCCGTGGATTCGAAAGAACTTCCCCGAGCTCTTTTACATTGTCACTCCCGGCGGCGACTATGGTGCCGCGACGTGGGCTGGAATCAATGCATTCATACCCGGCATCGACAACTCGACCATTAGCAACAAATGGCTCGCCGAACACATTCAGCAAGGACATGGTCCGCTGGGCGCCGCATATCCGGATGTCGCATACGGCATGGAAGGTGACACGCCTTCCTGGCTTGGGCTAATACCCAATGGTCTCGGCGATCCTGATCATCCTGACTGGGGCGGCTGGGGCGGACGCTACGAACTGTACCGGCCGGAAGTCCCCATCACGAACCTGAATACATTCATTGGTGGCGTTCCCATCGAACAGGAGACCCGTCCAATCTGGACGAATGCAACTGACGAATACACTCCGCCGGTCATGGGCGACTACGGACGGGCGACTAAGCCGGGCGAAAAATCATTTCGGGACTTCAAAGCTACACTCTGGCGATGGAGGGACGACTTCCAAAACGATTTCGCGGCGCGCATGGATCGGACAACAAAGCCCTACGCGGGTGCCAACCATCCTCCTGTTCCCGTCCTGAATCATCCGGCAGCAATCACAGTGCAGTCAGGGCAGGAGTTTGGACTCAGCGCAAACGCAACCGACCCGGAGGGCGATAGCCTGAGCTACTTCTGGTTCCAATACCCCAAAGCCGGGTCCTACAAAGCACAGGTGAAAATTAGCAGCGCCGAGAATACAACTGGTGTCTGGATAACCGCCCCGAAGGTCGACAAACCAGAAACCGTGCACTTCATTCTCAGGGTCACCGACAAAGGCAACCCGCCATTATCGCGGTACAAGCGAGTCATCGTGACGGTAACTCCATGAGAAGGGTGAGACTAGGTCTACATTTTTTGGACACCGAAACCACGGCGCTCGTTAGCGTCTCTCGACGGACTGCGCAGCCGAACAACTTAAGAATTAGTTCAACAACTCTGCATGCAACGGAGCCCGCGATCAATGTTTGATCGGTGATGTGATCGGCTCGAGAGTACCGTCTACGATAGCATGCAGCTGAAGGCGCTCCGCACCGCATCTTGATGCTCAGCGTTAACCGGAAAGACTAGGCGCCAGTTATGAACACAAAGAAGAAATCCATTCTTGATCGTGTCAAACATCTTGAAGACGCTATTGCCAAAGGGAAGGAGTATCTGGAAAGCGGAAAGGCACGCAGACTGGCATGGGTTTCGTCCTTTGTTTGTTGACAAGGTTACGGACGAAAACCTATTGTTACCCCACAAAGATTGGATAAGGAACCTATTTCTTCCGAGCAATGAGAGAGAGTTAAATAAGGCCCAGGAAAACTTAGACAAACTAACTTTGCAGTCAAAGAGATGAAGAATCGGGCTAACAAATCGCTGCACCGCACGGTATATACGCTGCGCGTATTTCACGCCGGTGAGCTCAATCGTTAGGCGGCATTCGCGACCGTGTTATGACATCGCTTATTCTGGTAACGACAGTTTTTCTTGCCACCCTCCAAAGCATGGGTGCGGAGATCACCCAAGGCATCACGACCGAGCTTACACTCGCAAAAACCTATTTTACGAATACAGAGCCGATAATCGTGGACGTTTACGTGGAGAATTCTACGACGCAAGATGTCCACAGGGCACAGTTCAGTCCGTTCAGTTCTTCGGTTGGTCTGCCGTCATTTGTCTTCGTTCGTGTTTCGGACGGCAAAGAGTTTCCTCTCAATCCTGGTTTGTTGGGAGATGATTGGGACGCATGGTATCAGCCTGCATCTGGTCGAGAGGCATTCCAAGTCGGAGACTTCGCGCTGCCAGCCAGCAAGAAGATTCACCTGCTACACGGTGATTTGCGCGAGACGGTAGTTCGAGCACGACAGCACTGTCAGAGAGCACTGGATGAAGAACATCTCCTGATGGATAGGCCGGACAACGTTAGCACGAAGAAATCATACGAGGAGATCGTCAAGTTCGCAGACGATTTTCTTCGCGGGGGCAGCTATGATATTCGCGTGCGTGCATATTCGGCATCGTCAGTCGTGCGAATTCACGTAGAGTTTCAGAAAAAGTGAGCATGATGCCGCCTGACCATGCGCTGCAGCGAACGGCGGCGGGTCGTCGCGGTTGCAGCCGGCGCTCTTGGCAATGACGATTACATTTTTCAGGATATTCCGATCGCAAAAGACAACGTGGGCTGGCTCGCGGTTTTGATTGGACAAGGCAAGCCTAAGGTGCTGACGCCTGTCCACCAGACAGACAAAGGCGCGTTGGCCGCAGATCATTGTCGTGAAGTCGATGTGTTAACATCGGCGGGTCCCGCAAGGGGCCTTTCGAAATGCTAGAGCCGGATGAGGGGAAACTCTCAAGTCCGGTTCTTAGAGGGCCGGGCCGGAGCAATCCCACCCGGCTACCCGACCATTTTATGTCCACAAAAGTTAGCTCTCCGACCAGCGCAGAATTGAAGGCAGTTCTCGGCTCTGCAGATGACTTGTGGTCTGGCATCGTCCGTGTTGTCGAAGAGATGTTTTCTCCGCTCAACAGCGAGTGGAAGCCATCCAAGACGGAGTTTGGGCGCATGTGCCTGCTTCAGCACAAGAAGAGAACATTGCTTTATCTGACGCCTGAGAAGGAGCAGGTTAGGGTGGCGATCATTCTTGGAGACCGTGCCTACGGCCTTGCTTTGGCCAGTTCGCTTCCGGCGGCGATCAAAAAAGATGTTTTCGGAAGCGAGGCCGTATGCCGAAGGTCGAGGAATTCGCTTTTCAGTGAGCTCGCCGAGCGACATTTCAACTATCAAAACGTTAGTGAAGCTAAAGACCACGCCCAAATGAGAAGGCCTACAAAACGCTGCAGTGAACCCGGCGGTGCGTGCTCATTGCAGAGGAGATTGAATTATGAGTGAAGATATGACAAACACTGGAGGAAAATGCCCGGTGATGCACGGGGGTGCCACGGCGAGCCGGCATGTCGAATATGGAGTGGTGGCCCAAGGCGCTGAACCTCGACATCCTGCATCAGCACGATACTAAGACCAACCCGATGGGCGCGGACTTCAACTATCGGGAGGAGGTCAAGAAGCTTGATGTTAACGCGCTCAAGAAAGACCTGCACGCGCTGATGACCGACAGCCAGGACTGGTGGCCGGCGGACTGGGGCCACTACGGCGGTCTGATGATTCGCATGGCGTGGCATGCGGCGGGTACCTATCGTATGGCTGACGGCCGTGGCGGTGGTGGCACAGGTAATCAACGCTTCGCGCCAATCAACTCCTGGCCGGACAACGTGAACCTGGACAAGGCGCGTCGCCTGCTGTGGCCGATCAAGAAGAAATACGGCAACAAGATCAGTTGGGCCGACCTGATCTCCTACGCCGGCACCATCGCCTATGAATCCATGGGCCTGAAAACCTTCGGCTTCGCTTTTGGACGTGAAGATATCTGGCACCCGGAAAAGGACACCTACTGGGGTTCAGAAAAAGAATGGCTGGCACCCAGCGGCAACGAAGGCAGTCGCTACTCCGGCGAACGCGATCTGGAAAACCCGCTCGCAGCGGTGATGATGGGTCTCATCTACGTCAACCCCGAAGGCGTTGACGGTAATCCCGACCCGCTAAAAACGGCTCACGACGTACGTGTAACCTTTGCACGCATGGCCATGGATGACGAGGAAACGGTCGCCCTCACCGCCGGTGGCCACACCGTAGGCAAATGCCACGGCAATGGCGATGCTGCGCTGCTCGGCCCTGTTCCGGAAGGGGCCGAACTTGAAGAGCAGGGCTTGGGTTGGATCAACAAGACCAAGCGAGGCATCGGTCGCGACACCGTGTCCAGCGGCATCGAAGGCGCATGGACGACTCACCCCACTCAGTGGGACAACGGCTACTTCTCTCTGCTGCTCAACTATGAATGGGAGCTGAAGAAAAGCCCCGCCGGCGCGTGGCAGTGGGAACCCATCGACATCAAGGAAGAAGACAAGCCCGTCGATGTCGAAGATCCCTCGATCCGCCACAGCCCCATCATGACCGATGCCGACATGGCTATGAAGATGGACCCGGAGTATCGCAAGATCTCCGAGCGCTTCTACCAAGACCCCGAATACTTTTCCGGAGTCTTCGCGCGCGCCTGGTTCAAGCTCACGCACCGCGACATGGGGCCGAAGGCGCGTTATATCGGCCCCGATGTACCTCAAGGAAGATCTGATCTGGCAAGACCCGGTTCCCGCCGGGCGCAGCGACTACGATGTCGCAGGCGGTGAAGGCCAAAATCGCGGCCAGCGGCTTGAGCATCAGCGAGATGGTGACCACCGCCTGGGACAGCGCTAGAACCTTCCGGGGTTCGGATATACGCGGAGGCGCCAACGGGGCGCGCATCCGCCTGGCCCCTCAAAAGGATTGGGAAGGCAACGAGCCTGCGCGTCTGGCGAAGGTGCTGATCGTGCTCGAAGGCATTGCGGTCGATGCCGGTGCCAGCGTAGCGGATGTCATCGTATTGGCAGGCAACGTTGGTGTCGAACAAGCTGCCAAGGCAGCCGGATTTAACATTACCGTTCCCTTCTCGCCGGGTCGCGGGGATGCAACCGAAGCAATGACCGATGCAGTCTCCTTCGAGGTGCTGGAGCCCGTCCATGACGGCTACCGTAACTGGCTCAGGAAGGACTATGTAGTCACCGCGGAAGAGTTGATGCTCGACCGCACGCAACTGATGGGGCTGACCGCCCCAGAGATGACGGTGCTGGTCGGTGGCATGCGAGTGCTCGGCACTAACTACGGCGGCACCCGGCACGGAGTGTTCACCGAGCGCGAAGGCGCGCTCACCAACGACTTCTTCGTGAACCTGACGGACATGAGATATACCTGGAGGCCTGCAGGTAATAATCTGTATGAAGTCCGCGAACGCAAGACAGACAACGTCAAGTGGACGGCGACACGGGTTGATCTCGTGTTCGGATCCAACTCGATCCTGCGCGCCTATGCCGAAGTCTATGCGCAGGATGACAATCAGGAAAAGTTCGTGCGGGACTTCGTCGCGGCATGGACGAAGGTGATGAACGCCGATCGCTTCGATCTGGCCTGATTCTCAGTACACCTCCCCACGCCGCTCATCATCCGGGCGTGGGTATATGTAAGTAGCAGTTGTCAGACTGATCCAGCGAACGCCTGCTATTAACCGTAAGAAGGCAAACTGAAAGCTTCCCTTGAGGTCATTTCGACCAGACTAGAGTATTATTTTCCGCCTGAACCAGCGAAATCATTCGAAAGTATGACGACACAACCGATGTCCGCGAGGTACTTTGCCAACTCGATAAGAACGAATGACCTGGAGAAAGCGGGGTAGGTTGACCGCGCGACGGCGCTTGCAGAATTGAGGCGCGTGCCGAACACGAGCGTGGGGGGAGCGCGCGAGTCGGTAGTCAGCGTGGTACGAAGGCTCGCGATGGCCACAAGTCACAGGCGTGTTCGTGAAACTCGAAATCATCGGCAGATTATTGGGAAACATCGCCGTGGCGGCCGCGGCCTTCGGTTGTGCGGTTCACTTGTATCGTTTCTCCGCGCAGAAGACAAAGCACTCACCACCCATTGCGGCAATCTTCATTATCGGGGTTACGACGCTGATTACCGGCCTTCAGTTTGTTTTTCCCGAAGTTCTCACGAAGTTTCGACGGGATCAGGAGGCGTTATTGGCAGGGGAGTGGTGGCGAATGGTGACGCCACTTTTCGTGCAGGCGTACGGCTGGTCGCAGTGTGTCATTAACGGAGTCACAGCTGTTATTCTGTGTCCTTTGGCAGAGAGGCTTTACGGGAAGAGATTATTGGCACTCTATTTTGTCCCGGGTGTTCTGGGCGAGATTTTCGGATACCTATGGAGTCCGAACATGGCGGGGTCCTCGCTCGGCATAGCCGGAGTGATGGGCGGTTTATTCGCATTCACCTTCTTGCATCGCCGAGAGATTTCCAGACTGGCACGCATATTTGCGATTTCTGGCATCGCAGGAGCAATCGCCCTGTGCTTTAGCCGAGACATTCATGGCCCACCAGTACTTATCGGAATCCTGTTGGTGAGCATGATGACAATCTTTTGGCCAAACAAGGCGTTGCAGCCGACGGCCTACGGCGGCGGCTGAACACCGACGTAAGGCCGACAGACGCGCGTCACCGCCGATATCGACGGCCCGTGTTGCCCATGGCTTATGGACCATCACTCGAACCCCCAGGAGGAACACCATGCTCGTTGAAGTACAGGTAACCGTCAACGGATCCAAGGCGGCGATCTGGGCCGCAATCACCAACATCGAGAACGCCTCGGAAACCATCAGCGGAATCAAACACATTGAGGTTCTCGAAAAACCGGCAAACGGGCTCGTAGGACTAAAGTGGCGAGAGACCCGAATGCTATTCGGCAAGCCAGCTACTGTGGAAAAATGGATCACTGATGCTGCTGAGAACGAGTTCTACAAAACCAGAGCAGAAAGCGATGGATTTGTATTCTTATCCACCACTAGTATTTCAGAGAGCAGTGGCGGCATTACGCTGACGAGCTCTCATGATTCCAGGCCTCAAAGTATCGTTAAGAGATTACTGTCGATCCCAATGGGGGTTCTGTTCAAGGGTGTGGCGAAAAAGGCCCTCCTGCAAGACCTGAACGATATTAAGTCCGCAGTTGAAAGGTAATGATCGATTGCGGCCATTAGTGTCCGGCTCGATTCGGAGGATGAGAAGAAGCTAGTAACTGGAACCAAAGTTTATAGGAGACAAAAACATGAGAAGAGTAACTGGAATTGGTGGCATATTCTTCAGCGCGAAGGATCCGAAGGCACTCTGTGCCTGGTACAAGACTCACCTGGGAATTGACGTACAAGACTGGGGTGGTGCAGCCTTTGATTGGACCGACGCTGACGGCAATCCGACCAAGGGAACTACGGCCTGGTTAATTGATGCAGCTGGTGGCAACCACTTCGCTCCAAGCAAGGCGACCTTTATGGTCAACTATCGCGTTGAAGACTTGGAAGCGCTTCTTCAAGCGCTCCGCGATGAAGGCTGCGACGTGCTTGAGAAGACCGATGACTCGGAGTACGGGAAGTTCGGGTGGGTCATGGATCCGGAAGGCAACAAGGTTGAACTTTGGCAACCACCGCCCGGGCAATAACCCTCGCGCACGTCGCAGCAAAGCCGGCGCCTAACCCCTCGCTCAAGCGGAGCGCCAACGGCAGGCCACCAGGCCCGGTCCGGCGGTACGCGGTACATTTTCGCCGGACCGGGCCTGGCGTCCTGCCGTCGTCGCCCGCTTAGCTCGAACTTTCGCCCGACACCGGTCACTGGTGAGCTATCACGGCAGCCGTTATAATCTGTCTCGTGATACGCTCGTTCGCTGATCGCGGGACCGAGGATATTTTTGACGGTATCGAAACCCGAGCGGCACGCGGGACCTGTCCCAAATCAGTGTGGCCGATCGCTCGTCGGAAGCTGGACCAACTCAATCGGGTGAGGGACCTAGCAGAGCTCGCAATCCCACCCGGCAATCGCCTTGAGCCGCTCCGCCGCGATCGCATCGGCCAACACAGTATTCGCATCAATGAACAGTATCGTTTGTGTTTTCGCTGGGAGAACGGTCATGCAGACAAAGTTGAAATCGCGGATTACCACTAAGCGAAGCCCTCGAGGCGGCAAGGCGCCGCAGCCCATGACAGGCCGCCGGCTACCGCTCAATCGGCCACCGACGCATCCAGGCGAGATGCTGCTTGAAGAGTTTCTCAAACCGCTCGGTCTCAGCCAGTCCGCATTTGCAGTGCGACTGGACATATCCTTTCCGCGATTGAATGAAATCATCCGAGGCAGGCGCGGGGTCACGCCGGATACAGCGCTACGGCTCGCCCGTGTCTTGGGAGTGTCCGCAGACTTTTGGCTCGGGTTGCAGCAGGATTGGGACCTGTGGCATACCGAGCGGAGTGATAAGGCAGCAGCGATTGCCCGGCTTGAGCCAATTCGTCACGCAAGCTGACTCCAGGCCGAACTCCCGCGTCGACCGAAGCGCGCGATCCAGTTTTGACATGAACTTGAGTGTTACACGCGCGCTCGGTCACGCGAACGTTGGCCTACATCATGCCGCACCGATACAGAAGGCAAAGTGAACCATGAAAATTCAGTATCTTGAGATAGTGACGAAGGAAGTTGACGCGGTGTGTGCCGCATACGCCTCCGCACACAAAGTGCAATTCGGCGAACCTGACGCTGGGCTCGGCAACGCGCGAACCGCCGCCCTGGCGGGCGGTGGGCTCGTGGGAGTGCGTGCACCTTTGCGTGAGACTGAGGAGCCGGTGGTGCGGCCCTATTGGCTGGTGGACGATATCCCTGCGGCCGTCGCCGCCGCGGTTCAAGCCGGCGGCGAGCTCGCCGTCCCGCCGATGGAGATCCCCGGCCACGGCACATTCGCCATCTACCTCCAAGGTGGCAATGATCACGGCCTCTGGCAGTTGTAGCCGACTGCCAACCCGTGCAGCGCAGCAGCGAGATCGATTGCCGTCAGATTGCGAGAACGCAAGGCTCTCTGTCGGATCAATGATTCGAGGGTGAACGGATTAAGAAACGCCATTTTGTGGTTCGACTCTCTTCCGGTCGCTACGTTGCGGGAGACGCGAGGAGAGCAGTGAATAAGCTGCTATTGATAGTGAGCACCAATGCAGTACTGATCGGAGCATTGGTCATCTTGGTCGGAATATATGAGGCCGCGCGTTGGCATATCAATGATGTGCTCCAAAGAGAAGAAGGCCATGCTGAAAAGAAGGGCCTAACTTCGGGATCGTTCGGCACGTTGAATGAGTTACGACAATGAAACCAGCCGCAATTCTCTTCGTCCTCTTTCTCTTGCTGCCTCCGACGCCGATCGGCGGTGAAGTTCAGGCAGAGAGCAGTGACGCACGCGTATCGGGAGTCATATCGGTGCGAATCAGCTTGAGCGAGGACGCCGTCGTCGCGGGCGTCACGCTCATATTCGAATCCGCGGGAAAAGAGTATCGAACGGTCACCAGCGATTCGGGAACATATACCACCGTCGTCCCGAGCGGCGTCTACACGGTTCGGACATCGTGGACCGGTTTCTGTAGCGCGAGGCGTGCCTCATTTCAGGCCAAGGCGTCATCGTCCACAGTCGTCAACCTCTACTTATACCCGTGTGCGCTCGTCAATGAGATCCAGGTCGATGACGCCGGGCGGTATGCTGGCGAGAGATGCCGTTACGAGGACCCGGTTTCCACTGACAGTTTCGAGATTCGCAGCACAAGCGGCGAGACCCGCGATGTCGTCATACGGTATGGCGTGCGAAAATCGCGCAACGATAGGGTGGTCTATGAACAAGCGATCGACCGCGGTAACGAGATTCACCAAGTCGTGGTCAGTTATGACACGTTCACGGTGTATGCGGATGTGGCCGAGTACGACCCGGCACGACACCGGGTCGAAGTGCACGGCGCGGTGCTGATGGACGCGAATGGCGTGCGAACAACTGCGGCTCAAGCGCAGATCGAAATCAGCGGAGGGGTTGTTGTGGTACGACGGCAACAATGAGAATACACCCCACTGCGACGCCGAACTTCGTGGATCAGCCGAGGCCGCACTGCGGATGGTGGATTCGTTGATCGCTACCTGGCATTCGTCTCCCGGCAGGGCTCAACAGATTCGCGATCAAGTTCGCCGGAGAATGAAGGGAGGTCGTCGGGGTTCGCACAGGTGAGGAATGCCCAACCCGCGGCTGCACCTGACCTCCAGGTATCCTCCTGCTATGCTCGTTGTCGCGGCCGCGGGGTGAGTCGCAGCGTTGGGTGCTTACTGTAAAATCGTGAGTGGCAGATCTTTCAGACAAATCGCTAAATGGCCGAGCTTGGTGTGGGCGGCTACCTCTCTTTTTCTCTTACTGTACGTGCGAACCAAGCACATTTTCGCGTCGGGAAATACTGCCGGAATGTTGGTTTTGGTCGCGATGATCGCCGCGGTGTTCACAGTTATCTTCGGCATTGCAGCTCTTCCGCGCTGGCAAGCCGTGTTGGCGCTCATTGTTTTTGCTTACGTGGCGTACTGTCTACTGTTTACACCGCTGTACGCGCTTGCATAGCAAGGTCTTTTGCGAAATGCGACGGCTTCCAACAGCGCGGACGCACCCAACTCTTCGATGCACGCGAGCGCAACAAGCGCGCCGTGTGATCGCCGGCGTTAGGAGGCCTTGAACCTCTTACTAGCACTGCTTATGACCTTCAAAATCAGACTCTTTGTGGTCTTATTGATCGCAGGCTTCGCAGGCATTCTCTCATTCCTTCTCGTCGACCTACCGGCACTCCTGAGCGCGTTGCCGGTAACGGAGGAAGCAAGAATGCCATTCTCTCCTCTAATACTAAAACTGTTGAGCGTGATTCAAACCACAGTCATTCTATCAGTGGCGGTATTTGTCGGAGTCTCATTGGCTCCGAAGGTCGGCCTATTGTCGCCAGCCTTCGAAGCGTGGGCGCGACGCGACAATTTCATCGCGGCCCTGAAGCCGCAGATCATTCCGGGGTTGATTGGCGGTGCGCTTGGCGGGATTGCAATCATTCTAGGCTGGGTTCTGGGGAAACCATTTCTGCCGCCGCAGTTTGCTATGCGAGCTGTGGAGATGAACCGGCTCCTCCCACTTCCAACCCGGCTGCTCTACGGAGGCATCACCGAAGAATTACTGCTGCGGTGGGGAGTACTGACCCTTCTGGTGTGGGTCGCGTGGCGACTTTTTCAGAAGCGGCCGGGCCAGCCACGAGGCGTATACTTCGTCATCGCCATTGTAATCTCGTCCGTTATTTTTGGTGTAGGTCATCTACCCCTTGTAGTCGTGCTCGGCAGCAACTTCACTACTGCGATAGTCTTGTTCATCGTCTCGGCGAATTCAGTATTCGGTTTGATAGCCGGGTATCTCTATTGGCGCAAAGGGCTGGAAGCCGCCATTGTGGCGCACATGATGGCCCATGTCGTGATAGTGTCGGCGAGTTATTTGGGAAACTGAGTGGCGAGACATTGCGGCACGGACCCTTGGTTGCGAAAGCGGAGGCTGGCTATCGGCGATGAATTCGACCGGCCCAACTCCCGCGTCGACCGAAGCGCGCGATCCAGTCTCGACGTGAACCTTGAGTGCTACACGCGCGTTCGGGCAGATGACAGCCGCTGTTACGCCGGTGCGTTCTTCCGCGAAGGCGCGTTGGCCCCAGATCATTATCGTGAAGTCGATGTGTTAACATCGGCGGGTCCCGCAAGGGGCCTTTCGAGATGCTTGAGCCGGATGAGGGGCAACTCTCACCTCCGGTTCTTAGGGGGCCGGGCTGGAGCAATCCTGCCCGGCTACCCGACCTTCGAGGAATCCAGGTGATGAAGTCCACGCAGGTCTATGCCATCATCCGGGAGATCATCGGTCCCTGGGCGAAGAGTGCAGGCTTTAAACGTGGGACGGGAGGAATGCTCAACTACGTTCGTCCCGCGGACGATCTCTTTCATAGCTTCTGGTTCCAATGCTCTCAGGAGGGTGGGACGACCACACAGGTTCGAAATTCACTTTAGAGTTTCAAGAATTCACGATGCCTGAGGTCGGCTCCGCAGGGACGCGTGTTCGGTTCTTCCGGCTGCTTAGTCCTGACGACAGGGAGCAGATCCGCAGCACTCAGTAGGATTCATAAAAGAGCAAGAGATATGAAAGCAAAACAACGTGAAGAACTACTCACAGCATTGAAAGCCCGTTTCGAAAAAAACATGAACCGACATAAAGGTCTCGAATGGGCTAAGGTACAAGCAAAGCTTGAAGCTAATACTGAAAAACTATGGTCTCTCAATGAAATGGAGAGAACCGGTGGTGAACCGGATGTTGTTGGTTATGACAAAAAGACGGGCGAATACATTTTTTATGATTGTTCAGCGGAAAGCCCGATAGGCCGCAGAAATATTTGTTATGACCGTGAGGCGCTGGAGTCAAGGAAAGAAAATAAACCAAAAGATACCGCGATGGATATGGCATCTGCTATGGGCATCGAGATTTTATCGGAAGAACAATATCGAGAGCTGCAGAAACTTGGAAACTTCGATACGAAAACGTCGAGCTGGTTGAAAACACCTTTTGAAATTAGAAAACTCGGCGGTGCCATCTTTGCCGATCGTCGCTACAACCACGTCTTCGCGTATCACAACGGCGCGCCCTCTTATTATGGCGTCAGGGGGTTCCGTGGCTCGCTAAGGGTCTAGACTTTGCACACTGCCAAGGGAAGAGTCGAAATGTTCACGGTGTCCCAGAGAGAGCGCGCCAGTAAGGGGCGGCTGTGGGTCTACACGCCGCTGAATCACGACATGGACGCACTCCGGAAGGAGGAAAGACGTGGCGAGAGCACGGACGCATCGAGCCGCGGCGGTCGGCGTCGCCGAGCACGGTAACTCGGCGGTGCTCGTCACTGTCGCGCCCGGCGGCGAGCTCCTCGATCGGCGGCGCATCGACCTCACCGATCTCGCTCTTCCGACGCACCCGCATCACCACGAAGGGTCGTGGGCGGTCGGTCGTTACCTAGACACCCCGGGAGCGCGGGTGCTTTCGCTCGCTGACGCCGTGGCGCTCGTCGAGCGGGTACGAGCGTCCGCCGCGCGCGGCGCGCGAGAGAGCCTCGAAGCGCTGGCCGCAGCGGTGCCCCTGCCTATCGCGAGCATCGCGATCCGCGCGTGCCCCAAGCTTCCGCCGACGATCGAGGAGCGGATCGCCGACAATCGCGCGCAGACCTTCGCCGACTCCGTCATGTATCGCGAGGCCGTCGCGACTGCAGCCGAGGCGCGCGGCTGGTCAGTGGATTGGTACGACCGCGAGCACGTGTTTCGCGACGCGGCGGCGGTGCTCGGCAGCGAGGACATCGACGCTTTCCTGCAGGCGATGGGCCGATCGATCGGGCCGCCCTGGCAGGCCAAACACAAGCTTGCGGCAGCGGCGGCGCTTGCGGCCACTGCGCAACGTGCGCCGCGGCCCACCGCCGGATAATAAGTCGTCGTAAGTACAGTAAGGAATGCACGTATACGAATCGAGCTGGCGGTCAAATAGAACCGATCTATCTCAAAAAGAGGGCAAAGGTTCAATTCCCTTCCAACTCCGCGATTCGAATTGATTATCAACCGGATTGTACCTAGAATCAGAACACTCTTGATCAGCCATTTTCATTGGGCGCGGGCCGCGATCAGCGTCAGCGGCGAGAGCGGGCCCGGCCAATTGATGGTTTAGTAAGGGTTTCAGAGTTGAGTAGTTTGAGCTAATGTCCCGGATTCACGGGGAGTCAGGGGCCGCCGGACGCCGCAAGGCTTGAAGATGTCCACGATACGGTATCTATTATGAAAATCAAGAAGGCGATCCTGGCGCTATTGCTACTCCCGCTAATAGTTCTGTCGTCCACATCTAGCAATGCCGCCAATCAAAAGGGCAGCCCTTTCCGTTTCCGGCTCCCAAAAAAAGGTGATCAATTTATCTATAAGGGAATAGTCAAGTGGGAGATCGATCATAAAGAAGGGCAAAAGGAAGTGATACGAAGGGTTGAAGTTGTCGATGTTGTTACACGCGGCAACTATCTCATTGCAAAGATAAATGGATTCCCAGATGATCTTGTTGGGTTCTTCGACTTCAAGCATTCAGATAATAAGTAAGCGTTGAGAAAATCCAGGAAGCTCTAACCGTCGTGGGGAAGGATGTCCGGAGCATCTCTATCAGCGTTGATCCGACTGTGTACTCACCCGCCCGCCTCCAAGAGTACGCGAGGAGGTTTAACTTCAGGAAGGGTTGGTACTTTCTCACCGGTTGCGAATACCTGATTCGACCAAGCGCGTATGCCCTGCTAAATAACATGCAAGTAAGACAAATAACCGGTCTTTCCGGCGTGACGATCGGGGTGGCGGGAATCCTCCTCATTCCGCTTTATTTCATGTATTCGGGGCCGCCCCCAGCCTGGAACGTCCTCACTCGTGATCTACTCAATCTCATTCTCTGCGCGTTCCTGATTGTCTTTATGGCGGGGTTTCGCCATCTCATCCGCACCGCGGACGCAACGTATGATTGGATAGCATCGCTTGTTTTCGGCGCGGGGCTGATTTTCGTGACAGTCACGCTGGTCGCCATCTCCCTCGAGGCCGGAGTTGTCTTCGGTGCGCTAGACGGTACGCTCGACCCTACGATCGATGGCCCATTGGCTAATGGCAACATTTTGATTCATGGTTCGATTAAGCGCGTCCTAACTATTGTCATTCTCGTTCCCGCCGGTTTTGCAGTGCTGCGCACAAGGATGCTCCCCCGCTGGATAGGTCGGGCAGCGTACGGCATCGCCCTCTTCAACCTGGCATTCGTTCCGTCGATCTATTTCGGGAAAGACGCCGCACAGTTCTATAGCGCTGTCGGCTGGGGAAATTCTGCGTTTGCCGCCAGCTTCCTCGTGTACTGGATCCTCGCCGTGGGTATCGCAATGTTGAGACAACGGGGAAACGAGCCGACTCAGGTCATCGGAAAGATTCAGTCCCAGAGGCTTCGGTAGGAGCGGGCAGGCGGAGCGCATCTATGAGCAACCTTTCGCTTCCGCATCGATCGGCAGCATCAGGCGTTCATCGAAGCAATAGCAGGAGGGGATATGATGCGAACAGCATTGTGGGCCGGACGGGCATTAGGCTTTACCTTGCTACTGGCTTGTTCCGCCAACTCGCAGGTCGTGAATCTTTGGCCTGGCGCAGCTCCGGGTTCCGAGAATTGGACTCAGAAGGAAAAACGTGCGGATGACACTCCTATCGGCACCGTGATTTTCAACGTGGTTACTCCGACGTTGACGGCCTATTTGCCGGAGCGAACCAAGGCGACCGGAACCGGTGTCATCATTGCCCCCGGCGGTGCCTTCGTTGCGCTGGCCATCGATCTGGAAGGTAACAAAGTCGCGCGGTGGCTTCAGGAGAAGGGCATCGCAGCGTTTGTGCTCAAGTATCGAATCATGGAGAAGCGTGGGGAAGGCATTCCGGCGATGAACATGGACGAGGCCGGCAAGTATGGAATTGCTGACGGAATGCAGGCACTCAAAGTGGTTCGGCAACATTCCGAGGAGTGGGGTCTCTCTCCCGACAAGGTGGGCTTTATCGGCTTCTCAGCCGGAGCCATGGTCACGGCTGGATCCCTGCTCCAGAATGACGCCGCGTTGCGCCCGAACTTCGCGGCAATGATCTACGGTGGCCCGTTCGGCGTCATGCCCTCCATTCCCACAAAATTGCCTCCCATGTTTTTAGCCTGGGCGCAGGACGACACACTGGCGCTTGATTACGTGGTCAAGTTTTACGACGCGCTAAGATCGGCGGGCCACAAACCCGAGGTCCACATTTTCAGCGCCGGCGGGCACGGCTTCGGTATGCGAAAACAGGGCACCAGCAGCGATCACTGGATCGATTCATTCTATGGCTGGTTGGAAGCGCAAGGATACACAAAGCGGACCGCAAAATCCGATCACTGACTCGACCGTATGAGCGCCGCGATAGGTACTCTGAGAGTTCTTGATGGCGCTCTACAGGTTGAGTCGGCGTTCCGGTCAAAATCCAACGCAAGCGACGCAGAGTTAACAAAGAAATGAACCACGAAGAAGCTGGAAGGTACTGGAACGACAACGCGGAGGTATGGACCAAACTGTCCCGCGACGGCTTCGACGTCTATCGAGACTACCTCAATACGCCTGCCTTCTTCGAGCTTCTCCCCGACGTCCGCGAACTTGCGGGCCTGGACATAGGCTGTGGAGAGGGGCACAACTCAAGGCTGTTGGCTGGACTCGGAGCTCGCCTTACCGCTATAGATATTTCGGAAGTGTTTATCGAGTACGCCAGGCAGTCGGAGCAACAGGAGCCACTGGGCATAGATTACAGGGTTGGGAGCGCGGTCGAGCTTCCGTTCGGCAACGCAGCGTTTGACTTTGCCGTTGGCTTCATGAGCTTCATGGACATTCCGGAAACGGATCGAGTTCTGGCTGAGGCGTATCGGATCCTGAAGCCAGGCGGCTTCCTTCAGTTCTCCATTGAGCACCCTTGTTTTGCTACACCTCATCGCCGGAACCTCCGTAATCCCGATGGCCTGTCGTACGCGATTGAGGTCGGTGATTATTTCCGGAGCCTGCATGGGGATATCACGGAATGGCTCTTCGGGGCCGCGCCACCGGATCTGAAGAAGGGTTTGCGCAGATTCAAGACACCGCGGTTTACGCAAACCATTGGTCAGTGGCTGAACCTTCTCATCGACGCCGGTTTTGTTCTCGAACGAGTCGAAGAGCCACGTCCGAGCGACAAGGCCGTCCGGGCATGTCCCAGAGTACAGGCCGCTCAGGTCGTCGCATACTTTCTCCACATACGTGCAAGAAAACCAGACAAATCGGGATCTGGCTAAGGAGGTTACCAAGGCCCATGCGACATAAGGAACGCCACCGCTCAGAACGTATCGGCTGGCTTCGCGCCGCTGTCCTGGGCGCCAACGACGGCATTGTGTCGACGGCCAGTCTCGTACTGGGTGTCGCAGCCGCCGGGGCGGCCAGGGGCGATGTAATCATCGCCGGAGTCGCTGGGCTCGTCGCGGGCGCCATGTCAATGGCGGCGGGTGAATACGTCTCGGTGAGCTCCCAGGCAGATACAGAAAACGCGGATCTGGCGCGCGAGCGCCAGGAATTGGCAACCGATGACAAATCTGAGCGAGCGGAATTGGCGGGTATTTATGTCGCCCGGGGCCTTGAGCCAGCCCTCGCAAAGCAGGTTGCGGATCAACTGATGGCGCACGACGCCCTCGGAGCCCACAGTCGGGATGAGCTTGGTATTTCCGAGCTCCAGCGGGCGCGCCCGGTGCAGGCGGCCTTTGCGTCGGCGGGTACGTTCTCCGTTGGAGCGGCTATGCCGCTTGTGGGCGTGCTCATCTCCCCAGGCAGCGCGCTCGCAGCGGTTGTTACGGGATCGTCGCTGGTCTTCCTTGCCATCCTGGGAGGGCTCGCGGCTCGCGCGGGCGGCGCGAGGGCGACGGTAGGCGCTTTGCGCGTGACCTTCTGGGGAGCCCTGGCAATGGGGCTCACATATGGAGTTGGCGCTCTGTTCGGCGCCGTTGTGTAGCTTTGCATATCGCAAACCAATGAGGCGCTTCCTTTGTCCTATCCAGGCAAAGCGCAACGCCAAGTCTAAACTCGTCGCGCCCGAAAGCTAGTCAGCCCAGGTTCTCAAGCGCCTGCTCCAGCGACGCTCTCACGTGAATCGATTCTTCGACTTCCATACGGTGAGTGAGCGGCTCAACGGAAGCGGGGTCGCCGAGCTTACCCAAAGCCGTCGCTACAGCCCCGCGCACCGACGCGTCGCTATCATCAAGCGCAGTGAGTAGCGAAGACAACATTCGCGGATCACGCTGGCCTGACGCACACATTCGAGATAGGTCTTCGGCCGCTCGCTGTCGGGCGTAAGGCGATATGTCCGAGAGCGATTCGATCAGGCTGAACAGCCGAGCATCTCTGGAAACAGGTGGGCCCGCATTAACGTCAATCGGTGACTCATAGCCCCGACGTTTGAGATAGAGTCGTTCGTTGCGGCTTAAAGATCCATCGCCTCGAAACGCGTAGATGAGCGCGACCACGATGACAATGATCAAGACGATGAAAAGCATGAGGAATTGCCGATTGCCGGACTTCGATTGACGATTCCCGATCCGCAGCTCACATCGTCAATGAGCAATCGGAAATCGGAAATCGCCAATCGGCAATCATCTCTTATCCGTTCTTTCCGCGCTTTTTCTCTTCCTTCTTCGTGCTCTTGTCGCGTTCGTCGTGCTTTATTGAAGGGGGCGGTCGGAAGGTGTCGCGTTCAACCTCCGGACGGGGTCTCTCGACGTGCGAAGGTCTGGGCGGCGAACCCGGGTCGCCTTCAACCAACCGTGGAGTGCCACGATCCCTGGGCTCTTTGGTCTCCTTGGGTGTCTCTTCATCCTGACCAACGCTCTTGGCCTTGTCGCTCATCTGATCGCTCGCCTGAGCCGCTTCCCCAGCTTGCGCCTCGCGAACCGAGCGTTCAGCCTCCGAGCGACGCGCGAGCACCTCCTTGTCAGGCGGAACGTTCTTTGGGAACTGATCGTTTGGCTTGTCCTTTAGGAACTTTTCCATGAAGTGAACAAACATCGGCAGGGCAGCAACCGAACCGGCCTCCCTGTTGCCAAGCGTCTTCTTAAGGCCGGGATAGCCGATCCAAACGCCGGCGGCGTAAGTGGGCGTGTAGCCGATGAACCACGCATCGGTAAAATCGTTCACGGTGCCGGTTTTCCCGCAGATCATCCGTTTGGCAAGTTCCTTGTTGGCCATCATCGAGCCCGCGGTGCCGCCGGTGACGACGCCACGCATCATTATCTGCATCTGGGTGGCTACCCACGGCGATATTACCTTTGACGACTCGGTGGGCCATTCTTGCTTCATGTCGCCGTCCGAATCGGTAACCCGCTTGATCAAGTGCGGCGTGACCCGCACGCCTTGATTCGAGAACGCCGAGTACGCGCTGACCATATCCAGCAGGGGCTCTTCGGTTGCGCCAAGCGCCGAAGGCAGCACTCGCTTCATCGGATTGGGAAGTCCGAATCGTTTCACTATGTCGGCGCCTTTTTCCACACCGACGATCGAAAGCAATCGCACCGCAACGACGTTTATCGATTGCTGAAGCGCAGTCCTCAGCGGCAGCATGCCTCCACCCGAGTTGCCGTCATAGTTTGAAGGCGACCAGCCGGTCACCGGGTCAACAAACGGTTCGGCGCTTACGATAGTGTCCGGGGTGAAACCGTTCTCGACCGCCGCCGCATAGATAAACGGTTTGAACGTCGAGCCGGTCTGTCGCTCGGCTTGGGTGGCATTGTTGAATTTGCGCGTTGCAAAATCGTACCCGCCGACCATCGCCTTCACGTCGCCTGTCTTCGATTCCAGGCAGATCAACGAACCGTCCACCGACGGCAACTGATCGAGCGTGACATCCAGCAGCTTTTTGTCCTCCTCAACCTTGTTGACTTTGAACACCGCCAGGTCGCCTTTTCGCAGCAGTTTCGCCGGAGGTCCGCCCGCCCACTTCGTCCCCGCATCGCCAAGGGTTGCCTTGTAATCGCCGAAGCGAATCTCGGCGCCGGTCGCGCCAACGCTCATCACAACACCGTAGATGTATTCGCCCGCGAGGTAGTCGCCCAACCAATCGGGGTGTGAATAATGTGAAATGTCGACCGGCGGTTTTTGATCCAGGAGGTTGGTCAGCTTGCCGCGCCAGCGCTTACCGTGACGGTCTTCGTAAGCGTGCAGGCCCCTCCGAACTGCGCGCACCGCTTCGCGCTGAGCGACCGGATCGAGCGTCGTGTAGATATTCATCCCTCCGGTCTGAGTCTGCCACGTGCCGAAGGTCTCTTCAGACTCCTGACGCACCGATTCGACAAAGTATCCGAAGATCGAGTTATTGGCGTTCTGCGGCGGGGTGATATTCAGATTGATCTTGGTCTGGCGCGCCCGATTGTAATCGTCATCGGAGATATAACCTTCCTCGTGCATCCGGTAGAGCACGACGTTGCGCCGATCAAGCGCCGCTTTTTCATCGCGCGTTGGCGAGTAAAGGCTCGGAGCCTTTGGCAGACCTGCCAGCAAGGCTGCTTCTTCGAGCGTCAGGTCCTTTAGCGATTTCGAAAAGTAATACTGCGACGCCGCTTCAAAGCCGTAGGCGCCTCCGCCCAGGAAGATGTAGTTGCAGTACATCTCCATGATTTGCTCTTTCGTGTAGTAGCGCTCGATTTGAAGCGCGAACAGTATCTCTTTGATCTTTCTTGTATAGGTCTTCTCAGGCGTCAGATACAGCGAACGAGCGAGTTGCTGTGTGAGCGTCGATGCGCCTTCCGCCTTCCGGCTCTTGATGACGTTCTTGAACGCGGCGGTAACGATGCGAATCGGATCTACTCCGATGTGTTGAAAGAACCGATCGTCTTCAATTGCAAAGATCGCATTCTTCATTGTTTCGGGGATCTGATCGTAGGTGACCGGGATTCGACGTTCGAGCGAGAACTCGCCGATCACCGTTTTACCGTCATCCGCTATGACCCTCGTGACGAGGTTCGGTCGGTAACTGGCCAGCCCGGCGACCTCCTGGGCCTGCTCGGTCATGCCCGCCTGGTACGCCACAGTGGCCCCAAACATCATTCCCGCGATGACCGACAGCGCGACCAGTGATAGGAATGTATAACGGCGGAAGAATTCCTGAAGCCAATTAGGCGAGAAACCAAATCCCCGGCCTTTAGACCCGCGTCTATTGAATGACGGCATGGTGTTCCTCACTGACAGCAAGGTTAACGATGGAAACCTCTAACCCCAGGATATCAAGGGTACAGCAGGCCCGCTCGCATTGTAAAGCAGCGGCGTTTTTGAGCGGTGCCTCCATTTGAATGTCCGAAGTGAATATGACACCAGGTGTCGGGACGACCACATACAATGGCGTTCGGATGGCGACCTTTCACAGCAAAGATGCCCGACACTGAAGCGTGTCGGAAACCCCGAAGGAGGTTCTATGCAATTTGGATTCGTTATCGACGGCGGCGACCCACTCGCGGTAAGCGAGCTCGCGCAGGAGGCAGAGAGTGCAGGTTGGGACGGCGTCTTTATCGCGGATGCCATTGACATCGGGATGCCCAATTCTCCGCCGTTTCAGTGGTTCGATCCCTGGATCGTCCTGGCGGCGATGGCGATCCACACGAAGCGCATCCGCATCGGGACGATGATCACACCAGTGCCCCGGCGGCGTCCGTGGAAACTGGCCCGTGAAACGATAACCCTTGACCGGCTCTCCAAAGGCCGGCTGGTCCTGGGGGTCGGTCTTGGAGCGGCTGAAGACGACGGCGGGTTCTTCAAGGTGGGCGAGGCGATGGATATCCGGCTCCGCGCGCAACGATTGGATGAAGGCCTGGCTATATTGTGCGGGCTCTGGAGCGGAAAGCCATTCAGTTTTTGCGGGGCACACTACGATGTGAAGGAGATGACGATGCTGCCGACACCGGTGCAGTCGCCGAGAATCCCGGTTTGGGTTCCAGGCGTATTGACCAAAGAGAAATCAATGCGTCGCGCGCTTGAATGGGACGGGATCATTCCCCAGAAGTACAAATCAATGGAGCGAATGACCCCTTCCGAGGTTCGGGAACTCAAGAAGTTCGTTGGCGAACACCGCTCGTCGAAGGAGCCTTTCGACATCGTTGTTGGAGGCACAACGCCGGGCGGCAACCGCAGGCGAGCCGCGAACACTGTCAACGCTTTCAAGGAGGCAGGGGCGACCTGGTGGCTGGAAAGTGCGATGACTTCCTGGGACAAGCTGTCGAAGCGCATTCGACGGGGGCCGCCTCGTCTGGAATGACCTGGCGCTTCAAACCACATTCACAAGCTGAAATCCGCCAGAACGAAGCGGCATCCTCATCCGGACTCGGAGCATCGCTGGGAGTTCACATCGTTGCCTGGGCTGGCGACCGGGCTGGGAGTCTCGCCCCAATTAGCCGTCCATCCGCGGCTCTCATCCTTCAACATTCCGATAAGCGTCGTCGTGACAGCCAGAATGACCGGACCAATGACCAGTCCAAGAAACCCAAACACGGTTATGCCGCCGAACACGGCAAAAAAGATCAGCAACGTGTGCATCTGAACGCGGCCGCTTATCA
The DNA here is from genome assembly GCA_963737945.1 of Blastocatellia bacterium. Classification (GTDB taxonomy): domain Bacteria; phylum Acidobacteriota; class Blastocatellia; order UBA7656; family UBA7656; genus Onstottus_A. The sequence continues at coordinate 131,530 of CAVTUR010000018.1, read as the reverse complement.
AATAGGGTCTCAGCACGTTGTCTATGGTTCCGACGACAAAGGCTCCCCAAACGATCATTATGAGTGCTTGTATCCAATGGCCTGTCGCCAAAAGGTAGATCGCAGCCGGAACCCACACTGCGGCTGTGCCGACAAGCGGCAACAGCGCGCAGAATGCGCTGACCGCTCCCCACAAAACCGGCGAAGGAACGCCCAGGATCCAGAGAGCTAATCCGACCAATGCCCCTTGAACCAATGCGACGACGAGTCCGCCATACACAGTGCCTATGATCGTGTTTTCGATTCCGCCGAAGAGCTTTTCAACCTGCTCAGGGGCGAGTGGTACGACCGCAGCCGCTCTCCTGCACAGGGATGGCCCATCGAGCAACAGATAGAACAACGTGAACAGAGTGATTGCGGCGTTGACGACAAACGTGGTTACGCTGCCCACGATCATCCAGCCTCCCGTCACAAAGAATGCACTCACCTCCCTCAAGCGGCCGAGGAGCGCCGATCTTAAGTCGAACTGTGAAATATCAATGTAGCGCCCCATCCATTGCGACAGCCGTTCAAGCAAGTTGCTCACATAGGGGCTCAGTCCGCCGCTCTCAATACTCTTCTGGTCTATCAACGCGTACAGGTCCGCGACCTCCCCCTTTATCGCGAAGATTACTGCAACCGTCGGAAGGACGATCAGGAGCACCACAATGAAGGTCGAAGTTAGAGCCGCGAGCGCGGGGCGCCGAAGCAGCCGACGTATCCTCAGGTGAACTGGAAAGAATACGATTGCGATCACCGCCGCAGAGATTAGCGGCATTATGAACGGCTGAAAGAGGAGATAGGAAAAATACAGCGCCGCAACGGTCATAGTGCAAAGAAAGATCATTGTGACCCGCTTTTTCATCACCAATTCCGGCGTCGACAACCTGAGCCGCGTAACGGCTAGGCAGCCGTTGTAATTGGAAACGCGCGCGTTGTCAATGTCGTCAGACGGCACAGTAGCCGTGCGAGTATCCCCGAGCAAGGATGTTGGTTGGCCAGGACCGGACAGGCCGGCAGTGATTTCCACTCGTCAGCGTAGTAGCGTGTGATTTGCAGCGGTGACTGCAATGAGAGCCCCAATCGGCAGGTGGAACCTAAGCTGTTACCAGAGTCTCATTCTCTGGCTCGACTTCCGGCAGCGCCTCTTTGTACTTGCAACCCTCCGCACGGCATTGAAGCTCGCGCGAGCCGTCCTTCTTGACCTTCTCGACGAGGAAGCGCGCACCGCATTCAGGGCACGATTGTGGAATCGGTTTATCCCACAGGGTGAACTTGCAGGTAGGATAGTTGGCACACCCGTAAAACGAGCCGCGCTTGCTCTTCTTGACGACCAGTTCCCCGGCTCCGCACTCAGGGCAGCCGACTCCGATGGTCTCCTGCTTGATGTACTTGCACTTTGGATAATCCGAGCAGGCGGTAAAAGGACCGTAGCGCCCTTGCTTCAGCACCATCTGTTTGCCGCACTTCGGGCAAAGCTCTTCAAGCATCACATCGGCTGCCGCGAACTTGCCGCCCTTTTGAATCTTGCGAGTGGTTTTGCATTCCGGATAACCGGTACAAGCGAGGAATTGCCCGAAGCGGCCGCGTTTCATAGCCATCGGTCGCCCGCAGTTATCGCAAATCTCCTCCGCAGCTTCCGCGTGAGCTTCCTCACCCGCCTCATCGTGGGCCTTCGCAAGATCGCGAGTGGTCTTGCACTCCGGGTAGTTGGTGCAAGCGAGGAACTCGCCGAAGCGCCCGAACTTCTTCGCCATCGGCGACCCGCAGTTCTCGCACTTCTCGTCGGTGATGATCTCCTGCCGCTTCACATCCCGCATGTGAACCTTGGCATTGTCCAAATCCGTGGTGAACTTCGCGTAGAACTCGGCCAGCGTCTCGGTCCATCCCATCTTTCCGTCTTCGATCTCGTCGAGTTCCTCTTCCATATGCGCGGTGTACTCGACATTGAACAAATCGTCGAAGCTCTCGACCAGCAAGTCGTTGACGATTGTCCCAAGCTCTGTTGGATAGAAGCGTCCTTCCCTTCGCTGCGCGTACTCGCGGTCCTGAATCACTGTCATTATCGAAGCATAAGTCGATGGCCTCCCGATTCCCTTCTCCTCGAGTGCTTTTACCAGCGTTGCTTCGGTATAGCGCGGCGGCGGTTCGGTGAAGTGCTGCTCGTCGACCAGACTATTGAGTACAAGCAGCTCGCCCTGTTCGACAAGCGGAAGCTTGTGCGCCTGCTCTTCGTCCTCCGCGTCCTTCTCGTCCTTTCCTTCCTCGTAGACCGCCAGAAACCCGTTGAACTTGAGGACTGAGCCGGTGGCGCGGAACATGTATCGAGGACCCGCACTAATGTCGATCGTCGTTTGATCCAGAAGCGCTGGCATCATCTGGGACGCCACAAACCGCTGCCAGATCAGCTTGTACACCGCGAGCTCATCCTTCCCGAGAAAGCTCGCAACCGAATCAGGCGTGCGCATGGCCGACGTCGGGCGAATTGCTTCGTGAGCGTCCTGCGCGCCCTTCTTCGAGCGATAGATCACGGCCTTCTCGGGCAGATATCCTGGGCCGAACTGAGTGGTGATCAGCTCTCGAACTTCAGCGAGAGCGGAGTCGGCGACCCGCGTCGAATCGGTTCGCATATAGGTGATCAATCCAACCAGTCCTTCTTCACCGATCTCGATGCCTTCGTAGAGCCGCTGAGCAAGCTGCATCGTCTTCTTCACCGGAAACCTCAGCTTTCGGGAAGCCTCTTGTTGGAGCTTTGAAGTGATGAACGGCGGAACGGGATTTCGCTTTTTCTCTTTTGTCGCGACTGAAGTGACGATGAACTGCTGCTGTTTGATCTCAGCCAGCAAGTCCTTTGCTTGTTTCTCTTCCTTGATGTGAATCTCGGACGCTTTGGGTTCTTCGGCAAAATCCGAAGCCTTCACCGATTTGTCGTCGATTCGAAGGAGGCGCGCGTCGAAAGCGGGCGGCAGCTTCGCCGCAACGTTCGCGATGATGGTCCAGTACTCGGTTGCGTTGAAGGCTTCGATCTCGCGCTCACGCTCCACGACCAGACGCACCGCAACCGATTGAACGCGGCCAGCCGAAAGCCCGCGTCGAACCTTGTCCCAAAGCAAAGGGCTGACCTGATAGCCAACTATGCGATCGAGCAACCGCCGCGCCTGCTGTGCGTTTACCAGGTTCTCGTCGATGTCAATGGGATGTTTGAAAGATTCCTGGATCGCGGTCTTGGTGATCTCGTTGAACATCACCCGCCGGACGGTCTTTCGGTTCTTACCGCGGCCCTCAAGCTCTTCCTTGATATGCCAACCAATGGCTTCGCCTTCCCGGTCGGGATCGGTCGCGACATAGATCGTATCGGCGTCCTTCGCGGCGGCCTTCAGCTCCCGTATCACCTTCTCTTTTCCAGGAATCACCTCGTAGGTGGGCTCAAAGTTATTGTCGAAATCGATGCCGATTCCCTTCTTTGGAAGATCCTTGATGTGTCCGACCGAGGCAAGCACCTTGTACCCGGCACCGAGGTACTTGTTAATCGTTTTGGCCTTTGAGGGGGATTCGACTACTACCAGTGCTTTGGACATGATTGCGATACCGGGGGAAGCGACAGAGCCATCTACATCAGGCAGCTTCTTGCCCCTACCTCCAAATTGGCGACTTTACAGACGTGCGTTTATGCTGTCAAGCGTTCACCCCTTCAGCGATCTCGCCCACTGGGCTCAACTCGTGAGCTGTCAATAAAATCCACCAAAGATTGCTGTTTTCGGTCGCGAGTAAGAACAGCGGGAGGTTTCGGTGTTCCGCGTGATGTTTCAAAGAATGCAGGCGGGACATCCGTTTTTGCGAACGTTCGTCCGTGGGGATCAAAAGTAGTGTCGTCAAGACCCGATTTGGATTGCCCAGGCTGCTAACCCGGCCTGATCCGGCTATCCGCTTCGAAGGTATTGCGGTCAGAAGTGTTGATATCTTCAAAGCACCATTTCCCGTTTTCCCAGATCAACACTACAACGATGATTCGATCGGGGCCTGTCTCTGCAAACTTCACTCGGGCAGTCTCTGAGCCGCTTCCTCCCCTGTATCGGACCTCCCCAATCTGTCCCTGCCATGCCTGCACTGCCTGCGAGCGCCAGCCGCTAAAGATTGAGTTGTAGCGCGGATGGTTCTCGCCCTGCTTGACCATTTCCGAAAAGATGTCCCGATTGAGCTCTCTGCTGAGACTAGCTAAGGCAACCATGTCTCTGGTCTTATATGCCTGGAGAATGGCCAGAGCGGTATCCTTCGCATCATTCCGGTCAATCGCTCTTAGCGGCACGGGGGTTTTCTCCGGCTCCGACCTCGGGCTAGCCGTCTCCGATTCCGGGCGGCCGGCGTCCAGGAAATAGAAGTCGCCGGTCAGTGAGGAGGATTCCCATGGGATTTGCTTACCCGCAGTCTTGGATTGCACAGCAATCCGAACGCGCTTGAAAACCTCCTCGATCTTTGCCCCGGGGGACCGCATGAAACTGAGCAATTCCAGAGTATACAGGCCGTTTCTGCCCTCACCATCGCTGGCGACTGACCCTGGAGCCGTCGCATAGGCGATCAGCGTACCTCCAGGCGCATCTATCGAGGCAAGGCCGCTATTTACCGATCGGTAGCTTCTTGCGAACGGATTGTTCCGGCAAGCGTCAAGGATGACGATGTTCAATCGGTTATGGGCATCCTCCATTTGTGCGAGCGCAAATCCAAGATCTACCGACTCATATTCGACTTCCGTCTCTTTTGTGATCTTAGAGTCTACGGGTATCAGATAGTTTCTACCCTTGACCTGTACGCCGTGACCGGCGTAGTAGAACAGCCCGACACTGCTATTGCGGAGCTTATCGCCAAATTCCTGGATGCGGCTCTTCATCTCATTTCGTAAGAGGTTCTCCCCGTAGATCACTTCAAACCCCAGATCCCTGAGTGCCTGCGCCATGTCGTGCGCATCGTTGACCGGATTGCGCAACGGTGAGTCACTGTAGGCACCGTTTCCAATGACCAGGGCAAGACGTCGCTCTGGCGACGTTGTTTGCTGGACCCCTAATCCTCGGTTGCGGCTTTGCTGGCTGGCGATGGCGGTATCTCTTCCTGGAGCGACAACGCCTACTGTGGCCAAAGGAATAAGGAGGACCGATAGAATCGCCAGCTTCATCTCAACCTCTCACCGCCTGAAGCACCGGGTTTGCAGCGAAAATCTATCCACGTTGTGGGCGTCTGTCAACGAAGAGTCTTACCGGTGTGTTCCTCCCCTTTCAAAGGCATTTCCGGTATTTCGTCCGGCTTAGCGTTTTAGCCTAGTAGATCTTCAACTCTGAAGGTAACGACGGGGAGAGTTGGGGATACCAGTAGCATCCCGCGCTTCAATCGTTGGACCTTTTGGTACTTCGCATTCTTGGCTGCGAGTGAACCTCGATGATGTCCTTGCTTAGCACACTGCTTCTTAAATTGAACCGACATTGCTTCTTGTCCTCGTGTTCGATGCATCCGCCAATCGGTCTGGACGATTCGGATGATATCACGACGACGGCGAATACTCTCAACATTGTCGTGCCTCTACGGAGATTCGAGCCCTCTCAAGTGGCTACATCCTCCTCACAAAGGTCTTGCCCGGCAGTTGCCTTATTCGGTCCATCATTTCGAGTTTCAAGAGCGCCGCCATCAACTCCCCCGAAGCCAACCCCGCCTTCGCAATCAACAGATCTATGTGGACTGGATCGTCCGTGTTTAACATCTTGAGAACCTTACGTTCCGGGACCGTCAACTCGACCTCCTCCACGATCGCCGTTTTCGCGGTTTGCTCTCCGCGCTCCGCGGAAAGAATCGCAGCTTTCTGCTCAGCAGGCAGCTCTTCGATTACGTCGAGCCAGGTCTGAACGAGCTTGGCTCCGTCTTTGATCAGATAGTTCGGGCCAAAGCTCTTGGCTGATGTGATGTTCCCGGGAACGGCGAACACATCTCGTCCCTGCTCGGATGCGAGCCGTGCCGTGATCAGCGAGCCGCTCCGCTCTGCGCCCTCAACAACCATCACTCCCAGTGCAAGCCCGCTGATCACTCGATTGCGGAATGGAAAGTTCTGCGACACCGGCGGCGTTGCGAGCGGAAACTCGGTGACCAGAGTCCCGTGCTGGGCGATGCGAGCGGCGAGCTTCCGGTTCTCTTTCGGGTAGACCGCATCGAGTCCGGTGCCCATCACTCCGACCGTCAGACCTCGACCATCAAGCGCACCTCGATGTGCCGCCGAGTCGATGCCGCGCGCGAGACCAGAGACTATGGTCACGCCGCGCTCTGCCAGCTCCCGCGACAGCTTTTCCGCCACATTGCGCCCATAGGTTGAACAGCGTCTCGAGCCTACGATCGCGACGGCGGGTTGAGAACACGCCGAAGCGAGGTCGCCGAGACAGTAAATGACAATTGGCGGATCGTATGTTTCGCGCAACAGAGCGGGGTATTGCTCGTCAGTGAGAATCAGAGCCCTACCACCAAGCCGCATAAGACCTTCGATCTCCAGGGTGGCTTTTTCCCGAGGCTCCGAGCTCTTGATAGCATCTATTGTCTTCGGCCCGAGCCCGGCTGATTCAAGATGGCGAGCACTCGATTCGAAAACCGCTGCCGGCGAGCCGACTTTGTCGATCAACATAGCCGCGGTCCGGGAGCCCACCCCTACGACAAAGCTCAACGCGATCCAATCACGAAGGGAGTTTCCGGATTCCAAGGACATTTGACCAAGACCTGCCGACATCATTAGCGACCTACGTGCACAGCAAAGCGCCCAAGTATTCGTTTGGAAACGCGGCACCGTGACCAGCAAACCAAGGGTACTGGAACCACCAACGACTGAGATTACTACAGACAATGCTGTTTATATTCAGATGCCGATTTGGATTCTATCGTCTTTTGCCTATTAGTCAAGGGGGTTTGATCGTGCCAGGGATGTAGCAACCAGGCCCTGGACCGGGCAGCGAAGCCTACCGGATTTCCGCGCCATGCTAGAATGAAATTTCACGAAGCCCAAAGAGGAGGCCAGATGACTGATGTTCGCCAGATGAAAGCAAGGGTCGAGGCGGCAGTAAAACGCGTCGATCCGAAATTGATGACCGGCACATTTTACGACGACGCGAGCGATAGACTGTTTGTCACGATCGTCAAAGGGTCGCGAAAAGTCTCTGTGACGTTGAGGGGACGGGACTTTGCGAACGGCGGCGTGAAAAAGATCGACAATGCGATTGAGCAAGGCCTAAGGCGTCTTGAAACCACTCCGATCGGTTGAAGCTGCGACCCGATCGTTCATCCTTAGAATGCGATTCAAGTATCGAGAGGCCGTGTTGAAGGAGTTGGCGCGACACGGCATCATTCCCTGCCCCGACACGCCACCGGAACTGGCCCATCAATTCGTAACAGATCTGCACCTGTTCGAAATCCGCAGGCTGAAACGGAAAATGCTCGCCGGAGAAATACAAAAACAACACTATGCTAAGACGGTCGAGGCGCTGCGAAAGCGTTATCCGGTTCTATCGCTCCCGGCGCGCTTTTGGATCGAGGGTGACTAGTTTGGCGCCGCGTGGTTGAGCGCTCGGCGCGTGCCGGCACTTGCGAAGGCTTCCAGCGACTGTGACAATGAGTTCTGACCTAAACGCAAGATGGAGAGTTTAACCTGTCTAATCTGCAAGAGTTAATGAGTATACAGGAGCTTGACCGCGCACTCGATGAATCGCTGGAGCGGCCGGTGCTTCTGTTCAAGCACAGTCTTACCTGCCCAACCAGCACGCGCGCCTTTCGCGAACTGGAGTCCTATCTCGACCATGCTGATCCGCGGGTCAGCTACAAGTTGATCACGGTCCAGACGGCTCGCGCTGTTTCCGACGAAGCTGCCTCCAGACTTAAGGTTGAGCACCACTCGCCGCAGGCGATTCTGGTCCGCGACGGCCACGAACTTTGGAATGCGTCCCACCGGGACATAACGGCCGAGGCGCTGGAACAGGCGATAAGAAACACCCCCTAAAAATCCGATGTTCGCCGCTTGACCCATCGAGCGCTTTCACGATAATCATCCGGTGACGTGATAACGACGAAACTTAGACCCCACCTCGACAAGATTCTTCTCGCTTCGATCTTCATAATCCTCGCGACATCGACGATCTTGTGGACCTTGCGCGACCGCACTCCCCCGCCGTGGGATCCGTCTGATCACCTCAAGAATGCGTACGACTACTATCGACTGCTGGCCCACGGCGACTTTTCAGGATTCGCAAGAGAGTTCTTCGCCACTCGCCACTTCTACGCCCCGTTCGTTCACCTGGCCAGCGCCGGCATTTTCTTGATCTTTGGTGCTTCGAGGCTGACTGGAATAGGCGTGAACCTGCTTTCGCTGGCGGCTCTGCTCTGGGCTGTCGCCTGGATATCACAGCACCTCTGTGCGAAGGTACCAGTCATCGGCGAGAGCGGTAGTCCTCGGGTCGAGCCGACCATCCTTCTAAGCGTGCTGCCCGCATTAATTGCAGCCTGTTATCACTTCAACGCGTGGTTGATGCACGATGCTTTTCTCGACTTTCCGTTGACTGCCGCAGTGACGATCGCCTTCGCCCTTCTTATCCGAGCCGATGACTTCCGTGTCAGAAGGTACGCGCTCGCGTTCGCGGTGGCCGCAGGAATCGGAATGCTGGTGAAGCAGACCTTCGCGTTCTTCTTCGTGCTGCCCGCTTTGTACGTGGTGATTCGAGTAATGCGGACACGCGACCACCGGGCGATTCTGAACCTGGTACTCGCGGGGGTGGTTTTGATTTTAGTAGCGGCGATCTGGTACGGACCGCACTTGCATGACGTTATCGCAATCTATCGCGAGAATCGACAGGCCGCGCTGAACGAGAACGAAGCGCCGCTGTTCACATTCGACTCAAACTTCTTCTACCTCCATGCCTTAATAAGCATGCAGATGCAGTTGCCACTGGCAGTGATCTTTGCTATTGGGTTCGTATATTCGCTTGTGCGGTGCGGCAAGGAGAGCTTGATCCTCTATCTGTGGGTCCTGAGCGGTTTGATTTGCTTCGCGCTGGTTGCCAACAAAGATGTCCGCTACACTGCACCGGTTCTCCCGGCGGCTGCGATTATTTCCGTCTGCTGGCTGCGAGAGTTCACGCCTCGAGTTGCCAATGTGAAGACCGCCCGATGGGCGGCTCCCTTTTTGAAAACGACTCTGGTCGCCGCCATAGCTGCCTGGGCATTGCTGAGTTTCTTTAACGCGCAATGGCCGAGAGCCGGGTTTGGTACCGCGATCGACACGCCCCGCTATCGTTGGATGGTGTTTGCCAGGAACTACTACGGCTACGATCATCGACCGCTCGATGACGACTGGAGCGTGCCCGAACTGGTTCGCACCATATCAAACGAGGAGTCTGCCTCGCCACCAGTGCTTGGAGTGATAGTGAACCTGCCTTATTTGAACCCTTCCAGCGTAGCGCTCTACGCTCGTTTACTCACGAAGAAACGAGCCGGGGCCCCGATGATAGACGTCCGGTGGGTGGTTGAGCCCTCGATGATCGATCGGATTGCCGATTGCGACTACATACTGGTGCGCACCGGACTCGACAAGGCTGATTGGGTCGCGCCCGTGGAACGAGACGTCGAGCAGTTGATACTGGGCAACCCCGATCAGTTCATTCGCGCGGCAAGCTTTCCTATACCGCTCGAGGGCGCGGAGGCGGTCGTCTATCGGCGCGTAAAGTCGATGAAGGGGGCTGATCGATGAGCGTGAATGCATTGTGGTCTGCGCGACCCGCCGTGCCGGTAGCGACAAAAAAAGACTTTACAAAGCGAGAGTGGGAGATCGTGCAGAGACACCGCACGCCCGAACTCGTGCAAAAGCTTCTGAGAAGCATTCCTTACAACCGTGAGTTGGATGGGGAAACGTGCTTATCGTTCCGCCGCGTGTTGCGAGAGAATCGGGCTCATTGCCTCGAAGGGGCGCTCGCCGCGGCCGTGATCCTCGAACAGCACGGATACCCGCCGGTAGTTGTCAGCATCGAGTCACAGGATAAACTCGACCACGTGTTGTTATTGTTCAAGAGGAATGGCCGATTGGGTTCCGTCGCACGCTCGCGAGATATCGGACTGCACGGACGCAAACCCGTCTTCCGCACCGTTCGCGATCTGGTAATGAGCTACTTCGAACCTTACATCGACAAGACCGGAAGGGTCACCGGATATGCGGTCGCGAACCTATATGAGCTTGGGAGGTACGACTGGCGATTCTCGATGCTCAATGTGCGGAAGGTTGAGGGTTTCCTGCAAGACATCCCGCATCGTCCCGTCCTGGCATCCGACGCACGGTATGAAAAGGTGCGCCGGCGATATCTGGAATTTCACAGCCAACATCCGGATCGTTCTCCGGACTATTTCGCAAACAAAGCGTCCTGGCTCCCCTGATCAATTCGCCGCAGACAAGCCAGTCGAGGTGTAACTCAAGACGCTATGTTCAGCAGTATCAGCACAGAGAAAAATGCATTGTTTATGGTGTGAATAGCGACGCAAGGCAGGATGGATTTGGTTCGAGCGCGTATCACCGTGAGCGCAAAGCTCAAGAGCGTCAGCCCGGCTATCGAAACCCACGCACCCAAATACTGCAAAACGTGAACGCCCGCAAACATCAACGTTACCAGTACCACCGTCGCGTTCAATCCGAAACTCCGTCGCAACCCCGAATACAGGATGCCGCGATAAACAGTCTCCTCTACCAACGGGGCGGTAAGGGTGGCGAGCACAGCTATCGCAATTCGTACCTGTTTTGAAGACTTGAGCAGCTCGCTGAAGGAGTTCTCTTCCGATTGAGGTAATACCCGGCTCAGCAGTTGTGACGCTATGAGAAGCCCTACGATTATGCATGCCGAAAACGCCAGCCAGTACCAAACCGAGCGCCCCGCCCAGTTCCAACCGAGGCTATTCCAGAATGGCCGCTTGCCGAAACGGGTCACTACCGCCCAGCAAATCGCGATCGTGACCCCGTGCGCGACGATTGTTGACAACACCTGCACGAGCAGGAGGTTTGGCGATTTCAGCCATTCGAGCAGTTCTTCCGGAACACCCAGATTCGGGTGCGCCGCTCCGCGGGCGGATTGAATCACGTACCACGCTATCACTGCGATGATCGGGATCACGATGATAGCTGCGACGCTTGCGACCCAAACACCGATGCCTGAAACCGGACCCCAGTGAGGATTGTCCGGATCCAGTGGAAGCTCCGGTTGCAAGACTGGAGATAGGTCGAATGGTACAGAGGCATCTCCCAGCGATTGAACATCACCCGAATGTGGTGAGCTGGCCTCAGAGCATTCGCCGCACAGGCCGAAGACTTGAAACTGATTTTTGTCTAGAAGAGCGCCACACACCCGGCAATTGTCCGCGGACGCGAGTTGATCAACCATCGTGAAAATAGAAGTATCATTCTTTGTCGGCCAGTGGCAATAGTATTAACGGCTTTCGACGCGGAGGCTCACAGGCTCTTCCTGCTCGCGGGGTTCAGCCTGCAGGTTGGCTTCAATCGCGGCGCGGGTTCGTGCGATCAACGCGCTCAGGTTCTTCTCCGAATACTCTCGCGAGTCTATTGGCTTCCCAATTATCACATCGACCCGCCCAGGACGAGGCGCAAGCGTAGTCTTTGGCAGAAGCTTGAATGTCCCTCGGATCGACACCGGAACAATGGGTACACCTGCTCGCACGGCTATCTTGAACGCGCCGTGCTTGAACTCCTGAAGCTGTCCGTCTGGTGTGCGAGTCCCTTCCGGAAACACCGCCAGCGATTTGCCCGCGCGCACTCCGTCAATCACGCTGCGAAGACTCTTCGCCGTCTTTCGGGGATCACTGCGATCGATCGGAAAATTACCGGCGCTCCACAAGTGCCATCCCATGAACGGAACGTAAAACAGCTCCTTCTTCGCCATAATCCGAAATTGATGAGGCAGGTAGGCGAACAACGCCGGCGTATCAATCAGGCTTGAGTGGTTGGCCATGTAAACGTAGTTCTGATCGGCTCTCACGTTCTCGGTCCCGTAGACCCGGATGCGAGAAAAGATGCTCCACGCGATAAGCCGGCACCACCACCGGGCGCACCAGTGTTGCATCGCGCCGGTGCGGTCGAAGGGCCACAGCAGAAGCGAGATTGTCGCCATCACAACCGTGTGCGTATACCACAACAGGTTTGCAAACGGCGCCCAGAGATAGACTAGAATCGTCTTTAGCTTGTTCAAGATCCGATCTTCGAATGGACAAACGGGGTTGCCAACAGAATCGTGATGATCGACTTTGCGTCGTCTATCTCCCCCGAATTCACGCGCTCTACGGCTTCAGCGAACGGCATTCGCACGACCTCGATCTCTTCATCATCGTCGAGGTTCTGCTTCGACGCCTCAAGCCCGGTTGCGACATAGACGAACAACCGTTCTTCGCAGTAACCCGGCGCCACAAGGAACTCGCTTATCTTGTGAAGCTCACTTGCCCGATAGCCAAGCTCCTCTTCCAACTCGCGAGCCGCGGTTTCTTCCGGCATGTGACCAGGCTCGATCCGACCCGCTGCGATCTCCAGCGAGTAGCGCCCAAGTGGATAACGCCATTGCCGAACTAACGCAACCGTTCCGTCTTCAAACAGAGGTAACGTCCCTGCTCCGCCGTTGTGGTGAACGATTTCGATTTCGACTTCGCCCTTTGCCTCGGACATAAATCGATTCCGCGAGAGATCGAGCACTCTCCCCCGATGAACGTACTCTCGTTTGATCAATTCGTGTGACATAGAATATTTTGGATTTTGGATTTTAGATTGTGGATTTTGGATTCTAGATTTCAGGTTCGGTCAACAATCCAAAATCCAAAATCTAAAATCCAAAATCCTCTCACATCATCGCCGCCTGTGAATCCGCTTCATCCATCAGCCTTTTTACTTCACCGACAAGGTGCAGCGAACCTGCCACGCATACTAGCCCTTCGAGTGGGGTCACGCTGCGGGCCCACGAAAGCGCCTGCCTAACGGTCTCGGCGAAGATCACGTTCTGCGATGAACGCAGCGCCATCGGACCAAGGCGAGCGGTATCCGCGGCTCGGGGGTCATTCACTTTCGTCAGAACGAGAGTGCGCGCGGCATCGAATAGCGCCGCCGCCATCTGATCGATGTCCTTGTCGTTCATCACTCCAAACAATAGTGTAATCGGTCCGTGCCAGAACTCATCAAGGTACTCTCGAAGCGCACGCGCACCCGAGGGGTTGTGCGCCCCGTCAAGCAAAACCGCCGGGCGATCTTCAATCAACTCCAACCGTCCGGGCCAACTCACCTCACGCAACCCTGTGGTCACTGCGTCGCGCGAAATCGGAAAGCCCGATTCGTTTAGAAGCTCCGCCGCTTCGATTGCAGCCGCGGCATTGTCGCTCTGATGCCGCCCGCGCAACCCGACCTCGATACGCTCGTAGTTCCTATGTGCAGACTCGTAATCAAAGGTGACCCGTCCGAAGTCCCCCGCCTCGATCGCGCCCAGCGCATTCGCAAACACCGGAAGGACCCCCGTCTCGAGACACCTGCGCATCAGCACTTCACTTGCGGCCCGGCTGTGCTGGCGTCCAATCACCGCGCGCGCCCCTGGCACGATGATCGCCGCTTTTTCAGCAGCGATCTCCTCAACAGTATTTCCCAGGATGTTCTGATGATCGAGATCAATCGAAGTAATCACCGAGAGGATTCTATCTACCGCGTTGGTAGCGTCGAGGCGCCCCCCCAGCCCAACCTCCAAAACAGCTAGTTCAGCTTCACAGTCGCGAAAGTGGCAAAGCGCGATTGCCGCGATCTGTTCGAAAAAGGTGGGGAGCGCGGAAACGTCTCCGGCCGCCACCAGAGACTCTCCAGCCTCGCGCACTGTCGAAGCCTGATGAGCGAACTCACTTTCGGTAATTTCGCGTCCCTGGAAACGAATGCGCTCCTGTATTCGGACGAGGTGAGGCGACGTGAACAAAGCGCAGCGGTGGCCGGCGGATCGAGCGATGGAATCGATCATAGCCGCCACTGAGCCCTTGCCGTTGGTCCCGGCAACGATAACCGACTTGAAGGAGCGCTGAGGTCGATCGAGTCTTTCAAGCAGAAGGCCGATGCTCTCCAGCCCGAACTTGGCGGCCAGCACCTCGTGGCCAAGGGAGTACAGGTACCTGAGTGAGCTTGAGAAATCCATCGTGCTGTCACTTAGTCAAAACGACGCTACGGGCGTTCTGGGTGGGCGCCCCTCTCACAGCTAAAACCCGCCGCTAAAAGGGCCGCCGACAAACGCCGGTATGATTTTCTATTTCTCGGGCGCCTTCCCGTTGTGGCTCATGAAGTTGAGCGAGTGCACGATGAAATCTCTCAGGTCTTTTCTCGCGACAACCGCATCGAGCATTCCGTGGTCAAGCAGGAACTCGGCGCGTTGAAACCCTTCGGGCAATTTTTGTTTTATGGTCTGCTCGATGACGCGCGGGCCGGCGAACCCGATCTGCGCTCCCGGCTCGGCTATGTTGAGGTCGCCCAGCATCGCAAAGCTCGCGGTGACTCCGCCTGTCGTCGGATCGGTGAGCACCGAGATAAACGGAAGGCCAGATTCATCCAGCCGCGCGAGAGCTGCCGAGATCTTTGCCATCTGCATAAGCGAGATCGCGCCCTCCTGCATTCGCGCGCCGCCCGATGCCGAAAACACGACCAGTGCTGAACCGGTCTTGATCGCAAGCTCAATCGCGCGAGTGATTTTTTCGCCTACCACTGTGCCCATCGATCCACCTATGAATGCCAGTTCCATCGCACACACGATCGCGGGACGCCCGCCAACTTTACCCTGACCGGTTATCAGGGCGTCGAGGAGCTTGGTGTTCTCCTGCATTTGGTGGAGGCGGGTGCGATAGCTCTTTGTGTCGACGAAGTTCAAAGGGTCGGTTGATGACAACCCCGAATCCATCTCGATCCACTGGCTGTCGTCCAGAGTCAGATTTAGGCGCTCGACTGCGCCAATTCGACGATGGTGTCCGCACTTCGGGCACACGTTGAGATTCTCTTCGAACTCACGCTTGAGGAGCATTTCCTCGCAGCCCTCACACTTTCCGAACAGTCCCTCGGTTCGGACCGTTCGCTCCTCGTTCTCGTCGGGCCGTTTTGGTCTATCTTTTTTCTTGAACCAGGTCATAGGAAAACGAACCAGAATCGAGGATGGAAGATCGGGGATCGAACGTCCATCTTCGATTTTCCATCTTCAAATTTCAGCTGTTTTTGGTCCTCTTGCTGAAATCCGTCATCTTCTCCGGAAGACCCGCGCGGTGATTGACGACGCGGGCAAGGATGAAAAGGAGATCCGAAAGGCGATTTAGATAAACGATGGTCTCAGGGTTCAACTGCTCGACCTCAGATAGGGCGACGACGCGCCGCTCGGCGCGCCTGGCGACCGTCCTCGCGAGGTGGAGGAACGCACCGGCCTCGGAGCCTCCAGGGAGAATGAACTCTTTTAGAGGCTCGAGCTCCCCAAGAAACCTATCGGCGAACTCCTCAAGGGTCTTGATGAATGCTTCGTCGATGCGCGGAACATCGATTTCCAACGGACTCGCGAGGTCCGCGCCGAGCGTGAACAGATCGTTCTGGATGAGACTGAGCACCTCGTCCGTCTCTTCGTCCACAAATCGAGCCCTCGCCACCCCAATTACACAGTTCAGCTCATCGACATCACCATACGCGTCGACTCGCAAGCTGCCTTTGCTTACGCGCGCGCCGCCGACAAGCGAAGTCTGCCCCTGGTCGCCTGTCTTTGTATAAACCCTGTTGATTCTCATTGATGTCCCGGCTGAAGTGAGAATTCATTCTAGGCGCCCGGGATTGCGAAGTCAAAGTTGCGGGTTCGCGGTCCGGGTTCAGGGTTCAGGGTTCGGGGTTCGGGGTTCAGGGTTTAGTGTTCAGGGTTTGTGGTTTGTGGTTTCTGGTTTGCGCTGTCGAAGCCGGCGCGGTGCGGACTCACAACTACTGAACGCTGAGCGGTGAACGCTGAACCCTGAACCCCGAACCCGGAACCCTGAACCCTTAACCCCGAACCCTGAACCCCGAACGCTGAACCCTAAGAAGTTGCGTCTGTTCGCGGATGTCGGATAATCTCGCATATTCGATGCGCGAGAACTGAATGGCTAGAATAACGATAGGCATACTCGGATTGGGCACGGTCGGTACTGGTGTCGTAAAGCTTCTCTCGAGCGACCCACGTTTTAGAATAAAGTGGGCTGCGGTGCGCGACATATCGAAGCAGCGCGACGTCGATTTGTCTTCGATACGAGTCACCGACCAGCCGAGGGAAGTCGTCAACGACCCCGAGGTAGAAATAGTCGTCGAGGTAGCAGGCGGGATCGAACACATCTACGAGTCGATCAACCGCGCTATCGTCAACGGCAAGCACATTGTCACCGCGAACAAAGAGATGATAGCCCGGCACGGGTCCGAGATTTTCGAGCTCGCTCATCGTCACAACGTAACCGTGTTGTTTGAGGCCGCGGTTGGCGGGGGCATCCCGTTGATCTCGACGATACAGCGCGGGTTGCAGGCAAACGAGATATCCAGAGTGGCGGGGATCTTGAACGGCACCACTAACTACATTCTTACGGCGATGGAAGAGCGCGGCCAGAGCTTTAGCGAAGCGCTCGCCGCCGCGCAGAGTCTCGGATTCGCAGAGGCCGACCCAACCGCTGACGTCGAGGGATTCGATGTAGCTTACAAGATCACGATTCTTGCTGCTCTAGCGTTTGGCCGGTTCGTGAACACCAGCCAGGTTCACCGCCAGGGCATTACTCAAATAACCGATCTCGATATCACGATGGCCAGGGAGTTCGGCTATCGAATCAAGATGATCGGGCTCGGGCGGCGGGGCAACGGGTGTCTCGATGTGCGCGCTCACCCGATGCTTGTGCCGCTTCATCATCTGCTCGCATCGGTGGAAGGGGCCAGCAACGCAATCTTCATCAGCGGGAGCGCGGTGGGCGAGGTGATGCTCGTCGGCCCCGGCGCGGGGCAGATGCCGTCGGCAAGCGCCGTTGTCGGAGACCTGATCAACCTCGCCAGCGCGTTAAGACTGCCGGATTTTGCGCCGTACTTTCAACCTGCTATCGACTCGGAACAGGCTCCTCTATGCCCGATCGAAGACAGCGAAAGCGCGTTCTACCTTCGGCTGCAAACGGAGGACACCCCCGGGGTGATCGGCAACATCGGGCACGCGCTCGGTAGGCATCAGGTCAGCGTCCATAGTTTGCTACAACGCGGCGTACCGCAAACCGGACCCGCGACTATCATCCTGCTTACGCACAGAGCGAGTGAGCGCAACATGGCTCGCGCGATCGAAGACATCGAAGCTCAGGCGTCGACGATGCAAGTTGGGGTTGTGCTGAGGGTGTTTGGGGATTAGTTCGGAACACGGGTTCAGGGTTCAGCGTTCCGGGTTCAGGGTTCGGGATTCAGGGTTTCTGGTTTGTGGTTTGCGCTGCCGAAGGCGGTGCGGTGGGACTAACAACGACTGGCCTCGGAACGCTGAACCCTGAACTCGGAACCCTGAACTCGGAACCCTGAACCCGGAACACTGAACCCGGAACCCTAAGTCTTTATGATTGTACAGAAATTCGGTGGTACATCCGTCAAATCCCTCGCTCGCATCAAGAACGTTGCGGGGATCATTGCACGCACCGCTGAGCGGGATTCGGTGGTCGCCGTTGTTTCAGCGATGGGCGATACGACTGACTATCTCGCAAAGCTCGCTCGTCAGGTTAGTGACTCGCCCAGCTCTCGCGAGCTCGATGCCCTTCTCGCGACAGGGGAACAGATATCTGCCGCGCTCGTCGCGATGGCTCTCGATAGTCTAGACGTGCGCGCAGTGTCGCTGACGGGAGCGCAGCTAGGCATAACTACCGAGAGCATCCACGCTGCAGCGAGAATCGTGGAGATCAACACCGGCAGGGTTCGCCGGCACCTTGATGAGGGCTTCATTGTTGTCGCGGCGGGGTTTCAGGGCGCTACCGCAGAAGGCGACACGACCACTCTAGGGCGCGGGGGTTCGGACACTACTGCTGTCGCGCTTGCGGCTGCGCTTGGTGCGTCTGTGTGCGACATTTTCACCGATGTCAGCGGAGTGTACACCGCTGATCCAAATATCGTGCCGACGGCGCGGCTTCTCAAGGAGATTTCGTATGATGAGATGCTTGAGATGGCCCGGGTCGGCGCGCAAGTGCTTCACCCGCGCGCGGTCGAGCTTGCGCGAAAACACAATATTCCGGTGAGAGTGCGGAACACCTTCGACCCGGATCACGAAGGAACGATTCTCAAAGGAGCTACCGAGATGGAAATCTACCGGCCGGTGAGCGGCGTGACCGTCGATCGAGATCAGGCGCGGCTGGCGATCCTAAAGGTACCTGACCGCCCCGGGGTGGCCGGTGAAATTTTCAGCGCGCTCGCCGAGCGACGCGTGAGCGTGGATATGATCATCCAGGCTTTTCACGAAGGCGGTTCGGTCAACGATATCACGTTCACCGTCAAACGCAGCAACGTTGAAACCGCGCGCCGGACGCTCGAAGAAGCTGCATCACGAACAGGAGCAGAAGGCGTGCTTTCGGATGAAGACGTTGCCAAGATAAGCATAGTCGGGGCTGGGCTTATGGACCAACCGGACGTGGCCGCGCGGATGTTTTCAGGCCTCGGCCAGGCAGGCATCAACATCAAGATGATCTCGACTTCCGAGATTCGAATCAGTTGCGTGGTCAGCGATAAGGACGCTGAGCGTTCAGTTCGCCTCGTCCACGAGCTGTTTCACCTCGAGGAGGAAGCGCCCGAGTGACCACCCACCGACGTTTTTTTGACCACGTCTCCAGTTTGACTTCGGTTTTCCTGTCGGATAAACAGTCCCTGCCTCTTCGCCGCGGCACGCGACGACAGCTCCAGGAGCGAGATATGAAGCCTTACTCTCTATGCATACGATTTGTTCTCTTTGTGCTCATCGCGACCAGCAACGTTCCGGTTGGTCACGGCCAACAGGCCATGGCCGACAACCCCGCCGACCTCACCCGAGTCGGAGACAAGGTGATCAAGGTCAATGAAGCAATTAGCATGGTCCAGGGCTTTGGAAACACATTCCTGCTTGCCACAAGCGAAGGCAACGTCATTATCGACACTTCGATCGCGGCACATGCTCAAAGGCACAAGCCGCTACTCACGGCCAATAATAAGAAGCCGATCAAATATATCATCCTGACACACGGGCACGGCGATCATACGGGCGGCGTCCCTTTGTGGAAGGAGCCTCGAACGCAGATCATCGCCCAAAAGAATCACGTTGAGTTCGCGAACTACCAGGCGCGTCTTCGTGGGTTCTATGCGAAGCGCAATGCCGCCCAGTTCGGCGGCAACCTTGGCGCTCGCGTCAACATCGCTGGGGCGGGCAACTACGGCGCGAAGATCGAACCGACGATACTATTCAATGACAAGTATGAGTTCGCGTTGGGCGGTGTGAAGTTCGAGATCAATGCAGCGCCGAGCGAAACATACGATCATCTGATGGTCTGGGTCCCCAGGTACAAGGCTGTCTTCACCGGCGACGTGTACTACGAATCTTTCCCCAATCTTTATACGCTGCGTGGGACCGAGCCGCGATGGGCGCTGGACTACGTCAAATCCCTCAATGCCATCCTGGCTCTAAAACCTGAAATCGTACTGCCGAGTCACGGGCTTCCAATCCGGGGCAACGAGGAGATTACTCGGCGTCTTACCCGGTACCGCGATGCAATCCAGTATGTTCACGACGAGGTAGTCAAAGGAATGAACGCAGGCAAGGACGTCTACACACTGATGGATGAGATCAAGTTGCCGGCGGCGCTGGACATTGGCGAGAGCTACGGAAAGCTAACGTGGTCAATACGGGGCATTTATGAGGGCTACGTTGGCTGGTTCGATCTCAACCCGGCAACGATGTATGAAAAGCCGATATCCTCGGTCTACGCCGACGTGGTAAGGCTCGCAGGCGGCCCCGACGCGATTTCATTGCTGGCCGCCGGACGCGTGCAGGCGGGCGACGCGATCGGCGCTCTGCACCTCACCGACATCGCGTTGGCATCGGATCCCTATCATCGGAAGTCACTCGAAGCGCGGCTGACGGCGCTTGAGATACTTCGCAGCCGCTGCAAGAATACCAACGAACGTGGCTGGCTGGATTATGCCATCAGAGAAGCAAAGGCAAAGATGGAGGATAAATAGCTCGTCGTCCTGTTCGACAAACCTGAGTTTGTCGATCCGGCTACCTCGACAAAACTGAATCCTGTCGGACAAACAGTTCATATGAAACTCGCCGCCATTGACATTGGGTCCAATTCAATTCATCTCGTTATCGTGCGAGCCATCAAGGGCCAGCATCCCGAAATCATCGATCGTGAGAAAGAGATGGTCCGCCTTGGAGCGGGCACCCTTCGCGAGCATCGCCTCTCGAAAAAAACCATCGAGCGCGCCATAACCACCCTCCGGCGATTCAAAAAGATGGCGGAGCACAACGGCGCTGAACCGATAATCGCCACGGCAACCTCTGCCGTTCGAGAATCGCGCAACTCCGATCAGTTTATCGAACAGGTTCGCAGGGACGTAGGTCTGGAAGTGCAAGTGCTTCCCGGAGTCGAAGAGGCTCGACTGATTGCGATGGCCGTGTCTGAGGTAACCGACTTCAACAACCGCCGCGCCCTGATAATCGACATAGGCGGCGGCTCGACCGAGTTCATAATAACCGGCGGCGCCGAGCCCGAGTTGATGCTGTCGTTACGCCTTGGCGCGGTACGGCTCAGCGAAAAATTCATTTCCACTGATCCCCTGTCGGTCGAGCAGCGCAACCGGCTGGTCGCGAACATAAGATCCGACTTCACTCGCGCAGCCGCGGACATCAAACGCGCCGGCTATGATTTCGTGGTCGGTTCCTCCGGCACCGTGCTCAATATGGTCAACGCCATAGTCCAGGCGGATGAGCCCTACGGTAGCGAAGACGTGTCTGATTACGAGCCGTTCAGCCAAACGGTCTCGCTGGATCAAATCGGGTGGCTGAACCGCAAGCTGGGGCGCATGACTCTTCGGCAGCGGAGACGCGTTCCGGGGATAGAAAAGGGACGAGCCGACATCATCGTCGCGGGCGGTCTGCTGTTACAGTCCATTCTGTCCGATCTTGACGCGGCGGAGATAACAAGTTGCGACTGGTCTCTGAGAGAGGGCGTAATACTGAACTATCTGCGGCGCAGACGCGAAGCACACATCGGTCCGAAGGTGAAGAGCACTCCCGCGGTCGCAGGCCGTGAAGACTCCTTATGCTACCCGGTGACGGATGACTCGACTCTCGATGTCCGCGCCCGGTCGGTCTTATCGGTGGCGAGGCGATATTCCTATGATGTCGCTCACTCGCATCACGTCGTGCGATTGGCGAGCCGAATATTTGATGACACTAAAGAGCTACATCAGTTAAGCGGACAAGACCGCAAACTGTTACAGTACGCGGCAATTCTTCACGACATCGGTTATCACATCGCACATAACAATCACCATCGCCACGGCCTGTATCTGATAAAGAACTCTGAGATGCCCGGCTTCACCGGTGATGAGATCGCAATGATGGCAACGATGGTGCGCTATCATCGCGGCTCGCTACCCAGAAAATCCCCCGATGCGCGTTCCCGCCATGAACACGAGGATTACTACTCGCTTGACCGCGATCGGCGTGCACAGGTGCTTCGTCTGTCCTCGATGCTCCAGATCGCCGACGGGCTCGACCGGTCACATCAGCAGTTAATAAATGATGTGAGATGCGAGGTCGCCGAAGGAACCGTGACCTTCGTCACTTCAAGCTCGGGCGAGTGCGAGTTGGAGGTGTGGTCTGCCGAGCGCAAGTCCTCGTGGTTCAGCGATCTCTTCAAGGTTGGGGTTCAATTCGAGTCGAGACCCGACGTTTTGGCCCAAAAGGAAGCAGCGGCGGTGTAGAGGTTTGGCGTTCGAGCTCTAGCGTGAACCGTATCAGTCTGTTTGCTGCCAATCAGACTGAAGGTAAGGCTTGAACCCCAAAGCAACCTTTGAGCAATGCCTTCACATTCCCCGGCTAAACCTCTGTCAGAACTAAGACTTTAAGGCCCGCGGTCATTGACACTTGTCGCGGGTTTGCATAACATGCGCTCGGTTTGAGGCTCAAACCGACTCGGCATCCCAAGGCGCGGACAAAAACCATGGAATCGGCGTCAAGAATTCCCGAAAAGCTCTTCTTCCGGATCGGAGAAGTGTGCGATCTGATAAAGGTCCAACCCCACGTCCTCCGCTATTGGGAAACTGAATTCCCCATGCTCGCGCCGCAAAAGAACCGCGCGGGCCAACGAGTCTATCGCCGCAAGGACGTCGAGATGGTTTTGCGAATCCGCGATCTGCTCTACGAGGAGAAATTCACTATCGCGGGAGCAAAAAAAAAGCTCCTCGAGGACATGCGGGGGGGCTCGGTACGCGCGAAGCTTGCCGGGGAGGTCCCGGCGGCGCACCCGATAGAGACTCAACCCGCAAGCGCTTCTCCTTCTCCCCCCGCCGATCAGCCTGCGTCAGCGCCAACATCGCCGCAAACTCGCAGCGTGCTGCGCCTGCTCAAGAATGATCTTGAGGATTTATTGACACGACTAAACACGGATGCTAGCATCAAACGCTGACCCATGATGATGCAAAAGGCTTCAGTGTAGACGGGACGTGGCGCAGCCTGGTAGCGCGCTTCCTTGGGGTGGAAGAGGTCGCTGGTTCGAATCCAGTCGTCCCGATTAGAATCCAGACCCAGGACGAAGGACCTAAGACAGGGACCCTCCTAATGTAAGCCCACCAAGTAGGGTGTCGATCAGGAGCTCCAAGTCTCGAAACTTCGTCCTGGGCCTTCTCTTTTTCGCGCAACGATTCAATCGATGCATAAAATCCTGGTTACCAACGACGACGGAATCCACTCTGCGGGAATTATCGCTCTGGCCCGAGCCCTGGAATCGCTTGGAGAGGTCGTGGTTGTCGCGCCCGCACACGAGATGAGTGCGGCTTCGCACTCTCTCACTCTAACCCGACCGCTTCGAATCGACAGGATTGACGATCATCACTTCGCCGTGGACGGCACCCCAACCGACTGCGTGACGCTCGCGATGAATCACCTCTTGAAGAACGATTTGCCCGCGATCGTCATATCAGGCATCAACAAAGGGGGAAATCTCGGAGAGGATGTCGCGTACTCGGGCACGGTTGCCGGAGCGTTGGAGGCTTCGATATATGGCCTTCCAGGAATCGCGGTCAGTTTGGTACAAAGAACCAATTTCGATTTCGCCCCGGCCGCTGAATTCGCCGCCGGGCTTGCGGAGCGAGTGTTGGGAGACGGCTTGCCACGAGGAACGCTGCTAAATGTCAACGTTCCGCCCGGTCCCATTCGCGGAGTCCGCGTCACTCGACAGGGAACGAAAAACATCAAACCAAACATTATCGAAGGGACCGATCCGCGTCAGAGGAAGTACTACTGGATCGGCGAAGAGTCGCTGGAGTGGAATGAAGAAGCCGGGACCGATTACGCGGCGTTAGGTCACGGGTTGGTTTCGATTACCCCGCTGCGAACCGACATGACGGACTATAGCGTGCTCGAGGACTTCAAGCTGCGCAACTGGGACCTTGTCTTGGGGCAACAATCAGAATGACACACCACACAGCGGAACAGGCTCCGGGCTCCGGTATGTATCAGTCTCACCGCGCGCGCATGGTCGAACTGTTGCGCACCCGCGGAATCCGGGACGCGCAAGTATTGAAAGCGATGTCCGAGATTCCTCGACATCTCTTTGTTCCAGATGCGCTGGCCGCTAAAGCCTACGGCGATCATGCTCTGCCGATCGGTGACATGCAGACGATCTCGCAGCCCTATATGGTGGCGCGAATGACTGAACTGCTCGAGGTAAACAAAGACTCGACCGTGCTCGAAATAGGCGCCGGCTCAGGCTACCAGACTGCGGTGCTCTCGGCGGTCGCCGGGCGGGTTTTTTCGATTGAACGAATCAGCGAGCTTGCGAGAAACGCCCAAAGAAACATCCGACAGCTCGGCTGCTATAACGCGACAGTCAAGTGGTTCGACGGCACAATCGGCTGGAGTGACCAGGCACCCTATGACGGGGTGCTGGTTGCGGCCGGCAGCCCCGAGATCCCGGAACCCCTTGTAGAGCAACTGATCGTAGGCGGCAAGCTTGTGATTCCAGTCGGCGACTCCGACCAGCAGACCCTCGTTAGAATCATAAGAACGGAAACCGGCTTTACGCGCGAGGATCACGGTCTCTGCCAATTTGTTAAGCTGATCGGGCGGCACGGTTGGCCTAACTGAACCGCCGACTTCGATTCTTACCTTTGCGTCCTGGCTGAACTTTGCGTCTTTGCGCGAAACATTGGGAGCGAACTGACTGGTTTCGCGCAATGACGCAAACTTCCGCCCAGACACAAAGCCGACAAAACATTGGCATCTGGTTCGGCCATAAACCATTATGGAATTGATAAGCAAGCTCATCGACCTCTTTCTACACCTCGACAAACACCTCAATGACATCATCGGCCAGTACGGGAGCTGGACCTATTTGATCCTATTTCTGATTGTGTTTTGCGAGACCGGTCTGGTGGTCACACCCTTCCTCCCAGGCGATTCGCTGCTTTTCGCCGCCGGAGCGTTTGCGGCTTTGGGATCGTTGAACGTGTTCTGGCTGTTTGTTCTCCTCTCGATCGCAGCTACCGCAGGGGACACCTTAAACTATTGGTTAGGTCACTGGGTGGGTCCCAAGGTTTTTCATCGCGAGAACGTTCGTTTTCTGAATCGGAAGCACCTCGACCGAACGCACGCGTTTTATGAGCAGTATGGTGGCAAGACAATAATCATCGCGCGTTTCGTGCCGATCGTCCGGACATTTGCGCCATTTGTCGCGGGCATCGGAAGCATGAGCTATTGGCGGTTCATCGCCTACAACATAGTTGGCGGCGTAGCGTGGGTCGCGATATGCGTCTTCACCGGTTACTTCTTCGGAAATCTTGCGATCGTCAAGAAGAACTTCTCGCTTGTTATCATCGCGATCGTTCTCATTTCGCTGCTGCCTATGCTGGTCGAGTACATCCGTCATCGCACACAGAAGAAGCCAGGAGCTACTTCGGCCTAAACCAGATTCCCTCTGTTCAGCAGTCTGGTTTCCGGTTCACAACGGTTTCTAGTCTGTGGTTTCTGGCTCCTGGTTTTTGGTTTCTGGTTCAACCCCACGAAACGGGGTATCGCCAACCAGAAACTAGAAACGAGAAACTAGAAACTCCCTAGTCAATTCAGGGGACCAACCCTCACCCGTTCGCGACTGGAAAGAGCGGGAGCAATTCACTCGGCGGTTGATCCTCGCGATAGACGACACGCTCGAGGAAAAGGCCGGAGGGCGGAGCGGTGTGAGCGGCAACTTCAAACCGGCTTGACCCACTCATACCGCTCTTCGATTCTATCAGACTGGCAAATTCGGCTACGCTGATCGAACCTCGGCCGACTTCGACCAGTGCTCCGACAACGCGGCGGACCATCTTCCAGAGATAGTGGGACGCACCAATTCTGAAGAGCAGCAGATCGCCCACAGCCTTAAAATGGATGTCATTGACCACCACGATCGTCGAGCCTTCCTCGACACGCTTATCACAGAACCGCGCAAAATCCCTACGCCCAGGAAGCAAACCGGCCGCTTCGCGCATCACTTTTTCGTCAAGTTTGTCCTTGACCCACCAGACGAAACGCTTCGCAAACGCGCTCCGCCGTCGTGAAATCTGATAAACGTAGTAGCGGGCCAAAGCTTCTTTTCTCGGATCGAACCCTGCTCTCGCCTCTTCGACTTTCAGAACATTGATGTCGGGGGGTAGCCTGTCATTCAACTCGTGAAGCAAGTCGAGGCGCTTCTGCCGCCAGTCAGTCCGCAACCGGGCGATCTGCCCAACCGCGTGTACGCCGGCATCAGTCCTTCCGGCGCCTGCGATTTCAACCGGTCTTGAACAGAGCGCTTCCGCGGCAGCGCGAAGCTCGCCAGCAACCGTGCGAGCGCTTCGTTGTTCCTGCCACCCATAATACCGCGTGCCGTCGTACTCAACCGTGAGCTTCCAAGTCCCCATAACGAGTTCTCCTGGTTTGATCCGTCCCGTCCAATCTCAGATTGATCTGTGGCTCGCCCTGTGTCAATGGCAATGCCACGATTTGCCGGTCCCGGAGGTAAATACCAAGCGATCCGACCCCTGAGTTTTCCGTTGACTCGGAGAATTGACAGCGATATTATAAGTCCGCCTGGACAATGACTTGGATTATCTTATTAGGATGACACTTGATGCAATAGATTATAAGCTTCTTGACCTGCTTCAACAGGACGCTCGGATGACCCAACTTGAAATGGCCGCGGCTGTCGGGCTGTCACAGCCGGCTGTAGCCGAGCGAATGCGAAAGCTCGAACAGGAAGGAATTATCACCGGCTACGCCGCTCGAGTCGATGGGCGAAAGCTGGGGAAAGACATCACCGCGTTTATCGGTGTCCGAATCGAACACCCCAAATACAATGCGGGATTTGGGAAGAGAGTTCTGGCGATTCCCGACGTGCTTGAATGCCATCGCATCACCGGGCCCGACTCTTACCTGCTTAAGGTCGTCACCGAAGACACTCAAAGCCTCGACTCGTTGATCTCAGATCTATTACGCCATATTCCTGGGGTGACCCGGACCCTGACCACTGTGGTCACATCCTCAATCAAGGAAGGCTCGCATATTACGCCGGCGGCGGCGGCGCATATTCCCACGCAGCTTCGACGAACCGCAGCCAACCGGAAACAGAAATGAACTATCCCCGCCAATAAGCCAAGGGAGAAATTAATGGCTACTCACAAACGACAACTTGAATGTCAGGCCCTCGCAGCCACCCAGTCCGTGGTTTCTAAAGAAACCGGGAATCGCTTCGCGACGCGCATGTCCAGAATGCCGGTTTCCGCGATTCGCGAGATACTCAAGGTGACTGAGCACCCCGAGATCATTTCGTTCGCCGGCGGTTTGCCGGCTCCGGAGCTCTTCCCGGTTACCGCGATCGCCAAGGCGCACGCAGATGTATTCGCCGACGAAGGACCGGCCGCGCTCCAATACAGCACTACCGAGGGATGGCGTCCGCTGCGCGAATGGATCGCAGACCGGATGCGCAGCCGCGGCATCGCGGCGACCCCGGATCGAGTACTGATCACCACCGGCTCGCAACAAGGCATCGACCTCGTCGGCAAGATCTTCATAGATCGAGGCGATACGGTCGTCGTCGAAAACCCCTGCTACCTGGCTGCGCTGCAGGCGTTCAGCGGCTACGAAGCGAACTTTATCTCCATCGACAGCGACGACGCAGGCATGCGCGTCGAACAACTCGAAAATGCGCTCAAGCATTCCAGCCCGACTCTGATCTATATCGTCTCGGAGTTTTCCAATCCCAAGGGCACTACGCTTCCTTTCGAACGTAGACAGAAGCTGATTGAGCTGTCCGCTAAGTATCGAGTGCCGATTTTGGAAGACAACCCTTACAGCGAGCTTCGATACAGCGGCGAACGGCCGCAGCCGCTGGCCGCTTTGGACAGAGACGGATTGGTAATTCACATAAGCACATTCTCAAAGACCCTCAGCCCAGGGATGCGGCTTGGATGGCTGGTAGCTTCCGAGGAGATCTTCCAAATGGTCGTTGTCGCAAAACAAGCAGCGGATCTCCACACAAGCACTATCGAGCAGCGCGCAGCGGCTCGGCTGCTCGAGACCTTTGACTACGATGGACACGTCAGCCATTTATGCGAGGTCTACGGTGAGCGCTGCCAGGCGATGCTTTCGGCCATGGATCGGTATTTCCCATCCGAAGCCACTTGGACCCGGCCGGAAGGCGGGCTGTTCCTGTGGGTCGAGTTGCCTGAACGCTTGAGCGCGGAGAACCTGTTTGAGCAAGCCATCGCCGCTCGGGTCGCCTTTGTACCGGGAACATCGTTCTTTGCTTGCGAGAAAAGGCTCAACTTCATGAGACTCAACTTCTCAAACCAGAAACCGGAGATGATCGAAGAGGGGATCAAGCGAATTGCTGATGTCCTAAAACGGAGCTGATATGAACAACAGCAAGCGGTTTGTGATTGCGGATGTCTTCACAGAGGAGCGGTTCGGCGGCAACCAGTTGGCCGTCTTCACCGACGGCGCCGGGCTCGATAGCGAAACGATGCAGAACATCGCGCGCGAGATGAACTACTCCGAGACAACATTCCTGCTTCCGCCCGAGCGTGGGGGCGATTACCGGGTGAGGATCTTCACGCCGGCTCACGAGCTTCCCTTCGCCGGGCATCCGCTGGTCGGCTCCGCCTTTGTGATCGTTGCCGAGGGTATGAAACAATGGAGCGAGCCTCTGACATCGGTCACGCTCGAAACCAAGGTTGGTCCAATCCACGTCGACGTACGGACCGAGGGCGGCAACCTGGGTCGCTCAACGATGACCCAACCGTTGCCGGTCGTCAGCGGCTCCTATTCGGATATTGCGGGACTTGCGAAGTCGTTGTCGCTTGACGCGTCCATGATCGAACAAACCGGCCTCCCGGTTGAGACCATCTTCAACGGCATCGCCGTTATGATTGTCCCTGTCGGCAGCCGCGATGCGATCGAAAACATCAAGCTCGACAGCGCGACCCTCGATCGTATCAGCAACGAAGTGGGCGCATCGACGGTGCTGGTCTTTACCCGGGACACGGTGCTTCCGACAAGCACGGTTCATTGCCGAGTTTTTGCACCTGCCGCGGGTGTCAGCGAGGACGCCGCCACTGGATCGGCCAATGGGCCTCTGGGGTTCTACCTTGTGAGGCACAAGCTCGTTGAAGCCAAGGCGACTACGAGGATCGTAAGCGAGCAGGGCTATGAGATGAAAAGGCCGAGCCTGTTGTACATCGATGTAGATGTCGAATCCGCGACACGCGAAGTCAGCGCCGTTCGGGTAGGCGGTGGAGTCGTTATTGCCGGCCGCGGCGAGATTTTCGTTGACTAAAACAATATAGGTCATATAGGTCCTATTACCTGGGCAACAATGAACACAACTTGATTCGTTTGACAAAACATTCCAAACGGAGGACATGATGAAGCTATACAACTGGGACGAGATGCCCGAAGAGCACGTACACGAGCTGTTCAGCCGTCGCTTTATTTCCGGCGAGCAAATGACGATGGCAAGAATATTCCTTAAGAAGGGCTGTCTTGTTCCAACGCACAATCACGAAAGCGAGCAGTTGACGACAGTCTTCACCGGCGCCCTCAAGTTCTTGATCGACCGAACCGAGATTGTCGTTCGAGGTGGTGAGACCCTGGTGATTCCGGCTTTCGTCTATCACAGCGCAGAGGCTATTGAAGACACGGACGAGATGGACGTATTCTCGCCCATCAGGGTCGATTGGATCGACGGGACGGATGATTATTTGCGCCGGTAAGGCGTAATCATGATGAGGGGCGACTCAAGCCCTAAAGACAATGACAACTGGATCGTTCTAACGCCGATGGCGGCGCGAGGAACGTACGCGAACCTTAACGCTGCGATGGCGTGATCGAGCTGCCGACACTGTCTGATACCGACCTACCCTGCCGCTGCGGCCCCGAGATGCGCTTACCGTTTTGGGCACCTTGACCGTTTGACCCTTCCGCAGCTGGCCTTTAGTCGATATCCGATTCACCCTGGCCAGCTCCTTCACCGACACCCCGGATCGCCTGGCAACTGATGCCAGTGTGTCACCTCTGCGAACCTGGTAGGAAGCGAGCTGTACTCGGTAGTTGCTGCGGTAACGCTCTGCGATCTCCTCGGTCGGAACCGTTATCTTGCGCACTCGCTTTTCCTCGGGGAGGTCGGCATAAGCAATCTCAAACTGCTTTTTCATCCCCTTCGGAAGCTTGATGGTGTAGCGTTCCCCGGCGGGAGAGGTGCCGCGTCGCAACTCTGCATTGAGATCCTGAACCGTCTCATATGGAACGTCGATCAGATCGGCAACAACTTTTAGATCGGTTTGGCCGGGAACTTCGAAAGTGTCATAGTTGAACGGAAGATCGGGCGTCACATCAAAGCCGTAGTGTTTCTGATTCTTGCTGATGATTATGATCGAAAGAATGCACGGTACGTAGTTGCGGGTTTCCTGCGGGAGTAGTCCGCGCTTGTACAGTTCCCAGAAGTCTGCATACCCGCAGCGGGCGATCGCGCTGTCCACTCGATTCTCACCTGAGTTATACGCCGCCATTGCTAGCAGCCAATCGCCCGCGAAATGATCGTGCAGCCAGCGAAGATACCTCGCCGCGGCGCGCGTCGATTTCTCGGGTTGCGACCGTTCATCTATCCAGGTCGTCTGCTCTAATCCATAGCGCGTGCCAGTCGAAGGGATAAACTGCCAAATGCCTTTTGCCGCGGCATGCGAAAGGGCGCTTGGCTTCCAGACCGATTCGGCCTGAGCGAGCCACATGAGATCCAGCGGTACCCGCTCCTCCTTGAAGATCTTCTCGACCATCTGGCGATAACGGCCCGAGCGCTGCAGTCCAATATCCATCGTGGAATGGCCGCGCCCCGACACGAAGAAGTTGATGAACTGGAGCACCGGGGGCGCCACCGAAAACTCAAAATCATAGCGACCAAAGATCTTCACCCCATCGGGAGTGACCATAGCGAGGTCGCCTTCCTGAATTTCCGAGACATCGTCGAGTGCGGAAGGTTCGGCAACCTCTGGGAGGTCCGCCGCTTCGTGAACGTCACCCGGCTGGGCTTCGTGCTTGTGGATTCGATCGAGCAGTCCGCGGTAATAAACAGCCAGCTTTGCGTCGGTCCTCAGGTCAATCCTCGACTGCAAAACAACGTCGAGAGCATTGTCGAACATCTTGCGAGCGATATCGGGCAGGCCCTTCGAGGCAGCCTCTTCGGCGCGGAGAAAGCTCTCCTCCGCCCGGTCGATGACTGCTTGTGTTGTTCCTGCGGATGAGGCCGGCTGCGGTGTTTGCGCCAGCACCTGGATTGGTCCAACGACTCCGATTAGCAGTAACGAAAGGAGCAGCACGACAACAACACGACTCGCTTCAGTTGCTAGCCTCATCTGTGAGTTTTACCTTCCTGTTCTTAATATCGGGATGAAGTCGCGGTTCCGGTGATGTGCTTAAGTCGCCTCCGTCACCCGAGGGCCAAAAGCCGCGGTCTCACCATTCTTGTCCAGCAATCCTGTCCGAATGCCGCCTTTATATCACGCTAAACTCAGAGTAGTCAATGAAAGAGAGACCCCTGCAACAGAATTGAAACAATTGAGTTACACTCGCATGCCCGGGTCTGGAGAAGCTACAACAACGCAGCCTTCAGCGCCTGTCGAACCGACTCAACAAACACGAAGTTGACTTCCTTCTGCAATTCCTTCGGAACCTCTTCAAGATCGCGGCGGTTTTGCTGCGGGAGCACGATCGTAGTCACGCGAGCGCGCCTTGCGGCGAGAACCTTTTCCTTGATGCCACCAACCGGCAGGACATTGCCACGCAACGTTATCTCACCGGTCATCGCGACCGTTCGACTAACCGCTCTGCCCGATAACGCGGACACCATAGCTGCGGCCAGCGTCACGCCCGCGGACGGCCCATCCTTGGGGATCGCGCCTTCCGGAACGTGCACGTGGATATCGAACTTGCCGAACTTCTCGGGATCGATGTCTAACTCCTCGGCGTGTGCCTTTGCCCACGAAAGCGCGGCCTGCGCAGACTCTTTCATAACATCGCCGAGTTGACCTGTGAGCTGTAGTGAGCCCTTGCCGGTGGTCAACAACGCTTCGATAAACAGCACATCGCCGCCAGCAGGCGTCCACGCAAGGCCGGTGGCTACGCCGACCTGGTCCTTCTTGAGCACCTCGTCGGGATAAACGTGAGGAATGCCCAGGAACTCGTGAAGGTTGTTGATCGTCACCCGAACGAGCACATCGCTTCCTTCAGCGACCCTGCGCGCCACCTTGCGGCAAACTCCGGCGATTTCGCGCTCGAACTGCCGCAAGCCCGCTTCGTGGGTATATTGCAGGATGATGCCTTTGAGTGCCGATCGGCTGATGGTCAGATGTCGTACCGTGATACCGTGCGCTTCCATCTGTTTGGGGATAATGTGGCGCCGCGCGATCTCGACTTTCTCCTCCTCGGTGTAGCCTGCCAGTCGTATGACTTCCATCCTGTCGCGGAGGGCCGGGTGGACCGTATCCAGCATGTTGGCTGTTGTCATAAACATCACGTTCGACAGGTCGAAAGGCACGCCCAGATAGTTATCGCGGAACGAAAAGTTCTGTTCCGGATCGAGGACCTCCAGAAGCGCCGATGAGGGATCCCCTCTAAAATCCGCGCCGACCTTGTCGATCTCGTCGAGCATGATCAACGGGTTGTTCGTCCCCGCTTGCTGAATTGATTGAACAATGCGGCCGGGCATCGCCCCGATGTAAGTCCGGCGATGTCCCCGAATCTCAGCCTCGTCGTGCAAACCGCCAAGGCTGAGCCGTTGAAATTTGCGGTTGAGTGCGCGGGCGATCGAACGGCCCAGGCTTGTCTTTCCGACGCCCGGTGGTCCGACCAGACAGAGGATCTGACCTTTGACCTTCTCTTTCAGCTTGCGTACCGCGAGCGTCTCAATGATTCGCTCTTTGACCTTTTCGAGCCCGTAGTGATCCTCGTCGAGGATCGTCTGGGCGCGCTTGAGATCCAGGTTCTCCTCGGAAGATTTTGACCAGGGCAGCACAACCATCACATCAAGGTAGTTGCGAAGCGTCGCTGCTTCGGCGGCATCCGGATGCATGCGTTCGAGCTTCTTGATCTGGCGCTCGACCTCTTCCTCAACTGGTTCGGGCAGCTTGGCCTGAAGCATTTTCTCGCGGTACTGCGTTATCTCCTCGCCGAGTTCGTTGCCCTCTCCCAACTCGGTCTGGATGGCCTTGAGTTGCTGGCGCAGATAAAACTCGCGCTGACTGCGATCGATCTCGCCTTTTGCCTGAGTGTTGATTTCCTGCTGAACCATTAAGACGTTGATCTCTCGAGCGAGCAACTCGTTGACGCGGTGAAGCCGCTCTGAAGGGTTCAGCTTCTCGAGCACGCTTTGGGCGTCGACGACTTTGAGTTCGAGATTGGAAGCAGCGACATCGGCAAGACGACCGGGGTCTTCGAGATTCGCGACTATGGCCATTACCTCGCCCGATATGTTCTTGCCGAGGGTGATCGCGCGTTCGAGCGACGCGCGTACATTTCGAATGAGCGCCTCCAACTCGAGCTCGTCTGCATCGGGCGCAGTGTCCGCGAGCGGGAGGATGTGCGCGAGCAGATGAGGGAGGTTTTCGTCAAATCGCGTAACGCTGGCGCGAGCAAGCCCCTGCACGAGTATGCGAATGCGCCCATCGGGCATCTTGAGCATTCGCATTATCGAGGCGGCGGTTCCCTGATTGTAAAGGTCGCGTCCAATCGGCTCCTCTTTTTCGAGGTCGCGCTGCGCTACGAGCATGATCATCCGGTTCTCTGCGAGAGCCAGCTCGACGGCGCGAATGGAACGCTCACGCTGCACAAAGAGCGGAACGATCATGTAAGGGAAAATCACGATGTCGCGGAGCGGTAAGACTGGAAGCGAATCGGGCAGCTTTACCTGCTCGTCGCTCTGTTCGATCGGGATTTCTTCTGGTTCAATTAGTGTTGACATAGTAAACGGACAATTCTATTCCTTTTTGGGTGTCTGTACACGCTCACTTCCATCTCTCCAACTTCGGAATGTTCTTTGTGAACATCCCCGACATAAACGCCGGGATCCCGAATTCCTTTAGCTTGCCCTTAACCAGGTCCTTCATTTCGTCCGCGGTGATGTCTGGCAGGGTGAAGGCGCCGTCTACATAGCAATGGCTGCAATACATCGCGCTCTTTGACCCGTCAGCATTTGTCCCGCCACCTTTCTCGTCTTTTTTGAGAGGCATCCCGCAACTTTGACAATTCTTGTAGACCGTGTCCATCTCCGATATCTCCTTTGCGAAATGTCCGACGACCCTCTTCATGTCGCGAGTTCGGGGATCGACACTCGGCCAGCGACCGCCTGAAGTCCATCGGACAAAGATGTGGCGCCAGTATAACCGCGCCTTTTTTTCGGTGCAATGTTCAGCCCCAGCGTTTCGGCGGCAGCGGGAAAAACGCACTTGTGCGTTTGACGTAGTCCTGATACTCAGGTCTGGTCTTCACCAGGGTCTTCTCGAGCAGCGCGACACCTGACACTTTCATCAGCAGGGTCGTCATTAGCAGCGGGCTTATCACAGTCCACCAGCCGCGCGGGGTCGCTAACGCGATCAGAAAGAATCCCCACCACAGCAGCGCGTCGCCGAAGTAATTCGGATGCCGCGTGTAAGCCCACAACCCTCGGTCCATCACCTTCCCCTTGTTCGCCGGGTTGACTCTGAACATCGTGAGCTGCAAATCGCCGATCGCCTCGAAGCCCAAACCTATCAGCCAAAACGCCGCACCGAGAAAGTCGAGCACCGCAAGACGGGCCGGCTCGCCCGAGATCTGCGCGAGTTGGAGAGGCAAGGAGATGACCCACATCAGCGCACCCTGAAGGCCAAACACGGTAAACAAGCTGACCAACGCAAAGCGATCTCCAATGCGCTTGCGCATCGCCTTGTAGCGGAAGTCCTCGCCCTTGCCGTGATTGCGCCAGCCGATGTGGACCGCGAGCCGTAACCCCCAGACCACCGCGAGTATGGTGATCAATAACTTGCGCGGGTGGTACCCATCGGTCAGCGTGAACGTGATCAGGGCAATCGCCGCGAAGCCCGCGCCCCAGAAGATATCAACGATGCTGGCGTTCCTTATCGCAAGACTCACAAACCATAACACAACCATCATCGCCATCGTTGCGCCGAGCGTCGTAATCAAAATCGTCGTCGTGTTTTCCACTTTACCCTTCTGTGTCCTCAAGGGTCGTAGCGCTTTTGCGGGCAATCATCTCTTAAGACCCGCATTGAAGCTAAGATCCGCCAGGACGCAACACCGGTGTGGGCTCCCCTGCCTTTTGTATGCCAACCCATTCATCGACTCGCGTCCAGTTTTCAAACAGCCAGTCCATTCGCTGATCCCGGGTAGTAGGAATTGATGCAAACGGCACTCGCCAAAAGCGTACCTTCACCATCCGGCCGACCAGCGAGCCCCTCAAGAAGTCTCGCAAATCGACGACTCCGTCAAACCCGAAATGCGCGCAAAAAACAACGTCGGCGGCTTCGTTGCGATCCAGCAGATTCAGCGAGCCTCCCAATCGGGGCGGTAACACGTTCTTCAACATCCGAGCCTTCTCGGACAAGTAGACCTCGCCTTTGCGCTCGAGTTGCTCGATGATCAGCTGTCGTTTCGCATCGGTGAAGCGCGTGCCTTCGGGATAGATGATCACTCCGTCTCGCGGTCCAAGATCCCTCATCAACTCGATCACTCGATAGCTGTCGCCCGAGTTTCTACGCACAAAGGAATTCGGCAGCCTGTTCCCCACTATGTCCAAACACGGGTCCAACAGTAACTTGTGCTTCAGAACGTAGCGCAATTTCAAACCGTTTGGGTTGGCGATGAACACCGCCGGCAAGAGTGTGTCGGCTACGCTGGAGTGACGAAGAAAGACTATGACCGGCCCCGCGCGAAGCTGATCCGCGCCTTCAATTTCGATGGCAATCTGAAAGATCCTTTGCGCGCCTCCACATAACGCGCTCGCCCACCGCCGTTGCAGCGCAAAATTCCAATCGAGGAACCGTTCGCGGCTCGCGCCTACCCACACGCCACTGCCCACCCAGACAAAAAAGCTCGCGATGACGCCGAACACTTCGCAGGAAAAGTAGAACGGGAAAAAGAGCGCGCAGCGGGTGATGACCCAAGCCTGCCGGTATCCCGTCGGAACGTCAGCCGCTCGCTCTACTTTGGCCCTTACGAGATCGATGATGGCACTCGCTGCAAACAGCAACGGAAATGTTGCCAGCAGGACGAGCCAGATCAATAGACAGCCGGAGATAGTAAGAACACGACGGACCCACACCTCGATGAAAACCCTGACTCGGTTGGGCTCGGCGCTCATCGTTTCATTCTTTGGAACTCATCTGAGCGTGCGCTGCGACGCACCGAGGTGCGGCGTCGAGTTGAACGTAAACAGCCGGAGGCCGGTTTCCCGCGGCCGCAGGATGGTGATCCCTGAGTTGTAGACAACCCCAAGAATGCTCAGGAGCTTCTCGTCGGTTAAACCGAGCGCAGTCGCCGCAAGGATCGCTACCGGAGTTGCGGATGTGAACACGGCGATCGCCGAATTTGAATCATTACCCGTGAGTCGCGCTCCGCACGCCTGAATTCTCTCCCGGAACGCGCTCCACGACTCACCCTTGTAGTCGTCATAGCGCGCCTCGATCCACGCTCGAATAATCGCGGCATCGCATCGTCCGGTTGCGCCTCCGGTCGTGTGCGGGTCGCGGCGGATCGCGTCTTGCATATCACGGTAGTCGCGTTCGAACTCGGGACTCTCTTCGATCATTCGTTGGGCGACGGCACGATAGACGGAAATCAAGCTGAACTCATTCCATCGCTCGTCAGTCGTTACATCGGGGACGGCGACGCCTCGGCTTGCCATTACCTCACACGCTATTTCGGCGGTGTGACGCTGGCGTTGCATTCCCCCGGCGAGGACCGCGGCAAGCCCAATGCCCTCTCCCGCCAGATGCTCGCCGAGAAGCCGAGCCTGCTCGCGGCCAAGCTCCGAGAGTACGTCATAGTTGTCACGAGAACCCGCCTGTGCGTGACGAATAAGGTAAATGTATCCCAATCAGTCCCCCAAATTGCGAATTGCCGAATGTCGATTGCCAATTGGCGATGGCGGATCCCGAAATCCCGTCAGCGGTTCGCGACAATCGGCAATCTGAAATCCCCAACCGGCAATTCGCTAAATACCCGATTTCTCCGCAAGCTCCCAGGCTGCGCGCGCAAGGCCTGCGACTCGCTTGTCAAAATCCTTGAATCGCTCGTCGTGCGTTTGGCCGCGCGCATAGCGAAAGTATATCTGCTGAAGCACGACCGCTACCTTAAAGAGCGCGAACACCTCGTAGAAGGCGATGCCCGAGAGATCACGGCCCGTCTGTGCGACGTATCGATCGACAATCTCTTTGCGGCTGATCCAGCCCGGCTCGGTCGTGACTGGGCTTATCGATTCGCGGCGCGCTTCGGGGTCTTCTTTCTTCGCCCAGTAACATAGAAAGATTCCAACGTCGATCAGCGGATCACCGACCGTGCACATCTCCCAGTCAAGCACGGCGACGACCCGGGCAGGGTCGTTCGGATCGAGCATCGTGTTGTCGAGCTTGAAATCGTTGTGCACCAGCGTTGCCGGGCGTCCCGCTTTGGGATCGGGCTCGGGCGGAAGGCGGTCGCCGAGCCACTGAATGACCTCATCAATCTCAACTAGCTCACTGGTTTTTGAGCGATGCCACCTCTCGGTCCACCCCTTCACCTGGCGGGTGACAAACCCGGCCGGCTTGCCGATGTTCACCAGCCCCGAAGAGTAGATGTCAACCGAATGCAGCTCAGCGAGCGTATCCACCATCCCTTCGCTCACTCGCCGCCGCAGATCGAGATCATCGCCAATCTCTTCGGGTGTATCGCGTCGAATGACCAGCCCCCGCCTTCGCTCCATCAAGTAAAAGGGCACGCCGATGACGGAGGTGTCTTCGCAGAGCAGGTAAGGTCGGGGAGCAAGCGGAAACAACGGGTGCACAGCACACAACAGCCTGTATTCGCGCGGCATATCGTGAGCAGTTGGCGCGACCGGACCGAACGGAGGCCGCCGCAAAACAAACTCGTCACCGCCGAGCCTGACAAGATAAGTGAGATTGGAATGTCCACCGGGGAACTGCTCGATTTCTATGCTGGCGTGATCGAGTGGCTCGCCTGGAAGCAACTCAGGCAGGTGCTGACGCAGATAGGCTTCCAGCGCTTGCAGATTTAGTTCTTCACCTGCCCTGATTGGGGCAGTGTCGCCGTTCTCGGAAATGGTGTTGGATTGCATTGAGTTAGTCAGCGAATATTAAGCCGTGCACGGGTTGAATTCAAGCTGAGGGCTGAGTACTCTAATCTCCAAAAACGCCGCTGAGGGAGATTGGAAATTGATATTGTCCCTTGCGAAACCCACCACTGAACGCCCTCTTATCAATTTGCAGTTTTCATTTTTCAATTCTCAATTTTCAATGTCTGGTCTGAAGTCGAAACCTGTGCGTGGACAAAGACCCACTCAGGCGGAAATAGCGCTCCGGGAATAGCGCTTCGGTTGAAACTCTCATCACCTTCGTGTTATCGTCGCGGCCCTGTGAGACGTCCCGGCGACGGCCCGAGGCTCCTTATGAGAAAGATCGCTGTCCTTCTGGTTCTCCTTGTCCCTCTTCATACACAAGCGTTTGCCACGTGGTCGGTCATCGCCGTAGACCGAAAGACCGGTCAGGTCGTCATCGCGTCTGCCACTTGCGTTCCCCAGGAAGCGTTTGCCGGCTTTCCGGCAAAGGGGTTGAAAGACGTTCAGGCTATCATCGTGCCCGGCATCGGTGTCGCCGCGGCGCAAGCCAACGTCGATCGCACCCGCCAGCTCCAGAAGCTGATCAGTGAAGAGCTAAACCGGGGAACCGATCCAGCTCGTATCATAGATATGGTCAAGATTCAGGACCCGAATCATCCCACGCGTCAGTACGGGATCGTCGATCTCAAAGGACGCGCCGCCGGTTATTCTGGCGCCGCCAACGGTAAGCAATCCCTCGACCGCCAGGGGAGAGTTGACGGCACCGAGTTCTACTATTCAATCCAGGGCAACATCCTTACCGGCGACGACGTTGTTGAAGAGGCGGTAAAAGCCTTCGGGCGGACGAAGGGGAATCTTGCTGATCGGGTGATGGCCGCGATGGAAGCAGCAGACTCCCGCGGCGGCGATCGCCGGTGCAATTGCAACACAAGACCGGACCCACCCGCCCCGTGCGATAATAAGACGGCCCACGTAGCCTACCTTGTGGTAGCTATCAAGAGTGATAAGATAGGCGAGGGGTTAAACGACGGAAGCTATTATCTCGAGATTCAGGTGACCGACCAGGACATCCAGCCCGACGAGAACGACAACCCGGTCAAGACTCTGCGGATGCGTTACAATCGATGGGTCAAAAGCCAGGCTTTGCGCGGGCGTTCGAAATCGCATTGAGGATCTTATGTCAGCCACCGTTTTGCTAGCCGAAGATGACGCGCCCAGCCGCGAAATCTATTTCACGGTTCTGGATGCTGAGGGCTATCACGTAATCGAGGTGCCAGACGGGAAATCAGCACTCGAGGTGCTGAGCAACGAACCGGTGGACCTCCTGGTGACCGACGTCATGATGCCTGGCATGACCGGGATCGAGTTGCTCCAACGCGCCAGACAGATTCGCCCCGACTTGCGAGCGATCGTCATGACCGGACACAAAACCAGCGAGGCGGTAATCGGCGCATTACGCAATCGCGCCTGTGAGTTTTTGGAAAAGCCATTTCGCACCGAGGAACTTGTGGAAGCCGTGAGTCTGGTGATGAGCCGGGATCTCGGGCTTCAGATCGAAGTTATCTCTGACAGGCCGGATTGGATCGAGCTTCGAGTGCCCTGCGATCTGAACGCGGTTGAGCCAATCCAGAAGTTTCTCGGTCATCTTCACGAACACATTTCGAAGGAGACTCGCGAAGCCGTAGGCGCTGTGTTCCGTGAGTTACTCAACAACGCGATCGAACACGGCGGCAAGTGTGATCCATCAAAGCGAGTCGAGATCAAGTACATCCACTTGAAACGCGCGATACTGTACTCGATAAAAGATCCAGGCGATGGATTCAACATCGAAGAAATCGAGCACGCAGCATTCGCGAACCCGCCGGGCGAGCCAACCCGCCATATGGAGCGACGTCAGGAGCTGGGGCTGCGACCGGGTGGATTTGGAATCATGCTGGCTTCGCAGGTCATCGACGAACTCATCTACAACGAAAGACACAACGAGTTGATCTTCGTTAAGTACATCGACCGAGAGCCCGAGGTGTAGCTCCACACACCGACATTTCCGTCCCGACATGCTAATACTCAGCGAGTCAGACCTCCGCGCGGTGCTCACGATGCCCGACGTAATTGAGGCGGTGGAGCTAGGCTTCAGCGCCTTGGCTCGCGGTGACGCAACTGTGCCCGAGCGTTCGCGGCTCAATATTCCCGCCCGCAACGGAGTGGTGCTGGAGATGCCCGCGTATGCCGACCTCGATGACGCGGGAGCGCTTGGAACAAAGATCGTTTCGGTCTTTGAAGCAAATGCCCGGCACGCGCTCGATATCGTTCAGGCGGTGTACTTGCTCCTCGATAGCGAGACCGGAGTCCCTCTGTCGCTGATGGAAGGGAGATTCATAACAGGTATTCGAACCGCTGCGACATCCGCGGTAGCAACAAAACTTCTAGCGCGGCGCGGCTCAAATCGATTGGCCGTGTTCGGTGGAGGCGTCCAGGCGGAGTTTCACATCGAAGCAATGTTGGAAGTCGCTGAAATCGAACAGGTGACTATCGTGGCCCGATCGGCGGATAAGGCTCTAGTGCTGGCTGAGCGGGTCCGTTCCGTTCACAACCTTCCCTGTGAACTCGGATCCGCCGAACACGCTGTGGCCACCGCTAATCTGATTTGCATGTGCACGTCCTCCCCATCCCGCTGTTTGACGGCGCGTCCGTGAACGCGGGTACTCACATCAACGCGGTGGGAGCATTTACGCCTTCGACTCGCGAGCTCGACACTGAGGCCGTTCGAAGGGCGCGGGTGATCATCGACGCAGAATCCTCCGCCGGCCGCGAGGCAGGGGAAATACTGATACCGATATCCGAAGGGGTACTTAACATGGGCCATGTAAAGGGAACGCTGGCCGAGGTCGTTTCGGGCAAGGTCCCCGGTCGCGAGTCGCCCTCGGAGATAACGCTATTCAAATCGTGCGGGCTTGCGATTGAAGATCTGGTCACCGCGCAGCTTGCTTATGGCAGAGCGATCGCCCGCGGGATCGGGACCACGGTTGAAATGTAGCATAGTTGTCACTCCCTGGCCCTCTGATCCAGCCACTCGGTCACGCGCCCGAACAACTCCTGTTTCTCAGGCTCGTTGAACAGCTCGTGATAATAGCCGGGATATATAGCAAGCTCCTTATCCGAAGACCCAATTCGTTCAAACATTCGCCGCGTGGCATCAACGCTCGCCAAACGGTCATCCGTTCCGTGCATCACCAGAATCGGCACCTTGATCTGGGGCGCCCACTCAGCTACTTCCTGCATCGCTCGCGTAGCTTCCGCGAACCATTTCGCACTCACCTTACGATTGACCAGCGGGTCGGCTGCATATGCCCGCCCCACTTCGGGATCGCGGCTCAGATTCGACGGATTGATCTCGTTATCCAGCCGCATTCGCGGAGCCATGCGCGCGCCGACTCGCGCGATCATCAACTTGTGAGCAGGTACCGGTACCGCAACCTCGATCAACGGCGCAGAGATGATCGCGCCGGCGAGCGTTCCGCTGTTTCGTGCGGCGTATCTCAGCGCTATCAGCCCGCCCATGCTGTGCCCAATCAGGAACAGGGGATTCACCTGGCTGCGCGACCTCACTGACTGAATCATCCGGGCAAGATCCTCGTCATACTCGCCGAAACTCTCAACGTGACCCGGCAAGCCATCCGACAGCCCGTGGCCGCGATGATCGTAGGCAGTCACGGAATAGTTGTGGTCAATCAGGTGGTCGGTCAGCGCGCCGTATCTGCCGCTATGTTCGCCAAACCCGTGAGTTATGAGTATCTCACCGCGCGCATTCGCAAGTTCGTGCCTTCTCATATAGAGACGCAATCCGTCAGTCGCAGTGACGGTCTCCTCGATGTAGGTCATTGAACTACCTCTGTGTGGAGTTTGCGATTGAACCGGTCCGCCTCAGCCGATGACAGTAATTGTGCGCCCGGTCCAGGCGTTTGTCTACTTTGCAACTGTTGGTCAGGCATTCCGCGTCCTGTCAACTCGATCGCTACCGACAAAGTCAGCGTTCGTGTAAGCTGTCGCCACGTGAAGACTACAGCGGAAGTAGTGATCATTGGGGGCGGGTGCATGGGCGCCAGCACCGCTTATCATCTCACGCGCAACGGGGTGCGCGATGTGGTGCTCGTGGAGCGCGAACCGATGCTAGGCATGGGCTCGACTGGTCGCAATGCAGGAGGCGTCCGTCACCAATTTTCGAACGAAGCAAATGTCAAACTCTCAATCGAGTCAATCCGTATGCTCGAGCACTTCGAGGCAGAAGTCGGATACGAGATCGACTTTCATCAGGACGGGTATCTCTTTCTCCTTTCCACGGAGAAAGACCTGAGCGACTTTCGTCGCAATATCGAGATGCAGCGCCGACTAGGCGTCGAAGTCGAGCTTCTCACGCCCAACGAAGCAGAGAGGATGGTTCCCGGTCTCGAAGGCGAAGGCGTAATCGGAGCGACCTTCTGTTCACGAGACGGGATCGCCGATCCGAACGGCGTCACAATGGGGTTCGCCAAAGCGGCCCAGTCCGGCGGAGCGGAAATCTGCCGCGCCACTGAAGTGACCGGCATCAGAACCAAAGGCGGTCGCGCGATTGAGGTTCAGACAACGCAAGGCGCGATCTCCGCCTCCACGGTAGTCAACGCGGCGGGACCGTACGCTCGCGAAATCGGCAAGATGGCTGGGCTCGATGTTCCAATCCTCCCCTATCGCCGGCATATCTTTATTACTGAGCCGATCGCGTCTAAATCGCGAGTGCCGGCATCGCGAATAATGGTGATAGATTTCGAGACGACGTTTTACTTTCATCGCGAAGGCGCCGGCATTCTCTTTGGGATGTCTGACCCGAATGAGCCTTCGAGTTACAGCTCGACCGTTAGTTGGGAGTTTCTCGAGACCGTCACACGAACGGCCGTCAAACGACTGCCCGCCCTCGGCGACGCCGGGATCGCGCACTCGTGGGCGGGGCTGTATGAGATGACACCTGACGCTATGCCGATAATCGGGCCGGCGACCGAGATCGCCAACTTGTTCATCATCGCCGGATTCAGCGGGCACGGCTTTCAACACTCCCCTGCCGCGGGACGGGTTCTCGCAGAAATGATCGTGACCGGAAAGGCACGCGATTTCAATACCACTCCGTTCTCCCTTGATCGATTTTCGATTGGCTCGGGTGAATGCGAAGGCAATGTAGTTTGACGTTGCCCGAAAATAGAAACGTGACGTATCAATTAGACGAATCACGCGTCCCTGAGCCTTTGCACAAAACGTTCCACTCGCCACGCGGCAATCGCAAGCAACGCTCCGGCTACGAGGTCAATCACGTAGTGCTGGTTCAGGACCACAGTCGACGCCCACATAGCGCACGCGTAAAAAGCAACGACGGCAAACCCCGATCGACATTGTTTGCGAGGGAAGAGCA
This sequence comes from Blastocatellia bacterium, assembly GCA_963737945.1. Lineage (GTDB taxonomy): Bacteria > Acidobacteriota > Blastocatellia > UBA7656 > UBA7656 > Onstottus_A. The sequence continues at coordinate 87,933 of CAVTUR010000018.1, read as the reverse complement.
GCAACAACAACACCGGGTAGGCGCCGTGCAACGACGGCACTGCCGCAAACAACTGCGAAGCGTTTCCGATCATTCCCCGGATCAACGCTCCGTGCATCGCTACCGCTATGTCTGCCTGAGCGACAAGTTCCGCGGTCGGCTGTGTCATCCCATTCAGAGTCACCCACCACGGCGGCGCGACCGGCAAAAGTAAGTAAACAAGGATTGCGCTGAAGTTCAAGATCGTGAATGCGCGCATATGACGAAGGAACAATCCACGATACCGATTCCGGGAGACGTCCAACAGCCATAGCGCAACGAAGAGGATCGGAGTCGCAAACAGATGCGAGAAGTAGACGATCTGCGCCGGCCATTCGATACTCGCTGCGACTGCTCCGCCGTGTACGACGAGCCACGCGTGAGCCGCGTGCGCAGGCACATTGCCGTTCGCAATCCAGCCAAACACTGCGCGCTCTATGAGGAATGGATGTTCCACGGCGACTCGAGAATAGAGCAGGGGCTGAACCAAGCGAAGCCGGTCGTACACAAGCCAGAATGAGAAAAGCGGCGCCCAGTCCAGAAAGAACCGCCGCCCGCGCTCGGCCGACAACAGCGCACCCGGAATTGCGAGGAGCATAAACCAGTGGTAAATGCGAAGGCTGTCAGTCGCCACACCCAGGGCGAGGTAGGCGCCAACAAAAAGACAGACAGCGACCTGCCACGGTCGTGTGCGATGTTTGAGAAGAACCTCTGATGACAAATGCGATTCCGCCCGGTGTTAGTTTCGATCGACAAAGCCGACTGCGAGCGGCGTGCCAGGGGTTGATCCTGCCTTTAGCGTGGTTTCGCAGACATATAGTGGGGAAGAGCAGTAACTCGCGGCGCATTACGGCGTCACCTGGTGAGCCAGCGCTGCACCCGTACGCCTTGTTTGGGCTGCGCGATTGAGTTTGTCGGGGCGATGCGTTAAAACCTGACCTATGTCGAACATCTATGGCGTGTTGCCGGTGCTTGAAGCTTTGCGAGCGGGTGCACGTCGCATTGATCGTATTGTGATTGCAGAGGGAGTACGAGACTCGAGGCTCCGAGACGTCCTCGAAGAAGCGCGGCGTGCCCGGGTACCGGTTCGCCGCGAGCCCCGCGTTGCTCTTGACCGGCTGACTCAAAACGCGAACCACCAGGGAATCCTCGCAGTCACTTCCGCGGCAAGCTACACGGACGCCGATGACCTACTGAGTCGAATCTCACCGGACACGATTTTCATATTGCTCGATGGCGTCGAAGACCCTCACAATCTCGGCGCGATCATTCGGACCTGCGAATGCGGCGGCGCAACTGCGATTTTCGTACCCGAACGCCGAGCAGCTCATCTCACCGACGTGGTTGCAAAGACTTCCGCAGGCGCAGTCGAGTACTTGCCGGTCGCGCGAGTGACAAACCTGGCATCATTCATCGAGGAGTTGAAGAAACGCAACGTGTGGGTTGTCGGAGTCGAAAGCTCGGGTCAAATGGCTCACACCGAATTCAACTACTCCGGAGCGACGGCGCTGGTATTTGGCGGCGAAGGCGGCGGGCTTCATCGCCTCGTTCGCGAACGCTGTGACGCGGTGGTGTCAATCAAAATGCGCGGCAAGGTGACATCGCTGAACGTATCGGTGTCGGTTGGGGTCGTTCTGTTCGAAGCAATCAGGCAGCGGGGCAAGCGAGAATAGTCGATCATTGTCTGCTGCATGGATACTGTTCCACGCCACCGGAGTTTCATCCCGCTGTCGGCTTGAACCAGCTCAGATCGGTGAGTAAGATAACACCCGCGTAACACAGCAAGGTTGAAGTCCCGCAACGCCTCAGCCCCGCACGAGTCGCACCGACACGTACAACACCAGAACGGCGACAAGTGTCGCAAGCGCCGCGGCGCGCGAGCCCATCCGATTGCCAGGCGCGTTGTCGGGTGAGCCTTCGTAGCGCTTCGCGGCCCGGATACTGGTGATATCGTGGAAGGCCATCAGCCCGATCATCACGATCACAAGCATCAACTTCCATGGAAGCCAGATCGCTATCAACTGCTCGACCTTCTGGGGGTTGAACACGTCGCCGTTAAGAATTTGCGAAAATTTGATAGGCGACAACCTCAGAGTGAGGTTTCCCAACCCGGTCACAAAGAGCACTGCCATTGAGCCCCAGCCAATCCATCGAAAACGACGAGCCAGCCCTCGAAGTATTCGCTGCCGCTCCGGAACATCGTGGGTCAACGCGAAGGGCACCGCTACTGCAGCAGTGTAGATCAATCCGCCAACCCATATCGATGCCGCAAGGATGTGAAGCCAAACATTCAGGAAGTACATTGGATCTCCTCCGGGTCGATGCGTGACGCGTGAAGAGTGAAGTGTGAAACGTGACGCTGAAACGTGAAGCGTGAAACGTGAGGCTGAAACGCGAAGAGCGATCCTCGAATGGTGATGCGAGGAACTCCTAGGGTACCACCGCGGCTGGTCAAGCAGGCCCATCCTCAAGTTTCAGAGTCGGGAAGGGTGGCTTGCCCCCGCACCAGTCTCGGTCAAGCAGGCCCATCCTCAAGTTTCAGAGTCGGGAAGGCTGGCTTGCCCCCGCACCAGTCTCGGTAGTTGCGACATCAATATCACAAATCACGTTTCATGTTTCACGTCTCACGCGCGTTCTTGTTCACCCTCAACGGACACCGCTCCGGTCCCGCCGGCAACTGCTTTCGAACGGATAGTGATCGCTACGCCAAACGCCACTAGCATGATCCCGCCGCTTATCCAATAAGGGCTTCTCCCATAATGCAGACTCTCGTTAGAGTCGCGGCTCAGCAGCCATCCGCCCAGCACCGGCCCGATGATTCGAGCCAGACTGGCGACAGAAGCCATCACGCCCAGCATGCGACCCTGCCAGGCGGCGCCCACGCTTTTCGACGCGAGCCCGTTCAAACTCGGCGTCATCAAGCTGTTGCCGATAGCGATCCCGCTGCTTGCGACGATCAGCGTAGTCAGAGTCGCCGACGACGGGAGTGCAAACATGCTCGCCGCAAAGATCGCCGTGCCCGAAGTCGCCAGCGCCTTCTCGCCGAACAGTTTTACTAACCGGCCGAGCAATCCACCCTGAATGATCGCGCCCAATAATCCCACATACGTGAACATGTATCCGGTATGTATCGCGTCAAAGTTGAACCGATGATTGGCAAACAGCGCGTAGGTGGCGGTCAGCATCGCAAACGAGATCGTCGCGAAGAAATAAGTCGCCATGATCGCCTTCAGATGCCAGCCCCCACCATGTTGGAATATCTCCGAAACGCTGACCCGCCGGCGTGCTTCGGCGCGGTGTTCGTGCGATAGACTCTCTGGCAGGAAAAAGTACAGGGCTGTAGCGTTCGCCGCGGCCATCGCCGAGGCAAAGAAAAATGGCGCTCCGGCTGACACGTGGCTCATCAAACCACCAATCGCCGGGCCAAAAATAAACCCAAGCCCAAACGCCGCGCCTATCAACCCCATCCCTTTTGAGCGCTCTTCGGGCGGCGTAACGTCCGCAATGTACGCCTGGGCCGTCGAGATGTTGCCGCCGCTGACGCCGTCTATGATCCGAGCGATAAACAGCCAGACCAGAGTTGGCGCCATGCCCAGCAATGCGAAGCCTACCGGTATCTGCGGCGCGAACCCCATTAGCAGGAATCCCACCGACGTGCCCAGCAAACTCACCAGCAACACTGGTCTGCGTCCGACTCGATCCGAGAGTCTCCCGAGAATCGGCGCAAACACGAACTGCATCGCCGAGTAGATCGCGAGCAAAATCCCGACCGTCGCTTCGGATGCTCCATAGCGTTCGGCATAGAGTGGCAAAACGGGTATTACGATCCCGAACCCGACGAGGTCGATAAAGATGGTTATGAAGATGATGACTAGAGGTGATCGGCTTTTTGGCATGTTAGGGAGTCTTGGACTTCTGAAATTGAGCCATTGAAAACTGGAAATTGCAAATAGAAAATTGCAAATTCCCCGACGTCCGCTTCGTCCGGCAATTTTCAATTTTCACTTTGCAATTTTCAATTCTCAATTCCCGGATCTCGCCTTCGATGCGCCCAAAGGTGTGCTACTCCCCGATGATCTTGACCAGCACCCGCTTTTTTCGCCGGCCGTCAAACTCGCCGTAGAAAATCTGCTCCCAGGTTCCGAAGTCCAGCTTTCCTCCAGTCACCGCGACCACTACCTCGCGACCCATCACCTGGCGCTTGATATGCGCGTCGGCGTTATCCTCACCGGTGCGGTTGTGATGGTACTGGTCGACGGGTTCGTGCGGAGCCAGGCTCTCGAGCCAGACTTCGTAGTCGTGATGCAGCCCGCTCTCGTCATCGTTTATGAAGACCGAAGCGGTTATGTGCATTGCGTTAACCAACGCGAGACCCTCGCGTATGCCACTCTCGCGCAGGCAGGCCTCGACCTGCGGGGTGATGTTGATAAACCCGCGGCGAGACGGCACGTTGAACCAGAGTTCTTTGCGATAGCTTTTCATAAACTTGCACCATTCCTGGTTCGGCCTTCAGGCGGAAGCTCACAGCCTTCGTTCGGTCACCGGCCGGCCTACGAGCTTCCGCCTACGCTACTAATTAGTCCGCCTATTGCTAGACGATTTCCTTTAGACATTCGAGCGTGACGCTGCGCTTTGGTCCAAAACGAATCACTCAGATGTTGTTTCAAACGATGACTCAACTATAAGGCTTTCGCTGAGCAAAGCCAAGCGCAGTCCTGCCGTTGTGATTCCGCAAATAGAGTACCCAAAGAGATGACTACTACTAGTAAAAACGTCGATGAGTTTGCAGCCTATGTCCGCATTGACTGCGCAGATCAAAAGCACGTGATCAGGTTACAGACAGCTCAATCAACAGATAGTGAGGCAGGTGAAGTCTAACAACGTCCAGAGGCGCTCTCCGAGTGAGTCGCTAAGCTGCGCGAAAGATTCAAAGGTGCGAAGATAGCTGTCGCAATAGAGCAGTCCAGAGGCGCAGTTGTATATCAACTAACGCAGTATGAGTTTTTAGAGATCTATCCGATTAACCCGAAGACGCTTGCAAAGTACCGCTAAGCATTCAGCATTAACAATGCAAGTTCTGATCAGACCGATGCAGACCTGATTGTCGAGTTGTGAAGCGTGCACCGAGATCTATTGCGCCGATATATACCCGAGGATAAATAAACTCAGGCTGCTGCGAATGCTATCCCAGAACCCGCGCAGATTCGTATATACAGTTACAGAGTACACAAACAAGCTGACCAGTCTGCTGAAAAGCTACTATCCGCAATCTTTAGAACTAGCAGAGTGTCTCTATAATAAGATATCCTGTGATTTTCTATCTACCTATCCTACCGTTGAACTGCTCAATACTGCCTACCCTTCCCAGTTGCTAACGTTCTATCTTAAGCACAGCTCAGTTCGTAGAGAAGCTATCTATAAACCACTCAATAGACTTAGCAAGATCCAGCCACTGACTACAGATGAAGTCATAGTAGAGACATCTGAGACGATATCAAGCGCAGTTGTAGAGCAACTACGTTGCTTGAATGCGGCAATACACTAATGTGACAAGCGTATCGCTGAGATATTCACAACTAAAGGCCGAACTACAAACTCAAAACACTTGCCAGGCTCGGCGCATCAAGTCTCGCTTGAGCGTGACGTAGCTCTGCTCACCCACAAGCGCTCGACCCAGGATGGTTCTCACCCCTCGATGGTGGCGCGCGAGCATGATCATTGCATCGGTGAAGATCCGACCGAGAAACTGCCCGTGATAAAAGTGCGGAAGCCTGTACGAAGCGTGTTCAAGATCGCGACCAAACGCATCGCGCCACCTGGTTTCATACGACGCGGCGGCACTCTGGTAGACACTCGACGATGCGTTTGCCGCCCTGGCTTCGCGCACTGCGTCGGCGAAAAGATCAGCCGACTTGAACGCATAATAGATCCCTTCGCCGGTGATCGGGTCCGCGAAACCCGCAGCGTCACCGATCAGCGCCCATCCATCTCCGCTTGTCTGCAGATCCTTCCAGCTTGCCAGATCGAGGGTCGGAATCTTGGCGCCAAAAAAGCTGACTCGCGCGGGATCGGGCATGCGTCCACCATAGTAGCCGCTCACAAAATCGGTGAGTAACGCTCGCAGCTCAACGGTGCTGCGTTCTCCAAGCTTGGAAGCGACCCCAAAATTCATCACACCCGGTCGCGGAAAAGCCCACAAATAACCGGTGAAATCTTTTGGAAAGCGAACGACCACTTCATCCATCGAGGGTTCAATTCGGGGCGCTCCGTTATCGGCGTTTGACCCACCCTTCCCCTCGCTGGAGATGTTATAGCCGAACGCGAGCGCGAGGTCTCGCTTTGGGAAGATGCCGATCAGCCTACGCCGTGAGAAGCTTGCTGCTCCGTCGGCTCCGACTATGAATCTGGCGCGCCACTGATTTCCACCATCGGTCGAAATGGTCCAACCGTCGGAATCGCGAACAAAGTCCGACACTCCTTCGCGCACAAACTCCGCGCCTGCTTCGATGGCCCGATCAAGCACGAGACCGTTCAGGACTTGTCGGGAGTACACAGCGAAAGGTCGATCAAGCGTTAGGGTTACGCGCCGCCCCAGTGGCGAAATCATCGTAATTTGTCGCACCAGCTTTCGCGGATAGTCTGAACTCTCAAGGATAAAGGCGAATTCGCGGATGGCCCGAGTCGGGACGCCACCGCCACAGGGTTTTTCCCAGGCACCTTTTGGATCGAAGAGGACCACTTCGTGGCCTTCAGCGGCGAGACGCGATGCGAGGTGCGCTCCAGCTGGCCCCGCCCCGATGATCGCTATCTCCGCCGCACGAGCTTGCATAGAGGGGAGTCTAGCGGCGCCTGGAAATGCTATCAAGGAGGGTTCAGAGTTCAGAGTTCAGAGTACAGAGTTCAGAGTTCAGAGTTCAGAGTACAAAGTTCAGAGTTCAGAGTACAAAGTTCAGAGTACAAGCTTTAGCTTGCCGGTTTTCGCTCAGCAGCCTAAAGGCTGGACTCTGAACCCTGAACTCTGAACCCTGAACTCTAAACTCTGAACCCGGAACCCTGAACCCTGAACTCTGAACTCTGAACCACGAACTTACGGCTTGGACTCTGAACTCTTTCGAATCATTCGCAACGCCTCGCGACGAATCAGTCCGCTGAACGGAGCTATCAGTGCCCAGTACGCGCGGAACCGCCATCGGCTTGCTTCATCCAAACAGCGCACCCGCGTCTCAGTCGCAAGTCTCGTGACTGCGGCGCTCTCTTCAACAAGAGAGAAATTCCAAACAGCCTTGGCGTATCCGGGCAAATCGAATGCGTCGAACTCCTCGGCGCTGACTCGACACCTGGTTCCTGAAAGAGTCCAGAAGCGGCCGACGAGCCCAAGCGCAATTTCGTTTGGCGGATGCTCCCCCAAGATTACAAATCCGCCTTTCAAGATCGCATCGACGTTGAGCGTCAGATTTTGCATATGACCGCCGCTTGTGAGTATCGCCGGAAGCGCGCGCAGTCGCAGAAGCAACCGGATGATCGGTGAGCCGCCGAGATCGGCAGTCCGAAGCGTGACGTAAACCTTCTCGATTGGCGCGCGAACCCTCGTCTCGTGGTACTCGCTCACGTCGCAGGCTGGCATGTACTCGTCGATCAGGATGTGAGACGCCGGCGGGAGATTGGCTCGATGCTTAATCAAAGGGGAGTCCGTAGCGTAGACTGTCCAGTCTGCGCGCTCACTACAAAGCGGAAGAATGATAGACGCTCTTCTACCTGCGCTTTAGGGCAAAAAGGTGAATGAGCAACATTCCTATTCCGGCCGCGCCTTGCATATCACCTGTCTGAGCGACGAGCAGCTCCGGCCGGACTCGATGTTCCGCCTGAATCCATCGCATGCCATCGTCGTCACAGCGTGGCCTTCGCCAGCAACTGCGCGGTGACTCGTTTCGAAAACTCCAGGTACGCCCGATCGTTGGTCACTCGGTGCAGGCTCAGAAGAATTCCGCGACACCCGCGGAGCCGCAACAGCCCTCATGTCTTATCTTGTCACTGGCTAAAACGCAAACGGCGGAGGCTGCCCAAGATTTCAAATCGCTAACGTTTCCAGCCCGTGCTCTGGCTTGAGCGCCTCCGCCATTGATTGAACGCCCGAGCGCCGGAGGTTTGCCATCTTTTTTCTGACCACCACTCTGGGGAGGTCGGGCATCCCCGCCCAGGCCGATTCTGCGTGGTCTCAGCAACGCCAACTCATCCAAGGATGGCTGCGCACCCTTCGTAGGTTGAAAGGGCCTACGACGGGGAAGAGTCGTTCCGACGCGATGTATGCGTTCCGGCCGACGCACCCAGGATGTCTAGCTGAAGAACGTCGAATAACTTGCCTACAGTGTGTGTTCCGACCTGGATCAGATGCCTCACTCTAACGCACGTCTTCAATTGCGCCGTCATAGAGTGCGAAAATCTCGCGCCTCACCTACACACGTCAGCATTGGGATGATCCGCGCAGAGCAGTGCTTTCAAGGAATCAAACTCCTGCTGTCGTTTCTTGAGCGTTTCAATCTCTCCCTGCTGCTCTTTGATTTGCGCTTGCTGTTCTTTGAAAGCGTTGATGAAGAGAACGTTTAGACTGCCTTCCTTCACGTCTTCGACTTCGCCTTTGTCGTTGCGGGTGACAAACAATGGCTCGACTTCGGCAACCTCTTCGGCATTCAAACCGAAATCGCTGCCGCCGCCTTTCCATTTAAAAGCAACCGGCTTCAGACGATTGATCAGATCAAGGCCCCCTGCAAACGGCTGCACCTCGGTCTTGTTGTTCACAGACGATGAGGACGAGGTGCAGCGAGACAATGCTTCTCCACCAGTTGCGCCCAGAGAGGTTGTCCGAATACATAGATGAACTGGGGAAGGCAAAATGCCATCTATACCGAAAAAGACGAGATTTCCGGTGAAGATGCCTGAGATACCATTAACATCAAATGTTTCCAAATAACCACCACCACCAGCTACTACGCCACCGCTAGCACCGGCTGCGAGCTTTCCGGGAATGACCGTATTTTCCGTACTCGTGCCGAGGACTATCGTGTTATTTGTCGAAACCTTCGCGCCGAAGCCAATTGCGGTTGAATTATTTACCTTGGTTGCAAGATTCGGGCTGCCGGTCCCACTTCCTAAAAATGTGTTGTTAGCTCCGGTTGTGTTACTTGCGCCTGCGCCGATCCCAAAGAAGGAGTTGCCCGAGCCGGTCGTGTTCTTGTTGCCCGCGACACTTCCAAAGAAGGAGTTGGACGTGCCGGTCGTATTTAATGTTCCCGCCGAAGCTCCGAAAAAGGAATTAGCACCAGCGCTCGTGTTTGCCTGACCGGCACCGATGCCGAAGAAGGAGTTATCGTCGCCGGTAGTATTGGCTGCTCCCGCGCTTGGTCCAACGAATGAATTATTGAAGCCGGTCGTGTTACTTGAGCCAGCGTCTACGCCAACGAACAGGTTAGCTTGTCCGGGCACGCTAAGCACACGATTGCCGCCGATGTTGTATTGAACGGAATTCACAATGTTTGCGGCGAAAGTTCCCGTTAAGTTGAGGTTTGTCGTATTGACATTGGTTGCGTTAACGGTGTTCCCATCGAATGTTCCGGTCAAATTCAGCGCGCCAGGGACGCGCACTGTGTCCGCGCTTCTACCGAGAACGACCGAGTTGCTCGAGCCGACAACCGCACCCGCGCCGATAGCCGTAGCAAAATCGAAGTTGTTAGCAGAAACATTGGCGGCGGCGCCGATCACTGTGTTGCTGTTCCCCGTCGCATTTGTTTTTCCTGCTGAATCTCCAACAAAGACATTGCTGTTGCCGGTCGTATTGCGCAGGCCAGCACTTTCCCCGAAGAAAGAATTCGAACATTCCCGCGGTGTTCGCCGGGCCGGAGTTCGAGCCGAAGAAAGAATTTTGAGGGCCGGTTGTATTGCTGACGCCGGCGGTGTTGCCGAAAAAGGAATTGGAATTTCCGGTCGTATTAGCCAAGCCGGTGAATGTCCCGAAAAACGAATTGCCAACGCCGGTGGTATTAATTGCGCCCGCGCTTCGTCCAAAGAATGAGTTGTTGAAGCCGGTTGTGTTGGCCTGGCCTGCTCGGCCTCCAAAGAAGGCATTGTTGTCGCCAACCGTGTTGTTTGATCCTGCGAGCCAACCGAAGAATGCACTGTTGCCTGCCGTAGTGTTGGATGAGCCTGCGCCCTGTCCGAAGAAGGAGTTGCCGCCGCCCGTCGTATTATCCACACCAGCACTCGTGCCGAAGAACGAGTTGAAGCCGCCGGTCGTGTTGCTCGAGCCTGCGAAGGCTCCAAAGAAGGAGTTGTCGACGCCCGTTGTGTTGGCCCGGCCTGTGCTGTCCCCAAAGAAGGCATTGTTGCCGCCAGTCGTGTTTTGGAGGCCGGCATTGTATCCAAAGTAGGAATTGGCTGCGCCCGTCGTGTTTGTTTGTCCCGCGCTTTTTCCTAGGAACGTGTTCTCTACCCCAGTGTTGCTCGCCCCTGCGCCAATGCCCACAAACAAATTGTCGGTTCCGGCGTTGCTCAAGATGCGATTGCCGCCGAGATTGAATTGAGTCGCGGCGTTTAGAATGCTCGCCGTGCCGGTGCCGCCAATGTTGAAGTCGGTCGCGTTCTGCTGCGAAGAGGTGTTTTGTATGAACCCGCTTGCCGCAAGCCCGCCTAACTGCGCCGCGTTGGCCGCCGTGTCTGCCGACGCAGCAGTCGCGCTTCGCACCGTGTAAGGCGTGGAGGTCACCGGCTGGCGAGGACTGAGTACCGTGAACGTCGAGCCGCTGGCCGGCTTGACGGCGATCTCAAGAAATCGGTCCGCCCCTGGAAATACGGCCGAGCCGAAATCCAACCGCACGAAAAAGAGTCCCGCCGTAACCGGCACCGATGAGAGAGGTATGATCCCTTGCGGAGCGCCTCCGCTCAGTGCGTCGAACAGCGTGAACTGGAAATCGTAGTTGCCGTTTGCCGGATTGCCATTGTCGGTCAGCTTGCCCTGATAGGTGAACTGGGTCGTCTGCGCCATCGCGTTGCTGGCCGCCAAGAGAATGAGCATCAGCAGAGTCGGCCGCAGGAACCTTCCAGAAGCGGTCGACGCCCTACACGACGCTACCGCGCAACTGTGTATTGCCCTCGATAGCTTCTTTCTGCGCTTGTTCATTGTGATTCTCCGTGCCGCCCGATTCGTCCAATGAAATAAGGCTGCCCGGACGGCGGCTCAATCGATGTGCGAGCTTCTTCCTTCTGTCTCTAGCGAGAGAATGAGTTTCTCCATATTGCTGAGTCTATTCGACGTCGAGCGGATTATTGAAAAGCACAGTCAGCTTGATGCTGCCGTGCCCGAATTGAGGAAATCCCGTCGCATTCCTATTCCCCGGATCGAGGTTTGAGGCCGTATCGTCGGGCGGAAAGATTATGAGCGAGTTCAGGAAGTCCAGCAGCGCCGCCCGCTCTTCTCTTTCAAGCCGAGCGAAGCGGCTTCTCGCATTCAGAGCTTCGCCGCCGTGACGTAGAATCACTTCCGTCAGGTTTATGCTTCGCCCATCGTGCCCATAAGGCGCAGTCGTTCCCACGCCCCAGAGCGGCGTCGTCATGAACTGAGTCCGTGTCGTCCCATCGTAGTTTCGCTCGTAGAAGTTCGGGCCCAGATCGTGCCTCTTGAGGTCGGCAAAGATGTTTTGCACGAGAAACGGCTGCAGTCGAGGCCGCTTCAGAGTCGCGAAGCCGCTTCCATCGTCACTGGCGGCGAACAGAGGATTGGCCGTCGCGAAGAGCTTGTTGAATATCCCCCTCGGCGGATCGTAGACCGTTTCAACATCCGCTACTCTTCGATCGCGATTTATCTGCAAGTCAGGGATGTGACACTGCGCGCAACCGACCTCCTCGAACAGCTCGCGTCCTTCTCTGGTTGATTCAGTCTGCTGATAGATTCCGGGTTTGAAGTAATTCAGCAGATAGAACTCGAGATGGTCGACCAGACTGGTCGGGATTTCATTGACCTTCCCGTCGTCATCGGGATCATCGGTCTCGCTTGCGGCGCGCGGAGCTTCGATCGCGTCGAGCGAGCCGTCGAGCACCATTCCTGAAGGTGTCGTTATTCGCGCGCCGGCGCTCGCGGTAGTGAGGTCAGGGTCCACAGCCTGAAGGCCCATCTCGGCATTCAACGCGCCGACCACAAATTCGCGAATCGAGATCGTCCCTCCGTGATGGAAGAATGGCCTCACTCGAAGATCGGGGTCGACTCCTTGAACATTCAATGAGCTGACGGAACCATCCGCGTTGGCAGTGATTGTCCCGTAGCTGATTCCCTTGCTGGTCAGCCGCCTTGTGACCGAACGATGACGCGCGGCGGCCTCCGCGATTGTCTGTCGCCGAATCTCACGTAAGTCGGCGGTGATCTCATCCGCCAGCATTTCTTTGAGTCCCAGCCCAAACAGGTGGGGCGCGTCGCGGCTGTCGGGACGCGTCGCTACATCGCCGCCCGCGCCCGCCGAGCCGCGAGGTCGGCCGTGGCAGGACGCGCAGCTATCGGAAAGACCCGCGCCGATGGCTAGATTCGAATTGATGTCGCCGAAGCCGTCGTTCATCACCGGACCTTGCCCCTCAGCTCTCGTGAACTTGCGCTGAAAGAGCTGACGCCCTCGCCGAATCGAGCGGAACGGATCGCGAGCGATGATAAACGCCGAAGAGTCGGGCACCATCACGCTCCCGCGGCCTGCCCCGATCTGCTGCGTGAGACTCTTCTTAATCCCTTCGTTGGCAATGTTGGGCGCTTTGTTTTTGTCGATAAGCTGAGCGACAGCCGGCACCGAGAGCAGCGCCAAAGCTCCCACACAGAGAGAGATCGTCAGTTTCTTGTGACGTTTGTTAGTCATGACTTACTCCTCCTTACTTGAATCTCATGGTTGGATCGCGGGCCATGTACTTGTACTTAGTCGCCCTTCCTTTCTACCCGTGCACTTTTTGAACCGCAGGCACCAACAGAGCGATCAATACTGCGATAATCGCGATGACTACTAGATTCGGACTTGCTCCCACCGTTCCCACCGTACCCAACGTAATCGTTGCGCTAGCACTCCCGTCTTCGAGCGCCTCCGCGACAATCGTTACCGGCCTCCCCAGGTTAGCAGGATCGCGAGCCGCGATGATCTCTCCGTCAAAGGTGTACACCTTACCGTGTTTGGTCGCGGAGTTGATCTGAAACTGCGAGTTAACCTCAGGGAAAACATCGTCACGGAATGTGCCCACACCAGTGCCGCCCAATTCCGCCCTCATCTCAAAGGCCAGGCACACTTGTCCGAACACCCCCGGCAGCGCGCGGTTCCACCCACAGCCGTACAGATAAACGGGCTTCGGACCTGTGTTGTGGTCTCCGTCCCCGATCCTTTGCGTGCCTTTCAGCGCTGCCGCCGCGACGGACGGAACCGACGAAGCGACGAGTCCCGCGCCCGCGGCTTTCAGGAACTTCCTTCTGTTGCTTGTGTCTGCCTCCTTCCCTCGCTTCCTCCTCTTATGGACCATTGTTTCAACGGAATCGCCTTTCGCTCGCCGTTTTTCATTGCGGTCAATACTGTCTGGTTTCATGCCGTCTCCTTCACTTTGAATCGTTTCAAGCCGCGCGCGCAGCTCACGGGCTTTGTTGTTCCCGGCGGAACCGATTGCTCATCGGTTGCTTCGCCGCCATTGTCATCCCCGATCGTGTGAATGATTTCGCGTCTTCTGTGCACGATTCCTACCCATCCCAAATTTGGATAACAGGGCTCAGACGCTGCCCTTTCAAGCAGGCCGTCAATTGCGCCTCCATAGAGAGAGTGAAGATCCCTCCACATCAGTAAGTGACGCGGGGATGAAAAACATGTCGATCAACGTTCGGAAGAATTAGATTTTCATGAGAGGACGAGTGGAGGATCCCGCTACGCCTGGATCAGAGCGTTGGAGTTTGTAGTGAGTTGCTAAACCAGAGGAGGGACATCAAGTCCAACTTATCATTGCGTTGAGAGGTCCGTGATAGGCGTTTCTATCGTCACTTCCATTCACCCTGGATGGTGAAGGCCGCCCAAAAATAAGGCGAAGACCAGCGCTTCTGGTTGAGCATGTCCAGTTGGGCAAGACGTAATGCTTGCGCGGGTCTCAGTCCCTCTTTCACCATCCCGCGATAGAACCTTTTCATCAACTCTGCGGTGGCAAGATCATCCACTTGCCAGAGACTGGCGACAACGCGCTGCGCACCGGCGTACATAAACCCTCGCGTCAGGCCCACCAGTCCTTCGCCTTTGATCTCTTTGCCAAGGGCCGTCTGACAGGCGCTTAAGACAATTAGATCGGCGGGCAAGTGAAGATTGTAAATCTCGTTCATTCGCAAAAAGCCGTCTTGCGGTTTTCCACTTTCGTCAACGAGCGAAAGAACCAGACCTGATAGCTCTGGATGTTCACTGTTTAGCAGACCGTGGGTGGCGAAATGAACTATGCGATAGCGCGCAAGCTCGGCGCTGGTTGCGGTGGCGCGATTCGCTTGAAAGCCAGTGGCTTCCATAAGGGAGCCCCCGGGCGATAGAGAAGCAATGGCATCGGCTTCCTCGCGCGAGAAGGGCAGACGCGTGAATCCTCCTCGCTCGTTCGAGAGTGAGAAGCTTAGCAGCGAGCGCCGCAAGTCTGAATTCGCGGGCGGCGGTTGCACTTCAGAAACGGTTTGCGATTCGCCACCTGAGCGAAGGCTGGCTACGGCGACGCGGCTGCCGGCGGACTTTTTCAAAGCGTTGAGGACACGGGGGTCGGTGGCTTCAAATACCGGATCGGCAACGATCGCGATGCTCTTCTCGGCTGGTTTGCGTCCGCCGGTTTCCCGACGATTCACGGCGAGCACGGAAATCGATGGCAGATTGACGATTTCGTGTTCGGCGATCAGTGGCCGGTGGTCGGGTGCCGGTGGTCGGCTCTTCGGATTCTCCTCATTTGTTCTCTGTTCGCTGCCCGGCTGACCACCGGCCACGGGTGACGGCAACGCTGCAAAGGGGACATATTCGAGTGCGCCCGATGCGACTACTGCCAGCCGTTTGCCTTTCCAATCCTGCTGCAACTTTGTGGCGATTTGTCCAAGCAGCATTTGACTCAGCGTTTCGGATTCGGCCTGAAACTCCGGTTCTGCGGCGGCGACGCGGGTTTGATACCGATTCTCGGTCTCGCCTTTTTTCAGTTGCGGTGCGGTGAGCAGTTCATAGACTCTACGCGCGGACAGTTCTATTTTGGACCTCGGCGGCAGTTGGTAGCAGTTGATTGAAGTGCGAGTAACCGCCCAGAGCCAGCTTTGTTTTTGACCCAGGGCGAATTCAAGCAGCACCGTGCTGTCATCAAGCTGTTGTTGAATCTCGGTTGCGTTGAGCGGTTGAGGCTGCGTGAGCGCGGCATAGCGCGGGCTGCCCTTTCGAATCTGCACTTCAACTTCGTTGTAACGGGCGGTGAGCTGGGCGATCTCTTGGTCGAAGAATGCCGCTTGGCCTTGAGTTCGCTTATCGCTGAGCAGCCGGGTGCGAGCCGCGGCTTTTGCGTTGATCTGCTGTTGCAACGAGCGTTCTAACGCGATAAGAACCACCGGGGCGCCTTTACGGATGTCAGCCTGGGACTCCGAAAGCAATTCGAGCAGACTGCGTGCCCGCGCGCGTTCGCTTGCCTGCAAGGCCGCCCTTTCGTGACCGGCTGTCGGGTTCCGTGAATGCATCTGCATGAGCAGGTCAATGTAGAGAGCGAAACTGCTCTGCGCCGAAGCGAAAATGGTTTCGCGCAATTGCTTACTGATTACATTGGTGCGTAAGGATTCTTCAATTTCGAGGGCCTGCTCTATCTGTTTTAGAGCCTCATCGAAATTGCCCAGTGCGTAGTTGACCTGCGCGAGACTATGAAGGGCATTCGCTTCTCGAGCGCGCTCCCAATTTGACCGGAACAGATCCAGCGACTGATTGAGATAGTCCAGCGCTTTTTGATAGTCGCCCAGTGAATACGAAACATCGCCAATCCTTTGAAGGGCGTCTGCCTCAAACCTCGGCTGTCCTGAAGTCCGACAGAGTTTCAGCGACAGTTGATAGAAATCGAGAGCCTCTTCCTTGTCACCCAATTCAAGATTAGCGTCTCCAAGGAGACGGAGGGATAGTCCTTCTAAAGATGCAGATTGGATTGTGCGAGCAGTTGCAAGGGCCCGTTTATAGAGCTCAATGCCTCCCTGCTTATCACCGAGAAAGCGGTGAATCGTCCCCATTGCGTTCAGTATGTTACACTCCGAATCGCTGTCGCCCATTGATGAAACAGTTGGCAGAGCCTCCTCAAAGTATGGAAGCGCATTTTGCGCCTCGCCAAGATTGAAAAGCGTCATTCCGATGTTCTGTAGGGCTCCTGCTTCACCGTAACTTTTTGATAAAGCCTTAAAGAGCTGCCGAGCCTGCCTGAAGGAATCGAGCGCCTTTTGATTCTCACCCAGGCTCATGTTGATAAGACCAAACCCCATTATCAGGTTCGCTTCCTGGTAACGGTCGCCCACCGTCCGGGCCATTTGACTTGCCTCTTTGATATAGCCAAGCGCGGTTGGTAGCTCGCCCAGCAGCCTGTATTGGGCGCCGAGATATGACAGCATCCTCAATTCGCCCTGGTGTTCGTCAAGCTGGCGCCAGAGCGCCAAAGCCTCTTCGTATTTTCTGATCCCCTGTCGGAATAGTTCTATTGAGCCTGTAAATGGATGATTCACGAGGATTCTGCCCTCGCTCTCTACTCTTTCCGCAGCGGCACGGCCTCTGTCGTGTTCCGTGGCCGGGCGCAATTCCGCGATCTTCACTTCGTAGCGCACCGCCTTAGCATCATCTCCCGCTGGGCGAATCTCCAGTCTGTAGTCACCGGAAACGTCGGCGATGAGCGAGACCAGTCGTTCCGATCCCCCGGTCGGGAAGAAATAAACTCCTATGTCTCTTGAGCCCCCGGGCGCAAGCAGCTGTGATTCCACCTTCACCCCCCGTGGGCGTGGATTAACCAATACCCGCAAATAGTCTCCGGTAGCTAGAGTGATCTTATAGACGTGCGTCTCGCTGCCGGATATCTCGCGTTCAATAGGTGTATCGAGCACAAGCTGACGCGCGTCCTCGGATTGTATTGCCGTCTCTATTTCAGTCGCGCCCGCGAGCGGGCAACAAAGCCACAAAAGAGACGCAAGGGCGACAAAACACCGGCAGATTCTCTGCGATTGCGTCGCGGGCAGGGGTGTAAAGAGACGCCTGGTCATATACTGCTGTCGAATGCCCTCTGTGTCGATTCTTACTGTTTAGCTACTCTAAAAAAGTAACGGTTTATCTCTTCCGTTTCCTCTGCGCCGCGCGTCGCTGAAAGTGTGAGGATGTAATCGCCCGCCCCTAGTTTGTTCGAGGGAATACTAACGGAAACGAGAGAGCTATTTCCTGTGTTCTTACGGGTCTTGACTAAAGGTTTACTCCAGATTTGCGCGCCTTCTACGGTTCGCAACGCTACCTGAAACACAATGGCGTCAGATTCGTGAACCTGCATCTGCAAGACAATCACCGCGGCGTCTTTCGGGACCTTCAAATGCTGCGCTTCGCCGCCGCTGCGCATCAACATCGGCGATAACAAAAACGAAAAAACCGCGCGTGTTGCGTCTTGTGCTCGAACGATCTGCGAAGGGCTTTCGGTATTTCGCGACTCTACATGGAGGCGCTCGATCTCACCAATAAGCTTATCGTTTTGCTCGCGCTCGCCTGCCATTTCCTTCTGGAGTTCCTGAGTGCGCTCGTGTTCGGACGCCCTCTCACCCTCAAGCTGACTAATCTGCTGGTGCAAGCGCGCTCTTTCGCTCAATAACCCAACACTGGCTACAGCGAGCAACAGGATTGTCGCTATCGCCGCCCAGCGCCAGGGGTTTCGGCTAAACGAGGCCATAAACGGCGGCCGCCACGGAGTCCAAGGTTCAGAAGGCTGCGTCTCTTTTCTTTCGGCTCCTGAGTCGGCAGCTTCGATGAGGTTCCTGGCGACGGCGACGCGCTCACGATGAACGGGGGAAAGAAGATAGTTCTGTTCAAATAGACGTTTCTCATCAGCGGTGAGCCTCCCACGCACATAACGATCCACCAATTCGTTTTCGATTTCCCAGACTCGCTCGAACGCGTCCCCGCCGGAGAGGAATTCTTTCTCCAATCCCAATTGTTCCGCCTCCGCCACAACGCCAAGCAGATACCGATAAAACTGGTCTTCCTGTTTATCTGTTTTCATTGCCCGCATTCATTCGCAAAAAACTGACGCGGATGATCCCCGCCTAACAGTAGTGACGAAATCGCGCGATCCATGTCGAAGGATCTTTTTCGATTCCTCTTTCGCTACAATCCTCGCCTCGTGCAACCGTTAACGCACTTTTCCAATCTGCCGCGCACTCTCTGTGCGCGGCTTCTGAGGGCATTGAGCGGAATCTGGAGCCTTTCGGCCAATGACAGGCGATTGTCAATCTTGTCCCGTCTTTCGTCTTTGTAGTACTCCAATATCAACTGACGGCTTGCGACCGGCAGATCGCCCAGACACTGTTCGAAACAATCGCGTTGCCGGCTAGTTTCTTCCGGAACAGGGCTTGGCGCTCCGATGTCACCCAATACGTCAAGGCTCACTTTCTTGTGGTCAGGATGTCGGAGGGCCTCGAGAAGAATCATCCGCGCAACGGCGTGACAATAGTTTGTAATGTCACGAATCACTTCACCCGAATCGATCTTGCTGATGACCCGATTGAACGTTTCGTCGGCGCACTCCTCAGGATAGTGGGCTCCGCGCCAATCGAAGATTTTGACAAGGCTCAAACGAAGGGCTTCGTACTTCTCGCCGGCACGATCCCGGTCCAGGTCCAGGTGCGCAAGGAACTTTGCGAAGGATTCCTCTGTCAGCGTGAGCTCGGATCGGGAGACTGAAGGGTTATCCATTTCTCCCCGTCGCTAAGGAATCGGCTCGTCCTCACAAACCGACCGGTTTCGCAACACCGAATATTCCTATCCGCCCGCCTGCTGCCCGGGGGTTGCGGAACCCAGCCACGCGGTATACCAGAGGTCCGCCAGCATCTGCGAACCCGCGGCCAAACGTTCGGTGACAAACTTCTTTGAGTCGGCGTTCCGATTGTTAGCGTCCCACCGGGCGATCTTGTCCATTCGATAAAGATCCGGGACGCGATTGTAGGACTGGACCAAATACTTCAGGATATCGGCGAACGGGTCCGGTAGTTTTGTCGCTGTCTTGACAAGCCCCGCGAAGTCGACGGGCTTGATCTGGGCTTTCACGTACTCGCCTTCAAACCGCCAGTGTAGAGGCTCTCGCGTGAAAAGCTCCGGATTAGAGCTTGTGCTCCAGCCGTTGTAGTGGATCGTCGTGTGAAGCGGCTGAGATCCATCCGCAACATAATGCCCAACCACGCCCGCATAGTAAATAATGTTCTGTTCGATCTGGTCTCGCTCGCCTTCGTGCTGCGGATCTCGCCACAGCCGAAAGAGCACCTGGATCTTTTGATAGCCCTCGAGGATTGAGTAGGGCAAGAACCCGATGTCCTTTGGGTCTTTTCCTTTCGCGCGGAGCCACTCCCCGTATAAGTACCGATCATTGGGGAGCGCTTCAAAGTTCTCAGGCTTGTCGATGTCGATGAAGTGATCGGGACCGTTGACTTCACTGAGCGCTTTGAAGAGTTCTTTGGAGTCACGCCAGCGGTCAGGTTCCGGTCCCAGAAACGACAGCCGCACTCCGGCATTTCGAAAAAAAGGAGGCATGTCTTCGGGCAAGTGCTCGGCCGCGACACGGTTGATGAAGCGGTGGCCCTCATCTCCCCAGGCGTTTGTGGGAGGCGGAAGACTTACTAGCAAGAACCCTGCGATGACCAGCGAGGTTCCAAAGAGCTTTACGTGATTCATTGGCATTCCTCACGGCAAGAATTCAAGAGATAGGCTAAACAATACGCGGGCCGAGGCAGGAGATTCAAGTTGCCCAATCTGATTGTCCGACAAACTTCAGTTTGTCGCAGTGCCCGGGCAAGATCGACAAACTGAAGTTTATCGGACCCTCACTCTTCGTCGTGTTCATTACCATCGTAGTGCATGACCAGCGGCTCTTCGTCTACCCTGGTTTCAAGATGCACATCGCGGCCCCAGAGCTGATAAACATACTCGAGAGTCTTGCGCGCATAGTTCATATCCAGCTCGACGCCCTCATAACGATGCATCAGGTAAAGCTCGCTATTGCCGTCGTAATCGCCGTCGACTACCTCGATATAGGGAAACCCGAAATTGGTCATGTTCAGCGCGAGCTGATCGCGAACGCGTTCCCACTTCTTTTCCGTCACCGTCCAGTCCTCGTCATCGACCAGCTGATAAACGAATAGATCCAGCTCCTCACAGAGTTCCTCAGTCAGGTAGTTGCGTAAGAACGAAATATCGCTCTCAAGCTCCCGAACCTCGAACATCTTTTCGCGTCCCTCGGCTCCGCCGCGACCAAATTTCTCGCGCGCCTCGGCGCTGGGGTTGTCCCACCTTTTTTCGATATCTTCAAAAATCTTGTACCCCAGATAGTAGGGATTAAGCTGCCCTTTGTGCGGGGATACGACGCCGGCGTGCAGCTCGGCGAACTCCAAATGCTCGCTGGTGGGCAGATCCATCTCGCGCATTATCCGCGAGTGCCAGATGCTCGCCCAGCCCTCGTTCATGATCTTGGTCTGGAGCTGCGGGATGAAATACTCCATCTCCTCGTGGAGCATCGCCATGACGTCGCGTTGCCAGGGTTCGAGCGAAGGCGAATTCTTCATCAGAAAATAGACAAGGTCCTTCTCGGGCACAGAAATGCTCGACTTGTGCTTGCGGCCGTCGTCCGGCAGATCGCTGCCTCCGCCCTGCTCTTCGAGCTCTTCCCTCGAAAGGAGGTCATCGTAGCGCCCCTCACGGCGACCGGCTTTCTTATCCGCTTCTTTTCCCTCGTCCCCGCGTTCTTTCCGGATAAAGAAATTAGGATCAACGTGTTCCTCAATCGACAGCACCGCATCGAGAAACTTTTCCACAACCTTCCTGCCGTGCTTGAATTCGTACTCGCTCATTCGGCGCGCGTGCAGGGCAGCCTCGTCGACCATCCTCCGGTTGGTTTTCGAGAAGTAAACATTGTTCTTGAAGAAATCGATGTGACCGAGGACGTGGGCGATCACCAGCTTATTCTGAGTGGGGGAGTTGGTCTCCAGGAGAAATGCGTACGAGGGGTTTGAGTTGATGACTACTTCGTAGATCTTCGACAGGCCGAAGTCGTACATCGTCTTCATCCGGTGATAAGCCTTGCCAAAAGTCCAGTGCGAGTAGCGGCCCGGAAGCGCATACGAGCCGACCTCGTACATTACAGAGGCCGGGACGATCTCAAAACGCACCGGGAACGGGTCGAGCCCAAAGCGGTTGGTGGCGATGTCCCAGATCTGCTCGACAGCTCTTTCCAGTTCCTGTACTTCCCGGTCAACCATAAGATTTTGGATTTTGGATTTTGGATTTTGGATTGAGACGTGGTTTCGGGTTGCCTACCGCCAATCTAAAATCCAAAATTCCTCAGGCTTCTTCCCCTCGCTTGCCAAAGAACTCTTTTAAGGCGGGATACACATCCTCTTTGTCATCGATGCGCACGCCAACAAACCGGTTCTGGCTTTTTAGCCGGTCCTTGAAAATCGACAGCAGCGCGCCAGACGACCTGCGATAGCTCGACGCCCCCTCCTCTCCGATCTCGCCGTAGCCGAATAGATTGCACGTCGAGATCAGGTCATCCGCGAGCTTTACAGCCTCGTCGTTGTCGGAGTAGTAGTTGTCGCCATCCGAGAAATGAAACGGGTAGATATTCCAATCCTTGGCTGGAAATCGCCCGCCTATGATGTCCAGCGCCAATCGATAAGCCGATGACACGACGGTCCCGCCCGATTCTCCCTGCGTAAAGAATTGTTCCTCGGTCACTTCTTTTGCTTCGGTGTGGTGGCTGATAAAGACTATCTTTACGTTGTCGTACTTGGTCTTCAGAAAGCGCACCATCCAGAAATAAAATGACCGGGCGATGTATTTCTTAAACTCGCCCATCGAGCCGCTCACGTCCATCATGGCGATCACGACGGCGTTCGACTCGTAAGTCATCTGCTCTTCCCATGTCTTATAGCGCAAATCCTCTTTCTTGAAAGGCCCGATATGCGCCTCGCCGGTTTCGCGCGCCTGGCGCTTGATGTTTTCTATGAGGCTGCGTCGCTTGTCGAGATTGGACAGAATCCCCGATCGGCGAATCTCGGTGAATTTTGTAGTCTTCGAAGGAACGGCGTGTTTCGCCTTCTCTTCGAGATAGGGCAGGTGAAGGTCCTCGAAGATCAGCTTTGCGATTTCATCGATGTTTACCTCAGCTTCGTAGTACTCCTGACCCGGTTGATCGCCGCCGGGTCCCTGACCCGGACCTTGGCCGGGCTGTCCTTCGTGTCCGATCACGTCGCCGACTTTGGTGTTGCCATCGCCGGTGCCTACATGCCTCTTCTTCCGGTAGTCGAAGCGGAACTTATATTCATCAAGCGAGCGAATCGGAACTTTGACAACGCGTTTGCCGTCGGAGAGGATGATCGACTCGTTGGACACGATCGAGCCAAGGTTCTTCTTAATCGCGTCACGGACCCGCTCCTTGTGACGATCCTGATCGATCTGACCCTTGCGTTGAAGAGACCAATCGTTTCGTTGAACTGACATGTCCCGATTCCTATTCAAGCACGTAGATACGGCCCTGTCGAAAGTCAATCTGTAAGCGTTGATTGACGAACGCATTGACTCCGAGGACGACTTCGATCGGAAGCCCAAGTTTGGCTACCTCAAGGACACACGCCTGACAGGCCGGCAGCTGAACATTCCCGAACCCGATGTTTGGCACCTCGACAACCCGCAATGACAAACGCGCGCCCCCAAGGACGAGAATGTCCCGGTCCCCTAGCTTCTTCAATCCAAGCCGCAGCGAAGTATTTGGAGCAATCAGACTGACTTCGGCTCCCGTATCCACCAATGCGCGAAAGACACCATTGCCGATTCTTACGCTGACGACCGGACTGTGCTTCGCACTGAACTGTAACCAGTTTCTCGACATCACCCTACGAACGCGGGTTGAGGCTCGGTGTAGTCGCCTCGGGTCTCAAGCGTGACGATGCCCCGCTCATCATAGCTTCTCCCGATATCGACGAGTTCCATGGGATCAACGGCAGTGGCAATCAGCTTCCCCTCGTACACTTCCCATTCATCCTTGCGAGTAACTTCAATCAGCATCCAGAGGTCAGGATACAGACGCTCCCACGCATGTATCGGCTTGATCTCCTCAGCGTTGACCACTCGCAGAGTCGGTGTTTGCTCTTGCATGGATATCACCTTCTAACGTCGGAGCATCTCCAAGTTCACCGCGACAACAGCGTCCCCACGTAAGTCAGCAACTCGTTCGCGCATACGGTGCAGTATCCGTTGTCAGTCACCAGCCGGTCGATCACCTCGTTGATCCTGCGAAGCTGGTCCACATCAGGGGTCTTGGTCGATGTGGTTATCTTCACGACGTCTTTCAGGTCGGAGAAGATTTTTTTCTCGATCGCTTCCTTCAAGCGCTCGTGCGACTTGTACTCGAAGGGCCGGCCCTTTCGCGCGTGGCTCGAGATCCGTATCAGAATCTCCTGCCGAAATGTGTTCTTTCCGTTCTCGCTGACGCCAATTTGCTCCTCGATCGAGCGCATCAGCTTCTCGTCAGGCTCGATCTCTTCTTCAGTTATGGCATCCTTTAGCTTCTCCTTGTTGCAGTACGCCTCGACGTTGTCCAGGTAGTTGTCGCACAAGGTCTTGGCCATTTCCTCAAACGAGTAGACAAACGCTCGCTGCACCTCGTTCTTGGCGACGTCGTCGTATTCACGCCGGGCCACCGAAACAAGATTCAGGTATCGTTCGCGCTGCTCCGCCGATATCCCGGTATGTTGCTCAAAGCCGTCCTTTACCGCCCGGAGAGCGTCGATTGGGTTGATGCAGGTGATGTTGTCCTTGACCAGCGCGCCGGAAAGACGGTTTATGATGTATCGAGGACTGATACCATCCATGCCTTCGCGCACCGTGTCTTCCTGCAGCTCTTTTACGTCCTTTGATTTGAAACCATCTACATCCTCGCCGTCGTAGAGCTTCATCTTCTTGACGATGTCGATGTTGGCCTTCTTAGGCTCTTCAAGCCTGGTCATCACCGCAAACATCGCGGCAATCCTGAGGGCGTTGGGCGCGATATGAATGTTGCGGAGCGCGTCGGATTGCTTGAGCAGCTTGTCGTAGATGCGCTCCTCTTGCGAGACCTTCAGGTTGTAAGGAACGCGTATCATGATGATTCGATCCTGAAGGGCTTCGCTCTTGCGATTCGCCACGAACGACGCGTATTCGTTCTCGTTTGTGTGGGAGAGGATCGCCTCATCTGCGTAGATAAGAGCGAACCGGCCTGTCTTGATATTCTGTTCCTGGCTGAGGGTCAACAGGCTATACAGAAACTTCTCGTCGACCTTCAACATCTCGACAAACTCCATCAACCCGCGATTGGCGATGTTCAGCTCGCCGTCGAATCTATAGGCTCGTGGATCTGATTCGACCCCGACCTCGCCAATGGTAGAGAGATCTATCGAGCCGGTCAGCTCGGTGATGTCCTGCGATTTCGGGTCGGAGGGAGCGAACGTACCTATGCCGATCCGGTCCTTCTCGGAAAAGACAATTCTGTGTATCAGCACATCCTCGTGGCGGCCGCGGTAGACGTGCTCGAGATTGTAACGACATTGCGGGCACAGTTCTCCTTCGATGTATATCCCGTAGTGACGCTCGATCTCGGGTCGAAGCTCCGGCGGAATCAGGTGCAACGGCTCTTCGTGCATCGGGCAGTCCTTTATCGCATAGACCGCTCCGTCCGTTGTGCGCGACCATTTCTCCAGACCTCGCTTGAGCATCGTCACAATGGTCGATTTGCCACCGCCGACTGGCCCCATCAAAAGCAGGATTCGCTTTCTTACTTCAAGCCGCTGGCCCGCCGACTTGAAATACTCGACGATCTTTGAGATCGGCCGTTCGATCCCAAAGAGCTCGTCGCTGAAAAAATTGAACTTTACGATTTCATCCCGCGAGCCTTCGTTGATCTTCTCCACGCCCGCGGCCAGCACCATGTCGCAGATGCGGGCGTGCGAGAGTTTCGAGACATTCGGATTCTGAGTCACCAGTTCGAAGTAGTCTCGGAATGTGCCTTCCCAGGCAAGTCGATCGCGGTCGCGGCGGTGCGTCTCGAGGAGGTCGCTCAGGTTTATCTTATTATCGCCCACGTCTACCTCCGAATCGGTCCGATACGCTAATCGGCTGAAGGTGCCGATGGTGGCATCGTACCTTTCGATTGTTCGCCGAAACCGTCCGCGGTGAGGGGGCAGCCGCAAACAGTTTCTGCTGCTCATTCGCTGCGAGGGATGGGCGACACTCAGTCTTGCGCGTTCAGGCGCACAGTCGGAAGTAGTTGTCCGGCTGCTCGTGGCTCGACTGGATGCACGCTCAACCTCGATAAATCAAAGCGAAGCATCTTCTTATTACAAGCTCGAACTCAACGATCTACATTCAGCCTAAAGGTTCTTGCAGGAGTATAGCACAACACGCAAGCGCCCACTTTGTCCTCGCCTTCAGGCTCTCAATCATCTTCGATCCCCATCACCACACGAGGGCTCACCAGCTCGAGACTCGCATCATATTCCCCTACTGCAACAAGCACCCCATCCCGATCACACAACCGTAGAGCAGTCCCTGCGCATTCCGCGAAAGAAGCCTCATCTTCACGCAACCGGAATGGTCGCCCGTTCCCCACAAATTTCATCCGCTCGTCGTCGAGCCGCACCATCGGAAAATGCGAGAGCATGTCCGATGTGCTGACCAGAGCCTTCCGCAAATCATCGACAGTCATCCTTTCAATCTCCTCCAACGTCAGCGCATCACCGAGTTGGAGATGTCCGACCTCGGTGCGCCGGAGCTGGACCAGATGCGCCCCAAACCCAAGCCTTTCACCGATATCGTGAGCGAGGGTCCTGACGTAAGTGCCCGATGAGCAGCGCACTCGCATCTCAAAGTCGCGCGTACCGTCTTTGTCACCTCGCAGCGCCGTCGCCTCGTCTCCCAGGAGACTCATCGACCGAACAACTATACTGACCGCCTCCCGCTCCACCTCGCGGCCGGCGCGAGCTGCGACATACAGTCGCTCGCCCCCTACCTTTTTCGCGGAGAACATGGGCGGCGTCTGCAACTGGGGGCCGATGAACTGTTCCAACACTCGCCTTAGCTCTTCGGGGCTCAACTCGTTTGATGTACAAAGAGGAGTGATTTGTTTGCCGGTGCGGTCCTGGCTATCCGTCGCGTAACCCAGCCTGACCGTCGCGACGTACTCTTTGTCCAGACCAACTAAGAACTGAACAAGCCTGGTTGCACGACCGATGCAACAAACCAACACTCCGGTAGCGAACGGATCGAGAGTGCCGGCGTGTCCGACACGCCTGGTGCCTGCTGCACGCCGAACGCGCGCGACAACGTCATGCGAAGTGAAGCCTTCGGGTTTGTCTACAATCAGCGCGCCGATCATGGGTGTAGCTTAGACTTTAGTCAGCAGATAAGAACAGACTTGCGCATTCACTACACCAGCGGCCGCTTGCCGGGGATGCCAACAGAAACGACCAGGATGCAGCTCTTGCCCCCGGCGTGGGGCGAGAAGAATTCGGTTACGTCATCGTCATAAAACGTCAAACCGGTCGCGCCGCGTTTGAGCGTGTACGACGCAAGGTACATCTTGCCTCCGACTATTCCCGCCTCCATCTGCGCCGCTCGATATCCGCGGGCGCCGTATGCCTCGAGCACCAGCTTTAGATCCGCCATGAAAAACAACGTCGCGCAGGCATCGCCGCCAAGATCCTGACCGAGGGTCAAATATGCGGCCTTCGCGCTGAAGTCCCCGGGCCTGAGCAACTCCAGGGCGCGATCCTCGCGTCGATGGAAATAAGCGCCCGGCGGCAATCCGTCGACACGGTTGACGATCGCGTAGATATCGGTCAGCGGCGCTGAATCCCGCCCAAGGAAGTCGGTTGGTATCCCTCGCGTCGCCCGATCGATGATTGTCGAGATATCCGCAAACGGCATCGGCTTGCGCGCAAACCGGCGCGTTGAGCCACGACGCTGGATCACGTCCTCGATCGATTCAACCGGTAAGCCCGTTTCGGGAATCGCGTCAAACGCAAACACCTCCCCTTCGATGGGTCGCGGGCTGGCATGGATTCTCGCGCTGCGCCATTCCCTCACGTCACCATAGGCATTCAGCGATGACGCTGTGTGCATATTTCGGATCGAGGGATAATCAACCGGCGATATCGAGATTGGCAGGACTTCGAAGTCGATTTCGGGAAGGTCTTCTATAGCAGGACAGTCGGGCAATCCTTTATCGGTATTGCCGAGCGATAGCAAGCTGAGCACCAGCTCCTGCCGACCATCAATCCCGATTAGTCTATTCACGTCGGTCTCGACAAACCCCATAACAACTCGGACAGGGAGCTGGTGCGCCGCAGCCATCACTTGGGCATTCGCCGCAATCATGCCGTTGTCCCAGAAGTGGTATCGATAAGCGCGGTCGCGATACTTCCACGTGCTGCGCCAGCTTATCGAAGTGAAGACCAGGGAGACCGGCGCAGAAAGGATGCTTGGCTCGTTGCCGCTAGCGCGCGCCATTGCGGCGCGAAGGTCTCCTTCACGCAATTGCCTCAACGCCAGATCGCCGGGATTGAAGTGATAGACGCCGGCGTTTAAGCCTTCTATGTCGCCACATACTACATACACTTCGGTAGGATAGAGCGCGCCCGCACAAGCCGCCGCCCGAAAAAAGAGTTCACCGCCGGGATACGATCTATGCTTTGTGACTCCCGCGGAGTAGTACGAGATGCTGGCAAGTCTCGCGAGGTCCGGACTCCTTTCACCGGCGAACGCGATCTCCGTTGAGGAGATGACTTCAAGGGCTGGAGCCATCGTCTGCACGAGCGAGCGCGGCAGTGGTATGGGCTCAATGCCAGGATAGATCTTGAATGAGGAGGGCTTATTCGCCCAGTCGAGATAGTGCGGGCTGGAGCGAATGCTCCAATAGGAATGCTTTGTTAGATCGTGATAGCCCCACGCTTGTTCGGTGTTGCGATTCATTGTTGCTTGAGGCGCTCTTCAAGACCGGCGAGCGACCCGTTTAGTTTCTTATAGAGCGCGTCGATCTGCGCCCGCCGCACAACCGCAGTAGGCGACTCGGGCTCGTAGCTCGCGATATACAGTTCGAGAGCGCCTCGCTCGTCGCCAGCCTCTTGAGTTGCGATGGCTAGATGCCAAATCGCCTGCTTGCGATCGAGGCTGGTTGGATAGACGTCAACAGCCTTGATCAGGTTCTCGAGCGCGCTCCGGGTATTGCCCTTTTTGAACTGCACCCAGCCGAGCGCATCGTAGGCGCGACCCGCGAACATCGCGCGGCGGCCTTCGCGGTCAAGCTTTGGAGCATCCCGCATTGAACCAGCCGGTTCGGTCGCGGTTTCGGCGATCGCAATCGCTCGCCGGGCAAGGAGTTCAGCCGCATCCAACGCCAGAT
Source organism: Blastocatellia bacterium (assembly GCA_963737945.1). Classification (GTDB taxonomy): domain Bacteria; phylum Acidobacteriota; class Blastocatellia; order UBA7656; family UBA7656; genus Onstottus_A. Next base: position 59,229 of record CAVTUR010000018.1, on the reverse strand, counting down.
CCGCCTCTGTCAGCTTGCGCGCGGCCCAGACCATTCGAAATGCCTGACGCCCGTCATCGAGAGTCGTAAACGTGGTGATCGCGCGAAGAAGCTCAGGCATGCCCGGGAGGTTCGCGTCGCGCCCGGCCGACAACTCCTCGGTCAACGAAGGAGCGGCGGTCGCGCGGCGCGGCCGTGTCTCATCATCCCGGGCCGAGTCCGCTTTTGAGCCGGCGCGTTTTCGAGACGCTTGCGGGGCGGGCTTGCGGCCGGTCAGCGCGATCTTTGAGTAGTGATCAATTCTTGCTACCGCCTCCATAAGCCGGTATTGAAAGGCTGTCGTTGGATCGTTGTTCAGGAACAGCGCGGCTTGTCGCTCGCGTTCAAGCAGCAGGTCGAGCCTGAGCGATCGGGCCTTGATCGCGCCGCCCAGCAGTGTTTCGAATTCGCCGTCGTCGTTCAGGGTGAATGATTTTGACATCACGTCGGTCGCCTGATCGTATCCATCCAAAGCCAGAAACGCCTTTGCCAGCTCAAACGTGAGCGTCGCGAACCCCGCGTGAGATTGACCACTGAGCAGGGTTGCGAGCGAATCGCCGAATTTCCCCTCGAGCGCGTCGATTTCAGCCTTGGTGATAAACGTCCATGCGTATCGAGGCTCGATGCGTGCCGCCTGGTCGATCAGCGGCCTGGCCAGCCCGGCCTTCTTCCGGCCGACATAGAAAAAAGCGAGCTGGGTCAGAAAGCGATAATCCGCCGGCGCGAGCTCCATGGCCCGTTTGATCTCCGGAGCCGCCTCTTCGTCACGCCCAAGTGCAAGCAGGGCGATCGCCAATCCACCGTGCGCATCGGCATCGTCGCGCTTGAGCGCGATTTGTTTGCGGTAGTAGGTGGCAGCCCCCTCGTAATCGCCTGTCGCGCGAGCCAGGTTTCCGAGATTCAGATTCGCGAATTCATCGTTCGCGTCAAGCTCGATCGCGCGTTGGAATTCAGCTATCGCATCGTCCAATCGCAAGCTGATCAAATAGGCCGTGCCCAGGCTGTTGTGCGCGCGATGGTCTTCGGGGGCCAGTTGAACCGCGTGTTCAAGTACGCGCACTGCCTCGAACGGCGCTTCGATCTGCACATAGAAGAAGCCAATTTCAACCAGACGATTGGGATCAGTTTCGAACCGCCCCTCAAAAGAACGCATCAGATCGGCGGCTTCGGCGCGATAACCGAACGCATTCATAGCCATCGGCAACGGGAATATATACTGGCCGAATACCTTGTCATCAATGGCGGCGGGCGCGGCGCGCAGCGCGGCCTTGAAGGCTTGCATTGCCATTTGGGGGTTCGCTCCTCTGAGCGCCTGCTCACCCTTGAGCGCGTATTGACGGAGCAGCAACTCGCGCGCTTCGCCTTCAAGTTCTGAACCGCGATTTGCAACCACAAACTTCTCAAGCAGATTGATGCGTTCCTGCTCAGTCGCTGCGGTGCGAGCCCGTTCGAGCGCCTCTTGCGGTGTGAGCGCCGGCTCGGTTTCTACTGCGGGCTGGGTGGTTTTTCTGGGAGGGGTCTTCCTCGGTGCCTGCTTTTTTTGCTTCGCGCGTTGACCGGTTGCAGGCGATCCCGCAACGGCGAGTCCGAGTACGATGAGTATCGCGCAAGCAGCTGCGATCCGGCTCTTGCGGGTTCCAGTGAGGGTTAACTTCGAAAGGATGTACTTCTTTGCTTGCATACCCCGCCGCCCGCAGCCCATTCACTTCGCTCCGGCGTTCGTTTGAATCGATGGGCCCAGCGCCTCGACCAGCACTCGCCCGGTTCGGTTCGAGGGCGGCTCGATACGCAGCATCGCGGCGAGCGTCGGCGCGATGTCCGAGGGCGAGCAATCAGCATTGTAGCGGCCAGCCCGCATTCCCGCACCAAAGATGATCACAGGGACGTGTGTGTCGTAGTTATAGCTTGAGCCGTGGGTGGTGGCAACATCGCCTTCGGTGAAAAACGAGAAAGGCTTTAATATCAGCCACACGTCCCCGGAACGCTTACGATTGAATCCGTTGGTCACTCGCCGGGCAACTTCTCCGCCCGGAACGAGACCGGCAAGAATCTGCGTGCGGGTAAAGTAGTTCAACACGCCGTCAGAGGCGAGCGCCGCGTCCCCGGCCACCCGCTCAGCCTCGGCCGGGTCTACCTTTTTTTCCGCGATGAGTTTTTGATCGAGATAGAGTTGATCGTTGACGAGACTGAGAACCCACTTCCCTTCCCCAAAACGGGCTCCCAGAGCCTTGTTCACGGCATCCGAGACTTCCCGTTCTGGAATGCGGCCAGCGTCAAACCCCTTCGACTGCATGTACTCGGGGATTGGCGCGACGCCGTGATCTCCAGTCACTACCACTATCGTGTTGGCCAGCCCCACTTTTTTGTCGATGTACCTCAGCAGATCCGCAACAACCCGGTCCAATCGAACGTAGGTGTCGACGATCTCCTGGCTATCGGGTCCATAGAAATGACCCGTCAAATCGGGTGAGGAAAAGCTAATCGACAGCAGATCAGGGTACTCGTCAGCCCCGAGCGACTCAGCGTCGAGGGCAGCTTTGCCAAACTCGGCCAGGTATTCAGATCCGAAGGGCGTGTAAGTAAGCGCGCTGTAGAACTTTGGGCCCGGTTTCTCTTCGCCGCCGGTGACTATGTATGGAAAGCGTGAACCCAACAATGACTGTTGCATCGGAAGGTTCTCTCCTTGCGCGCGAAGGTAGGCTTCAGGGCCCAGCACGCGATCCCATTTCATTCCGAAGTATTTGTCCACGCGATCTTCGGAATCAAACTTCTTGACCCACGCGGGAAGCTCCTTGAAGTAGTAATCGCTGGACACAAACTCACCATCAGCGGCGCTAAACCAGAATGCGCCGTTCGGATGCTGTCCTCCCGGGAGCACTGCCGAGCGATCCTTTAAGGACGCCGTCACCACCTTGGATTGAAAGTTATTCGCCAGCCGCATTTGATCGCCGATAGTACTGCCAATAAGAGTTCGCGGGCTGGCCGCGCCGCCTCTTGCCGAAGCTCCTTTCCCGGTTACCAGGTGTGCGGAATCATCTGCCACCATCACGCGTACTCTGCCGGACTTACGATCAAACCAAGAGTTGCCCACAATGCCGTTTTGCGCAGGCACGGAGCCGCTCGAGATCGCCGCATGCCCGCAGGCTGTGAATGTCGGGACATAATCATAGTTTGCGTTGGTGAAGAGGGCCCCTTCATTCATCAAACGCAAGAACCCTCCGGTACCAAACAGGTCTCCGAATCGTTCAAGATAATCATATCGAAATTGATCGACTACTATCAGCAGGACGAGCTTTGGCCGGGCGGCGGTCGGGCGCGCGGCGCGTGCCGCGGTTTGGCGCTGTGCATCTCCTGGCTGCGGGAGCAACGTCAACCCAAAGAGTAAAACAACGATGATCCGGGTTATTCCCTTTTTCCTGTTATTAGTCATCATCATTGGGATTTGCCTTGCTCAAAGAGACAAACACCGTAATTCACGTTCGCAGTTGGTGTCAACCGGAGCAATCCCGTCGATTTCAGGACGTCGAGGCCTGACTTGCTTACCCTCGTTCGATTTCAATTGCCCCGCAGTTTGTGATATATAGAACACCCAAAAAAACTGACGACGATTAGATGAGAGAGAGATTCCCGCAAGAGCAACCCTACCACCGGGCCGTTTTCGTATCGCGGCGATGGCTGCTGATGGTGACTCTGGTTATCATCATCGCGGTAATCGGGATTCTCTTTGCATATGGATCGCGCGGCTCGGATGTCGATCGCGGGACCGGGGCCCTGATAGCAGCGTTTAGCAAGCGGAGACTGATCGAGCCGCGGCTGTCGGGCGGGTTCAAGGCTGGTGAGTTCAGAACCTCTAGTGAGGAAATATCCGGCATCGAGGCAAGGGACTTTGAGCGGGCGCGCGATCTGATCACCGACGCGACCGCCAGGGGCGATTTATCCGCGGAGCTTCCGTATGCACGATTGCTTCTGAGCAAGGATGAGAAGCTCCCGGAGGCGCTCAGATACTTGCGGCGCGCCGTGGCTCGCGCGCCCGAAAGCGCTGAGGCCCACAACGATCTCGGCGTTTGTCTCACCCAACAAGGAAAACTCGAGGACGCTATTGACGAGTTCGACGTCGCGCTGAACCGCGATGCGGATATGCTCGAGGCGCTTTTCAACCGGGCGCTCTGTTATCGGCGGCTTCGTCTTAGGGATGCCGAGCAAGCCGATCTGAGCCGCCTGGTGGAAGTCGAGCGGGACAGTGGCTGGCTGACGGAAGCGAAGCAACGCCTCGACGAGCTCGCAGCGCCGGCCCCAACGCAGGACTCTACGGAAATCAATGATGTCCTGATCGAGTCGCTAGCGACGGACCCCAACCGGGCGCGGGAAATCGTGGAGGGCAACTACGAAGCAGTCAGGAAATACTTCTTTTTCGACCTCACCCTCCAGTATCTGCAACCTGAGGACAAGCTGGCCAGCAAACAGTTGATCTGGCGAGGTCGCGGATGGAGGCGATTGCTCAGCTTGCGGTGGCGGTGAAGGGAGACACCGATATCGCCGATACCGTTAAGCGGCTGATCACTATACCCGAGCACGAGCGCGCGCATGAGTTGACACTTTTCCAGGACTATAAAAACGCACTCGGCCTCTTCAGGCAACGCAAATACGACGAGGCGAGAGTCGCGCTTGAGCGTCTTGACAGGACCCTTGTGCAGGAAGGCGACTCGCTGTTTCAGGCAAAGACCAGGTACTCAATCGCGGCGTCGCTTTATCAATCCAGGCGGTTCACGGCGAGCCTGACAATGCTCGAGGAAATCCTCCCCTTTTTTGAAGCGAGAGGATGCCGATACCATCAAGCTTTTACCTTGAGTGCTATTGGTCTCGATTACTCGAGGTTGGGCGAAGATTCAAAGGCGCTCAAGTATTTGCGACAGGCCTATGAGCTCCTCGAGAAGATGCGCGAACCGGTGGCGATCACGTTGCAGTACGTCGGCACGACTTACTGGCATCTCGGGGACTTTGATAACGCGCTTGAGAACTTTCAAGCATCGACCGATGTCCTTTTGAAACAGAGTTCGCGCGACGGAGATCTCGCCTACAACTATCTGAATGTTGCTGACGTATATCGCCTGCTAAACAGAGACAGGCTGGCACTGCTTTTTGCCGAAGCGGCGCTGAAATACTCAAGCACAGCGAAGGACATGAATCGATCGGCCCAGGCTTCGTCGTTCGAGGCCGTCGAGTACGCGCGGGCTGGCGAGATGGATCTTGCAGCGGAGAGGATCACGCAGGCGGTCCGGGATCTCGAAGGTGTCGGAGCGGACAGCCGTGCGTACACCGAACCGCTGGTACTGACCCGCGCCGGAGAAGTCGCGGCGCAACGCGGCGACACAGCCGGCGCGATTGAGCGCTATACGAGAGCCGCGCTGCTAACATCGAGTGCGGAGGGCGATCCGATTTTGAATGTGACCGCGTTGCGTGGCAGAGCCGCCGCGTACGCCAAAGGCGAGCAGAGCGACCTTGCGCGCAGGGACCTCAACCGGGCAGTTGGCATTGTTGAGCGTTACCGCAGAAACCTGATTGGGCGCGTTCATCGAATGGAGTTTCTGGGAGCGAGCCAAAGCGTCTTCGATCAGATAATAGAACTGGATGCCGCCCAGTCGGGACGCGAAGCTGAAGCGTTCGAGATGTCCGAGCGGTCACGCGCCCGAGGGCTGCTCGATGACTTCCAGCCATCCGAAGGCGGTCATGCGAACTTCACGAAGCCGCTGAGCCTTGATCAAATACAAAGCGGGTTACCCGACAAGCTCTCAATGCTGGTTTACTCGGTTACCAACGAGCGGGCACATGTGTTTCTGGTCACACGCCTAGACTGTCGGATTGCCACGTTGGGAGCCAGCGGTCGCCAACTCGAGCGATTGGTCAGCGACTATGTGTCGCTGGTGAGGGACCCAGACACTCCGATCGAGGAGTTGTCGCGAAAAGGGTTCGAGCTTTATCAGTTGCTGATTGAGCCAGTGGCGAAATACCTCGTCAAGGGCGCCGAGGTGTGCGTAGTACCTGACAAGTCTCTACAGATGCTGCCAATGGCGACGCTCAAAGACTCGTCAGATCGATACCTTATCGAATCCTTTCGTCTGATTTATGCGCCGTCCGCATCAGTGTTCATTCGCTGCCTGAACCAGACCAGGGCGGTGATGAGTGACGACGAGCGGATGCTTTCGGTGGGCGACCCCGAGTTCAGGTCACTGGAGTTTCCTAACCTGAACAGGCTGGAAGACGCTCGCCGGGAAGCCGAGGGGGCGGCGGCTTATTATGACAGGCCAGTTGTGCTGACCGATAAAACTGCATCGGAGCCTGGCGTCCGGACCGCAATAAAAACCTGCAACGTAGCCCACCTGGCCGTGCACTGTATCGTTGACCAACAATCGCCATGGCTCTCGGCGCTGTTGTTGGCTCCAGGTGACGGTACATCGAAGACCAGCGGCAATCGGAGAGTCGAATCAAACGATCCGAACCCTAATGGAAGTGGCGCGTCGCCAGGACTCCGTCCACAATTGGGCTTCTTGCTTGAACAGCCGCAGGACAACCCTGAGGACGGGTTGCTTTATCTGAACGAGATCTATAATCTCAAACTTCCCGTTACTCGCATGGTCGTGTTATCGGCCTGCGAGACCGGTTTGGGACAGTACTATCGGGGCGAAGGCATCGTCAGCTTGATCCATCCGTTTCTGGCCGCCGGAGTATCTACGATCGTAGCAAGTCTGTGGCCCGTCGAGTCGCGAGCTACCAGCGTGCTAATGATTGCTTTTCATAGAGAGCGAAGGACATCGAGCAAGCACGCGGGGGACGCTCTTCGCGCTGCCCAATTGCGGATGATCGCTGATTTCCCTCACCCTTACTATTGGGCGTCGTTCATCGCCGTCGGCGGCGACTACTGAATCCGTCTTCGCATCCGAGAACTGACCCGGCATGATAGCAACCATTTTAGTAATCTCAAAGGAGGCTCTATGCCAACACTCGTTACGATAGTCCTGGATAGCGGGGCTTTTCTTCAGGACATAGATAAAGACCCTTCCGAACTGGAAATAGGCTACTTTCAATGTGGTAAGGACCACCTTGGAAACGACGTACCGGACATACGCGCCTACGCTGACGGCGGCGAGGCGCGCGTTCGAGTCAATAAGCTTGGGAAAGGCAGGATCAACGTCCTTCGAACCAAAGGCGTCTCGCCTGCACCCGGGTTGACGATCGCTGATTCCCTGAAGCGAAACCTGCTACGCAAAGTCGAGCTCTACGGTCAACCTTCGCCCGACTACAAACCGGATGCGTTCGACTGTGTGATTCATTTCACTTCGGGTGACTTTCGCTGTTCGAAAGTCAAGGACCGGCGTTTCATCGAAGCTCTGATCAATGGCTATGCCAAAACCGGGAAAGAAAAATACCTGAGGCCGATCGCTCATGACGTCATCGTGCATTTCCTCCTGGCGGACAGCGAGGAGCTGACAATCGAGAGAGAGAGTGGTCCGGTGCTGTTCTCGACCGCGGATCTCAAAGCGGGAACCAGCCACGTTGAGATCGAGCTTCTAGCCAACAACGCCACGGCGACTCAGTTCTTCTGTGACGCCCTCGACCTTGCTGGCGGCACGACCTGTTGGCTCCCCAATCAAGGCGACCCGACATCGCATGGAATGCCCTAAGCGACGACCTGCAACCTCAGAAGGCCCGTCCGCCGGTTCGATGCCAAGCATCGTTCATCCGGATGATGTCCGCATTCTTCCCGGCCGCCAACCCTGCGAGCCTTATGTCGCAGCGAGAAGTGTCGGATTCGGGGCGGGGCTCCGCCGCCGCTGCCGGTCTAAGCAATCGGCTTGCTGGTCAGCGATTCGATTATTGCAGGCGTGACGTCCGTCAGCGACCGCACGCGCGAGGCGATCAGTTCGCGCGCTGGACCGAATGCGATCGTCGCCACCGGATTGAGCGTATGGCTGCGGGTCGATAGGTCTTCGATGTTTCCGTGATCGCTTGTTAGCACCACCGTCAGTCGGGAAAGATCCGCTTCCTCCAGCACGGCTCGCACAAACCGGGTCAGCTCGAGCACATGCGCCCGAGCGAGGTCCTGACGCTGGGCGTGGCCGATTCGATCAGTGATGAAGTGCTCGTAGAGGGTGAAATCGTGACTCGCTGCAATGCCTGCCAGCCGTGCTCCCGCTACTTCTGCGCTACAGATGCTGACTTCAAACCCTCTTTCGATCAAAAACTTGTTCGTGAAATCATGGCTGACCGCCCGGCCTTCCTGGAGATCTTCTATCATTCGCAGCGTGAGACCGGCCGTCTGAGCCGCTACCGTTGTAGCCGAGATGAACCGCGGAGGGTTGTCGATGTAACTTCGAGAGTAGGCGTTTGCAAATGTGACCGATCGTCCGAGCCCAATCAGCTTTTTGTAAATTGAGTGCTCCGCAAGCGCCTGCTTCAATCTCGGCGAAGGGTACCCGTGAAGGTGCCGTCCGATCAGCTTCGCGGCGTTAACACCGGTCAGAATAGCGGTCTGCCCTGTTGCGCTTTGCGGAAGTCCATCCACCCCGAGCCGCGCATCGGTTTCCGCCATCACTCCATCGAACGGCAGGCGCGGGCGCTCTTTCTGAAATATCGAGAAAAACTCCGACTCGATCCCATCAAGCGGGTTGTGATCGCCTCGGGTCCCGATGCCCACGCCATCGACGAAAATTAATAGAAGGGCCATAAGGTCAGCGGGGGGGCGGCGGCACAGATCAGGAAAAGGGAAGCACTCATCGGTTCGGCGACACGCGTGCCTGCCGGTTTCCGGGCATCCGCCGCCGCACCAGGTGTTTAATGAAGGTAATCATGTTCGGTAAGAAGAACACATCCCTCTATTGAAAACTCTTGAAACCTCGAATGCTTCATCGGGACGTCAAAGCATTCGAGACCTCAGCTATCGGCGCATCCAAAGATACCGGCGCATCCAACCCAGTTCCTCCCTCCATTCTCTTCACCCCAGGCGCTCTCCCCTTCTCCCTTTCTCCCCTTCTCCCCTTCTCCCGCTACTCCTCTTCCGTCACCCTCACCCGTCCATCCGCGACGGCCTGTTGGATGATCTTCTGCGCGATCAGCGCCGGCACTTCGGCATAGTGGTCGAGCTCCATCGTGTATGACCCGCGCGCCCCCGTGATCGAATTGAGCGTCGATTGATAAGACAGCATCTCAGACAATGGAACCTGCGCCTTCACAACCGCTTGATGGCCCTTGGTATCCATTCCCTGCACGCGCCCGCGCCGCGAGTTTACGTCACCCAGGATGTCTCCGGATGCTTCTTGAGGCGCTGTAACCTCGACGTTCATCACCGGTTCGAGCAGAACCGGCTTTACCTGCTCAATCGCAGTACGAAACGCCTTGCGCCCGGCCATCTGAAACGACAGATCATCGGAGTCTACCGCGTGGAACTTGCCGTCGATCAGCTCGACCTTGAAATCAACCATTGGATAACCGGCGATGGCACCGCGGGCGGCGGCGTCCTTGATTCCCTTCTCTACCGCCGGCCTCCAGTTTTGAGGGATGGCGCCGCCGAAGATTTTGTCGATGAACTCGAATCCCCCGCCGCGAGGCAGGCCTTCAAACACGCAGGTCGCTTCGGCGAACTGGCCGCGGCCGCCGGTCTGCTTCTTGTGACGTCCGACAATTTCGGCGCGGCCCCTGAACGTTTCCAGATAAGCCACCTTTGGCGGATGAAGCTCGACTTCGACACCGTACCGGCGTTTCAATTTGTTTACGGCTACTTCGACGTGAGTTTGTCCCGAGCCGGACAGCAGAAATTCATTGGTTTGGGGTTCGCGATCAAACCTCAGCGCCAGATCCTCCTCGAGCATCTTGTGAAGAGCCTGCGAGAGTTTGTCTTCGTCGCTGCGCGTCTTTGCCGTTATGGCGAATGCGACTGCGGGTCGAGGAAAGTGAACAGACTCATAAACGATCGGCGACGCCTTATCGCAGAAGGTATCGCCGGTGTAGGTTTCCCGCAGCTTGGTCACGGCGACGATATCACCGGTGTGAGCTTCTGAAACCTTCTCGAGCGCCTTGCCTTGCATCACATGAAGCGGGCCGAGTCGTTCGTTCGTGGCCTTGCTGATGTTGTAAACAGTCGCGTCGGATTTGACGTGCCCTGAATAAATCTTAAAGATATTGATCCGCCCGGCGAACGGATCGGCCACGGTCTTAAACACCAAAGCCGAGAACGGTGCGATGTCCTTCTCCTCGCGCTCGATCTCCTCCTCGCTTTCGGGACTGGGATGGCCCTTCACCGGCCCTAGTTCATCGGGCGCCGGGGCCAATTCGACCAGTTCGGTCAACAGCGGTTGAATGCCGATGTTCGGAATCCCCGAGGCTACGAGAATCGGAAACATCCTGCGTTCGGCGACCGCGGCCTTGATCCCCGGTATCAAGTCTTCGTCGCTAAGGGTTCCATCGTTAAAGTACTTCTCCATCAACGCCTCGGAACTTTCGGCAACCACATCTATGATTTTCTCGCGGGCAGCATCAGCCGCTGGTTTCAAATCGGCGGGCACGTCGCCTTCGATGGCCTTGCCGCTGCCGTCGGCTTCGTAAATATAAGAGCGCATATGAACCAGATCGATGACGCCTTTGAACTCGTGCTCGCGTCCTATGGGCATTTGAATGGGCACGGCCGAGCGGCCAAACGTCTCGGTAATCCCGGCGACGGCCTGATCGAAGTCGGCTCGCTCGCGATCCATCTTTGAAACGACGATCAGCCGAGGTATTCCAAACTCATCTGCATAGCTCCATGCTTTTTCGGTCTGGACTTCGACGCCGCTGACCGCGTCGACGACTACGACGGCGGAGTCGCAAGCGCGCAAGGCTGCTTTTGCGTCGAGTATGAATGCTGCGAATCCCGGGGTATCGAGTATGTTGATCTTTGTTCCATTCCACTCGCAGTAGGCGAGCGAGCTTATGATAGTCAGTTTTCGCGCGATCTCATCTTCATCGTAATCAGTAGTAGTCGTTCCGTCGTCTACCCGGCCCAAACGGTTAGTGGCCCCCGCGTCGAACAACATCGCCGCAACCAGCGAGGTTTTTCCCGCGTGACCGTGACCTACAATGCCAACGTTTCGGATATCCTTGGTGCCATAGACCTTCATAGAATGGGTCTCCTTTTTGATGGTATGAGAAAGTTGAATGAGCTTATAACCGAGCAACCTTGATGCGCAAGCTAGAGCGCCCTCGAGGTCAGGTTGTCTGCACCCGGTCGCCTTTGTCTCCGGGCGGAGCACGAGCAACGGTTAGCCGCGACAACTCCGATTGCGCACCGCAGCGGGGGTGGGTAGTGGACGTTCTCACACTACTTGCTGGAGGTTTTATTATGTTGTATAGACCAGGGAAGATTATGTTACGAATATCGGTGACTGCGGCTCTGTTGCTATTGATTATTAACTCATGAAGATCAAGATCGACGACCTCTCGGGCCCCGAGATACGTGCACTGCTGAACGAGCACCTGCAAAACATGTACGAGCTGTCGCCACCTGAAAGCGTTCACGCGCTCGATGTTGAGAAGCTTCGTCAGCCGGGTATCACGTTCTGGTCTGCCTGGGACGGCTCGCTCCTGCTCGGTTGCGGTGCCCTCAAAGAACTGGATCGAAAACACGGCGAAGTAAAGTCGATGCGCACACCCTGGGCACTTCGTCGTCGAGGCGCCGGACGAGCTATCCTCGCTCACATCGTCGAGGTCGCCAGGGCTCGCGGCTATCAGCGTTTGAGCCTTGAAACCGGATCTAACGAGGCATTCAGCCCCGCGCAGAAACTTTACGAGAGTTTCGGGTTCGCTCATTGTGGGGCGTTCGGTGAGTATGCCGAAGACCCGAATAGTGTATTCATGACGATGCGACTGTAGGAACGATGCGCCTAACCATTCCCGGTCGAGCGTCGGGCAAACCGGTCTATGCGGCTCGTATCAAGCGTTACGGCTGAGTCGTCCGCAATGCAGCGATGAATGATCGTTCATAACAGGTGGGGATGTCGTAAACAAAGCCTGGCCCAACAGAACCACTGAGTTTGTAAACGGAAGGGGCACCGGGTTAAGTTCGTGATTTGCGATCGAACAAAGGACTAGCTCCACGTCGAAGACGAACATATGCCAAAGACCCGTCCGAAAGGAGTGCTCCCATGAAGGTGCGTCGCGTAGTTACAGGCCATACACCCGATGGTAAGGCGACGGTTGCGAGCGATACCGAAGTCGATGCGATCATGGTGGATCTGCTTCCTGGAGCAGAGTTTTACCGGTTGTGGGGCTCTGACGAAGCGCCGACATTTCCTGATGACGGAGCGCCGCGACCCGCGCCGCTCTACTTTCCTCCCGTTGGAGGATTTCGATTCGGACTCTTCACGGTCGCGCCCGACTCGATCACAAGACCGGAGGATCTTGATATGCAGCTCGTTGCTGGCGAAGTTGAGGACAAGTTACCCGGTCTGGGCGCCTACCTGGAAGCAGACAACCCCGGAATGCATACGACTGATACCATCGACTTCGAGTATGTGCTTTCGGGTGAGGTCTGGCTCGAGCTGGACGATGGCGAGCAAGTCCTTCTGCGAGCGGGGGACACGGTAGTGCAAAACGGGACCCGTCACGCGTGGCGCAATAAGCACACCGAGCCTTGCCGGATGGTGGTCTTCCTTATTGGTGCGCATCGACGGTAATAGCCAGGGCGTCATATGGCTGGGCTCATCATCATAAACGAAAGAGCTTCGTGGAGCGTCGCTACCTGGGTATGGGCGAATGTGACGCGCCTGATGCGAGAGCATATTTCAAAGGACGAGTATCCTAAGTTCGTTTCGCTCCTGAATGAGGATGAGAACCCGCTGCTTTGTTTGGCGCTCGATGACCTCTCAGAAAAAGAACGTAGTGTGTTCTGGGATGCACTAAAGAAGGCATATCAGCAGGCGAAAGCAGCGGGACCTGATTCGTTTCACAGCCCGGAGTTCTATCCAGGTTTCATAGACAGATTCAAAGAGTTACTGGATATGGAAGCGGCAAGTATGGTCTCATAGGCATTCCGATGCATGAGCTTGAAGAGAAACACACAATGAGCAAAAAGATGATTTTGCGAAAGTGGCTGATCATTCCTGCCGCATGTGTTCTATGTGTAGCGTTGGGGGCGTTTGCTTCCGGGTCGACGGACGACGACGCCAAAGCGGTTCAGGGAAATTGGAGACCCGCCAAGGCTGAACTGGCTGGGAAGCCCATGGCTGACGCTGTCTTTAATAGCATCAACCTCAAACTTGACAACGGTCAGTATGAAGTTCTCGTTGGTATGCAGCCCGACAGGGGCACCTATACGCTCGATTCATCCACCAGCCCAAAAAGCATAACCATTACCGGAACCTCTGGACCAAACAGCGGAAAGACTATCCCTGCGATCTACGAATTAAAAGGTGACACGCTCAGCATCTGCTACGATCTTTCCGGCGCGAAACGCCCCACGGAGTTCAAGAGCATCCCGGGAACGCGGCTCTATTTCGTGACCTACAAACGGAGAAAGGAATAAGGCTGGACAATACGGTATAGACAAAGACCATCTGGTCCTTGCGGTTCAGTCGTATCTTGAGTTGCCTGCGATTCACGACCGCGAGAAGGCGGCGCAAACTCTAACCCACTACTTTAGTCGTCGTCGAAAGCACCCCCGGGCTTGCTCCAATAAGCACGCAAGGGTAGGCTTCCTCGACCATGAACACTCGCCGACAGTTCCTGCTCCGCGCGCCCCTCGGCGTGCTCATCGCGGCCAGCGCTTGTCGCACCGAAGCGCCGCCAACCAATTCGCAACCGACGTCATCGCCGGCCGGTGCTCCGCCGACGTTCGGCAGCGGCGCAGGCTCCGGCCCCGTCGTGACTCCTGAGACGTTCGCCGAGGCGGAGAAGCTAATGCAAGTCACGATGACGCCGGAGCAACGTCAGCAGGCCGCCGACTCGTGGCGTCAGTCGCTTGCAGGGTATTTCGAGCGGCGCACCGGTCCGCGGAAAGTAGTAATCGGCGCCACTGAAGCGCCGGCGACACTGTGGAACCCGATGCTCCCCGGGCTGCCGGCGCCGACGTCGTCCGAACGCTTCGTCCGCTCGAAGGCCGACCCAGCGCCCCTGCCGTCATCGGACGACGACATCGCGTTCGCACCGGTTACACAACTGTCGAGATGGATCGAGTCGCGGCGACTCAACTCCGAGCGTCTTGCAAATATCTATCTGAGCCGCATCGCCCGGTTGGATCCAAAGATCCGATCGATCATCACCCTCACCAGAGATCACGCGATCGAGAGTGCGAGAGCTGCGGATGCCGAGATTGCCGCCGGCAAATACCGCGGCCCGCTTCACGGGATTCCCTATGGCGTAAAAGATCTGCTCGATACGAAGGACATTCCAACCACATACGGGGCTGAACCTTTCCGCAACCGGGTTCCGTCGGCGGACTCCGCGGTGGTGCGCAAGCTGAACGAGGCCGGCGCGGTGATGCTGGCCAAGCTCTCGCTCGGCGCACTCGCACTCAACGATATCTGGTTTGGCGGGCAGACGATGAACCCGTGGCTTTTGGAAGAGGGCGCGTCAGGATCGAGTGCCGGGCCCGGAGCGGCCACGGCGGCGGCGCTGGTGTCATTTTCTATCGGCAGTGAGACTGGCGGGAGCATCGTCAGCCCCGCGATGCGCTGTGGCGTGACCGGGCTCCGCCCGACCTTCGGCCGGGTGCCGCGCACCGGTGCAATGACTCTCTGCTGGTCTCTCGACAAGCTCGGTCCAATGACCCGGACCGTCGAGGACGCGATGCTGGTGCTTCAGGCTATCAGCGGGACGGACGCGGGTGATGCATCGAGCGCGCCGAGCCGGCTCGACTTCGACTCCACAGCGCCGGTTGCAGGTTTAAAAGTAGGCTACATCGCTCAGTGGATGAAGGAGAGCCCGGCAACAGACGTCGATCGCACGGCGATGGAAACGATGAAGAAGCTAAAGATGGAACTGAGAGAAGTGACGCTTCCCGATTGGCCTTACGGCTCGCTTATGCCGATTCTGTTTGCTGAGGGAGCGGCGTCATTCGAAGAGCTGGCGCTCAACAATGAACTCGGATCGCTCAAGGTACAGGTCAAGGATGCGTGGCCCAACCTGTTTCGCGAGGCGCGATTTCTTTCCGCGGTTGATTTCGTTCAGGCCGATCGATTCCGGCGCAAAGTGGCTTTGGAAATGGCGCGCATCTTCAGAGATGTTGATCTGCTGATTGTGCCGTCGTTGCGCGACGAACAGCTCACCATAACTAACTTCACCGGTCATCCGTCGTTAACGCTGCGCGCCGGTTTCGTCGAGGTTTCGGAAGCGCGAAGTGACTGGGCACCGGATCCGGCCAATCCGCTGCCAACGTTCAATCCACCGCGTCGCGTGCCGCACGGGATAACGATCATTGGCCGCCTGTTCGACGATGGATTGATTGGGCGGGTGGGATTGGCGCTCGAACGGGAGTTCGGCGTCGCTGCCGAAAGACCGGCAGGGTTCTAGTTCAAGAAAAGGCAGGGTCTTAATGAAATTACGTTTCAAAAGAACTATCCGGCTTGTTGCCGGGCTGTCATTTCTTTTGACAATTGCCGGAACAACGTCAGCGCAAGAAGACACCACGCCAAAGAAAAGGCTCAGAAGCCCCGCGGTGATAAAGGGCAATATCGGCGGAGAGTCTCACCAAAGCTATGTAATATACGCTCAAAAAGGCAAGCTACTGAATGTTGAAATCAGTTGGATGCCGGAGGGTGATAAGTTATGGATTGCAAACAACCACCTGTGCGTCACGGGGTGAGAAGTACGGGATGACAATTTCCGTCTTTATTGGCGTGAGCGTTGACGGCTTTATTGCGCGACCCAACGACGATCTCGATTTCTTGCCGGAGGGGGGAGGTGAACCCCACGGCTATGACGAGTTTATGGCAAGCGTCGATGCCCTGGTGATAGGCCGCAGGACCTTCGATAAGGTTCGGACTTTTGCCTCGTGGCCGTATGGCAGCAAACGGGTAGTTGTCCTGAGCAGTCGCCCAGTCGATTTGTCCGCTGCCCACGGAGGAGTTGTCGAACAGATGGCCGGGGACGAAGCTGCGATCGTTTCGCGACTCGCTGACAGTGGCGCCGATCACATCTATGTCGACGGTGGAGAGACGATTCAACGGTTCCTGCGCGCGGGGCTCATTGACCGTCTAATCATCACTCGGGTGCCGGTGCTGATTGGATCGGGAATTCCTCTCTTCGGCGAGCTCCCGCGCGACATACGGCTCTGTCACATCGCAACTCGACACTATCCGAGCGGTCTGGTCCAAACTGAGTACCGGGTTGAAGGCTAACAAACCTCCGGGGCGTCGGACAATCGGTCGAGCCTCGGGTTAACCACGGCTGCGCGCGGACTCGCAAGAAGGGTCCGGTCGAGAAAGGCGACCATCAAGCATGGAACCAAAGCGGATCACTGATCCAAAACACCTGGAGGTACTCGAGGCGCTGAGGCAACGGGAGCCGATCTTTCATCGCCCCGAGTTTGGAACTACCCGCCGCGATTTCGAGAACATGATGGAAAGCACATTCTGGGAAGTGGGCGCCTCCGGTCGCAGATACAGTCGGGAATACGTGTTGAAAGTGTTGGAGGAGCGATACCGGAGCCCGATAGAAGAGGATTTGGAGACAAAAGACTTCTACTGTCTAGAAATAGCTCCCGACAACTACCTGCTCACTTATACGCTTCTTCAAGGCCCGCGTATGACCCGTCGTGCGACCATATGGCGACGAACCGATGACGATTGGAAGATCGTTTATCACCAGGGGACAATCGTCGAAGATCGATGAGATCAGCTATCGCGCAACTCGCCATCTCCAACATTCCTGGTGTTGCGTTCAAGAATCCCGCTATTTACAATCTCGGGTACAATCGACGCGACGTTGACGGGTAGAGACTGCTCCCTAGGTGACTCCACCGGCGGCGAAGGACTAGAACGGATGGCTGACACAAACAAGGAGATCATCAAGGCGGCCAAATCGGGAGATGTGGGGAAAGTGACGATGCTGCTCGAAACCGATTCGAGCCTGATACAGGCACGCGACGCCGACGGCTCGACGGCACTCCACTGCGCGGCGTGGAAGGGACATCAATCGATCGTTGCTCTGCTCTTGCGCGCGGGAGCGGATGTAAACGCACACAACAGCAATGATCACTGGGGCACGACACCGCTGCATGCGGCAGCGCATGCGAATCAGGCCGCAATTGCGCAAATGCTGATAGAACAAGGCGCGAATGTAAATGCGCCGGATCTGAACGGCAAGACGCCGTTGCATCACACGACGTTTCACAAGGCGAAGGCTGCAGCCAAAGTGCTTCAGAACCATGGGCAACTTAGGTTGTAATAGAGCAACAGTCTGGTCGTGCATTGCAGCAAGAGAGATCGCGCGCGCCACGATCTTGGGTACTTATTTTAGATCGAGACGAAATGATGCCCCCACCACAATTTATTCCTCTGACAGACCATTACGAATACTCCATTGATGAGATGAAACAGCGCGCCTTTGCTTTTTCTGAGCAGGTGCAACGCAGGCGCACGGTACGTCACTTCTCTGACCGCCCGGTCCCTCTTGAGATTATTCAGCAATGTATCCGCGCGGCCGGCTCCGCACCAAGTGGAGCAAATCTTCAGCCCTGGCACTTTGTTGTCGTTTCTGACTCTTCCATAAAGCACGAGATCAGACTGGCTGCCGAGCACGAGGAGAAAGAGTTTTACACAACGCGCGCTCCAAAGGAGTGGTTGGAAGCTCTGGAGCCGCTGGGAACGGATGAACATAAGTCGTTTCTCGAGACGGCTCCTTACCTCATTGCGGTATTCGTAGAGAGATACGGGCGCTTGCCGGATGGGCGAAAGGTAAAACACTACTATGCGGTCGAGTCGGTAGGCCTGGCTACCGGAATACTCATCACTGCAATTCACAATGCCGGGCTGGTGTCGCTGACGCATACGCCCAGCCCGATGAAGTTCTTGAATGCGATACTGGGGAGACCGGACAATGAGGCACCGTTCTTACTACTCGTCGTGGGGCACCCATCCAGCGACGCAGTTGTTCCGGACGTTGAAAGGAAGAGCCTGGCCGAGGTATGCACGTTTCTGTAGCGACATGTACTTCTTTTCATCGCACGGGCTGACGCGAACGCGATCGGCCTCGTCGAATTGTCTTTTGTCTTCTATTAACGGAGCCTAACGCTATGACCAAATCGATCCCCGAGGGGTGGCACAGCGTGACCCCGCGGCTTGTTGTTCATGAAACCGCCCGGCAGGTTGAGTTCCTCAAGCGAGCCTTCGACGCGACCGGAGACTTCCTCACTGAAAGGCCGTCGATTATCAGAATCGGCGACTCGATCGTCATGGTGAGCGGCGTTGGGCCGCGTGAAGCCATGCCTTCCTTTCTGTACCTTTATGTCGACGACGTCGACGCGACATACCAGAGCGCGCTGAGAGCCGGCGCCGTTTCGCTTGAAGCGCCGCAAGACCTGCCCTACGGCGACCGCCGCGGGATGATCGAAGATCCGTGCGGCAACGTGTGGCAAATCGCAACTCACAACGGGGCGTCTCGCTAGACGACGCCAGGCCATCGACCCATCGCGGAATCGACGCCAGGGAGCATTTCCATGTCAGAGAGACTCGAGGGTAAGGTTGCATTCGTCACTGGCGGCTCGCGCGGGATCGGCGCTGCGATCGCCAGGCGGCTGGCGCTCGAAGGTGCGGCCGTCGCGATAACCTACGCCAGCTCGCAGCAAAAGGCGGACGAGCTGGTGAGAGCCATTGAGGCGAAAGGGGGACGGGCGCTGGCGATTCGCGCCGACAGCGCCGACTCCGATGCGTTGAAGAACGCGATCACCCAAACGGTCGAAGCTTTCGGGCGCCTCGATGTCCTCGTCAATAGCGCCGGAACCCTGGCAATCGCTACTGTCGACCAGTTCTCCCTCAAAGACTTTGACCGAATGGTCGCCGTCAATATCCGCGCGGTCTTCGTCGCATCGCAAGAGGCCGCCCGGCACATGGGCGAAGGGGGGCGCATCATCAATATCGGCAGCGTCAACGGCGACCGCATTCCCTTTGCGGGCGGCAGCATCTACGCTATGACCAAGGCAGCGGTCGCAGGGCTCACTCGCGGGATGGCGCGTGATCTTGGTCCGCGCGGCATCACCGTAAACAATGTCCGGCCCGGCCCCACGGAGACGGATATGAATCCGGCCGAGGGGGCCTTCGCCGAGACGATGAAAGCAATGCTCGCTGTTGGGCGGTACGGTCAGGCCGACGAGATCGCCGGAATGGTTGCATACCTCGCCAGCCCCGAGGCAGCGTTTGTCACAGGCGCCAGCCTAACTATTGATGGCGGCTACAACGTGTGAACGTGGGACTGCTCGAATGTGATGTCATTGTAATCGGAGCCGGGGCGGCCGGTCTCTTTTGCGCGGCCGAAGCAGGCAAGCGTGGGCGCAGAGTCCTCGTACTGGAACACTCGGAACGGGTGGGTAAGAAGATCCGCATTTCCGGCGGCGGTCGTTGCAACTTCACCAATCTCCATTCAAGCGCGGCAAACTTCCTCTCGGCAAATCCTCACTTCTGCAAGTCGGCGCTCGCTCGTTACACCCCCGCCGACTTTGTCTCGCTGGTAGTCAGGCACGGCATACGTTTTCACGAAAAGAAGCTGGGACAACTTTTTTGCGACGGGAGTTCTCAGCAGATCATCGACATGCTGCTTCGCGAATGTGCGGATGCCGGGGTGGAGATTCGCTCCGGGTGCCAGGTGATCAAGATGCAGAAGGGGGAATCATTTACCGTAGAGACGTCACACGGGAGATTCGTCTCGTCTTCGGTGGTTATCGCAACCGGGGGATTGTCTGTTGCTCCGCTTGGAGCAACAGACTTCGGTTATCGAATTGCTCGGCAGTTTGGATTGCGGATCGAAGAACCGCGACCGGGCCTGGTGGCCCTGACATTGTCTTCGAAAATTCAAACGCGGTTGGCGCCGTTAAGCGGTGTCTCGCTCGATGTTCTTGTGAGGTGCGGCGGTCAGGAGTTTCATGAAAACCTTCTGATTACCCATCGCGGCTTGAGCGGTCCGGCAATTCTGCAAATCTCGTCCTATTGGAAACCCGGCGATGACATCTCAGTAAACCTGCTGCCCGATCACGATATGTTGGGTATTCTAACGGACAACGAGGGCTCCGAGATTGAGCTTGCGAATCTTGTATCGCGCTATTTGCCAAAGCGCTTTGCCAGGGCCTGGTGCGAGATATTTGCGCCGTCCAGACCGCTCCAAGAGTACGATCGCCGCGAGCTTCGCGACATAGCTCACAAAACCCACGACCTGCGGATCACGCCGTCAGGAACCGAAGGCTTTGGAAAAGCGGAAGTCACCGCGGGAGGTGTCGCGACCACCGAACTTTCATCGCGGACCATGGAGGCCAACCGCGTTTCGGGGCTCTATTTCATCGGCGAAGTCGTCGATGTGACCGGGCAACTGGGAGGACACAATTTTCAGTGGGCCTGGGCATCAGGTCATGCGGCGGGTGAAGTCGTGTAGAGCAGCCCAACAGATTCCTATTGGCCGAAGCCTTGCATATCCCCTGGTGCTCGAGACAACGACAACGTTCAAACCCTCACAAAACGGGAAGGAAATGCTTCATATGAAACGCCTATGGACAGGGCTGATTGCCGTAACAATCTTCGGGTTTGTTGTGCTTGGATCGGTAGGAACTCGCATCTACAGCGAAAAGCCACCCATCCCCGACCGCGTAATAACTCTCGATGGTCAACCAGTAATCGGCAGCGGGGACATCTCAGAGGGTCAAAGCGTGTGGCAGGCGATGGGCGGCATGGAGGTCGGCTCCATTTGGGGACACGGCAGCTACGTCGCGCCGGATTGGACCGCCGACTGGCTGCACCGCGAGTCCGAGTTCATGCTCAACGAGTGGTCCACGACGGAGATGGGCACATCCTATGACTCGGCAATGCCCGAACAACAGGCCGCGCTCCGCGAACGACTGAAACAGTTGATTCGAGGGAACAAGTTTGACGCGGCGACTAATACATTGACGATAGACGCGGCGCGGGCAAAGGCCTTCGAGGCTAATCAGAAGTACTATGCGAATATCTTCAACGATGGAAATACCGGCTATGCGATTCCGAAGGGGGCGCAGACCGACCCAAAGAAGCTGCGCCAGCTTGGTTCGTTTTTCTTTTGGACCGCATGGGCGGCGGCAGCCAATCGCCCGGGCGACACGATCAGCTACACCAGCAATTGGCCGCACGAACCGCTGGTCGGTAACGTGGCAACCGGCGACGCCGTAGTGTGGACCGGCGTGAGCATCATGATGCTGCTTGCCAGCATAGGCGCTTTCGTCTGGTATTACGCCGCGCAGCCGCCCGCCGAGCCGATGGAGGCAGCGCCCGCAACCGACCCGATTCTCGGATGGAAAGCAACTCCGTCGCAAGCAGCGACCGTCAAGTTCTTTGTGGTCGTCGCTGTGCTGTTTCTTGTCCAGATACTAACCGGCGCGGTGACCGCTCACTACGGCGTTGAAGGAGACGGTCTGTATGGAATACCGCTCTCGCGATTCCTTCCATACAGCATCACACGAACGTGGCACCTTCAAATCGGCCTCTTTTGGATCGCAACGTCCTGGCTAGCTGCGGGTCTGTTTATCGGCCCGCTCGTCGGCGGAAAGGAGCCGAAGGGGCAGCGCCTTGGGGTGAATGTGCTGTTCGTCGCGCTGCTCATTATCGTCGTAGGTTCGCTCGCCGGCGAATACCTGAGCGTTCACAATCGCATGAGCGAGGCGAACTCTTTCTACTGGGGTCATCAAGGCTGGGAGTACCTCGATCTCGGACGCATATGGCAGGCCGGACTGTTCATCGGCCTCCTCATTTGGTTGTTTTTGATGCTCCGGGTGATCGCGCCCGCGCTCAGGGAAAAGGGCGAGCACAGACAACTCGTCCTCGTATTCACTCTTTCCGCCGGCGCGATAGCCCTCTTCTATGGCGCGGGGTTGATGTACGGCAGGAACACCCACATAAGCGTCGTGGAATACTGGCGATGGTGGGTTGTGCATTTGTGGGTCGAAGGCTTCTTCGAGGTATTCGCCACAACGGTCATCGCATTTCTGTTCGCGAGACTGAAACTGATCCGTGCAAGACTCGCCGCGGAGGCTTCGTTGATCGCCGCGACCATTTACCTTGCCGGCGGAATCATCGGCACCAATCATCACCTCTACTTTTCAGGCACCCCGACGGCGGCTCTTGCGTGGGGCGCGACATTCAGCGCGCTCGAAGTGGTTCCGCTGGTATTGATCGGCTACCAGGCGATGAAAGACTTGCGACTCTCGCGCTCGGCGGTGTGGGTGGCGAAGTACAAATGGCCGGTCTATTTCTTCATCGCTGTAGCGTTTTGGAACCTGGTTGGCGCTGGCTTGTTTGGCTTCATGATCAACCCGCCAATCGCTCTCTACTATATGCAGGGACTCAACACTACACCATTGCATGGTCACGGAGCGCTTTTCGGAGTGTATGGAATGCTTGGGTTGGGTTTGACCCTGATGTGTCTGCGCGCCTTGATGGCCGATCGAGAATGGAAGGAAGGGCTTCTTAGGTTTTCGTTTTGGTCAATGAATATCGGACTGGCGTTGATGCTCCTGTTGAGCCTCCTGCCAGTCGGGTTGTTACAGACGTGGGCGTCGGTCAATCAGAGCTACTGGTACGCGAGGAGCCCGGAGTTCATGGGAACCCCTTTGATGACGACGCTGCGATGGCTTCGGGTTCCAGGGGATACGCTGTTCGCAATCGGAGCAGTCGTGTTTGTGCTGTTCGTTTTCGGATTGAAGCTGGGATATTCGCTCAAGCCGAGAGAGGACGCTTCAAAAAAGGCACCAGCAAAGACTGTAGTCGCAGCCTGACGGTCGAAACACAAAAGCCTGTTGAGCACTGCTCGAGTGGAAGTCAACACTCAGAGAGAGAAAGCTGGAGCCGAGAACGGAGGGGTGCGAAGGGTCGGTCAGAGCGAGAGGTTAGCGCTGACCGCCTTCTCGCCTTGGCCTGCCATACGAGCGGCCCCTCCTGCTGGTCATCTGCTGGAACTTCTCCCACTGCTCCGGGGTTAGCACGGTCTGGAGCCGCTCGTCTGTGTTCTTGCGCACCTCTCGGAACTTAGGCTCCGACGCCTGGCGCAAGTCCGCCAGTTGTTTTCGCGCGTCGTCAAAAATGTCCCCGACCTGGGTTCTTTGATCCTGCGTCAGATTGAGCCTGTCCAGCATCTGCTCAAATCCTCCGCGGCCACCGCCTCGTGGGGAGAACTGCCGCGCGCGATAGAGATTCATCGCCAGCGCTCCCGCGACGAACCCCACTACAAAGAGAATGACAACCGCGAATCGAACCTGCCACTTGCTCTTGGAGTTACTGTCCATCGCTGTCCTCCAGATCATAAATCGTCGAAACCACCTGATCGTTTGCCAGTTCGTCATCACCGACGTCGCCGCTTTCCAGAACCACATACTCCGCCGAATAGAGATTCTGGCTCGTCAATCCCATTTGTGAATCCGGACCCTCACCGAAAATCGTCATTCCGGCCAGAATCACAAGCAACAACGCCATTGCCGAAACCAGGGCGCCGGCGGCTCTCCACATTCTGACCAGAGGAGTCTCTCCTTGCGAAAGCCGGCTCTCTCTGATCGCAGCCATTACTCGCGTGTTGAAAAAAGGTCCAACATCCACCGCTTCAGCCGCGCGAGCCTGTATGAGACCACCTGCGATGCGCGCCGCCTCGTAAGCAAACCTGCATTCATCGCAGCTCGCAATATGAGATTCGACCGTCGCAATATCGTCACTGCTCAGGCCGTTAAACGGTTTATTTTCCAGGGTGCTTATGATGTGCATATTCGACATGTTGGCTACCCGACTTTCTTATCCGCGATTGTGTGTCCGCGCTCAAGCAGCTTTTCAACCGCCTGGCGCATCCGGCGGCGCGCGCGAAACGCTCGGACCTTTACCTTTGACTCGGACCAACCAGTCATCTCAGCGACGTCTTTGACTGGCATATGCTCCCCGTCTATCGACATCAGGACCAGCCGGTCGTCGGGTGCCAACTCGCCAAGAATTTTGTCCGCGAGATCCGATGCGACCAGGCCTCGTTCGCTGGACTGATGCTGTTCGATTGATGAACTGGCCATCTGGTTCTCAAGCCACGGGCCTTCATGATCGGTCAGTTCGGAAACAGTCGACTCGGGTCGCCGCTTAGCGCTTCGAAGCATGTTGATGCATTGATTCGTCGCAATCCGGCTAAGCCATCCTTCAAGTGAGCCTCGCCCCTCATACTTTGAAAGTTGGGTGTAGGCTTTTAGGAAGGCCTCCTGAGCGGCATCTTCCACTTGCGCGCGTTGTCTAAAGAACTTGCTGGCTATGGCAAAGACTCGCGGGCTGTATCGACGCAGGATCTCCTCAAACGCCCGCTCGTCACCTTTGCGCGCCAGGCTCACCAGTTCCAGGTCTGAAGCCCGTTCGATTTCGATTGCCAGAGCCGCTCCTGATCGAGGTTTTGAAAACGGCAGGCCCCTGCCGAGCCTGCCGTCCACTTGCTCACTTGGAGCTTTGTTTGTTTGCGCGCCGTTCGGCCCTCTTTGACTTGAACTGCTCGCGCGACTGTTCCAGCTTTGCCTTTTGTTCCGCTGTCAGAACCGACAACGTCTCCTGGTGAAGTTGAGATCGGGCACCCATCAGCTTCGCCTCGAGGGGCGCTAGCTCGCTGAGCTTTTGTGTTACCAATGCCTCATCGAATGCCCCGCCGGCGCTTGCCTGACGAATCTCCTGCCGCTTTGTGCGTATCTCATCCATCAATGGACGGAGAGTCTGGCTGTGGCTTTCGCGGATCTGCTTCATCTGGGCCTTCTGCGCGTCGGTCAAATCGAGACTGCGAAACCCTGCACCCCCGAACCGGCCGCCGCCTCTCATCCCGTGCCCGCGCCCATCAGCGTGACGCTGCCACTGTCCGCCCTCATGTTTTGATTGTGCCATCGCGAACGGGACGGCTATGGCAATTGCCATTGCTGCCACCAGTGCGACTACGTGATTTCGGTTTAGTTTGCTCATGTTACCTCTCTGTTCTATTAGTATCGTCTTATCCTTCCGAAGGTTCCATCTACTAAGACACCCCGTGTTAGCGAACGGTTACAAAGCCGCGGGATCGCTCGGGGCATCAGCACTGCCCCGGTTTCTCGCTGAAGGGGATTGTTTCGACGAGTCACCGTTGCTACGATGGCCGCGTGAAAACCAACATTACTGCGGCGGCCTCGCAGATGTCACGCACCACAAGCTTTCGCCTGTTTCTTCAACAGGAACTCGCCCGCCGCTGCGCGAGGAACCCGCAGTACTCGCTACGATCATTCGCGATTCAGCTCGACAAGGACCACTCGACGTTATCTCAACTGCTGCGTGGCAAGCGGCCGATGACCGAGAAGGCCATCGAGAAGCTCGGCTCGAAGCTCGGGCTCGAACGTGATCTGATCGATTCTTTTATCGCGCGCGAAAAGCTCGCGGGTCCGCACGACGCCCCTCTCGCCGACGTTCACCTGTTAACCCAACAACTGACGCAGGACACCCTCGAGCTGGTCTCCAACGTGTATCACTACACGATTCTCGAGTTGATGCGGCTTGGGGAGTTCAAGCCGGACTCGCGATGGATCGCGCGTGTGCTGGGTATCTCTACCGATGAGGTAAACATCGCATTGAACCGGCTCATCAGGCTGGGTTTGTTGTCGATGGAGTCTCGCGATCGATGGGTTGACAAGTCCGGCGACACGACCGCTAGTTTTGATGAGTTCACCGGCATTGCCATTCAGCGATTATCGGAGCAGGTGCGGGGTCTGTTTATGGCGGCCTTACTTGAGACGCCGCAAGAGTGTCGCGCTCACAGTTCGACGACAATGGCGGTAAACACTGAGCGCCTCCCTGAAGCGCTCGAGACGATAGCGAGGTTCCGCCGGGAGCTTGCCGAATTGCTCGAAGCGGGCGGCGGTTGCGATGAGGTTTATCAACTTGAGATCAGTCTGTTTCCGATCTCGAAAACCAATCTGAAAGAATCATGATGAGTACTTGCGGACTACGCACTCTTTCGAAGGAGCAACAATGAGCAACCCGGTAATGCGATGGCAGATTCTCGCCAAGAACCCGGACAAAGCCGCCGAGTTCTACACAACGTTGTTTAGTTGGACGGTGAACGCCGATAATGCGCTTGGCTACCGGACGATCGATACAGGGTCGGAGCGAGGAATACAGGGCGGTATTTGGCCTTCACCGCCTGAAGGTCACTCCTTTGTGCAACTGTACATCGAGGTGGACGACGTTGCCGGCAGCGTAGCGAAGGCTACCGCAATGGGAGCAAGCGTTATAGTGCCGCCACAGACGCTCCCGGATGGCGAAGAGCTGGCAATCGTGCTCGATCCGGAGGGCATTCCGTTCGCGGTGTTCAAAGCCGCATAGGAATAGTCTGATGCCCTCATTGCAACACTAGCTCCAGGTGCCGGATCCGCTCACGGGTCCGGCCGCCCGCTTCGGCTCAGACATTTTAGGTATCTGCGAAAAGGGTGATCGCGGATCGGCTGTCTGCGTAGATTTGCGCTTCAATCTTTGACACCATCTTGCCTGTTGCTCCATCTACTCGAGGCTGGCGGTTGCTCAATACAGCTTCCACGAAGTCTTCGATCAAAGGTTGGTGGGTGTTCCGCGCGGGTGGGTGAGACTCTGGACGCGCTCCCTCGCTGGTCCGAATCTTAAGTTCTCCAGCGTTGAGAACCGGAACATCTATCGACCCTTTCGTGCCAAAGATTTCCAGGGTATCGCGAGGCTCGCTGGCCGCATGAGTCACACACAACACCCCGCACGTACCCGACTCGAATTGAAACAACGCGGTGGCGGTGTCCTCAACCTCACGATCGAACACAACATTGGAAACCATGCTCGTGATGTGTTTGACCGGGCCGAAGAGATTCATCAATACCTCGATTCGATGGCAGCCAAAGTCGAACATCGGTCCGCCTCCGCCTAGCTCTTTCTTGATCAACCAATAGCGAGAGTTGTTGGGTTGTGGATCGAACCACTCAAAGGAATTGACCTGGACCATCACGGGAACGCCGATTTCGCCTGATCGGATGACGCTCTTGATTCGCTCAATCACCGGATAGAAGTGGCGATAGTATGCGACGCCCAGCTTTACATCATTCGCTCGGCAAGCCGCTATCATCTCGTCGCACTCCTTCTCGTTCATAGCCATCGGTTTTTCGCATAGCACGTGCTTGCCTGCCTCGGCCGCGGCGATTGTCTGCGCAGCGTGCAAGTGTACCGGGGTGGCTATGTAGATGGCGTCGATTTCCCTGTCGGCGAGAAGCTCCTGCGAGGTGGGATACCATTTCTTCACCTCGAACTTCTTCGCGAATGATTCAGCCAAATCGTGCCGTGATCGTGTGACCGCGCACAGTTCACAGTTTGGTAGATCGCGCAACGCGGGCGCGACCCGCCTCCCGGCAATATCACCGCAACCGATCAATCCCCATTTCAGAATGCCCATCCTCCATCCTCTATCTTCCATCCTCTATCTTCCATCTTCCATCTTCCATCTTCCATCCTCTAGCCATTCACCCCCGGGCGGCTTACTTCTTCTCGGGCACAAGCGTCACCTCCAGGTAGTTCTTTGTATTGAGATACTTCTTCGCAGCCTGCTGAATCATCGCCGCATCGATCTTCTTGTAGAACTCCGGTACCTTCCAGACCCCGGCAGGATCTTCGCCTGACTGGTATCGCGCCAAGATCTGACTCAGCAGATAGTTGTTCAGCTTGCTGCTCGTCTCGAATTCCCGCAGCAGCGCTTCCTTCTCATCGGCCACCTGCTTCTCCGTCGGGCCCTTTGTCTTCAAACTCTCGATCTCCTGAAAGACTCGCTTTATCAAATCATCTGCCCGTTCCGGAGCGCATCCAAACTGGATGCTGATCGAGTACTCAGGATTTGGAATCCGCTGGTAACCTGGGCTCGCGCTGATGCTGTAGGTCCCGCCCAACTCCTCACGAATCGTCTCCAGCAATCTTGTTTGCAAGACCTCTGACATGGCCCTGATCGCAACACGGTCAGCTTGCTCGTACTCGAAGGGCCCTGAGAATATGATCGCGTTCAAACTCTTAGGCTCGATTCCCTTTTCGACTCTCTTCTCGATCACGCCGGTCGCGGTCCGGGCGCCCACGTCCTTCCACGTTTCCTTCCGATGAAGCGACGGAAGCCCACCAAGATAGCGTTCGACAAACGGCTTCATCGTAGCCAGATCAAAGCTCCCAACAAAGACGAATGTGAAGTCACTAGCATCCGCGAAGCGGTCCTTGTAGAAAGCAAGTGACTTGTCGAGGTCCCACTCATCAACCATAGCTGCCGTTGAGAAACGTCTCCGAAGGTGATTTTGATATCTCGCTTTTGTTAGCGCTTCATAAAATGCAAACTCGGGGATTGCTGACTGATTCGTCAGCATGGTCCTGGCGCGATTCGCCTGCACGGTGAACGCTTCGGTGTCGGCGCGCGGATGGGTGAACCTGAGGTAGATGAGCTGAAACATCGTCTCCAGATCCTTAAGGGAACTGCTGCCGCCCAGTCCTTCCTCGAGTTCTCCGATAAACGGGGTGGCCGACGCGACCTTTCCGGTCATGAGCTTCCGCAGATCGGTGCTGTTGAACTTGCCAAGGCCGCCGGCGGTTATGACCTGCGTCGCGGTATTGGCGGGGATGTAGTCCTTATCACTCGCCAGCGAAGTGCCCCCCGGGCTCGTGGCGCGAAACAGTATCTCATCAGCTTTGAAGGTCGTCGGCTTTAGCACCACCTTGACGCCGTTTGAAAGTACCCATTCGGTGATCCCGGCAGCCTCATTTGTGGTGGTCCTTGCGATCGTGCCGGGCGCGGGGATTGAGTCCAGCAACGCGCCGGTGCTGACCGTATCCACGTAAGGCTTCAGCTCGAACGCCTCGGCGGCCTTCATCGCCGCTGCGAGCTTTCCTTCATCAGGCATAACCAGACCGCTCTTCTCGGGAGCCGTAACGATGACCAACCGGTTCCGATCCGAATACCACTCCTTTGCTATCTTGTTGACCTCCGCAAGGGTGATCGACGGCAGGAAGCGCTGGTGCAACGCGTATTCGTCTGCGATAGCCGGCAGAGGCTCATCCTCCAGGAAGTTACGGATGTACTCGTCGGCCAGGCTGTCAGATTCGTTATTGTCCTTTTCGGCAAGCGCCTGTTCGTAGCCCCGCAGAGTGTTCTGTTTTTGCCGATCCAGTTCGGTGGCGGTGAAGCCGAAGCGCGATACTCGCTCGGCCTCCACGAGCAAAGCCTCCAACCCTTTCTCGACGCCGTTTTCCTTCACAAGCGCGTTTAGCGAAGCGGCGTCCTTTGACCGGGCGAGAAATCCTCCGCGACCTGCTCCTGCAACAACGAACGGTGCATCCGGCTTCTGCGCTATCTCCTGAAACCGCGCCGATAGCATGCCCGAGAACAGACGATCGACGATTTCTTGCCGATACACTGCGATTGCTCCCTGCTCGCGTGACGGCAGGATGTTATCGATCGCAACTGAAGTCGATGTCGCTTCCTTGTCGGTTGTGATCGCGTACACTGTGCCGGGATGATCCGGAATGTCGAAGGTGGGTCGTGGCCGGGGTTTGCTGACCGCCGGAATCGAACTGAAGTGAGACTTGATCAGCTTTTCAATCGCAGTCTTGTCGAAATCGCCGACCGCAACAACGGCCATCAAATCCGGCCGGTACCAATCGGAATAGAATTTCCTCAACCGCTCAGCTTTGCCATTCTGGATTATCTCAGGCTTGCCAATCGGAATCCGATCGGCATAGCGTGAGCCTTTGAACATGATTGGAAATATCTTGTCCTGGATCCGCGCGCCTGCGCCTAGTCGTCCCCTCCATTCCTCCATGACGACCCCGCGTTCCTTGTCAATCTCGGTCTGATCAAAGGTGACATTGTGGGCCCAGTCCTCAAGAATCAGCATCGATTTGTCCACCGCTTCGGGTTTGTCGGTGGGAACCTGGAGCATATAAACCGTCTCGTCAAAGCTCGTGTACGCATTCAGATCCGCTCCGAAGCGCATGCCCAGTGACTCGATGAATTGGATAAGCTCGTTCTTGGGAAAATTCTTGGTGCCGTTGAAAGCCATGTGCTCGACCATATGAGCCATGCCCTGTTGATCGTCGTCTTCAAGTATTGAGCCGGCCTTGATAGCGAGCCTGAGTTCGGCGCGGTGTTCCGGTTTCTTGTTGGCGCGGATGTAATAGCGCAGACCGTTCGATAATTTGCCTATTGTGATTTGCGGATCGACGGGCATCTGCTGCGCGAGCGATGTCGATTGAGGTTGGGCTGTCGCGGCTTTCTGACTTGCGATCGATCCAGTTTGAGCCCTGCGAGCTGCAGCTTGCGGCTGCGCGCCGGCCAAACACGCCGCAGACCATGTGGTAACCCAAGGCGCGACCACAATGGTCGCTGCCAGAATGGTCGCTGCCACCAGCATCAATCGGAAGCGGGCGCCGATCATCCTGGTTGCTCTCAGAACATTGGGACGGTCCGCTGTCTTGCTTGCCATAAGCAATCTCCTTTTTACTATTGCGAATTAGCGGTTGCACTTACGCTGGCAGGAGCTCTAAAGCTCATCCGCAAGGCAGTGATGGGCACGCGGTGAAGATCTGCACGGGAAAGAATTGCGTCATACAACAACGCTAAAGAATTTATCATCGGGGGATTCCGAAACGCAATCCTGACCCGACCCAACAGGGTGAGCTCTATGCTGACACACCTTCCAATTCCGCTCTGGCAGTCAGCTTCGGGGAGGCGGCGCTTCAGGGGTTACCCGGCCAACGCGACGCTTTGTGCAACGCCAAATTGTTACCTTGGGGCGGCAACGCAAGGTCGTGAATCAACCCTTCACAGCCGAGGCGCCGCGGGTTTGTTGGGAGCGTCCCAGGCCTGCGCGCCTTTGGCCTTTAGTTTTCGCCTGTAAATCCTGTCTCCGCAGGTGGCGAACAGCGTGTCGAAGTTCTCACCGCCAAAGCTCAGATTCGTCACTTGTCCGTTTGGCGTAGGAATGATCGCATTCACTCTTCCTGCCTGATCGCAAACCTGAATCCCCATGGGCGTCGCAACGTACAGGCGTCCGTCCAGGTCAACGCGCATGCCGCCGGCGAGGCTGCTGTCGGTCGCGTCAGTCTCGTGCAACCAGTAGTAACGTTGCTTGTATTGAAGCGCCCCGTCCGGCTGAATCTGGTAACTGTAAACCCAGTGCGAACAGTGGTCCGCAACATAGAGCAGTGTCTGGTCGGGTGAAAGCGTGACCCCGCTGGCGCAAATCAGTCCGGCGTCCACAACCTTCTTTTCGCCGTTCGCTTTGATCAGCCAGACTCTGCTCGGATCGTTGCTGCCTGTCCCGGGAGGATTGGTTACGTAGATGTTTCCGTTGTGCGCAACTACGATGTCATTGCCCACGAATCCCAGGGCGATCGTCGACTCGCCGCGGGCAGCGGAAACGAAGATCTTCTGCTCGCCATTTGCAAGCGCGTAGAGACGGCCGTCCGGGCCGAAGGCTTGACCATCCCGTCTCTTTGAGACCTCGCCGAAGGCCGTCGCCTTACCATCAAGCCCGATATGATAAGACTTACCGGCAGCACTATCGGTGAAGAAGACTTCGCCTTTGGCATTTGTCGCGGGCCCTTCCACAGCACGGTAACCCTCGCTCACCAGTTGCCAGCTTTCACCCGGAATGAGAATGTCGGTGAGCACCTGGTTCTTCGTCTGGCCCGTTTTCACGGGCTCGGGCCAATCCTTCCACAGCCAGCGAATCGCGTCCGGGAAGACAGCCGTCGCGTGTTTCTGATTGTGTGCGCCCTCTCCCCAAACGTGTTGCACCTCGTAGCCTCCGAATAAGAGCGCGCGCTCCATCGTCTGGTTAGTCATCCACCAGTCCCCGGCGTAGATGTTCAGATCGTTTGAGCCGTCCTGCAAAAAGACTCGGATCGCCTTCGGTTCGGATTTGCGGATGAGTGTCGCGTAGCGATCGCCGCCGCGCAATCCGACATAGGTGCCGATCGAGCTGAAGACCCGGCTGAACTCCCCGGGCCGCTCCCAAGCCGCGGTAAACGCGCAGATCGCGCCGCTTGATGAGCCTCCGATCGCGCGGTCATTGCCGTTTTTCGAAAGCCGGATGCGACGCCCATCGGTAGTCTCTTTCGTCTCGACGTCGGGCAGCAGTTCTTCAAGGAGAAACCGGACATAGTTGTCGCCCAGTCCGTCGTATTCGAAGCTACGATTAAAACGATCGAGCGCCGTATTGCTATCCGCAGCCCTGACCCGCCCGTGCATGACAAATACCCCGATGGTTACCGGGATCTCCTTCTTGTGAATGAGATTGTCGAAAACCGTCGGCGCCTCAAATTGAATACCGTCCTGGTTGACATACACGCATGCGGCTTTGTCTGGCGAATACTGCGCCGGCACATAGACCCAGTACTCGCGCCAGGTGCCGGGAAAGATCTTCGAATTCTCAAACGTGAACTTGAGCACTTCACCTTTTGGCACGCCGGGCTGGGGCTTTGAGTCGGGACTAAGCGGGTAGTCTTCGGCGGTCTGCGCAAAAGTCAACGCGAGAGTAAACAGACAAATAGTGAGCGGGAGCAGTATCCGGATTGCTTTCATCTATTGATTCCTCGATTCAGTCTTGATCACAGGAACCAGCTATGCCGGTACTCGATCATTCTGCGAGTTCGGAATCCTGCTTCACAGGTCCGTGAGGTGATCGACCTTCCCGGTGCTGTCTCCGATCTCTTCGGGGTGAACACCAACGCGGTCAAGCAGCGTAAGGTACAAATTGGTGATCGGTGTGCCCGACGGATACACGATGTGCCGTCCAGGCTTCAGGCTGCCATCGCCGCGGCCCGCAAGCAACACCGGAAGGTCTTCGTGACTATGGCGATTGCCGTCGCTCAGCCCGCTTCCGTAAACGATCATCGAATGATCGAGCAAGCTTCCATCTCCATCGGGCGTCGATTGGAGCTTCTTCAGAAAGTAGGCGAACAATTCCGTGTGCAGACAATTTATCTGAGTGACCTTCTCAATCCAATCGGGATTGTTGCGGTGATGCGTCAGCGGATGATGCGGGTCGGGGATGCCGATCTCTGGATAGACACGCATACTGCCTTCGCGGCCAAGCATCAAGGTTGTAACACGCGTCAGGTCGGCTTGAAACGCAACAACCTGGAGGTCGTACATCAGTTTCGCATAGTCCGGAAGGGTGATTGGTATGCCGGCTGGCTTTTCAATCGCTGGAGTCACTGGACGGGTGTCTTTCTCGGTTGTCTGGATTCGCTGTTCGATCTCTCGGACGGCCGACAGGTACTCGTCGAGCTTTCGGCGGTCAGGCAGACCGAGTGTCCCGGCGAGCCTCTGGGTGTCATCCCGGACAAAATCCAAAATGCTCTTTCGGTATTGAGCGCGGCGCGCACGGGTTTCCGCGTCAAGACTGAAGTCGCCGGTCCCAAACAGACGCTCGAAAACCATCCGGGGGTTCAGCTCCGGTGGCATCGGCGTAGCCTGGGCTCGCCAGGAGATGCTATTGGTGTAAGCGCAGCTATAGCCCGAATCACAGTCGCCCACTGTGCGAGAGTCTTCGCACCCCAGTTCGATTGACGGATATCGAGTCCGGGATCCGAGCTCTTTCGCCGCAATCTGGTCGGCTGAGATGCCGTTGTGAATATCGGCGCCACCGGTCTTCTTGCAGTGAACTCCGGTCAGATAAGCAGCCCCCGCCCTTGCGTGGTCTCCCGGCCCATCGCCAAGCGCGTTCCCGTTTTGTTCATCAAGCCCCGAAAGCACAAACAGGTCTTCTCGAAAAGACTCTAGAGGCTTGAGGATGCGCGGGAACTCGAAGCCCTTACCGACGACCTTTGGCCGCCAGTCTTTCATCACTATGCCATTGGGTACATATACAAAGGCGAGGCGCACAGGCACCGGCGCCGCGAGAGTTGCTCTAGCGAAGGCCGGCGTCATCGCGTCCAGCATCGGGAGCCCAATCGCGATACCCATCCCTTTGACAAACGTTCGCCGGGGTAGATGTTTTCCTTTGCCGATCATTGGGCTCAATCCCCTTTCCGCATCTGAAACGGCGGACTTTCCGCGATCTCAAGCACTAGTTTCGAGAATCGGTAATTCTCCGCAGCCAACCGAGTGACCATCCGTTTCACCGTCGGCTTGTCGTAGCTCTCGAGCCCGCGACCCAGCGCATAGATCAGAAGCTTCTCAGTCAAGCCTTCGGCGAACCCGGCGCGGTCCTGTATCAGAATTGTCCTTAGCTCGGCGGCCCCTTTGAACGACCTGCCATCCGGAAGCATTCCTGAGGCATCGATCGGAAACTTCCCATCCTGGGTCCGCCAGACGCCGATGGCGTCAAAGTTTTCCAAACCGAATCCTAACGGGTCCATCCGAGCGTGACAAGAAGCACACGTCGCATTCTGACGATGCGCCTCCAACTGCTCTCGCAGTGAGGCGGCCGAGCCGATCTTGGACTCATCCAGGTTCGGCACGCCAGGCGGCGGGGGCGGAGGCGGGGCGTTCAAGATCTTTTCCAGAATCCACTTGCCTCGCAGCACCGGCGACGTTCGCGTTGCGTAAGAAGAC
Source organism: Blastocatellia bacterium (assembly GCA_963737945.1). Lineage (GTDB taxonomy): Bacteria > Acidobacteriota > Blastocatellia > UBA7656 > UBA7656 > Onstottus_A. Next base: position 24,447 of record CAVTUR010000018.1, on the reverse strand, counting down.
ACCGTCAGGATGCTGGCCTGCGTCAACACCCCACCGCGTTGCGTGCCGCCGCCAAGAACAACCTTGCGAAATTCCGGTCCCTTCACTCCCGAAATCTTGTACAGGTTTGCCAGGCGTTCGTTGAGGTACGTGTAGTCAGCGTCGATAAAATCAAGAATGCTGCGATCTTCGCGTACGATGTTTTCGAAAAACAGCTCCGTTTCCCGGCGCATCGAAATGCGCAAGTATTCGTCGAAGTCGGGAAAGCGTTGCCTGTCGGGTTTCACCGATTCCAGCTTGCGTAGCTCAAGCCACTGGCCACCGAAGTTCTCGACCAACGCCTGTGACCTGGGATCTTTTAGCATGCGGCGGATCTGTCCTTCCAAAACTCCCGGTCTGCGCAAGGCCTTCTGGTCGGCTAACCGCATCAACTCGGCATCGGGCATGCTGCTCCACAAGAAGTATGAGAGGCGCGATGCCAATTCGTAGTCGCTGATGGCGCTTGAGTCTTCGGCCGACGGCGAGCTCGGGCTCTGCTCGACGCGAAACAGAAAGTATGGCGAGACCAGCACGGCTTGCAGCGACTGGCAGAGGCCCTCCTCGAATGAGTCTCCGTGCTTTTGTGCGAGGGAGACTAGGCTGACCAGCTTGTCGATTTCCTTCGGACTGACAGGACGGCGGAACGCCCGGCGCGCGAGGTCGGCTACTATCTCATGCGCGCACCGGACCAGGTGATGTCCGTTGAGATGTCCACACGTGTAGATCTTCCTAAGGCTCTCAGCCGAAGGTCCCTTTGCCTGATCGTAGGGACCGCCGATCTCAATAGAGGTCAACCGCGCGTCGTTTACCGGCGCATTTTCACTGGCGGCCACACTCGCCTCAAACCGCTTTTGGGCCTTAGCGACGTCTGCAGGCGAAGGGTTCTCATTCGGTTTGAACTGCGGCGACTGAAAAGGACGCTTTGAAGGATTGGGTCCGTGGTATCTGGCCGGCAGTCCCTCGTACAGCCGCTGAATGGAGGCCGCCACCCAGTGCTCTCCTGCGGCAATCTTCGTGCGAAACTCCTGGACCTTACCACCAAGATCCTGTTTCTCCACCAAATCGAATGCCGCGGTTTTCGTCGGGTCAACTTCGATTGACTGCGCCGGGTGGCCATCGATCCACAAGGTGGTGAAAAACGGCTCCGACCCAATGGGGCGACTGCCTCCAAGAAACACCCGCAGAATATATTCGCCGTCAGCGGGAAACCTGTGTGTGACGTGAATAGCGTTTGGTAATGTCAGTCCTGTCGTATCGTAATCGAAGAGCGGGGTGAGGGTCGGGGTTATGTGCCGACCGGGCGGCCTGAGCTTCACCATGATTGGTTTCATCTGCTCTGGCCCGAACACCGCTGCGCGAGCGACTCTCTCTGCCGCGGTCAGGTAGTTCTCCATAAGAACTGGCGAGAGTGAGAGTACGTCGCCGATGTTATCGAACCCGTAACCCGAATCGTCCTGAGGAAAATTGTCCGCCGGCCGGAGGTCCACCCCCAGCAGGTCACGCACCGTGTTGTTGTACTCGGCGCGATTCAGCCGTCGCATCGTCACCCGGCCTGGGTCGGGTTTTACTAACCGGTCCCCTCTCGAGAATTCGCCTTCGATCCAGGAGATGACGGTCTTCAACTCTTCGGGGTTTGGGCGCGGAACGCCTTTGGGAGGCATCTCACCTGCGCGCAGTTTCCGAAGGACGCGCTCCCAAATCTCCCTGTTCTGGGTAAAAGAAGAACCTGTCTGAAGGGCTTCGAGATTCAGGCCGCCCGATTTTAGCTCGGCGTTGTGACAGACATAGCAAGTACTAGAGAAGAAGGGTTGTACCGGCCCATCGACTTCAGGAGTGCCCTGCGCTCCTTCTGCGCGACGGGAAGGAGCAAAAGCGAGGCATAGAACCAATGACAGACCGGTTACGGCCACTGAGGTAAGCAGATTGTCTTTCTTCTTCACGCTTTTTCTCAAAGCTCGCCTCGGTAGCTAACTAAGTCTCGTCGCTTACGCAAGTAGATGCCAGATTATAGAGGGGCCAGCCTTGATATTCCAGCGGGTGAAAGCAGGCAAGGCATCAAACGCGAGAGAAGAATAGGGCTAACCGCGACCGGGTTGAACCTTGATCAGTGGCATCCGCTACAGATTGTCACCTTGATCCAGAAGAACTGGCGGTTTGGGTCGAATACAAAACAGGAACAAGCGCTCTTCGATCGCGTTTGAAGGCTCGACTGCCTGCCCGTGAATCGATCAGCACCTGAAGAGGGCCTATGCCAAGACACGCATTGCCTGGACACATACCCCTAATCGCCGTCGCCCTGTCGATGTCGATCGCTGCGCTGGCACTCCCACCAGTTGCAGCAAATTCAGCGACCAAACCCACGACCGAATCGCTCGCGCAACGCGCATTGGACGATCAAAGAGGCGAATCGCCCGACATTGCAGAACTGCGCGCGATGGGGCCCGAAGGCCTGGACGCATTTCTTGAGGCAAACTGGGCGGAGATTGAAACGGCGCTAAAGACACGGACCAGCGCGCCTGGTGGCGGTAATGCCGGCGATACGGTGCTCTCGGACCTGGACTCGATTTGCCAGCAAAAAGATTGTTATGCGTCGCGACTCTATTGGTACACCGACATCGAGCAAGCCAAGTCGGCTGCACGAGCCCAAGGCAAGCCTATTCTGTCGCTACGGCTGCTCGGGCGACTTGACGAAGATCTGAGCTGCGCCAATAGCCGCCTTTTCAGAATCGTGCTTTATGCAAACGAACAAGTGTCGAAGCTCCTGCGTGAACGCTTCGTCCTGCACTGGCAATCGGTGCGGCCCGCTCCCCGAGTGACGATCGATTTTGGCGACGGGCGCAAGATGGAGCGAACACTCACCGGGAACAGCATTCACTATGTGCTCGACTCCGAAGGCCGGGTGATCGACGCGCTGCCCGGTATGTACGGCCCCGGAGCGTTCTTGCGCGAACTGGTGCGCGTAGCATCAGCCATCAACGCTATGGGCTCTTTTCGAACCGACGAGGAGTGGCAGCGGGCCCTGGGGCGATATCACGATGCACGACTACAGGAATTGGAGACCGCCTGGCTCGACGACTTGAAGCAAGCAGGGCTTCGAGTTACCCCATCGCGCGAGACTCCAAAACCCGCCACCGCCGGTTCACCGCCAAGCGCGCAGACCGCAGCAGCAGCCGCGATTTCAAAAACCGTGATGGTCGAGCGGCCGATATTGCGCGGCATGTCCGGTGATCCAAAGGGGCTGGATTCAATTGGAGGCGACGCCGGCTGGTCGATGATTGCCGGGTTGCACGTGCAGGACGCGATCCTTGATCGGGCGACGCGCGCGTTGATGTTGTTCAAAGACCCCTCGTTGTCGGGCGCTTCGCTTCAAGCGGCAGTTACCGCTCTTGAGCACTCGGTTGCCGAAGACACCGTCCGAAACGAATACGTGTTTCGGGCTCGCATTCACAAATGGCTCGCAAGCGGCGAGATGAGACCTGACGTTGCGAGCTTGAACGAAAAGATCTACACCGAGTTGTTCCTGACGCCGAGTTGGGACTCGTGGCTCGGATTGCGACCGGTGGGAGCCTATTCGGGCATTGACGGCGACGGCATTCGAAAGTGACGTGCGCCGGGATCGAGTCGGGAGCAATGGGCACGCCTCATTTCGACCGCGCCGCCGTATTCCGTCATTCGCTGACTGTCGCATGTGTGGCCGCAGCTTCGGAATGCCCAGGTCAGCACCCGCCGTAAAGGTATCGTCACCGGAGTTTGTCATTCGACCTTAGGCGGAAGTTAGTAGCGCGTCCACGAGCAACTGAAGTACAAACTTCAGTCTAATGCGCAGACTGGACAGTCTGCGCGTACGCAGTAACTTGCGGCCCGTGTCCGTTCCTGATAAATGGTCGTGGGATTGGTGTCGGGGACGCGATTTCAGATGCGGAGGTGTTGATGAGAGCTCAAACAGAAAAAGGAATCGCCTTTCGAGCGCTTCACCAACGTGACCGCGCATTCATTATTCCAAATCCCTGGGACGTCGGAACGGCAAGGATCCTCGCGCGTTTGGGGTTCGAGGCTTTGGCCACCACCAGCGCAGGGTACGCCTTCTCGATCGGGAGGCGTGATAACACGGTCGGCCGAGATAGGATGATCGCTCACGTTCGTGAGATGGTCGAGGCGACCGATCTTCCCGTGAGCGCCGACCTCGAAAACGGTTTTGGCGATGACCCGGAAACGGCCGCGGAAACAATCAGGCTTGGCGCAGCCGCGGGTCTTGCCGGAGGCTCAATCGAGGATTCATCGGCTCGCAGGGATGATCCTATCTACGAGCTCGAGCACGCCGCGGAACGGGTCCGAGCGGCGGCCGAGATCGCGCACGCTTTGCCCTTCCCTTTTACCCTGACGGCTAGAGCTGAAAACTATCTCTTCGGACGGCGTGATCTGAACGACACGATCAAGCGCCTTCAGACCTATCAAGAAGCTGGCGCCGACGTTCTCTACGCCCCGGGCCTTGCAAGCAAAGAAGAAATCGCTGCGGTGGTCGGCTCGTTGGACCGACCGGTGAATGTATTGATGGGACTGGCCGGCGTTCGATTGAGTCTGGCCGAACTCTCCGAGATCGGGGTGAAGCGTATCAGTGTCGGCAGCGTACTCTCTCGAGTAGCGTTGAACGCCTTTATTCGTGCCGCCGAGGAAATGCGTGATCACGGGACATTCACGTTTGGCGATGACACCATTGGCTTCCGCGACATCAGCGCGATGTTCGCTAACAACGAATAGCGCGACGAAGGAGATCTTCGATCCTCCATCCTCCATCCTCCATCCCCGTGCTCGGTTCTGGGAAAATGAATCCGATACTCGGACACCAAACTAGGTCCGAATCGCGAATCCACGATCGTCATCGTTGCCGTCGAAAACCGAGTTCACAATTAGTCATCACGCCGAGGCTCCGAACTGAGGCAACTGTTAGACTTATCAGACATCCGCAGGTTGACGGGTGCGTCCAGAGTACGACGACGGGCAAACTGAAAATAACCTTGCTATCTTTGGTGGCGATGGCACGACAATTGGTTAGTCTTGTGTGAAATCGGACCGACCGGAGCTAGCCACTCAGACGTCCTGAGTCTCGACTGTCGGCATCTCACAAGGACGTCATGCGTTCCGTAAGACTGGAATCTTCGATCAGAGGTCTTCGATGAGCACACCACGAAACAAGCTAGCGGCGATATCACTATCGTTTTGCGTAGTCTACACCGTCACTCTCGTAAGCCTTGCGCAGACGAAATCATCGACAACATCCGAAAGGACGAGCGTCAACGAAGAAAAGAACAGCTGGAAGTGGCATCACAGCGACAACGCGGTCGACCTTCAAGTCACCATCCGCGGAAAAGTCGAATTCGCCGACGATTACAGCGACATCAAGTCGATCTCAGACGGCGGGAACATCCGGGTAAAAGACGATCGGCGCGGGGGCCAGGTTCGCAAGTTCGAAGCCTCTACAGAAGGCGGCTCGATCAAGCGTTCCTATTCGATCAACGGCCAACCCAGCGGCTTCGATGACGATGCTCGAAAGTGGCTCGCCAGGATTTTGGATCAAACCGTTCGGCTTGGCGGATACGACGCACAAGCGCGAGTGCGGAAGTTGCTAGAGCAATCGGGCCCACGCGCCGTGCTCGCCGAGATCTCACAACTCGAGAGCGACTACGTAAAGCGCATCTATTTCAACGAGCTGTTTGCACAAGGTCAACTCGACGCCGATACCGCGCGGCACGCGCTCACGCTGGCAGGCACCGTACTTTCATCCGACTACGAAAAGGGGCAATTATTGGTAAAGATGTCTCAAAACTATCTTGTCAACGACGAGATGCGCGACATCTACATTCAAGGTGTCAATACCATTCAATCCGACTATGAGCGGGGGCGGGCGCTGTCGGCGCTACTCAAAAAGGGCGAGTTAAGCCAGCACGGCTTGCTGTTCGCGATCAAGGCCGCCGGAAACATCAAGTCGGACTACGAACGTGCGCAACTGCTGATCAGGATAGCCAACGGATTTGCTCTCGATCAGTCTGCTCAGACTGGCTATCTTGAGGCGGTCGCTTCGCTTCAATCGGACTACGAGAAGAGCCGCGTCCTGACGGCTTTGTTGAAAAAGGAGCCGGGGAAAGAAACCCTGCTGTTCACTTTAAAGAGCGCCTCGACGATCACTTCCGATTATGAAAAGGCGCAATTACTTTTGAGAGTCGCTCGCACCGGTTCAAACGATGACGCCGTGAGAACCGCGCTGGTCGAAGCCGCCCGCACTATCGGCTCAGAATACGAGCGCGGCCGCGTCCTATCGGCTGTGTTCAAATAGCGATGCCCAAGTTCGTACCCCGCCTTCAGGCGGAAGTTCAAAGCTCGAGTTTTTAGATTGCTTTCAGCGCCTTTTGCCATCGAACTCAAGCGAGCTAATGGCTGTATTTTCAAGTTCCGCCTTATAGGCGTGACTACGAACTTTGCCGAGGAGATACCCATGAACAGCCTGATGCAAGATCTTCGTTACGGTTTGCGCGTATTGTCAAAGAAACCCGGCTTCACTCTGATCGCGGTGATGACGCTTGCGCTGGGCATCGGCGCGACGACTGCGATCTTCACCGTCGTAAACGCGGTGCTTCTGCGCCCGCTGCCCTATGCCGAGCCTGAGCGTATCATGGCGTTGTCGCCCGACCTTGCAGGTTCTCGCTTCGGCGGTGCAAGCGAAACTAAGTTCGTGTTCTGGCGCGAGCAGAGCCAGTCGTTTGATGGCGTTGCCGCGACGGCCGGGATCGGCTCTGGTGTCAACCTGTCGGGCGGAAACGAACCAGAGTTCGTCAGCGGTGTCCGGGTTTCAGCGGACTTCTTTCGAGTGCTCGGCGTGCACCCGGCGATCGGGCGTGACTTCACCCAGAAAGAAGATTCACCGAGCGGCGAGCGGGTAGTTGTTCTCACCGATGGTTTATGGCGGAGACGTTTCGGCGGCGATCCGGCGCTAGTCGGCAAGACAGTTGCGATCAATGCGAAACCCTACACGGTTGTCGGGGTGATGCCGCCGGTTTTTCGATACGGCGAACAGGTCGATCTGCTGATTCCGATGCAGACCAATCCGGCGAGCCGTGAGGAAGGACACAACTACACCGTGCTCGCGCGGATCAAGCAGGGCGTGTCTCAAGCGCAAGCCGCCGCCGATATGAGCGTGGTCTTTGACAGGTTCAAGGACGCTTATCCAAAAATGGTCTGGCGCCAGGAACAAGGCATCCGAGTCGAGCCTTATCTGGCGAGTTTGACCGCGGATGCCCGACCCTTGTTGTTGATAATGTTGGGTGCGGTGGGGTTCGTCTTGTTGATTGCCTGCGCGAACGTCGCCAACCTTTTGCTCACCCAGGCCGCCGGTCGTGCCTCAGAGATGGCGGTCCGTCAGGCGCTTGGCGCGAGCTGGTGGCGAATCGCGAGACAACTGCTAACCGAAGGTGTGCTGCTTGCGCTCATCGGCGGTCTCGCGGGATTGCTATTGGCATCCTGGGGCACCGAGGCGCTCGCGTCTTTTCTTCCAGCGGATCTGATCCCGCGCACCGGTGAGATCAGCGTCGACTGGAGAGTGCTGCTCTTCGCACTGGGCGCCGCGGTGCTGACCGGGCTGATGTTTGCATTGGCGCCCGCGATCCAGTCGGCTCGGGTCGATGTCAACCACGCTCTCAAGCAAGGCGGCGGGAGAGGCGCTATTGGGGATGATCGCGGACGAATGCGCGGCGCGCTGGTTGTATCCGAGATCGCGCTCGCTCTCGTATTATTGATCGGGGCTGGTCTGTTGATACGCACTTTTGTGAGCTTGCAGCGCGTTGACCCGGGCTTCGATTCTCAAAACGTGTTGACGTTCGAAGTCGCGCCCAATGGTCAACAGTACGACTCAACCGCAAAGCACTTCGATTACTCTCGCCGTGCGCTCGAACAGATCAAAAGTATTCCTGGTGTCGTAGGCGCGGCGGTGACCACCAATTTGCCGCTCAGCCGTTGGCTCAATCTTACGGTCGAGGTCGACGGACGTCCCAACTCCGAACGTTCGACCGAAATCCGGATGATCACCCCGGAGTATTTCGATGTTCTACGAATGCGGCTGTTAAGAGGACGTCATTTTGACGAGAAAGACACCGCCAGCTCCGAACCGGTTGTGATCGTCAACGAAGCCTACGCGAGTCGAGTGTTCAAGGATACCGATCCGCTCAGCCAAAGGTTGATCGTTCAGCGCACGGCAAAGACCACCCGATCGTACCGGGTAGTTGGCGTCGTCAGCGATCTGAAGCAATTCGGGCTGAATTCGCCCTCACCGGCTGCCGTTTTTGTCCCCCTGGCTCAGGTTCCGGACGACGTGCTGCTCGTCGCTCGCCAATTTGTGACGATGAAGTTTGCGATTCGAACAGCCGGTGACCCTCTCGCTATCGCCGCAGCGGCAAAGCGCGAGATGCTCGACGTCGATCCGGCGCTCCCGGTAACAAACATTCAATCGCTCGATCAGATTGTTTCGCTTTCGCTCGCGCAGGACCGCTTCAACACGGTGCTGCTCGGGTTGTTCGCCGGACTCGGGTTAGCGCTGGCGGTGATCGGTATCTATGGTGTCGTCGCATATTCGGTGATGCAACGAACGCGCGAGATCGGAATTCGCGTTGCGCTGGGCGCGAGCTCCCAAGATGTCCTAAAGCTGGTTGTGGCTCAGGGCATGTTGCCGGTGTTCCTGGGGGTGGCGATCGGACTTGGCGGAGCGTTCGCTTTGACTCGATTCTTGTCGAGTTTTTTGTTCGGCGTCACCACGACCGACGCCGCCACATTCGCCGGAACCGCGATTCTGCTGACGGGAGTGGCTCTGATGGCCTGTTTTGTGCCGGCCCGCAAGGCAATCAGAGTCGATCCGATGGTTGCGCTTAGATATGAGTAAAGAACCAGGAGATGGAAGAGATAAAGTCCGCAGATTGTGGCGATGACACAGATGTGCACACCCCCGGATCGAGCCGTCGAGCAGAGGTCACTAGACTCCAAAGAGCGATCCGCAGATGACGCAGATGTCACAGATATGAGGAAGGAATTGCGAATAGATCGGTCTGCTCCTATATCTGCGACATCTGCGGAATCTGTGGATCGCTCTTTGGAACCGAAAGTTGACGCTCGGCGTAGTTGATGGGGACTCTACCCGGTGATCGAACGAGGCGCGACATGGACACCCTCCTCAAAGATATCCGCTACGGATTTCGGATGCTGGTGCGCACTCCCGGCTTCACGGCGGTCGCCCTGCTTGCGCTCACTCTCGGCATCGCCGCAAACACGACCACATTCAGCGCGATGGATGCGACTCTGTTTCATCCGTTCTCCTTTCCCAATCAAGATCGGCTGCTGATGCTGTGGGAGTCCAATCCGGAAATGGGTTCTAAGAGGGGCTCAGTTGCGCCGGCCAATGTCAACGACTGGCAAAAGCAAAATCAGACCTTCGAACACATAGTCTCGATCCACCAGCGCTACTTCGATCTCACTGAACGCGACGAGCCCGAGCGGTATTTTGGCTATCGGGTTTCGGCGAGCTTCTTCGATGCGCTTGGAGTGCGTGCGTTGTATGGCCGCACGTTCATGCCCGATGAAGGCGTGCCGGGCAAACAGAATGTCGTGGTGCTAAAACACAGCCTGTGGAAACAACGCTTCGGCGCTGACCCTGACATCGTCAACAAGACCCTCCGGCTCGACGGCCAGAGTTTTACGGTTATCGGCGTGATGCCGCCCGAGTTCAACTATCCGTTCAACGGCGGCGAGATGTGGGCGCCGGAGGTTTTCGATACAAAAGATCTGACCAATCGGGGCGATCACTATCTCCAGGTGATGGGGCTGGTCAAACCGGGGGTGACCCGCGAACAAGCTCGCGACGATCTCAACGGGATTGCCGCGCGGGCGGCCCAACAGTTCCCGGAGACAAACGCCGGTCGAGGCGTCAACGTCATCTCGATGACCGAAGACGCAACGCGAGGGTCGCGGATGTACGGACCGGTCATGCTGGCAGCGGTCGGCTTTGTGCTGCTGATAGCTTGCGCCAACGTTGCGAACCTGTTGCTGGTGCGCGGGGCTTCTCGTCAAAAAGAGATTGCGATCAGGTTGGCCATGGGAGCGAGCCGTTGGCGACTCGTTCGCCAATTGCTCACTGAGAGCGTGCTGCTGAGTCTGGGAGGTGGCGCGCTCGGGTTGCTGGTTTCGGTCTGGGGGGTAAGAAGTCTCGCGCGCGCCATCCCCGACGATTTTTCCAAATTCATTCCCGGATGGCACAACCTGGTCATCAACCGGACGGCTTTCGCCTTCACCCTCATTGTGTCGGTGATAACCGGGCTGCTCTTCGGACTGATTCCGGCTATGCAATCCACAAAGACAAATTTTAACGAGGCGTTGAAGGAAGGCGGCAGAAGCTCGTCGAGCAAGGCCTCACAGAACCGTTCGCGCAATGTGCTGGTAATCGCGGAAGTCGCGTTGTCGCTGGTGCTTCTGATCAGCGCGGGATTGATGATTCGCAGCTTCGTCGAATTGCTGCGATCGGATCTGGGCGTCAATCCGAGGAACGTCTTGACGATGCAAGTGTCGCTACCCAATGAAAGGTACAGCAAGGTCGAGGCGCGCCTCAACTTCCATAACCAGCTTTTCGATCGCATCGAAGCGCTACCCGCTGTGACCCGATTCGGAGCGGTCGGCAGTCTGCCGATGAGCGGCTTCAGCAACAGTCACGGCATCGAACGAATCGGACAAACCGTTTTTCCGCGAGGCAAACAACCAAACATCCTTTACACTCCAGTCACGCCCGGATATTTCGACGCCATAGGCACGCGACTAATCAAAGGGCGCAACGTAACCAGCCAGGATCGCGCCGATTCACCGCGCGTTGCGTTGGTCAACGAAGCTTTCGTGAACGAATACCTGCGCGGAGAAGATCCCATCGGCCAGCAGTTCGCGGAACCCGATGGTCCTGCGGTTTCCATCATTGGCGTGACCGCAAATGTAATGAATGCGGATTTCGATGACGAACTCGAGCCCCAGATTTACGTCCCTCATACCCAGGAAGTAAGGTGGACTATATCGCTGGTCATTCGCAGCAGCGCCGATCCGGCGCAGCTCACGTCCGCGGTTCGCGGTGAGGTGAGCGCCCTCGATAAGACTCTGCCGATTTTCAACGTCAAACCGATGGAGCAAGTCATCAGAGAACGACTATCCCCCAAGCGAGTGGCGGCGTCAATGATGGCGATCTTCGCGCTGCTGGCGCTGACGCTGGCGGGCGTCGGAATCTACGCGGTGATGAGCTACACCGTCTCCCAGCGCACCCACGAGATTGGGATTCGTATGGCTCTCGGAGCCCAGGCCCGCGACATCTTCAAACTGGTGATCACTCAAGGTCTCGCGCTGACAACCACCGGCATAGTCATCGGACTTGCAGGAGCTCTGGCGATGACCCGCGCGATGGCCGGGCTTCTTTACGGAGTGACGACTACTGATCCGCTGACGTTCATAGGCATCTCCATCCTGCTCAGTGGCGTAGCCATGCTGGCGTGTTACGTGCCAACTCGCAGAGCCATCAGGGTCGACCCAATGATCGCGCTCAGATACGAATGAAGATTGAGGGAGAATGTAGGATGTAGGAATGGAGGATGGAGGATGGAGGATGGAGGATGGAGGATAGAAATGACAGAAAATAGAAAATAGAAAACAGAGTGATCGGTACCCCTACTCTCTATCCTCCATCCTCCATCCTCTATCCTCCATCCTCTATCTTCTCTCCTCCGTCCCGTGCTCGCGGGTGACAACCATAACCGGACAGGGAGACTTCCTGATCACGCTTTCGGTCACCGAGCCAATCACGGAAGCTCGCATCTCATCGATGAACCCTGCCCCGCGTCTTCCGATCACGATCAGGTCCGCGCCAACTTCTTTCGCATAAGCTGGGATAACTGCGTCGGGGTTGCCTCGCCGGGAGGTATGTTCAATCACAACCAGAGACCTGTCTACCGCACACAGTGTTTGCGAGAAACGTTGCTCGATCAACTGTTCGACGGCATTTTGGAGCTTTTCGTCTGTAGATGAGACGTCGAGCAACCCCTCCTTAACCGCGGTCCTCAATGCGCTCTCAGTCTGCACGTGCAATACATATAGCTTTGCCCCGAGCTGGCCGGCCAGAGCGAACGCCCTTTCAAACGCTCGGTGAGCGTTCTCGCTAAAATCGGTTGGAACAAGGATGGTCTTGATCATGACTGTAACTCCGGATAGTGAACCGTGAAGAGTGACAAGTCACTTGTCACTCTTCACTTTTTCACTACCAATGTTCCCGCATCAGCTTTGGAAAGACCACGAATGCTTCAAACGTGCTGCGACGCCTGAAGGCCAGGGCTATCAAGGCACCCGTCCAAAGAAAGTACAAAGCAGTGATGACTTCTTTCCCTCTATGCGCCAGCCACTCGATCCGTTCGGCACTAATCGATAGCCAGCCCGCAAGACCCACCGCCAGGCTGTTGGCAGGCATCGCCGGATCAACCGGCCGCTCGAAACCTGAGAGCACGAACTGAACCGCCCACAACGCGAACAGAAGCGCTGCTTCCCACCAGGTGAACCTCATATTCGCAAGCAACAATGCACCCAGCAGCGACTGTCCGATGGTCATCAACACTTCGAGTTCCTGATGCGGGTCGAAATCGATCGTACCGACATGTCCGAGAGCAAACGCATACGCGATCGGGAGCATCGCTGCCAGCATCGTCCATTGGTTGATGTTCGAGCTGACCATGTTCATCAAGGCCATCGGTGCGCTGGTTACCCGTCGCGCCCAGTTAAAGGCAGAGACTTTCTCCGGAAACTCCGACAGGAAAGGCGCAACCCACTGAACAAACACAAACGTCGAGATGCCAAGCCCGACAGCGATAGCCTTTAGACTCTCAAGAAACGGATGCGCAGCGAAATACAGGATCAAGCCTCCCGCGGCGAACATCGAAAAGATCAGCGCGTTGCGAGCGGCACGCCGCTGGCGCAATATGAATCGAGGGATGCGATCCAGATCGTCAATCTTCTCTTCCCCCTGCGGCGGGATCTTTTTCAAAAAGTACAGATAGACAAAGTAGATTGTGGACAGCACGATCGTATCGACCCAACTCAGCGTGCCCTTTAACCAGATCACTCCGAAATAAGCGATCGATATGATCAGGAAGACTATTTCGACCGAGTGCTCTCTTTCGAGCTTGATCTCTTTCAGCCGTTTTTTGCTCTGTTTCCGATGGAAAATCGAGGCTGTCGCGTAGATCATCGGCCAGCCGAGACCGACCAGAAGGCGTAAGCTCCCAGTCAGATTCGCGGTCATCAGAGCAGTCGCATGCGATTTCACCAGTGGAGACAGAGACGGATCGCCTGCGGTCTTGCCGGCTTGCCAGGCAATTACCGCCTCAACCGCGAACTCCGGCAGCGTTTGAAGCCACGCCAGCATCGCCAGCGCGAGTCCTTGCGAGATCAAAAACTGCGCAGCTTCCGCAGCCCACGCGATCAGCATTGCCGAACCGAGCACCGATGGAAACGTCCAGGCGGCGGATCCGGCCCCCTGAATAAGCGCTAATCCGGCAGTGACCGGCTTTGTGAGTGATTTCAATATTGCTAGGCGTATCGTCAAGGTTTGAGTGAATCCGACCGCATCGGGTTATCGGTTCAATGCTCCATTTCTTGCCGGGGTGAAGATTAGAGCCGATAGCATAGCGGTCGTTTGCCGGCTTCGGCAAGAACGCACTCTCACGAGACACTGGCGCGACGCGAACATTCGGATATAATGCTCTGCGCGCATAGTCCTCATCCAAAGCGCCAGGCGGCCGCGAAGGCGACTGCCAGATTCCAGGCCGATCACAACCTCAGGAGTTGAGATGAACAGAAATACGAGAGCAATAATAACGGCGATAGTTTCACTCGCCGCCGCCGCGACTATGCCGATCGAGCCCGGGCGAGCCCTGGCCGCCAGAGCTGCGATCGAGCCGCCGCCCGCTTCAACTTCGAGCATCTCCCGCGGCGGCGCTAGGGATGGTTGTCCCATCTTGATCTTCCCGGACGGCCCGGTAGCCGTGTCGCCGAATCAACCGGCGGTCCCGTATCAATCAACGGTCGGCATAATCAACGCGCTATGCGATGTGACTCTCGATTTCGTCGGATGCGGGTTCACACCGACTGCAATCACGATCGGCTGCGACACCAACGGAGACGGCGTGTCAGATGTTCCGATTGCTCTGAAGGATATCAGGGTGATTAACGGGTTTCTTCTCCAAGCTACGATTCCGGCGCTCGCAACAACGCCGGGCAGCGCGTTTCCTCTCGTTTGCTGTGGCGGCCAGGCGACCATTACGTTGAGCAGGACCATCACCGAAGGGGACGACAACATCTTTGGACCCTTTACCCAAACGCTTGTGTGCTCGATCGACTTGGGTCTCCGGGCGCCCGTCGTCATTTCGGCCACGCCCTCCGAGGGAGATTGCACGATTGGACAGAACCTATTGATACCGGGCACTTGCTTCGTGCTCGCCAACGGGCAGCCAAACGTAACCTCGGTGTTCGGTGTCGAGGTTGGCAATCCAAACAATGTGATTCACGCCAGTGCGATACAGATTCTATCGGCCAACCTCGTTGACGCGTTCTTTCAGATCGGGTCGGCGAACGCGGGAAAGACGTTCCTGATCTACGCGAGCGGGCCAAACGGCACGAGCCGCAACCTGACGGAGCTGCCCCCCGGAGCGCCCGCAGGTTGTACATTGGGTAACGAGCAGGGCGTCAAGGTTTCGTTCAAATGCAAGTCATCCAGCACCGGTGGCTCTGGTGACACGGCGTCAGCCGCAGTTGTCGGCCGTTGCCAATTGGATCGCGACGACGCGGGTACGTATACGCTGTCGATCTTTGGAAGCGGAATTCGCGAGGGAGCGAAGGCGACGGTAGGCGGCGTATCGCCAAAGAAGCTCAAGTTCAAGGGTTTCGATCCTGCTGATAACACTTTCACGCGTCTTGTTGCGAAGGGAAAGTTTTGTAACGGATTACCTGGCGAGATAGTGATCACGAATCTGGATGGGACCTCGAGCGCGCCGCTGTTTTGCGGCGAGCGCTGTTCGGAGCAGTAGAGGCTGCAGATCAGAATTTAGATATTTCAGTTTTGCGCAAGGCTACCCGGTGATTCGCAGCGCCGCCGCGCTCTCCGCGTCGTTCACCTCAGCAGCCGCGCGGTTGCCCGACTCGAGCGCGCCGTTCATCCATCCGTGCCACGCCGACGTGTGCTCCCCCGCGAAGTGCACGCGGCCTTCCGGATGTTGCGCGATCGGTAGAAGGGTCGTCATTTGTCCCGGCTCAAAGTAAGTATAAGCCCCGCGTGCGAATTCGTCCTCGTGCCAGATATGACTCGTCCCGCCGAGGTACTGACTGTCTAGCCCGCTAAACAGATTGCCCATCTGCCGAAGAACGAAGCTCTGACGATCGCTCTCGCTCATGATGCTCAGATCGAGGGCGCGCTGCCCACCCGCGTACGAAGTCAATATCCCGGATGCACCCGTTTGCGTGAGCGTCGGGGAGTAAGTGTTTTGAATCGGAAGATCGCTCAAGCCGTAACCGCTGTAGCCGGCTTGCTCCCACACTCGAGTTCGATACTCGAGGTAAGTGCGGGTGACCGGCGTCAGTTTCAGATCGTTGATCGCGCGCTGCTTGTCGTCGGAAAAAGCCGGTGTAACTTCAATGTCTTTTAGCACCGGGAACGGGAGTGTGCAGATGACCCGATCGGCGGTGATCGTTTGAGGACCGTCGGAGTTGGAGTAGGTGACGGTGACGCTGTTCTGATCCTGCTCGATCCGCTGGACGATGGACGCCTTCCTGAACTGCTTCTTGACCTTTCGCTTGAGCGCCGACGCAAGCTGATCGTTGCCGTCGACAATTTCATAGAAAAACGGGTCCGCGGCGATTGCTTCGGTTACGACTCCATCCATCGCCGAGAAGGAATCGAGACCAAATCCCAACAAGCCAAGCTGAGACGCGGCGACGATGTCAATCGCTCCGTCGGACGCGCCCAGGTCTGAGAGCAGCTGCCTTAGGGAGACTCCGTCAATCGCGCTCAACTGACTCGGGTGGCCAGTGACGCTTGCGTGGATTGCCGACCGCACTGATGTAGTCATTGAGATACAGCCCTATGATCCCGAACAAACCTGCCGCCCGCTCCCGCGATAGAAGTTGGAATGGGATATCGGTTCCACCAATAGAGTTGATCCGAAACCGGCTTCCCCGAATGTTAGCCACTGCATCGAGCCCAGGTCTGAACGCCGGCCGAAGCGGCAATCCGAAATCTGTCGCGTAGCCATAAGTGAACGCATGAGATTGAGGAAAGCTTATCGCGCCCGCTTCCGCATATTGCCCGTTGCTAAAGTCGCGGATGGTTTGCACTCGGCCGCCCGGGAACCTGTGAGCCTCGAGGATGGTGATGTTATGCCCGGCTTGCTTCAACTCGAATCCAGCCGCGAGCCCCGCGAGCCCCCCGCCGAGTATGACCACGTTCTTGGGTTCGCTCATGAGCTTGATCCCGCCACGCCGCTCGGCCCTGGCGATACGAGGCGCGAGGGCTAGCGCGGCCGCGGCCAAGCTGAATTCTCTGATAAACTGACGGCGATCGATGGGTTGCGACATTCGATTCTCCAATAATGCCCGGAGGCTTTATGCTACAGTCGTAGTCTCAGCTTTGCAACAGTTGCCTTGTCAAAAACGGCCGCCTCGAAGCATCGTCGCCCGTGTCATAAGGTATTTAGGTTGCGAGCGTGGGACTGTTCGTGCTGTACTTTGAGTGAACAAAGAACTTCCTGAGGAGGAGAGTATGCTAGTGAGACCGAACTTCAGAGCGAAGAACATCGTCGCGATACTGTTATTGCTCGTCTTCGTAACGTTGACCTTCGCTGAGGACAGCCTGGCCCAACGGCGGCACTATAGACATCATCACAGCAAAACAAAGGGCGCCGTTGTTGGTGGTGTCGCCGGGGCAGTAGGCGGCGCCTTGATCGGCGGGAAGAAGGGCGCCGTGATTGGGGCCGGGGCAGGCGCCGGAACGGGTTATCTGATTCAGCGTCACCGAAATCGCAGGCATCGCCGCCCCATTAGGCGTCGATAAGACTGCGGACCGGTTGGTTGTGCCGGTCTGCCGTGGATCAGATCTGGCTAGACTTCTTCTGAGCGGGGTCCGCCTGTCGGTAACGTCCCTGTATCGCTTCGCGGCGTTTCACTTCTGATCGCCGGCGGCGGGACTCCAATCTTGGCAAGCAGCTTCTTCTTTATCAACTCGTCGTAGAGTCGCCATTTCATTCGCACAAGCTCGTCGTCGCCGATGCCGGCAAGAAACCCGATGGGTATCTCGAACCCGCCCGCCCCGCGACGCCCACCGCCGTAGTGGCGTCCGGTTTCGGCAGTCCCAAGCGCTTCCTTGAGGAACTCGTCGGGGTTCAATGTCACCTTGCTCGTTCGCATCGAGCCTACGACCATCTCGCGGTCCCCTTTGAGGATGATGCCGTAGACGATGGCCGTGTGAACATTTTCCTCAGTCATCAGGAAGTCTGCTGCCTGCGGAATCGAATCTCGATCCTCGCTTCGGAGAAACCCCACACCTGACATCGAATAGCTCTCTCGAATCTCTCTATTCTCGAGCGCGAGCCGAATCACGTCCATCACCGTCTTCGAGCGCTTCACCGAGAGGATGTCTTCAAGGAGCGACGAGTCCGCGGTGCGACTGAGGAAGCCGGCTGCTTCCAACTCTTCGGCATGCGCACGTATAAGCCCTGAGGTCTCGCTGCGAATACCGTGCATCAGCGCGGTCGCGAGCTTTACGTGGTTGGCGTCGCTTTTCTTCAACTCGAGGAGTCCTTCGCGAATGTACTCGGTGTAGATCGTAGCGGTGGCGCCTATGTGCCGGATATCGGTGAACTCAGCCTCGATCCTATCCTGCTTCTCGTGATGATCGACGATCACTACCGGCTTTACGCCGACTGCCGCGAATCGATCCGTTAGAGCCGCAGTCGTGCCCTGATTGTCGACAAAAACCGTCCCCTTGTATTGCTCGAGGTTGTAGCCCTCGGTATACCGGACCATCCCCAGTTCGGTCAGTTGCACGAGAGCTAGATTCTCCTGGTGACTTATTCGGCCCTCGTAGATGATGTCACACTCAATGCCGAATCTTGCCGAAATCAATTGGTGCGCCCACGCGGTGGAAATGGCGTCAGGATCGGGATAATCCTGCATTACGATCGCATGTCGTTCTCCACGATGGGCTTCAAGCACTGTTGCCAGCTCGGCGGCTTTGCTCATCGGTTTGCGGCCGCCCGGTTTCGCGCTTACATCGGTAAGGGGTTTTCGGTCTCGGGACATTTGCTTGTCTCCTTCCATTCTGCCGAATGACGCGAATCAATCGGCGCGTTTGAGGCGATAATTTCTTCCGGTTACCCAGGAGTGATTCTAGTCTGAAGGCAGTTGGGGCACAACAGGCACCGGAACAGCTGCGTCTGCGTTAAGTCCGCAACCAACCCTGCATTCTTCACCCCTGCGGCGCGAAGGGACGGAGGGAAACGGCCGTCCGACTCATGCTGAGGCACCGCACGACCGGCTCGACGTTGACAAACTGTGTCCGTCGATCGGGTTCGTGCCGTCACCCGGTGACCGCCAATTCGTACAGGTACTCCACGTACGATTGTACGGCGCCATCCATGCCTTGGACCTTTGGATTCGCAGCCTCGATGACGTAGTACTCGTCAGGCGCGTGCGCCCCGTCACCATGACCCAGGCCGAAGTGGCCCGCCGGCAAGCGCAGCGGCTCGCCGGTAAAAACATAGCCCGGCCACGATCCGGCAAGCCGCGGCATGACTATCGGGTCAACTCCCGATCGCCGGTATACCGCCGTCGCTGCCCGGATCACCGCCGAATCAGCGGGCGTGGTTGTCGGATCATATCCGCCGCTCATATTCACTTCAATATCGCCAAAGCCGCGTTTCGCGAGATGAGCTTTGACCGACGCAAGCGATTCGGCGGCGGTCATATCCGGCACCAGACGCAAATCGAGCTTTGCCACCGCCTTGTGAGGAAGGACCGTTTTCCCGCCGGGTCCTGTGTAGCCGCCCACGAGCCCCTCGATATTGACCGTTGGACGCGACACCAGCATCTCCAGCGATTCCAACCAACTCGCATCCTTCACCCAGTGCCGGACTCCAAGCGCTTTCATCGCTCCCGCTTCGTTGAGACGGCGAGAAGCCTGCGCGATCATGGCCTTGTCTGCCTGCGAAAGTGGACGAGCCTTGGCCGTGAGACCGTCAATGACCGGATCATTCCCATCCGGCGAGACCAGTGTCGCCAGTGCTTGAATGAGATGCCATGCCGGACTGTCAACACGAGCCTTGTTGCTCGAATGAATGTCACTTTGCGGTCCGCGGCCCCAGCGCTCACCGCTCGAAACCAATTCGAGTTCGATGATGCCCTTAGCACCCAGGAACATCGTCACCTGCCCATCGAGTCCTTGAGCCGCGAACGGCATGAAGATTCCGTTGCAGCGCTTGAGCGCAGCCTGAACCTCCGGCCGGCGTACGATCTGCGGGAAGTGCGGGGAACCGATCTCCTCTTCGCCTTCGGCTACGAGCACCAGATTCACCGGGAGCTTTTGCCCCGCGGCTCTGATGGCGTGAAGCGCGGCGAGGAATGTAGCTTCGGGTCCCTTCTGATTGACTGCGCCGCGACCGACGATGACCTTTCCGACGCCGGGCTTATCGACGAGCGCGGCATCCCACGGCGGCGAAGACCATTCGGCCGGATCAACCTGTTTGACGTCATACATGAAGTAGAGGCCGACGGTGCGTGGAGCGCCTGCATCGAGGGTGGCCAGTATCCCTGGTTGGCCGTCACTGGGAATCTTTGTGACCTCACCGAACCCCGCATCGCGGAAATAGCGCATGGCTAGGTCGCAGCCTTCATTGACGCCACGGTTTTCGGCGGCGATTGACGGCTGTCGGATCCACTCCTGCAGGCGCATTACCGATTCATCGTGACGCCGCTCTATTTGCGCGCGAATGGCGCTAAGATCGTTCCCACTCGCGCGCGCCCGGGTATTCAAGGCAAACGAGGTTGCGCCGGCAACGGCACTCTGGAGAAAGTCTCGTCGGTTCATAGGTGTCCTCTTTCTGGTTCTGAACATACCCACCTCGTGAGAGGTGTGTCGATGATGCTGCAGCCTACAGCAGATCGGATGTGAGTAGTCATGTCGTGCTCTTAGCACATACCCACTTCGTGAGAAGTGGGTCGCTGATGTTGTAGCCTACACCAGATCAGTCGCGCGTCAACGTCTGCGTTCTTGAACATACCCACTTCGCGAGAAGTGGGTCGCTGATGCTGCGGCCTACACCAGATCGGATGTGAGTAGTCATGTCGTGCTCTTAGCACATACCCACTTCGTGAGAAGTGGGTCGAATGATGTTGCAGCCTACAACAGAGCAGGAGCGCATAAGGTCCCCGCGCACTTCGTCGTAGGCAGCAACATCACCGACCCACCTCTCACACGAGGTGGGTATGACGTGCGTCTGAAGCGTGCTGTCCGGACGCGGGTGACTTCCCTCAGCTCAGGCTGATGAACTAGTATTCTTCGGTTATTCCTCGTCCCCCGTTCGAAAGGTATGCGTTACCCTAATGACAACAGAACTGATTGAAGATGCTCTTACTTTTCGCGCGGCGCTTTTTGATGAGCGGCACGAAACCGCCTTTCGCCTGTTTAATGGTTTCACCGAAGGCAATCCCAACCTTGTCATCGATCTGTACGCCAGGACGCTTGTTATCCATAACTACGCCGATAAACCGGAGCAGGGGTTTGCCTCGGTGCGGGACGCACAGCAGTTTCTGCCGGAGCAACTGCCGTGGATCAAGGCGATCGTGGTGAAGACGCGCAACAGCCAGGACTCCGCAGCAAAAGCGGGGCAGAGTTGTCTTACGGAGAGACTGCGGATCGGAAGATAATCGAGAACGGCGTCTGGTACGCAATCGATCCGATGATCAATCGTGACACAAGCTTGTATCTGGATACACGCAACGTTCGGCTGTGGGCCAGCCAACATCTCAAAGATAGATCCGCGCTCAACACATTTGCCTATACCGGTAGTCTGGGTGTCGCGGCCCAAGCAGGCGGCGCCACTCGTGTCGTTCATCTGGAGTTGAATCGCAGATTCCTGAACATCGCAAAGACTTCCTATACGCTGAACGGTTTTCCGATCAACAAGAGCGATTTTCAGACCGGGGATTTCTGGCCGCGGATTAATCGTCTTAAGACCGCCGACGAGCGCTTCGATTGCGTCTTCCTGGACCCGCCAATTTACTCGGCAACCACAAGGGGCGTCGTAGACCTGGCGCAGGGCTATACACGACTGATCAATAAAGTGCGTCCCCTAATCAACCACGACGGATTTCTGGTAGCGATCAACAACGCACTCTTCGTCTCCGGGCGCGGCGTACATGAAGGAAATCGAATCGGTGTGCGCGGATGGATACTTGACTATTGAAGAGCTGATTCCTGTTCCTGCCGATATTATCGGCGAATCAATCGTACGCCGGACTGCGCCAGTAACGGATCCTGCGCCGTTCAATCATTCGACCAAAATCGTTGTGCTAAAGGTGCGGCGCAAGGGCTGATCGAAGTGATTGGTGTGCTGAGCTTGTTGTGTTGCCGCGCAGATCGACTTGCTTCATCTACTCCTGTTCAATATCCTGCTGCGGTAAAGAAACATCCTGCAACCGGTCACGGAATTGTATTGGGTAGGAGGGCACTCAATGGAGGAAGCCAGAGCCGGCAATGATCAGTGTGTTGAGATCAAGCGGCGCTCGTTCATAGCTGCAGCAGTGACGGCAGCGCTGCCGGTCGCGGTCTTCAGCCAGAACCGCGACTACGGACAGAACGCTCCGCCGATTCGCTACCCCGATCCCGACATCGTCGTGCTCGACAAGCGCTTCGCCAAGTACAAGATCGGCAACGCATCGATTCAGCGCTTGTATACCGGCATGCTGTGGGCCGAAGGACCGGCGTGGAGCGGCGTCGGCCGACTATCTGGTCTGGAGCGACATCCCCAACGACCGCCAGTTTCGCTGGCTCGACGAAGACGGCCACGTCAGCGTTTTCGCGAAACCCGGCCAGTCAACAGCAACGGCAACACGTTTGATTTCGAAGGCCGGCAGCTCTCCTGCGAGCACGGCACTCGCCGCGTCGTCCGCTACGAGCACAACGGCTCAGTCACCGTCCTCGCCGACAAGTGGCAGGGCAAGCCGCTCAACGCGCCCAACGATATCGTCGTGCATCCCGACGGCGGCATCTGGTTCACCGACCCGGGCTACGGCAGCCTGATGAACTACGAAGGCAACAAAGGTCCGCTCGAAATCAAGGAGGCCGTCTATCGCATCGATCCCAAGACGGCCGAGATGGAAATGGTGACCGACGAGCTGTTCAAGCCCAACGGCCTGTGCTTCTCGCCCGACTACAAGAAGCTCTACATCGCCGACACCGGCGCATCGCACTACCCCAAGGCGCCGAAGAACATCATGGTGTGGGATGTCGCCGACGGCAAAAAGCTCAGCAACGGCCGCGAATTCATCTCGATGGAGATGAAGATGAACGCCGGCAAGAGGCGCCGGCCTCGCCGACGGCATTCGCGCCGACATCGACGGCAACATCTGGGCCGGCGCGGGCTGGGTCGGCGACGGCTACGACGGCGTCCATATCTTCGCCCCCGACGGACGCGCATCGGGCAGATCCTGCTGCCCGAGATTGCGCCAACCTCTGCTTCGGCGGCCCCAAGCGCAACCGCTTTTCATGGCCGCCAGCCAGTCGCTCTACGCCGTCTACGTGGAGACTCGGGGCGCCCATGTTGCTTAGCTCTGTTGAACTCTGAGAGCGCGGCTTTTTATATCGATAGCTCTCGAGCCAGAAGTTGGGTGTGAAGTCCCAACCCACCCGAGGATCGCAGACAAATGGCAAGCCAGATTAGGGATACTTCTCCTGTCTCGGAGCGAGCACGACGTCGATCATGCGGCGAATCATGCCCTTTTTATTCGTTCTTTACATCATCGCTTTCCTGGATCGAGTGAATGTAAGCTATGCCGCGCTGCAAATGAAAGGCGCGCTGGGTTTTTCGGACGAGGTGCTCGGCCTTGGCGCGGGAATCTTCTTTGTTGGCTACCTTGTGCTCGAGATACCGGGCAGCATTCTGGTTGAGAGATGGAGCGCTCGCGCGTGGATTGCGAGAATCATGATTCCGTGGGGAGTCCTGGCGATCATAACCGGATTCATACAGACATCGACTCAATTTTATTGGATACGCCTTCTGCTGGGCGCCGCGGAAGCCGGCTTTTTCCCCGGGATCATCGTGTACTTCAGCCACTGGTTTCGCTACCAGGACCGGGGCAAGGCCGTCGCTTTGTTCATGGCCGCGATACCGATCTCAAACATTATCGGCTCGCCGCTTTCCGGTTTGATACTGAAAGTTAGCTGGTTTGGGCTCGCCGGCTGGCGCTGGCTGTTCATCCTCGAGGGCGCACCGGCGATCGTCTTTGGCATAATCACGATTTTCTATCTGACCGACTGGCCGCATCAGGCGAGATGGTTGCCCGGAGGAGAGCATGAATGGATTACATCCGAGCTGGAGCGAGAGAAGGAGGCAAAGATGGGCTCTCATTACTTCGCATCCTTCAGGCCTTTAGACACCGCGAAGTCGTTCTGCTGACCCTCGCCCTTCTTACATGGTCACAGCAGTCTACGGATTCCAGTTCTGGCTGCCGTCAATCATAAAGAATCTTTCGGTCTGAACATGATGGTCACGCTAATCGCGGCCATGCCCTCTTGCGTGGGTCTCGTTGGGATCCTGGTGATTGGCTGGTCCTCGGATCGAACCGGCGAACGCCGCTGGCACACGGCTCTGTCGATGCTTCTGACGTCTGTCGGGCTGGTGCTGAGCGTCGCCCTGCTCGACAACACGGCGCTGGCGATGTCGATGTTCTGCCTGGCGGCGATAGGGATATACGGGTATCTTCCGGGTTTCTGGGCGCTCCCGACCAGTTTCCTCAGCGGGACGGCGGCGGCGGCATCGATTGGGTTGATTAACTCGATCGGAAATCTTGGGGGCTTCGCCGGACCGTACATCGTCGGGTATTATGAGCACGGCCACCCATTCGTTTGTAGCGGGCGTCGCATATACTTTCCGCTTCGGCGCTGGTGGCTGCGTTCTTAGTTATTTCGCTTCGAGCGACCAAGCGTGCAAGACCCGTAACAGCTGGCTAGTATCGAGCTCTTTGTGTCTTTGCGGATCTTTGCGGCTTTGCACAAACATGCCGAAGGGTTGAAAGGCGTTTCGCGCAAAGACGCAAAGATCCAGCAATACATGG